>CAXSDA010000046.1:0-47909 GCA_964236515.1 uncultured Actinoplanes sp.
GCCAAACCCGCCGCACCTTCACCTGGCCCTAACCCCATCTCAAACACTCACTCAGAGGTACAGGCTGAAGTCGCGGGTACGTCGCACTCCGGTCCTGACGTTACGGCGCCTTTTTCATCTGGGCGATGCGTCGATCCAAGGACCTGACGTGCACAGATTCAGCACCGAACTCAGTAACTAGCTGAGGCCGCAGCGACTCCAGCAGCCGTACGCCGTCGGTTGCCCGGCCGACTGCTGGCAGCAGCATCCCCAGCTGATACGACGCGTCGCGGCGGAAGGTGTCCTCGGTGCCGGCGTCTGCGAGTGCGGCGGTCAAATAATGCACAGCGGTATCGAGTTTGCCGCTCGCGGCGTAGCTGACGCCTGCCTCGTAGCGAAGCTCGGCAGCCCGGTTGTCGTCGCCGAGCTGAGATATCACCTCGTCCAGGACCGCGGCAGCGCGGGTGTGCTCCTCGGCGAGATGCAGGAACGTTCCAAGTTGAAGCTTCACCTCGACGTCGGCCGCCGGATGTCCGGTGGGCCGGGCGACCGCCTCGTCTAGCAGATCAATGGCAGCGTGTAGCTGGTCTTCTTCGGCCAGGGCGGCGCTTTGCTCAATGGCGTCGATGGCTTCGTCGACTGTCATCGGGACTGTCCGGGCACGAGGGGTTGTGTTGCGCGGCTTTCGCGGCGCCAAGGGTCGCAGGAAGGGGCGTCGCGGGTCACGGTCGTCGACGGCCCCCTCGACGGCCTGCGCGAGGGGTAGCAATGCTTCGTAGACGTTGGCTGCGCTCGGCCGGCCGGCCGGGGCCTTGGCAAGCATCGCGAGGACGAGATCGTCGAGCGCGGCGGGGACGTCAGGGTGGCCCGGACGCAGCGACGGCGGTGCGGTGTTGACGTGGTGGTCGCGGAAGGAGCGGCTGTTGGATTCGGTGAACGGCGTCCGGCCGGTCAGCATCTCGTACAGGACGCACCCGAGGGCGTAGATGTCGCTGGGCGGCCCTACCGGATTGCCGAGGATCTGCTCGCGGGACATGTAGGCGGGGCTGCCGACGGTCATGCCGAGCTGGGTGAGTTTCGGCAGCGCGTGTGCGCCTTGCAGAAGGGCGACACCGAAGTCGAGGATCTTCACCTGACCGTCGGTGTGCACCATCATGTTAGACGGTTTGATGTCGCGGTGCACGATGTCGACCCGATGCACATCAGCCAGGGTGGCAGCCGCCTGCGCCGCCACCGCGGTACACCACGACAGGGGTGCCGGTTCGTCGGTGTCGAAGCCAGCGATGAGGTCGTCCAGGGTCGAGCCGTGGATGAGCTGCATGACGAGGAAGAGCCGGTCGTCTGTCGGGTCGACCCCAACGTCGTAGACAGCGGGAACGCCAGGAAGCTCGAGTCGAGCGGTGGTGCGGATTTCCCGGAGGAAACGCTCGCGGTCGGCGGCGCCTGCCGCCGCCAACTCCTCGGTCTCGGGCGTGCCGGCCGGTGGAGTGGGCTGATGCATGATCTTGACAGCGACATCGCGGTCAAGTTGCAGGTCGTGTGCGGCCCAGACATGTCCCATTCCGCCGCTGCCGATCGGGCCGCCGACTCGGTAACGGCCCACCAGTACCCAGTCTTCGTCCACGCCCGTCTCCCGCTCGGCCCGCGTCACCGGGTGTCCACTGTCGCACGACGGTCAACCTTCGAAGGTTCCTGCACGGCTGTCGCGCTGCCTGCCGATCCACACGCCGGCCTGCGCGGTTCAGGAATCGTCGGACTCGGCGCTGTCGGTATTTCGCTGAGCCTGGGCACGTAGCTGCCGCAGCGCTTCGGTCCGGGCCGGGTTCTGAATCAGACGGTAGGCGCGACGCCGTGCCTCGGACCGCACTATGTCCTGGAAGTCGGCGTCATCGAAGTATCGGTTGACGAACGTCGTGTTCCGCTCGTGGTTGCGGGCCACGATGTTGTCCAGCTCCGGGTCGGCAACCTGGGCGAACTTGTCGATGTCGTTGTGCAGCGCCACCTGTTGCATCTTCTCGTCTTCGGCCAGCGTGATGATCTGCTGCGCGATGAGGATCTGGTCGGAGGTGGACAGGTCGTATCCGAATCGTTCGTTGAGGTCCTGGATGACCTCGCTGAGCGGTACTTCCTCGATCTCACGTGGGGGGCCAGCCACTGCGGCGAACCCGGCGATGAGTTGTTCACCGGAGGGTTTCAGCGACAGGTCCTCCTCGGCGACCTTCTTGACGCGTAGGTGGCTGAGGGTGGTGTCGCCGATGTCTACGCCGGCGCCGCGCTCGCGGGGCAGGCGCCGGGTGAGGAACCGGCAGTACTGATAGAGCTTCTCCAGGTCTGGGTCGGCGAATCCGATGACCTGCGCGAGGAACCCGTACGCCCGGACGTAGTCGCTGAGTTCGGATCGGAATGTCTCGGCCTGGTCGCGGTCCACGTCGGTGAGGGCCTTGAACCGGTCGACCGCGGGTTCGAGCCACCGGTTGAGTTCGGCGTGCGCCCGCTGCTTCTGTTTCTCAGTCGCGGCCGGGTCGTCAGCACTGAACAAGGCTGCGACGAAGCCGTCCATCTCGCTGTCGACGATCAGCTGGTGGTCCAGGACGTCGCGCTGCTTGTCGTAGAGCAGGTTCGGGTCGGTCGGTTCGGTGATCGTGGTCTCGAAGTACGGCTTGAACGCCTTCTGCACGTCCTCGGCCTTGTTCGCGAAGTCCAGCACGAACACGTCGTCCTGCGTCTTGGCCGGATGGGTGCGGTTGAGCCGGGACAGAGTCTGCACCGCCGCGACACCGGAAAGCAGCTTGTCCACGTACATTACCGTCAACAATGGCTGGTCGAAGCCGGTCTGATACTTCTCGGCCACGACCAGGATGCGGTACTCGGTCTGCTTACGGGCTGCGGCCTGCGGGTCGTCGACCTTGGTGTACGCGAACGCGTCTGGCAGCGCCGCCTCCGAGATCGCGTTGAGGCGCGGCTCGGTGTAGTCGATGTCGTTGAGCGTCAGCGTTCCGGAGAAGGCGACCAGCGGCGTGCAGTCGGCCAGTCCGCGCTTCTCGATGTAGCGGCGCATCGCCTGGTAGAGCTTCAGTGCGTGCTCGCGGGAGCGGGTCACCACCATGGCCTTGGCGCGCCCGCCGATACGGTCGGCGACCTCGCTGCGGAAGTGGTCGACGATGATCTGCGCGCGCTGGTCCTGCGACTCGGGGTGCAGCTCTGCGGCGCGTACAAGTTTGGCTTTGGCCTTCCGGGGGTCAACCTCGGGATCGGCAGACTCGGCGGCTTCAACGGCAGCGTTAGCGAGTCGCCACCGGGCTTCGTAGGTGATGTAGTTGCGCAGCACGTCAAGGATGTAGCCCTCCTCGATGGCCTGGCGCATCGAGTAGACGTGGAACGGCTCCAACTTGCCGGTATCCGGGTTAAGGGTGCCGAAGATTTCGAGGGTCTTCTGCTTCGGCGTGGCGGTGAACCCGAAATAGGAGAGGTTCGCGTGCTTGCCCCGGGCCAGCGCCGACGCGGTGAGCGGGTCGCCATCCTCGTCGATGTCGTCAGAGCCGAGCCGGCCGAGCGCCTTCTTGAGGGCGTTCGCTGATTCGCCGGACTGCGACGAATGCGCCTCATCGATGATCACCGCGTAGTGCCGATCTGCCAGTTGCGCGACCTTGTCGAGGATGAACGGAAACTTCTGCAGCGTCGTGATGACGACCCGGGCGGTGGCACCGGTCAGCGCGTCGGCGAGTTGCTGCGCGTCCTCGTCGATCTTCTTGACCACCCCGGCGACGTGGTCGAACTGGTAGATCGTGTGCTGCAACTGCCGGTCCAGCACGACCCGGTCGGTGATGACGATGACCTTGTCGAAGACCGGCTTGTTCGCGAGGTCGTGCAGCGTGGACAGTCGGTGCGCCAGCCAGGCGATCGTGTTCGACTTGCCAGAGCCCGCCGAGTGCTCGATCAGGTAGTTGTGCCCGGCCCCCTCGAGCATGGCATGCCCGGTCATCTGCTGCACGGCGTGCCACTGGTGGAAACGCGGGAACACCATCGGGCTGGTGTGCGGGTTGGCTTGGCCCTTCTTCGGCACCTGTACGTGCACGAACCGATGCAGCAGGTCGAGGAAGTTGTCGCGCTGCCACACCAGCCGCCACAGGTAGGACGTCTGATAGCCGTCGTCCTGGGCGGGCGGGTTACCGGCACCACCGGACCGTCCCGGGCCGTTCGTCCCGACGTTGAAAGGCAGAAACCGGGTCTCCGCGCCGGCCAAGCGCGTCGTCAGGAACGCCAGATGCGGATCAACAGCAAAATGCACGAGGGTACGCCGCGCGAAGATCAATTCCTTCGGATCGCGCGTCTCGCGGTACTGCTTGATCGCATCGTCGACATCCTGGCTGGTGAGCGTGTTCTTCAGTTCCGCCGTCGCGATCGGGATCCCGTTGACGAAGAGCGTCAGGTCCAACTCGTCCTGCGTCTTCGCCGAGTAGCGCAGTTGCCGGACCACGGTGAGCCGGTTGGCGTGGTAGTCGTCGAGCGCACCCGCGGCCAGAGTATGACCAGGCCGGAAGTAGCAAAGCTGGATCGTAGTGCCACGATCCTTGACGCCGTTGCGTAGCACGTCCAGGGTGCCGCGCTTGTCAATCTCGGCGGCGACACGCTTGGCGAATTCGCGCTGTGCCGTGGGCAGGTCGCCGTAGGCGGTGACGAGTTTGTCGAAAGCTCGCTTCTGTGTGGCACCGATGAACGTCCCCAGCTCACCGGTGTCCAGGCCGAGTTCAGGTCGGTAGCCGCTGGACAGCCCTTTGTCCCAACCTAAAGCGTCAACTAGCTTGGCCTCGATGGCCGCCTCGAATGCCTTCTCTTTGTAGATTTCGGAACTCACGACAGATCTGCCCCCCGACCCGTAGTCACGTCAAATTGCCCAGTCACCGCCGCCGTAATGAGTGCCTGCCGCCGCTCTGCCAGCAGCACATCCCGACGCTGCAGAGCATCACGCTGACTCCTCATTGACTGTTCCGAGTCGGTCAGCGCCCGGCAAATCTTCTCCTGCTCACTAAGATCTGGATAGGGAATTCTGATTCCCTTAATGATTTCCTGAGACAGATTCGGCTGACCAGCGCCGAATGCTAACGAAACGATTCCATCCCTGTGGGCACGGAACCAGAAATACGCGAATCTAGTTGAAACTGGACCGGTGGGCGTTAATACACAACAAGCTTGATTGACATATGACGGGCGACTGAGGACGCCAACTCTGCCTTTAGTTTCCCCCTGACCATACATTGCGATTACTATTGATCCAGGCGGGTGAAGTTTTAGCGCCGAATATGCCCTGATCGCCGCAGGCGTAATTGTACGAGATGCTTCGCGAATGACGCCATTATTAAGATCGCCACTATTGATCCATGGTAGACCGCCGCCGAAATAATTACTATTTTCGGCCGCAGGGGTGGTTCCGCTACCGGCCCTGAAGAGCTGGGCAACCTTGCCGAGACGCCAGTGACTGGCCATTGAGGGCATCCAGGGAACGCCAGTCGACTCCACTTTCTCAAGCGGCCCCACTGTTGCCGCCTGCATCATCCTTGTAAATCTGTCGACGAATATTTTCGACTGCCTTTTGGATAGCTCTCGGAGTTCATCGATGCGAGTTGTCTCGGCGTCCAGAAAGTCGGCAATTCGCCGTTGCTCGTCGAGTGGAGGAAGGGTTACATGCAGACTTGCAATATCCGGCATGTATACCGTCATGTGCGTCGACCCCATGGCAACCCGTCGAAGGTCTGGCGCCATCGCACGTAGCGAATGTAGAAGGAACTTCGGATCGATCTTGTTGCCACATGTCCAAGTGGCAAAATCCTGACTGGTGGCCATACCTGCTCCGAGGATGGCGGAGAACCCGACCGATGCAGTACGAGAAAGAATTACGGTGCCAGCCGGATGCCTAACCGCAGAGGAGTTTGCGATACCAAGCGAGCTAATCTTCTCCTCGGTTTGAGAGATTATCTGTGTTCTGCCGTCACGGAGCTGCTTGACGTCCGCTAGCGTCACCCACGGAACGGTGCAATTCTCCCAGTATTCGGGGTGTTGGCGGCTTGGAGTATGCCCAGTGCCCAGACGCGCAACGTATCGAATCGGCACTGTGGGCCAGCGTGACTCTGTCAGCCACGGCGCGACATCGACAGTCATGAGGTGACCTCGGACAGAAGGGCTTGAATCTGGAACTCGAGTGCGCGGAGTTCGGCGTCGATCTCGGCGAGCGGCCTCAGCGGTTTGTAAACGTAGAAATGGCGGGTGAACGGGATTTCGTACCCGATCTTGGTCTTGGTTTCGTCGATCCATGCGTCAGGCACGTGCGGGCGTACCTTGCGCTCGAAGTAGTCGTGGATGTCCTCATCGAGCGGCACGTTCTCGAAGTCGCGCAGGTCTGCGTCAGGAACCGGTTCGCCCTTGACGGTCTGCAGCTCACCCTCGGGGTCGCTGACCGAGAGACACGCCCAGATAGCCTTGGAAAGCGGCACGGCGGAAGGCCACACCGTGCCGGCGTCCACAGCGGCAGAGAGTAGAGCGCCTTTCGCGGCAGCTTTTGTGCGCCAGACCGTACCTTTCACGGTTTTGAAGGCGTCGATCAGCGCGTCCCGGCGTTCGTACTTTGCGAGGGTCTTACTCTCCGTGAGCGCCACGAGCGTGTCCTCGGTGATCTCGAAGCGAAGCTTCAGCGGGCGCTCGACGGTGATGCGCTGGTAGCCGAAGTCGGTCCTGTCTAGGATCTTGACCTTGGCGTGGTCGGGGTGGTCAGCAGCGGCGGCAACACGCAGCGCATCGCCGTAGATGCGGGTTATATGTGCGAGTTGGTCGTCGCCGATCATCTTACGTTTGTCACCGAGGCTCTTGCGCATCTTTTGCCACTGGTCTCGGGCGTCTAGCAGGATGACCTTGTCCTTGAGTGATGGGTCCTTGCGGTTGGATAGGATCCAGAAGTAGGTGGAGATCCCGGTGTTGTAGAAAAGCTGGTCGGGTAGGCCGACGATGCCTTCGAGAAGGTCGTTGTCGAGGATCCAGCGGCGGATTTTCGACTCGCCGGAATCCGCGCCACCGGTGAACAGCGGTGAGCCGTTGAAGACGATGGCGATGCGGGCACCGCCGTTCTCCTTGGGCCGCATCTTCGAGATCATGTGCTGTAGGAAGAGGAAAGACCCGTCGTTGATGCGCGGCAGTCCCGCACCAAACCGTCCACCGAAACCGAGCTCCGCCTCGTCGTCGACCTTGTCCTTGACCTTCTTCCACTCCACGCCAAACGGCGGGTTGGCCAGCATGTAGTCGAAGCGCCGGTCCTTATGGCCGTCGTCGCTGAACGAGTTGCCGAGGTAGATGTTGGTCGGATCCTGGCCTTTGAGCATCATGTCGGACCGGCAGATGGCGTAGGACTCGGCGTTCAGTTCCTGTCCGAACAGGTGCACGGTCGCATTCGGGTTCAGTGATGTGACGACGTCCTCGGCGGCCGAGAGCATGCCGCCGGTGCCGCAGGCCGGGTCGAGGATGTTGATGACCTGGCCCGGTTCGGTGAGATGCGCGCTGTCCGGCCCGATCAGCAGGTTGACCATCAGCTTGATGACCTCGCGAGGCGTGAAGTGCTCGCCGGCGGTCTCGTTGGAGATTTCCGAGAAGCGGCGGATCAGCTCCTCGAAGACGTACCCCATCTGGTGATTGTCCACTCTGTCGGGGCTGAGGTCGACGTCGCGGAACTTTTGGACCACCGGATAGATCAGTTTAGTGGAGGCGAGCTTATCGATCTGGGTTTGAAACTCGTACTTGTCGATGATCTCGCGGGCGTTGGGCGAGAAGCCGTTGATGTAGTCGACGAGGTTGCGCGCTACGTCTGGTGCGGACGAGGCGATCGTGCTGAAGTCCTGTTTCGACGTGTTGTAGAACGGCAGTTTTGCGGCGATCCGCAGCATCTGGTCCCTGTTGGTCATTGTCAGCTTCGCGTCGCGGTCCCAGACGTCCTGCCGGGTCGGCGCCATCACGCAGTCGAGACGCCGTAGCACGGTCAGCGGCAGGATGACCTTGCCGTACTCCGACTGCTTGTAGTCGCCGCGCAGCAGGTCGGCGACCGACCAGATGAAGCCGGCCAGATTCTGGTGTGTGCTGCTCACGTCAAATGCTCACTTTCCCTGCAAAGGCGGTGCGAAGGTTCCGTTGGTCAGGCCCTGCACGGCGGCCCGGGTGACTTCCTGCGCGGCGTGCGCGACAGCAGTTGCGGCAGCGTCGAAGGCCATCAGCTCGCGGAACGCATCACCATATCGGCGTTGTTCAGACAGCGGCATGCGTGGCACGCGGGCGCGTTTGACATCCAGCCGGAAGGTGCCACCGGACGTGCCCGCCGCCTGACGCCGGTTGATCTCCGAGCGGAGAAATCCGGCCAGGAAGTAAGAGTCGAGTACGTCGGGTTGGCAGCGCAGGACGGTAGCGCCGGACGTGTCATCGGTCGTCTCACTCGCCACCACCGGCGTGAATTCGCCATGCGCGGCCCGCACCAGCACATCGCCGGCCTCCGCCTTCCCCCGGGAGATGGCGAGTGCCCCAGTACGCATCAGTTCAACGACGGTGACCAGCGGCCACGACGACGCGACCTCGGTTCCTGCTGGCTCAGGTGCTTGCCGTGCAAGCCGGGTGACTAGATCGGTGTAAGAGGCGCGGGCCGCTTCGAGTTGAGGTCTGACATCCAGGGTTTCACCGACGACGTGCCCGGACGGCACCAAGAGCACATCTTCGTCAAGCAACTCGATCGACGGCACCACCCGGGTACACAGCTCGTCGGCGTAGACGGCGTCCCAGTCGGCTGCCGAGGTCGGCAGTGTTTGGGGTTCGCGGTCGGATAGGTCGATCATCCGTACCTGGTAGGTGGGCCGTGCGCTCGGTCGGGTCAGCACCCAGATTTGCCACGGGCCGCCGGGTAGCTCCGGCAGGCCGACGACCTGTCGCAGCACGCCTGCGCGGAGCAACTCAACACGGATACGCCGACCCGACGTGCGCACGGCCGCAGAAAACGGCACAGCTACGACGGCGGTCCCGCCCTCGGCGGTGTACGCGAGGCAGATCTGAACCCAAGCCAGGGCGGCGTCGTGGCGGCCGGGCGCGCCGAACTCTCCCACCGGAGCACCTGCGGGCGGCGGCTCATGCGGTGCAATACACATGACCGCATCGGCACTGCCGAATCGTTGCGGCAGCTCGGTGGTGTCGCTCACGGGGTCGAGGATGGCGCAGCCCTCAGGCAACAGCGAGCGGAGCACCCGCTCGAGGACATCGCCGTCTCTAGGGACTGTGGCGTTTCTGGTGGTGGAGCCGTCCGGGATAGCGCGACCGTTCGCGGTCAGCCATCGCTCGACCTCCTCACGGTCGAAGGTGGGGCTGCTGACGGGTCCGCCCACCGGCTGCGGAAAGTCGGCGTGGCGTCTACGCCAGTTCGATACCGCAGCCCGGCCCACATCGGCGAGCCGGGCTATCTCCGCCGCTGTCAGTTCGCCGCCGCTCACCCCGCCACCTGCCCTCATGATCGTGTTCACAGCAGCGTACACACTTGTCCGAATTCGCGGTAGGACTAATCCGGTAGGTGTGAACCTGGCTGGTGTGTACATTGTTCACAACTATCGAGCCTTGAGGAGGCACAATGGAGGACACCCCGCGACTTCAGCAGTTGATGCTGCCGTTCGCACCTCGGCAGGCGACGCCCAAGACGACGGACCGCGCCACCGAAGTACATCGCACCACGGTCTACCGCCTGGCCACGCCCGCAAACCGAAACGGCCTGCAGCAGGCACTGAACCGGGACTACCTCGCCGAGAAGAGCTTCGTCGTCGAGGACGTCACGATCGCGGGGTCGCCAGCGCTGCTCGTGCACGGTGTCGTGCCCCGCGAAACCGCCGAGTGGTGCGGTGTTGTCGGCGGGCTTACCGGCATCGAGGTGGCCATCGGCTACAGCAACGCCGGCGGTGCGATCCTGCTCGCCGTGGACGACACCGTGTACGGCCTCGCCTACGGTCATGTCGGCCGCCACCTCTTCCGCGCCGACCTCGTCGAGCCCGGCTTCGGTATCCACTTCGCCATCCGCAGCATCGACCCCAGCACCATCAAGGCCCTCCAGCGACGGATCTTCGACGCGAACGGCCGGGTCGATCACAACACGGTGCTCGGCGGCCAGCCGATCCGCGCGTTCTCCGTGGAAACCTGGGGCGAGATCATCGGCCAGATCAAGGGCGCGCTTGCCAACGACTCAACCCTGTCCGCAACTCGCCTACGCCGGCGTCTGCCGACCATCACCGGCGGCGTCTCGTTGCAGGTACCGCTGAACACCGACCCGGCCGGAATGCTCGCCGATCTGCGGGAGATCGGGCGCATCTGCGCCACCGCCTCGCCCGCCCCGGAGCTCGAATTCATTGCCCAGGTGCAGCCGGTCAGGCCCGGCCCCCGCACCGAGCGTCTGGACCAGGCGCTCGACGAGCTGCTCGGGCAGGACGACCCGGCTCAGGTCGGACTCTCGCTGCCGTCCGGCCAGGCCGAATACGCCGCTTCGGCAAACGCCTTCCGCGTCGCCGTCCCCGGATTTCGACCGGTCAGCGTCGACGACGTCGAACTCGGCGACGTGCTGCGGGTCGTCCGCGCCCGCGGTGACGGCAAACGACTCCACGCCCTGAAGACCGGGACGATCGGTATCGAGATCGACGGAGCTGCCGGACCGGTCGAAGTCCCCGCCCACCAGTGGCTTGCCGCCGAGATCCCGTCGGGTGCGGCACGCATGATCTACCTCGAAGGGCAGTGGTACGAAATCGGCGAACGCTACCTCGAGTTCCTGCACACGGTGATCAACACGCTTCTGAACACGCCGTCCACGGTCACGCTGCCGGCATGGAGCCCGTCGATCCACGAGGAGTCCTACAACAAGCTCGCCGCCGCGCGGCCGGGCTACGTGTGCCTGGACCAGAAATTCGTCAAATCCACGTTGCACCGACGTGGACAGGGCTTCGAAGCCTGTGACCTGCTCGGCCCGAACGACGAACTGATTCACGTCAAGCGCGCCGACCGTTCGTCTCTCCTCAGCCACCTCTTCGCTCAGGGCGTCGTCTCCGCCGAAGCGCTACAGGAAGAGCCTTCCGCGCGTGAGCGTTTCGCAGAGCGGGTCCACGCGGTGTCCGACGGAAGGCGTTCGGTACCGCTCAACTTCACTCCCAAGAAGGTTGTGTACGCGATCGCGCTGAAGTCCGGCGAGCCGGTGACGCCCAAGACGCTATTCACGTTCGCTCAGGTCGCGATGTACCGCGCGGTGCGGCAGCTACGTGCCGCGAACATCGAAGTCGAGATCGTCGCCATCAGTAGATAGCGGTACGGCGGGGTCAGGTGCGGGTGTCAGCGGAACGATGCCCGCCCCAAGCGCCGTGATCATGGGTCGCGCCAGGCCGCGCGAACGCGCACGGCCAGCAGGCGCTGAATCTGACCGCCCACCGCGTTTACGGGGGGTTTTCGGGGGACAGTTCAAAACCACATAGACAAAGATGAAGCCCTGACCAGCGTTACCGCTGCTCAGGGCTTTCGTTTGGTGCGCCCGAAGGGACTCGAACCCCTAACCTTCTGATCCGTAGGTCGAGGCTTGACGTTCGCGGCCGTTCGCCGCCGTCCATAAGCCCAGGTCATCGCATCTCCGCGAACGTACGCGGACTTACGCGAACGAACCGCGCTCGCTACACCGCGAGCTACATCGACCCGTTTAGAAGGCGGGCCCGACACGGCGATTGCAGCGCCGGCCGGGCCCTTGATCGCCCCGTGGAGGCGACCCGGTGAGCACCGTACAGAACACCCCTACGCCCGGCGACCGACGCCGCGGCCCAGTCCCCCGATCGACGCTGCGGCGGTGGCTGCGGCGCCACTGGCTGACCGGCAGCGTCAACCTGATCCTGATCGCCCTGGTCGTCAACGCGTGGGTACAGGCCGGCGGTGAGGCCCTGCTCGTGCTGGCGCTCGCGGCGATGGGCTGTTCCCTGGTCATCATCGTGCCGGCGTACGTTGCGGGCGGCCGGACGACCCGGCACGCGCACGCGCCCGCCCGGGAGGTCGACGCGGCCGCGGCGCGGCAGGCCGTCGCCCGGGCGGAACGCGACGCCGCCGAGGTCGACCCGCGCCCGCGGGAGGCGACCCGATGACCGCCGAGGTTCCCGACGTCATCGCCGTCGTCGACCGGGACGGCAGCGCCGGCCGCCACACGTGGGTGACGCTCTCGACGTCCGAGCGGCCCGGCTACCCGGTCGTGCTGTACGTCGCAACCGGGTTCGGCGGAGGCGTGTTCGTCCACCTCGACCCGATGGAGCTTGACGCCCTGGTCGCCGCCGGCCAGGCGTACGGCGGCGGGGGTGCCCGGTGACCCGCCAGAGTCTGGTTCGTCTCCGCTGGTTCGTCCGGGGCGTGCTGACGCTCGGTGTGCTGGTGTCCGGGGTGGCGAACGTGCTGCACGCCGTCCACAACCCCATCAGCCAGGCCATCGCCGCGTGGCCACCGATCGCCCTGTTGTTCACCGTCGAGCTGATCTCGCGGATCCCGGTCCACACGTGGTGGCTGGCCGCGCTGCGGTGGGTGTTCACGGGCGTGGTCGCCCTGATCGCCGCGTGGGTGTCGTACTGGCACATGGCCGGGGTCGCCGGCCGGTACGGAGAGACAGGCACCAGCCCGTATCTGCTGCCGGTGTCCGTTGACGGGTTGATCGTGGTCGCGTCCATCTGCCTGGTCGAGCTGAGCGGGCGCATCGGTGCCGACGAACCGGCATCCGCGGCGGCGGTCGCGGTGGTGTGGGGCATGGTGTTCGACCACCTGCGTCCGATCGGACCTGAGCCGGTCCGTGAGCCGATCTTGAGCCATCACGTGATCCAGTTCGACCACGAGCGGCCCATCGGCCCGATGGCCGCCCCGCGGGAACAGCCTCGCCGCCGTGTGGCCAAGCCGCGGAGTGCCGCGGCCGAGCGGGTCACCGCGGCTCACACCCGGGCCCCGGGCGCGACCAACGCGCAGATTGCGGAGCGGGCCAAGGTCAGCGTTTCCACGGTCAAGCGGTACCGGCCCGCGGTGGCTGAGCCGATCGGGGCGGCGGCATGACCGCCCCGGAGCCGTACACCGGCCCGGAGCCGTACGACGCCGAATCCCTCGAGGTGCTGCCGGAGCTCGAGGGCCCGCCGGTCGACCCAGCGCCGCGGCGGACCACGTTCGCGAACCTGCGCGCCCGGTCGGACGAGCGCCGGCCGATCGTGCCGGCGTCGCTGAGGTCGGCCGCCGGCCGGCACGCCCTGATCGTGTGGGCGGTCGACGCGGTCACGTACGCGTCGCTGTTCCACCTGGTGCGGGTGCCGAAGTACGTCGGCAAGGTGGCGATGTGGGCGCCGGTCGGGTTGTGGCAAGCGGTGTGGCGGCCGCTGCGGTGGGCCAGCGCGGAAGAGGGCAATTGGCACCTGCGGCAGCACGCGGCCAGCAGCAACGACGCTGACACGTGGCTGAAGCTGGACGCCCGCCGGATGCGGGAGGCACGGTGGCGGTGGTGGTTGCTGGTCGCCGTCACCGCGGCAGTGGTGGTCGCGGTGGTGGCCGGGCGGATGCTCGCGCCCGGATGGGTTCAGGTGGCGGTCGTGACCGGGCTGGCGTTCGCGCTGGCCCGGTTGGGCCGGCCCGCGGATCATCCGCTCGTCGACCACGTGTACCAGGGTCACCGGTTCGTGCGGCTCACCGCGGAGCTGACCCGCGCCGCCCTGGTCGCGTCCGGGGCCGGGATCAAAGAGCCGGGCACGGTCCGTTTCAACCGGGAGATTTACCGCGACGGGCCCGGCTACACCGCCGAGGTGACCCTGCCGACCGGGGTCATCGCCACCAACGTGATCGACCGCCGGGACTACCTCGCCGCCGGCTTTCAGCTGCCGATCGCGCAGGTGTGGCCTGAACCGGTCCGCGACGCCCACCCGGGTGTACTCGCGGTGTGGGTCGCGGACCGGCCGGTCGACCGGATGAAACAGCCGGCGTCGCCGCTCCTGACGTGCGGGCAGCTCGACTATTGGGGGCCGCTCCCGTTCGGTGACGACGTGCGGATGCGGGCGGTGGCGTGGCGCCTCGACGAGCGCAACAGCATGTTCGGTGGGATGCCCGGGTCGGGTAAGACGCTCGCCGCCCGGAACGTCGCGCTGGCCGCGGCCCTCGACCCGCTGGTCCGGTTCGTCATGTCGGAGCTGAAGGGATCGGGCGACCTCGACTGCATGGAACCGCTGTGCGGGGACGGCATGTACGCGTCCGGCGCCGACGACGGATCCAAGCAACGGACGATGGAAATCCTGCGGTGGCTCGACCGGGAGTGCGAGCGCCGCGGCCCGGCCATCCGGCGCCTGGCCGTGAAGGGCCTGAATTCGCAGAACAAGCTCAACCGGGCCATCGCGGAGGCGGACGAAACGCTGTACCCGCTGGTCGGGGTGTTCGACGAGGTGCAAGAGCTGATCACGGACGGGACGTACGGCAAGGAAGCCAAGTCGCTGCTGACCAGCATCGTGAAGCGCGGCCGGTCTCTCGGTATCCACCTGATCCCGGCCACGCAGCGCATCGACAAAGAGTCGGTGCCCCGCGGGATCAGCTCGAACATCTCCAACCGGCTGTGCCTGGCGGTGCCGTCGCACGTCGAGACAGATCTGATCCTCGGGACGGGCGCGTACTCCCGCGGGGCCCGCCCGACCACGTTCGTGCCGCCGGCGGACGGCGACAACCGGTGGGCGGGTTGGGGGTACCTCGCCGGTCGGGACCAGCCGATCCGGGCGTCGTACATCGACAACCCGACCGCGGAGGCGATTGTGGCGCGGGCGCTGGCGATGCGGTCGGGCGCCGGCATGGTCCGACCGGAGCGGGTCGTCATGCACAACCTTGCCGAGGACGTTCGGGCGGCGTGGCCGCTCGGTGACGACGCCCTGTGGCTTGAGCGGATCTTGCCGAGGCTGGCCCAGCTGCGGCCCGACGTATACGGCGCGTGGAGCGTCGAGCAGTTGGGCGAGGCGTTGCGCCGGGTCGGTGTGCCGACCCGGCCGCTGAATCGGCGGATCAGCGACGGCGACGCGAGGCGGTCGACGCGGGTCGGCATCGACCGGCAGGGCGTCGAGCAGGCCATAGCGGCTGCCGCTATCGATAGCGGTCCCGCTAGCACCGTGTAGGGCCGCTGAGCAGGCAAATAGCGGCCGGCGGGTGTGTCCCGCTGGCCGCCGGATCCCCGGAATCGAGGTCCAGGTGACAGGCGTGATGGTCTTCGCTATCGCCGCCGTGTCGGCGGCGGTGTACGTGTTCGCGTGCTGGTGGTGGCCGTTCGTGCCGTGCCCGCGGTGCGACGGGACTGGGAAGCGGAAGGCCCCGATGGGCCGGGCGTTCCGGCCGTGCCGCCGCTGCAAGGGCACCGCCCGGCGGCTACGGCTCGGGCGGCGGCTGTTCAACCGGCTGCGGCTGCTCCGTGATGAGACCCGTTAGCCGCCCGCCCAATCGAACCCATCCGAACGGTTGGTAACCGGAGCAACCGCTTTGCGTTAACCTCGCCGTCTGGTTTGAATCGGACGGGAGGGACGTGAGAGGACTCTGGGTGGCCATCCTCCACATCAGCCCCAGGGTCGCGCACAAGATCACGGAACAGCACTACATCACCCCCGGTCAGGTGCGCGACGCAGTTGAATGCATCGAAGGTCTTGACTACGCCCGCATTCATGACGAGGTTCGTGGGTGGCGCTGGCTGGTTAAAGTCCCGATCCAGGACCGCCCGGCCCTGGTCGTCCTATATGACGCGTATGACCCGATAGGTGATGTTTACAGACTCGGCAGTGCGTACTTCACCAACGTCTAGCCCGCTCTGACAATTGGGAGGCATGATGAGAAACATGGGGCCTGACGACGACTTCTACGAGGAAGACGAAGACGTAAACGACCTTCTTGCCGCGTTCGATCGTGCGGAGGAGAAGGGCAAGACCGCCCGTCCGATCAGCGGGAAGACTGAGTACTTCGATCTTGGACTGATAACACGGATTCGGCGCATGTCGATCGTGAAGTCGCGCAACGCGGCTAGCATCTCTGCAGCCTGATGGCATCTCCCATCCAAGTACATCTGATCCTGTGCGACGCCGCGCAGGCGGATCCAGTTACCGGCAAAGTGCACATGCTGGGCGCGGGCTGGTCCCTGTCTCGGGGCCCGTCAGCCCATGCTGTTGTAGTCCTGGCCAAGGTGCCGTGGGATCGCACGAATCAGAAGATTCCGCTCACTCTGACACTGCGCGACCAGGACGGGCCGAACATCTCATTCGATACCGATGAAGGCCCACGCGAGGTGGTCGCCAAGGGCGAGATTGAAGTCGGCCGGCCAGCGGGGATTCCACACGGCAGCCCGATCGACGCTTCGTTTGCACTCAATGTCGCTGCCTTACCTTTGGCAGCGGGGCGCTATGAGTGGCACCTCGAACTCGCAGAAGTCGTGCTTGACGCCGGCTTCACCGTTCTGTGAGGCACACCTCTGACGGCGCTGCCGTCAGAGGTGCCCACGGCGCCCGTAACGCTCCCGTTGCCACGCGAGGCGGGCGGCCGCGGTCGGTTCGTCGGCGCCCGCCCAGCGGAGGAAATCCGCGGTGGCCTGTTCGTGAGTCCAGCCCTGCAGCTCGATACGGGCGAGCACGTTGCCCAGGACGACGCCCCACAGCCGCGCCTCGTTCGTGATGTGGAACAGGTCCGCGTACGCGTCGTCGCGTCGGGCGGCCAGGTCGCCGGCCGCCCAGTGCGACACGGCGCCGGACAGTTTCGCGATCTTCAGCCGGTCGTCGGCGGATAGCGCGGTCGGTTCCATCCGTCCACGTTATCGAACGGGTGTGCTATTCGGGGGCGTCCGCGATTTCGGGTCGGTGCTCGCGGATCCAGTCCTCGACGTCGGTCGAGCGCCACACGTTGCCCATGGCCAGCTCTCGCCACGGGGCGGGGAAGTCGCGCCGGTTGATCACGATGTACGCGCGCTGCCGGGACACGCCGAGGCGCTGCCGGATCTCGTCCGGTCCCATCGGCGCCGCCTCAGCCATACCGCAGACCGTAGACAGCGCGTGATCTTGGCGTGACGTAAACGCCATGACGGGTCTAGAACGTGGGGTTGTCACGGCGTAACCTCCCGAGCATGACGACCGACGTACGCCCCGCGGTGACGCTCCCGCCGGTCGGGCCCGCGCTCGCCGTGCACAACCGGCGGATCCTGGCCGGCCGCCTCGGATGGCCCGCGGGTGCGGTCGAGGCGTGCGAGCGGTTCGACGCGACCCGCCCGCGGTGGCTAACGATGTGGCGGGACGGCGCCCGGCCGGGGTTCTACTCGAGGCGTACGGGCCACGACGACCGTGAGCCGGCCGCGTACGGGGCGACCCTCGACGAGCTGAGTGAGGTCGTCGAGTCGTGGCCGTGGATTGATCCGGACTGGTCATACCGGCCGTTGCCGCGGCCACCGCGGGTCGGGGGGCGGTGACGGCCTCGCGAGGGGTAGGCCGTCACCGTCCCACCCGGTCAGTAGGTGGTCTCGACGATGACCAGGCCCACGCCGCCCGCGCCGCCGTTGCGCGTGACCGTGTTCGCGATCGCGCCGGCCCGCCGGTCCCGTTGGTCGAGGCTCCGGCCGCGTTCGCCCCGGCGGTCAGAGCTGGCGGCGATTGCGGGGTGAGCGCGGTCCCGCCGCCCCGCCCGCTGAAGTGGAAATCGGTGGCTACGGTGCGGCCCAGGAACCCGGGCTCGCCGTTGATGTTGGCTGCGTTGCCGTTGGCTGCGGTCCCGCCGGCCCCGCCCGCGGTTGACGTCCCGGTCGTCGTTGCCGTGCCGCCCGTGCCGCCCGCCCCGCCGCCCGCGCTCATGGTCTTGAACGTGGACGCGCCGCCGGCCGATCCGGTTCCGCCGGCCGTGCCGCCCGCGCCGGCCGCGCCGACCGCGACCGCCTCGGTGGCGTTGAGCGCGCTCGCGAGGAAGGTGCTCTCGACGTACGCGCCGCCCCCGCCGCCGCCGCCCGCCCCGACGCCGGTACCGGCTCCGGCGACGCTGCCGCCGCCCCCGCCACCGCCGATCATGCGGACGCGGACCCACTTCGCCCCGGCCGGTTTGGTCCACGTGCCGGACGCGGCGAACGTCTGAATGTCCACACCGACCGGGATGTCGGCTGCGAATACGGTGTCACCTGAAGTTGCCATGATCGTTTCTCCTTAGAGGGCGTAGCGGGCTTGTTGGTCGCGGTGCATGTGGACGGCCGCCCCCGCGGTCTGCGCCTTCACCACGCCGTTGATCGAGCGGGTGACGGTGGCGGTCTGCGTCCACGGGCCGGTGCCGGTGACGGCGCCCATGGCGGTCACCCGGATGCGCTCGCCGGCCACGGCCCAGTCGTACGGCGCCGCGGTGGTCGACCACTGGTCGCGCAGGTCGGTGAACTTGACGACCATCGACGTGGCGGTGGTCGAGTAGCCGGCGTTCAGGGTCGACGTCCGGGAGTCGTACCGGCGGGCGGCGTTGTCGTACACCGCGACGCCGAACGAGCGGTACGGAACACACAGCAGGGTCGCGGTGCGCCGCATCCCGCCGCTCGAGCGGGTGTCCTGGATGCCGACCACGCACAGGTCGATGAGGTCGGCGTCCAGGCCTGTGATCGTGACCCGGTCACCCGGCAGCAGGGCGTCCACCGCCGACTCGAGAGCGACGCCGCCCGGGTTGTCCAGGTCGACCGTGACGGATTGGTAGCGCGCCTCCGGGTTGGTGCCGAGGTTCAGCCACCACGACGCCAGGTCGGCCAGCCGGCCGACCGCGGACACGTTCACGTCAACGGTCTGCTTGTACAGGCCGACACCGGTCGGTGGGGGTGCGGTGCCCATCGCGCTCGCGGTGTCGACGTCGGTGGCCGACCCGCCGCCGCGGTTCTGCACGGTCACGTAGTTGTTGGTGTGCAGGTCGTCCAGGATCGGCGTCAACGGCGGCGCCACGTTGGTGTTGAACGTGAAGGCGATGACCGGGGTTTGGTTGTACAGGTTGCGCCGGGTGCGGTAGGCCAGGGCGCCGCCGCCCTCGAAGTCGGTCAGTAGGCCGGCGTCGGTGTCGCGGATCTCCTTCAACAGGTTGATCATGGTGTCCGGGCGTTGCGGGCCCATGAGTTCCGTGTCCGACGCTTTGCCGCGCAGCACACCGTGCAGGCCCTGTTCGTAGAGCAGCCGCAGGAACCGCGCCCCGGCCGTCTCCCCGCGGTAGCCGGCGAACGCGGACAGGAAGTCAGCGGTGAGCACGTACGTCGCGTTGTCGATCTTGTAGACGAACGCGGCCTCAATGCCGTTGATCTCACCGGTTGCCGTAGCGAACGCGAGCCAGAAACTCGGCTGTCCGGGCGCCCCGGTGAACGTGCCCGACGAGAGGAACGGGACGGTGCTGCCCTCACCGGTCCACTGCATCCGGTACGAGCTGGTCGTGGCCGATGCCTGCCCGATGCTCACCGCCAGGTTCACCCACGACCCGACCGGCGCGGCCGCCCCCCACAGCGTCGAGTTGGTCAGCACGTTCGCGCCGTGGTCGTCGTTGACCTTCAGTTCCCACCCGCCGCTGAACAGGCTGATGAACACGCCCCAGTTCTGCGCGGTCGCCCAGGACAGGAACAGCGTGGTCGTCGGGTAGGCGCTCAGCCCGTTGCTGGCGGGCACCTTGAACGAGATACCGATGGTGTACTCGTTGGCGCCGGTACGCCGGAACACGCCGTCGACCTGCGTTCCGCCGGACAGCGCAACGGAGGTTGCCTCTCCCCCGCCCGGGGCGTCGGAGGTGCCGAGCTGCGCGGCCCGGTTGAACCCCGGATTCGGGTACGCCGTGTTGCGCAGCGACGCGGAACCGCTGGCGTCGTCCAGCGGCCACAGGTCGACCAGGGCCGGCTCTTGCAGCAGCCGCCGGCCGTACGTCGAGATGACCGGGTCGGTCCACTGGCCGATGCGGCGCAGCAGACCACCGGCCTCCACACCGGTCCAGCGCATCCCGCGGCCGGTCCCGTTGCCGAACGCCTGGTCCTGGTCGGGGTTCCACCCCGACACCTCACCCGCGGCCTGCGAGGTGAAGAACCGGACGTCATCGATGTACACGGCGTCCGCGCCCGCGCTGCCTGCGGCGTCCTTCAGATAGCGCACGTACACCTGTTTCGTACCCGCGGCGTCCGTCATGACCGGGACGGTGACCGGCGCCCACACACCGCCGGTCCCGCCCAGGTTGAGCCGCAGCTGGCCACCGCTCGTGATCTGCAGGCGGTCGCCCGGGTCGCAGTCCGTGCGGTACCACAGGGTGCACGTGTTCGCGCCGGCCGGGACCGTGATGATGCAGTCGGAGAACGCGCCGTCCGCGGTCGCCCCGGACTTGAAGCACCACGACCCGGTGTGCGGGTTGGTCGTCGACCGGGCCCACGGGTTGACGGACGCCCCCGCCCCGATCGTGACGACGATCGTGGTGTCTTCGAAGTCCTCGTACGCGACGAGCGAGCCGATCATCAGCGGTGTGTTCCGCCCGGCCAGCCCGTACAGCGGCGACGACGGGTTGTGCGGCCGGTAGTTCCCCGCGAAGTCGAGCAAGGTCAGTCCGACCTGACTGGCCTTCAACGCGTCGCTGAGTTCGGCGCCGCCCCGGGACACGGTGACGGGGTTCATCGCCCAGACGTCGGCGATGACGTCGTGCCAATCCCCGTCGTACTGGAGGTAACAACTGATCGGGTGGTTACCGATGCTCATCGGTTCTCTTCCTGGTCGTCGGTGCTGGTGGTCTCGGCGGCGGCGCGGGCCAGGCCGATCCGGTCGATCAGGGCGCCCACCGCGACCTCGACGCCGTCGTCCGGGTGGTCGGCTACGAGGTCGCCCAGCTGGCGGTGCGTCCGTAGCTCCGTACGGATCTGCCGCAGCCGGCCCGCGGAGGTGGCCGGGTCGACGATCTCGTCCCGGTACGACGCCGCCGGCCGGACCGCGGCCTCGCCCCGCTCGTACACCTGCTGGTCGGGGTCCCGCGGCGCGTCGGTCGGGACCATGCCGGCCTGCAGCAGGAGCGTCCGCAGCGCAACGGACATCGCTTTCGCGGTGGCCTTGTCCCCCATGTCGAGCGCCTCGCCCACCGACACGGCAGGCATGGCGTCGCCCATCGGCCCCGTGATTTCGTAGGAGACGACCACGGTGGCCTCACGCATCTTGTTGCCCTTGCTCGTCGTCGCGTCCCGCCACGAGGGGACGATCGCGACCGGGCGGACGATGACGCCGTGCCGCCGCTGCGCCGCGCCGAACGCGTTCATCGTGGCGTCCACGCCCCGGAAGTTGATCCGGTTCCCGCGGCCCGTGAGGTCGCCCGCGGAGTCCTTGCGGATGGCCTGGACGTCGGTCATCACCCGGGACCAAGCGACGTGCACCGGTACGCTGGCGGCGTCTGACGGGGCGGGCGGCAGCTCGACCGGCTCGATAGGTGCGAGCCGGTCGAGCTGGTCGACCGCGGAGGTACGGACCGGCCCAGCCGAGGTGTCCGGCGGGTCGGGGCGGCCGGCCAGCTGTGCGGCCGCCTCAGCGAGTTTCGTGCTCACGGTGGGGTTCTCCTATCGGCGGCCGCGGGACAGCCGCAGCGTCCGCACGGTGGTGGTTTTCGTGGTGGCGGCGTATGCGCCCGGGTACTGCTCTGCGAGGGCGTCGAGGTCAGCTGAGACGCGCTCGGATGCGGTGTACGTCCACCGCACGTCGTCGTCGATGACGACGGTGTCCCCGGCGCCGGCCAGCCGGACGAGTTCGGCGCGGGCGGTGGCCTTGTCCTTGGCGGCCAGCCGTTCCCGGTCGCCCGCCTCTCGGTACGCCTCGAGCGCGGCGATCGCGTCGATCACGGCTTCGGAGTCGTCGAGCCGCACGATCCCGGCCCGGTTCGGGTGGAGGTCGTCGTACAGGTCGGCGTCTGCGGCGCCGGACGCCGCCGGCGGGCGCCCCGCCCGGACGTGGTCCGTCCAGAACCGCTCCCCCGCGGCCACGAGGTCCCGCATCAGCGGTGCATCCGGCCGGACCGTGATCTGCCGGTAGTCGTTGCCGCCGATCAGCACGGCCACGTGGGCGTGCGCGTAGCCGGTCGTCGACAGCGCCCACAGGACTTGCGCCAGGACGTCATCGGGCACCTGGCGGCGCCACCGGTCCGCCTTGAATGCGCTGCGGCACTTCACTTCCAGGAAGCAACCGCCGCGCTCCCCGAGCGGGCAATCCGTCACCAGCCGGTCGAGGGTGGCGCCCTGCCACCGCCGGTCGAGGTGCTCGACCAGGCCGACCCGGCGCACCGTCGCCCGGTTCCGGCGCGCCCACTCCCGGGCCACCGGTTCCTCGATCAGCTGCCCCCACACGGCGGCCTCACCCGCGGCGTCGTCGGGCGGGAGGTCGCCGCGCTTGTCGTGGTACACCCGGGCCGGTGTCCCCCAGGACGACAGCCCGAGGATCTGCGCCACGTCCGACGAGCACAGCCGCGAACGGCGGGCGGCCAGCCATTCGGCCCGGCCGGCGTCCGCGGGCAACACTAGCGCCGCGGTGGGCGTCGTCCGGCGGGTACGAACCGGCGCGGTCACCAGTCGATCCCGTCGTCGTCGGCAAGCTTCAACATCGCCGCCGCACGGACCTGAACGTCCGACCAGCCGGGATGCGCTCGCCGCAGGGCGACGCCCTTCCGGGCGATCTCCGACTCGGTGCACTTGTCAGTCACGGCGTGCCGCAGCCGGTTCGCGGCGCCCGGTTCCAGGTTCGGGGGTTGCTCCATCGTCGCGCCTTTCGGGTTGTCGCTGCGGCCGCCTGAGCGGCCCTCAGCCGTTCCGGGTAGGGGAAGGGGTACGTGGGCGGTCATCACGCCGCCCGCGGCGTGCTGGTCTGGCCGGGCGTGCCAATCCGGCCCGACAGCCGACCGTTGATCCGATCGAGCAGGCGGCCGACCGCCGCGGCGGCCGCGGCACGGGACGTCGGCGCGCACTGCGAGCACGACACGATCAGCGACCGATCGTCGAGCTCGTCGGCGTCGCCCCGGCCGATCTGGTCAGCCAGCGACCGCAGCGCCGCGTACGACAGCCGGACGCCGTCCCTGTACACCGACAACGGCCGGTCGGTGCCGCAGCCGTAGCAGGCGGCCCCGAGTTCGGCGAGCACGGCCGCCCGGGCGTCGTACCGATCCCACCGGACCATCACCGCACCCGGCGTCGCGTTGTACGCCGCGCTCTTCGCGGCGTCGCACGACCGGCACCGGTACATCCGGCCGCCCGGCTGCGCCCGGTCACCGGCGAACGCGTCGAGCGGCAGCAGACGGCCGCACGGGCGGCACCGACGCGTCCCGCCGGCCACCTCAACCGGGCCGCCTGCAAGGGCTCCGTCCACCCGCGGGATCGAGCCGACCTCAGCGGGCACCAGCTGCCGAAATCCGGCGTTACCGTGCGTCATCGCTCCCCCTCAGGGGAGAGCAGGAGTCCCGGGGGGAGAGAGAAACAGGGCGCGGGTGTCCGCCTATGTCCGTTTTAGGGAAAACGCGAGGTTCATCGGCGGTCGCGTCGCCTCCGGTAGTTGATCTTTGCGATCGCATTGATCAACTTCCCGCGCCGTTGATCGCGGCGAACTCGTCATCGGTCAAGGCCGACATGCCCGGCGCCTCGATCAGGTTGGCCAGCTCGTGGTGCCGTTCGTCGTGGCCGCAGACTGGGCAGGGCAGCGGCGCCGGGACGTGGACGATGGGGCCGGGCGTGGTGGGTTCGTGCCGCTGTTCGGTCGCCGGCTGCGGGACGGGGCCGATGCGGTACGGGGTGTGGATCATGGGACCGGGTAGCGGTGCGGTCCGGATGTGGTCTGCGGTGCCGGGCTGGATCCGGTCGAGAGCGTCGACCGCGAGTTGGTAGCGGTGGGCCAGGATGGCGACGGCGCCGGCCATGCCTTCACCGGCGTCGTCGTCGGGGTCGAGGGTCTTGGCGAGTACGGCTTGGATGTCTGCGTGGGTGGCCCGGTCGATGGTGTCGGTCATGGTGGGCTCTCCGTTCTTTGTGGGTGTGCCAGTGGTCAGCGGGTCGGTTGGGGTCAGAACCACCACGACGCCCAGCCCACGTAGATCAAGAGGCTGAGGAACAGCAGGGCGGGCAGCATGGCGGTGGGTAGGTCGATCAGGCCGGGTGTGCGGCGGCGAGCGCGGGCCCGTGGTGTGGTCCGTACGGCGACCGGGGTTGCGGTGCGTGCGTCGAGCTGGTCAACGGAGGTGGCGGTCATGCCGGCCGTCCCGCGGTGCTGGCCTTACGGCAGATGGCGCACAGGATCCGGCCGGTGAGCGGGTCGGTCCCGGCATAGCCGCCGTGCTCGCAGAGCGGCCGGCGGCTACCGATCGGGTATGGCCGGCCGCGACGCTTGGTCGACGGCTTGCGCTGGTGTCCGGCACGCGCGGTGGCCTGGCCCGGATCGGCTACGTCTTGCGGTTCGGTCCACATCGCAGTCACCCGGCCCGCTGCCGACGGCGTGCGGCGGGCTTGGCGCTGGCCGCAGCGGCGACTGCGCGCGCAGCGGCCCGGGCGTCAGGCACCGGGAACGGGAAGACGCTGGAGGCGTCCGCATTCGTGTCGGGTTGCCCGCCGCCCTCGATTGCGTGTGTCGGTCCGGCTGCGCTCGAAGTGTCCTGGCATTGGCGGCAGGCCGTCTTGCCGGTCAACGGGTTCGTCTCGTGTCCGCCCTCTACCTCGTGCTCGCACCGCGGTTTCCCCTGTAGCGACTTCCGCCAGGCTGCTCCGGCCAGTCCCGCACCGGCTTGCCGGATCTCGGCAAGGTGCGCATCGAGTTGCCCGGTGGTGGCGCGGTGCTTGAGGACGGCGGCGGGGTTCTTGACGCCGTCACGGCTCATCTGCCGGAACAGTTCGCGTTGCTGGTCGGCGGTTACCCCGCGGGCGGCGAGTAGGGCATTCTGCGCCGGCTCGGGTGCGGCGGTTCGCGGAGCGTCCTCCTCCTGATGGGGCGTGACCGCTGGGCTGGGCGGTGTCAGGAGGGAGGAGGGATCTTGGGAGCAGGGAATGGGCGGGATCGTCGTCCCGCCACTCAGGCCCTCGGTTCCCACCTCTGAGGGATCGTCGTCCCGCCACTCAGGCCCTCGGTTCCCACCTCTGGCGTCTGCGGGCGTCACGTCAAGCGCTTCAGTGGTGGGAATCTCGTCCCACCTCTGGGCGTCCTTCCGCAGCAGGACTACGCCGCCGCGGGGCCCGCGCTGGTAGGTCGCGTTGTCCCGCGGGTTGAATCTGGGGATCCGGTAAAGGGTGGCAGTGCCTTCGTAGGCGAAGACGGCCCGGCCGCGCCGATCGGTCCCGATGCGGACGCGCGGGTCGAGGTTCCGGCGGGCGAGCCGCTGGAAGGCCTTGCGGATCGTGTCGACGAGCATGCCGGTCTGATGGACCAGGACTCTGATCGTCGGTTCGCACTCGCGCGTGCTCTCGTCGGCCAGGTCGGCTAATGCGAGCAACACCAAGCGCTCGGCTGGCGTGAGGTCAGCCGGGGCGTTGTCCAGAACGTCGCGATACACGTCATGCCCCATCAGGCCACCGCCTGACGGAGCTGTCGTCGTACGCCCGTGGCACCATGTCGGCCAGGGCTCCTCTCCGAGTCGTACGCGGATCGGGGTCTAGGCCGGTGTCGAGCGTGTCCGCGCTCGCGCCGGCCGTTCTGCTCATGAGTTCGTCCGGGTCGCCGGACGTCAGGCCGCTGGCCGGGCGCGGAGCCGGGCGACGTACTCGGAGATCGCGGCCACGGGAACGCGCCGGAGCCGACCGACCTTGACGCTCTCCAGTTCGCCGCTGCGGATGAGCTCGTAGACGGTCGTCCTGCCGAGCCCCAGTTGCCGCGCGGCGGCCTCGGGCTTCATGAGTAGGGGCGTTTCCTGCATGGCCGATCGCTCCTCTGCGTGATGCGCTTAGGTCGACGCGTAGATACGCAGTCGGCACGCACATTGCAGCATCAGACGATCGTCTGCGCAAGTACGCGTCAGGTTATACGCTGTCGTAGGCGTCCGCTTGTGCGCATAGGTAGGCGTGGGGCATGATGCTTCTGTGAGCGAACAGCGGCGAACTAAGGCGGACTCTTCATGGACGCAGGGTTGGTTCGCTGTTCCCCCGGCTGCGAGCGCGGGCCCGGACGCCGAATGGAGGAAGGGATACCGCTACTGGGCGCATTTGACGCGGCATGACGGAGCTCCGGTTGTCGACGGCATTTTCCTGATCGGGCCAGAGATCAATGCGGCTGCGCTGCGCGCGCTAAAGGGGCTCAATTCCGATGTGGCGATCTCTCGAGACCGGCCCGAGGGCGCCTGGCGCGCACATCGCCCTATCGACGACGCTTACGAGGCGTTTCTAGAGGCCTGCCTTCATTTTGAGACCACTGCGGCGGCCGGCAGCAGCATCGAATCCGAGCCGCCTTCGCGGCCGCGTCTCGTCCGTCCGAACGGTACTGATCCCCGCGGTTTTTCCCGCCGAGTCGCAGAGGCGTACACAGAGGCCGTACGTCGTAAGGATCGAGCGCCGGCGAAGGCCCTTGCCGCGGAAGCGGGTGTGCCCGTCACGACGGTGCACCGATGGATCCGCGACGCTCGCCGGGCCGGCTTTCTGGGCCCAGCGATTAAGCGGGGTGCGGCCGGATGAGCGCGCGGAAGCAACCCAAGGGTGAGGGGTCCGTCTACCAGCGCGCGTCGGACGGCAAGTGGTGCGCGTCGGTGACGCTGCCGTCCGGACGCCGGAAGGTGGTGTACGGCGACGACGAGCGCGAGGCGCTGCGGAAGCGCCGCGCGTTGCTGGCCGAGGTCGAGGCGGGCCGCCCGGTCTCGCTGGGGCGTACGCCGACCCTCGGTGACTACCTCGCGCGGTGGCTCGACGTGCGGATCGCTGGGGAGGTCGAGGCGGGGCACCTCGACCCGGCTACCGCCGACTCATACCGGCAAATGATCGAGGGCCACATCGCACCGACGTTCCTCGCCCGCGTGAAGATCAACGCCCTGACTGCGGACGACGTGCGGTCGTGGCAGCGCGAGCGGTTGCGGACGATCAGCACCCGCGGGCGGGTGTTCTCACCGCGCACGGTCGGGATGGCACACGGCGCACTGCGGCGGGCGCTGAACGACGCGATGCGCGACGAGTTGCTGAGCCGCAACGTGGCGTCGCTGGTGCCGCTGCCCGCGGGACAGAGTCGCCCCGCTGAACAGGCGTCGGAGGCGGACCTGCAGCGGGTTATGGCCGCGATGATCTTGGATCCGATGCGGCCGCTGTGGCTGACCATGCTCGCGCTCGGGCCGCGCCGCGGTGAAGCGCTCGGGATGCGCTGGTCACTGACCGACCTCGACGCCGCGACCACGAAGCTGCGCAAGCAGGTGCGCCGGGTGCGCGGCGACGTCGACCAGGCCACCGGGCGGCGCCGCGGGCGGCTGGTCGAGAAGGACCTGAAGACGGCGTCGTCGCGGGCAACGCTCGGGATCCCGCGGGCGCTGGTCGACGTGCTGCGCGAGCACCGCCGCGACCAGCTGGCCGCGCGCATGGCGGCGCGGGTGTGGGCTGACCCTGATCTGATCTTCGCGACGTCGGTCGGTACGGCGTTCGAGCCGCGGAACGTCAACCGGTCGTGGTCGGCGGTGTGCCAGCGCGCCGGGGTGGCCGGCGTCCGGCTGCATGACCTCCGGCACGCTACGGCGTCGCTGGCATTCGAGGCGGGCGCCGACCTGAAGGAAGTACAGGCGTTGCTCCGGCACTCACGGATGTCGACGACCGCCGATATCTACGTGAACGTCTTCGACTCCGTACGGCGCGGTACCGCGGACCGTATGGACGGCGTCCTGCGCAAGATCGGCGGCCTGTGATGCACCGTTCGCTACATGGCCCGCTACACGCTGACCTCGAGCCGGATGCAGAAAAGTCCCGGACCGGCCGTTTCGGCTGGTCACGGGACTGCGGGAACTGTGCGCCCGAAGGGACTCGAACCCCTAACCTTCTGATCCGTAGTCAGATGCTCTATCCATTGAGCTACGGGCGCTCGCCGATACAGGTGATGCTGTTCAGACCGGCGGGAACGACTTTAGCATGGCCACCGGAGCGACCTGCGGGGCGGTTTGGACGTGTTCGGCGCTACGGCCGGCCGAGGCAAGGCGGGGAGATCGAACGGAGTTTTACACCTATTCGTATCGCGCTGCGTGGCCCGGCCGACCGATGACCGAGAAGAGCCGCTAAGAGTGGGGAAGTGCGCCGAGCGCGGCCGTCACTGCCTCGGCGGCGGTGTTCACGATGTGGGGCGAGCGCTGCCAGGTCGAGCTGATGCGATATCGGTCGTCCTCGGTGAGAGCGACCTCGAGCACGCCGGCGGACTTGTTCATGTCCTCCTTGAGGAACAGCACCCGGGTCTGGTGGCTGACGAACGGATACATCGCGGCCAGGTCGGCCTGCCCGTGGGCCCCCCGGAGAAACGGTCGGATCAGGTCGAGGTCCGGGTCTTCCAGGAGAAGGTCCCACCGGACCTCGCGGTCGTTGCCGTCCTCGTAGGCCTGCGCCATCCGTGAGTGCTCCAGGAACGGGAACCGCGCCGTCAAATCGCGCAGCTTGGTTCCGCGCCGCCAGAGGTCCGCGAGCCGGGCCACCTCCGTGAGGTCGGGGGTGGTCCCGGAGGTCCAGGTGTGCCGTGTGTTGCTGATGACGATCCGGTACACCGGATGCTGGTCATCGAGGAGTACCTGAACATCGCCGCGGTCCGCGGCCACCGACGCCGTGTCGTACGGGCTCGGTTCACGCGGAGACACCGCCGCGCCGAGGTCAATCCCGGCGGCCCGGGCCGCTTGCTCGATGGCGGCGGCCAGGCCGCCGGCCGCCACGCCGTCGGAGTGGGTCATCTCGCGGTGAGTCCTTTCGCCTTCAGCCAGTTCGAGTCGTTCAGGAAGTCCTTGCCGAGGACCGTCACCCAGTCCGGCTCGGCGACCGCCACCCGGAGACCGGTTTCGTCGTAGAACTTGATCGAGTCCCAGCTTCGCAGGCCGTGGTAGACCGCACGACCGATCCACGCGAGTTCTTCGCTGGTCGCGTACGGGTACGGATCCGACATCCGGAAGTCCTTGAGCGCCCAGTCGACCTTGCCGGCCGGGCCGACGCCGTTCATCGCCTTCAAGTTGAACTGGATCTCGTCGTCGCTGTCCTCGATCATCTGCTTGACCGGGGCTTTCCACTCGTACTTGGAAAGGTCCATGAAGTGCTTGAAGCCGTTCCGTTCGGCCCACGCCTTGGTGTCACCCTCGGTGTTGCCGAGTGCGACCTTGCACGGACCGTCGTTGTGGACGAGAACCGGGGTGTCGCCGCCCAGCACATAAAAGGTGTGCACCTCGGCCACGGTCAGGTTGAACATCGTCGCTCGGCCGAGGTACGGCCGTACGGAACTGACGGTCGCGAGGCCGCCGCCGTCCACCCGAAGCGCGTCGCCGGAACGGAGCGCCGCCGCCTCCACCCAGGACGACGCGGTGTCGTCCCAGAACAGGTGGTGCTGGGTGGTGCGGATTGTCGCCGCCGGCCCGGACGCCGGAGTGATGGTGACGTCGGCCAGTTCGGTGTCCTGCGTGGTGAGCAGCGCGGCGACTGATTCCGCTCCGGTCGTACCGCTGAGCGGGTCGGTGGCCCGGACCAGATCGCCCTTCTGGACCTCGGCGATCGGCTTGTGGCTGCCGTCGGCCAGCACCACCGGGGTGTCGGCCGAGAAGCTGTTGTGCAGCAGGCAGGCGGACAACAGATCCTTGAGGCCCTTGATCACCGGAAGGTCACTCAGGTCGCGAAGCGCCTGCTCGACGGCGGCGATGCCCTTGTCGTTCAGCGCCACCGCCATCGCCCGGATCTCGTCGCCGCTGAAGGTCAGCTTGGCCGGGATGCTGATGGTGATCTCGAGGATCCGGCTCAGGTTGATCGCGCCGAGCTTGGTCAACGCGTTCTTGATCGCCTGCGCCCCGAACTGGGTGATCCCGGCGGCCAGGTCTTCGGTCAGGCCCCGGGCGATGCCCGCCGCCACGCCGTCGGCGAACGAGTCCAGGGCACCCGCGATCTTGCCCAGTCCGGGGATCTTCAGCGTGAGCAGGTCGACGAGGGTCATGCCGGCGGCCTTCGGCCAGTCCGTCGACCACTCGTCGGAGTGAACCAGCATGCCGGGGTGGTTGTAGATCGCCGCGATGCCGGCCTTGATCTGGTCGCAGGCCTCTTCGGAGTTCGGCATCGCCGGCGGCTCGTCCGGCAGGCCGTCGTGTTCGTCGCCGGCCGCACCCGAGCCGCCGAATCCGCACATGACCGCGGTGTAAAGACCCTGACCCATGCCGACGACCTCGTCGGCCGCGCCCTCCAGGAAACCGCCCCAGACCCCGCCGAGCTTGTCCTTGGCCTCGTCGCGCAGCCAGTTGAAGAACGCCTGCTGCTTGGCCGTCTTCTCCGCGTCGTAAACCGGCTTGATCAGGCCGGTCAGCGTGTCGGCCAGGGTGGTGAGGTCGCCGGCGGCCTTCTCCATACCGGCGGCCAGGTTCTCGGCGCCGGTCGCCATCGTGCCGCACTCGTCGGAGATCGCCTTGGTATTGACGTCCGCGGTGTGCGCCTGCGCCTTGTAGCTGGCCGCGGCGTTGGCGGCCTGGCGGGCAACCGACGAGTCGCTGTTCGCCTGGCGGGCGGCCGCGTCGGCGGCGGTCGCGTAGTCGCTGGCCGAACTGCTGGAGTCGGCGGCCTTGGTTGCGGCGGCGGCCGTGGCCTGCGCCTCGGCCGTGGCCGCGATGGCCGCGTCGATCGCGACCTTGCTGGACTTGACCGCCCGAGCGGCGGCCTCGGCCGCCTTCTGCGCCGCGAGGTACGCCGGTTTGACCTGCGCCTGCGCCGTCACCGCCTCGGCGGCGGCGTGGGTGGCGGCCGCGTCGGCGTCGACCGCATGCTGTTGCGCGCTGGTGCTCTGCTGGATGCCGATCGCCATCGCGGTGGTGGCGATGTCGGTGGCCAGGGCGGCGTCGTTGTCGGTGTCCGCGTATGCCCCGGCCAGGTCGACGGTCCGGTCGGCCGGGTCGGCGATCGCGACCGCGGTCTCCCGGGCATCGATCGCCGAACGATCCGCGATCCGGGCCTGGAACGCCGCGACGGCGGCCTGCTGCATGGCCGACTCGGCGGCGGACTGGGTCAGTTCCGCGTCCGCCTTGGCCGCGGCGGCGCGGCCGATCGCCGACTGGGCGGCGTTGACCGCCGCGCGGGCGTCGGCGTTCGCCTTCTGGGCGTCGCTGATCGCCTTGTTCGCCGCGGCGGCGGCATCGTCGGCGTCCTGCCGGGCCGTCGCCGCCTGGGCCGCGGCCGCGTTCGCATCGACGCGAGCGGCCGCGGCGGCTTCCGCCGAACGGCGCGCCGCAGCGCCGGCCGAGGCGGCCGCGGCGGATGCGGTCTGGGCGTCGCCGTGGGCCTTGTCCGAGGCGGACTTGGCGCCGTTGGCGGCGGCTCGGGCGATCTGCGCGTCGGCCGTGGCCCGGGCGGCGTCGGTGCCGCCGGCGGCTTCGAGCGCCCTCGCCTCGGCCGCCTCGGCCTCGACCTCCTTGTGTTTGTAGTCCTTGACCGAGTCCTGCGCCCGTCCGATCAGGTCCTTGGCCTGATCCGTGAGCTTCGCGAACAGCTCACTCTGGTGGATCGTGTCCTGGGCCCACTTCTGGACCGTCTTGCCCTTGTCCACGGCGACGTTCTGCTGGTTGATCGCGTCCACGGCGGCGTCATGGGCGATCCGCTCCTGGTAGACCGCCTCCGCCATCGACGTCCGGGCGATGTCGCGTTGGTCGAGTGCTCGGCTGTAGTCGTCCTGGGCGTTCTGGGCGCGGGTCTCGGCGTCCTCCTGGTCGGCCTCGGCCCGCAGCCGCTGGGTGTGTGCGTCGGCCTGGGCGGCCTGGGCGGCGGCGGCGAGCTTGGCCGCGAGGGTGGCGAGCCGTTCGGCCGCGGCCTGCTGGGTCTGTGCCGCGGTGCGGTACTTGACCGCGTTGGCGGCGTCGACGGTCGCATGGTGATCGGCGTCGAGAGCCTTGCCCGCCGCCTCGGTGGCGTCCGCGGCCGAGCTGGCGGTGGACGCGGCGAGCTTGGCGGCGTCGCCGGCCGCCGACTGGGCGGCGGTCACCTCGGTCCAGTCCACGCCGTGCGTCAGGCCGGTCCCGGTCAGCGTCTGCGCCGCGGTTGCGGCGACGTTGGCCTGGGCGGTGACGATGCCCCCCTGCCGGGTCGCCTCGGCTGACTGCGACCGCGTCTCGGCGGCCAGCTGGGTCAGCGTGGCGGTGTGGGTCGCGCCGCCGGCCGTACGGACCGGCAGATCGGATGCGTAGACGGCGTCGGCCTGCTTGGCGTACCGGTTGGCCAGCGCCATCGCGTTGGACTCGAGCGTCAGCGCCTGGGTGGCCGCGACCGAGGCGTTGATGATGGTCTGCCGCGCGGTCGCGGCCTGCGTCGAGCGGGAGGCCAGATCGGCGAGGTCGCTGACGGCCTTGGTCCGGGCGGCCAACGCGTCCGTGATCTGCTTCTGCGCGTCCGCATCGTGTGCGCTGGCGACCTTGAAACCGTTGGTGAAGAAGTCCGCGATGATCGCCGGGTCTTCACTGTCCAAGGCGGCCTGGCCGGCGCTCTTCACCTCGTACCCGCCGAGCGAGACCATCTGCTGGACGCGCGTCTTGATCGTGGCCGCGGCGGTGGCCGCGTCCTGGGCGGCCTTCGCGTCGGCGGCGTCGGCGACCGCTTTACCGACCGCCACGTAGTCGGCGATGGTGTCGTCGTCGTGGGAGGCCAGTGCGTCGGCGGCGCGCTGCCGGGCGATCGGGCCACCGGTCTGCGTCCACGCGGTGACCTGGGTTCGGTTGTCCGTCGCCAGCTCGGCCTTGCGGTCGGCGGCGGCCTGGCGGTAGACCGGCAGGCCGTTGTTCAGGAAGTCGGTGATCTGGGCGGGGTCGTCGGTGGCCAGGACGGCCGTGGCCGCGTCGCGTACCTCCTGGTCCTCGTCGAAGTCGGCGAGGTCCTGGACGAGGCGGCGGTCGAGCTCCGGATCGGACACCGGGGTGCCGGTCGGGGCGGGCGCCGGGGTCGCGGCCGGGGTCGCGAGCTGGGCCAGTACGGACGCGACCGAAGGCGCCGGTGCGGCCGGGGTACGCGGCGACGCCACCGCCGGCGTGCCGGGCACGAGGGTGAGCGCAACCGCGGCGGCGACCGCGGCGATCAGGTTGTGGCGAATTCGAGTACGCATCTGTTTCACCGGCTCGCAGTGGTGGGGATGGCTTCGGCGGAAGCGCGGGTGGAGGCGGCCAGCGCGGACCACGCGTCGGCCTGCTGCTGGGCCCAGGCGACCTCGCCGGACCAGTCCTGGGCCGTCCCGTCCGCCCGCGACGCGATTCCCGGCCAGTCCTGCTGAGTGGTTGCGGCCAGGGCGAAGTCCCGGACGTCCTGCCAGGACCGGGCCTGCGCGGTGGCCAGACTCGCCTCGCCGAGCCACTTCGCCTCGGTGGCCGCGGCCACGTCGGCCGCGGTGTTCCAGGAGGCGCGGGCCTCCTCGGCCGCCTTGGCCCGGGCCGCGTCCGATGCCCCCTCGTACGCCTGCTGGGCCTGCCGGGCGGCGGACACCAGCTGGGCCAGCTGGTGCCGGAACCGGGTGTCCTCGTCGGTCACCGCGATCCGGAACGCCTCGGTGTCACAGCCGGACGCGCTGGCCCAGTCGTACTTGAAGAAGCTGGCGATGTCGTTGTCCGTACCGTTCTGGACGGCCCGGGCGGCGGCCGCACGCACCCACGCGCCGGACGCGTGCTGGGTCAAGTCGGTCACGTAGTCCCGGTCGGCCCTGGCTTGCTGGGCGGCCTGCTGGAGCGGGCCGCCGGCAGCGTCCAGTTTGCGAGCGGCGGCCAGCCCGGTACGGACGTACCGGTCCTTCTCCACGAGCGTGCCGTGCGAGGCGCGCACCGCCGTCGCGTAGACCGACGGCGCAGTGTCCGGAGTGGACGTGGCCACCGTCTGGGCGATGATCGCGTCGTTGACCGCGGCGTCGCCGGACGCCTGCGCGCGGGCCTGGTCGTACCCGCCGCCGACGACCAGGAAGTCCGTGGCCGCCTGCGGGTCGGGATCGAGCAGCGCCGTCCACGCGGCGGTCTGCACCTCCCACCGCGGGTCGAGGTCGGCGAGCCGGCGCACCAGCTGCTGATCGGGGGTGGACGGCGCGTCGGCGGCGAAGGCCGGAGCCGCCGCGGTGGTCACGCCGGTGGCCAGGGAACCGACCGAGAGCAGGGCGATGAGCATGGTTGTGCGCACGCGGAACATGGCGCTCCTTGGCGAAGTCGCGTGTGGACGAGAAGAGGGAGGGCGGCCGCCGTGACCCGGGCCACGACGGCCGGCCCCGGCGACCTACTTGGCGGTGATCTTCCAGAGTTCGTTCGACGCCGCGTGGTGCTGATACATGATCAGCAGCGAGCCGTTGATGGTGACGCCACCCTGGACGTTGACCACCGCGCCGGTGAGCGCGCTGGTGATCTCGACCGCGCCGTTGACGGCGGTCCGGAACACGAACTGCTGGTTGGGCGCGCCGACGATGCAGGTGTACTGCTCGAGAATCGCGCTGTTCTTCGAGACCGCGCCCATGATGTCGAGGCAGAAACCGGTCTGGACGTTGTTCAGCACGTACCGGTGGTCACCCTTGTCGGTCAGCGTCCAGAGAGAGAGCGCCTGGCCTTTGCAGTCCTTGATCTCGGTCCGCGTCTTGATCTTGGTGAGGTCGGCGGGCACCTTGTCGACCACTTCCACGCAGCGCAGCGAACCGACACCCTGGATCTGGATCTTCGCCGGTTCGGCCAGGTTGACCATGTTGTGCTGGATGTCGAGCAGACGCCACTGCTGGTAGAGGGCGTCGCCACTGCCGAGCACGCTCTGCATGACCGTGGTGCCGACCGCGGTGGTGCCGGCGCCGTGCGTGATCAGCAGCGAGCTCTTGACGTTCCGGATCTGGTAGAGCCCGCTCGGCAGCACCTCGAAGTGCCACTGCTGACCGGTGTCCGTGGCCACGCACGTGGCCTGGGTCAGCGCCGCGTTGTTGACCGGGTTCGCGCCGGTCAGGCACTGCCGCGAGTTGACGTTGATCAGCGACCAGTCGTCGGTCGTGACCTTGTGCATCTGCCAGCGCTCGACCACGGTCTGACCGCCGCAGTCCTGCAGTACCGCCTTGGCGCCGACGGTTTCGGCGTCGGTCCCGACCGCTCCGGCGATTCCGGCGCACCGGGCGGACTGTGCACCCTTCAGCTCCACCGTCATGCCCTCGTACGGCGCCGGGAAGTCGCTGTGCAGCGCGGCGTCGGCCCCCTTGAGCAGGAACGTCTGCAGCCCGAGGATGGTCGGCGCGGCGAGCGCAGCCCGGGCGGCGGCGACCAGGTTGGGCTCGAAGCCGTCCTGGAGCGCGGCGTCCAGCACCTGCTGGACCTTGGACTGGTAGTCGGCGAGGTCCTTGGCCGCCGCGGCCTGCTCGTCGCGGGTGTTCGCGGCGGAGCCACCGGTGACGATGAAGTCGTGCAGCGCCTGCACGAGCTGGTCGTCCGGCGCGTCCAGCGCGCCCTGCGCGGCCAGCTGCACCTCGACGCCCTTGGCCTCGCCGTGCACGGTCAGCACGAACTCACGGTCGGGCGCGTTGACCCGCTCGTCGGTGACCGGGAGCTGAAGCAGCTGGAGCAGCGCCTTCTTGTCGGTGATGTTCTGCTGGGCCTGAAGTTTCGCGGCCTGGTCGGCGTCCGCCTGGGCGATCGCGTCGGCCAGGTCGGCGGCGGCCGCGGCCTGCACGCCGGTGGTGAGGAACGCCAGCCAGTCGTCGGCAGTGCTGCCCTCGCGGAACGCGTCCTGCGCGGCCGCCTTCACGTGTGCCTGGGTGTCCGCGTCGACGCGCTGCCAGAGCACGATGATGAAGTTCCGGTCGTCCAGTTCGATCAGTGCGCTGTCCGACGGGTCGAGGCCGGCCACCACCGCGGCGGACCGCCGGCGCGACCGGGCCTCGGCCGCGGCGATCTCCACCTGCGCGTCCGATGCGGCGGCGGCGAAGATGCCGGTCTTGATGAACGAGTACGGCGCGGCCGGGTCGGAGCTCAGGTACGCCTGCAGTGCACTGGTCTTGACGCTGCTGTCGTCCGGGGCGAGCCGCCAGATCGACAGCACGAACTGCTGGTCGCTGGTGTTCAGCAGGGTCTGGTCGGCGACGACGCCGATCGCCCGCGCGGCCGCCACCTTGTCGGCCGCGGTCGACACCGTGACCGGTGCGTCCGCGGCGATGGCGCCGCTGGTCAGGGAGGTCCGCCCGGCGGCGGCGAATGCGGGCACGCCCGCGAGACCGGTCATCAGCATCGCGCCCGCCAGGGCGGCGATGCACACGCGCTTACCGCGCCCGGCGAAGCGGGCGCCTCTGTACAGAGACAAGATATTTCCCCCGTGAATCGTCACGCGCTTCAATCAGCGCGATCGATCACGAATGTAGACGACTGCCGATGATTGCGCTGCCCCGTGCGGGCTCAGCCGGCGGTGACGTTGCGGTACCGGTACGGCGCGTACCCGGCCCCGGCGGACGCCAAAGTCGTCACCAGGCGCCGCCGCATGCCGCCGGCCGAGCTGCTGGATTCCACGATGACCATCGTCCGGTGGGCGGTGCCGGCCCAGCGCTCGAAGAGCTGCACGTGTTCGACGCCGCGGTCGGCCGGCACCAGGCGCAGCAGGGCGTCTCCGGAGGCCAGCGTGGCCCAGCGGATCGGGGCGGCGTACTGCGGGAGCTCCCAGGTCACCGGGGCCCGGCCGAGGCCCGGCCGCCGCGGGTCGAGGGCCCAGGCCATGGAGACGAAGCCGGAGCAGTCCGGCCGGTACGGGCGGCCGCGGTTGATGTCCCACTCCGCGCGGCGGTTGTCCTCGGAGTACGGCACGTCACGCCGCAGCCAGTTCATCGCCCGGATCAGAACCTGGGTCCGCCGGATCGCGCCGCCGTAGACGACCGCAGCCGACCGGGCGGCGGCCATCGCGGGCGCCGGGGCGACCACCGCCACCAGGACGGAGAGCATCAGCGCCGCGCACGCCGCCACGACAACACGTCGCGCCAGGCCCGAATCGAGCACCACGCCCACCCTCCGAACAACCGGCCACAGAAGGCCCAGCGTACGAAGGAACAGGCCGCTCACAGGCGGTTTTGTGAAACTCCGCCGGAGCGAAAAGGGGATGCGCGGAGACTCCGGGATTCGAACCCGGGAGGGGCGGTTAACCCCAACCGCATTAGCAGTGCGGCGCCATAGACCGGACTAGGCGAAGTCTCCTCGGCAGTCCACGGACCACCGATCGTCGAGGATACCGGACCGGCTCACGGCCCGGCAAAGAGGATGGCCGGTCGCCGCGCCGGTGGTCGTCGGCGGCGGGATTCCGGAGGTCGGCACGAGGCGCACCGATCTCGTGGCCGGTGAAACGGGCGGCGCGGGGCTAGGCTGCCTCGCCATGGAGGACAAGCAGGAGCGCCCGGACCGTACCCGTAGTCCGCGGACCCCGTTCAGCCCGCCTGAGCAGCCCGTTTCCGGGAGCAAGCCGGCCGAGCGGGCGCCTCGCCGGCGGCCCGCGCCACCGGTGACGTTCCAGCCCCCGTCGGCTTCGGCGGCCGGTGACACGTCTGGACGTCCGACGCCACGCCAGACACCACGGCCGTCCTCAGCCGGCGTCGGCGCAACTCCGGGAAGTGCCGACGCAACCCCGGAAAGTGCCGACGCAACCCCGGAGAGTACGGGCGGCACGCCGGACGACCCGACACTGAACCGGGTAGCAACGCCCCGGAAGCGTCAGTCGCCGCGCAAAGCCACGCCCGTCGCTGACAATGGCGAGCCTCCCGCCGACGCCGTCAAGGCCACCCGGACCACCGCGCCGCGGAAGGCTACGGCCAAGGCGCCGGCCCCACGCACGGAGCCGGCGACCCCGGACACGCCCGAGCCGTCATCCCCGGAGGCAGCCGTCACGCCCAGGGCCGGCACTCCCCGTAAGGCAGCCAAGGCGACCCGGGCCAAGGTTGCGCCGGCCGGCCGGCGGGCAACGCCGCCCGAGCTGTCCGCCATCGTCTCGGGGCAACTCGCCGCGACCGGCGACGCCCTCGAACTCAAGGCCGAGCCGGCCCACCCCGAGCCCATCAGCCCGGAGCCGGCCGTGCCCGACACGGAAACCAACGCCGAGCCGGCGACCAGGACCGAACCGTTGCCACAAGCCGAGTCCGAGCCAGCAGCCCAGGCCGAGCCGACAGCCCAGGCCGAGCCGACAGCCCAGGCCGAGCCAGCAGCCCAGGCCGAACGGCAGCCGGCCGCCCAGGCCGAGCCGTCTCCCCCGGTCACCGACACGCCGGCGAAGGCGACCAGGACCGAGGCGTGGGCTCAGCTGGTCGCCGACCCCGGCCACGCGCCCGAACTCCTGGCCCTGGCCGCCGTCCAGAGCATCGGCCCGCGCGCCCAGGACTGGGCCACCACCATCCGCGACCGCTACCCCACCGCCGAGCCGGACGCGGTGGCACGCCTGGCCACCCGCCAGTTCGCCCGCTTCGGCCGCCTGGCCACGCTGGCCAGCGCCGTCGCCGGCTCGTACGCCCCGATCACCCTGACCGCGGCCGCCGCGCTGACCCACGCCGAGCTCGTGCTGCACATCGCCGCCGCGTACGGCATCGACCCGGCCGACGAAGCCCGCGCCACCGACCTGCTCGTCCTCACCCAGGTCCACCCGACGCGGGCGAGCGCCGACCGTGAACTGGCCAAGGCCCGCCAACCGGCCTACGAAGGCGACGCGAAGCGGGGCGACGCCGTCAAGCGGTTCGCCTGGATGGCCGCCGGCCAGGCCAGGACCTGGACGGCGATCCGGCTGATCAACCGGTTCTACCCCGGGACGAGTCTGCTGGCCGCCGCGCTCACCGGCCGGGCCACCGCCGACGCCGTGGCCGCGCGGGCGGCGACGTACTACAGCCAGGAGAGCCAGGCCTTGGGCAGCAGGGTGTAACCGACGAACGCGGCGGTGTCGAGCAGGCTGTGCGCCACGATCAACGGCATCACCCGCTTGAACCGCAGGAAGAACAACGCGAACACCACGCCCATGACCGCGTTCCCGACGAACGCGCCGAACCCCTGGTACAGGTGGTACGACCCGCGCAGCACCGCGCTCAACGCCACGACCAGCCACAACCGCATGCCGACGGACCGCAGCCGGGTGATCAGGTAGCCGACCACGATCACCTCCTCGAGGACGGCGTTCTGGACGGCTGACAGGATCAGCACCGGTACGGCCCACCACACCGGTTGCAGCGCCGCCGGGATGATCTGGGCGTTCAGGCCGAGCTTGGCCGCGACGTACACCAGCAGGAGGCCGGGGATGCCGATGGCCGCGGCCAGCCCGACGCCCCAGCCCAGGTCGAAGCCCGGCTGGAGGCCGTCGCCGAGCGCGGAGCGTGAACGGTCCAGCAGATACAGCGCCAGCAGCACCGGCACGAGCGCGAAGAAGATGCCGAGCAGCTGGTAGGTGAGGTCAAGGTACGGCCGCGGTGACTGCGACGGGTTGAGCGTCGCGGTCTGCTGGGACAGCGGGCGGCCGGCGGTGAGCTTCGCGATCAGCGACACCACCGCGTACACGGCGGACTGTCCGAGCGACAGCAGTAGGACGATGACTACCTCGGTACGCCGCGAGGACAGGCGCGGGGTGCGCTCGATGGTGTCGGTCACCGATCAACTCTAGAAGCTGACGAAGCAGAGAGCACAAACGGACTTATCGGCGCAGGCGACGCGCCGACTTTTCGGCGAATCGCACTTTTCGTGCGTCGTCCGTCCGACCTCGGTGACCACCCTGGATGCATGGGAGACCTCGCTCGCTTACTCAAGGAGAGCTGGAGCCTCGTCGAGGACCGCCAGGACAAAGTGGCCGGCTACTTCTACGCGCGGATCTTCCTGTCGCACCCGGACCTACGGGACCTCTTCCCGGTGCACATGGACGTCCAGCGGTCCCGTCTCCTGAACGCGATCATCACCGCCGTGCAGACGCTCGAGGACCCGGAGCGGTTCGACGAGTACCTGCGAGCGCTGGGCCGGGACCACCGGAAGTTTCACGTGGAACCCGAGCACTACGAGGTCATCGGCGGGGCGCTGATCGAGTCGATGCGGTACTTCGCCGGCCAGCAGTGGGGCGTCGAGTACGACCAGGCCTGGGCCGACGCGTACTCGGTCATCGCGGCCAAGATGCTGTCCGGCGCCGAGGCGGACAGCAACCCGCCCTACTGGCACGCCGAGGTGGTCGCGCACGAGCGCCGGTCGAGCGACATCGCGGTCTTCACGGTCGCGCCGATGCAGCCACTGGAGTACCGGGCCGGCCAGTACGTCAGCGTCGAGTGCTCGAAGATCCAGCCCCGGTTGTGGCGGACCTACTCGGTCGCCAACGCGCCGCGCCGGGACAACAGCCTCGACTTCCACGTACGGGCGGTCGGCGCCGGCTGGGTCTCCAGTGCCCTCGTCCGGCGGCTGCGGGTGGGCGACATGATCAGGCTGGCCGCCCCGATGGGCACGATGACGTTGGACCGCCGCTCCACCCGGGACACCGTGTTCGTGGCCGGCGGCACCGGGCTGGCGCCGGTCAAGTCCCTGCTCGAGGAGCTCACCCGCTACAACCGGACACGCTGGGTGCACGTGTTCTTCGGCGCCAAGAACCGGGACGACCTGTACGACCTGGCCGAGCTGAACCGGCTGGCGGCCCGTTACCCCTGGCTGTCGGTGGTGACGGCGTGCAACGACGACCCGACCTTCGAGGGCGAGCAGGGCCAGATCTCCGACGTGGTCGCGCGGTACGGCCCGTGGAGCGAGCACGACTTCTTCGTGTCCGGCTCGGGCAAGATGGTTCGGGCCACGCTGAAGACGCTGTCCGAGATGCAGGTGCCGTCGATCCGGATCAAGTACGACACCTTCTCGGATCAGTAGGCGTCAGTACGCCCAGGGTTGCCCCGTCTGGTGGTAATCGCCGACCGGTACGAGCGTCGTGTCGGCGGCCATCCGGTCCACGTAGAGCCGGCCCTCGAGGTGATCGATCTCGTGGCTGACCAGGCGGGCCATTGCCTCCTCGAAGGTGGTGATGATCCGTGTCCCGTCGTACCGGGCGTGCTCGACCTCGATCCGCAGCGACCGCTCGACCATGCCCCGGTAGTCGAAGAAGGACAGACAGCCCTCGTACTGCTGATCGGACGCGCGCGACTCGGTCAGGATGCGCGGGTTGAGTAGGACCACCGGCTCCGCCGCGCGCACCGGCGGCCGGATCACCGCGGCCGCCAGTGACCGCCCGATCTGCGGCGCGGCCAGGCCCACGCCCTTGCTGAAGTCGTGCAGCGACTCCAGCCGGTCCAGCGTCGACAGCAGACCGATCACCGCGTCCCGGGCGGCCGACTCCTCGCGCGGCAGCTGGAAGTGCCGGGCACGCTGCCGCAGCAGGTCCGAGCCGCGCTGCACGATGCCGATGCCCCGCATCCGCGCCGACGCCCGCTGCTCCGGGATCGGGGGCGCGGAGACCGGTGCGACCTCGGCGTACTCCGGCGCGCTGCCCCCGCGGAAACGCCACTCGAGCCGGTACCGCGCGCCCAGCAGCGGCGCGTCGGTGGACCACTCGAAAATGGTGCGCCCGGCCTCGTTGTGGCGTTCGAGAGGGCTGCGAACGGGTACCTCAGCCGCGAGGGACGTCTCCACGCCCCACACCTGCGGTTCGAACTCGATCGGGAAGTCCAGCCGGACGGTGAGATGGCGGGTGGGCAGCCGGACCGCGCGCTGGAACCACTGCCCCCACTTCTCCTCGCCGACGGTGTAGGCGTACTCGATGGTCGTCCGCTCGCCCGGATAGAGGGGGAACTGGCCGTGGTCGTTGGCGAACAGCAGCCAGACCTCCTTGGACGCGTCCCGGTCCAGCTTGGGCCGCCAGTCCATCGGCTCGGCCGCCCCGTCCTCGCCGGCCACCGCCTCGATGTCGAGCTCGTCCCAGTTCAGCGGGTGGTCCCGGTGGTGCCGGTTGGAGCCCGACGGGTCGTGCGGGTAGCGGTCGACGCCGATCTTCATCAGGTACCGGGTGATCGGCTCGTTGCCGGCGTTGTAGAGCAGCCGCCGGACCCGGACCCGGTACCCCTTGTCGCGGTAGGCCAGCTCGGCGACCTCCCGCTCGACGATCAGGCCGGTGCCGGGCGGCATCCACTGATTCGGTACGGGCGGGTCACGGTGGATCGGGGCGTTGCGGGCGTGGCGGAGTTCGTCGTACTCCTGGAACCGTTGCCAGATCGCGCCGCCCGCGCCCAGCACGGCCTCGGCGCGACGGGCGAAGTCCTCGGTCGGCTTGTGCCGGCGACCCTCCACGTGGCTGACGTACGACGGGTCGAACCCCATGCGCGCGGCCAGCTGTTTCTTGGTCATTCCGCGCTCGGTCCGCCATTGGGCCAGCGCCGTGACGAACTGGTCGGCGGCCCGCTCGACGGGCGAGGTGGTCATCACAGATGTCCCCTTCGCGACGGGAAGTTCAGTGTCACTGCCTTCCGGTGTCAACAAGGGCTAGTAGCGCGTTGCCGACAAATACCTTGACGAATGCGGCAACGGGGCAACTGTCCGTCAGGTCACCCTCGCGGGCCGTAATTTGTCGAAGAACACCTGATGGAGGTCGGTGTGGTTAGGCTAGCCTTAACCAGGTACGGTGAGCCGTCCTGAGCTTTCGCCGATCAGACAGCGTTGAGGTGCCCGATGAACCGCCCAGTGATCCGGGTGACGAGTTCGCGGAACGGCGTCCGCCGATGACCGCGGCGCTCGACCGGACCGCGGTCGCCGGTGAGCCTCTGGCGCCCATCACCGCTACGCTCCGGGCCATGTTCGGCACCAGCACCGAGCTCCCCGGCCTCGCGCCTGACCTGCTCGTGTCCGACCCGACCGGCTGGATGCCGTCGGCTCGGCTGGCCGACGACGCGCTGCCCGGCCTGCTGGCCTCGGCCGGTCGCCGCTGGCGGGCCCAGCCGCACGCCGCGGCCGCGCTGGCCTGGAAGTCCTACACCTACTGGTTGACGCTGCCGGCCGTGCTCGGCTTCGCCTCGGCCCGCCGGGTGCCGCTGCTGACCAACGCGAACGTACTCATGCACTTCGACGACCCGCGGCCGCTGGTCACGCTGGGCCTGCGCGCCGACACCCCGGTGGCCGTCCTGGCCAGCGACCCGCTCGCGCTCAGCGGCCGGCCCGAGGTCCGGGTCGTGGCGGACGAGGCGGCGCTGCTGGCCGAGCTGCGCACGTCACTGCTCGACGAACACCTGTCACCGTTGCTCGACGAGATCCACCGGACCGTACGGCTGGGGAAGCGCACGCTGATGGGGTCGGTCGCGTCCGGAATCTCCTACGCCGTGCTGCGGTCGGCCGACGTCCTGCCCGGCCGGTCCACCGAGACCATCGGCAAGCTGCTGGCCACGCTCGGGATCGACGACCTGGTCGAACTCGTCCCGGACGCCACCGGCCGCCTCGACGTTCAACGTAAGACCTGCTGCCTGGCGTTCACCCTGCCCAGCCCCAAGGTCTGCCGGGGCTGCTGCATCAGCTCCTGAGTCGCTCGGACTTCTCATCCCCGGAACCCCGATGGTCCCGGGGTGACCAGAGCGGGATGGGCGGCGGTGGCGGCGGCCGGTCACAACTTCGATCCTCCTACGCATCCTTCCGCGCCGGCTACACCACAACGCGTCCAATGAATGGGACATCACCGGGTGTCCGGCAACCGGGTCTACCTGACTCTGACCGCGTACAACCCGGATTGCACGACGCAGGTGTGGCGGGGTTACCACGTCGTCACCGGCGGAGAACTCACCCGCGGCCCCTCTGACGGGCGGAAAGTTCCAGGTCGTCAAGTACTGCGACTGAGACCGGCCGTGACTGGCCGTAGGCGAGGGCATGGGAACCGCGCGCCGTCAGCCGGCGGGCCGCCGGACCAGGTCGTTGATCATGGCGAGCATCAAGGTGACGACGGTGCCTGAGATCAGCCCGGCCGCCGTGTGCGGGTAATTGTGTACGCCGAGCCGGTCGGCCAGGTTGGCTCCCGACCCGTATTCGTACCGGACGACCACCCAGCCGAACAGCCCAGCGGCGAGCAGCGCGCCCCCGAACAGCCACGGGTTCACCGGCCGCGGGCGGCCTCCCCGCACGCGGGCGGTCGCGACCATGCCGGCCACGGCGACCACGATCAGAAGGGCGATCAGCCGAGTGCCGGTCAGCCGGACGAAATCATTGGCCGCCGCGACACCGGCGATGATCACGAACACGGCGGCGTAGAACCACCACGGCACGCGGCCCACGATCAGGGATCGAGACGCAGAGTGGTGGCGGCGGCTTCCGCGGTGACCATGGAGGCGCTGCCGGCCTCGCCGTACTTGGCGCGGTAGGCGGCGTCGACGCTCGCCCTCTCGTCGGCCTCGGTGACGGTGACGTCGGCCTCGGTGACGGTGACGTCGGCCTCCACGCCGGGGACGCGGATGCGGGCGCGGCGTGACCGCACCGCGTCGCCGAACCAGCCGGTGTCGCGCCGGTGCCAACTCCGCACGTACACCTGGTCGCCGGCCCGGACGACCCAGATCGGGGTCCAGCGACGCCGGGTACCGTCGGCCCGCTCCGTGGCGATCTCCAGCTCGTGGGCGGCGCCGATGCGCGCCAGCGCCTCCGCCGGCCAGGTGGCGCTCACGGGTCAGGCGCCGCTGACGTCCGGGCCGGTCAGGACGGCGTCGGGGTTGTCGACCAGGCTGCGGACGTCCCAGGTCCAGGCGCCGCCCGTCCAGGTCGGCTGGAAGCCGAGCAGGTCGGTCATCGCCCGCAGCAGGTCGATGTCGTGCGGCTGCGGGGTCAGCACGATCACGCCGGCCCGCCAGTACCGCAGGTCGGCCAGCGTCATCTCGCGGCGCGTGTCGGTGATCTCCGGGATCGGGTTGCCCTGGCGGATCGACGCCATCAGACCGCTCGTCGGGCGCCACGGCGGGGAGAACAGCGCGGTTTTGTCCAGCGGGTTCAGCGGGTTCTGGTTGGGCAGCAGCGCGTACGCCCCGGCCAGGCGCATGTCCTGACCGGTCAGCGCGCTCCACCGCAGCGGGTCGGGGTAGGTGTTGTCCGGCAACGGCAGCGTGACCACGGTGTGGTTGCCGGCCACGTACTGCTTCCACGCGCCCGAGGTCACGAACGCCGGGGTCGGCACCATCGGCGCGGTCAGCAACGGCGTCGGGATCAGCGGGACCAGCGCCATCGCGACGGCGGTGGTCATCGCCACCCGGACCGGGCCGCGGGCCGACGGCTGGGCCTTGACCAGGTCGGCGGCGCGCTGGCAGCCGAGCGCGAGCACGAGGCCGATGACCGGGGCGATCGCCATCGCCCAGCGGGTGGGCACGGCCGAGTTGAGCACCGGAACGCTGTGCAGCACCGACCAGATGCCGGGCACGCCGGTGTTGATGCCGTTCAGGTAGATGCGCGGGCCGAGCGACAGGGCCGCGTACAGCAGGGCGACCGCACCCATCGTGACCACCGCGGCCGACCGCCGCATCCACACGAGCAGGCCGGCGAACAGAATGACCAGGCCCCAGCCGAAGAAGGCGTTCTGCTCGGCGGCGTTCTGCGCCAGCCGGCTCGAGGTGACCTCGTTACCGGCCACCGACCGCTGCGCGTAGGCGGTGAACGATCCCAGGTCGGAGCCGAAGTTCCGGACGAACTGCGGCAGCCCGCGGTAGCTCTGCGGCCCGAAGAACTGCACCGCCAGTGGGTACGCCAGGGCGGCCAGGGCCGCCACCGCCGCGACCGTCAGGCCGCGGAGGAAGGCGCTGGCCTCCCCCGGGTACTGCTTGCGGCGGGAGAATCCGACGACGGCGCAGAAGATGCCCAGCCCGACCGCGGTCATGAACAGGATCTCAAGGTTGATGAACGCCTGCCAGACCAGGAAGCCGGCCAGGATCAGCCCGTTCTGCAAGGTCCGGCCGGGGCGCCGCAGCTCGAGCGTCCGCCAGATGATCAATGGCACGAGGAACTGAGCGACGATGTTCGGATGGCCGCCGGCGTGCGCGATCATGCTCGGCGCGAAGGTGCAGAACAGTGCGCCCAACCATGCGGCCAGCCGCCACGTCACGAACTGACGGGAGAGCACCAGGTACCACGAGACTCCGGTGAGTGCCAACGCGAGAGTAAGAAACACGTTGAAGGACACATGTGGCCCGAACAGCAGAGTCACCGGCGCCAACGGCAGTGAAACAGCCAGCACCGAAGTGTTGGCCATGATGTTCACCCCATCGGGGTAATTCATGCGATCGGAGAAGAACGGATAGACGCCATCCGTGAGCACCCGAGCACCGTGCGCCAGCATCCACTCGAAAAAAGCCTGATCCTGTGGATCGTCCTTCAGGTCGTGGTTGAGGTTGAGCCACAGCGGCGCCGTCAGGTACAGCGCGATGGCCAGGAAGCTGAGCAACGCGAGGACGTCGCGCCAGGTCAAGGTGCGCCAGAAGCGCACTCGCCGAGGCGGCGCGACCTGCTGCTCGGTAGCCGGCTGAACTGCGGGTATGACGGACACGGGCGCGGTTGCCACGTCGGTTTCCAGCGCGGCGATCTCCGCGTCCAGATCTTGGGCACGAGCTCCGCCCCGGGACGGTTGTCTGTTCCCGTCGGGCGACTGGCCGGTTGAGTCGATACCCGTAATCGTCATAGCACCGGCGAGCCTAACCGAGGTTGGTAACGGACCAGTGTCGAGCGGCCGATGCGTGATCGAGCCGATATGAAGGCATGTTTTCGCCGGTGTCCACCATCTGGCCGCATGAGAGCCAACAACTGGGGGTACCCCCATGGCAATGTCTCAATCAGGGAAATAATAAGCAGTGACCCCCCGCTCAACTTTCGTCACCGCTCGTCGGATGGTTAACTCGTCCGGTCCCGTGGTCGGCTCGATGCAAGACGAGGGAATCAACTTATGGCAGACATCACTGGAGACCAGCGGATCCAGTCGGAGGTACTCGAAGGCCTGGCCACGGCCGTCAACCACCGGCGCTGGTTCGTAGAGCTCGCCCTTCCGTATCTCGGGGACAACCCGATCGAGATCGGCAGCGGGCTCGGCGACTATGCGCTCGAGTGGGCGGAGCACCTTCCCCGTTTCACCGCCACCGAGGCCGACCCCGACCGGTTGGTGCAGCTCAAGGAGCGGATGGCCGACCATCCGAACATCGACGTGCGCCAGATGCTGCTGCCCGCCACGGACGCCAACGGCGAGTACAGCGCAGCCGTGTCGTACAACGTCCTCGAGCACATCGAGGACCACGTCGGCGCCCTGCGCAGCATGGCCGACCTGGTCCGCCCGGGTGGCCGGATCATCCTGATCGTGCCGGCCTTCATGTTCGCGATGAGCAACGTCGACATCGCCACCGGCCACATCCGCCGGTACACGAAGAAGTCCATGCGTGCGGCCATGACCGAGGCCGACCTGGAAATCGAGAACCTGCACTACGCCAACGCCCTGGGGCTGATCGGCTACTACGGCGCGACCAGTATCTTCAAGCTGGCGCCGAAGGAAGGCCCGATGGTCAAGGTGTACGACTCAATCGTGCTGCCGGCGACCAAGGCGATCGAGAGTGTCGTCCGGCCGCCGTTCGGCCAGTCCGTCTTCGTGGTCGCGCGCACCCCGAAGGCCTGACCACCACTCACTCACGGAAGGCGCCCCGGCAACCCGGGGCGCCTTTTCGTGACCTGAATCAGCCCTTGACCTGGTATATCGGGGTGATGACAGCGCGGGCCAGGGTGTGGAACGCCAGGTTGAACCCGACGTACGCCGGGCTGGCGTCCGGGGTGACCTCGAGCGCGTCGACGTCGAGCGCGTGCACCGCGAAGCCGTACCGGTGGAC
>CAXSDA010000046.1:47919-61595 GCA_964236515.1 uncultured Actinoplanes sp.
ACGCGACCGGTCGCGCGCATCCGACCGCGATGCGTCGCGCGCTCTGGTCGCGCCTGCCACAGACGGGCGAGGACGGCGCGCGTGCCCTGGGCGTCCCGCGCGTCGACGTCGAGCGCGTGCACCGCGAAGCCGTACCGGTGGACGCGGTCGCCGGGCGGCGGCGCGGATCCGCCGTACGCCTTGTCGCCGTAGTCGTTACGGACGCAGAACGCGCCGCCGGGCAGCGGGTCGACGCCGCGGTCGAGTTCGGTGACCGAGCGTGGCAGGTTGACCGCCAGCCAGTGCCAGAAGCCGCTGCCGGTGGGCGCGTCCGGGTCGTAACAGGTGACGACGAAGCCGCGGGTCTCGTCCGGGAAACCGGACCAGGCGAGCTGCGGCGAGAGGTTCTTCCCGCCCACGCTGGTGTGCACATAGAGGTCGTCCAGCGGCTCCCCGTCGGTGACATCGGTGCTGGTCAGCGTGAATGAGGGGGCTTCCGGGAGCAGGTCGTACGGAGCTGGGGCAAGGGGACGTTCGAGACTCATCAGGCAGGCCCTTTCGTGTGAACCTTCGTGGACTGTTCCCTGATGCGGCGAAGGTAATCAGCGCGGCATCCGACCAACGGTGGAAAACGCACAGAGGGTGCGCGTGTCCAGCGTGCGGTCGGCCGATACTGCTGTCAGACATCCGACTGGGTGCGAGCGGCCGAGATCCCCGCGCCCGGTGGAGATCGGTCGCTCGTACGGGCGGTCAGCGAGTCGGCACCCTCCCCTCGGGCGGGTGCCGACTGCTGTCTGCGGAACCGGGCTGATCCGAGCTTGTCGGATGAGAGCATCGAGACGTGAAAGCCCCGCTGCCCGACGACGAGCCGGCCCGGCTGGCCGCGCTGCACGACACGCAGGTGCTGGACACCGCGCCGGAGGAGGACTTCGACGACATCGCGCTGCTCGCGTCCGAGATCTGCGGCACCCCGATGGGCCTGGTCAGCCTGGTCGACAGCGACCGGCAGTGGTTCAAGGCCAAGATCGGGCTGGGCATCAGCGAAACGCACCGCGACCTGTCCTTCTGCGCGTACGCGATCGGCGGCCACGAACTGCTCGAGGTGCCGGACGCGCAGGCCGACTCCCGCTTCTCCGACAACCCGATGGTCCGGGGGGACGGCAGCATCCGCTTCTACGCGGGCGCCCCGGTGGTGCTGGACGGCAGCCACTCGGTGGGCACGGTCTGCGTGGTCGACCATGTGCCGCGGGAGCTGACCGCATCCCAGCGGCGGGCGCTGCGCAGCCTGGCCCGGCACGCGTCGGTCCAGCTGGAATTGCGCCGGTACGCCCGGCACGCGGGCGAGATCGCCGACCGGTTGCGGCAACTGGACCGGATGAAGGACTCGTTCCTGGCGACGGTGAGTCACGAACTGCGCACGCCGCTGTCGTCCATCCGCGGCTACCTGGAGATGCTGCTCGAGGACGAGTTCGACGCGGAGACCTCGCGGCGCTTCCTGTCGGTGATGCAACGCAACTCCGACCGCCTGCTCAAGCTGATCGACGACCTGCTGATGGTGGCCAAGCTCACCGACGAGGGCCTGGAGCTCGACCAGACCGAGATCGACCTGGCCGAGATCGCCCACCACGTCACCTCGTCCTGCCGCGCGCTGGCCGAGCACCAACAGGTCAAGCTGCACGACCGGACCGAGGCCCCGGTGCCGGCCCGCGGGGACGCCAAGCGGCTCGGTCACGCACTCAACCACCTCGTGGTGAACGCCATCAAGTTCACCGGCCCGGGCGGCGAGATCTCGATCGGCACCACCGACCGGGACGAGCCCGAACTGATCATCTCGGACTCCGGAATGGGTATCTCGCCGGCTGACCTGCCGCACATCTTCGACCGCTTCTACCGGACCGCGGCGGCCGACACGATGGCCACGCCCGGGCCGGGGCTCGGGCTGGCCATCGCTCGATCATCGACGCCCACCACGGGAGCGTGCACGTGGAGAGCGAACCGGGCGTCGGCACGACCGTACGGCTGACTCTGCCTAAGCCGTGATCCCGAACATCTCCCGGCAGGCCTCCAGGCCGTCGACCGACACCGGCACAGTTGCGGCCGCTCGCCAGGCCGCCCGGTCCAGCCGCAGCCGCCCGCCGACCACCGGCTTGCCCGCGACCACGTGCCGCGCGATCCCGTCGTCGGCGTAGCCCAGCTTCTTCGAGACGCCGTACGAGGCGTGGTTGTCGGCGAACGCCTCGGTGACGGCCATCTCGGCCCCGAGCCCGTCGAAGGCCAGGTGCAGGACGGCCGCACGCATCTCGGTGCCGTACCCCTGAGCGTGATGCGCCCGCCCGAGCCAGGACCCGGTGCGCACCTCCCGCAGCACCGCGAACTTCCCGGCGCTCACCTGCTGCGTCCCGATCACCACACCGCCGGCCACCACGACCAGCGGCAACGACCAGTCGTCGGGCGTCCATCGGCCGAGCGTGCGCCAGTACCACGTCAGCACGCCGCGGGCGCGAACGGCCGGTTCGAGCTCGGTCCAGGGCTCGATGAACGGCTGCACCGCCGGGTCGTGCACCCCGGCCGCGGCCTGGTCGGCGAGGCCGCTCAGGTCGTCCGGGTCGGGCAGCCGCAACTCGAGCCGTGGCGTCCGCAGGCGGAGCCGGTCGAGCGGCCAGTGATCGGCGAACATGCCGCCGATTGTCCCGGCCGCCCCGTCCCGGACGCCAGCGGATTTCAGAAGCGCTCGATGTGCAGACCCCCGTACAGGTGCCGGTAGACCACCCCGACACGGCTGTTCCCGGCGTCGATCATCATCCCGCCGCCCATGTAGATGCCGACGTGACCCGATCCGACGACCAGGTCGCCGGCGCGTGCCTGGGACTGCGAAATGGAGTGCGCCCGGGCCGCCTGGGCCCCGGAAGAATGCGGCAGCGCGATTCCGGCGTGCGCATACGCCTGCTTGGTGAGTCCGGAGCAGTCGAAACCGCCCCCGCCTTCTCCGCCACTCACGTACCGTGACCCGACCTGCGAGCGGGCAAAGGCCAGAACAGCACTCATTCCCCCGCGTACGGGTGCGGAATGCAGGGTGCGCGCGAAGGCCGGACGGCGGTGCTGGACCACCCGTGACACCGGCCGGATCGGCGACGCCCGGCGGACCCTCGCCCGGGACTCGGACTCGGCGCGATGGGCGGCGCGCACGGCGTGCACGGCGGCGCGGGCCACCGGCCGCGCTACCGGACGGAGAATCGTCAGCGACCGCACCGCCGACCGGGAGATGCGCGCTTGCGCACTCGGCCGCTCAGCGAAAGCGGCGTGGGCCGCGTAACCGGACGCGATGGCCACGGCTGAGACCGGCGGCGATGCCGGCTTGGCTGCTTCCACCGCATGCTCGGCGGGCTCGACGGCCGGTGCAATGACGGCCAGCACGATGGCACCGGCGGTGAGCGCCCGGCGCGGGGACGGACAGGACAGTTCGGCCTCCGTTATCGGTCCGGGGCACTCACGCGAAATCCCACAAACGCTCACCTGACGCGCCTTTGTCGTCCAACGCTGCACGACAATGGGAACCCAGACACATTTGACAATTCCGTCGCCTATGCCAACACACATTCCGTTCGTAGTCGGGCAAGACGCGCAGATTCAACGCAGGAAATAATTCGAATGAGGCGTCGATTCCCACCGGTTCCGGACATCGAAAGAGAGCCGGTACGACCGTTCCTCAACCCCCGACAAGGGCGTTCAGCAGCACCTCGGCGACGTGTCACCGGTTTCGCCGGCGGCGGCCGCGGTGACCTCGTCGCCACTGAAGATTTCGACACCGGAGTGTCAGCAGCAGGACGCGGACGGCGGGGACACCGCCAGGAGGTTGGGCTCGCCGACCGTCTCCTCGTCCTGGATACCGCAGCCACACTCGCTGTCGGCGGCCTTGTCGAGCTTGTCGGCGTCGCCCTTGACGACGTACACCTCCCACGGCTCCCGACCCGGCCCCTGCACCCACACCTTGTCCTGCAAGGCGTAGCAGCACTCGGTGTCGTCCTCGGTGAGCGTGACCAGACCGGACTCGGTGAGTCGGTCGGTGGCCGCGGTGACCTCGTCGGTGCTGAACACCTCGACCCCGAGGTGGTCCATCACCGTGGGCCGGTCGGCGTCGCCCTCGATCAGCACCAGCTTCAGGGGCGGCTGCTCGACGGCGAAGTTCGCGTAGCCCGGACGGAGCTTGGCCGGCTCGACGCCGAACAGCTTGGAGTAGAAGGCGATCGAGCCAGGCAGGTCGGACACCCGCAACGCGAGCTGGACACGAGACATCGCCATACCTCCAGGGTTGAGTGCTTGCCTAGATGATTCTCTAAGCAGCTTGCATCGTGATTAGAGAGCTGTCAACCTAAAGGTGTGTCTAGCCAGAAGCGATTGCTGCCCGTCGTGGAGTCCGAGGACGAGTGCTGCTCGCCGATGGTCGCCGAGGCGTTGAGCCCGGACGGCGCGGCCGACATGGCCAAGGTCTTCAAGGTGCTCGGCGACCCGGTCCGGCTACGGGTGCTGTCGCTGATCGCGGCGCGTACGGGGGGCGAGGTCTGCGTCTGCGACATCACCGCCGCCTTCGACCTGACCGGCCCGACGATCTCGTACCACCTGCGCCAGCTGCGCGAGGCCGGCCTGGTCGGCTGCCAGCGCCGCGCCACCTGGGTCTACTACTGGATCGTGCCCGAGCGCCTGGCCGTGCTGTCGCAGTTCCTCGACCCCTCCGACGTCGCGGTCGGGGCACCGGCGTGACGCTGGCCCGGCGGGCGTCGGCCGAGCTGGCCGGAACCGGGCTGCTGACGGCGGCCGTGGTGGGCTCCGGCATCGCCGCGGCCCGGCTGTCCCCATCCGACGCCGGGGTGCAACTCCTGGAGAACGCGATCGCCACCGCGCTGGCGCTCGGGGCGCTGATCCTGATGTTCGGGCCGGTGTCCGGGGCGCACTTCAATCCGGTGGTGTCCCTGGTGGACTGGTGGCTCGGCCGGGCCACCGGCAACGGGCTGACCGGCCGGGACGCCGGTGTGTACGGACTGGCCCAGGTGGCCGGGGCGGTCGCCGGGGCGGTGCTGGCCGACCTCATGTTCAGCGTACGGGCCGTGGCCTGGTCCCGAACGAGCCGGACCGGGGGCGGGGTGTGGCTGGCCGAGCTCGTGGCGACGTCCGGGCTGGTGCTGCTCATCGTCGCGCTGGCCCGATCCGGACGGACGTCGGTCGCACCGGCGGCGGTCGGCGCCTACATCGGTGCGGCGTACTGGTTCACCGCCTCGATGTCGTTCGCGAACCCGGCCGTCACGATCGGCCGCGCGTTCACCGACACCTTCGCCGGGATCGCCCCGGCGTCCGTGCCGCCATTCCTGATCGCCCAGCTCGCCGGCGGCTTGGTCGCGGTCGCCGCGGTCCGCTGGTGGTATCCCGGCGCCGATCGGGCCGCCGTTCCTCACGTCGACACCAGGGAGCCCATCCGATGAGTCCACCCACGATCGCCGCCATGACCGCCGACCACGCGCAGCCGGTGCTCGACATCTACCGGCTCGGTATCGCCACCGGCAACGCCACGTTCGAGACCGAACCGCCCACATGGGACGGCTTCGATACCCGGCACCTGGCCGAGCACCGCTTCGTCGCCCTCGACGGAGGCCCAGTCGTCGGCTGGGTCGCCTGCAGCGCCGTGTCCGACCGGTGCGTCTACGCCGGCGTGGTCGAACATTCCGTCTACGTCCACCCCGACGCCCACGGCCGCGGGATCGGCCGGTTGCTGCTGGCGGCGCTGATCGCCTCGACGGAGAAGGCCGGCATCTGGACCATCCAGTCCGGCGTCTTCCCCGAGAACACCGCCAGCCTGGCCCTGCACCTGGCCGCCGGATTCCGGGAGATCGGCAGCCGCGAGAAGGTCGGCCGGCACTACGGCGCCTGGCGGGACGTCACCCTGCTCGAGCGACGCAGCCCCACCGTCCGATGAGCACCCGGCCGGTCGTCCTGTTCGTCTGCGTCCACAACGCCGGCCGCTCCCAGATGGCCGCCGGCTGGCTGCGCCACCTGGCTGGCGACACCGTCGAGATCCGTTCCGCCGGCTCCGAGCCGGCCGACCGGATCAACCCGGTCGTGGTCGAGGCCATGCGCGAGGTCGGCATCGACATCACCGGCCGGACTCCGACGTTGCTCGATCACGACACGGCCCGGGAGTCGGACGTCATCGTCACCATGGGCTGCGGCGACGCCTGCCCGTACGTCCCCGGCAAACGTTACGAGGACTGGAAACTCGACGACCCCGCCGGGCAGGATCTCGCCGCCGCCCGCCGCATCCGGGACCGGATCCGCGATCTGGTGACCGGTCTGCTCAGCGAGATCAGCGACCGGTGATGGTGAACGTCGCCGACGTGTTACCGGCCACGGTCCGCTCGCCGGGGACGTAGACGCGGTAGTACGACAGGCCCTTCGGCGGGGTCGCGACCAATGTGTACCGGCCGCTCGTACGGGTCGCGCCCTGGTTCACGGTGCGCCAGGTCCGGCCGTACAGCCGTTGCAGGTAAAGGGTCTTGCGCTGGGCCGCGGGGAAGGTGTGACCGGTGACGTCGACGTTGGTCCGGGCCCTCACCGAGCGAGCCGCCGGCGCCGCGCTGATCAGGTATTTGGTTTTGAGGAACTGGTACACGGACGAGATCACCGTGGGGAACTGATTGGGGACCTGGGGCCCGATCACCTCGGCGCTGAACGCGTCGGCGTTCCACTGACTCGCCACGCTGACCGTGATCTGGCCCTTGGCGTTCGTGGTGAAGACGCCGGCCTTGCCGCTGAGGTGCACCTTCAGGTCGGGCCACACCTTGCCGTTGTTGCTGTCATGGGCGCTGACGGTCACCGTGAACGGCTTCGGCGGGATCACGACGTCGGAGGCGATGGACAGATCCGGGTGGTGCGACCGGGCCACGGTCAGAGCCGGGACGGTGATGACCGTGCGGGGGTCCACGCGCAGGACGTTACCGGCGCCGTCCCCCGCTTCGATCGCGTCGAGTTGGTTCGTCACGTCCCATCCGGAGTTGACCGCCGCGACGCCGCTCCAGATGCCGTCCCGCGGGGTGCCGCTGGATAGATGGAGCTCCATGAGGACCTTGTTGCTCCACCTGACGTCCGGGAAATTGATCTCGCTCATGTCGTAGTAGTCCGCGACGCCGACGTTGTCGGTGAGCCGGACGTCGACGGTCACGTCGACGACGTTGAGCCCGGACACGGTGACCGCGGACGTCGAGTAGCTGACGGACACGATCTGCGGCGGCGAGGTGTCCGGATCGGCCGCGTACGCAGGCGCGAGCGCCGCCAGCACGAGCGCCGCCGCGCCCGCCGTCACCCGAAGAATGCGCTTCATGCTCCCGCCTCTCCCCGTGCCCTCAATCTAAACCCGGCAGACCCGCCGCCCAGGTTCATCGAACAGTCACGGTGGCGGCGGCCAGGCTGGTGCCGACGCTGTACGGCCGGCAGACGGCCAGAGTTCCGGCGCCGGGCCACCGGACCCGCATCGTGTGGGCGCCGGTGGGCGGGGACTTCCAGGTGAGCGTGTACCGGCCGTTGTCCCGCGGGGTGACGGTGGCGACGGTCAGCCAGCGGCCCAGCCGTCGGCGGTGTCGACCACCGGCGTGACCGCCCGGGCGGACACCAGCTCGGTCGGCGGTCCCGATGCAGTGCGGTCCGCGCTAGTCCCGACTGGAGACGCATGCGACCTCGCGGACCACTGTCACTCACCGTGATCACGAGCGTTTGGAGTCGTGACGCGGTAAGCGGCGGAAGCAGGCGACGTGCGCAAGATATGAGGACGCCAAATCTCAATCGTCCCCGCTGAGCCCCAGTCGCACGTCGGTGGTCCTCCGATAGGTGGAGCAGGGCTCGTTATCAAGTCTCTACCCCGATCGAACGTTTGTTCGATACGGTGCTGACCAGGGGTTCTAACCCGCGGCCTGCGGGTTCGTTACCCCTAGCGATTGGAAGGTAGCCGAACCAGTACTGCGCCGAGGTGGGGTATGTACGAGTATCGGATCATGCTGACGGGGAGAAGCCAATGGCACGCCTAGCCGGTCGCGGGTACGCGCGGTCGCCACAAACCGACCATGGCTTGAGGCTCGCCGCTGAAGCCCTCCAGTGGGATGGCGAGGTCCTTGGTGGAGTGACCTACTTCGGCACGACTATCTCGGTCGTAGTCATGATCGACCGAGATGCGCATGCTCGTCGACAGGAACTAGGGGTCGCCTGTCCGATCGTCGATGCTGACACCTTGGCAATGTGGGAGTGGCCGGACTGTCAAGGCGCGTTCCCGCCAACGGTGTTGTCCATCGTTGGGGTCCTTTCTCACTGCCATCACGGCGTCGAAGACCGAGTAAGGACCGCTCGCAAGTGGCGCGGGTTCACCGCAAGCGCGGTCGTCGTCGGGAACGAACGCGCGATGACGGAGGATATGCGCCTGGAGTGCGCGTATTCGGGCATAGGTGTCGTCAACCAGCACCTTGACCGCGCCGACGTCGTTCTTGTGGGATCTGCTGGGCGGCGGGCTCCTGCGCGGCGCACGACTGTTGATCGGTGGCTGGAGGAGCAGCTCTACGGTCAGGTCCTCGCCCGACCGGACCTAGCGGATGCGCTCTTGTAGCAGCACGCCCGCAAGAGCTTCTTGCCATCGTCGGAGGAAGATCGGCGGCAGAAACTTATCCGTGACTCTCTCGACCTCCATGTGTCGGAACTGAGCGTTCTGGCAGCTCACACGCCAGCTCACCGCGCGCTGCGCCCGAGTCGAGCCCGGCTTAAGCAGCCGGTCGCGAAGAGTCATCAACGCTTCAATCGGATGGACGAACGCCAGCTCCTCCTTCCGTTCGTACGGCTGGATCGAGAGTTCTCTGATTGAGACTCGCTGGCAGGCGTCGCAGTCGCAGTTCCAGAGTGAGTCGTCGGGGTCGGCCTGGGATGCAAGGGTGATCTTGTCGAGGCTGAGGTACGACAAGCATTCCTGGATCACCGCGGCAATCATCGGCTTGCGCCCCCCGCCGCCGCCACCGTTCTTCTGCGGGTATAAGTGTCGAAGGTTGGTGCCAGTACCGACAGCCGCGGCGAGGGCGCCCACGCTCAGCGCCCCAAGCGCTGAGATGTCGCATCGGAGCAGCAGGACTGGAGGGCCGGCGCTGACGACTTGCAGGAACGACGTCGCTACGCCGACGAGCTCAAAGGGGTCATCGCTGTGCTCCAGTATGAGCGCGACTGGCACACTCGCCCTGGCGATGGCGGAAGTGAGCGTGTCAACGGCCCGGCGGTCTCTTAACCACGAATTGTGCAACGGCAGCAGAGCGACGGCATCGCCTAGGACGGCTGTCCGCTGAAGGATGCTTTCGACCCCTGCGGCGTCGCCTTCTGCGACGTACCCAGAGTCAGTCAGAACCGTGAGATTGAGGTCGCGTTGGCGTTCGATCCACTTGGTGTCGAAGTCCTCCGATGCCGGGACGCGGTTCTTCCCCGTGTAACGGGCGGCATCGAGCAAGATCGGTCGATCGAATTGGCCCTTCTGCCTGAGGTGCAGGGCGGCGCCGTATGCCTGTGCTCGTGCGGCCTCGGGTTTCCCTGGTCCGAGCTTCGGGGTGATGACGAGCCCGGCGTTGTCTCGATCGGCGAGGGCCGCAGCGCGAAGAGTTTGCGATGGGTGACACTGGATGAGAAGCGTCTCGCGCAGTGGGCTCAGGTATTCGGGAACCGCACTCGGCGTGTTGGCTGGATTCATGCGTCGGCCCCTTGCCCTGCCGCGTCCGCGCGGTGTGCCATGAAATGTTGTTTGAACGGTGCTGGCAGCATCAGGGCGACGGACGCCACCTTGCCGACCGGTCGGTGGAGATCATCGAGCTGAGTATCAACAACTTGGTTGATCAAGTGAGGGTGCTCCTCGGGCACGACGCCTGGCTCCACGGTCCTCCAACCGAGCGTGTTCAGTCTCATACGTAGCGTGCGGTGGACTTCCGCGTCAATGGCAGCGGTGTGCTTCGCCATTTCGATGAAAGCTGAAATCGACATCCCCCACTCAAGCTTGAGATCGAGTAGGCGCCGGAAGTCCCTCGCTGTTAGGTGGGTGAGGTTCGGCCGAACGACAGCCTCGGGAGCGATCAATTCGCGAGCGAAGTGGAACGCCTCGTCTTCGACGTCCTGCTCTCCGGTGGCTACCTGCCAGCCGTGGAGCGTGAGGTGGCCGAGCTCGTGGGCAACACTCAGACGTAGACGATCACCAGGCAGCGCCGTGTTGACGACGATAATCGGACGGCGGTCGGGCAGTCGAAGGCTAACCCCGTCTTGGGCATCAGTACCAAAGTCCCGGCGGACGACGACGATTCCGAGTGACTCGACGAAGCGGACCACGTCTGGGATTGGTTCGTTGCGTGCGATGCCGGCCCATGCGCGAACGCGCCTGGCCGCTTCGGCCGGATCATGCGACTCCACGGGCAACTCAGGTAGGTCAACGGTGATGGGCCGAGGGTGCTCTTGGAAAAGTCGGGTCGTCGACATGCTGACAAGCTGTGTGAGCCCTTCGATACGGCGGGCGCTTGTCGCGGTCAGCTTGCTCTTGCGCCGTCGGTGATGCACGCAGGACACACCGCCCGCGAAGGCCGGCTCGTGTACTGCGAGTAGGTCAATTGGGACTTCCAAAGCGGCCGCTACGGCAGCCAGCGCGTCGCCCTCTAGTTCCAACAGCCCGCTCTCGACTTTCGAGATCCGGCCCTGCGAAACGTCAGCCTCCTGGGCGAGCTTGGCTTGAGTCCAGCCGCCGCCCTTGGCTTGGCGAACCAGGGTCAAGGTAGCGCCGTTTCCACGCATCGCACCTCCTTCAGTCGGCCGCAGGCACGTGGTCAGAGCTGAGAGTAACACGTCTTCTCCAGAATATTCCTACGCGATTCCGAAGGCATTCCTGGATCATGCCGGGCTGCGCCGAACTCCCCGCTGCGTCGACGAACCGTGTCCGCGCGGAGGACGGCGACTGCGGAGGGTGGGCCAGTGCGTTGAAGTCCTCGTTGGGCATCACCGCGCCGAAGTTGCTCAGCACCCTTCGCGGATGCACGAGATAGATGTCGAGCCGGACCGCAGACTGGTATGCCTGCGATCGCGGACGCTGGTGCCGGATGTCGGCTCACGCGGCATCCCGAGCGTGCGCCACGAAGAACACATCGAAGGTGCATCGGACATGGGCGATGACCAGGGCGAACGCTTAGGTTCCGTTGTCGCGTATTTGTCGCGCCGAGCGAGATCGAGCGGCATTCAGTGAGTCTGAGTGAGACGGACCGGTGATCTTCGATGGCCGCCGCTGACCTGCATACCCGCAGGTCAGCGGCGGTTTTCACTGCTCATCAAGGCGGAGGACGTGGGATTCGAACCCACGAAGAGTTTCCCCTTACCGGTTTTCAAGACCGGCGCCATCGGCCACTAGGCGAGCCCTCCCGTACCGACGAGATCAGTGTGCCAGATCAGCTTCCCGGGCGTCCGGCGACGCTCGGCGGCTACTGACCGTCGACCGGTTCAGCACTTAAGCAAAACTTATATTAAGTCTCTTAACAGGCCTCTGAACTGCCAAAACACCCTTTTGATCACGCATCGCATCGGTTGACATCACATCGATGCGGGTGTTTATTCTTCGCTGCCTTACCTATCCCGGCCAGGCTGTCCCCCACCACCGGCAAGGGAGTCTTCCGACCATGCCCACCGCCAGAAGACGAAGGCGCCTGATCCCCGTCAGCGCCGTGGCTCTCGCACTCGCCGGAGCCGGCACCGCGATCGTGCTCGCCCCCTCCGCGTTCGCCGCCAACGAGACCGTCAACGTCTACCTGACCACCACGAACGACAGCGGCGGACGCAACGTGACCCGCGGTCTGCAGCAGCAGACGCCGATCTCGTTCGCCGGCAGTTCGAGCGCGGCCAACCAGACGATCACGGTCAACGAGAACACCACGTACCAGCCGTTCGAAGGCGCCGGGGCGTCGTTCACCGACACCGCCTCGTACGACATCAAGGGCAGCGGCGCGCTCTCCGCGGCCACTCAGAACGACGTCATGTCCAAGCTGTTCAGCCCGACCGCCGGCATCGGGGTCAGCGCGCTGCGCAACGTCATCGGCTCCTCCGACCTGGCGCAGAACAGTTATTCGTACGACAACACCTGTTGCGACGTCAGCGACTTCTCGCTCAGCCGGGACGCGGACGTCATGGCGCTGACCAAGTCGGCGCGGGCGCTCAACCCGGCGATGTTCGTGATGGCCTCGCCCTGGTCGGCGCCGCCGTGGATGAAGGACAACAACGCCTACAGCCAGGGGTTCCTGCAGTCGCAGTATTACGCCGCGTACGCCCAGTACTTCGTCAAGTACATCCAGGGTTACCAGGCCCAGGGCGTACCGATCAAGTACGTCACCGAGCAGAACGAGCCGGGCTGCTGCGCCGGCTACCCGTCGATGCAGTGGAACGCCTCCGGGCTGGACTACTTCGCCAAGACGAATCTGCTACCGGCCCTGCAGAGTGCCGGACTGAGCACCAAGCTGCTGATCGGCGACTGGAACTTCGACACGTACGACACGTGGGTGTCGCCGCTGATCAACGACACCGCGATCCGCAACCACCCGAACTTCGGCGGCATCGCGTGGCACGACTACGGCGGCGACCCGTCGACCGAGACCACGGTGCACAACCAGTTCCCGAACGTGGCCATGTACAACACCGAGCACTCGGGCGGCACGTGGGTCGGCAACCAGCAGTCCGACGACATGGGCGACCTGATCGACTACTTCCGCAACTGGGGTCGTAGCTGGACCAAGTGGTCGATGGCCGTGGACGAGAACATGGGCCCGCACAACGGCGGCTGCGGTACCTGCACCGGCCTGGTCACCGTGCACCGCAACGACAGCCGTCGCGGCCAGGTCGACTACACCGTCGAGTACTACACGATGGGTCACCTGACCAAGTTCGTCCGGCCGGGCGCGGTCCGGATCGACTCGACCGCCAACGGCACGGTGCCGAACGTCGCCTTCAAGAATTCGGACGGGTCGAAGGCGCTGATCGCGTACAACACCAGCGGCAGCGCGCAGACGGTCAAGGTCAACTGGGGCGGGCAGAGCTTCACCTACAGCCTGCCCACCAAGACGTCGGCCACCTTCACCTGGGGCACCGGCACGACCACGCCGACCACGCCGACCACGACCCAGCCGACCACTCCGCCGGCCGGGGGCACCGGGACGATCACCGGGCTCGGCGGTAAGTGCCTGGACGTGACCGGCGGCTCGACCGCCAACGGCACCCTGCCGCAGCTCTGGTCGTGCACCGCCGGCAACACCAACCAGCAGTGGACGGTCGGGTCCGACGGCTCGATCCGCGGCCTCGGCAAGTGCCTGGACGTCGCGAACAACTCCACCGCGAACGGCGCCGTCGTCCATCTCTGGGACTGCATCGGCTCCGTCGCCAGCCAGAAGTGGTCCGCCTCGAACGGCGCTCTGGTGAACACCGCGTCCGGCAAGTGCCTGGACGTCAAGGACAACAACACCGCCAACGGCGCGACGCTGCAGCTCTGGGACTGCACCGGCGCGGCGAACCAGAAGTGGACCTTGCCGGCATGAAGCGACGTACGAAACTCCTCGCCATCGTCACCTCGACCGCCGTCGTGGGCACGCTCGGTGTCCTCGGCATCACCAACGCCCTGGCCGCCA
>CAXSDA010000047.1:0-54691 GCA_964236515.1 uncultured Actinoplanes sp.
CGGTTCTGCCCGCCGCCGCTCTGACCGCCCTGACCGGGCTGACCGCCGCCGCCGCTGCCGCCCGACCGGGCCGGATCGCGGGGCGGCCGCGGCCCCCGCTCCTCGCGGCGCGGCCCGCCGCCGCCCCGGGGCTGGTCTGGCTTGTCCTCCAGCCGCATGGTCAGCGAGATCCGCTTGCGCACCTCGTCCACCTCGACCACCCGCACCTTGACCACGTCGCCCGACTTGACCACCTCACGCGGGTCCTTCACGAAGGTGTTCGACAGCGCCGACACGTGGATCAGGCCGTCCTGGTGCACGCCGACGTCGACGAACGCCCCGAACGCGGCCACATTGGTCACCACGCCCTCGAGGATCATCCCGGGCCGCAGGTCGGCGATCTTCTCCACGCCCTCGGCGAACGTCGCCGTGGCGAACGCCGGCCGCGGGTCGCGTCCCGGCTTCTCCAGCTCGCCCAGGATGTCGGTGACGGTGGGCAGGCCGACGGTCTCGGTCACGAACACCTGCGGCTTGAGCCCGTGCAGCAGCGACGTGTTGCCGATCAGGGTGCGCAGGTCGGTGCCGGCGGTGGACAGGATCTGCCGGACGACCGGGTACGACTCGGGGTGCACCGACGACGCGTCCAGCGGGTCGTCGCCGTCCGGGATCCGCAGGAAGCCGGCGCACTGCTCGTACGCCTTCGGCCCCAGCCGGGCCACCCCCTTGATCTGCGACCGGTTCCGGAACGGCCCGTGGGCGTCGCGGTGCAGCACGATGTTCTCGGCCAGGCCGGCACCGATCCCGGACACCCGGGTGAGCAGCGGCGCCGACGCCGTGTTGACGTCCACCCCGACCGCGTTCACACAGTCCTCGACCACACCGTCCAGCGACTTCGACAGCTTCATCTCGGACAGGTCGTGCTGGTACTGCCCGACGCCGATCGAGCGCGGGTCGATCTTCACCAGTTCGGCCAGCGGGTCCTGCAGCCGGCGGGCGATGGAGACCGCGCCGCGCAGCGACACGTCCATGCCCGGCAGTTCCTGCGACGCGTACGCCGACGCCGAGTACACCGACGCGCCCGCCTCGGACACCATCACCTTGGTCAGCGACAGGTCGGGCCGCAGCTTGATCAGGTCGGTGGCCAGCCGGTCGGTCTCCCTGGAGGCGGTGCCGTTGCCGATCGCTATCAGGTCGACCTTGTGCTCGGCGGCCAGCGTGGCCAGGGTCGCCAGCGAGGCGTCCCACTTGTTCTGCGGCACGTGCGGGTAGATCACCGAGGTGGCCACGCTCTTGCCGGTGGCGTCGACCACGGCGACCTTCACGCCCGTACGGAATCCGGGGTCCAGTCCCATCGTGGTGCGCGTGCCGGCCGGTGCGGCCAGCAGCAGGTCGCGCAGGTTGGCGGCGAAGACGCGTACGGCCTCGTCCTCGGCCGCCTGCCACAACCGGACCCGCAGGTCGGCGCCGAGGTGGATGAGCACCCGCGTGCGCCACGCCCAGCGGACCGTGTCGACCAGCCACCGGTCACCCGGCCGCCCGTTGTCACCGATGCCGAAGCGGCCGGCGATCGACGCCTCGTACGACCGGTCCTCCTCGTCGTCGGCCGACGACTCCATGGTGAGGTCGAGGACCTCCTCTTTCTCGCCGCGGAACATCGCCAGCACCCGGTGCGAGGGCAGCTTGGGGTACGGCTCGGAGAAGTCGAAGTAGTCGGCGAACTTGGCGCCCTCGGTCTGCTTGCCGTCGCGCACCTTCGCCACCAGCCGGCCCCGGCCCCACATGCGTTCGCGGAGCTCACCGATCAGGTCGGCGTCCTCGGCGAACTGCTCGACCAGGATGGACCGGGCGCCGTCGAGCGCGGCCGCGGCGTCGGCGATCCCCTTCTCGGCGTCGACGTACGCGGCCGCGGCCTCCCTGGGGTCCTGCGAGGCGTCGGCCAGCAGCCGGTCGGCCAGCGGCTGCAGCCCGGCCTCGCGGGCGATCTGCGCGCGGGTCCGGCGTTTCGGCTTGTACGGCAGGTAGATGTCCTCGAGCCGCGCCTTGGAGTCGGCGGCGAGGATCGCCTCGCGCAGTGCGTCGTCCAGCTTGCCCTGCCCGGAGATCGACTCCAGGACGGCGGCCCGCCGGTCCTCCAGCTCGCGCAGATAGCCGAGCCGTTCCTCGAGCGTGCGGAGCTGCTGGTCGTCGAGGGTGCCGGTGACCTCCTTGCGGTACCGGGCGATGAACGGCACGGTGGCCCCGCCGTCCAGCAGCCCGACCGCGGCCGTCACCTGTCCCTCGCGGACACCCAGTTCCCCGGCGATGCGCTGGTGAATCGTCGTCGTCACGCCAGCGATTGTCGCGTAGTCACGGCCGCCTTGTCGCGCCGCCCCGCGCGGACCGGTGGACGATCACCCGGCGGCAGGGTCGGGGACATGCACGCCGCCCTGTGGTACGGCCCGGAGGGCATCCGCTGGGAAAGCGCCCGGTGCCGGCGTCCCGGGGCGTGTTGACGACCGGCCCGCCCGGGCGCACGCTGTTCCGATGAGCAGCCTCACCCAGGTCACCGACGCCGATTTCGCCGGCACGGTCGGCTCCGGCCCGGTGCTGGTCGACTTCTGGGCCACCTGGTGCGGCCCCTGCGAACAGCAGACGCCCGTGCTGGAGGCGTTGTCCGAGGAGTACGGCGAAAGCTTGCGGATCGTGCAGCTCGAGGTCGACACCAACCCGGAGACGGTGACGGAGTACAACGTCGGGTCGATCCCGCTGATGATCCTGTTCAAGGACGGCGAGCCGGTGCACGAGATGCTCGGCCTGACCCCGAAGACCATCATTCGCAAGGAGATCGCGCCGTTCCTGTGAGGGCGATCTAGGGTGGATCCGTGGATATCAGCATCGGATTACCCAACGCGCTGCAGCACGACGGCCCGCTGATCGTCGAGTGGGCCCGCCGCGCCGACGAGCGCGGCTTCACCTCCCTCGGCACGATCGACCGGGTCGTCTACCCGAGCTTCGACACCATGACCAGCCTCGCGCTGGCGGCCGGCGCCACCCGCCGGATCCGCCTGCTGCCGGGCATCCTGATCGCGCCGCTCTACCCGGCGGTGTGGCTGGCCAAGTCGGCCTCGACCCTGAACGCCGTCTCCGGCGGCCGGCTCACCCTCGGCATCGCCGTCGGCAACCGGGAGGACGACTTCGCCGCGATGGGCGTCGACCCGCGCCGCCGCGGCAAGATCATGGACGAGACCTTGGCGACCATGCGTACGACCTGGGCCGGTCCCCGCGACGGCGAGGAGTTCTCGGCCGCGCCGGTGACCGGCGACGTGCCGCTGATGATCGGCGGCACCGGTGACGCCGCCTTCCGGCGCACCGCCGAGTACGGCATCGGCTGGATCGGTGGCGGCGCCCCGCCCGCCCAGCTGCCGCCGTACATCGCCAAGGCCAAAGCCGCCTGGCGCGAGGCCGGGCGCGCCGGCGAGCCGCGGATCGCCGCGCTGGCCTACTACGGGCTGAGCGACGAGGACGCGTCCCGGGCGTCGCTGCTGCGCTACTACGGGTTCGCCGGGGACTTCGCCCGGATGGTGGCCGGCAGCGCGCTGCGCACACCGGACGCGGTCCGCGCCGCGATCACCGCGTTCACCGATGTCGGCGTGGACGAGCTGATCCTCGACCCGACCGTCGCCGACGTGGCCGAGGTCGACCGTCTCGCCGACATCGTGTTCTGAGGCTCCGGCCGACCGGCCTCGATCCGGTGCGGCCGCGATCGACGGCATGTGCGGCGTCTACTGAGGATTGGCGACGTTTTTCGGTGCCGGGCGGGCCGGCGGCTGCGAGGAGGCCCGCTGTGGCCGGCGGGACAGGGCCGGGCGATAGGCTCGGCGTCATGCATGGAATCCGGATCGACGAGTACGGCGGCCCCGAGACCCTGGTCCTGCACGACGACCTGCCCGAGCCCGCGGCGACCGGGAACCAGCGGGTGTACGACGTGCTGACCGCCGGGATCAACTACGCCGACACCCACCAGTCCGAGGGTTCGTACCTGTCGAAGACGGTGCTGCCGCTGATCCCCGGCGGCGAGGTCGTGGTGCGGGGTGACGACGGCCGCCGGCTGCTCGGCCTGGTGCCCGGCTACGGCGGCTACGCCGAGCGCGTGGCCCTCGACCCGGCGAGCCTGGTGCCGCTCCCGCCGGGCGTGTCCGACGCCGCCGCCCTCGCCCTGGCGGTCCAGGGGGCGACCGCATGGCACCTGCTGCGCACCTGCGCGCACCTGGCGCCGGGGGAGTCGGTGGTGGTGCACGCCGCGGCCGGCGGCACCGGCTCGATCGCCGTCCAGCTGGCCCGCCGCTGGAAGGCCGGCCGGATCATCGCCACCGCCTCGTCGCCGGACAAGCGCGACCTGGCCCTTTCGCTGGGCGCCGACGTGGCCGTCGACTCGGGCACCGAGGACCTGAACACCGCTCTGCGCGAGGCCAACGACGGCCGCAAGGTCGACGTGGTGCTGGAGATGACCGGCGGGCGGGTGTTCGACGAGAGCCTGGCCGCGCTGGCCCCGATGGGCCGGCTCGTCCACTTCGGACAGGCATCCCGGCAGCAGCCGTCGCCGGTCGCGCCGGGCGCGCTGATGCAGGGTAGCAAGGCCGTGATCGGGTTCTGGATGGTGCACGTGCTGAGCCGCCCCGGCATGTACGCCGAGTCGATGGCCGACCTGCTGACCGCCGTCGACGCGGGTGAGCTGCGGGTGGTCGAGGGCGGCGCGTACCCGATGGCCGACGCGGCCCAGGCCCACCGCGATCTGCTCGCCCGCCGCACCTCGGGCAAGCTCGTGCTCACTGTCGGTTAGGTTCTGGTACGTAACAGTTACTAGAGACATCGGGACTCCGAATTGGCACTCTTATGGCCATGACGTTTGCTGTCCGGGCTGTCGCCGCCACCGACCAGGGGCTGGTCCGTTCCAACAACGAGGACTCGCTGTTCGTGGGCGACCGCCTGCTGGTGGTCGCCGACGGCATGGGCGGGCTCCCGGCGGGGGAACTGGCCAGCGACATCCTGGTGCAGGCGCTGGCCGTGGTCGACGACCTGCCGGACACCGGCGAGCCGCTGCAGGACCTGCTGGCCGCGTTGCAGACCGCCAACGAGCGGATCGAGGCCGCGGTCGCCGACGACGACGCCCGCGACGGGATGGGCACCACGGTGACCGCGATCCTGCTCAGCGGCGACCGGGTGGCCGCGCTCAACGTCGGCGACTCCCGCTGCTACCTGGTCCGCGACGGGGAGCTGACCCAGTTGACCCGGGACGACACGTACGTCCAGGCCCTGGTCGACCAGGGAGTCCTCAGCCCGGACGACGCCCGCCGCCACCCGCAGCGTGCCCTGGTCACCCAGGCCGTGCAGGGCGGCCCGTTCCGCCCGGCCGGCCGCATGGTCCCGGTCCGGCCCGGTGACCGCTTCCTGTTGTGCAGCGACGGCCTCACCGACTACGTCGAGGACGAGATCATCGTGGCCACCCTGCTCGCCCACGACGACCGCAAGACGGCCGCCGCCGAACTCGTCCACCGCACCCTCGACGGCGGCGCGCCCGACAACGTCACCGTGATCGTCGCCGACATCGTCGACGAGTGACGACCGGCTCAGGTCGCTTTTACGAGCCGCGTCAACGTTCCGATCTCCTCCGCGGCGCGATCCGATGGTGGTATCACCGATTTCCGGACCATGGTCAAACGGTCCTCCAGTGAATTCTGGGCGACCTGCCACCCATCGATACCTACCGCGTCCTCGAGCCGGTGGCCATGAACGCGCCCGGGATGATCAGCAGGGGAGACGCCGCCGAGCCGCCGAGGTCGCCGTGCACCTCGCAATAGAGGCTGCGGCCGTTGATCGGCAGATGGCCACGGCGCGCAGGCGTCTCGGCTCACTCCCTACCGGTACCGAGCGCCGCCAACGCCTCGCCGACCTCGGCCGGGTTGCCGATCTCGATCGATCGGCCGGCGACCGTGGACGCGGCCGAGGCGGCGACCGCCACCGCGCCGACCTCGGCCACCGTCACCCCGGCCGGGTCGCCGACCGGCCCGAGGATCAGCGCGAAGATGCGCTTGCGGTCGCCCGCCTCGGCCTGGGCGACGCGTTGCATCATCAGCACCGCGGCCTGTTCCATGCTGACCAGCCCGCTGCCCGGCACCGGGTAGGACGCCGACCCGCCGACGATCACCGAGTACGCGCCGGACGCCGGCATCAGCGGGAGACAGGCCCGCAGCACGGCCATGTGGGTGGTCGCCAGACCGGTGAACGCGTCCTGCCAGTCGGATTCGTCGATCTCCCACAACGGTTTGCCGGCCCACCAGCCGCCGATCGGCGCGACCACGTCGTCGAGGCCACCGAGCCGGCCCGACACCTCGGCGGCGAGCTGCGCGGCTCCGGCGAACGTGGTGTAGTCGTGCACCACCACATGGAGCCGGTCGGCCGGGACGGCCGGCTTCTCCGAACGGGTCGGGACGACCACCTCGGCCCCGGCGTCGAGGTACGCGCGGACGACACCCCGTCCGACGGTGCCGGTGCCGCCCGGGACCAGGACCCGGCGTCCGGACAGATCGGGAGTGACCATGATGCGACTCCTTCGGGTACGATTCGTTGGTATGGCCAACGTAACGCAATAACGTTGGTAAGGCCAACGAACAGGAGTGTGGCGTGGCCGACAACGACGAGATCCGGCCCCCGGCCCGACTGCGCGGGCTGGCCAGCTGGCAGACCGGCAAGGTGTCCACGCTCGGCACCCGGCTGACCGCCCAGCACATGCCGCTGAGCGCGCGCGCCGACTTCGCCGTCCTGGCCGCCCTCGAGGAGGACGGACCGCTCAGCCAGGCCGGCGTCGGCCGCCGCCTCGGGCTCGACCGCAACGACGTCAACGGCGTCGTCAACCGGCTCGAGGCGCAGGCCCAGGTCGAGCGCCGGGCCGACCCGGCCGACCGCCGGCGCAATCTGGTCACGCTCACCGACGCCGGCCGGGATCAGTTGGCCGTCCTCCAGCGGCACGCCGACGCTGTCCAGGACGAACTTCTGGCCGGGCTGGACGCGGCGGAACGGCGTCAGCTGCACGCGTTGCTGGCCAAGGTCCTCGGGAGCCACCAGCCGCAGCCCGCGTAGTCTGCGCTGGTGCTGATCACCACGGAACGCCTTGCCCTGCGCCGGTTCCGGGCGGCCGACGCCGAGACTCTGGCGGCGTACCGGTCCGACCCCGGCGTGGCGCGCTACCAGTCGTGGACGCCGCCGGTGACGATCGAGCAGGCCCGGGAGATCGTCGCGCAGCTCGAGGCCGGCGATCCGGCGAAGCCCGGCTGGTTCCAGTACGCGATCGAGCGGGCCGGCGACCACGCGATGATCGGTGACGTCGGCGTGCACCGGCACGACAACGGGATGCAGGCCGAGATCGGGTTCAGCCTGGCGGCCACGTACCAGGGTCAGGGTTACGCCGCCGAGGCCGTACGGGCGCTGCTGCACCACCTGTTCGCGGTCGACGGCCTGCACAAGGTCGAGGCCGAGTGCGACGCCCGCAACACCGCCAGCGCCCGCCTGCTGGAACGCGTCGGCTTCACCCGCGAAGGCCTGCGCCGCCGGCACACCTGGATCAAGGGGGAGTGGACCGACGACCTGCTCTACGGCCTGCTCGCCACCGACCGGACCCCGGCCTGACGCCGGCGCCAGAGGCGGTGGACGACACCGCCGGCGGTCGGGGGGACGATCCAGCAGCCGTACGCCCACGCATGTCCGACGAAACTCAGCGGGATCGACACCGCGAAGCCCAGCGCCAGCGCGGCCGACCGCCACACCCCGTCGGACAGCAACTGGGGCGGGGCGTCGTCTCCCGGAGCAGCTTGTACTTCCACAGGTCGCCGAGCATCAGGATGACAGCAGCAAGGCCAGCACCTGGATGCACGCGTAGGGATGAACCGCGTCTGGAACGCGCCCTCCCGGGTGCGCAGGCGCGTGGCGTACGGCATCAGCACCTGGAGCATCAGCCAGATCAGCGTGAGCCGCCCGCCGATCGCCGTCGCTCAGCAGAACGTCCGGTGATGCGACATCCAGTAGGCGGAAAGCGGATTGGTCACACCGGGCGGCTACCGCCTTCGTAGTGCAGCCAGACGGCGCCCAGGGGCGGGATCCGCAGCGACACCGACGCGTCCAGACCGTGCCACGGCGTGGCCTCGGCCTCGACCTGCCCGAGGTTGCCGACGCCCGATCCGCCGTACAGCTCGCTGTCGGTGTTGATCACCTCGTGCCAGAGGCCGGGTTTGGGCAGGCCGATCCGGTAGCCCTCGTGCGGCACCGCGGCGAAGTTGACGATGCAGGCGACCGTGTCCCCGTCCGGCGCGAACCGCAGGAACGAGAACGTGTTGTGCTGCGAGTCCTCGGAGGTGATCCAGCGGAAGCCGCTGGACGACGTGTCCTGCGACCACAGCGCCGGTGTCGTCCGGTAGACCCGGTTCAGGTCCTGCACGAGCCGCCGGATGCCGCCGCCGCGCTGCTCGTCGGTGATCAGGCTCCAGTCCAAGCCGCGGGACTCGTTCCACTCCAGCTCGTCACCCATCTCGCCGCCCATGAACAGCAGCTTCTTGCCGGTGAAGGCCCACATGAAACCGAGCAGGGCGCGGGTGTTGGCGAGTTTCTGCCACAGGTCGCCGGGCATCTTGCCGGTCAGCGAACCCTTGCCGTGCACCACCTCGTCGTGGCTGATCGGCAGGACGTAGTTCTCGCTCCAGGCGTAGACGGTGGCGAACGTCATCTGGTGGTGGTGCCAGCTGCGGTAGATCGGCTCCTTGCCCATGTAGGACAAGGTGTCGTTCATCCAGCCCATGTTCCACTTGAAGCCGAACCCGAGGCCGCCGAGGTGGGTCGGGCGGGTCACGCCGGGCCACGCGGTGGACTCCTCGGCGATGGTCATCACGCCGGGGTGGTTCTTGTAGACGGTCGCGTTCATCTCCTGCAGGAAACTGATCGCGTCCAGGTTCTCCCGGCCGCCGTACTGGTTCGGGGTCCACTCGCCGTCCTTGCGGGAGTAGTCCAGGTACAGCATCGAGGCGACCGCGTCGACGCGCAGACCGTCGGCGTGGAACTCCTCGCACCAGTAGAGGGCGTTGGCCACCAGGAAGTTGCGGACCTCGGTGCGGCCGAAGTCGAAGACGTACGTGCCCCAGTCCGGCTGCTCGCCCCGCCGCCAGTCACCGTGCTCGTACAGCGGGGTCCCGTCGAACCGGGCCAGCGCCCAGGCGTCCTTGGGGAAGTGGGCCGGCACCCAGTCCAGGATCACGCCGATGCCCGCCTGGTGCAGCTCGTCGACCAGGTAGCGGAACTCGTCGGGGCTCCCAAACCGGGCCGTCGGCGCGTAGTAGCCGGTCACCTGGTAGCCCCACGAGCCGCCGAACGGGTGCTCCATCACCGGCATCAGCTCGACGTGGGTGAAGCCGGTGTCGAGCACGTACCCGGTCAGCTGCTCGGCCAGTTCGACATAGGACAGACCGGGCCGCCACGAGCCGAGGTGCACCTCGTACGCGCTCATCGGCTCCTGGTACGCCTGCTTCTTCGCCCGGGCGGCCAGCCATTCGCCGTCCTGCCAGTCGTAGCTCGACTGGTAGACGATCGACGCGGTGGCCGGCGGGATCTCGTTGTGCTGGGCCAGCGGGTCGGCGTGCTCGACCCAGTTGCCGTCCCGGACCAGGACCTTGAACTTGTACTTGGTGCCGACGGTCGCGTCCGGCACGTACAGCTCCCAGACGCCGGAGGAGCCGAGGGAGCGCATCGGCCAGCCGTCGTACGGGCCCCAGCCGGCGAAGTCGCCGACCACCTGGACGCCGCGGGCGCTCGGCGCCCACACCGCGAAGGCCACGCCGCTGCCCTTGGGCTGCGCACCGAGCACGGTCCAGAGCTTCTCGTGCCGGCCCTCGCCGATCAGGTGCAGGTCGAGCTCGCCCAGCGTGGGCAGATGACGGTACGGGTCGTCGAGTTCCTGCCCGTCCACGTCCAGCCGGTAGTCGAGCACCGTGCCCGGCAGCTCGGCGGCGAAGATCCCGTCCGGGTGCACCTTCACCATCGGGGTGCGCTCGCCCCCGGCGACGACGCTGACCTCCTTGGCGCCCTTGCGCAGCGTCCGGATGACGGTGTTGCCGCCGGACGGGTGGGTGCCCAGGATCGCGTGCGGGTCGTGCGTGTCGCCCGAGACGACGCTGTTCATCGCCCGCTGGTCGCCGGCGGACGGTGTCGTGGAGGTGGTGCTCGGCCCGGTCATGGTGCGCTCCTCGGGGGTGTCGGTGTCAGCCCGCCAGCCGGGCGATGGACCGCAACGGGATCCGCAGCCATCCCGGCCGGTGTCGGGCCTCGTACGCGGCCTCGTAGACCGCCTTGTCCAGTTCGTACGCACTCAGCAGTGCCGCGTGCTCGCGCGGATCGATGCCCGACGCGTGCGCGTACCCGTCGCAGAACGCGGCCCGGTTCCGATCGACCCACTCCCGGGCGCGGGTGCCCAGCAGTTCGTCCTCACTCTCGTCGACGAGCAGCTGGTACGCCGCGTACTCGTACGACCGCAGGATCCCGGCGACGTCGCGCAGCGGCGAGTCGGGCCGGCGGCGTTCGTCCAGCGGAGCGCCCGGCTCGCCCTCGAAGTCGATCAGCAGCCAGGCCTGCGGCGTCCGCAGCACCTGACCCAGATGCAGATCGCCGTGCACCCGCTGGACCGGCGTGGTCTCGCCGGCCAGCTTGCGGAACCGCTCCTCGACCGCCGGTACGTACGGCGCCAGCTCGGGCACCGTCGCGGCCGAACTCTGCAATCGGCCCAGCATGCTCTCCACGTCCAGCAGAGCCGGGTTCGAGCCCAGTTCCGCGGCCAGGTCGGCGTGCACCGAGGCCACCGACTCGCCCAGCCGGTACGACTCGCCCTGGAAGTCGCCGCCGACCTCGGCCGCCCGCAGCTCGGCGTCCTCGGCGAACAGGTCCCGGGCGCTGGCGGTGGCCATCGCCCAGCCCTCGGCCGAATTGGCGGCGTACGCCGTGACCATGCCCAGCGGGTACGGCCGGCCGTCGGTGACGATCTCGAACGCGCCCAGCAGCTTGGCCACGTGCACGTTGCCGGCCCGGCCGAGCACCCGGTTCAGTTCCACGTCCGGATTGATGCCGGTGGCGACCCGGCGGAAGACCTTGAGGATGGCCTCCTGCTCGAAGATGACGCTGGTGTTGCTCTGCTCGGCGTCGAACACCCGTGGGGCGGCGTCGGTCGGGAACACCGCTTCCGGCTCGCCGTCGAACCGCACGTCGCCGCGGGTCTCCGAACCGGCCACCAGGGACAGCAGGAAGCGGGCGGAGTCGGGGTCGTACAGGGCGTCGTACCCGGTCCGGTCGTCGTCGGTGCCGATGGTGGCCACCTGGTAGTACTCCACGATCGGGCCGGTGCCCCAGGCGATCATCACCTGGTAGCGCTCGGAGGTGCCGTCGGCGTACTCGGCGTCCAGCAGCACCAGGTCCAAATTGTCGCGCAGGGGCGTCACCGACGACTCCGTGACGGAGGTCAGTTCCCGGCTCTTCCCGGCGTACCACCGTTGCTGGGGCAGCCACTCGGCGTACGGAAGCGTCATTATTGCTTCTCCTCCGACCCGCAGAGCTGGAACCAGTAGAACCCGTGCCCGGGCAGCGTCAGCAGGTACGGCAGCTGGCCGATGCGCGGGAAGTTCACGTGCCCGGTCAGCTCGACCGGCGTGTACCCGTTCCAGTGCTGCAGGTTCAACTCGATCGGCTGCGGGAACCGGGACAGGTTGTTGACGCAGAGCACCACGTCGTCACCGTCCTCCCGCAGGTAGGCCAGCACCGACGGGTTGGACCCGCCGAGCTCGCGGAACGTGCCGGTGGCGAACGCATCGTGCCGCCGCCGGACGGCCAGCATGGTGCGGGTCCAGTTCAGCAACGAGGTCGAGCTGTCCCGCTGGGCCTCGACGTTCACCGCCTGGTAGCCGTACACCGGGTCCTGGTTGGCGGGCAGGTAGAGCCGGCCCGGGTTGGCGGTGGAGAATCCGGCGTTGCGGTCCGGCGTCCACTGCATCGGGGTGCGCACGCCGTCGCGGTCACCGAGCCAGATGTTGTCGCCCATGCCGATCTCGTCGCCGTAGTACAGCACCGGCGAACCGGGCAGCGACAGCAGCATCGCGGTGAACAGCTCGATCTGGTTGCGGTCGTTCTCCAGCAACGGGGCCAGCCGCCGGCGGATGCCCACGTTGGCCTTCATCCGCGGGTCCTTGGCGTACTCGGAGTACATGTAGTCGCGCTCTTCGTCGGTCACCATCTCGAGCGTCAGCTCGTCGTGGTTACGCAGGAAGATGCCCCACTGGCAGATCTCCGGGATGGCCGGCGTCTGCGCCATGATCTCCGAGATCGGAAACCGCGACTCCCGCCGTACGGCCATGAAGATGCGCGGCATCAGCGGGAAGTGGAACGCCATGTGGCACTCGTCGCCACCGGATTTCGGGTCACCGAAGTAGTCGACGACATCGGCCGGCCACTGGTTCGCCTCGGCCAGCAGGATCCGGCCCGGGAACTCGTCGTCGATCACCTTGCGGCAGTGCTTGAGGAACGCGTGGGTCTCCGGCAGGTTCTCGCCGTTGGTGCCCTCCCGCTCGTAGAGGTAGGGGACCGCGTCCAGGCGGAAACCGTCGATGCCCAGGTCCAGCCAGAAGCGCAGGACGTCGAGCATCGCCTCCTGCACCGCCGGGTTGTCGTAGTTCAGGTCGGGCTGGTGCGAGAAGAACCGGTGCCAGAAGAACTGGCGGCGCACCGGGTCGAACGTCCAGTTCGACTCCTCGGTGTCCACGAAGATCACCCGGGCGTCCTGGTACTTCTCGCTGGTGTCGCTCCAGACGTAGAAGTCGCCGTACGGGCCGTCGGGGTCGCGGCGGGACTCCTGGAACCACAGGTGCTGGTCCGACGTGTGGTTCATGACCAGGTCGGTGATCACCCGGATGCCGCGCTTGTGGGCCGCGTCGAGCAGCTTCACGAAGTCCTCGACCGTGCCGAACTCCGGCAGCACCTGGTAGAAGTCGCTGATGTCGTACCCGCCGTCGCGCAACGGCGACTGGTAGAACGGCGGCAGCCACAGGCAGTCGACGCCCAGCCACTGCAGATAGTCGAGGCGCTCGATCAGGCCGCTGAGGTCGCCGGAGCCGTCCGAACTGGAATCGTAGAAGGCGCGGATGAGCACCTCGTAGAACACCGCGCTCTTGAACCATGTCCGATCCGCGGGCAGTGTGCGGGCGTGCGTGAAGTCGCCCGCGCTGGGGTGGGCGACCACGCCGTCCTCGGTGTGGCTGCCCTCCGTGGGATCGTGCACGACCGTCGGATCAACATCGTTCGTAAGGTCCATCAGTCCTTCACCTACCCCCACCCGGGAGAATCTAGTCGCGCGGTTGCACGACGAAGATGTGGGCCGGCTCGACGTACGGGTCGATCCGGACCGCGTTGTGCTGGCCCCACTCGTACGACGCCCCGGTGACCTGATCGGTCACGGTGAACCGCTCGTGCCAGTCCATGCCCAGTTCCGGCATGTCCAGCACGGTGTTGGCCCACTGCACGTTCTGCGAGTCGAACGAGCAGATCACCAGGATCGTGTTGCCGTTCGCCGGATCACGTTTCGACCAGCACAGCAGAGTCGGATTGTCGATCTCGTGGAATCTCAGATTCCGCAGCCAGTGCAACGACGAGTTGTCCTTGCGGATCTGGTTCAGTCGGGTGATGTACGGCGCCAGTGACCGGCCGGCCTGTTCCGCGGCCTCGAAATCGCGCGGTCGCAGCTCGAACTTCTCGTTGTCGATGTACTCCTCGGCCCCGGGCCGGTTCACGTGCTCGAACAACTCGTACCCGGAGTACAGCCCCCAGCTCGGGGTGAGCATGCTCGCCAGCACCGAGCGGATCTTGAACATCGGCGGGCCGCCGTGCTGCAGCGACTCGTGCAGGATGTCGGGCGTGTTCGGCCAGAAGTTGGGTCGCATCCAGTCGACCGAGGCGACCAGCTGCTCCATGTACTCGCGCATCTCGGACGCGGTCGTGCGCCAGGTGAAATACGTGTACGACTGGGTGAAACCGACCTTGCCCAGTCCCGCCATCATCGCCGGGCGGGTGAACGCCTCGGCCAGGAACAGCACGTCCGGGTCGTACTCCTTGATCTTGCCGATCAGCCACTGCCAGAAGTTCAGCGTCTTGGTGTGCGGGTTGTCCACCCGGAACACCTTGATCCCCTGGTCGACCCAGTGCAGGACGATCCGCAGGACCTCCTCGCGCAGGCCCTTGAGGTCGTTGTCGAAGTTGATCGGGTAGATGTCCTGGTACTTCTTCGGCGGGTTCTCGGCGTACGCGATCGTGCCGTCCGGCCGGGTGGTGAACCACTCCGGGTGCTCGGTGACCCACGGGTGGTCGGGGGCGGCCTGCAGGGCCAGGTCCATCGCGACCTCGAGGCCCTGGTCGCGGGCGGCGCCGACGAACGCCCGGAAGTCCTCCAGGGTGCCCAGTTCCGGGTGGACGGCGTCGTGGCCGCCCTCCTCGGAACCGATCGCCCAGGGCGAGCCGACGTCCACCGGGCGGGCCACGATGGTGTTGTTGCGGCCCTTGCGGTTGATCCGGCCGATCGGGTGGATCGGCGGCAGGTAGAGGATGTCGAAGCCCATCGCGGCCACGGCCGGCAGCCGGCTCTGCGCGGAGGCGAACGTGCCGTGCCGGACGGGTGTGGAGTCCGGTCCGACCTCGGCGCCGATCGAGCGCGGGAAGAACTCGTACCAGGAGGAGAACAACGCCCGCTGCCGATCGACCCAGATCACGTACGACCGGGTCGTGGTGACCAGCTGGCGCACCGGGTGGTCCCAGAGCAGCTGCTCCAGCTCGAGTGCGGGGGAGACCCGGTTGAACAGCGACCGGCGATCGTCGCGCAGCGAGTAGGCGGCCTCGAGGACCTGTTCCTGGTCCGCCTCGGGCACGATCTTGGCCGCCAGGTCGAGCACCTCGGCGCCGTGGGCGATGTCGTTGGCCAGGTCCTCCAGGCCCTGCCCGGCGCCGATCTTCTTGACCACGGCGTTGCGCCAGGTCTGATACGGGTCGTCCCAGGCCTCGACGGTGAACGTCCACCGCCCGACCCGGTCGGGCTGGACCACGCCGTGCCACTGGTCCAGGCCCGGCGTGCCCGGGCGCATCCGGGTGAACGGCTCGGACTCGCCGTGCGGACCCTGCCATACCACGTTCACGCCGAGCGCGTCGTGCCCTTCGCGATAGGACGTCGCCGAGACTTCAACGAGCTCGCCGACCACCGCTTTCGCGGGGTAGCGGCCACAGGACACCGACGGCGTCACATCTTCGATGGGAAAGCGACCGGTCATGATCTCCACCGTAGTCAGAAGGGCGCGTACGAACGGGGCGACCGGACGACGAAGGCCGCCGGTAACCAGAACTTCTCCGGTGTGGAACAACCGCGAACGCGGCGGCCGCCGACGCTCTCAACTTACCGGAGAGCGCTCAGGCGGGCGCATCCAGGCGCGCCTGGGAACCGGCGATGAATGCCCGTAGTTCAGCGCCGTGCAGCACCCGGCCCGGCACCGGATCACGGGCGGCATCGAGCGCGAGCGCCTTCACCGGAAGCCTCGCTCCGGCCGCCAGGACCACGTTCCCGGCCCGCCGGCCCCGGAACATCGGGCCGCCGGCGATCAGGGCCACCTCCGGGAAGGCCGTCCACAGCGTGGCCACCTGTACCCGCGACCAGGCCAGGGGCGGCATGTCGGTCAGGTTCACGGCCAGCGTGCCGTGAACTTTCAGCGCCCGGGCGGCGGCCGCGGCGAACCCGGCGGAGGCGACACTGGCCGGCATCCGGGCGCCGTCGAACACGTCGCACACGATCAGGTCGTACGTCCCCGGGGGTTGCTCCGCCAGCACCGTCCGGGCGTCGCCGATCACCACCGGCACCGGCTCGGGCAGCGGCAGCAGCCGGGTCACCAGGCCGGCCAGTTCGCCGTCGCGCTCGACCACGGTCTGCGCCGAGCCGGGCCGGGTGGCCGACACCAGCCGCGGGAGCGTCATCCCGCCGCCGCCCAGATGCAGCACGGTCAGCGGCTCGCCCGCGGGCGCGCACCGGCGCAGCACGGTGGCCAGCCGGCGCATGTAGTCGAAGTCCAGGTGCGTGGGATGGCCGAGATCGACGTACGACTGGGACACGCCGTCCACGAGCAGCTCCCAGCCGTGCGCACGGGCCGGGTCGGGCCGCAGCGTCGCCGTCCCGTAGGTGGTCCGGGTGACCACCGTTGCGCGTCGGTTGCCGTGGGGTGCCATCGGGCGACCTTACTCAAGCGGGGGCCGCCGGAACCGACCGGAAGGGGTATGCCAGGACCGTCGACCGACCTCTCCCCCGTGATCGCCGCCAGCACGCACTGGCTCGCCCGCGCGTACCCGCCGGCCGATCCCGGCACCGATGCGCACACCTACGCCGAGCTGCAGGCCCGGCAGGCGGTCACGGTGGCCGCGCTGCTGCGCTATCCGACCGTGATCGACGCGGCGCTGGTCGCGCTGGCCGGTCCGGGCGGCTCGGCCGTGCTCGACTGGCGGGCCGGTAGCGAACCGGACGACGAGGACGCCGACGACGAGGGCTGGCGCACCTGGGTCGACGAGGTCGTGGTGAGCTGGGCCGCGTGCCTGCTGGCCGACCCGATACTGGCCATCCGGGCGGTGCGGGCGGTGGCCGCGGCCGCCCCCGCGCCGGCGGGCGCCGACAACCGGCCCCTCCCGTACGGTCGCCGCCGCGTCGACGGGCTTCCGGCGCAGTTCCAGCGGCTGACCGCCCCGGACGAGCGGGACCGGGCGGCGTCGGTGCTGCTGCGGCACCCCGACCTGCTCGAGCCGATCGCCTCGATGCACCGCGACGACCTGCTCTACCTGCTCGGCTGACGTTTCTCCCGCTTTCGTGCCCCCGCCGGGTTTCTTCACGGCGGCCTGACGTCCCGTGCGGTGTGATGGACGTCGATGGGACGGCGCGGACGGGAGTGGGGCACGATGAATGTCGACCGGCGGGGGACCACCGTGGCACTGAGGGCCGTGGTGGCGTTGCTGATGGCCGGGGTGACCGGTTGCGCCCGGGACGGCGATCCGGCGGCTGCGCCCAGCGCGGCCGGCCCGTCGCCGTCGCCGTCGCCGTCGGCATCGTCGTCGCTCCCGGTCGCGGCCACGCCGCCCGCCGTTCCGTCGTCGCCGGCCACCCCGGCGGCGGCCGTTCCCACGTCTGTCCCGGCGGCGGCGTTCCTCCGCGGCTCCGACGTCCAGGACGGCGGCCCGCCGGAGATGCTCGACGAGGCGGTGGGCACGCCGGCGTTCTGCGGGGCGGCCTTCGCCAGTGCCGCCGACATCGGGATCCGGCGCAGCGCTCAGGTGCTCTGGCGGCACCGCGACGACCCCGAGGGCTCGACCCCGGCCGGCACGGTCACCGAGACGGTCACCGTCTACCGCGGCGGCGGCGCCACCAGGTTCCTCGCCGACCTGCGCGCGGCCGTGGCGGGTTGCCGGGCGCAGAAGATCGGCACCATCAGCCACACCTACAAGACCCTGGGGACGGTGGCCTCCGGCGGGGACTCGGTGCTGGTCGAGGACTCGACCCCGGCGTTCGCCGAGGACGGCACCCCGGTGCCGGGGCGGCGGTCCGCCTACTGGGCCGCGGTCCGGGCGGGCGACTCGGTGGCCCTGGTCAAGAGCGAGGGTTGGGAGGACGCGTCGGCCGACCGTACGGAAACGGCGTTCTTCGCCCGTAAGGCCGGCGACCGGCTGGCCGCGTGGCGGTCCTGAGGGAGTTCAGGCCAGGCGGGCCGGGAAGCCGCCGGTGGCGATCGGGCCCCAGTTCTCGATGGTCACCCGGATCAGCGACTTGCCCTGGTCGCGCATGGCCTGCCGGTACTCGTCCCAGTCCGGGTGCTCGCCCGAGATGACCCGGAAGTACTCCACCAGCGGTTCCAGCGCCTCGGGCAGGTCGAGCACCTCGGCCACGCCGTCGACCTGCACCCAGGCGCCGCCGAACTCGTCGGACAGCACACAGACCGAGACCTGCGGATCGCGGCGGATGTTGTACGCCTTGGCCCGCTCGGGATAGGTGGAGATGACGATCCGGCCCTCGACGTCGACGCCGCAGCTGTTCGGCGACGACTGCGGCCGCCCGTCCCGGCGGGTCGTCATCAGGATCGCGTGGTGACGCGGCCGGATGAAGTCGAGCAGCTCGGCCCGGCCGACGGTGGAGTTGGTGGCGACGGTGCGCGGCACGGTGCTCCTCAGGCGGTGACGGGCGTGGTCTGAACAGGCAAGGTCTGGGGCGGCGTCGGCACGGCCTGCGCTGCGATGGTGGCCGCGCCGATGATGCCGGCGTTGTTCAGCAACGTGGCCGCGACCATCGGGGTCCGCAGGTCGATCAGCGGGAAGAACTTGTCCGATTTCTTGCTGACGCCGCCGCCGATCACGAACAGCCGCGGGGAGAGCAGCGCCTCGACGTGCTTCAAATACTCCTCGACCCGGCCGGCCCACTTCTCCCAGCTCATGTCCTCCTGCTCGCGGGCCCGGTCGGAGGCGCGCAGTTCCGCGTCCTTGCCGTTGAGCTCGAGGTGACCGAACTCGGTGTTGGGGATCAGGACGCCGTCGAGGAACAGCGCGCTGCCGATGCCGGTGCCGAACGTCAGCATCATGATCAGCCCACGCTGGTCCTTGCCGGCGCCGTGCGCGACCTCGGCCACGCCGGCCGCGTCGGCGTCGTTGAGCACCGTCACCGGTTTGCCCAGGCGCTCGGAGAACAACTGCGCCGCGGGGGCGTCGATCCACGACTTGTCCATGTTCGCGGCCGTACGGACTACGCCGTCGACGACCACACCGGGAAACGTGACGCCCACCCGCTCGTAGTCGCCGAACTGGCCCGCCACCTCCGCGGCGGCGTTGATCACGCTGGTCACATCGGGCGGTTGAGGAGTCGGTACGCGGTAGCGCTCGGCGAGGAACTCGCCGCGCTGGACGTCGACCGGCGCCCCTTTCACGCCCGAACCGCCGATGTCGATGCCGAGGATGGCCATTCGATTCCTCTCCGATCGCAACGCTGCCCTTGCTTAGTACCACGCGGCTACGACATCGAACCGTCTCCGCCGCCTTGACGTGTGACCGTTAGAGCATGACACTCGAGTTATGACCTCTAACGAAACGCTGACCGAGATCGTGTTGCCCGGCGTGACCGGCCCCGACGGGCTGCAGGTGCGGCAGCGGTCGGTGCCGTCGCCGGGCCCCGGTCAGGTGCTGATCCGGATGGAGGCCACCGGCGTCTCCTTCGCCGAGCAGCAGATGCGCCGCGGCCGCTACTACGACCAGCCCCCGTTCCCCTTCGTGCCCGGCTACGACCTGGTCGGTGTCGTCGAGGCCACCGGGCCGGGAGCCGATCCGGCGCTGACCGGTCGGCGGGTCGCCGCGCTGACCAAGATCGGCGGCTGGAGCACCCACCTGCTGGTCGACGCGGCCGGCGTGGTACCGGTTCCCGGCGGGGTGAGCGCGGCCGCGGCCGAGACGGTGGTGGTCAACGGGATCACCGCCTGGCAGCTGCTGCACCGGCTGGCCGGGGTGCGCCGTGGCGCGACCGTGCTGGTGCTCGGGGCCAACGGAGGTGTCGGCGGCACGCTGAGGCAGCTGGCGCGGCTGGCCGGGGCGACCGTGATCGGCTCGGCCTCGGCGCGGCACCACGACGAGCTGCGCCGCCAGGGGGTGACGCCGGTGGACTACCGCGGCGACGTCGGCGCGCAGGTCCGGGCGGTCGCGCCGGACGGGGTGGACGCGGTGTTCGACCACGTCGGCGGCCCGGGGATCACCACGTCGTGGCGGCTGCTGCGGCGCGGCGGCACGCTGGTGTCGTACGGCAGCGCCTCGACCCGGGACGACCAGGGCAACCGGCAACTGCCGATCCTGCGACTGCTGGCCCGGCTGTGGACGTGGAACCTTCTGCCGAACGGGCGGCACGCGTACTTCTACAACCTGTGGGCCGGATCGCGGAACAAGACCAGGTTCCAGGCGCGGATACGCGCGGATCTGACCGCCGTGCTGGCCGCGATGGCCGGTGGCGGGCTGACCCCGCAGGTGGCGGCGGAGTTTCCGCTGACCCGGGCGGGCGACGCGCTGCGGCTGGCGGAGTCGGGCACGGTCCGCGGAAAGGTGGTGCTCACCTCGGCGATTTAGATCAAGTCCGGGGGACCCAGGCCGATCAGGCAGTGGTGAAGCGGTGACTGCCGTGGCCCACCCCCGGGGCCGCGGGCGCACCGCCCAAGGAGGTATGGAATGTCAGCGTTCCCGTATCGATCCGTTCTGGTGACCGGCATGGCCGGTCTCCTCTCCGTGGGAGCGCTGGCGATCAGCTCGCCGGCGCCGGCGTCGGCGATGACGCCGGCCGGTGACGGCTGGGCCAATCAGATCGGCGCCACCCTGCTCGGCCCGATCATCCACGCCGCCGGCGGCGACAAGGCCGATCAGAGCGACCCGGACAGCACCGACACGACCTCGGGCAAGGTTCTCACCGGCGCCGGCGTCGGCGTGGCCCTGATCGACTCCGGCGTCTCCCCGGTCGCCGGCCTGAGCGAGGTCGGCAAGATCATCTACGGCCCCGACCTGTCGTTCGACTCCCAGTCGCCGAACCTGCGCAACCTCGACTCGTACGGCCACGGCACGCACATGGCCGGCATCATCGCCGGGCACGACCCCGCCTCGGTCACCACCGGCCGTTTCGACGGGTCGGCGCCCGGCGCCCACATCGTCAGCGTCAAGGTCGCCTCGGCCGACGGCGCCGCCGACGTCTCCCAGGTCATCGCGGGGATCGAGTGGGTCGTCGAGCACCGCAACGACAAAGGCATGAACATCCGGGTGCTCAACCTGTCCTACGGCACCGACTCGGTCCAGGCGGCCGACGTCGACCCGCTGTCGTTCGCGGTCGAGCAGGCCTGGGCGCACGGCATCGTGGTGGTGGTGGCGGCCGGCAACAACGGGCTGAGCTCGACCAGCCTCACCACGCCGGCCACCAACCCGGACGTGATCGCGGTCGGCGCCGCCGACTCGATGGGCACCGACACCCGGTCCGACGACACCGTCGCCGACTTCACCAACCGCGGCAACGCCGCCCGTCACCCGGACGTGCTCGCCCCGGGCCGGTCGATCGTCTCGCTGCGCGACCCCGGCTCGTACATCGACGTGAGCTACCCGGCGGCGCGGCTCAGCACCACCGACGACCCGGCCCAGCGCTTCTTCCGTGGCAGCGGCACCTCGCAGGCGACCGCGATGGTCTCCGGCAGCGTCGCGTTGCTGCTGCAACAGCGGCCCAACCTGACCCCGGACCAGGTCAAGAGCCTGCTCATGTCGACGGCCGATCCGCTGAAGAAGACCACCGACATCGCGGCCGGCAGCGGCGAGATCAACGTCGCGCAGGCCGCCCGGGCCAAGACGCCGCTGACCTTCCGCCAGCTCAACAAGCCCTCCAACGGCCTCGGCTCGCTGGAGACGTCGCGGGGCAGCGCGCACGTCTACGACAGCAGCACCGGTGCGGTGCTGACCGGGGAGAAGGACATCTTCGGCAACACTTGGAGCCCGTTGCCCTGGACGCTCGCCTCGCGGGTCGTCAACACCTGGAACGGCGGCGCCTACAACGGCACCACCTGGACGGGATCTGTGCTCGGCGCCACCCAGAGCGGCGACCAGGCCTGGAACGGCGTGACCTGGACCGGCCGGAGCTGGGCCGGCACCACCTGGACCGGGCGGAGCTGGGCGTCGGCGGTGTGGACCGGCCGGAGCTGGGCCGGCACCACCTGGTCCGGCCGTACCTGGAGCGGTCGCAGCTGGGCCGCGGCCGGCTGGACCGGAGCTCCATGGCGGTGACCGGACCGCCGGCGTCCCGGCCGTGGTGGTCCCGGGCGGCGGTACGGGTGGGCGTGCTCACCGGTGCCACCGCGCTGGCCTCCGCGGCCGTGACGCTGACCTACTCGCACCACGCCCTCGACCCGCCGGCCCTGCCCGGCGGGTTCTGGTGGGTGGTCGTGCTCGCCGTGCTGTTCGCGCTCACCGAGGGCTTCGCGGTGTACGTCCGGGTCCGCCGCAGCGCGCACGCGATCAGCCTCAGCGAGTTCCCGATGGTGCTCGGCCTGCTCGCGGTCACCCCGTTCGCGGTGATCGTGCTCCGGGCCGGCGCGGGCGCGCTCGGGCTGTTCGCGCTGCGCCGCCAGCGGGGCGCCAAGCTCGCCTTCAACACGGCCCTGCTGGCCGCCCAGGCCGCGATCGCGGTGCTGGTGTTCCAGGCGATCGCCCCGAACTCGCTCGGCGCCACCCTGGACGGCCTGAACCCGCGCGAGTGGCTGGCCACCTACGCCGCCGTGCTCAGCTCCGACGTGGTGGCGGCGGTGCTGCTCACCGCGGTGATCGCGATCCACGACGACCCGGGGGAGTGGCGCCGGCTGCCGGCCGCGCTGCGCAGCTCCTGGATGGTCGTGGTGACCACCACGATCGCGCTGGTCGGTTACTCGGCGGCGGTCCGCTCCCCGTGGTCGCTGGCGCTGGTCGGCCTGGTCGCGGTGGTGCTGTTCATGGCCTACCGGGCGTACGTCGCCCTGGGTAACGGCAACGCCGAGGTGGAGCAGCTGTACGCGTTCACCCGCGCCCTGGACCGCGCCCGGGAACTGGACGACCTGGTCCCGGTGGTGCTCGACCGGGTGCGGGACACGCTGCGGGCGGGCGTGTCCGAACTGGCCACCGACGACGGCGACGGGCGGTTGCAGCACACCCGGCTGCACGGGCAGTCGGACACGGTCACCACCGAGCTCGGCTGGGCCGCCGACGACGCCTGGCTGCAGCCGGTCCGGGTGGGGCAGCCGGTGCTGCACCCGTCGGGCGACGCGATGGCCGTACCGGTCCAGCTCGGCGCGGACCGGACCGCCGTGCTGGCGGTGCACGCGAGCATGCCCGACGCCGGCCCGTTCACCCCGGCCCGGCTGAAGCTGTTCGAGGCCCTGGCCAACCACGCGGGCGCCGCCCTGGGCCGGGCCGAACTGGTCGACCGGCTGCGCCGCGAGGCCGCGGCCAAGCTGCACCAGTCGCTGCACGACCCGCTCACCGGCCTGCCCAACCGGCGCCACTTCCAGCAGCTTCTGGACGAGTCGCTGGCCGCCGGCACCCAGGTCGCGGTGATGCTGCTCGACCTCGACCGGTTCAAGGAGATCAACGACGCGCTCGGCCACGAGACCGGCGACGCGCTGCTGCGCGAGGTCGGCGGCCGGCTGGCCGAGCACGTCAGCGGCGACGGCGTGGTCGCCCGGATGGGCGGCGACGAGTACGCGGTCTTCCTCCCGCTCGCCGGTGGTGCCCCGGCGGCGGTCGCGGCGGCCGCGGCGCTGGGCACGGTGATCGAGCGCGGCATCCGGGTCGGCCCGATCACGCTGACCGCCCGGGCCAGCATCGGCGTGGCGCTGGCCCAGCGGCACGGCGACGACGGCCAGACCCTGATCCGGCACGCCGACGTGGCCATGTACGCGGCCAAGGACCACCGTTCCGGGGTCCGGCTCTACGACCCGTCGGTGGACGTGAACAGCCCGGAGCGGCTGGCCCTGATCGCCGACCTGCGGGACGCGGTCGAGCGCCGGGACCTGACCGTGATGTTCCAGCCCAAGGCCGACCCGCGCACCGGGCGGGTGACCGGCGCCGAAGCTCTGGCCCGCTGGCACCACCCGGTCCGCGGATCCATCCCGCCGGACGAGTTCATCCCGCTGGCCGAGCACAGCGGCCTGATCCGCCCGCTGACCCTGCACGTGCTCGAGGTGTCGCTGCGCCGCCGGGCCACCTGGGCCCGGGATGGCCACGACCTGCACGTGGCGGTCAACGTGTCCCCGAACGTCCTGCTCGACGGCGAACTGCCGGAGATCGTGGCCCGGCTGCTGGCCCAGACCGGCACGCCGCCGCACGCGCTCACGCTGGAGATCACCGAGGGCACCATCCTGGCCGACCCGGCCGGCAGCCGGGTCATCCTGGAACGGCTGCACGCGCTGGGGTTGAAGCTGTCGATCGACGACTTCGGCACCGGGTACTCGTCGCTCGGCCGGTTGCGCGAGCTGCCCATCCACGAGGTGAAGATCGACAAGTCGTTCGTGCAGGGCAGCGCCACCGACCACCGGGACCGGGCGGTGGTGCGCTCGGCGGTGCAGCTCGGGCACGCGCTCGACCTCGAGGTGGTGGCCGAGGGGGTGGAGGACGCCGAGACCAACTCCTACCTGGCCCAGGAGGGCTGCGACGCCGTCCAGGGCTATTGGCTCTCCCGGCCGCTGCCGCCGGACGGCTTTGCCCAGTGGCTGGCGAACTATTCGTCGCGGGTGGGTTAGTTCACTCATACTTTCGGCTGGTCAGGGCCCGTCCCCTCAACTAGCGTGGAACCAGCGAGATGGTCGCCGCGTACGGGCACGGCTCTCTGCCCGAACTGGGAGGACCGCACATGACCATGACCTCTGCGTCCGCTGCCAAGGCGGCGGACCACGACACCAGCGCCGCCGAACTGCTGGCGGCAATGGCCGTGATGCCGGCCGGTCACCCCTCCCGCGCGTCGCTGCGGGACCGGGCGATCGAGGCCTGGCTGCCCCTGGCCCGCCACCTCGCCCACCGCTACTCCGGCCGCGGCGAACCCACCGACGACCTTATCCAGACCGCCACCGTCGGCCTCATCAAAGCCGTCGACAAGTTCGACCCCGACCGCGGCGTCGACTTCGCCGGCTACGCCATCCCCACCATCATCGGCGAGATCAAACGCCACTTCCGCGACCGCACCTGGTCCATCCGCGTCCCCCGCCGCCTGCAGGAACTCCGACTGTCGATCACCGAGGCCAACGCCACCCTCACCCACAGCCTCGGCCGGTCCCCGACCGTCCCCGACATCGCCGTGCACCTCGGCGTCACCGAGGAAGACGTCCTGGAAGGCCTCGAAGGCGCCCGCGCCTACAACGCCACCAGCCTGTCCACCCCGATCAGCGCCGACGGCTCCACCGAACTCGGCGACACCCTCGGCGGCCCCGACCACGAATACGAACTCGCCGAAACCCGCGTCGCCCTCGGCCCCGCCCTCGCGACCCTGGACGAGCGGGAACAGAAGATCCTCACCCTGCGCTTCTACGGCAACCTCACCCAGTCGCAGATCGCCGACCAGATCGGCATCTCCCAGATGCACGTCTCCCGGCTGCTCACCAAGGCCCTCACCAAGCTCCGCGGACAGCTCGCCACGAACTTCTGAGAGCACTTCTCCAGGCCCGGACCTTCGAAGGTCCGGGCCTTTGTCGTGAATGCTCCGCCTTCGGTGTGTCGTTCAGCCAAGTGGTGAAGAAGAGCGTCGCAACCCGGCCCGGGCCGGGGACTCACGCACAACGAAGGGCCAGGGCCAGCGTCATGCTGGGCCCCGGCCCGGCCTCGGTGGGAACTGCGGTCAGCGCCACCCACCCAGGTGCGACGTCGTCTTTGCCTTGGTGTTAATGCGCCCCGCTGTCGTTCCAGTTGAGCCGGGTGAGCAGCGCCCGGGCCTCCTCGGCGACCTCGGCGTCGGCCACCACCGCATACTGCGAGGCCTGCAGCGAGCTGCGTGACGAGAAGTCCCGCCGCCCGCCGGTGGCCGCCTGGGCGATGGCGCCGAAGATGGCGCCCCAGGCGGCGCCGATCAGCAGCGTCGAGAGGATCACCCCGAACCAGTTGACGTTGTTGATGAAGATGCCCAGCAGCAGCCCGATGAACAGGCCGAACCAGGCGCCGCTGGCCGCGCCGGCCAGCGCCGCCCGAGCCACCGTGAGCCGGCCCAGCACGTTCTCCACCAGACGCAGGTCGGTGCCGACGATCGAGGTACGAGCGACCGGGAACTTGTTGTCGGACAGGTAGTCCACGGCCCGCTGGGCGGACGCGTAGTCGGGGTAGGTGGCGACGGACAGCGTCGGCCCGGCGATGGGAGCCCCCGCCGGGGTCTGCGGCGGAAGGGTCGGTGCGGCTCCGGTCGGCCCGGGCGGCACGGTCGAGGGAGCGGTGTTGTCGGGGGGAAGGGTCACAACGGCCTCCTCAGGCCTCGTCGGGACCGGGTTCGATCGCCGGCAGATCACCGGCGGCCAGCCGGACCCAGATCAGAAAAGTCCCGGCCACGGCCGCGGTGATGCAGGCGATCCCGGTGAGGAATGCCCAGCGGCCGGAGAACAGGTGCGGTGACGTGCGTTCGGTGAACGTCACCGCGGCCAGCCCGAGCAGGCCGGCCGACCCGGACACGGCGAGGACCGCGCCGAGCAGCATGGTGGTGAGCCGGGTGGGCCGGCCCACCGGTCCGGGCCGGCGCAGCCGCTTCGCCCGCAGCACCGCCGACACCAGGCCGCCCCAGGCCAGCACCACCAGCAGCCCGGCGACGGTGTCGCTCGGCCGGTGCCACTCGGCCCAGACCGTGGCCACCGCGATGACCGCGACGTAGGCCGCGCCGATCAGCGCGACCATCCCCCGCAGGGCGTGCGGCAGGGCCAGGACCAGCGCGAACGCGACCGAGGCAGCGGCCGTGGTGTGCCCGCTGGGGAACGAGTTCGGCGCCGGGAAGCCGTCCAGGTTCGGCCGGTCCAGGTGCGTCTTGAGCAGCTGGCTGGTCAGGTTGGCCCCGGCTACGAGCGCGGCCGCGGCGATCGCCAGGTCGAGCCGCCGCCGGATCATGCCGATCACGGCCGCGACCACGCAGGCCAGCACCAGGCTGACCAGGGTGGTCCCGTTGAGCGTGCGGCTCAGCACCTCGACCACCTTGGGGTGGTGCACCTCCGCCCCGTTGAGGGCGGCGGTGTCGAGGGCCTGGCCGGTGATGGTCCGGATGAACACCCGGTAGATCGCCCAGACCCCGGCTGCGGCCAGCACAGCGGCCAGCAGCGGCAGGGCGACGTGGCCGACGCCGCGGTGACGGACGGGCGCCGTCGGGCGTGATGCCAGGGCGGTCATCGCAGGCAGTCCTCTCGCCGAAAGTTCGGTGGGTCGCGTCTTTCCCGGTCGCGCTGTCGGTCAACCGTACGTGCGGCCCGGATCATAGGCCCCTTCCGTCCCGGGTGCACCAGACCGGCCGGTGGCAACGCAGCTGCACCCGGTCGCCCCCCGGTCCCGCAACGGCCGGCACGGACCTTCGTGGAGAAGCCGACCACGGAAGGGACTTCTCCATGCTGCTCCGCACCCGCCGACTGCTTACCGCCCCGCTGCTGGTGGCGGCGATCGGCGCCGGTCTGGTCTCCGCGCCGGCCGCCGCCAACGCCGCCGGCGTGGCCGCCACCGTCACGGTGACCGGCACCCTCAAGGTGCGCTCGGCGCCCTCACTGGCCGCCCGCATCGTTGGTTCCGTGTCGAACCGGCAGCGCATCACCGTCCAGTGCGTCGTCGCCGGCACCAGCGTGCGCGGGTCCCTCCGGACCTCCAACCTCTGGGACCGGCTGAGCACCGGGCACTACCTGTCCCACGCGTACGTCAAGTCGGCCCGCACCATCCCGCACTGCAGCGTGCCGTCGCCGCAGGCGGTGCCGGTCAAGGCGAAGCCGGCTCCGGTCACCACGGCCAAGGCGGTCGTGGGCACCGTCCGCAGCGCCGACGGTAGCGTCAACCTGCGGACCGGCCCGTCGACCGCCGCCACCGTGGCCTCCTCGCTGGCCTCCGGGGCCACGGTGAACCTGGTCTGCGCGGCCAACGGCGCCTCCGTCAGCGGCACCGTGCGCACCACCAGCCAGTGGGACCGGACCGACAAGGGCCAGTACGTGTCGCACGCCTACGTGGACAGCGCGACGCTGCCGCTGTGCGCCGGCTCGACCACGCCGACCACGTCCGTCGCGCTGAACCCGGCGCAGTTCATCGCGGCCGCGGTCCCGGGCGCGCAGATCGGCTGGCGCCAGTACGGCGTCCCGGCGTCGGTCACCATCGCGCAGGCGATCCTCGAGTCCGGCTGGGGGCGCAGCTCGCTGTCCGCGGCCGACCGGAACTACTTCGGCATCAAGTGCTTCAACGGCAACCACGGCACGCTGGCCAGCGGCTGCCACCTGTACACGACCCAGGAGTGCACCGCGGCCGGCAAGTGCTTCACCACGGCGGCCACCTTCCGCACGTACACCTCGATGACCAACTCGTTCCGCGACCACGGCAGCTTCCTGACCACGAACAGCCGCTACAAGCCCGCCTTCACGTACACCAGGGACGCGAACAAGTTCATCTGGAACGTGTGGAAGGCCGGGTACGCCACCGACCCGAACTACTACACCAAGGTCACCGGCATCATGTCCGCCAACAACCTGTACCAGTACGACATCTGGAAGTGAGTCGTTCTCACCCCTGTCGGCGGAACCACGCCGACGGGGGTGATTTGCGTCTTATGCTCCTTCCAGTGACACGAAGGGCTGCTCCGAAAGCCCCGGCGGAGCGCCGTCGGGGCCGTTTCGTCGGTCCCCTGCTGGCGGCGAACGTGCTGGTCGTCGGGGTGACCGTCACGCTGCTGACGGTGGGCGGGCTGCGGGCCGGCCAGCACGAGGACGCCGCACGGGTGATGGACCAGCGGACCGCGGTGGCGCAGGCCCTGGTCACCGCCGAGACCGGGCGCTACCTCACGCTGCTGCAGGCGGTCGCCGCGGGCGCAGGCGCCAACGACGGATTCACCGGTACGGCCTTCGACGCCGCCACCCGTCCGATGGACGCGGGCGGGCTGCCCGGCGCCACCTCGATCGCGTTCGTGACGCCGAGCCCGCGCGGGGCCGACGCCGCGACCCGGGCGTACTGGCGGGCCCGGGGTGCGCCGGGCCTGACCCTGCACCCGTCCGGCGATCCGGCCGAGCACTACTACTCGATCTTCGCCCGTACGCTCGACGGCGACGGCCCGCAGCTCACCGGCCTGGACGTGGCCGCCGTGCCCGAGGCGTCGGCGGCCCTGCGGGCGGCCCGCAGCGGTGGCGGGCCGGCCGTCTCCGACACGTACGTGCTGCTGCGCGACCGGCTCCAGCCCGGCCTGCGCCGGCAGCTGTCCTTCGTCCTCGCCGCCCCGGTCCGCACGCCCGGCGGCCGGTTCCGCGGCTGGATCGTGCTCGGCCTGCACGGACAGGACTTCCTCGGCGCCGTGCTCGGCGCGGCCAGCCAGAACCAGCTCGACGGGCAGCTCCTGGCGGTCGGCAGCGACGGACGGCGGGTCGTTGTGGCCACTGTCCGGGCGCCGGGCCGGCCGACCCTGCACCGCGAAACCGTCGTCACGGTCGCCGACCGGACGTGGATCCTGCAGACCGCGGCCGACTCCGCGTACCTGCCGGGCGCGCGCAGCGTCCTGCCGCTGACCGTGCTGCTCGGCGGGGTCGCGCTCACCCTGCTGCTCGCCGGGCTGGTGCACATGCTCGCCTCCGGCCGGTCCCGGGCCCGCCACCAGGTGCGGCTGGCGACGGCGGAACTGCGTACGGCCGAGTTCGAGAGCCGCCGCCAGGCCGGCCTGCTCGGGGCCATCATGGCCAGCATCGGTGACGGCGTCGGGGTGGTCGACTCCGGCGGCGCGTTCCTGCTGCACAACCCGGCGGCCAAGGCGCTGCTCGGAGTCGGCGACGAGGTCGGCGGCCCGGCCGACTGGCAGGCGCACTACGGGCTGTTCCGGGCGGACGGGCACACCCCGTTCCCGATCGCCGAGATGCCGCTGATGCGGGCGCTGCGCGGCGAGTCCTGCGACGGCGTCGAGATGCTCGTCCGCAACGCCGGCCGCCCGGACGGCGTGCTGATGAGCGTGGACGGGCGGCCGCTGGACCCGAGCGGCGGTCAGCACGGCGCGGTCGCCGTCTTCCACGACATCACCGAACTGCGCCGGTACGAGCAGGAACTGGCCGTCTTCGCCGGGGTGGTGGCGCACGACCTCAAGGCGCCGCTGGCGGTCATCCGCGGGCTCTGCGAGACTGCCGGCGACGACCTGGACGACGCCCCGGACTCGCCCGAGGTCGCCTCCGCCCGGGGGGACCTGGGCCGGATCGCGGTGGGCGTCGACCGGATGGCCTCGCTGATCGACACGCTGCTGGCCTACACCACCTCCCGCGACGCGCCGCTGCAGGTCCGGGTGGTGCCGCTGGGCCCGCTGGTCGACGACGTGATCGCCGGCCGGATCGGGCACCTGCGCGCGTCCGACGGGCCGCGCCCGGAGATCTACGTCGGGGAGCTTCCGGACGTCGACGCCGACCCGGCGATGCTGCGGCACGTACTCGACAACCTGATCGGCAACGCCCTCAAGTACGTCCAGCCGGGGCGGGTCGCCCGCATCGACATCACGGCCGCGCTGCCCGCCTCCGCCTCCGTCGCCTCCGCCGCCTCCGCCGCCGCCGCCGCCTCCGCCGAGCTGCCCGCCTCTGCCGCCGAGCTGCCCGCTGTGTCCGCCGCCGTGCCGGGTGTTTCCTCGGCCGGGCACGCTGGAACGCCGACGCCGGGCTGGACCCGGATCGAGATCGCCGACCGGGGCATCGGCATCCCCGACGACGACAAGCCGGAGATCTTCGAGTCCTTCCACCGGGCGCGCACCGTCGCCGACTACGCCGGCACCGGCCTCGGCCTGGCCATCTGCCGCCGGGTGGTGGAACGCCACGGCGGTGTCATCAGCGTCGCCGACAACCCCGGCGGCGGTACGCGCTTCCATTTCACCCTGCCCCTGGCGGGCACCGGCGTGACCGGGCCGCCCGCCGCCGCGGCGCGCGCACCCCAGGAGGTCACCATGCCCGAGCCGTACCACGTTCCCGACCTGGGCTTCGACGTCTCGGGTCGTGACGATCCGGGTCGTGCCGATCCGGGCCGTGACGATGGCGGCATCGATGATCTGGGCCTCGGGGGGCCGCGACTCGCTGAGCCGGGTCGTGACGGGTCAGGGCAATCCGGGCCGAAGGCCGCCGACCGGGCCGCGCTGGAACGGGCGCGGGCCGAGCGCGACGAGGCCACCGACCGGGTCGCGTCGGAACGGGCGCAGGCCGAGCGCGACGAGGCCGCCGACCGGGCTGCATTGGAACGCGCGCTGGCCGAGCGCGACGCGGTCGTCCGCTCGGTGCTGCCCGGCGCGCTGGCCCTGCCGCCCGCCGGGCCGTCCGCCCGGCAGACTTCCGCCGCGCGCCTGCAGTCCCCGGTGCCCGACCATCCCCACCACGCCTGACCGGCCGACGACCGAACACCTCGGTCCGGACCTCTCGGATTTCGTCCACGCCGGCCGGCTCGCTGACGCCGGCCGAGGAACCGTGGGACGTGGGCGACAACTCCGGCCAGGTCCTTGACATGCACGTGGCCGAACCCTGCTCGCCCGCCCAAGCCCCCCTGCGGCTGCCCGCCGGCCTGACCGCCCGCTGACTCACCGCCCGACAGCCTGGCCAGGGTATTTCTGAGCCGAACAATGCTCCGCGGTGTCGCAGAAGCAGGGTAGGCATCGGAAGGCCGGCTTTCGGCCAATGGGAGTGCGCGCCATTCGGCTCCGGTGTCGTCCAGATGCCAGAAAGAGCGTTCGGGTATGCCGTCCGCGGGCAACTTTGGAGTGTATGGCCGATATCCGGATCGGTAATGTCGCCGGTTGGTGGTCCTGCTCGGTGCCCGGCGCAATTCCGGCTCCGATCTTCCCGACGCCGGATGGGACGCCGCGCGACCGGCGGGCCAGGCCGCGATTCTGGTGGCGCGCCGGGCGACACTTCTGTTGAAGGCCCGGACAACGTCTCCTTCAGCAGATCAAATGGCGGTCCCGGCGGCTCGGGAGTTTCGTCCTTGAGTGGGCCGGGCGTCGCGTCCTTGAGTGGGCCGCACATTGCGTCCTTAAGTGGGTCGGGCGTTGCGTCCTTGAGTGGGTCGGGCGTTGCGCCCTTGAGTGGGCGTTGCGTCGCTTCCGTGATTGGGCCGGGTGTTGCTCCCTTCGTTGGTCCGCGTGTTGCTTCCTTGAGTGGACCAGGTGGCGTCTTTCTGGCATGTCTCGGACAGGCCTTGTCCAACGGGCCCGACGGCAACCGACCCTCTGACCTGGGTTGATGCTGTGCTGCCTTCATGGATCGACCGCTCCGCGGCTCAGGACCACCTGCGGAGTCCTTGAGGTGCGAACCAGTGGCCCCGACGTCCACTTCCTCCTCCGATAACGGCCGCCGCGCCCGTTTCGGCGGGGCCGGCTCGCCTGCCAGGGACGGAGCGGTCGGCTCGGTTGGCGTGGGCATGTCCGGTCTGCAGGCAATGGAGGGTAGGGGCGCCTCGCACGGCGGCGGAGCGGGATTACTCGTTGGCGCCAAAGAAGAATTGGTGTCGCCGTGCAGGCGGCGCCACTTCCGGGCGTGACGCTGAACCAGGCCCCAATCTCGGTGGCGTTTGTGATCGCGGCGGAACTGGTCACCCTCAGGCGAATAGTTGCGGGCTTTGGTCCGGTCACGCATGACCGCCAATTCCGCTCTGGTAAACAAGTTCATCTGCCCCATGCGTCAATTCTCTCGCCGGAATCACCGGCGATGTCAGTAGTTGATCATGCCATTCTCGAGTATTTATCGATGCATCGCTACGAGGCCAGAACTCATCCAAGTCAAGCCGGTTCATTCGCCTGCAATGATTTGCTCAGTCCGTCACCGCCGTTTGACATCATGCAGGCGAGCGACGGGCTTCGCTTTCGTACTTTGAAGTATTCGGTAGCCACTCGCAACCACATAGTCGGGGTTGCACGATCAGAATTGCCGGCATCGAAGCCAGCATTGGACGCCAACCGCCTCCATATCGGCGGCGGCCGGGGCGTCGCCGATCTCCGGTGGGTGTGCGGCGCTGGACCCGCGAAGGGCGCTGGACCCGCGAAGGGCGCTGGACCCGCGAAGGGCGGCGGACCCACGGTGGGTGAGGCAGCGGTGAGTGGGTGGCGACGGTCCGCGTCAGGAGCAGCAATGGACCTGCGGTGAGTGTGGCGGCGGCTGGCCTGCGGCGGCTGGCCTGCGGCGGCTGCCCTGCGGCGAATGGGGGAGCGATCGGCCCGCGGCCGGTCCAACGGCTGGGTTGCCGGCGGGTGGGACGGTGGCCGGCACCCGCGTTCGGCGGGCGCCCCGTCGAAGCCGGTGACGGGGGTTGTGGGGTGGGCACTGGATGAACGGGGATCGAGCGGGCAAGTATGGGGTGAGCACCTCTCCAGGCGGAAAGGAACCTCCCATGACGATCCCCGCGGTCGCGTTGACCGGTGGCGGCGAGATGCCTCTGCTCGGGTTCGGCACGTGGCAGATCAAGGGCGACGCGGCCTACAACGCGGTCCGCGACGCCCTCGAGGCCGGGTACCGGCACCTCGACACCGCCACCATGTACGGCAACGAGGCCGAGGTCGGGCGCGCGCTGAAGGACTCGGGCGTACCGCGTGATCAGGTCTTCGTCACCACCAAGCTGCCGCCGGAGCGCGCCGGGCACGAGGCGGCCACGCTCGACGCCAGCCGGGCCGCGCTCGGTGTCGACGCGGTCGACCTGTGGCTGATCCACTGGCCGCCGCGGCGCGGGAAGTCGGTGGGGATCTGGGAGAAGTTCGTCGCCGCCCGGGATGCCGGCACGGTCCGCGCGATCGGGGTCAGCAACTACGGCATCGACGAGATCGACGAGCTGACCGCGGCCACCGGGGTCACTCCGGCGGTCAACCAGATCCGGTTCGGGCCGGCCCTGTACGACCCGAAACTGGTCGCCCAGCACCGGGAGCGCGGCGTGGTGGTGGAGGGATACTCGCCGTTCAAGACGACCAACCTGCACGATCCGGTGCTCACCGGCATCGCCGCCGCGCACGGCGTGGATCCGGCCCGGGTGGTGATCCGCTGGCACGTCCAGCGCGAGATCGTGGTGATCCCGAAGTCGAAGACGCCGGAGCGGATCGCCAGCAACGCCATGGTGGACGGGTTCACCCTGACCGACGAGGAGATGACCGCCGTCGACGGCCTCCGCGGGCGCTGATAATCACAAGCCGGGAGCCGTACGGGACCTCTAAGCTTGCTCCGCCATGTCTGTGTCGCCTGACGAACTCCGCCGCGTCCTGCCCACCCTTCTCCCGCCCGACGAGCGCCGCCTCGCGAAGCGGCTCGAGGGTTCCCGGCGCATCTCCGACGACGCCCACCGCGCGTCCGTCCTGGCCGACATCGCCGGGGAGGTGGACGCCGCCCGCCGCCGGTTCGAGGCCCGGCGGGCCGCGGTGCCGCCGATCACCTACCCGGAGGAACTGCCGGTCAGCCGCCGGCGCGACGACCTGCTGGCCGCGATCCGGGACCACCAGGTCGTGGTGGTGGCGGGCGAGACCGGCTCGGGCAAGACCACCCAGCTGCCGAAGATCTGCCTCGAACTCGGCCGCGGGGTGCGCGGCCAGATCGGCCACACCCAGCCCCGCCGGCTGGCCGCCCGGACCGTGGCCGAGCGCATCGCCGAGGAACTGGGCACCTCCCTCGGCGCCACTGTCGGGTACAAGGTGCGGTTCACCGATCAGGTCACCGACCAGACCATGATCAAGGTGATGACCGACGGCATCCTGCTGGCCGAGATCCAGACCGACCGGATGCTGCGCCGGTACGACACGCTGATCATCGACGAGGCGCACGAGCGCAGCCTCAACATCGACTTCATCCTCGGGTACGTCAAGGAGCTGCTGCCCCGCCGGCCCGACCTGAAACTGATCATCACGTCGGCCACCATCGAGACGCAGCGGTTCGCCGAGCATTTCGCCGACGCGGCGGGCCACCCGGCGCCGGTGATCGAGGTTACCGGCCGTACGTACCCGGTCGAACTGCGGTATCGCCCGCTGGAGATGGACGCCGACGGTGAGCCCCAGGACCAGATCGACGGCATCGCCGCCGGCGTGGAGGAGCTGCCGAGGGACGGCGACATCCTGGTGTTCCTGTCCGGCGAGCGGGAGATCCGCGACACCGCCGATGCTCTGAACCGCCGCGACCTGCGCAACACCGAGGTCGTACCGCTGTACGGGCGGCTCTCCGCGGCCGAGCAGCACCGCGTCTTCGAACGGCACACCGGCCGCCGGATCGTTCTGGCCACCAACGTCGCCGAGACGTCGCTGACCGTGCCCGGCATCCGGTACGTGATCGACCCCGGCACGGCCCGCATCTCCCGCTACAGCAGCCGGCTCAAGGTGCAGCGCCTGCCGATCGAACCGGTGTCGCAGGCCAGCGCCAACCAGCGGATGGGCCGGTGCGGGCGGACCGCGGACGGCATCTGCATCCGGTTGTACTCCGATGAGGACTTCACCGCCCGGCCCGAGTTCACCGAGCCCGAGATTCTGCGGACCAACCTGGCCAGCGTCATTTTGCAGATGACCAATCTCGGGCTGGGCGACCTGACCCGGTTCCCGTTCATCGACCCGCCGGACCGGCGCAACGTCACCGACGGCGTCAAACTGCTGGAGGAGCTGGGCGCGCTCGACGGCCCCGCGCTGACGCCGCTGGGCCGCCAGCTGGCTCAGCTGCCGGTCGACCCGCGGCTGGGCCGCATGGTGGTCGAGGCCAACAAGCAGGAGTGCGTGGCCGAGGTGATGGTGATCGCCGCGGCATTGTCCATTCAGGATCCGCGTGAGCGCCCGAGCGAGAAGCAGCAACAGGCCGACGAGAAGCACAGCCGTTTCGTGGACAAGGAATCCGACTTCTTCACCCTGCTCAACCTCTGGCGCTATCTGCGGCAGCAGCAACGGGACCTGTCCGGCAGCGCGTTCCGCCGGTTGTGCCGCGCGGAGTTCCTCAACTACCTGCGCGTACGGGAATGGCAGGACATCTACTCGCAGCTGCGGCAGATCGGCCGCAACCTGGGTCTGACCGTCGTCGAGGATCGCGAGGAGCTGGCGGACGGCCTGCACGTCCACACCGCGCTGTTGTCCGGGCTGCTGTCCCACATCGGGTTCAAGGACACCGAGAAACGCGAGTACCTGGGCGCCCGCGGGGCCAAGTTCGCCATCTTCCCGGGCTCGGCGCTGTTCAAGAAGCAGCCGCGGTGGGTGATGTCGGCCGAGCTGGTCGAGACCAGCCGGCTGTGGGGCCGGATGAACGCCCGGATCGAACCCGAATGGGCCGAGAAGCTCGCCCCGCACCTGATCAAGCGCAGCTACAGCGAGCCGCACTGGGACCGCAAGCAGGGCGCGGTCCTGGCCTTCGAGAAGGTCACGCTGTACGGCCTGCCGATCGTGCCGCGCCGGCGGGTCCAGTACGGCCGGATCGATCCGCCACTGGCCCGCGAGCTGTTCATCCGCCACGCGCTGGTGGAGGGCGACTGGGAGACCCACCACACGTTCTTCGCCGAGAACGCCAAGCTGCTGGCCCGAATCTCCGAGGTGGAGAACCGGGCCCGGCGCCGCGACATCCTGGTCGACGACGAGACCGTGTACGCGCTGTACGACGCCCGCATCCCCGCCGACGTGGTCTCCGCCCGGCACTTCGACGCGTGGTGGAAGAAAGCCCGGCACGATGATCCGCAGCTGCTCACGTTCACCCGGGAGTTGCTGGTCAACGCCGGCCGGGACGCCGTCGACCCCGGCGCGTACCCGGACGCCTGGCTGGCCGGTGGTGTCCGGCTGCCGCTGACCTACCGGTTCGAGCCCGGCACGTCCGGCGACGGCGTCACCGTGCAGGTCCCGCTGCCGCTGTTGAACAAGCTGGACGCCGACGACTTCGGCTGGAACGTGCCCGGCCTGCGCAAGGACATCATCGTGGCGCTGATCCGGGCGCTGCCGAAACAGGTGCGGACCAGCTTCGTGCCGGTGCCGGACTGGGCCGATGCGGTGCTGGCACGCGTCGCGGCGCGGCAGGGCGCCCTCCCGGCCGCGGTCGGTGACCAGCTCCGGCGGCTCACGGGCGTGGTGGTGCCGGCCGGCGATTGGCGCCCGGGTGAGCTGCCGCCGCACCTGCGGATGAACTTCCGGGTGGTGGACGAGCACGGCGACGTGGTGGGGGAGGGGCGCGACCTGGACGCGCTGCGCCGGCGGCTGGCCGGGAACGTCCAGGCCACCATCTCGGCCGCGGCCGGGAACATCGAGCGGCGCGGCATCACCACCATCAACTTCGGCACGCTGCCCCGGCAGATCGACCAGGCGCGCGGCGGCTACCCGGTCACCGTTTACCCGGCGCTGGCCGACGAGGGCGACAGCGTGGCGATCCGGGTGTACGAGACCGAGTCCGAACAGCGGATCGCGATGCGGGCCGGCACCCGGAAGCTGCTGCTGCTCACGCTGCCGCCGGCTGCCCGCTACCTGTCCGGGCGGCTGGACAACCGGGCCAAGCTCGAACTGTCGCGGGCCAACCCGTACCGCTCGGTCGCCGATCTGCTCGACGACTGCGCCGGGGCGGCGGTGGACAAGCTGGTGGCCGACGCCGGCGGGCCGGTCTGGGACCAGGCCGCGTTCGCTGCGCTGCGGGAGACCGTCCGGGCCGATCTGGTCGACACGGTGGCCGGGGTGGTGACCGAGGTCCAGGCCGTCCTGGCCACGGCGTACGACGTGGAACAGCGACTGTCCGGCACCCGCGACCCGGCGCTCGTCGGTGCCTACGCCGACATCCGGCAGCAGCTCAAGGGCCTCATCCACCCCGGATTCGTCACCGGCACCGGATGGCGCCGGCTGCACCACCTGCCCCGGTACCTGAGGGCCGTCGCGTACCGGATGGACCGGCTCGGGCAGAACCTGGCCCGGGACCGGCAGCTGACCGCGCAGATCCACGAGATCGAGCAGGAGTACCGCGAGTTGCGGGCGGAGCTGCCGGCCGGGGGGCCGGCCGACGACGGCCTGCAGGAGGTGCGCTGGATGATCGAGGAGCTGCGGGTGAACTTCTTCGCGCAGTCGCTCGGCACCGCCGTCCCGATATCGGACAAACGCATTTACAAAGCCATGGATCAGCTGCCCGCCTGACCCGCTCTGTCCATTTTGCCCACCTTCTTCGTCCTCTCAAGACGTCAACGACCGGTTCGGCCACGCGGCGAGGCTCAGCGACCGGACGCTGGCCCGCACCCGCACCCGGACCGTGGAGCGGCTGCGGGGCGCGTTCGGCCGGGCTGAGCTGCTGCTGCACTACCAGCCGCTGGTCCGGCCGGCCGACGAGCGGCTGACCGGGGTGGCCGGTGCCGGCGGCCGAGGCGGAGGCGCTGCTCACCGCGTCGGCCGGTCGTTCGGCCCGGGTCTAACCCCGGTCCGGCGCCCCGGTCGGACTCCTTCGGGTGCGGGTTCGGAGGCGGTCGGGTGCCGTTGGGTTACCACCCTTCGCGGCAGGGACCGGAGGCCCTAGCGTCTTCCGCATGACGAACGAATTCCTGGCCTTCGCCCCGATTTCCGCCGCTCCCGTCGCCGCTCCCGCGCTGCTTCCCGCCGACGCGGCGCGGGCGCTGCTGCTTCCCGCCGACCCCGCGCGGGCGCTGCTGGACGAGATGATGGCGCGGGTGGGTGTCGACGGCCTGGTCGCCGCGCACGCCGACGCCGGCCTGCTGGCCCTGGTGGACCAGCACGCGGCCGCCGTCCGGGACGCCCTGGCGCACGCCGGCCGCGCCGTCGACGCCGAGGGTCTCGCGTCGTACGCGAAGTCGATCGCCGCCGCGGCCACCCGGATGGGCCGCCCGGTCCCGCAGCCCGGTCACGCGTACGCCTCGGGCCCGGCCTGGCTGGCCGCCGAGTGGCACCTGCTCCGCCTGGTCGCCATTTGCATGATCGCCGAATCGGCCGATCTGCTGTAACAAATGTCCGAAACGCCTAGATAGGGGATTTACCCCTTGTCGTGGCGTTAAGTAGCTTTCCAGATCATGCAGACTTCTGTACGGCTTCTCGCGCTCGCGCTTCTGGTCATCCCGGCCGCACCCGCTTTCGCGGCCGCGCCCGCCCTGGCCGCGCCCGCCCTGGCCGCGCCCACCCGGGCCGCGCCCGCCCGGGCGGCGGGAACCACGGCGGTTCCGGCGGCGGGCACCGTCGCCAAGTACACCTTCGACGCCGGCATCTCCACGACCGGACACATCGCCGAGAACTCCGGCCGCGGCGTGGCGCTCGCCGTCCGCACCGCCGACCGCGGTACCGTCCGGGCGGTCACCGCCGGCAGCGCCCATTACGTAGCCTTCCCGGCAGCGTGCGCCAAGGGCGCGACCTGCCCTCGGGCTCTCCTCGAGGCGCCCGACGACCCCGACCTCAACCCCGGCACCCGTACGTTCAGCTGGGGTGCGAGCATCGCGGTGAACAAGTCCGCGGTGATCGGGTCGTCGAACGTCGTGCAGAAGGGCATCTCCACCATCGACAGCCAGTGGAAGCTGCAGATCGGCGCCGCCCGCGGCGTGGGCCAGTGCGTGCTGGTCGGCCGGGGCTCGGCCACCGCCTACGTCGCCCGGTCCAGCATCGCCGTCGCCGACGGCAAGTGGCACAAGGTCGCCTGCCAGCGCGCCGGCACCGCGCTCACCATCGTCGTGGACGGCGTGAACCGCGGCCGCATCACCGTTCCGGCCACGCTGGACGTCACCAACACACACCCGGTGCGCATCGGCGGCCCCAACTTCAACACCCGCAGCGACATGTACCACGGGCTGCTCGACGACGTGTACGCCACGCTCGGCTGAGCCGGTCGGAGCCACGACGGCCCCGGCGATCCGCGGATACGCCCGGGCCCTCACCGTGATGAGCCGGCCGGCCCGGTGGTGGGACCAGACCGCCGCGCTCACCGGAATGAGCGCGGCGGTCCGGTGACCGGTCAGCTGCGGCGGAAGGCGTAGCTCCGTCCGCCGCCGGCGCCGGCGGCCCGGCCGGAACGGGCCCGTTCGGAGTTCCGGCGGGCCGCCTGCCGGTCGTCACCGGCCCCGTGACGGCTCACGGCCGAGCCGTCGCCGCCGCTGCCGGACTCGGTCCGATGGCCCGGACGGCCGATGGGGGCCGCCAGGCTGTCCCGCAGCATGGCCGCCGGGTCGACATGCACCGGCAGATCCGGTTCGGCGGGCTCGTGGGGCGGAAGATCCGGTGTGGAGCGATCGAAGAAGGGCTGGGCCGACAAGGTGCTACCTCCACGGTAACGGGTGAGGAAGCCGTGACTGAGAATGGTGACGAAGTGATCCGGTCGCCGGCACAGAGAAGCCGTCCACGCCTGACGAACAACGCCGGGCACCCCGGAACCAGGTGCGAGTCGTCCGCTCCGCGCGAGTGGACAGCGCGGGCGGCACGCCGGAGGCGCGTTTCGTCAGGAGGCCATGCGCCGACGCTGACCGCCCACTCGGGCGGACCGCAACCGCATTCAGCCGGGCCGCCGGGCGACGCCGGAGTCGAGCAGGCCGGTGGCCGCCGGGAAGTTCGCGAACTGGTCGCGGAAGAGGCGCAGTCCCGTGGCCAGGGCGTCGTGCGGGGGACGTCCCGGGCCTGCGGCACCGCCGCCGTCCAGTCGACGAGGTCGCCGAAGATCCGACCCTCGCCGATGTACCGCGCGGCCGCGGGGCCCCCGATCAGGATGCCGGGGCTCCGAAGAGATCGATGTCGACCACGATCGGGGCGTGATCGGAGGGGCCCTTACCCTTCCGGGCCTCCCGATCCACCACCGCGTCGGTGACCGCGGCGGCCACGTCCGGCGTGGTGTAGACCAGGTCGATCCGCATGCCCTTGTTCATGTGGAACATCCCGGCGCGGTAATCCCAGTAGGTGAAGGGGTGGTCACCCTTCAGGGGCGGCCGACGACGTCGGTCAGGCCCACGTCCCGGATCGCGGCCAGCGCGGACCGCTCCGGCGGAGTCACGTGGGTGGCGCCGGCGAAGACCGCCGGGTCCCACACGTCCTCGTCGGTCGGGGCCACGTTGAAGTCGCCGGCCAGCACCAGCGGGCCGGCCGCGACGTCCGGGACCAGGGCGTCCCGCAACGCCGCCAGCCACTGCAGCTTGTACTGGTAGTGCGGGTCCTCGGGCGTACGGCCGTTGGGCACGTAGATCGACATGAACCGGATCCCGCGACACCGGGCGCTGATCGCGCGGGCCTCCGGGTCCGGGAACCCCGGCTCGCCCGGGAACCCCTCGCGGACATCGGTGAGGCCGACCTTGGACAGCAGCGCGACCCCGTTCCACCGGCCCTGCCCGTACGCGGCCGTCTCGTAGCCCAGCTCGGACACCTCGGCCGGGAAGCCGTCCGGGGCGACCTTGGTCTCCTGCAGGCAGACGACGTCGGGTTCGGTGTCGGCCAGCCACTCCAGCAGACGGGGCAGGCGGGCCTTGACCGAGTTCACGTTCCAGGTGGCGAAGCGCATCCGTCCAGACTGCCGCATCCTGCGCCGACGGCAACCCCGGGCCGGTCAGCGTGTGTCGCGGCTGCGGACGGTGGCCGGCGGGGCGGCAGCGCGGGTGGCGGTCCACAGCGCGCCGGTCAGTCCCGCGGTGAGCACCAGCAGAATGACGGCCAACATGATCAGGTCGTGGTGCGCGCTCATCGGATCCTCCCGTCGTCCCGGCGACCGACTATGCCATCAGCGGTCAACACCCAGTGCCCCGCGAGGCGATGATGCTCCAGTTGCGTACGACACACCAGGGCCCGATGGAGGGTTTCCCGCTGGCCGCCAGACACGAACGGGTGTTGGGTGTGCATGGTCCCGACCCCCGGAGAAAAGTGATCATGCAGGTTGATGTCTACCCGGTCGTGCCCGGCGAATGGCGCGACGAGGCGTGGCGGTTCTACCGCGACACCTTCGCGCCCCTGGCGACGCTGGCCGTCCAGCGGCACGTGCTGCACCCCGGGGAGTTCGACGAGCTCCTCGGCGACGCCCGCATCGACAAGTACCTGGCCGTCCGGGATGGACAGGTGGTCGGCATGTCCGCGATGACCGCCGATCTGGACGCGGTGCATCTGATCTCGCCCGAGTACTTCGCCCATCGATGGCCCGGCCTGTACGCGCAGCGGCGCATCCTCTACTGCGTGTTCGTCGGCGTACACCCAGGCCCGGAACAGGGTAAGGGCGTCTTCGTGGCACTGCAGGACAAGATGTACGCCCACCAGGTCGGCCCGGTCGGCGGCCTGTGCGTGCTGGACGTCTGCACCTTCAACGAGGAGAACCTCAAGCTGCCCTGGGTGATCGAGTCGATCATGCGGAAGGTGGCCGGGGCGGCCACCGTGCAGCGGCTGGACAGCCAGTCGTACTGGCTCTACGACTTCTCCGGCGCGAGCTGACCCGAGGCCTGCGCCGCGGTCCGCGCGGCCGGCCCGCCGGCGTGCCAGTGGGCGGCGAACTCGCCCGGCCACACCGCTGGGCCCCACAGCCAGCCCTGGCCCTGGACGACGCCGGTGGCGGCCAGGGCGTCGCGCTGGGCCCGGGTCTCGACCCCCTCGGCCACGATGCTCAGTCCCAGCGCGTAGCTCATCGCCACCACGGCCCGCACGATCTCCTCGTCCTCGTTGCTGGTGCCCAGGCCGGACACGAACGAGCGGTCGATCTTCACGCCGGTGACCGGGAAGCGGCGCAGGTACCCCAGGGCCGAGAAGCCGGTGCCGAAGTCGTCGACCAGCAGCCGTACGCCCAGCTCGCGCAGCTCGAACAGCACCCGGGCGGTGACGCTGGACCCGTCGACCATCACCGACTCGGTCATCTCCAGGGCGACCGCGCGCGCGGGCACGCCGTACCGCAGCATCTCGCCCGAGACGACCAGCGGGAGATCGGGGTCGTTGAGCTGCCGGGGCGACACGTTGATGGACAGGTAGAAGTCGTCGGCCACGGTGCCGTCGCCGCGCCACTCGGCCAACTGGCGGAGCGCTTCCTCGCGGACCCAGGTGCCGATCGGCCCGATCAGGCCGGCGTCCTCGGCGATCGGGATGAAGGTCATCGGCGGAATCGGCCCGCGTTTCGGGTGCTCCCAGCGGATCAGTGCCTCGGCGCCCAGCGGCCGCCCGGTGTCGAGCGCGACGATCGGCTGGTACGCGACCCGGAGCTGACCCTCGGTGAGGGCGATGCGCAGCGCTCCTTCGAGCTCGATGCGCTCCCGGACCCGGTCGTGCATGGACGTGTCGAACACGGTCGACCGGCCCGGCCCCTCGGCCTTGGCCCGGTACATGGCGGTGTCCGCGTCGCGCATCAGCGCCTCGGCGGTGACCCCGGCGTCGCCCTCGCCGTCGGCGTGGGCGATGCCGATCGAGGCGCTCAGCACCAGCTCGGTGTCCCGGACGGTCAGGGGGCGGGTGAAGCAACCGCGGATCTCGTCCACCAGCCGCAGCGCCCCGGTCTTCTCACCCAGGAAGGCCAGCAGGAACTCGTCGCCGCCGACCCGGGCGACCATGACGCCGGGCGGAACCACGCCGCGCAGCCGGGAAGCCACGTCGAGCACCAGTTGGTCGCCGGTGTCGTGCCCCCACGACTCGTTGACCCACTTGAAGCCGTCCAGGTCCAGCAGGAACACCCAGATCCGTTCGTCGGCGCCGGCCGGCACCAGGGCGACCAGCCGTTCGATCTCGGCGTTGATCATCCGGCGGTTGGGCAGGCCGGTCAGCGGGTCGTGCATGGCCTGGTACTGCGAGTGCAACTGCGCCGCGACCTGCGCCTGCACCGCGGACACGGCTCGCAGCAGGAGGAGGCCGACCATCAGGGCGCCGGTGCCGGCGATGACCCAGCGGTCGGTGGCCGACCGCCCGCCGATGGTCGCCAGCAGGATGAACGGTGTGGCCATGGCCGGCGCCAGCAGCAGGATGCGCTGCCACGACCAGGCCTGCACCGGCCGGCGGCCGGCCCGGCTGAGCCCTACCACCGAGGGGTGCAGGGCGGTCACTCCGAGCAGGGCGAAGCCGATGGCGAACGGCAGGTCGAACAGCGGCGACTCGTACGTCTTGCCGGCCGCTCCGATGATCGCGTACGCCAGATCCCCGACGAACAACCCGACCATGGTTCCGAGCAGGGTGAGCAGGCTGACCGGGAAGACCGAGGCGGTGAAGGTGACGTTGACGACCAGCAGCAGCAGGATGACGTCGAGCAGCGGGTAGATGCCCGCGACGACCGATACGTATACGGGGCGGCCGGCGACCCCCAGCGCCGGCTCGGCCAGCAGCAGGGCGCTGATCAGCCCGCCGGCCAGGCACACGATGAGACCGTCGAGCACGGCGTGCCGTTCCACGCTCTGCCGGGCCCGCAGCAGCAGCACGAAGAAGATGAACAGCAGTACGTAGCCGGGCAGGGTGGCCGCGTCGGCGATCGGGTTGGCGCCGGACGTGGCCGCCCGGATCACCGCGCCGATCAGGAACAACAGCGACGTGCTGCCGATGGCCAGCCAGGCCGCGCGGGGTTCGGCACCGAACTTCCGGGGGCCGACGAAGCAGGCCGCCACGGTGCCGAAGCCGACCAGCGCGAAGGCGAAGGTGCTGATCACCGGAGAGACGTTCGAGGCGTACGCGATGATCGCCCCGCTCTCGAGGACGGCGAACATCTGCCACAGCCGCCGACCCTTGGTCGACTCGGCTTGCATAGGCACCGTATTCGCCCCCTGGCAGGACCTTGCTCCGGCGGACCGGCGTCCGCCAACAGTATCAAGATCGTGACGCTCCGTACTGACTTTCGCCGTCCGGCCCCAGCGGCACCCGTACGTCCGTTCAGGTTGTCAGCGCCCCCGCCTCGGGCACCGTACCCGCAGACCAGGTGTCATCGGCAGTGGCTCGATGGACGAAAACGGTCGGGCAGGCACCCCGGCGTAACAATTCCTGCGCAACCGGACCGAGTAGTTGCGCTCCGTCGACACCGCGCGGGCCGACCTCGACCAGCCGCGCGTGCCGGGACGCCTGCACCAGCGTGGCCGCCGGGTCGCCGGTGAGGAGGGTCTGGGTGGCGTGCTCGAGCCCCGGCACCGCCAGCATCGCGGCGCTCAGGATCTCCCGGCCGGCCGCCTCGGCCTTCGCCCCCGGTTCCTCGACCACGTGGACCACCTCGACCTCGACGTGGCGGCGGGCGGACTCCTCGGCCGCATGCTGCAGGGCCATCACCGACGGCGCGGAGCCGTCCACGGCGACCAGCACCGGCCCGGTCGGCGGGCGCAGACCCCGCGACACCACCACCGGGCACCACGCGTGCGAGACCGTCTGCAGGAGCACCGAATCGATCGTCATCCGTGCCCCGGCGGCCAGTCCGTCGTCGCCGAGCACGATCAGCGCGGCGTTCCGGCTCTGCTGCACCAGCACCCGGGTCGCCTGACCGTCCAGGACCTCACCGGTGACCATGACGCCCGGGGTCGCGCGTTTCGCCGCGGCGATCGCCTGCCGCAGCACCCGGTCGGCGTCACGCCGGCCGGCCGCGTACCCCTTGGGTGGTCCGTACGCCGAAATGCCGGGCCAGGTGAAAGCGTGCACGACGCGGAGCCCCCGCCCCCGCGCGACCGCCTCACGGGCGCCCAGCCGGACGGCGGCGAGTCCCGCCGACGAGCCGTTGACACCGACCACCACAGGAGCCTCACCGGGGATCATCATCGATTCCCACCTCCGCTTCCCATTATCCCTGGTCTGCGGCGGTCGTCCCACTCGGTGATCAATCCCTCAGCGGGACGTGGGCTGATGACCCGCCCAGGTTGAGGGTTTACGGTGAACTTCTGTTCCTTGGGGACATCTGCCGGTGAAGTGAGGGAAATACATGACGGATGTCAAGCTGGACCACCCCGGTGGGCAGTTGTCGATGCCGGTGCGCGCGGCGGTCGAGGGCCCGGGTGGCATCGACGTCAGCGCGCTCCTGAAGGAGACCGGCTTCGTCACCCTGGACCAGGGCTTCGTCAACACCGCCTCCACCACCTCGTCGATCACCTACATCGACGGCGATGCCGGAATTCTGCGTTACCGCGGCTTTCCCATCGATCAGCTGGCCGAGCGGTCGTCGTTCCTCGAGGTGACCTACCTCCTGTTGAACGACGCCCTGCCCACGCCGGCCCAGCTGAGCCAGTTCGCGGACAAGATCCGGGTGCACACGCTGCTGCAGGAGGAGATGCGTGCCTTCTTCTCCGGCTTCCCCCGGTCGGCGCACCCGATGTCGGTGCTGTCCTCGGCGGTCACGGCTCTGTCCACGTTCTACGAGGACGACCTCGATCCGACCGATCCGGCCAAGGTGGAGATCTCGGCAATTCGGTTGTTGGCGAAGCTTCCGACGATTGCGGCCTATGCGTACAAGAAGTCGATCGGGCACCCGCTGCCGTACCCGGACAACTCCCTCGACTACGTCGAGAACTTCCTGCGTATGACGTTCGGCCTGCCCACCGTGCAGTACGACGTGGACCCGGCGATCGCCAAGATCCTCGACATGCTGTTCGTGCTGCACGCCGACCACGAGCAGAACTGCTCCACCTCGACCGTACGGCTGGTGGGCTCCGCCCAGGCCGACCTCTACGCGTCCGTTTCGGCCGGGATCAACGCCCTGTCCGGCCCGTTGCACGGTGGCGCCAATGCGGCGGTGCTGGAGATGCTCGAGCAGATCCAGGCGTCCGGCGGCGACGTCAACTCGTTCGTCACGAAGGTGAAGAACAAGGAAAAGGGCGTCAAGCTCATGGGCTTCGGCCACCGGGTCTACAAGAACTACGACCCGCGGGCCGCGATCGTGAAGAAGGCGGCGCAGGACGTGCTGTCCAAGATGGACAAGCCGGACCCGCTGCTGGAGATCGCGTTCCAGCTCGAGGAGATCGCGCTCGCCGACGACTACTTCGTCTCCCGCAAGCTGTACCCGAACGTCGACTTCTACACCGGCCTGATCTACAAGGCCCTGGGTTTCCCGACCCGGATGTTCACGGTGCTGTTCGCGATCGGGCGGCTGCCCGGCTGGATCGCCCAGTGGACCGAGATGATGAACGACCCGGCCACCAAGATCGGGCGGCCGCGGCAGCTGTACACCGGCGAGGTCGAGCGGGAGTTCGTGCCGATCGACGAGCGCTGACGTTTTCTTCTGTGAGACGCCCCGCCGGGTTCCGGTGGGGCGTCTCGTTTGTCTGCGCCGGTTGTCCACAGGCGGGTCGGAACGGTACGCGCCGGAGCGGCTGACGCTTCTACCTTGGCCGTATGACCTTCACTGTGGACCTCGGCGACATCTCAGGGGAGCGCGGCCAGCCAGTCGAGGATGCGCGCGGCGCCGTCCTCACCGCGCAGGCGGGCGGCCAGCGCCTGGGCGCGGGCGGCCAGGTGCGGGTTCCCGGTCGCCGTCCGCAGCGCCGCCGCCAGGCCGGCCGCGGTCAGGCGCGGGAATGGAAGCGGGTCCGTGCCGGCGCCCAGCTCGGACAGCCGCCGGGCCCAGAAGGGCTGGTCGGCCAGGACCGGCACCGGCACCGAGGGGACGCCTGCCCGCAGCGCGGCGGCGGTCGTCCCGGCGCCGGCGTGGTGCACGACCGCGGCCATCCGCGGGAACAGCCAGTCGTGCGGGACCTCGCCGATACCGAGCACATCGGCCGACCCGGCGACCTCGAGGCCGGCCCAGCCGGACTGGACGACGGCGCGCCCGCCGGCCGCGCGGATCGCGTCCCGGACCGGCCCGGCCAGCCAGCCACCGCGGCCCGGGGCCATGCTGCCGAACCCGACGAACACCGGCGGAGGGCCGGCCGCGAGGAACGACTCCAGCTCGGTGGGCGGCGTCCAGGACGACGGGCGTACGGGCCACCAGTATCCGACGATCTCCAGCTGCCGGCGCCAGTCCGACGGCCGCGGCACCACGGCGGTGCTGAAGCCGTGGAATGTCGGGTACCGGCCGCCGTCCTGGCGCGCGCGCAGCCGCCGGATCGGTTCCGGCGGCAGATCCAGCGCCGCGCGCAGCCGCCGCACCGGCCGGGCGTACAAGGTCTGGCTGAGGTGATTGGCGGTCGAGGTGATCGCCCGGTTCGTCCAGCGGCCCAGCGACCGGCCGCCGAGCAGCACCGAGCCGAACTCGCCGGTCGGTGCGATGGGCTGCAGGAAGACTCCGGCCCAGGGCACTCCGGCGGCCTCGGCGACCTGGTAGCCCAGGGGGGCGACCACGGTGGACAGCAGGATCGCGTCCGGCCGGGTGGCCGCGACCGCGTCGACCAGGCCGGCGCCGAGCTCGTCGATGACCGGCCGGGCGATCCGGACCAGCCGGGCGAGCGCTCGCGGGCCGGTCCCGGAGCTGTCCGGCTCCTGCCCGTGCGCCTGCGGCAGAACCGCGCGCATGTCGCCCGGCAGCGCCCGGAACGGCAGGCCCACCGCGGCGAAGACGCAAGCGAACTGGTCGTGCGCGGCCACGGTGACGTCGTGCCCGGCGTCGCGCAGCCGTGTGCCGAGGCCGGTGTACGGCGCTACGTCGCCCATCGACCCGGACGTCGCGATCAGCACCCGCACGCCCCGATGATCCCACAGGAGTACATGCCTTGACAGGCATATGCCACCGGGGCGATAGTCGGGTCATGGATGCGCTGGCGGTGCTGGCCGAACCGACCCGGCGCCGGATCGTGGAGGCGCTCCGGCGGCGCGAGCGCAGCGTCGGCTACCTCGTGCACGTGCTGCGGATGAGCCAGCCGGCCGTCTCCAAGCATCTGCGGGTGCTGCGCGAGGCCGGCATCGTGTCCGTCCGCACGGACGCGCAGCAACGCTTCTACCGGCTCGAGCCCGAACCGTTCCGTGAGCTCGACGAATGGCTGGCGCCGTACCGCACGCTCTGGACCACACACCTGGACGCGCTGAGCCGGCACCTCGACGAGAAGGAGGCGCAGTGAACCTCGAGGACGTGCACACCGAACCCGACCGGGACGGCTGGACCCTGATCTTCATCCGGGAGTTCCGGCAGCCGCCGGCCGCGGTGTGGCGGGCGCTCACCGATCCGGCCGAGCTGGACCAATGGGCGCCGTTCACCGCCGCTCGCGACCTGAGCGCTTCCGGCGCGACCACGCTGACCGTGGTGGACGGCGACCACCTTCAGGACATGCCGGCCACGGTCACCGAGGCGGTCGCGCCGGAGCTGCTCGAGTACACGTGGGGTGACGACCGGCTGCGGTGGGAGCTGGAGCCGACCGGCGCGGGGACCCGCCTGACGCTGCGCCACACGGTGCGCCAACCGGGCCTGGAGGCGATGGTGGCGGCCGGCTGGCACATCTGCTTCACGGTGCTGGACCGGCTGCTGACCGGCGACCCGGTCGGCGTGATCCGCGGCCGGGACGCGATGGATCACGGCTGGGAAGGGCTCCGGGACGGCTACGCCGCGAAGTTCGGCGGCGACGGGCCACGGCGGCGGCCGGGAAGGGCCTCCTGACGGTTGCGCCTTGCGGCCGCCGGGGAAGGGACAAGACTGAGGGCAGACACCGGCGATGGGAGTGCGGCGTGGACGTCGTGATCGGGATCGACACCGGGACCACCGCGACCAAGGCCATCGCCGCCGGGATGGACGGGCACGTCCGGGCGCACGCCAGCGTGGCCTACCCGCTGTCGGTGCCGGGTCCGGGGCGGGCCGAGCTGGACGCTGTACGGCTGCGGGACGCCGCCGCCGAGGCGCTGACCGACGTCGCCGGGCAGTGCCACGAGAACGGTGACCGGATCGTCGCCGTCAGCCTCAGCGCGTTCCTGCACGCGATCGTGCCGATGGACGACGACGGCAAGCCGCTCGGGCCGGTGGTCACCTGGGCCGACGGCCGGGCGGGCCCGCAGGCCGACCGGCTGGTCGCGTCGGGGCAGGCCAAGGGCCTGCACGCGCGCACCGGCACGCCCGTGCACCCGATGTCGCCGCTGACCAAGCTGGCCTGGTGGGGGGACAACGACCCGGAGACGCTGCAGGCCACCCCGCGCTGGGGCGGAGTCAAGGAGCTGGTGCTGACCGCGCTCGCCGACGGCGGCCCGTTCCTGGTCGACATGTCCATCGCGTCGGGGACCGGCATGTACGACATCCACGCCGGCCACTGGGATCCCGAAGCGCTCGACGTCGCCGGCGTCCGGCTCGGGCAGCTCGCCGCGGTCGTGCCGACCACGGAGAAGCTACGGCTGGACCGCGCGCTGGCGTCGGCCTCCGGACTGCCCGCCGACCTGCCGCTGATCATCGGGGCGGCCGACGGGCCGCTGGCCAACCTCGGCGTCGGGGCCACCCCGGCCGGGGTCGCGGCGGTGTCGCTGGGCACCAGCGGCGCGCTCCGGACGGTGGTCGACGCGCCGACCGCCGACGCCGCCGGCCGGCTGTTCTGCTACGCGCTGACCGAGGACCGCTGGGTGATCGGCGGGGCCGTCAACAACGCCGGATCGGTGGTGCGCTGGGCCGGGCAGAGCTTCGCCGGTTCGTTCGACCGGCCGGCCGCGGAGGGCGAGGACGCCGACGTCCGGGACGCGGCGCTGCTGACCGAGGCGGCCGGGTGCCCGCCCGGCAGCGAGGGGCTGATCTGCCTGCCGTACCTGCTGGGGGAGCGTGCCCCGTGGTGGCGGTCGGGGATGCGGGGGGCGTACCTCGGCCTGCGCCGTGAGCACGGCCGGGCCCACCTGGTGCGGGCCGCGGTGGAGGGCGTGTGCCAGCAGCTGGCCCTGGTGCGGGACTCGTTCGCGGCCGGGAACTTCCCGGTCACCGAGGTGCGGGCGACGGGCGGCGCGGTCGCCTCCGACCTGTGGGTCGGCGTGCTGGCGGCGGCGCTGGACCTGCCGGTGTCGATCGCCGAGACGCCGGAGGGGACGGCGTTCGGGGCGGTGCTGCTTGGCCTGCACGCGCTCGGTGACCTGCCCGACCTCGACCGCGCGGCGGCGCTGGTGGCGATCGGCGAGCCCACCCGGCCCGACCCGGTCAACGCCGGTCTCTACCGGCGGCTGCGCCCGATCATCGAGAAGACGGCGCTGGCCGTGGCCGACATCGTCAAAGAGGTCAACGACCTCGCGCCTGGTCACGAGGCCGCGGCCGTGCAGTGACGGGGGCCGCGTTGACGGCAGCGGCGGACGGCGGGAAGGATGGCGGACGAGCGGTAGCGGAGGAACCCGGTGTGAATCCGGGACGGTCCCGCCACTGTGACCGGGGAGCGACCCGCCTATCTGCCACGGCCCGCGTGAGGGTCGGAAGGCGGCGGGACCGTGGCGATCCGGGAGCCAGGAGACTCCGGCCGCTCGCTGTGCCAATCGCGCGGGCGAGGACACCCGCCGGAAGGGATCTCCTGTGACGTCGCCGTACCCGTTCTCGGCCGTGGTCGGCCTCGACGACCTGCGCCTGGCCCTCCTGCTCACGGCCGTCTCACCGGCGGTGGGCGGCGTGCTCGTCCGGGGTGAGAAGGGCACGGCCAAGTCCACGGTCGTACGGGCGCTGGCCTCGCTGCTGCCCGAGGTGGACGTGGTTCGCGGCTGCCGGTTCGCGTGCGACCCGGCCGACCCCGACCCGGACTGCCCGGACGGCCCGCACCCGGCCGACGCCCCGCACGGCCACCGCCCCGCCATGCTGGTCGAGCTCCCGGTCGGCGCCACCGAGGACCGCGTGGTCGGCACCCTCGACATCCAGCGAGCGCTGGCCGACGGCGTCAAGGCCTACGAGCCGGGCCTGCTGGCCGCCGCGCACCGCGGCGCGCTCTACGTCGACGAGGTCAACCTGCTGCCCGACCACCTGGTCGACCTGCTGCTGGACGCGGCCGCGATGGGCCGCGCGCACGTCGAGCGGGACGGTGTCTCGGTCAAGCACGCGGCCCGGTTCCTGCTGGTCGGCACCATGAACCCGGAGGAGGGCGAGCCCCGGCCTCAGCTGGTCGACCGGTTCGGTCTGGTGGTCACGGTGACCGCGCCGCGCGAGGCCCGGCAGCGGGCCGAGGTCGTCCGGCGCCGCCTGGCGTACGAGTCGGACCCGGCCGCGTTCGCCGCCCGGTTCGGCCCCGAGGAGACCGCCCTGGCCGCCCGGATCGCCGTCGCCCGGCGGGCGGTCCGCGCCGTCACGCTGCCGGACGCCGAACTCGATCGGATCGCCCGGCTCTGCCTGGCCTACGGGGTGGACGGGATGCGGGCCGACATCGTGGTCGCGCGGTGCGCCGTGGCGCTGGCCGCCTGGCACGGGCGGACCGTGGTGACCTCGGACGACGTCCGCGACGCGGCCCGGCTCGCGCTGCCGCACCGGCGCCGCAAGGATCCGCTCGACCCACCCGGCACCGACGAGCAGCGGCTCGAGGACGCCCTCGACCAGGCCGGCGCCGACGATCCGGACGACGACCCGCCGCCGGACGGCGCCGGCGACGGGCCGTCGCCGGACGGTCCCGGCGACGGCCCTCCGCCGCGCGGCTCACTTCCGGACGGCGCCCCTCCGGCGAACGGATCCATGACGACTCATTCACCGACCGGCGAAGTATCCGATAACTCGGACCAGGGCGAGCATGGGGACGATGCGTCGGAGCCGCGGACAGACGGCTCGGAGCAGCGCACGGACGGATCGGAGCAGCGCACGGACGGATCGGAGCGGACGGGCAGATCGGAGCGGCGGATCGGCGCCCCGGAGCAGCGGGCCGCAGCCACCGGGATCGCCTACCGGCCGAGGACGCTGCGGATCGCCGCTCGCGGCGAGGGCGGCCACGCCGGCCGGCGGTCGCCCGCCTACGCCCGCCGCGGCCGGGTGGTGGGCTCGCGCGTACCCAGGGGGAAGCTCGCCGGCGCGCCGCATCTGCCGGCCACGCTGCGGGCCGCCATCCACCGGGGCGGGCGGGTCGAGGCGCAGGATCTGCGGGAGGCCGTGCACATCGGCCGGGAGGCCAATCTGGTGCTGTTCGTGGTCGACGCCTCCGGGTCGATGGCCGCGCGCCAGCGGATGACCGTGGTCAAGACGGCCGTGCTGTCGCTGCTGCGGGATGCCTACCAGCGCCGCGACCGGGTCGGCATGATCACCTTCCGCGGGCGGGACGCCGAGCAGGTGCTGCCGCCGACGTCGAGCCACGAGGTCGGCGTGCTGCGCCTGGCGAGCCTGCGCACCGGCGGCCGGACGCCGCTGGCCGCGGGCCTGCGGAAGGCGGCCGCGACCATCGCCACCGAACGCCGCCGCGACCCGCGCCGCCGCCCGCTGCTGATCGTGGTCACCGACGGTCGCGCCACCAACGGTCCCGATCCGGTGTCGCTGGCGCCGCTGCTGTCCGGTGTGGCCACCGTGGTCGTCGACTGCGAGTCGGGCCCGATCCGCCTCGGCCTGGCCCGCCGGTTGGCCACCGCCCTCGACGGGGACTGCGTACCGCTGGACGCTCTGGAGTCCGGGAGGGCCGCCTGATGCCGCAGGGGAAGGTGACGGCCGTACCGCAGGACGGGCTGACCACGCGGCAGCGCCGGAAGCAGGCCGTCCTGGCCGTCCACACCGGACAGGGCAAGGGCAAGTCGACCGCCGCGTTCGGGATGGCCCTGCGGGCCTGGAGTGCCGGCTGGAACATCGGCGTCTTCCAGTTCGTGAAGAGCCCCAAGTGGAAGGTCGGCGAGGAGACCGGCCTGAAGGCGCTGGGGGAGCGGATCACCTGGCACAAGATGGGCGAGGGCTGGTCCTGGATCCAGCGCCCGGGCACCGAACGCGACCACGCCGCCGAGGCGGCCGAGGGCTGGGCCCAGATCAAACGCGACCTGGCCGCCGAGACCTACACCTTCCTGGTGCTGGACGAGTTCACCTATCCGATGACGTGGGGCTGGGTCGATGTGCACGAGGTCGTGGCCATCCTGGCCGACCGGCCCGGCACCCAGCACGTGGTGATCACCGGCCGGGACGCCCACCCCGACCTGATCGCCGCGGCCGACCTGGTGACCGAGATGACCAAGGTCAAGCACCCGATGGACGCCGGTCGCAAGGGACAGCAGGGCATCGAATGGTGAACGTCCCGCGCGTCGTCATCGGCGCGCCCGCGTCCGGCCACGGCAAGACGACGGTGGCCACCGGGCTGCTGGCCGCGTTCGCCCGCCGGGGCGTGCCGGTCGCGCCGTTCAAGGTCGGGCCGGACTACATCGATCCCGGCTACCACGCGCTGGCCGCCGGCCGGCCGGGGCGCAACCTCGACCCGGTGATGGTCGGCGAGGACCTGATCGGCCCGCTGTTCGCGCACGGCGCGCAGGGTGCCGAGCTGGCCGTCGTCGAGGGCGTGATGGGTTTGTACGACGGGCGTACGGGCGGCGGTGACACCGGGTCGACCGCGCACGTCGCCGGCCTCCTCGGCGCGCCGGTGATCCTGGTCGTGGACGCGGCCGCGCAGGGCCGGTCGGTGGCCGCCCTGGTGCACGGATTCCGCAGCTTCGGCAACGTGCGGCTGGCTGGGGTGATCCTCAACCGGGTCGGCTCCGACCGCCACGAGACGATCCTCCGGGACGCCTGCGAGGAGGTCGGCACCCCGGTGCTCGGTGCGCTGCGCCGGGCCGACGCGGTGGCCGCGCCGTCCCGCCACCTCGGGCTGGTGCCCGCGGCCGAGCGCCGGGCCGAGGCCCTGTCCTCGGTGGACGCCCTGGCCACGCTGGTCGCCGCGGCCGTCGACCTGGACGCGGTGGCGGTCATCGCCCGGTCGGCGCCGCCGCTGGACGTCATCCCCTGGAGCCCGGTCAGCCCCGATCCGGTGCCCGGCCGCCCGGTGGTCGCGCTGGCCGGTGGCCCGGCGTTCTCCTTCTCCTACGCCGAGACCGCGGAACTCCTGGCCGGAGCGGGGGCCGAGGTCGTCATCGTGGATCCGTTGCAGGACGAGAAGCTGCCGTACGGCACCCGCGCGCTCGTCGTCGGCGGCGGCTTCCCCGAGGTGTACGCGGATCGCCTGTCGGCCAACGAGCCGCTCCGGCTCGAGGTGGCGTCCCTGGCCGCCACCGGCGCCCCGATCGCGGCCGAGTGCGCCGGCCTGCTGTGGCTGTGCCGCACCCTGGACG
>CAXSDA010000047.1:54701-60313 GCA_964236515.1 uncultured Actinoplanes sp.
CTACCTCGGCCGGACGCTCGGCGGCGCGCCCATGTGCGGCGTCCTCGACGCCGAGGCGACCATGACCCCGTCGCTGACCCTCGGCTACCGGGACGCGGTGGCCCTGTCCGACAGCCCGCTCGCCGTGGCCGGCACCCGGATCACCGGCCACGAGTTCCACCGCACGACGGTCCATCCGCGATCGGGCCTCCTGCTCTCCCCGGCGGCCGGTGCCGCCTGGGCCTGGCGCGGCGGCGACCCCGAAGGCTTCGCGCTGCCGAACGTGCACGCCTCCTATCTGCACCTGCACTGGGCCGGCCGCCCGTCGATCGCCCACCGCCTGGTGTCCCGCGCCGTCTGACGGGGTTTTCCCTCGCGTCACCGCCGGGCCGCCGGAAGGGCTGCGTTCTGTCATACCGGGCCCATAGGCTCCGCTCGATGTCGTGACTGCCCGGAGGTGCACCCATGCCCGTCCGCCGCCGAGCCCTGCTCGCCGTCGCCGCAACCGCGGCCCTGGTGAGCACGGCCCTGATCGTTCTGTCACCGACCGCGGCGCCGGCCGCGGCGGTGACCCGGGTTCTGTTCGACAACACCAAGGCCGAGACCGCGGGGAACGCCGACTGGATCATCTCCACGTCGCAGCCCGACCCCCTCTCCCAGAACCCGAACCCGACCGGCGACACGTCGTGGACGGGAGCGTTGTCGTCCTGGGGGGTGGCGCTGCAGCGGGCCGGCTCGTACAGCCTCAAGACGCTGCCGACCGGCAACACCATCGCCTACGGCGGTACCGGCGCCCTTGACCTGAAGAACTTCGACGTGTTCGTGCTGCCCGAGCCGAACGTGCGGTTCAGCACCGCCGAGAAGACCGCGATCATGAAGTTCGTGCAGGCCGGGGGCGGGTTGTTCCTGATCGTCGACCACTCCGGCAGCGACCGTAACAACGACGGATACGACTCCGTCGAGGTCGCCAACGACCTGATGACGACCAACGGCGTGGACAACACCGACCCGTTCGGCTTCAGCATCGACACCAACGACATCAGCACCGACAACCCGCGCGCCATCACCGGCTCCGACCCGGTGCTGAACGGCCCGTTCGGCAAGGTCACCGGCAGCATCCTGCGCGACGGCAGCACCCAGACGCTGCACAAGGCCGACAACGCCGCGGTCAAGGGCCTGCTCTTCAAAACTGGCTCGACCACGGGCGCGTTCTTCACCACCAGCACGTTCGGATCGGGCCGGGTCGCGGTGTGGGGCGACAGCTCGCCGGTCGACGACGGCACCGGCCAGTCCGGCAACACGCTCTACGACGGCTGGAACGACCCGGCCGGCACCGACGCCGCACTCGCCCTCAACGCGACCGCCTGGCTCGGTGGCGGCGGGGGCGGGACGACGCCGACGACCCCGCCGACGACGAGCCCGACCACGTCACCGACCGGGGGCGCCTGCTCGCACGCCCAGCTGCTGGGCAACACCGGCTTCGAGAGCGGCGCGACCGTCTGGTCGGCGTCCTCCGGCGTGATCACCAGCGACACGGGCGAGGCCGCGCACGCCGGCTCCTGGAAGGGGTGGCTGGACGGGTACGGCAGCGCGCACACCGACACGCTGAGCCAGACGGTGACGATCCCTTCGGGCTGCTCCGGGGCCACCCTGTCGTTCTGGCTCAAGGTGGACACCGACGAGACCAGTACGACCACGGCGTACGACAAGCTCACGGTGGCCGCGCACGGCAGCACCCTGGCGACGTACTCCAACCTCACCGCGTCGTCCGGCTACGTCCAGCGGACGCTGACGGTGACCGGCACCGGCAGCACCACGCTCACCTTCACCGGCATCGAGGGGAGCCAGGTCCAGACGTCCTTCGTGATCGACGACGTCACCCTGAGCGCGGCGTGACGTCCGGCGACGCCGCCTGATCCTCGACCGGCACCCGCGCCGGGGCCGGCACCGGCTTCTCGTCGCGGGGACCGTCGCGGGGGCCGGGGGCCCGCAGCGACTTCTCGTCGCGGGGATCGGGCGCCCGCCGCTGGTTGATGACGGCGGCCGGGGGAGCCAGGCGCCGGCGCAGCACCCCGGCCAGCGGGCGCTCGATCAGCCGGTGCAGCAGCCACGCGCCGGTCAGCATCACCGCGGTCACCAGCGCCAGCGTGACGTAGCGCGGCAGCTGCGGGACATGGGTGCGCAGGGCGTGGATGAGCACCCACCCGTTGATCTCGTGCACCAGGTAGAGCGGGTAGGTCAACAGGCCGGCGGTGGTCAGCCACCGCCACCGGATGCGGGACAGCTTGCCCAGCGCCACCAGCGCCATCACCGCGTAGAAGCCGGCCACCGCGAGCACCGCCGGGGCGGCCGGCATGTGCTGCCCCATCGCCTTGCCGGCGGCGATCGCGTCCCCGGCGACCCAGTCGGCCGACAGCGCGAAGCACACCCCGACCAGGCCCCAGAGCTTCAGATCGGAGCCGAACCGGTGGATCAGGTAGAACGCGATCCCGGCGATGAAATACGGCGCGTAGGTCGGCTGCACCAGCGCGTTGACCAGCGGTTCCTTGGCCCGGGTGCACAGCACCGCGACGGCCAGCCAGAGGAAGCAGAACGTCATCACCCGCCGCCGGTCGAGCCCCCGCCGGACCACGAACGCGAACAGCAGGTAGAAGCACGCCTCCACCCACAGCGTCCAGTACACACCGTCGACCTGGGCCGCGCCGATCGGCGTCTGCAGCATGGTCAGGTTGACCAGCAGGTCGGTGATCGACACCCGGTGGTACTGCGCGGACAGCACCGCGACCACGGTGAACGTCAGCAGGACGGCCGCCCAGTAGGCCGGGAACAGGCGGGTCACCCGGGAGAGGACGAACGCGGGGAGGTCGCGGCCCCACGCGCTCATGCAGATCACGAACCCGCTGATCAGGAAGAACAGCTCGACCCCGAGCCGGCCGTACTGGGTGACGGAGAACAGCCCGGGGAACGCCTCGGCGGCGGGCAGGCCCCACGAACGCCGCACGGCCGGGCCGTACCCGGTGTAGTGGTACGCGACCACGGCGAGCGCCGCGAACAGCCGGAGTCCGTCGAGTGCCGGGATTCGGGACCGGTCCTGTCTCATACCCGCATCAACGGGTCAATATCTCCTCAAGATACGAGGGCGGCCTTGAGCATCGGCCACGCGTGATGCAGTTCGCGTTCCCAGTACGGCCAGCTGTGCGTGCCGGGACCGTAGTCGTCGAACTGGTACGCGATGCCCAGTGACGTCAGCCGGCCGGTCAGGGCCACGTTCTCGTCGTGCAGGGCGGCCTCGGCGGTGTCCGCCTCGGCGCCCTTCGGGTCGAACGGGCCGGGCGCGCCGTTGCCGGCGGACAGGAACAGTGTGGTGCCCTTCAGCCCGGCGGCCAGGTCGAACGGGTTGTGCGCGGCCCAGGTGGCTGAGTCGTTGAGCGGGTCGCCCCAGAGGTTGTCCGGATCCAGGTGGCCGCTGTCCCGGACGATGTTCTGGTACGCCTCGGACTCGCCCGGCGACAGGCGGGTGTCCACCACTCCGCTGAACGACGCGGCCGCCCGGAACGTGCCGGGATGCCGGGCGGCGTAGTCGAGCGCGCCCAGCCCGCCCATGGACAGACCGGCGATCGCCCGTACGCCCGACGCCCGGTACTGCGTCTGCAGCAGCCGCCACAGCTCGACCAGGTGGAAGGTCTCCCACTTCGGGCCGCGGATCCAGTCCGAGTAGAACCCGGCCGGACCGCCGTCCGGCATCACCACCAGCACCGGCGTGTCCGCGACGAGGGCGGCGACGTCGGTCGACCGGGTCCAGCCGACGGCCGAGTCGCCGGAACCGTGCAGCAGGTACAGCACCGGGTAGCGGGCGGAGGTGTCGGTGCCGAACCCGGCCGGCAGGATCAGCCGGACCCGGACGTCGGCGCCTACGGCCGGCGACCGGATGGTCAGGTCGCGGACCCGGTCGGAGACCGCCGAGGTGGCCACGATGGAGGGTGCGGTCGCCGGCGCCTGCTTCGGTGCAGCGGGCGTGCCGCAGGCGGCAACCAGCAGCACCACCAGTGACGCGGCGATCCGGCGCATGACTCCACCCTGGCCCCGGCGGCCGGGGGTGGCAACGCGGTTTCTCAGGAGGCGACCGGCCACTCGTGGACCGGGATGTTCTCGTGCATGGGCGGCAGGTACTGCCGGAGCATCTCGTGCAGGGCCTGGCGGCGGTCCAGGTGACCCTCACCCTCCAGCGCGTGCAACGTGTCCACCTGCCACTGCGCGCCGTTGCGCCCAATCAGGCAGCGCTGCTCGATGATGCCCAGCAGCCGGTCGCGCTCGGCCGCCTCGACGTCCCAGCGGTCCAGTCCTTCGCGGGCCAGCGGCAGCAACCGGCGCAGCACCAGCTCGGTGACCGGGATGTAGCCCAGGCCGGGCCAGAACACGGTGGCCTGGATGCCGTGCCGGGCGCAGGCGTGGAAGTTCTCCTCGGCCGCGCTGAACGACATCTGGGTCCACACCGGCCGTTCCGCCTCGGCCAGCATCCGGACCAGTCCGTAATAGAACGCCGCGTTGGCCATGGTGTCGACCACGGTCGGGCCGGCCGGCAGCACCCGGTTCTCCACCCGCAGGTGCGGGCGGCCGCGCACGACGGCGTAGATCGGGCGGTTCCACCGGTACACGGTGCCGTTGTGCAGCCGCAGCTCGGGCAGCTCGGGGGTGTCGCCGCGCTCCAGGATCTCGGCCGGATCCTCGTCCTCGGAGATCGGTAGCAGCGCCGGGAAGTAACGCACGTTCTCCTCGAACAGGTCGAAGACGCTGGTGATCCAGCGCTCTCCGAACCACACCCGCGGCCGTACGCCCTGGGCCCGGATCTCCTCCGGCCGCGTGTCGGTGGCCTGCTCGAACAGCGGGATGCGGGTCTCGCGCCACAGCTCCCGGCCGAACAGCAGCGGCGAGTTCGCGCCCAGCGCCACCTGCACGCCGGCCACCAACTGGGCGGCGTTCCAGTAGGCGGCGAACTGGGCCGGGCTGACCTGGAGGTGGAGCTGGGTGCTGGTGCAGGCCGACTCGGGCGCGATGGTGTCGGTGGTGACGGCCAGCCGGTCCACGCCGTCGATCTTGATCTCCAGGTCCTCGCCCCGGGCGGCGAAGATCTGCTCGTTCAGCAGCTTGTAGCGCGGGTTGGTGGAGAGCGCGTCGGCCGTCATGTGCTCGCGCCGCAGCGTCGGCAGGATGCCGATCATCACCATGTGCGCGCCGACCCCGCGGGCACGCTCGGTCCGGAGGTCGCGGCCCACTTCGACCGGGTGGAGGTGCTGAGGCAGCGCGCTGATGACGACCTGCTCGCGGCCAGGCCGATCGCCCGGTCCGACGTACGCCAGGAGACGGTGGGTGCTCCGGGAGCGGCCGACCCCGAGCGGATCGTGCTGCGCCAGCAGCGCGGGATGCGACGAGCCAGGTCGGCCGACACCGTCGAGGCCGCGCTGGTCGGCGCCTGCGACGGCGAGCTCACCGTCGGCCAGATCCTCGACGCGCTCGCCCAGCTGCTCGAGCTCGACCCGCACGACCTGCGTGCGACCAGGCTCACCGCTGTGCGCGAGCTCCTCGCCGAGGGCTTCCTCGAGCTTCCTCAACCCGAGTAGACGGGCACCACGTCC
>CAXSDA010000048.1:0-58433 GCA_964236515.1 uncultured Actinoplanes sp.
GAAGTGCGGGAGCCGGGCCGGGACGTCGAAGACCGAGGCGTGCTTGCGGTGTACCGCGCCGAACGCGTCGTCGACGTAGGCGTCGCCGAAGGCGGCCAGTTCGTCCGCGAAGGCGCCGCGCTCGGCGTCGTCCTTCGAGGTCTCGCCGGCGTTGAACCGTAGGTTCTCGAGGAGCAGCACGCCGCCGTCGGACTGGTCGGACGCCGCGGACTTCGCCGACGTGCCCACCGTGTCGGACGCGAACGCGACCGGCGAGCCGAGCAGCTCACCGAGGCGGGCCGCGACCGGCGCGAGCGTGTACTTCGGATCCGGCGCGCCTTTCGGCCGCCCCAGGTGCGAGCAGACGATGACCTTGGCGCCCGCGTCACGCAGGGCGACCAGGGTCGGCAGCACCGCCCGGATCCGGCCGTCGTCGGAGATGACGCCGGGTTGGTTCTTGTCGAACGGGACGTTCAGGTCGGCGCGCACGAGCACGCGCCGACCCGAGACACCCTCGCCGAGCAGATCGTCGAGAGTCTTCAAGTCGCTCAGGCTCCGACCAGCTTGACCAGGTCGACGAGGCGGTTCGAGTATCCCCACTCGTTGTCGTACCAGCCGACGACCTTGACCTGGTCGCCGATGACCTTGGTCAGGCCGGCGTCGAAGATGCAGGACGACGGGTCGGTGACGATGTCCGACGATACGATCGGGTCCTCGGTGTACGTGAGGTAGCCCTTCAGCGCGCCCTCGGAGGCGGCCTTCACCGCGGCGTTGACCTCGTCGACCGACGTCTCGCGGGACGCGGTGAAGGTCAGGTCGGTGGCCGAGCCGGTCGGGATCGGCACGCGCATCGCGAAGCCGTCGAGCTTGCCCTTGAGCTCAGGCAGCACCAGGCCGATGGCCTTGGCCGCACCGGTCGAGGTCGGCACCACGTTGATCGCGGCGGCGCGGGCCCGGCGCAGGTCCTTGTGCGGGCCGTCCTGCAGGTTCTGGTCCTGGGTGTACGCGTGGATCGTGGTCATCAGACCCTTCTCGATCCCGATCGCGTCGTTCAGCGCCTTGGCCATCGGGCCGAGGCAGTTGGTCGTGCAGGAGGCGTTCGAGATCACGGTGTGCTTGGCGGCGTCGTACTTGTCGTCGTTGACGCCCATCACGATCGTGATGTCCTCGTTCTTGGCCGGCGCCGAAATGATGACCTTCTTCGCGCCATTGTCCGCGTGCACCTTCGCCTTGAGGGCGTCGGTGAAGAAGCCGGTCGACTCGATGACCACGTCCACGCCCAGGTCGGCCCACTTGAGGTTGGCCGGGTCGCGCTCGGCGAACGCCTTGATGGTGTTGCCGCCCACGGTGATCTCGTCCGCGGTGGCCTTCACCTCGAGCGGCAGGCGGCCGAGGATGCTGTCGTACTTCAGCAGGTGGGCGAGCGTGGCGTTGTCGGTGAGGTCGTTCACGCCGACGACCTGGATGTCCGCGCCGGAGGCGAGCACCGCCCGGAAGAAGTTGCGGCCGATACGGCCGAAACCGTTGATACCAACCCGGATGGTCACAGGTTCTCCTCGTTTCGGTCCGCCGGAACAGGACCGGCGGAGGTCTGCGTGCCGACCTTTGTCGAGGGCCGGCTGAGTGGGATCCGGCCGCCGCGCCCTGAAGGGAGAGCCGCCGCGGCGCACATCGGCGCGGCGTAGGGCGTGGTCGGCCATGCTGCCGGCACCGTCGCCGTCGACCCGACCTTAGCCGACCCCCCTGTGGTCCCTCTCTCCGGGTTACTTCGCTCACGTCGGAGGTACGGGTCGGCACAGTCCCGCCGAACCACCCCCGACCCGGCCTTCCGGCCCAGGCAGGCGGTGCTCCCGGCCGTTCCCCGCCGCCGGGCTCGAGCCGGGGAGATCAGCAGGCCATCATCTCCGGGGTGACGGCGGCCTCGGTGTCGGGGATGCCGAGGTCGCGGGCGCGCTTGTCGGCGAGAGCGAGCAGACGCCTGATACGGCCGGCGATGGCGTCCTTGGTCAGCGGCGGGTCGCCCAGCGCACCCAGTTCCTCCAGCGACGCCTGGCGGTGTTCCAGCCGCAGCTGGCCGGCGCTGGTCAGGTGGTTCGGGGCCTCGTCGGAGAGGATCTCCAGCGCGCGGGTGACCCGGGCGGCCGCGGCCACCGCGGCGCGGGCCGAGCGCCGGAGGTTGGCGTCGTCGAAGTTGGCCAGGCGGTTGGCGGTGGCCCGGACCTCGCGGCGGACCCGGCGCTCCTCCCAGGCCAGCACGCTGGCGTGTGCTCCTATGCGGGTGAGCAGCGCGGCGATCGCGTCGCCGTCCTTGATCACCACCCGGTCGACGCCGCGGACCTCGCGCTCCTTGGCGGTGATGCCGATCCGGCGGGCCGCGCCGCGCAGGGCCAGCGCCGCCTCCGGGCCGGGACAGGTGATCTCCAGGGCGCTGGACCGGCCGGGCTCGGTCAGCGAGCCGTGCGCCATGAACGCACCCCGCCAGGCCGCCACCGCGCAGCAGACGTTGGCCGACACGACGTGCGGCGGCAGGCCCCGCACCGGCCGGCCGCGGACGTCGAGCAGCCCGGTCTGGCGGGCCAGCGCCTCACCGTCCTTGACGATCCGCACGATGTAGTGGCTGTTCTTCCGGATCCCGCCGGACGCGAGCACGTGGACCTCGCTCGGGTACCCGTACACCTCGGCGATCTCCCGGCGCAGCCGGCGGGCCACCGCGCCGGTGTCCAGTTCGGCCTCGACCACGACGCGGCCGGACACGATGTGCAGGCCGCCGGCGAAACGCAGCAGCGCGGCCATCTCCGCCCGGCGACAGCATGGCTTGGGCACGTCGACCCGGCTCAGCTCGTCCTTCACTGCTGCCGTCATCGCCATCGTCTGTCACCTCTGGGCCGAATTTCCGATTTGTGCGCTTGTACGCCTGTGCTTAACGAGCGGCACCCAACACAGGCACCAGTGCAACGCCCAACGACTCAGGATCATGCCTGGGACTTCCGTCCGCAACGGCCAGCGGGGCCAATATCAGACTGGCCCCGAGCTGTTGCGCGGCCCGTTCCACCGGCTCCGGTTCGCCTACCCACTTGACGTCGGCCAGCACCATGTCGACCCGCAGATCGGGCCGGTACCAGTGCAGTGCGGCGAGGTGGTCGGCCACCGACAGCCCGGCGGTCTCGTTGTCGGTGGACAGGTTCAGCGTCACCAGGCGCCGGGCCGCGCTGGCCACGACCGCGGCCGCCAGTTCCGGCACCATCAGGTGCGGCAGCACACTGGTGTACCAGCTGCCCGGCCCGAAGATCAGCCAGTCGGCCTCGGCGATGGCGGCCAGCGCCTGCGGGCACGCGGGCGGCGACGCCGGGGTGATCCGGACGGCCTCGACGTGGCCGGTGGTCACCGCGACCGCGTGCTGGCCGACCACCGTGACGATCTCGCCCGGCCGCGCCGGGTCGCCGTCGCGCACGTCGGCCTCGATGCCGACCGCGTGCTGGGCCATCGGCAGCACCCGGCCCCGCGCCCCGACCATCCGGCCGGCGTGCTCGAGCGCCGCGACCGGGTCGCCGAGCAGTTCCATCAGGCCGAGCAGGAGCAGGTTGCCGACCGCGTGCCCGGCCAGCGGATCACGTTCGCCGCCACCGGTCGCGGCGAGCCCCCGGCCCGGCTTGCCGCCGGCCCGCCGCTCGTCCGGCCCGCCGGTCGCGGTCTGCCGCTCGTCCGGGCCGCCGGTCGGCTGCTCGTCCGGGCCGCCCGTCGAGGTCCGCTGCTCGTCCGGGCCGCCGGTCGTGGTCCGCCGGTCGGGCTTGCCGACCAGGGCGAACCGGTGCTGCATGAGCTCGACCGTGCGCTGGTGGACGGGGTCGTCGCCGGCCAGCGCGGCGAGCGCCATCCGCAGGTCACCCGGCGGCAGCATGGCGTCCCGCTCGGCCCGCAGGCGGCCGCTGGAGCCGCCGTTGTCGCCGACCGTGACGACCGCGGTGATGTCCAGCGGAATCGAGGCCGCGGCGATCCGCAGCGCTTTCAGTGACGCCGCCAGCCCGTGCCCGCCGCCGAACACGACGACGCGTACGGACGTCATTCGCGGCCCAGGTCGCGGTGCGAGGAGTGGGCGGACAGCCGGGCGTCTCGCAACCGGGTGGTCAGCTCCTCCGCGATCGCGACGCTGCGGTGCTTGCCGCCGGTGCAGCCGATCGCCACGGTGAGGTAGCGCTTGCCCTCCCGCTCGAAGCCGGGCGCGGTCGCGCCGATCAGCGACGCGTACGTCGAGACGAAGTCGATCGCACCCTCCTGCCCCAGCACGTAGTCGCTGACCGACTCCTCCAGCCCGGTGTGGTCGCGCAGTTCCGGCACCCAGAACGGGTTGGGCAGGAACCGGGCGTCCATCACGTAGTCGGCGTCCGGCGGCAGGCCGTACTTGAAACCGAACGACAGCACCGTGATCCGCAGCTTCCGCGCGTCCTCGCCGGCGAACAGCTCCTCCACCCGGCGGCGGAGCTGGTTCACGTTGAGGTGACTGGTGTCGATGATCACGTCGGCGTGCTCGCGGGCCTCCTCGAGCAGTTTGCGCTCGGCCGCGATGCCGTCGGCGAGCCGGCCGTCGCCCTGCAGCGGATGTGAGCGCCGCACCGACTCGAACCGCCGGATCAGCACCTCGTCGTCGGCGTCGACGAACACCACCCGCGGGGAGAAACCGCGGTCCTGCAACGCGCGGACGGCGCCGGCCAGGTCGGTGGAGAAGGCGCGGCTGCGGACGTCGAGCACCATGGCCGTACGGCGGGCGGCTCCACCGGCCTCGACGGCCAGCTTGGCCATGTCCAGCATCAGCGCCTGCGGCAGGTTGTCGACGACGTAGAAGCCGACGTTCTCCAGAGCCCGGGCGACGGTGCTGCGGCCGCCCCCGGACAGTCCGGTCACGACGACGAGATCGGTGTCGACCTCGTGGTCGGCCGACGGCATGTCGGACATGAACTCCGGCATGGACTCGGTCACGCCATCCCTCTCTCGCGCCTTGAGCTGGTCTGCTGGGCCAACGCTGGTCTGCTGGGCAGACGGCTGGTCTGCTGGGCAAACGCTGGTCTGCTGGGCAAACAATGAATCCTAGGCCGACCGCGCGGGCGGGTGCCGCCGGATGCCGTGTCGACTACCCGATCAAGTGGTGTCGCCGGACTCCCCCGGTGTCCGCACCGGCGCCGGCGCGGGCAGTCCGGCCCGGGACCGGTTCGCGCCGGCCTTCGTCTTGCCGGCGCCGCCCGCCGGCGCCGGCGCGGAACCGGCCGCCGCGGGCTCCGACGCGGCCACCGCCGGGTTCAGCGCGGCAAGCACCGCCTCCGCGGTCCGCCGCCCGATGCCGGGCACCTCGGTGATCTCCTCCGGCGTCGCCTTGCCCAGCCGCTTCAACGACCCGAACTGGCGCAGCAGCGCCTTGCGCCGCGTCTCCCCGAGCCCGGGCACGCCGTCCAACGCGGACGCCGTCATCCGCTTGGAGCGGCGCTGCCGGTGGAACGTGATGGCGAAGCGGTGTGCCTCGTCCCGGACGCGCTGGAGCAGGTAGAGCGCCTCGGACGTCCGGGGGAGGATCACCGGGAAGTCCTCGCCGGGCAGCCAGACCTCTTCCAGGCGCTTGGCCAGCCCGCACAGCGCGACGTCGGTGATGCCCAGGTCGGACAATACGGCCGCGACCGCGTTGACCTGCGGCTGGCCACCGTCCACGACGACCAGCTGGGGCGGGTACGCGAACCGCCGCGGCCGGCCGGTCAGCGGGTCGATGCCGGGAAGCTCGTTGGTCGCGACCTCGCCCCCCGCCACGGCCCCGGACAACGGCGCAACCGCGGAATCAGGCGCGCCGCCGGCATCCAGCCCGGCGTCGGCATCCAGCCCCGCAGCGTCGGCAACCAGGCCGGCGGCGTCGGCATCCAGGCCGGCAGCGTCGGCATCCGGCTCGGGCCGGTCGCGGGGTGCGTCCGCCCCCTCCTGGGCCCGGAACCGCGCGAACCGCCGCCGCATCACCTCGCTCATCGCCGACAGGTCGTCCATCCCGCTGCCGTCCGGGTTGCCGCGGACGGCGAACCGCCGGTACTCGCTCTTGCGGATCAGCCCGTCCTCGAACACGACCATGCTGGCGACGACGTCGGTGCCCTGGATCTGCGACACGTCGAAGCACTCGATCCGCAGCGGCGCCGATTCCAGGCCCAGCGCCTCGGCGATCTCGTCCAGCGCCTTGCTGCGGGTGGTCAGGTCACCCGCCCGGCGCAGCTTGTGCCGGGCCAGCGCCTCGCCGGCGTTGCGGGCCACGGTCTCCAGCAGGGCCCGCTTGTCGCCCCGGACCGGCACCCGCATGTTGACGTGGCTGCCGCGGTGCTCGGACAGCCACTCGGTCAGCGCGTCGGCGTCCGGCGGCAGCGCCGGCACGAGCAGCTCGCGCGGCACGTCGCTCTCACCCTCCTCGGCGCCGTACACCTGGGAGCAGAAGTGATGCACGAGATCGCCGGTGCTCAGGTCCTCGACCTTCTCCACGACCCAGCCCCGCTGACCCCGAACTCGCCCGCCGCGCACGTGGAACACCTGCACCGCGGCTTCCAGGGGGTCCTCGGCGAACGCGACCACGTCGGCGTCGGTGCCGTCACCGAGCACCACGGTCTGCTTCTCCATCGCCCGGCGCAGCGCCGCGATGTCGTCCCGCAGCCGGGCCGCCCGCTCGAACTCGAGCTGCTCGGACGCCTGGAGCATGTCGGTCTCGAGCTTGCGGGTGAACTGGTCGGTCCGCCCGCCCATGAAGTCGCAGAAGTCGTCGACGATCTCGCGGTGCTCCTCGGCGGAGACCGACCCGATGCAGGGCGCCGAGCATTTGCCGATGTAGCCGAGCAGGCAGGGCCGGCCGATCTGCCCGGACCGCTTGAACACCCCGGCCGAGCACGTCCGCGCGGGGAACACCCGCAGCAAAAGGTCGAGCGTCTCGCGGATGGCCCACGCGTGCGAGTACGGCCCGAAGTAGCGCACGCCCTTGCGCTTGGCACCGCGCATGACCTGGAGCCGCGGATAGTCCTCGTTCAGCGTGACGGCGAGGAACGGATACGACTTGTCGTCGCGGTACTTGACGTTGAAGCGCGGGTCGAACTCCTTGATCCAGGAGTACTCCAGCTGGAGCGCCTCGACCTCGGTGCCGACCGTGACCCAGTCGACCGAGCCCGCGGTGGTGACCATCTGCTGGGTCCGCGCGTGCAACGACCAGGTGTCGGCGAAGTACGAGTTGAGCCGGTTGCGGAGGTTCTTCGCCTTGCCCACGTAGATGACCCGGCCGGACGGATCGCGGAAACGGTAGACGCCGGGGGTGTCGGGGATGGTCCCCGGAGCGGGGCGGTACGTGGACGGGTCGGGCACGGCTCAACAGTAGTGCGTGGGTCTGACAGGATTACCCGACCGGAGGACCGTTGCCGCCGCCACGGCGTCGGTCCTCCGGCCGGACACCTCTAGGCCGCGACGACGTTGGCGCCGTCCACCTTGACCGCCGTCGCCGGCAGCCCCTTGGGTGCCGGGCCGCCCTTCACCGAGCCGTCCTCGATGGAGAACCGGCTGCCGTGGCAGGGGCAGCTGATCACGCCGCCGTCGATCTTGTTGACGTCGCAGCCCTGGTGGGTGCACACCTTGCTGAACGCCTTGAACGTGCCCGCGGCGGGCTGGGTGATCACGTAGTCGCCCTTGATGATGCCGCCGCCCTCGGGCACCTCGGACACCGCGGCCAGCACCTTCGCGCTGCTGCCGCCACCGGCGGTCGAGCCGCTCGTCGGTCCGGTCCCGGGCACGAACGCCGGGCCGCTGCCGGCTGGGGCGGCGCTGGGCTGGTAGTCGGATCCGAGCGGGGTGCTCCCGCTGGTCGAGCTGCTGCCGCACGCCGCCAGGAGACAGGTGGCGCCGACCGCTCCGACCCCGGCGAGCATCGCCCGGCGCGACGAGCAGGCGCCGGCGTGGCCGGCGGGCTCCTCGTCGTGCTGGTGTCCGATGTCGGTCCTGGTCTGCACGTCAGTCATGTGTCGGAACCCTCCCGTACCTGTCGCACGCGCAAGTCACGCGGCGTCGCATCTCTATACGCGGACTCCACCGAAGTGGTTCATGCGCTCGTTCACGAATTATCCTCTGCCGGAGGGGGTCTTGGTCCGGTTTGACAGCCTTCGTCCGTCGGGTTTGCACGTGTTCAACAAATCGCCCGAACACCACGACCGCCCCGGCCTGCACTTCTACCGGGACGGTCGTCGTAGCTGTGGGTTATCTCAGGATCTGCTCAGAGGAACCTCAAAATTCGGACAGTGGTCGACGTCTCGCGTCAGGCGCTCGCCTTGACCCGCGAGCGGGGGGCCCGCGGCTTGGTCGTGGCGGCGGCCGGCGTGCCGTTGGCCTGGGCGGCCCGCGCCACCGCGTTCTTCGAGCCGGCGGGCTTGCCCTTGAGACCGAGCACCGGCCGCAGGAACTGCCCGGTGTGGCTGTCCGGCACCTCGGCCAGTTCCTCCGGCGTGCCCGCGGCCAGGACCAGGCCGCCCTTGTGGCCACCCTCCGGTCCCATGTCGATCAACCAGTCGGCCGTCTTGATGACGTCCAGGTTGTGCTCGATCACGATCACCGTGTTGCCCTTGTCGACCAGTCCGTTGAGCACCATCAACAGCTTGCGGATGTCCTCGAAGTGCAGGCCGGTGGTGGGCTCGTCGAGCACGTAGACGGTCCGGCCGGTGGACCGTTTCTGCAGTTCGGACGCGAGCTTGACGCGCTGCGCCTCACCACCGGAAAGCGTCGGCGCGGGCTGCCCGAGCCGGACGTAGCCCAGTCCGACGTCGACCAGCGTCCGCAGGTGCCGGTGGATCGCCGGGATGGCCTCGAAGAAGGTCGCCGCCTCCTCGATCGGCATCTGCAGCACCTCGGAGATCGTCTTGCCCTTGTAGTGGACCTCGAGGGTCTCCCGGTTGTACCGGTCGCCCTTGCAGACCTCGCACGGGACGTACACGTCGGGTAGGAAGTTCATCTCGATCTTGATGGTGCCGTCGCCGGCGCAGTTCTCGCAGCGGCCGCCCTTGACGTTGAACGAGAACCGGCCCGGCCCGTACCCGCGGACCTTGGCCTCGGTGGTCTCGGCGAACAGCTTGCGGACGTTGTCGAAGACCCCGGTGTACGTGGCCGGGTTGGACCGCGGGGTACGCCCGATCGGCGACTGGTCGACCCCCACCACCTTGTCCACCTGATCGATGCCGGTGATCCGGGTGTGCCGCCCCGGCACCATCCGGGCGCCGTTGATCTTGTTGGCCAGCACCGTGTACAGGATGTCGTTGACCAGCGTGGACTTGCCCGACCCGCTCACCCCGGTGACCGCGATGAACTGGCCCAGCGGGAAGCCGACGGTGAGGTTGCGCAGGTTGTGCTCGCGGGCACCCTGCACCACCAGCTCACGCTCGGGGATCAGAGGCCGCCGGGTCCGCGGGGTCGGGATGCTCTTGCGGCCGGAGAGATACGCCCCGGTCGGCGACTCCTTGTTGGCCAGCAGCCCCTTGACCGAGCCGCTGTGCACGATGTGACCGCCGTGCTCGCCCGCGCCCGGGCCGATGTCGACGATCCAGTCGGCGGTGCGGATGGTGTCCTCGTCGTGCTCGACCACGATCAGCGTGTTGCCCAGCTTCTTCAGCCGGACCAGCGTCTCGATCAGCCGGTGGTTGTCCCGCTGGTGCAGGCCGATCGACGGCTCGTCCAGCACGTACAGCACGCCGACCAGGCCCGACCCGATCTGGGTGGCCAGCCGGATGCGCTGCGCCTCGCCGCCGGACAGTGTGCCGGCGCCGCGGTCCAGCGACAGGTAGTCCAGGCCGACGTCGACCAGGAACCGCAGCCGGGCGTTGATCTCCTTGAGCACCCGCTCGGCGATCAGTTTCTGCCGGTCGTCGAGCTCGATGCCGGCCAGCAGGTCGGCGCACTCGCCGACGGACAGGTTGCAGACCTCGGCGATGCTCTTGCCGGCGATGGTCACCGCCAGCACCTCGGGCTTGAGCCGGGTGCCGCCGCAGACCGGGCAGGGCACGTCCCGCATGTAGCCCTCGTACTTGTCCCGGGACCAGTCGCTCTCGGTGTCCGAGTGGCGCCGCTCGATCCACTGGATCACGCCCTCGAACCCGGTGAAGTACGACCGCTCCCGGCCGTACTTGCTCCGGTATTTGACGTGCACCTGGTCCTCGGTGCCGTACAGGATCGTCTTCTGCGCCCGGGACGACAGCTGCCGCCACGGCGTGTCCAGGCTGAACTTCTGCTGCTCCCCCAGCGCCTGCAGCAACCGCAGGAACAACTCCAGCGTGGCCCCGCCGGACCAGGGCTGGATCGCGCCCTCGCGCAGGCTGCGCTCCTCGTCCGGGACGACCAGCTCGGGGTCGACCTCCTTCTTCGTGCCCAGGCCGGTGCACTCCGGGCAGGCGCCGTAGGGCGCGTTGAAGGAGAACACCCGGGGCTCGAGGTCCTCGATCGCCAGCGGGTGGTCGTTGGGGCAGGCCAGGTGCTCGGAGAACCGGCGCTCGCGGTTCGGGTCGTCCTCCGGCAGGTCGACGAAGTCGAGCAGCACCATGCCGCCGGACAGGCCGAGCGCCGACTCGACCGAGTCGGTCAGCCGCTGCTTGCTGCCGGACTTGACGCTGAGCCGGTCGACCACCACCTCGATGGTGTGCTTTTCCTGCTTCTTGAGTTTCGGCGGCTCGGTCAGCGGGTGCACCACGCCGTTCACCCGGGCCCGCGCGTAGCCCTTGGCCTGCAGCTCGGCGAAGAGGTCGACGTACTCACCCTTGCGGCCGCGGATCACCGGGGCGAGCACCATGAACCGGGTGCCCTCGTCCATCGCCAGCACCCGGTCGACGATCTGCTGCGGGCTCTGCTTGCTGATCCGCTCACCGCAGACCGGGCAGTGCGGGATGCCCGTCCGCGCGAACATCAGACGGAGGTAGTCGTACACCTCGGTGATCGTGCCGACGGTCGAGCGCGGGTTGCGCGAGGTCGACTTCTGGTCGATCGACACGGCCGGCGACAGACCCTCGATGAAGTCGACGTCGGGCTTGTCCATCTGCCCGAGGAACTGGCGCGCGTACGACGACAGGGACTCGACGTACCGCCGCTGGCCCTCGGCGAAGATCGTGTCGAACGCCAGGCTGGACTTGCCCGAACCGGACAGCCCGGTGAACACGATCATGGCGTCGCGGGGCAGGTCGAGGTTGACGTCGCGCAGGTTGTGCTCCCGCGCGCCGCGGATGATCAGTCGGTCGGCCACAGCCAGCCACTCCGTCTTTGTTCTCGAGACCGGGCAGAGACGCGGAAACTCTAGCCACGGGGTACGACAAGTTTCTCCGACCTCAGTGCAGCGCTCTGCAGTCCGTGCACATTCCCGCAGATCAGACAGCCCAACCGTCACCCGGCCGGGGGAACCGGCCAGACCTCGACGCCGCCCGCGAGCTGCGGCGGACGCCCGAAAAGCGCGGTCAGAGTGGCCTGCAGCTCGGCCCCGTGGAGGGAATTCGTCACCAGGACAACCACGCCCGCCCGCCAGAACGCCAGGTCGGCCTGGAACGCCTGCCGGTCGGCCGCGGTGAGCGACGGAACCTTGCCGTCCCGGTTCACCCGCATGAGCAGCGTGGAGGTGTAGCGCGCGGGTGCGTTCCAGGATCCGGTCTCGTCCGCCGGCGGGTCGGCCGGGCCCATGAAGTAGCCGCGCGGCGCCTCGAACTGCAGGTGGGTCAGGGCGACCCAGCGCATTGCGGTCCGCCCGCTGGTCACCTCGGGCAACGGGACCGGCACGACCGTACGGCCGCCGGACGCGTACGACCGCCACATCCCGTCGGCCAGGAACGCCGGCACCGGGTCGGCCGGCACGATCGGCAGCGGCTTGGGCAGCACCGGCACCAGCGCCACGACCAGCCCCGCCCAGAACCACGGCCGGCCCCGTACCGTCAGCTCACGGGCCCGGTCGACGGACAGGGCGAGCAGCACGCCGACGATGGTGGCGGCCACCATGCCGAACCGTACGACACTCACCAGGTTGATGATCGGCAGGTGGCTGACCAGCCCGAACGGCAGCGGGAAGGAGGTCACCACACCGCCCATCCGGACCCGGGTGCCGAGCGAGACGACCAGCATCAGCAGCCCGGTGATCGCGGTCGCGCGGGCCACCACCGACCGCCGCCACAACAGCGCCGTGCCGACCACGATCAGCACCAGCATGGGCAGCCCGAAGAAGGTGTCGTCCTCGGTCGGGCTGATCGACAGCCAGCGGGCCACCGCCCCGTTGCCGGCCAGCGACTGCCGGGCGTACGCCCCGACCCCGAGCAGGTCGGTGACGAACTTGTCCGGCACGAACGGCTGGCCGTGGTAGCTGCCGGGGCCGGTGAACTGCACATACAGCGGGTAGGCGAGCAGCACCCCGGCGGTCACCACGGCGACGGCCAGCCCGGCGGCGAACCGGCCGGCCACCGCGGCCACCTCGGACCGGCGCATCAGCGCGTACAGCACCACGAAGACGGTCAGCGCGATGGCCGTGAACAGCAGGATCTCCTCGTTCAGGAAGACCTGCAGAGTCACCAGCAGCCCGACGATAACGCCCCCGCGCAGCACCCGGCCCGGTTCCCTCAGCCGGAACACCTGATGGACGATGACCGGGACGGCGTACTGGCTGACGAAGTTGATGTGGCCGTTGGCGTGCGCGATCATCGCCGGGCAGAAGCCGCACCACAGGCCGCCGAGACCGGCCGCCAGGCGGGACGCGCCCCACTTGCGCAGCACCAGGTACCAGGCCGCGGCCGTACCGGCCAGACCCAGGGTGAGCAGCAGCACCACCGACAGCCCGGGCCCGAAGAAGTGGGTGACCGGCGCGAACGGCAGGCTCAGCGCCAGTACCGTCGTGTTGGCCATCATGTTGACGCCGTCGGGCACGTTCAGCCGGTCGGTGAAGAACGGGTTGTCGCCGTGGAACATCACCCGCTCGCCGTGCGCCATCACGAACAGGAAGAACCCGTGGTCGTCGTCGTTGCTGGCCAGCACGCGGCCGCTGGGCGAGATCCAGAGCTGTATCAGCACCAGCACGCTCAGCGCCAGGTAGCCGCCGAAGATCGCGGCGACCAGGCCCGGCCGGCTCGTCCGGGCCGGCGGGCCGGCCTCGACGTCACCGATCGTGACCTCCTGCAGCGTGCTCACCGGTGAAGTGTGCCAGAGAAGGTCAGCGGTGCCTCCGGCCCAGCCGGACCGCCTGGCGGGCGCTCTCGGCCTCGACCTCGCGGTGCAGCCGGCGCCAGCTCTCCAGCCGGCGCGGCGACAACGAGCCCTCCCGCAGCGCCGCCTGGATGGCGCAGCCCGGCTCGGCCTGGTGCCGGCAGTCGCCGAACCGGCATGTCGCGGCCAGGTCGGCGACGTCGGCGAACGTGCGGTCCAGTCCCTGGCCCGTGTCCAGCAGGCCGACGCCCCGGATGCCGGGGGTGTCGAGGATGGCGCCGCCGTCCGGCACGAGAACGAGATTGCGGTACGCCGTGGTGTGCCGGCCCTTGCCGTCGGCGCGCCGGATCGACTGCACCGGCATCACCGGCGCCCCGGCCAGTTCGTTGACCAGCGTCGATTTCCCGGCGCCGGAACGGCCCAGCAGTGCCAGCGTGCGTCCCGGCCGGACCAGGTCCCGCAACGGCTCCAGGCCGTCGCGGCGGGCCGCACTGACCGGCAGGACCGGTACGCCCGGGGCCAGCTCGCCGATCTGCCGGGCGATCGCCCCCGGATCGGCCGCGGTGTCCGACTTGGTCAGCACCACCACCGGATCCGCCCCGGACTCCCAGGCCAGCGCCAGCAACCGCTCGATCCGGGCGTCCACCGGTTCCGGGTGCATCGGCTCGACGACGGCGACGGTGTCCATGTTGGCCGCCAGCACCTGGCCGGACGAGTCCTTGCCGGCGGTGCGGCGGATCAACGCGGTGCGGCGGGGCAGCACACACTCCACTGTGGTACACCGGTCGGGCCAGCGGCGGAGCACCACCCAGTCGCCCGTGCAGGGCAGGCGGGCCGGATCGTTCGCCGCGGACATCATCACCGCGCCGGCCAACGAGGCGCGGACGACGCCGTCCGGGCCGAGCACCGTGCAGACGCCGCGGTCGGCGCGCAGCACACGGCCGGGGCTGGAGTCGGAACGGTCGAACTGATGGAAGGACGATGCGTACGCCTCGTCCCAACCGAGCCGGGTCAGGTCGGTGGACATGGTGATCCTTCGGATGTGGGAGCCGCGCCCGACGGGGTCAGGCGGGGAACTCCGAGCGACGGGACGCATCACCGAACAACACGCTTCCCACCCCCTCCGCGAAACTGGATCGCTGCGTCAGCACTGACGGTACGGTCGCCCTCACGCCAGCGAAAGCGAATAAGATTTGCCCGTGACCTTCGACCCTCTCGTACTCATCACCGACGTCGACGCATCCACGGAAAACCTGATCCGTACGGCCGAGGGGCTGGACGACACGGCGATCGGCACGCCGTCGCTGTTGCCGGGCTGGACGAAGGGACATGTCCTCACCCATGTGGCCCGCAACGCCGACGCCTACACCCGGCTGCTGACCGGCGCCCGCACCGGTGAGGACGTCCCCGGCTACGCGTCACCGCAGGCCCGGGCGGACGACATCGAGGCCGGGGCGGCGCGGCCCCGCCAGGAGCAGATCGACGACCTCCGTACCGCCCACGAGCGTTTCGCCGACGCGGCCGCCGCCATGCCGGCCGAGGCGTGGACGTTCCACCTCGGGTTCGTCGGGCGGTCGGCGGCGGCGGTGCCGTGGGCGCGGTTGCGGGAGGTCGAGGTCCACCACGTCGACCTCGGAGCCGGGTACGGGCCGGCCGACTGGTCCGACGCGTTCGCGCTGCGGCTGCTGCGCGAGATCGTGACCGGGGCCGGGTCGGACTGGCCGGCCATGGCGCTCCGGCCGTACGGCATCGAACATGTGCTGACCATTGGCGACGCGACCGACGCCTCGCCGGCGGTCGGCGGCCCGACCCGCTCGCTGGCCGCCTGGCTGGCCGGCCGGGCCGACGGCGCCGACCTGACCGTGTCGCCCGACGGCGAACTCCCGACTCCCGCGAACTGGAAGTGACCTGACATGACGTACACCGGCGACGTGACCCCGGGCGGCCCCGCTGATGAGCGCGACCTCGGCCACCTGACCATCACCAAGGCGTCAGTCGGGTCGATGGACAACAACGCCTACCTGCTGCGCTGCGGCGACGCCCAACTGCTGATCGACGCGGCCGCCGACGCGCCCCGGCTGCTCGAGCTCATCGGCGACCGCGGCCTGCAGACGGTGGTCACCACCCACCGGCACGGCGACCACTGGCAGGCGCTGCGCGAGATGGTCGCGGCGACCGGCGCGGCCTCGCTGGCGGGCGCGGACGACGCCGCGGGGATCCCGGTGGTGACGGGTCAGCTGCACGACGGCGCCACGGTCACCGTCGGCGACTGCGCGCTCGAGGTGATCCAGCTGGTCGGTCACACCCCGGGCTCGATCGCCCTGCTCTACCCGGACCCGTCCGGCACCGCCCACCTGTTCACCGGCGACAGCCTCTTCCCGGGTGGCGTGGGCAACACGCGCAAGGACGCGAAAAACTTCGCGAGCCTCCTCGACGACGTCGAGCACAAGCTGTTCGACCGGCTCCCCGACGACACCTGGTTCTACCCGGGGCACGGCAAGGATTCGACGCTCGGCGCCCAACGCCCGCACCTGGCCGAGTGGCGCGCCCGCGGCTGGTGACCGGGTTCAGCCCAGCGTGGTCGGCTCCTCGCCGGGGAAGTCGGTCTCGATGCGTTCCTTGCGCACCGAACCGGTGATGACCTCGGAGTCGGTACGAACCAGCTTGGAGAGCCGGACCCGCTCGACCGGCACGATCTCGGTCGTGATCACCGGCCGCTCCTCGTGCAGCGTGATGTCGAAGACCACCCCGCCGTCGGAACCGCCGAAGACCTCGTCCGGCCCGAACACGTCCGGGTCGTACACCAGCGTCTGGTACGCGGTGGGGATGGTCTCCCGTTCCAGCCGCAGCTCTTCGCGGCGCACTTGAACGGTGATCTGAACCTCTTCGGTGATGACGTACTTGCGCAGCCGCGCGCGGCCGGTCTCGACGACGTCGGTGCCGGCGACGAGCCGTTCCTCCGAACGCGTCATCGCCTCGCCGGGTCCGGCCAGCGTGGCGATCAACTCGTCGCGGCGGAGCGAGCCGGCGTCGCGGACCCCGGCGTGCCGGCCGTACGCCCGGAGTTGTTCGTCCGTCATCGATTCGAGTCCGGCGGTGTCCATGTCGGCTCCCATTCGTCGTCGCCCGGATGGGCGCCGACCAATGATGCCCCGGCGTTTATGCGATAAACGCGTTGCCCGTCATTTACCGGTGGAGAGCCGTCGGGGACGGCGGCGTGGGGGGAGCAGCCGGACCCCGAGCGCCGCCGGCGTCCGGGCGTGGAACCGCCGACCGGGCCTCGGGCATATCTGGATCGGTCACGACGTCCTCGGGGCGGCAGCGTCGCCAGCGAGCGCGGCCCGGGTGGCAGAGAAACAGTGCTGGGGGTCTGGCGTTTATCGCATAAACGTCCGGGCATGCCGATGTCATCGAGGTCGTCGACGCCCTCTTGCACAGACGTTTCCATCCCTGTTTCTCGACTCCTGGTCGGAGTGACCATGCCTTCATCGATTCCGCAGAGCGATTCTCCACGTCCACTTCAGCGTGCCGAAACCGACCGGGACGCCGGCGCACACGCGGCCGAGCACCCCGAAACGGACGGCGACCGCGAGTTCTCCCCGGCCGACCGGCGCGCCGTCGTGGCCCGGGAGAAGGAACGGTACGGCGGCATCAAGTGGGGCTCGGCGTTCTTCGGCTGGCTGACCGCCACCGGAACCGCCGTGATCCTCACCGGACTTCTGGTGGCCGCGGGCACCGCGGTCGGCGTCAGCTCCGGCCTCGACGCGACGGACGCGCAGCGCAAAGCCGGCACCATCGGCGTCGTCGGCGGCATCACCCTGCTGGCCGTGCTGCTCGTCGCGTACTTCTGCGGCGGCTACGTCGCCGGGCGCATGGCCCGGTTCAGCGGCGTCAAGCAGGGCCTGGCCGTGTGGATCTGGGCGGTGGTCATCGCGGTCGTGGCGGCGATCGCCGTGGCCGCACTCGGCGACAAGTACAACGTCCTCGACCGCCTCGGTGGCTTCCCGCGGCTGCCGGTCGGCGGCGGCAGCATGACCACCGGCGCGATCGTCGCGATCGTCATCGCCCTGGTCGCCGCCCTGGTCGGTGCGATCCTCGGCGGCCTCGCCGGCATGCGGTTCCACCGCCGGGTCGACCGGGCCGGCCTCGGGCACTGATTTCCTCCCGGACGGTCGTACGCCTCCCCGACGCCGGCCGGACGCGCCGGCCGACGATCAGCGGCACGACGGCCCCATCACCGTACGCCCGGGTGGTGGGGCCGCCGGCCGGATCACGGCACGAAGGTCCGGCCCAGCAGGCGGGTGATCGACTCGCCGGGCTGGGGGCGGTGGTAGCGGAATCCCTGCCCGAACCGGCAGCCCATCTCCTGCAGCGCCGCCGCCTGCTCGGCCGTCTCGATGCCCTCGGCCACGACCACCAGCCGGAACGCCTCGCCCAGCCGGATGATGGCGTCGGCCACGGTCCGGGCCTGCGGGTCGTCGGCGATGCCGGTGACGAACGAACGGTCGACCTTCAGCACGTTCACCGGCAGGTGCCGGAGATAGCTGAGTGCGGAGAACCCGGTGCCGAAGTCGTCGACCGCGATGCCGATGCCCATGTCCCGGAGCCGCTCCAGCCGCGCGACGATCATCGGGTCCGGTTGCAGGATGACACTTTCGGTCAGTTCGAGGATGAGCCGGTCGGCCGGGAAGCCGGTGTCGCGCAGGATGCCCTGGATCACCTCGACCAGATCCGCGCGGACGACCTGCTTGGGTGACATGTTGACGCTCAGCCGCAGGTCCGGGTGCGCCCACGACGCGGCGGCGCGGCAGGCCGCGCGGAGCACCCATTCCCCCAGCGGGACGATGGTGCCGGTCTCCTCGGCGAGATCGATGAACTCGGCCGGCATGAGCAGGCCGCGCACCGGGTGGTTCCAGCGGACCAGCGCCTCCACCGCGACGATCCGTTCGTCGGCCAGGTCGACCGCCGGCTGGTAGTGCACGGTCAGCTCGCCGGCCTCGATACCCGCGCGCAGTTCGGCGTCGCGGGCACGGCTGTCCAGCTCGGCGGTGTAGATCCGCATCCGCGACCGGCCGGACCGCTTGGCCGCGTACATCGCGGCGTCGGCCTGCCGGAGCAGCATCTCCCCGGTGACGGCCGGGTCGTCGCGGACCGCGACGCCGATGCTGGCCTCCACGGCCAGCGGCTGGTCGCCGACGATCACGGGGGTGCGCAGCGCCTCGAGCAGGCGTTCGCCGGCGGCGGCGGCCGCCGCGGGCGTGGGCAGGTTCTGCAGGACGACCGCGAACTCGTCGCCGCCCAGCCGTCCGGCGGTGTCCCCGGACCGGATCACCGCCCGCATGGCGGTGGCCACGGCCCGCAGAACCGCGTCTCCGGCATCGTGCCCGTACGCGTCGTTGATGGGTTTGAACCGGTCCAGGTCGATGAGCAGGACCGCGCTGTGCCGACCGTCGCGCACCGGCAGCTGGGCCAGGCGGGAGAGCCGCTCGGCGACCAGGTTGCGGTTGGCCAGGCCGGTCAGCGCGTCCGTGACGGCCAGGTCGCGGTTGTCCCGCAGCGCCGTCATCTGCCGGGCCACGACCAGAGCGGTGAGCAGCACCGCGCCGACGATCATGCCGCCGAACGGGTACACGCCCTGACGGAAGCCGAGAACGGCGAGCAGTCCGTAGGCCGGCATGATCGCGGCGTACGGCGTGAGGTTGATCCGGCCCCGGCGGATCCCGGGGGCGGCGGCGAGCCGCCCGATCTGCCGATGCTGCCGCTGGGCGGCGAGCGCGAACAGGTAGCAGCCGAGCAGCCAGCACAGATCGGGCCAGGTCCCGCCGATGAAGCCGTCGTGCAGCTGGATGTAGCCGTAGTAGACGTCGGCGACCACATAGACGGCGACACCGGCGCCGAGCAGCCGGACCGAGGGGCCGCCGTGCCCGTCGGACCGCAGCAGGACCGAGGTCAGGGCCAGCACGAGCAGCAGGTCACCGACCGGCAGCGCGGCCGAGTAGACGATCTCCGAGAGGCTGGTCCCCGGCGTGTCGAAGATCGGACCGAGCACGAGGTACCACAGCACCATGAAGGTGCCCGCGCCGACGATCAGCGCGTCCAGGCCGAGTCTGACCAGGTCACTCCGGCTGCGCCGCGGGCCCGGCAGCAGGAACAGGGCGACCACCATGACCGGGACGAAGGCCAGGAACCAGTAGTCCGCGAACGACGGGTAGTCGGTCTGGTGCAGGATGGCGTCCTCGACGAACCAGGACGAGTGCGCGACCAGCTGGCAGGCGAACGCGGCGGTGATGACGGACCAGGCGAGCCGGGTACGGCGATCGGGGCCGCCGCTGCGGGCGGTCCGGCCGGCGCGGCGGGCGGCGCGGCCGGCCAGCGCGGTGAAGAGCAGGGCGAGCGGCGGGTAGATCCCGTCGGTGACGTACGCCCGGAGCGTCTCGCTGCCCCAGTCGCCGACGTACCAGACGAGGTGGGCGGCGAGCACCGCCCCGGCGGCGATCACCGCGACGGTGACCAGCCGATCGGTCCAGGCTCGCCGGGATGACACATCTCTTTATCGGCATTCCCGGCCGCGGCCTGAGCCGGAGCCGGGAGCAGCCACGGGACGGTGGCGGAGCCGCCCCGTGGCTGCGGTCCCGGCTAGCTCACCGACCAGACCTGGTTGGGCTGGGTGCCGCTGCCGTAGCAGTCCCAGATCTGCAGCCGGGTGCCGTTGGCCGTGCCCTGGCCGACCGCGTCGAGGCAGCGGCCCGACTGCGGGTTGGTGACGGTGCCGTTGGCGTTGCGCTGCCACCGCTGGGCCCCGCTGCCGTTGCAACTCCACAGCCGTACGGCCGTGCCGTTGTTCGTCGCGCCGCCGGCCACGTCCAGGCATTTGCCGGTCTGCGGGTTGACGATCGTGTCCGCGTTCACCGTCCAGGCCTGGTTGGCGTTCCCGCTGCAGTCCCACAGCTGGACCGGGGTGCCGTCGGCGGTCCCGTAGCCGGCGATGTCCAGGCAGCGGCGGCTGCCCTGGCCGACGACCTTCTGCCCGCCGCCGCCACCCGTTCCCCCGCCGCCGCCGGTGTTGCCGCCGGACGTGCCGTAACTGAACGAGGTGACGGCCAGCCCGGTCTGCCCGACCCACGGTTCGAAGCCCGCCTGGACGCTGGTGAGGTACCACGAGGTCTGGGCGAATCCGCGGCGGACCATGTCGGCGTAGAAGTCGTCGACCCCGAAGCTGATCGATCCGGTGGGCGTGGTGCGGACGTACGACACGACGTTCCAGCCGATGTTGCCCTCCCACACCGTCCACGTGCCGCCGGCGATCGACACGGTCCCGACCGGCGAGCCGACCGGCTGGGGGGCGCCCGCGTGGTTGAGCCAGACCATCAGTTCGGCGCCGGTGTTCTGCCCGTCGGTGCGCGCCGTCGGGTCGAACCAGATGTCGTACGCGGCGTCCCACTGCCCGGCCGCCGGATAGGACATCGCGACGCTGGTGGAGACGGCGGCGAAGCCCGGGCTGGACACGGCCAGGGGCAGGCCGCTGCCGGTGGTGCACGCGCCGTAGTGGCAACCGGCGTAGATCGACGGGTAGGCCGCCGGGGCGCCGTTCGTGGGCTTGTCGTGGCTCGCGGTGGTGATCGCGAACCCGTCGTCGGTGGCGGAGATGCACTGGGGTGAGGTGTCCCCCCACTCGTTGTTCTGCACGATGTAGCGGCCGCCGGAGACCGACGCCGACCCGAACACCGAACAGATCTGGGTGTCGGCCGAAGCTGATCCGGCCGACACGGCCACGAGTGTGGTCGCCACGATCGCGGTGAGCAGCGCGGCCGCCAGTTTCTTCGTCATGTTGATCTCCATCGGTCAGGACAGGGGCGGGTAGGCGTTGGCCATCAGGGACCGGAACCCGGCCGGGAACCACTGGCCGGAGAGCGGTGCGCCGGCCATCGCGCCGGTGGGGTTGTTGCCGTTGCTGGCGTTGCCGCCGTACGTGGGGTCGCACATCCGGTCGAAGCCCTTGCCTTCGTTGTTGGCGATGGCCGTGCTGGAGCCGTCGGACTCACCCGGCGGCTTGATCCAGACGTAGGCGTCGATGCCGGGGGCGGGGTTGGCCCGGGGCCGTTCACCGAGCCCGGCGCCGGTCTGGTTGCACCAGTTGCCGGCGTGGATGCGGCGGTCGACGCGGGACTGTTCGACGAACGTGTCGACGACGGTCGACGTGCTGGCCGCGGCCGGACGGGCGGAGCCGCCCCAGCCGTCGCGGGAGGTGTCGATCAGCATGCCGATCCCCGGATCGAAGCCGGCGGTGACGAGCCGGGTCCGGAACGCCTGGGCGAAGCTCAGCTCATCCACATAGGAGTTCCAGTCGACCCATTTCGAGCTGCGGACCGGGTTCCCGCCCACCGTGGTGGCGGCGGTGAAGTACGGCTCGGTGAGGGCGGAGTAATTGGCCGTGTCGGTGATGAACCCGGTCACGTTGCGGACGTCGCCGGAGAGCGCGGCGGTGCGGTACATGAGGTCGGCGGTGGTTCCGAAGTTGCTGTCCCAGCCGATCCAGCCGTGGTGGGCGGCGTCGAGGTAGTTGTAGACGTTGCCGATCGGGCCGAGCTTGCGCAGGGCGTACGCGATGCCGTTGACGTACCCGCCGTTGCTCTGCATCGTCGCGCACGCGGCGATCCCGGTGTTGGTGACCAGGTTGGGCAGGGAGTCGACCTCGACCACGTTGACGATCCGCACGCCCGCGTACTTCCGGTCGGCCTCGATCGCCGCGATCGGGTCGATGTAGGCGCTCTCGTAGCGGGAGAGTTCGGTGGGTCCGAGCTCACCGTTGGAGGCGAGCGCCGCGCAGTCGCGCCCGGGCAGGTCGTAGACGACGAACTCGATGTAGCCGGCTCCCTGCGCCACGGCGGCGTCCAGGTGGGCGCGCATGCCCATGCTGGTGGCGCTTCCGGCGATGGCGGCGATCCGGTCCAGCCACACCCCGGTCGGCGTGTTCGAGACTCGGCTGCCACCCGGCTCGGACTCGGCGTTGGCCTTCCACTCGGGATTGACGTAGCCCTTCACCCCGACGAACGGGTTGTCGGCCTTTCCGCCGGGCGGCGGGGTGGTCGTCGTCGGAGGTGGCGTCGTGGTCGGTGGCGTCGTGGTCGGTGGCGTCGTGGTCGGTGGTGCTGTCGTCGTGGGTGCGGTCGGGGTCGGGGTGGCGGTTCCGGTGGGGGTGCCTGTACAGGCGACGCCGTTGAGCGTGAACGTGGTGGGTGTGGCGTTCACGCCGGAGAAGTCGGCGTTGAATCCCGGGTTGGCCGAGGCTCCGGTGGCGAGCCCGGCGGACCAGGCCGGATTGGCGACGGTCACGGCCCGGCCGGACTGGGCGAAGACGCCGTTCCAGCCGTTCGTGACGTGCTGGTCGCCGGCGAAGCTCCAGGTCAGCGTCCACCCGGAGGTGATCGGTTCGCCGAGGTTGGTGACGGTCAGGTTGGCGGTGAAGCCGGTATTCCACTGGTTGACCGCGTACTCGACGCGGCAGCCGGCGGCCGCGCTGGCCTGCGTCGCGACGGCGACGCCGAGGCCGGTCAACAGGACGGTGGCGGCCGCGGCCGCACCGACGATGCGAGGTCTCATGGGGATGCTCCTCGTTGACGGATGTCGATGTATCGTGTCATGGGAGCGCTCCCAAAACCAGGCTCCGGCAACATTTTCGAAACATAAATTTCGTGGCGCCAGGTACCGCGCCGACGACGACCTGGTCGTGCTGGTCAGCGGTCGCGGGGTGAAGATCCGGTTCGACGCGACCCGGCGTCATGCGGGACGACCGACCGTTCGGCCAGGAGAATGGCACCGACGGGACGGGCGGGACGGGTAGGGGGCGGGAGGGGCATGGGCGAGGAGGAGATGCCGGAGGATCCGGATGTGGATGTCCGCGTCCCGGAGCAGCGGCTCGAGGTGGTGCGGGCGCCCGCGAGCGTGCTGGCGGCCATCGCTGCCGGTGGGGCCATCGGGGCGGTCGCCCGGTGGGGCATCGGGGTCGCGCTGCCGCCCACCGGCACCGGGTTTCCGTGGGCGACGTTCCTGATCAACGTGAGCGGATGCGCGCTGATCGGCGTGCTCATGGTGTTCGTCACGGACGTGTTTCCGCATCGCCGGCTGCTCCGGCCGTTCGCCGGGGTCGGGATTCTCGGGGGATTCACCACGTTCTCCACCTACATCGTCGACATCGAGCGGCGGCTCACCGGCGGCGCGGCCGTCGTCGCACTGGTCTACCTGGTCGTCACGGTGATGGCCGCGCTGGCAGCGACGGCGGTCGCCATCCGGGTCACCCGCGCACTGGTCGGGGGCCGCTCGTGACGGCGCTGATGGTGATCCTGGGTGCGCTCGTGGGGGCGCCGGCCCGCTACTTGACCGACCGGTACGTGCAGTCGCGGCATTCGACGCGGTTCCCGTGGGGGACGTTCACCGTCAACGTCGCCGGGTCGTTCGTGCTCGGGCTGGTCACCGCGGCGGCCGCGGAGCACGGCCTGCCGGCCCTGGTGGTCGCTCTGGTCGGCACCGGTTTCTGCGGGGCGCTGACCACCTATTCGACGTTCAGTTACGAGACCGTACGGCTGGCGGAAGGTCGCGCCTCCCTGATTGCGCTGGCCAATGTGGGCGGAAGCATCGTCGCCGGCCTGGCCGCCGCGTTCGCCGGCGTCGCGATCGGCAACCTCCTTTGAGGAGAACGGCCGGGCCGGGATCAGCCGAACGGGCGGATCTTCGCACCGATTCCGAGCACCGCGGACGCGTACGGCCGGGTGGTCCTCGCCTTTTTATGCCGGTCAACGGCCATCGATGCGTGGGCGCGCAGTCCCGCCTCATCGGCGCGGCAATCGCCGGGTGGTCGCCGTTGAGTCCTTGTTGAGCAGGCGATGAGCGGTCCCGGTCACCCTTTCGCTGCCGTGGCCCGGGGGGCGGGCCGGCGCCGGAGAGGGATCGCCAGGAACTATGCGCAGAATCGCGACTTACATTCACGCCGACGACCCGATCTCGCGGGCCGGAGTGGCCAGCCGGCGCACCGTCGCATCCACGCCGCCGACGCAACCGGAGCGCCGGCCGCAGCTCGCGGCTAGTGCTGGGACACGGTCCGGTAGATCCAGGGCAGCACGAGGTCGACGCGGGACGTGGTCTCGGTCGAGGTGTGCGGGCAGGACGGGCCGTCGCTCTCCACCGCGACCAGACGCGGGGCACGCCAGCGGGCCTCGACGAAGTACGGGGCGCCCGAGTCGTCCAGGCAGGGGCTGGTGTTCGACCGGGGCTGGTAGCCGACCACCCCGACCACGGTGTCGGAGACCGCGACCACGGTGAACTGGCCGGTCTGCAGGTGGGTGGCGGGCACCGGGTCGACGTCGTTCAGCGCGCCCCAGCCGGTGAGCCGCAGGACCTCGCCGGCGGCCGGGGCGGCGGGGCCGGGGCTCAGCGGCGTGACGTCGGTGACCGGCTGGGCCAGCTTGGCGATCGCGATGTCGTTGGTCGGCGACTGGTAGTCCTCGATCACGCTGACGACGTGCCCGGTGGTGTCGGCGTCGTCGGTACGGCCGATGGTGGCCGTGGTCGAGTACGGCACCGGGCCGCTGACCGGGTTGCGGTTGACGTCGTGGAAGCAGTGCCCGGCGGTGATGATCCACCGTGGCGAGATCAGGGCGCCGCTGCAGCCGCCGTTGTAGTGGCTGCCGTCCGGGCGCGGGATGTTGGTCATGGTCAGCTTCGTGGCGAAGCCGTACTGCCCCTCGGCGACGGGCGTGCCGTTGGCGATCTGGGGAACGGCCGTGGCGTGGACGGTGCCGTGGGTGTCGGCGAGCGCCGGCAGGATGCCGGCGGCCAGCAGGGCGATTCCACCGGCCGCGGCGAGCAGGGCGGACACGGTACGCACGAACGGTTCTCCTCTTCGACGGCGACGGGGCCGCCCGTGAGGCTAATCGCGTCCGTCAATGTCCGCTGCCCCCTACCGCATGAACGTCTCCAGCGCACCGGCGTAGGGCTTGGCCGGTGGCGGCGCGTACTCGCCCCGGGCGGAGGTGCGCAGACCCAGCCGGACCAGCGACTCGGCCAGTGTCACGGCGGCGGCGACGCCGTCCACGACCGGGACGCCGACCTCGGCCGACACGGTCGCGCAGAGGTCGGCCATGCCGGCGCAGCCGAGCACGATGACGTCGGAGTCGTCGGCGGCGAGGGCCTCCCGGGACTTCTCGATGATCTGTTTCAGCGCCGCCGGGTCGGAATCCAGGTCCAGCACCGGGATGTCGCAGGCGTGCACCCCCCGGCACGCCCCGTCGCCGACGTACCGGTGGGCCAGTTCCCAGGCTCTCCCGCGCGTACGGCTGAGGGTGGTGACGACGCTGAAACCGCGACCGACCAGGGTGGCCGCGTGCATCGCGGCCTCGGCGATGCCCAGCACCGGGCCGGACGCGACCTCCCGGGCCGCGTCCAGGCCGGGGTCGCCGAAGCAGGCGATGACATGCGCGTCGGCGCCGTCGTCGATCGAGGCCAGGATGCCCGGTACGGCCAGGGCCTCGTCGTAGTGACTCTCGATCGACGCCGGGCCCATCGGCGACGTGACCGCCTCGACCGCGGTGCCCGGACCGGCGACGGCCCGGGCACCGGTCGCGATGAGCGCGGTCATCGCCGCGGTGGTGTTCGGGTTGATCACCCTGATCCGCATGGCTTATTCCGCGTGGATCGCAGCCACGGTCGGGTCGTTCTCCTCCAGCGGGGTGTCCTCGACGCGGGACAGCGTCGCGATCCGGAACTGCGGCGCCAGCACGTGGTAGACGACGAAGCCGAGCCCCATGCCGATGAACCAGCTGTACTGGGCGGTGGTGTGCATGCCGGGCCCGTTGGTCCACAGCACCGGGATCATCGCGACCACGGCGCCGACGGCGGTGGCGATGATGGCCGCCGGGTTGTACCCCTTGTAGTAGTGGTACCGGCCTTCGGGACTCATCGTGAACAGGTCGTCGACCTTCACCCGCTGCTTGCGGACCAGGTAGAAGTCGCAGATCAGCACGCCGAACAGCGGGCCGATGAAGGCGCCCAGCGTCTCCAGGGTGTAGTGGATGACATCCGGGTTGTTGTACAGGTTCCACGGGGTGATCAGCACCGAGCCGACGGCCGCGATCATGCCGCCCATCCGCCAGCTGATCCGCTGCGGGCTGACGTTGGAGAAGTCGAACGCCGGCGAGATGAAGTTGGCCACGATGTTGATGCCGATGGTGGCGATGGTGAAGGTCAGCGCCCCGAGCACGATGGCGAACGTGGAGTCGATCTTGGACACGGTCTGCACCGGGTCGGTGATCAACTGGCCGAAGACCGGGATGGTCAGCGACGCGGTGACGACCACCAGGATCGAGAACATCAGGAAATTGACCGGCAGGCCGAGCAGGTTGCCCCGCTTGACCGCGGCGAACGACTTGCCGTACCGCGAGAAGTCACCGAAATTCAGCATCGGCCCGGAGAAGTACGACACCACCAGCGCGATCGCCCCGAGCATGATCGGGATGGCGCTCGCTCCGTGGTACTTGACCTCGCCCAGGTTGAGGTTGATGCCGCCCCAGCCGGCCTTGTAGATCAGGTAGCCGCAGAGCAGGAACATGACCACGTAGACGGCCGGCCCGCAGAAGTCGATGAACCGGCGGATGCTCTCCATACCGGTCCAGAACACCGCCGCCTGCAGCACCCACAGGATCGCGTACGTGCACCAGCCGAGCGCCGGCAGCCCGAGGAAGCCGTGCTGGTTGACGTCGGCGTACGGCATCAGGCTGGGGAACAGCTTGAGCACCACCACGTCGAGCGCGGCCGACGCCAGGTAGGTCTGGATGCCGTACCAGGCGACCGCGATGAGCCCGCGGATGATGGCCGGCACGTTCGCGCCCAGCACCCCGAACACCGACCGGCAGATCACCGGGTACGGCACGCCGGCCAGCTGCGACGGGCGGGCCACCAGGTTGCAGAAGAAGTAGACGATGGTGATGCCGACGACCAGCGACACCAGCACCTGCCAGCTGGACAGGCCGAGCGCGAACAGGCTGCCCGCGGTCACGTACCCGCCGACGCTGTGCACGTCGGACATCCAGAACGCGAAGATGTTGTAGGAGCCCCACGTCTGTTTACGCAGCGGGGCCAGATCCTCATTGGTGAGTCGTGGATCGTATTCGGGTTTGATGAGGCCGGAACCGACCGGCATGCCGGCGGCTTCGACCAGGTCCTGGGGAGGATTCGAGACGGCCATGCGCTCACGTTAGGAATGGCCTGTTTCCGGGCGATGAGCGGAACTGTATATCTTTCATTCGATGAACAGGCCGGTGTCGGTCGGCAGCGTGCTGATCGAGTGCTGCAACCGGTGATGATGATCCGCGAAGACGGCCGTCAATGCGTCCGGGTCGCGGTCGACGAATGCGTCCAGCATTCCGATGTGGCCGCCGTGCAGCAGTTCCCGGTCGGCCCGGCCCAGGTGCGTCATCGGCTGCAGCGGCTCGGTCATGTTCCACGCCGTGTCCAGCATGTGCAGCAGCCGGCGCATCCGGCACGGGCGGATCAGTGCCAGGTGGAAGCGGCGGCTCTCCCGGTGATAGACCCGGCCGTCGGCGGCCGGCACGGCCGCGTCCAGGGCGGCGTGGGCGGACCGGGCCCGGTCGTCGTCGTCCGGACCGGCCCGGGCCACCGCCTCCCGCAGCGCCGCCGTCTCCAGAGCCTCGCGCACCACGTAGATCTCGGCGAATTCCCGCGCGGTCATCATCGCCACCCGGTACCCGCCATTCGGCTGATGATCGACCAGGCCTTCGCCGATCAACGTCATCAACGCCTCACGGACCGGAATCCGGCTCACCCCGAAGACCGCCGCGGCCTGATCCACCGGAATGGCGGTGCCCGGAGGCACGCCGCCGTCCAGGATTGCGGCGCGCAGTTCGTCCAGGACGTTGCCCTGGGCCCGGCCGCCGAGCCGGGCGATCAGAATGGATCGGCGGCGGGGTCCGGGCATGACGCGACCATATTCCCGGCGCGTTATCGCGTCATTTCAAGGACTGGGCGACCTCGGTCGATTCCATCGGCAGGGAGAACATCGGGAAGTCGTACGCGATGGCGTTGTCGTGCCCTTCGGCGCTGGTGGCGGCCATGCAGTCGGTGAGCGTGATGACCCGGTAGCCGTTCTCGTACGCGCTGCGCATCGTCGACTCGACGCAGCAGTTGGTGAGGAACCCGCCGATGATCACCGTCTCGATGCCCCGGCCGCGCAGGATGAAGTCCAGGTTGGTGCTGGCGAAGGTGTCCAGCCCCCGTTTGCCCTCGATGATGATGTCGCCCTCGGCCGGGGTCAGGTCGTCGACGATCGCCGCACCCCAGGTGCCCTTGACGAACGCGTTGCCGTCGACGACACCTTTGAGGATTCCGTACGGGTGGCGGCTGAGCTCGCCGTAGCCGGGGGCGAAGGTGATCGGCGCGTGCATGATCGTCACGCCCGCGCCGCGTGCGGCGTCTACGAAGGCCACCGTCTTCGGCAACATGCCGGTCTTGTCCATGACGCCGGCCACCGCGTCGTGCAGGAGGCCACCGTCGGAGGTGAACTCGTTCTGGTACTCGATCAGCACGACGGCGGTCCTGGCCGGGTCGAGCTGCAGCGTGTCGGACATTCGCGGGGCTCCTTGCGTGCGGACGGACGGTCACGTCATTCCTATGCAAGCACGGTTTCCGCCTTCGGCAGAAGGGATCCGGTCCGCACGGGCGGCGAACCTAGACTGGCCGGATGACGGACCGCTGGACGCCCTCCCCGCACCGCTCCCCCGATCCCTGGCCGCCGACGTCACCGATCGGCGCCGACGGGCCGGGCATGCCCGAGTGGCTCGAGGAGCGCCTGTTCGAGCAGCGCATCGTGATGATCCGGGGACAGCTCACCCAGTCGGTCGCCACCGGAGTCGCGGCGGCCCTGCTCACCCTGGACGCGGCCGGCGCTGATCCGGTGCAGCTGCACGTGGCCAGCTCCGGCGGCGAACTCGGCGCGGCGCTGGCCGTGATCGACGTGATCGACTCGATGACCGCCGAGGTACACGCGGTGGTGACCAGCGAGGCCGGGGGCGCGGTGCTGGCCGTGCTGGCCGCGGCGCACGAGCGGGCGGCGTTCCGGCACGCCCGGTTCAAGCTGGCCGAGCCCCGCGCCCGCGGGGTCACCGGCACTGCCAACGAGGTGGCCGCGGCCGCCGGGCAGCACCTGCGCGAGCTCGAGGAGGTGGTTCTGCGGCTGGCCGAGGTCACCCATCAGACCCGCAGCCGGATCGAGGACGACCTGTCCACCGGGCGGACGCTCAGCGCGACCGAGGCCCAGGAGTACGGCCTGATCGAGACCGTGGTCGGAAACGAGAAACGCGGGCCCGCCTGACTCTCGTCAGGACAGACCCGCGTCGTCGAAGCTTCGTCAGTCGGCGAGCTTGACGCCCATCGAGCGGGCGGTGCCGGCCACAACCTTGATCGCGGCGTCCAGATCGTTCGCGTTGAGGTCGGGCAGCTTGCGCTCGGCGATCGACCGCACCTGGTCCCGGCTCAGCGTGCCGACGGTCTGGGTCAGCGGGTTCGACGCGCCCGAATTGATGCCCAGCGTCTTGCGGATCAGGAAGCTGGTCGGCGGCGTCTTGTAGACGAGCGCGTGGCTGCGGTCCTCGAAGACGGTGACGATGACCGGGATGATCTCGCCCCGGTTCTTCGAGGTGGCCTCGTCGTACTCGAGCTTGACTGCGCGCATGTTGGCGCCGGTCGGGCCGAGCATCTTGCCGAGGTCGACCATCGCGGCGTTACCCGCCTCAAGCGCGAGGGTCACCTCATGGGTCTTCTTCTTGGGCGGCATTGCTTCTGGGCTCCCTCAATGTCTGCTGCACGGGCTAGTGGTCAGAAGCCTCGACAGCATCCGAACGCACAACAACCCCGAGACCTTACAACCGCGTCGACAGGGGGGTCAAAACGACTCCACCGATATCAGACACCAGTTGGGCCCGGGTTCCGCACCCAGTGTAACGCGGTCGCGTTCTGCCTTCAGTACCGGTCGCAGTGACACTCCTTCAGCACCGGTCGCAGTGACACTCCCTCAGTACCGGTCGCAGTAACACGAGGACATCAGCGAGCGCACCGAATCGACGTACGCCGCATTGGGCAGCGTTTTCGAGGCGTGCGCGCCGTCGACCGCCCCGACGCCGCTGTTGTACCCGGCGATCACCATGTCGAGCAGACAGAGACTGGAATGCGTCTTGCACGACTTGGTGCCCAGGTCGTACTTGCCCTTGAAGAACTCGTCCCCGAAGTACTTGGCCAGCCAGGCCAGGTAGTTGGCGCCGACCGATGCGTTCTGCTTGTAGTCGGTATCGAGGTAGGTCTGCCCGAACCGCTGGTTCATCTGCGCCGTTGTGTCCGGCATCACCTGCATCAGTCCGCGGCCGCCGTCGCAGTTGACGATGTCGGACTGCCAGCCGCTCTCGTGCCAGGCGATGCTCTTCACCAGGTCGGACGACAGCTTCAGGGCAGGCGCCGAGGTCGGCCAGTAGATCTTGCCCGCGGCGCTGGTCAGCGCGGCCTTGGCCTGCGCTTTCGTGATCTTCTTGCCCTCGTGGTGGGCGCAGGCCGGAAGCTGGAAGTTGTTCGGGTCCTCGGTCGGGCCGGCCGAGGTCCTCGCCGGTTTCGGCTTGGCTGTCGCCTTCTTCGTGGTCGGCCTCGGCGCGGGCGTGGTCGGCTCCGGGGCCTCGGTCGACTCCTCGGGTATGGGAGACTGGCTGGTCGCCACATCGTCGCCGGCCGCGACGGTGTCGTGGCCGTGACCGGCGAACAGGCCGCAACCACCGGCCAGCAGAAGTGCCGCGACCAGGACCGTGATTCCGAGTAGACGTCGGATGCGGAACAAGCCGTCCCTCCCCAGGGTTGGTTCGTGAGGAACGCTAACAGTCGGGCGCGCGACCGCGCTGCCCGGCAAATCAGACATTCGACGCAGCTCCCCCGGGGCCGCGACGGCAACCCGGAACAGGAACAATAGAGGTATGCAGACCCGCACCGATCTCCGTAACGTCGCCATCGTGGCGCACGTCGACCACGGCAAGACCACGCTGGTCGACGCCATGCTGCGCCAGGGCAGTCAGTCCCACGCGCGCGGCGAGATGGCCGACCGCGCCATGGACTCCATGGACCTGGAGCGGGAAAAAGGCATCACCATTCTCGCCAAGAACACGGCCATCAGCTACCAGCCGGCCGGCGACGAGAAGCCCGTCACCATCAACATCATCGATACCCCCGGCCACGCCGACTTCGGCGGCGAGGTCGAGCGCGGCCTGACCATGGTCGACGGCGTCGCGCTGCTGGTCGACGCCAGTGAGGGCCCGCTGCCGCAGACCCGCTTCGTGCTCCGCAAGGCGCTGCACGCCAAGCTGCCGATCATCCTGATCATCAACAAGGTGGACCGGCCGGACGCGCGGATCAAGGAGGTCGTCGACGAGACGTACGAGCTCTTCCTCGACCTCGACGCCGACGAGCACCAGATCGAGTTCCCCATCGTCTACGCGTGCGCCCGCGACGGCATCGCCTCGCTGACCCAGCCCAAGGACGGCACCGTCCCCGAGGACGCGACCGACCTCGAGGTGCTGTTCGAGACGATCCTCAGCACGATCCCGGCTCCGACCTACACCGAAGGCGCGCCGCTGCAGGCGCACGTGGTCAACCTCGACGCGTCGAACTTCCTCGGCCGCCTTGCGCTCTGCCGCGTCCACGAGGGCACCATCCGCAAGGGCCAGACCGTCGCCTGGTGCAAGACCGACGGCACGATCTCCAGCGTGCGCATCTCCGAGCTGCTGATCACCGAGGGCCTCGAGCGTAAGCCGGCCGAGAGCGCCGGTCCGGGTGACATCATGGCCGTCGCCGGCATCGCCGACATCATGATCGGCGAGACCCTGGCCGACGCGGAGAACCCGATCCCGCTCCCCCTGATCAGCGTCGACGAGCCGGCCATCTCGATGGTCCTCGGCACCAACACGTCACCGATGGTCGGCCGGGTCAAGGGCGGCAAGGTCACCGCCCGCATGGTCAAGGACCGCCTCGACCGCGAGATGGTCGGTAACGTCTCGCTGCGCGTCCTGACCACCGAGCGTCCCGACGCCTGGGAGGTGCAGGGTCGCGGTGAGCTGGCGCTGGCCATCCTGGTCGAGCAGATGCGCCGCGAGTCCTACGAGCTCACGGTCGGCAAGCCGCAGGTGGTCACCCGGACGATCGACGGCAAGGTGCACGAGCCGGTCGAACGGCTGACCATCGACGCTCCCGACGAGTACATGGGCGCGATCACCACCCTGCTGTCCACCCGCAAGGGGCGGATGGAGGAACTGATCAACCACGGTACCGGCTGGCTGCGGATGGAGTGGCTGGTCCCCGCGCGCGCGCTGATCGGCTTCCGGACCGAGTTCCTGACCGAGACCCGCGGCACCGGCATCATGCACCACATCTTCGAGGACTACGAGCCGTGGTTCGGCGAGTTGCGCACCCGCAGCAACGGCTCGCTGGTGGCCGACCGGACCGGCGTCGTCACCGCCTTCGCCATGACCAACCTGCAGGAACGCGGCCAGCTCTTCGTCGAGCCGACCACGGAGGTCTACGAAGGCATGATCGTCGGCGAGAACTCCCGGGCCGACGACATGGACGTCAACATCACGAAGGAGAAGAAGCTGACCAACATGCGTCAGTCGACCTCCGACGAGACCGAGAAACTGATCCCGCCGCGCAAGCTGTCGTTGGAGCAGGCCCTGGAGTTCTGCCGCGAGGACGAGTGCGTCGAGGTCACCCCGGCGGCCGTACGCATCCGCAAGGTCGTCCTGGACCAGCAGATCCGCGGCCGGGCGGCGTCCCGCCGCAAGCACGGCCAGTAACACCTTTGCGGCGGTTCAATCCGGTTCTCATCGCGCCAATTGCCGGGGCGATGTGCCGGAACGGTCGTCGATGCGACACAATGAAGAAGTAGGAGGGGAGTATTCCCCCGTGCCGTCCTCGTCAGCACGGTCGCGTGAAGCGACCCGGGGGCGGCGGTCACCACCTGATCCTCCGGTGGTGGCGGAAGAGACCTCCGACAGCCGTACGTCGCTGTGCACGGCCGAACCCGGTCCGGGCACGGCGGCCACCCGCGTCTGCCGGAGGTCTGCGTAGTGACTGTTCCCGCCTGGGTCTGGATCGCCACACTGGTGGCGCTGGCCGCCGTGCTCGCCGTCGACCTGCTCGTCGTGGGCCGGCGTCCGCACGAGCCCAGCATGAAAGAGGCCGGCGCGTGGGTCACGTTCTACGTCGGGCTTGCGGTGCTGTTCGGCCTGGGCGTCTGGGTCTTCGGCGGCGGCCGGTACGCCGGTGAGTTCTTCACCGGCTGGTTGACCGAGTACAGCCTCAGCGTCGACAACCTGTTCGTCTTCGTGATCATCATGGCCAGGTTCGCGGTGCCCCGGCAGTTCCAGCAGAAGGTGCTGCTCATCGGCATCGTGCTGGCTCTGCTCATGCGGGGCGCCTTCATCGCCGCCGGAGCGGCGCTGATCGAGCAGTTCTCGTGGGTGTTCTACCTGTTCGGCGCATTCCTGGTGTACACCGCGATCACGCTGCTGCGCGAGCACTCCTCCGGCCCCGAGGACTTCCAGGAGAACATCGTCATCCGCTGGTCGAAGCGGGTCCTGCCTCTGTCGAACTCCTTCGGCGACGGCCGCCTGACCGTCGCCGGCGCCGCCGGGAAGCGCTTGTTCACCCCGATGCTGATCGTGATGATCGCCATCGGGACCACGGACCTGCTGTTCGCCCTGGACTCGATTCCGGCGATCTTCGGCATCACCAAGGAGCCGTACTTCGTCTTCACCGCGAACGTCTTCGCGCTGATGGGCCTTCGGCAGCTGTATTTCCTGCTCGGCGGTCTGCTCGAACGCCTGGTGTACCTGAACTACGGCTTGGCCGCGGTGCTCGCCTTCATCGGGGTGAAGCTGTTCCTGGAGGCGCTGCACACCAACACCCTCCCGTTCCTCAGCGGCGGCCACGGCCTGCACTGGGCGCCGGAGATCCCGATCTGGCTGTCGCTGCTGATCATCGTCGGCACCCTGGGCATCGCCACGGCCGCCAGCCTGCTCAAATCCGCCCGCGACCGCCGCCGCGACCTGGTCACCGCCCACCACTGACCGCCGCTTCGGGCTTGGTCGTCGCCCACCCCCAGGCGCCTCCGCGGGCTTGATCGCCGCAGGCCGGCCGCCCCGACTCGCCTGCCCTTGACCGCGACCAGGCCGACGTTCCCCAAGCCTGCTGAGTCTCGCCCAGCGCACCTCGTACGCCGTCCTAGGAGGCTAGTTCAGCGGCTCTCGTGAGAGGCTGTCGCTCATGGTGCTCGAGGTCGCGTTCATCGATGTCGTTCCGGGTCAGGAGGAGATGTTCGCCGCCTCCTACCGCCTCGGCCATCCGATCCTGGCCGGTACGCCCGGCTGCCGGTCGGTCCGGATGACCCGCGGGGTGGAGTCGCCGAGCCGGTTCGTGCTGCTGGTCGAGTGGGACAGTATCGAAGCGCACCGGGAGAACTTCCGGCACACCGACCGCTGGGTGCAGTGGCGCAAGCTGATCGGCGGCCACTTCACCCACGAACCGTCGGTCGAGCACTTTCTTGACGTCACCCCCGGCGCCCGGCCCGGCCCGGACCTGCCGCCGGGCCACACGTTCGAGCTGTAAGGCCACGGCGTGGACTGGACCGAGCTGACGCCGGCCGACCTCGACGAGGTTCGTGCGCTGGCATCGGCCTGTCTGCGGGCCGACGGCGGCCTCGAGATCGCCGGCGAACCGGGCTTTCTGCGAGCCACCTGGACCGGGGAGTCGGTCACCGGCCGGACGCTGCGGGGCTCGACCGGCCGGCTGGTAGCCGCCGGAGCGTTCCGGCCGCCCGGTGTGTTCACCGGCATGGTGCACCCCGAGGCGCGCGGCCGCGGCTTCGGAGAGGCGCTGCTGGACTGGGGACTCGACCGGCCCGGGCCGGTCACAGTGGAGACCCAGGGGCTCACGCCCGGGGCGGAGGACCTGTTCGCGGCCCGCGGGCTACGCCAGACCTTCGCCGAGGTGGTCATGCGGATCAGCCTGGCTGCGCCACTGCCGCCGCCGGCGTGGCCCACCGGCACGGAACTGCTGACCTGGGACGACGCGAACCGGCCGAGGTTTCACGGCGTCTACCTCCAGGCGTTCCGCGAACGTCCCGGCTTCCCCGACTGGTCGGAGGCGGAGTTCGCCGCGTTCGCCGCCGACGACGACGAGTTCTGTCCGGGGCGGTCCGTGCTGGCCGTCGTCCCGGACGTCGGCGATGCCGGGTTCGTCACCGCCGGAGCCGGCTGGATCGCTCAGGTCGGCGTGGTCCCGGCCGCCCGCGGTCGCGGCGTGGGCGCCGCCCTGGTCCTGGAGGCGCTCGGCCGGATGCGCGCCGCCGGCATCTCCGAAGCCGGGCTGGATGTGAACGTGAACAACCCGGCCCAGTACCTGTACCGCCGGCTGGGCTTCGAGGACCGCGGCTGCCGCGCCCGCTATCAGCGGTGATCAGCCCTCGAGCTGACGCTCCACCGCCAGGTTGTCCGCAGCCACCCACACCTCGGCGATCCGGCCACCGGCGAGGCGGTAGAACGCGAACTCCTGCGTCCGCACCGCCCGCCCGCTCGGCCCGTAGGTGCCGCTGTCGGCGAAGTGCGCGGCCAGCCAGTCCCCCTCCACGAGCAGGTGCTGCAACTCCCACCGGTAGTCGGGGAACTCGGCGACCACCGCCCGCAGCCCGGCCACGTACCCGTCCAGGCCCTGCGGTTCCCCGTTGACCACGACGTCTCCGGCCACGAACGAGCCCAGCGCCCCGAAGTCGTGGGCGTTGCAAACGGCCAGGTAGCGCCGGTAGAAATCCGCGCTCACTTCACCCCGGCCACGTCCATGCCGCGCAGTTCCTTCTTCAGCGACGAGACCTCGTCACGGATCCGGGCGGCCAGCTCGAACTGCAGCTCCCGGGCGGCCGCCAGCATCTGGTCGTTGAGGTCCTGGATGAGCTGCGCCAGCTCGGCCCGCGCCATCCCGGCCCGGGCCGGGGTCGCCGCCGCGGCGCTGCGACCGCGGGACCGGGTCTCCGGCACCGGGCCCTTGCCACGGGACATCTGCCGCCCGCCGCCGCCGACCATCTGACCGTTCACCGCCGACTCGGTGTCCTCGGCTTCCCGGTAGATGTCGTCGAGGATGTCATGGATCTTCTTCCGCAGCGCCGTCGGCTGGATCCCGTTGGCCACGTTGTGGGCGATCTGCTTGTCCCGGCGGCGGTCGGTCTCCTCGATCGCGTTGCGCATGGAGGGTGTCATCTTGTCCGCGTACATGTGCACCTCGCCGGACACGTTGCGCGCCGCCCGGCCGATGGTCTGGATCAGCGACCGCCCGCTGCGCAGGAAGCCTTCCTTGTCGGCGTCCAGGATGGCGACCAGCGACACCTCCGGCAGGTCGAGGCCCTCTCGAAGCAGGTTGATGCCAACCAGCACGTCGTAGTCGCCCTTGCGCAGTTCCTTCAGCAGCTCGACCCGGCGCAGCGTGTCCACCTCGGAGTGCAGGTACCGCACGCGGATGCCGGCCTCGAGCAGGTAGTCCGTGAGGTCCTCGGACATCTTCTTGGTCAGCGTGGTGACCAGGACCCGCTCGTCCCGCTCGGTGCGCAGCCGGATCTCGTGCATCAGGTCGTCGATCTGGCCCTTGGTCGGTTTCACCACCACCTGTGGGTCGACCAGGCCGGTCGGGCGGATCACCTGCTCGACGAACTCGCCCTGCGCCTGCTGCATCTCCCACGGCCCGGGGGTCGCGGACAGGAACACCATCTGCCCGACCCGTTCCAGGAACTCGTCCCACCGCAGCGGGCGGTTGTCGGCGGCACTGGGCAGCCGGAAGCCGTGCTCGATGAGGATCCGTTTCCGTGACGCATCGCCCTCGTACATACCGCCGATCTGCGGGATCGTCTGGTGCGACTCGTCGATGACGGTGAGGAAGTCATCGGGGAAGTAGTCGATCAGCGTGAACGAGGGCTCCCCGAACGTCCGGCCGTCCATGTGCATCGAGTAGTTCTCGATGCCATTGCAGAACCCGACCTGCCGCATCATCTCGATGTCGTACGTGGTCCGCATACGCAGACGCTGCGCCTCCAGCAGCTTGCCCTGCCGCTCGAACTCGGCCAGCCGCTCGGCCAGCTCGGCCTCGATCTCGCGGATCGCCCGCTCCATCCGCTCCGGGCCGGCCGCGTAGTGGGTCGCTGGGAAGATCACCAGCTCGTCCACCTCGCGCACCACCTCGCCGGTCAGCGGGTGCAGGTAGTACAGCTTCTCCACCTCGTCACCGAACAGCTCGATCCGGACGGCCAGCTCCTCGTACGCCGGGATGATCTCCAGCGTGTCGCCGCGGACCCGGAACGTACCGCGCTGGAAGGACATGTCGTTGCGCGCGTACTGGATGTCCACCAGGCGCCGCAGCAGCTTGTCGCGGTCGACGTTGTTGCCGATCTTGACCTTGACCGAGCGGTCCAGATATTCCTGTGGTGTGCCCAGGCCGTAGATCGCGCTGACCGTCGCCACCACGATCGTGTCGCGCCGGGTCAGCAGCGACATGGTGGCCGAGTGCCGCAGCCGCTCGACCTCCTCGTTGACCGACGAGTCCTTTTCGATGTAGGTGTCGCTCTGCGCGATGTACGCCTCAGGCTGGTAGTAGTCGTAGTAGCTGACGAAATACTCCACCGCGTTGTGTGGCATCAGCTCGCGGAACTCCTTGGCCAGCTGCGCGCACAGGGTCTTGTTGGGAGCGAGCACCAGCGCGGGCCGCTGCAGCCGTTCGATCAGCCAGGCGGTGGTCGCGCTCTTGCCGGTGCCGGTCGCGCCGAGCAGCACCGTGTGCTGGTCGCCCCGCTTGACCCGCCGCTCAAGATCATCGATGGCCGCGGGCTGGTCGCCGGCCGGCTGGTAGTCACTCACGACCTCGAAACGGCCGTCCAGTCGTGGGATGTCGAGCGCCATGGAACAACCGTACGTCGGGGGTACGACAAGTTTTCGGACCGTTCGCCGGGGGCGGTACGGACGTCGCGCCGACGGGGTGTGCGGAGGGTGCCAATTCGGCTCCGGAATCGGCATTGTCCCGCGTTGATGACCTCTTCTAACCTGATCAGGTAGGCCGCTCGCGGCGGCCGCCCGGCCGGATTCCGGACCACCACACGGTCCCCCCGAGCCGGCACCGCGGTCGATGCGCCCCGGGACACCGGCGTGCGCACCCGTGGGGGTCGTGCGCTCTGCGCCGATCCGGCCGCCGCGAGCGCCCTTCCTGTTTCCTTCAGCGGTACGGGCAACCCCTGACCAGGAAACGGCACCGCCCCGCCCCACCGGCCGGCCTCTCCGCAACTCCAGGCCGCAGCGCCCCCGCCGGGCTGGGCCGCGCCCCGAGCTCCACCAGACCCGCCGCGCGCCCTGAGCTTCCGGACCGCACCCGTGCGGTGCGGCACACGTTCGCGACGCGGCTGGCTGCGCGGACCCGCAGACCCGGTGTCAGGCCGAGGGGCGCCAGGCCGTCGACTCGGCCCAGGCGTCGGCCGCGGTGGCTTCGGCGTCGAACCAGGGCTCCTTCGCCTCGGCGTACGCGCCCAGATCCGGGTGGGTCACCGCCCACGACGACTTGGCCTGCGCGTACGCGTCCCGGGCGGTGGTGTCGGCGCGCAGGTGGTCGCGCATCAGCAGGGCGAAGCGCCAGCCCGGCGAGCCGGTCACCCGCAGGTGCAGGTTGACCGGGCGGCCCGGGTCGGCGCTGCCGTGCAGGCGCTTGGGCCAGGTCCGGCCGGGCAGGTTGCGGGCGTTGTCGACCCACTCCCCCGGCCGCCGTGGCAGGCCGGCGGCGGTCAGCGGGCCGGCCAGCTCGTCGGCCTCGTCCAGGGTCCGGACGGCCACCATCAGATCGATCACGTCCTTGGCGGGCAGCCCGGGGACGGCGGTCGAACCGATGTGGTCGACATCGGTGTGGGCGCCGGCGTGGTGGCGGATCCGGGCGATCAGCCGGGCCGCCTGGGCCGGCCAGGCCGGGTCGGGCGGGACGATCCGGGCGCGTGGCGCCGACGGGACCACGCGCCTCAGCCGCAGGTGCTGCTCGTACGGGACGAGGCGCTCGCGCCAGAGGCGGTCGACGGCGGTGTTCAGGTCGCCGAGGCCGGCGTCGTTGTCCAGGATCACGTCGGCGGCGGCGGCGCGCTGCTCGTCGGTGGCCTGCGCGGCGATGCGGGCGGCGGCCTGCCCCGCGCTCATCCCGCGGGTATCGGCCAGGCGGGCGATGCGGACGTCCGGGTCGGCCCGCACGACCACGACCAGGTGGTAGGACGGGGCCAGGCCGGTCTCGGCCAGCAGGGGCACGTCGTTGACGACCACCGCACCGGGGGGCGCGGCACGGGCGAGTGAGGCCGTCCGGGCCCGTACGCGCGGGTGAATGATCTTCTCCAGTTCCCGTCGGGCGTCGTCGTCGCCGAAGACATGCGCGCCGAGCGCCGGGCGGTCGAGCTCACCGTCGGGTCCGACCACCTCGCGGCCGAACGCCTCGACCACGGCGGACAGGCCGTCGGTGCCGGCGGCGACGACCTCGCGGGCCAGCCGGTCGGCGTCGATGATCACCGCCCCGCGCTTCTCCAGGCGCCGGGCGACGGCGCTCTTGCCCGCGCCGATCCCGCCGGTCAGTCCCACCATGAGCATCCGGACAGTATGCCCGCCGGACACACCGAGGGCCCGGCCGGAGCAACCGGCCGGGCCCTCAAGCGCTTGCTCAGATCACTTGCCGCAGATCACTTGCCGCAGGTCACTTGCCTCCGGCGAGCTTCTCCCGCAGAGCGGCGAGAGCCTCGTCGGTGGCCAGGGTGCCCGACGGCTCCTCGGCGGCGCGCGCCGGGGCGGGCGAGCTCGACGAGGAGGAGGACGACGACGAGGACGAGGACGAGGCAGGAGCGCCGCCGCTGATCGGCGCCGGCGGGTTGAGCGCGGCGTCGGCGTCGGCCTCGCGGGAGGCCTGAACCTGCTTGGTGTGCGCCTCCCAGCGCTCGCGGGCGTCGGCGTACTGCTTCTCCCACGTCTCGCGCTGCTTGTCGAAGCCCTCGAGCCACTCACCCGTCTCGGGGTCGAAGCCCTCCGGGTAGATGTAGTTGCCCTCGGCGTCGTACGTCGCGGCCATGCCGTAGAGGGTGGGGTCGAAGTGCTCCTCGCCTTCGACGAAGCCCTCGTTGGCCTGCTTGAGCGACAGCGAGATGCGCCGGCGCTCGAGGTCGATGTCGATGACCTTGACGAGGACGTCGGAGCCGACCTGGACGACCTGCTCGGGCAGCTCGACGTGCCGCTCGGCCAGCTCGGAGATGTGCACCAGGCCCTCGATGCCGTCGTCGACGCGGACGAACGCGCCGAACGGGACCAGCTTGGTGACCTTGCCCGGCACGATCTGGTTGATCGCGTGGGTCCGGGCGAACTGACGCCACGGGTCTTCTTGGGTCGCCTTCAGCGACAGCGACACACGCTCGCGGTCCAGGTCGACGTCCAGGACCTCGACCTCGACCTCCTGGCCGACCTCGACGACCTCGGAGGGGTGGTCGATGTGCTTCCAGGAGAGCTCGGAGACGTGCACGAGGCCGTCCACACCGCCCAGGTCGACGAACGCGCCGAAGTTGACGATGGAGGACACGACGCCCTTGCGGACCTGGCCCTTCTGCAGCTTGTTGAGGAACTCGGTGCGGACCTCGGACTGGGTCTGCTCGAGCCACGCCCGGCGGGAAAGAACCACGTTGTTGCGGTTCTTGTCCAGCTCGATGATCTTCGCCTCGAGCTCCCGGCCGACGTACGGCTGGAGATCGCGGACGCGCCGCATCTCGACCAGGGAGGCCGGCAGGAAGCCTCGGAGACCGATGTCCAGGATGAGACCACCCTTGACGACTTCGATGACCGAACCGCGGACGACGCCGTCGTCCTCCTTGATCTTCTCGATGGTGCCCCACGCGCGCTCGTACTGCGCCCGCTTCTTCGAGAGGATCAGACGGCCTTCTTTGTCCTCCTTGGTGAGGACGAGGGCTTCGATGTGGTCGCCGACCGACACCACTTCCGCTGGGTCCACGTCGTGCTTGATCGACAACTCACGCGAGGGGATGACACCCTCGGTTTTGTAGCCGATGTCGAGCAGGACTTCGTCCCGGTCGACCTTGACGACGGTGCCTTCGACAATGTCGCCGTCGTTGAAGTACTTGATGGTCTCGTCGATGGCGGCGAGGAACGCTTCCTCACTGCCGAGGTCGTCGACGGTGACCCGGGTGGCGCTCGAGGTGGCCTCGATGCTGCTCGTCATGTGGACAGGTGCTCCGAACGGATGGATTCGTGGTGGCTCGCACTTCGCGGAACTGTCGAAGCGCGGCAGCGAATCCACTGGAACGGGCCAACGGATCATGCTTGACGAGACGACAACGGAACCTGCTCCCTGCTGAGGCACACGATCCGCGAGCGCATCGACTAGCTTACCGTGCGCATTACCACAGGTTGCAAGGCCTCCTACAGACGGCGGCACATTAATCTAGGGTTTGCCGGCCTGGGGTCCGTTTTGTGGCCTTTCTCGCAGGTCACGGCGTTGCCGTACGGTAGCGCCGTGATCGAATCGCAAGGTCGCCGGGCGGTCAGCGACGCCGACAGCCGGACGGCGAGCCGCCGGTGGTGGGACTCCGACGCCGACGACTACCAGGCCGAGCACGGCACGTTCCTCGGTGACCTCGACTTCGTGTGGTGCCCGGAGGGATTGCGGGAGGCCGACGCCCGGCTGCTCGGCGACGTCCGCGGCCGGCGGGTGCTGGAACTGGGCTGCGGCGCTGCCGCCGGGGCGCGCTGGCTGGCCGGGCAGGGCGCGGTGGTCGCCGCCCTCGACCTGTCGGAGGGAATGCTGCGGCACGCCCGGGACGCGGCCGGGCGGACCGGGGTCACGGTCCCGCTGGTCCAGGCGGACGCGCTGGCTCTGCCGTTCGCCGACGGGTCGTTCGACATCGTCTGCACGGCGTTCGGGGCGGTGCCGTTCGTGTCCGATTCGGCCGCGGTCATGCGCGAGGTCGCCCGGGTGCTGCGGCCCGGCGGCGCGTGGGTCTTCTCGCTGACCCATCCGATGCGGTGGGTCTTCTGGGACGAGCCGGACGAGTCGGGCCTGGTGGTGCACAACTCGTACTTCGACCGCAGCCCGTACACCGAACGCGACGACGACGGCACGGTGACCTACATCGAGCAGCACCGCACGCTCGGCGACCGGGTCCGCGAGCTGGTCGGCGCCGGCTTCGCGCTGCGCGACCTGGTCGAACCGGAGTGGCCGGACGGGCACGACCACATCTGGGGCCAGTGGAGTCCTCTGCGCGGCCGGCTGTTCCCCGGTACGGCGATCTTCGTGACGGACCGTTTGCCCACCTGACCGGCGGGTATGCCCGCCGGTATGGTGCACAAAGGCGAGAAGGTGACCTGGCAGAGCCACGGGCAGACCGTGCACGGCAAGGTCGAGGAGAAGATCACCTCCCGGACGGAGGAGGCCGGGCGTACGGTGGACGCCTCCGAGGACGACCCGCAGTACAAGGTCAAGAGCGACAAGACCGGGCGCGAGGCCGTGAACAAGCCGGAGTCGCTCGACCATGACTGACCAGGACACGTACGCCGAGTTCCACGAGGCGGTCAACATGACCGCCGGCGAGCTGGAGAAGTGGCTGAAGACCGACGAGTCGAAGTCGGTCGGGCAGAAGCCGTCGTCCGGCGGGGAATCGGTCGGCCACGACTCCGGGCGGAAGATCATCAAGATCCTGCACGCCCGGAAGGCCGATCTGACGTCCGGCGACGAGCAGCACATGACCAAGGTCGTCGGGTACGTCCACCGGCACCTGGCGCAGCGCCCGTCCGGCGACGTCGCGGAGGCCGACTGGCGCTACTCGCTGATGAACTGGGGTCACGACCCGCTCAAGAAGTAGCCCGTCAGTCCCGGGCCAGGAGTCCGCCCAGCAGGGTCAGCGCCGACGGCACCAGGCGGTAGTACACCCAGGTGCCGCGGCGGTCGCTGTGCACCAGCCCGGCCTCGCGCAGCACCTTCAGGTGGTGCGAGATGGTCGGCCCGGTGAGCGTGAACGAGCCGGTCAGGTCGCACACGCACACCTCGCCGCCGCCGGCCGAGGCGATCATGGACAGCAGGCGCAGCCGCACCGGGTCGCCGAGGGCCTTGAACATCGGCGCGAACACAGCCGCGTGAGCCTCGTCGAGCGGCTCGAGGATGACCGGGTGCCAGCTGCGGGGCACGGGCGGCGTCGCGGCACGGCGGTGATCGGTGCGCTCGTACGAGACCCGGTCGTCAGCGGCCAGGTCCGGCGAAAGGCTCGGCATGCGGCTCACAATGGCAGAGCCAGGCAAATGCCCGCCGCAGCCCGGCACCGTCCTCAGTGGCCCCTACCTCAGTCCGCGGCCGGTCCGCAGCGGCCGGCCCCAGTCAGCAGCCCGCCCCCAGCGGCCGGCCCCCAGTCAGCAGCCCGCCCTCACCGCCGGCCCAGTCCGCGGCCGGCCCTCCGTCCGCAGCCGGCCTTAAAGCGGCGGGCTGCGGTCAGTGGTCGGCGCCGTTCCAGTCGCGGCCGGAGCCGACGGAGACCTCCAGAGGCACCGACAGCGGGTGGGCCCCGCCCATCTCCCGCCGTACCAGTTCCTCCAGCGCCTCCCGCTCCCCCGGCGCCACGTCGAACACCAGCTCGTCGTGCACCTGCAGCAGCATCCGCGAGCGCAGCCCGGATTCCCGCAGCGCCGCGTCGACCCGCAGCATCGCGACCTTGATGATGTCGGCCGCCGACCCCTGGATCGGGGCGTTGAGGGCCATCCGCTCGGCCATCTCCCGGCGCTGCCGGTTGTCGCTGCTCAGGTCGGGCAGGTAGCGCCGCCGGCCGAGGATGGTGGCGGTGTACCCGTCCTGCACGGCCCGCCGGACCACCACCTGCAGGTAGTCGCGGACCCCGCCGAACCGCTCGAAGTACTCGTCCATCAGCCCGCGGGCCTCGTCGGTGGAGATGTTCAGCTGGTTCGACAGGCCGAACGCGCTCAGCCCGTACGCCAGGCCGTAGTTCATCGCCTTGATCTTGCGGCGCTGGTCGGGCACGACCTCCTCGACCGGCACGTGGAACACCGACGACGCGGTGGTGGCGTGGAAGTCGAACGCCGTGTTGAACGCCTCGACCAGCGCCTCGTCGCCGGACAGGTGCGCCATGATCCGCATCTCGATCTGGCTGTAGTCGGCGGTCATCAGCTGCTCGAACCCGTCGCCGACGATGAACGCGCGGCGGATCCGGCGGCCCTCCTCGGTGCGGATCGGGATGTTCTGCAGGTTCGGGTCCGTCGACGACAGCCGGCCGGTGGCCGCGACCGTCTGGTTGAACGTGGTGTGGATGCGCCCGTCGTCGGACACCGACTTGAGCAGCCCGTCCACGGTGGACTTGAGCTTGGCCACGTCACGGTGCCGCAGCAGATGCTCCAGCACCGGATCGCCGGTCTGCGCGAACAGGCTCTGCAGCGCGTCGGCGTCGGTGGTGTAGCCGGACTTGATCCGCTTGGTCTTGGGCAGGCCGCGCTCGGTGAACAGGATCTCCTGCAGCTGCTTGGGCGAACCCAGGTTGAATTCCCGCCCGACCACCTCGTGCGCGGCCTGCTGGGCCGATTTCACCTCGGCCGCGAAGTGCGCCTCGAGCTCGGACAGGTACTCGGTGTCGGCCGCGATGCCGATGTGCTCCATCTCGCCCAGCACCACCGACAGCGGCTGTTCCACCTCCATCAGCAGCCGCTGAGAGGCGCCGTCGTCGCGGGACAACTCCTCGGTGATGGTGTCGGCCAGGTCGAGGGTGGCCCGGGCCCGCAGCATGAGGTTCTCCTCGGCCGCGTTGCCGCCGTCGTCGTCGCCGCCGAGGCCGTCCAGGGTGAGCTGGCCCTCCTGCGGAGCGTCGACCTTGAGCTCGCGCTTGAGGTAGCGCAGGGCCAGGTCGGTCAGGTCGTAGGCCCGCTGGTCGGGTTTGGCCAGATAGGCCGCCAGCGCGGTGTCGACCCGGACCCCGCCGAGAGTCCAGCCGTGCGCCCGGAACGCCAGCATGGCCGGCTTGGCGTCGTGGATGACCTTGGGCCGGTCGTTGTCGGCGAGCCACGCGGCGACCGCCGGCTCGTCGGCGGCGTCCAGCCCGGCCGGGTCGAACCAGGCCGCCGGGCCGTCGCCGGTGGCCACCCCGATGCCGGTGAGCGACCCGGTGCCCCGCCCGAACCGGCCGGTGACGGCCACCCCGACGGGCGCCTCGGTGGCGTGCTGCGCCAGCCAGCCGGCCACCTCGCCCGGCTGCAGCACGCTGGCCGCCAGGTCGAAACCGGACTCGGCCTCGGGCTCGACCGCGTCCAGGTACGAATACAGCCGCTCGCGCAGGACCCGGAACTCGAGCGCGTCGAACACCTGGTGGACGGCTTCCCGGTCCCAGCCGTGCCACTGCGCGTCGGCCGGCCCCAGCGGCAGTTCGAGGTCGCAGATCAGCGCGTTGAGGTTGTAGTTGCGCAGCACGTCGGCCAGATGGGCGCGCAGGCTTTCGCCGGCCTTACCCTTGATCTTGTCGGCGTTGGCCACGACGCCGTCGAGGCCGCCCCACTCGTGGAGCCACTTGGCGGCGGTCTTGTCCCCCACGCCGGGCACCCCGATGAGGTTGTCGCTGGCCTCGCCGACCAGGGCGGCCTTTTCCCGGTACCGCTCGGGGCGTACGAGGTACTTCTCCTCGATCGCGTCCGGCGTCATCCGCCACACCTCGGACACGCCGCGCACCGGGTAGAGGATCGTGGTGTGCTCGCCGGCGAGCTGGAACGCGTCCCGGTCACCGCTGGAGATGATCACCTCGAAACCCTGGTCGCGGCCCTGGGTGGCGAGCGTGGCGATGACGTCGTCGGCTTCGTACCCCGGCTTCTCCACCACCGGGATCCGTAACGCCTCCAGCACCTCCTTGATCAGGCTGACCTGACCCAGGAACGGCTTCGGCGTCTCGGACCGGCCGGCTTTGTACTCCGGGTAGAGGTCGAGGCGGAAGGAATGCCGGGAGACGTCGAACGCCACGACGATGTGCGTCGGCTGCTCGTCGCGCAGCATGTTGATCAGCATCGACGTGAAGCCGAACACGGCGTTGGTCGCCTGGCCGGTCTGGGTGGAGAAGTTGTCCACCGGCAGCGCGTGGAACGCCCGGTAGGCCAGTGAATGGCCGTCGAGCAGCAGCAGACGGGGGGTCTTGGCGTCGTCGCTCACGTCCGTGAACTCTAGTCCGGAGGTACGACAATTCCAGGCCGCCCCGGACCGTTGCGACCGGCTCAGTGCGGGATGATCACCTCCGGCGGCCAGGACAACGCCAGCAGCCCGGCGACGTAGCAGCGGGCGACCAACTCGGCCCGGTTGCGGGCGCCGATGGTCTCCATCACCGATGCGACGTGGCCGGCGACGGTGTGCACGCTGATCCACAGCCGCCCGGCGATCTCCTGGTTCGACATCCCGGTGGCCAACAGAGCGACAACGTCCAGCTGACGCGGCGTCAGATCCCCGTGATCGACCTTCCGAAAACGCATCTCGACCACTCCCCGTGTGGTGATGCACCTCATCGAGCACGGCAAGTCTGGGCCAGCACAACGGTTATTTCAAGGGGTACGGATCGAAGCCGGACCGTGTCAAGGTTTTCCTGGCCCGCAATCCCGCAGGTCAGATGAACACGGGGAGAAAGTGTGTACCGAAGAATATCAGCCACCGCGCTGGCAGCTGCGGCCATCGCCCTTGCGGTGAGCTCGCCCGCGACGCCGGCGTCGGCCGCCGCGTCGAACCCGGCGGCGCCGATCCTCCTTTCCGTCCAGGCCATTAAGAACGGCTCGACATTCACCGACAACCTGGGGAATTCGTATCCGGTGACGTCGACCGTATCGAATGTGCTCCTGTCCACCGATCCGGACGGCACCCGACACTATGCGCTCAAGGTCGTCGACGCCGCCTCGATCCCGGGTCTGAAACCGGCGAAGCCGGCGGGCATGTCACCTATGTCGTCCACCACCGGGGGGTGCGAGGAGGACGCGTCCACGATCATCAAGATGTGCCTGACGCAGTACTACAGCCAGAGCGGCAACTACGTCGAGGTCGACAAGTACACCGCCAGCTGGCTGCGGCTGGACAGCCAGTTCGCGTACGCCGGAGCCTCGGTGCTGGCCGGCGTCAACGGCGCATGTCGCAGCGGCTGCGGCACGGAGAACGACCGCCAGTCCTGGAGCTACACGCCCGCCAACGGCACCACCTACACTCAGACGCCGCGGTGGCATGGTGTCTACACGCTGGTGGACAACCAGGCGTTGAAATTCCAGTGTGGGAACAGCACCGTGCACATGACGCGCGGTACCGGTAAGTACACCTTCACCCATCGCAACGTCGGTGAGGGCGGGTGCAGTCTCTGATGATCGCCTTCCCGACTCGGCGCACGGCCACCGGCCGGCTCGCCGCGATCCTGGCCTCCCTTGTAGCCGTCCTGGGCATCGTCACCGCAGGCGCCGGCGCGGCCAGCGCCGATCCCAGCCCGTACTGCCGCCCGTCGCTGGGCACGCCGACCGGCACGGAGAAGTACGTCGGCAGCAGCCAGTACACGGTCACGGTCGCGGTCAGCGTGACGATGACCTGCAACGGTAAGATCTACAAAGGTAGTGCGCAGTCGCTGCTGTACTACCACCACAACACCACCAGCGGTTCACCGTCGATCGTGTCCGGCACGTCGTGCAGTTCCAACGGCAAGGCCGGATGCACTTCCTCTGTGCACTATGTGTTCACTGCACATTGTGACGACTACACCTTCGTCACTGCGTACGGTCGCCTGACCGGCCATTGGCAGCAGACGTCGTCGTCGACGAATAACTCTATTTCCAGCGGCAACGGCCCCACCCTGGACGATTACTGGACGGGCGACGATGTGTGCCCGTGATAACGTCGCAAAATGAGTAGAGGACCGGAGAACGAATGCGGATTCACCGTGGCCAGCGACCGAATACTGGGCCGGTCGGCGAATCGGGTGCTCGTTCTCCGGTCGCTTGTGTTGTATTCCGACGGCGCCGTGGTGACCCTCGCCGTCCTCGGCCGTGAACCTTTCGGGGCCGAACGCGACGACATTCTGTACGCTCCGGGCCCGGGCGACCTGCGAATCGGCTACGGCTTCGATCCGGGAGCCGAGGCCACACGGCGGCCCCTGCTGCCGGTGATGAGGGACGCTGATGACGACGAGGCCGAAATTGTCCGAGTCAGCGGCGGCGATGGCGACCGAGGCCTCATCGAGGCGGCGTTCTGGATCTCGCCGGTCCGCCGCCCGATCTTCGGGATCTCGGCGGAATGGGCGAAATACGACATTTCACCTGTGTGGGTGAGCCTCAGCCTCCCGGATCGCTCCGAACTCGGCGAGCGGGGCCGGAGCCTCTGGGTCTGACGGTCAGAGGACCTTGCTGAGAAACGCCTTCGTCCGTTCCTGCTGCGGGTGAGCGATCACGTCCCGAGGGGGCCCTTCCTCGACCACGACGCCCTCGTCCATGAAAATCAGCCTGTCGCCCACCTCTCGGGCGAAGCCGATCTCGTGGGTGACCACGACCATCGTCATGCCGTCCCGCGCCAGGTCCTTCATCACATCCAGGACCTCACCGACTAGTTCCGGGTCGAGGGCACTGGTGGGCTCGTCGAACAGCATCAGTTTGGGCCGCATGGCCAGCGCCCGGGCGATCGCCACGCGCTGCTGCTGGCCGCCCGACAACTGGCTCGGGTAGCTGTCGACCTTTTCGGCCAGCCCGACCCGGTCCAGCAACGCGAGCGCCCGGCCCCGGACCTCGGTCCGGTCCTCCCGCCTGACCTGGCTCGGTGCCTCGGTGACGTTCTGCAGCACGGTCTTGTGCGGGAACAGGTTGAACCGCTGGAAGACCATGCCGATCGACCGGCGCTGCTTCGCGACGTCCTTCTCGCTCATCTCGTGCAGCTTGCCGCCACGCTCGTGGTAGCCGATCAGTTCGCCGTCGACGAAGATGCGGCCGGCGTTGATCTTCTCCAGGTGGTTGACGCAGCGCAGAAACGTCGACTTGCCGGAGCCCGACGGACCCAGGACACAGCATACCTCGCCCGGTTTGACGACCACGTCGATGCCCTTGAGGACATCGAGCGAGCCGAACGACTTGTGCACCGACTCCGCGCGGACCATCTCGGCGGCGCTGACACCCTCCGGCTTGACGTGTGCATCGGTCATGCCGTCTCTCCTCCCCCGGCGGCGCGGCCGGTCTGCTCGACCTGCACGTCGCGCAGATGCTGCCGAGCCCGGCCGGTCGTACCGTAGCCCCGCCCGAAGTGTCTCTCGACGAAGTACTGCACGACCATCAGGATGCTGCACACGATCAGGTACCAGATCACCGCGCCGACCAGCACCGGCAGCACGATGAAGGTGCGGGCCGAGATCGCCTGCATCTGGAAGAACAGCTCCATCGTGACCGGCACGTAGGCCACGATCGACGTGTTCTTCACCATGGCGATGATCTCGTTGCCGGTGGGCGGCACGATCACCCGCATCGCCTGCGGCAGCACGATCCGGCGCAGCACCTGCGACTGGGACATACCCAGCGCGGTCGCCGCCTCGGACTGTCCCAGGTCGATCGACTGGATGCCCGCGCGGACAATCTCCGCCATGTACGCCCCCTCGGACAGGCCCAGTGCCAGCATGCCGGCCACGAACCCGATGAGCAGATCGCTAGCCTTCACCGAGTAGAACTGCGCGTTCAGGTCATGGATCCCAAACAGCCGGCCGATCTGCCGGTCGAACGGCAGCCCGAAGCCGATTCGCGCCCACAACACATTCAGGTTGCCGAACAGGACCGCCAGCACGATCAGCGGCACTGCCCGGAAAAACCAGATGTAGAGCCATGCCACCCAGGACAGGATCCGGTTCGGCGAACGCCGCATGATGGCCAGGATCACGCCGAGAACGATGCCGATCACCATCGAGGTCACCGTCAGGAGGAGCGTGCCCCGCAGGCCGTTCAGCACCGGCGCCGTGAACATCACCCCGCGCTTGCCCGGGGAGTACGACGAGAAGATGAACGACCAGTCGAACCGGTCGTTGGTGATCAACAGGTGCAGGAACATGGCGACCAGGACGGCCACCACCGCCACCACGATCCACCGCCCCGGATGCCGCACGGGCACAGCCTTGATCGCTTCCGGCTGTGCCCGCCCGGTGGACGCCGAGTCCGTCATCGTCCCGATCTCACGCCGTCGGATTCACCGCGGGCGTGGTGATCGCGCCCGCGTCGACACCCCAGGTGGCCAGGATCGTCTTGTACGTCCCGTCGGCGATCAGCGCCTGCACTGCGCCCGCGATCGCGGAGCCGAAGTCGGTCTGGTCCTTCGGCAGGACGTAGCCGTACGGCGCCGAGTCGTAGATGTCACCGACCAGAGCCAGCTGGCCGTTGGTCTGCTTGACCGCATATGCGCCGACCGGCGAGTCGGCCAGCATCGCGTCGTCCTTGCCGGTCACCACGGCGTTGGTGGCGTCGCTCTGCTTCTGGTACTGGTCGACGGTGATCTTGGCCTTGCCCGCGGTCGTGCACTTCTTCGACCGGGCGGTGATGTCGTCCACCTGCACCGTCGCCGTCTGCACGGCGATCTTCTTGCCGCAGGCGTCGTCCGGGCTGATCGTGCCGCCCGCCTTCGCCGCCCACTGCGTGCCGGCGCTGAAGTAGGACACCATGGTGACCTGCTTCTCCCGGTCCGCGTTGACGGTGAACGAGGACACCCCGACGTTGTACTTGCCGGTGCTGACGCCCGGGATGATGCCGTCGAACGACGCCGACTGCCACTCCGTCTTCAGACCCAGCTTGGCCGCCACCGCGTTGAACAGGTCGACGTCGAAACCCTTGACGGTCTTGCCGTCGGTGTCCAGGAACTCGCTCGGCGCGTACGTCGAGTCCGTCCCGATGGTCAGCTTCCCGGCCGACTTGATGTCCGCCGGCACCTTCGCCGCCAGCGCGCTGTCCACCGACGACGAGGGGGTCGGCGCCGCGCCGGCTCCGGTGCCGGTGTTGTCGTTCGACTCCCCGCCACACGCCGCCAGCGTCACCGTCATGGTCGCCGCCACGGTCAAACCCAGAACCGCCCGGCGGGCGGGAGAACTGCGAAACATCGTTATCTCCTCCGTATGTGTTGCCACCGGCTCAGGCCACGCCGAGATAGGCGTCCTTCACCGCAGGATCGTGCAGCAGCTCCGCGCCCGTGCCGGTCTTGACGATCCGGCCGGTCTCCAGCACGTACGCCCGGTGGGCCCGCGACAGCGCCTGCTGCGCGTTCTGCTCCACCAGCAGCACGGTCGTACCCTGCTGGTTGATCTCGACGATGATGTCGAAGATCTGCTGGATCAGCATCGGCGCCAGACCCATCGACGGCTCGTCCAGCAGCAGCAGCTTCGGCCGGCTCATCAGCGCCCGGCCCACCGCCAGCATCTGCTGCTCACCGCCGGACAACGTGCCGCCGACCTGACGCTCCCGCTCCCGCAGACGGGGGAACAGCGTGAACGCCCGCTCCAGGTCCTCGGTGATCTCGCTCCGGTTGCGTCGGGTGTAGGCGCCCATCTCCAGGTTCTCCCGGACCGACATGCCCGGGAAGATGCCCCGGCCCTCCGGCGACTGCGACACCCCGCGCACCACCCGCAGGTCGGCCCGCATCTTGGTGATGTCCTGCCCGTCGAACCGGATGCTGCCCTGCGCCACCGGGCGCAGACCCGAGATGGCCCGCATCGTGGTCGACTTGCCCGCACCGTTCGCGCCGATCAGGGCCACGATCTCGCCCTCGCCGACGGTCAGGCTGATCCCGTGCAGCGCCTGGATCCGCCCGTACAGCAGCGTGATGTCCTCCAGCTCAAGCAGCATCGGTCGGCACTCCCAGGTAAGCGGCGATGACCGCCGGGTTGTCCCGCACGTCGGTCGGCGACCCCTCGGCGATCTTCTTGCCGAACTCCAGCACCACGATCCGGTCCGTCACACCCATCACCAGGCGCATGTCGTGCTCGATGAGCAGCACCGTCACCCCGGTGTCGCGGATCTTGCGGATCAGCTGCAGCAGCTCTTCCTTCTCGGCCGGGTTGAAGCCCGCCGCCGGTTCGTCCAGGCACAGCAGCGTCGGATTGGTGGCCAGCGCCCGGGCGATCTCCAGCCGCCGCTGCTCGCCGTACGCCAGGTTCCTCGACACCTCCCCGGCCCGCCGCTGGATCCCGACGAAACGCAGCAGCTCGAATGCCTTGTCCCGGCCGGCCTGCTCCTCGCGCCAATGCCGCGGCAACCGGAACAACGCGCCGACCACGCTCGTCTTGTGGTGCGCGTCGGCACCCACCATGACGTTCTCCAGCGCCGTCATCTCCGGGAACAACCGCACGTTCTGGAACGTCCGGGCGATGCCGCCGCGGGTGATCTCGTGCTTCTTCTTGCCGACGATCGACTGACCCTGGAACCGGATCTCGCCGCTCGTCGGCCGGTACACGCCCGTCATCGCGTTGAAGCAGGTCGTCTTGCCGGCACCGTTCGGGCCGATCAGCCCGAAGATCTCCCCCTTGTGGAGGGTGAAGCTGACGTCGTTGAGCGCCACCACGCCGCCGAACCGCAGCGTCACGTGGTCGACCTCCAGAAGCGCCTCGCCGCCGTGTGCCGGCGGCGTGTGCGCCGGCTGCCGGGGGGCGCCGGTGGCCGGTTCGGGCCGGTCCTCGGCCCGCGCGTCGGAGGCGTCCAGCTCTTCAGGCCCCTCAACATGCGGCTCACTCATGACGACACTCCGCTGCGCTCTGTGGCGCCATGAGCGCATGCACTGCTGAGCCTGATGGTTCGCTCGCTTCGCTCACTCACCCGGAGCCACCTCCTTCGCCCGATCCTTCAGCTCCATCGCCCGCCGCCGGCTGGGAATCAGACCCTGCGGCCGGAAGATCATGATCGCGATGATCACCAGGCCGAAGATCGCGAACCGGAAACCGAACAGGTCGGTGTGGAAGATCGGGTCCTGGATACCACGCAGCCGGTCCGGGATGTACGAGATCAGCGCACCACCCAGGATCGCACCCGCGATGTTGCCCGAGCCACCCATCACCACGCCCGCCAGCACCAGGATCGAGAACTGGAGCACGAACGTGTCCGAGTTCATGAAGCCCTGCTCACCGGCGAACAGCACACCACCCAGACCACCGATGAACGCGCCGATGGCGAACGCCCACAGCTTGTACTTGATGGTCCGCACACCCATGATCTCCGCGGCCTCTTCGTCCTCGCGGATCGCCAGCCACGACCGGCCCACCCGGCTGCGGTCCAGGTTCCGCACCCCGAGCACCACCAGGATGATGACCGTCAGACCGAGCCAGAAGTACGGCGTCGCGTCGGCCACCCCGAAGATCGGTTTGCCGTCCGAGAACTTGCCCGGCGGGTGCGGGATGTCCGCGAAACCGCGGTCACCACGTGCCCAGTTCGTGGTCGTCGCCACGATCCGGATGATCTCCGCGAAGCCCAGCGTCACGATGGCCAGATAGTCACCGCGCAGCCGCAGCGTCGGCCAGCCCAGGATCAGACCCGCCAGCATCGTCGCCGCCAGCGCGAACGGGATCGTCGCCAGCCACGGCCACTTCGTGTGCAGGACGCTGTCCGGCGACGACAGCAGCGACGTCGTGTACGCGCCGACCGCGAAGAAGCCCACGTACCCCAGGTCCAGCAGGCCGGCGAACCCGACCACCACGTTCAGGCCCAGCGCCAGCAACACGTAGTAGGCGACGTTGAACAGCGCCGACGGCCAGTCGATGCCCTGGGTGATGATCTGCGGGCCGATCACCGGAACCTTCCCGGTGTACGGCAGCAGGTAGGCCAGGACGACCACCACCACGATGATCACCGTACGTACCGGCCACGGCTGCCGACCGAACCAGCCCCGCACACCGCCGCCCGTACGCCAGGCGCTGTCCGGCTTCGGGCCCTTCTGACCCGCCGGCGGATCCACTTGGATGTCGGTCATGCGCGTGCCCTCCCCAGCGACTCACCCAGCAGGCCGGTCGGCCGGATCAGCAGGATCAGGACCAGCAGCACGAACGACGCCGCGTGCAGCCACTGCGTCCCGAACAGGCCGGCCGCGTAGTTCTGCAGCACGCCCAGCAGCAGACCGCCGAGCAGCGCGCCCCGCAGGTTGCCGATACCGCCCAGCACCGCCGCGGTGAACGCCTCGATGCCGAGCAGGAAGCCCGCGTCGAACCGCGTGACGCCGATCTTCAAGTCGTACATCACCGCCGCGATCCCCGCCATCAGGCCGCCCAGCAGGAAGACCAGCGAGATCACCCGGTTCTTGTTCACACCCATCAGCGCCGCCGAGTCCGGGTTCTGCGCCACCGCGCGAACACCCCGGCCCAGCCGCGAACGGTTGATGAACCGGTCCAGCACGAACATCATCACGAGCGCCAGCACGATGATCAGAAGCTGCAGGTTCGTCACGTGCGTGTTGCCGATGGCGAAGACGTCGCGCGGCCGGATCAGCGGCGGCACCCCGTGGATGTTCCGCTTCGTGATCACCCCGACCGTCTCGGAGATGAACAGCGACATACCGATCGCGGTGATCAGGAAGGCCAGCGGCGGCGCGTTGCGTTGCCGCAGCGGCCGGTACGCGACCAGCTCCACGCCCAGCGCGGTCAGACCCGACACCACGATCGCCACGATCAGGCCCAGCAGCACCAGGCCGATGACCCCCAGGACCGACGGCGTCGCCGAGTTCTGGTCCAGGCCGAAAACAGTGCCCCACAGCATGAGGCAGGCATATGTACCGAGAAGGAAGACCTCGGAGTGAGCGAAGTTGATGAGCCGCAGAACGCCGTACACGAGGGTGTAGCCGAGCGCGAACAACGCGATGATCGCGCCCTGCGCCAGGCCCGTGACGGTCAGCGGCCCGAAGTCGTGGATCAAACCGGAGAAGTTCACCAGGGGACTCCAGAAACGAAGAGGTCGGTGCGGCCGGAGATCAATCCGGCCGCACCGCCCTGCAGAGTGTTGTTGCCGACTCGCGTCAGGAAGTCTTGATCTCCTGGTCCGGCTGGGCCGCACCCGACGTGTCGAACTTGAACGCCCAGACCTTGATCAGGGTGGGGTCGAGCTCGCCCTTGTCGGTGAACTTGTACTCGTTCGCGATGCCCTTGTAATCGATCGTCGACAGGTACGTGTTCATCTTGTCCGCCGTGGTGTTCCCGGCGTCGATGCCCTGCAGGAACATGTTCGCCGCGTCGAACGCCACGTCCGAGTACGTACCGGCGGCCACGTTCCACTTCGTCTTGTAGTCGGCCACGAACGTGCCACCCGACTTGTCGGCCGGCGAGCACGGGCACGTCACGATCGTGCCGGTGGTGTTCTCGTTACCGGCCGCCTTGGCCAGGCCCGGGTCGTTCATGCCGTCGCCGCCCACCAGCGTGCCCTTCCAGCTCGCCGCGCTCAGCTGCTTACGGATCAGGCCGGCGTTCTGGTAGTAGCCGCCGTAGAACAGCACCGTCGCGCCGCTCGAGACGACCTTCTGCACCGTCGCCGAGAAGTCGGTCTGCTTGCCGTCGGCCTCGGTCTTGTCCGTGCCGACCACCGCCGAACCCAGCGTCTTGGCCACGTTGTCGGCCAGGCCCGCGCCGTACGCCGACTGGTCGTTGGCCACGAAGACCTTCGTCGCCTTCAGCGTGTCCTTGATGTAGTTGCCGGCCGCCGGACCCTGCGCGTCGTCGTTCGCGACCGCACGGTGGAAGATCTTCCAGCCGTTCGCGGACAGCGAGACACGGGTCGCCGACGGCGTGATCGTCGGAAGGCCGGCCGCCTCGAAGATCGGGTCGGCCGCCTCGGACTCACCGGAGAACGGCGGGCCCACGATGCCCAGGATCTTCTTGTCCGTCACCAACTGCCGGGCGACACCCGGCGCGACCGCGGGGGCACCCTGCGAGTCGAACTTGGCAACGGTGATGCAGCCCGCGCCCTTCTTCTGGTTGTACTGGTCGACCGCCAGCTCGAACCCCTGCTCGATGTTGACACCGAGGTTGGCCGACGAACCGGTCAGAGCGCCGAAGTAGGCAAGCTTGTAGCCGCAGTTCGAGCTGCTCGCGCTACCGCCGCCGCTACTACTGCTGTCACTGTTGCAAGCAGCGGCCCCGGCGATGAGGCCGACGACGGCCACCCCACCGATGGCTCGTGCGAGAACCTTCCTCAAGGTTGGAACCCTCCTCCATACCGAACTCACCGAGCCACAGCAGGTCGATCGGCACTTGCGTACCGCCACGACGCCGCTACGCCCGTCATGGGGCGGGACGCTATCCCAGTTCGCGGGCCGTCCGTAAGAGTTCGAAGGGGCATTCACCGAACCGTTACGTGCGGTGACCCATTACCGGGCAGAGGTGTTACACCGGAGGCGATCACGCCTGCGGGGGACCCTCCGGCTCCTCCTGCTCGGCGATGATCCGGTCAGCCACCTCACGCATCGTCAACCGGTGATCCATGGCCGTCCGCTGAATCCACTTGAACGCCTGCGGTTCGGTCATCGAGTACTTCGTCATCAGCTCGCCCTTGGCCCGCTCGACCGACTTCCGCGTCTCCAGACGATCGGTCAGCCCGGCCACCTCCGACTCGAGCGCGGCGATCTCGCCGTACCGCGACAGCGCGATCTCGATCGCCGGCACCAGGTCGGACTTCTGGAACGGCTTCACCAGGTACGCCATGGCCCCGGCGGCCCGCGCGCGCTCCACCAGGTCGCGCTGGCTGAACGCGGTCAGGATGACCACCGGGGCGATCCGTCCGCCGGCGATCCGCTCGGCCGCGGCCAGGCCGTCCATGATCGGCATCTTGATGTCCAGGATGACCAGGTCGGGCTTGAGGTCCTCGGCCAGGCGCACGGCGGTCTCGCCGTCACCGGCCTCGCCCACCACGTCGTAGCCCTCTTCCTGGAGCATCTCCGCCAGGTCGAGCCGGATGAGGGCCTCGTCCTCAGCGATGAGAACCCGCCTGCGGTCGATGCTCGCCTGCGTGTCGGCCACGGCCGCTTACCCCCAGAACTCGCGAAGTCCACGACACCCGGGTATCTGGGTGTCGCCCCCCACAGACTAGTAGGTAGTCTGTTGCGTGCTCGTGTCAGCGTGACGCGTCACGCGGGCCGAGCATGCCGGGGTGGAGGAATGGCAGACTCGGGTGACTCAAAATCACCTGTCCGAAAGGGCGTGCGGGTTCGAATCCCGCCCTCGGCACCATCAAAATTTGTCGTACCCCCGTTCGACAATGTTGGGCGTGCATCCTCCTCAGTTACGCGAACAAGCATTTCGGCTGATGACCTCCGGCGTTTCCTTCGGAGAGATCTGCCGCACTCTTGATCTTCCGCGCGGCACCGTCGGCCATTGGTTCTACGGCGAGCGGGCGCGACGAAGACGCGAGACTCCGCCGGATCCGAGCCGCTGCGCCCGTTGCCGTTCGTCACCCGGCCTGCCGGACCACGTGGACGCCTACGCCTACCTGCTCGGGCTGTATCTGGGCGATGGGCATTTGGTGACCCGGGCGAAGGTGCCGGTGTTGCGCGTCTACTGCGCCGATGCGTGGCCCGGCCTAATCGCCGAATGCGAGAAGGCGATGCTCGATGTGCTGGCGAAAAGCGTGCAGCGCGTGCGGCATCCGGGTTGCGTCGGCGTGCAGAGCTATTCGCGACATTGGCCGTGCCTACTGCCTCAACATGGACCCGGACATAAACACGATCGACCCATCTACCTGGCCGAATGGCAAAGACCGATGACGCGCGAACACGCCGGATCTTTCCTTCGCGGGCTATTTCACTCCGATGGCTGTCGTGTGACGAACCGGGTTCGGAGGGGTGATCGGGTCTACGAGTACCCCCGTTACCACTTCTCCAACGAGTCCGCCGACATCATGGGGTTGTGCCAGGACGCCCTGGACCACCTCGGGATCAGCTGGCGGATGTGTCGCCGGAACCTGCTCTCCGTGGCCCGGCGGGAGGCGGTGGCGGCGCTGGACGAGCACGTCGGGCCGAAGTGGTGAGCTCCGGTCCGACCGCCGGCGGTCATCGGAGCGGCAGATCCGGGCACAGGGGCTGACCGAGCGCGCATCCGCCGGCGGGACGGCCGTACCAGGGCCGGGCGTACCAGGGCCGGGCGGATCCGGGCC
>CAXSDA010000049.1:0-50994 GCA_964236515.1 uncultured Actinoplanes sp.
CGCGTTCACCGATGGTGCAACTCGGCCAGTCGACCAAATGCGGTGCTATGAGTGGGGTGCCTACCTCGACCTACTCGACAAGCTCGGGCCCGCTGGCCTTATTCAGCATGTGCGAACGATCGAGGCCGCAGATCCTGACGGGGAACAATTCCCGAGAACCAAGCGGCACGACGATGCCACTGTCGCCCAGTTTCAAGCCTGCTGACGCGGATGCCGTGCGGTGTCCAGTCCCACCTGATGCTTGACGGATCCGTCCCAGCTGCTGCTTGACATTAGGCCTTGATTTTATTGGCTGGCCTTGCCGGGCCGGCGGCGGTTCTTCCGTTTGACGTCCTCGCGGCGGAGGTAAGCAGTCGTGATTGCTCCTCCGCGGGGAGGCGCTCGGCTACCGTAGCGGCAGACGCTGGGCGAAAGCAGATGGGAAAGTGCGCTGGAGCCTCGGCACAGCACCCGAGTAGTGGGGATGAGCCGGTTCGAGTCCGGCGGCCCAGCGTCCCGAAGCTCCTCTTCTCGCGGATGCCGTGCGGTGTCGTGCGGAGTCGGGAACACGGAGTCGGGACACACGGAGTCGGGACACACGGAGTCGGGACAACGGAGTCGGCACGTGTCTAGTCCCAGCTGATGCTTGACGGATCCGTCCCAGATGATGCTTGACGAACGACCTAGAGATCGGCATCGGGCGTGTTGGCGAGTTCGGCGATGAGCCGGTCGTATTCAGCCTGGCTGCCAATGGACGGGCGGCGCTCCGGGTGTGTGGTGTAGTACCGGATTATCCGGGCGACCAGCCTCTGATCGACGTTTTCCGTCAGGAGACGGCGTCGGCTCACGACCAGTCCCCGCCGGCGAACGAGTTCGGGCCGGGCGTAGCGAACCCGTAACGTCCTTCGGTTATCGGTGGATAGAGGCAGCGGTACTACGGGCATTGCGTCCCACGGCACGATCAGCACACCAGCCCATGCTCGATCTCGGAGCCCGTCCGGGCGTAGCTCGATACCCACACCGCGCCACACGCGAAAGAACGCCGCGACGACGCCAAGCACGGCCGAGGGCGCTAAGAGCCACACCAGACGCGAACCAGACTCCACCAAGAGCCGGACGTTGGTGACGGCAAGGCTGGCGGCAAGGAACGTCAGGAGGACACGGAAGACGGCCTCCGGGTGTGTCGGAGCCGTGAACGCAGGCACCTGCGGCCTTACCTCCAGCGCTAACGGTCCGATCACCCTCAGCGCGCTGATTTCTAGCACCAGGAGGCACAGGCTGAGCATCGCCAGGACGCCGAGGGCCCACAACGTTAAGGCGGGCATGGAGACGATGGCCACCGCGTACCCGACCGTTGCCGCGAGCCCGATGGCCAGGATGACTCGGCGGTGACGGCCAACTGCTGCGAAGAACCTGGTCACAGGCCGGAGAGTACGGCTGTGTAGTTCTTCTACAGCTCAGTTCTTGATCATGTCAACCGTCAGGTGGGACGCGAATGTCAGGCATCAGCCGTGACGGGACAAACGGAGTCGGGAACGATCTTGTGATGAGTTTCTTTACGGGTTCAAGCGGCCTGCTCCGCAGGCCGTCGCGCCGCCCAGCAGGGCCGGGCTGTCGCCCGCCGCTCGGGGCCCCGCGCCCCTTAGCGCAAGCGCACGGGGCGCACCCCGGCGGTTCCAGCCCGGCGGCAGGCGCGACAACACAGAGGCCCCGAAGCTCACCAGAAGAGTGAGATTCGGGGCCAACAAAGTAGCCGGCATGGCCGCCTGCCGATGATCGACAGCATGAGTAGTAGGACTCGGCGGATAGTACGCAGCCTGACCTCCTTCGGGCTGGCATGCGTGTTCCTGGGCGGAGTTTTCGTCGGCCTCAGGCTCAATCGTGAGGGCGCGATCAGCATGTCCGTCGTCGTGATCGTGCTCTCGGGGCTCGGCGAGCTGGTGGCCGTCGGACTTGTCCTGCGCGAGGTTGGCCGGTTAAAAGATGACGACGCCGTCCGTGCGGAAAAGGAAACAGACGCGAATGAGTGACCTCAGCAGCTAAGTCTCGTCCTCGCCGGACGGGCAGGCTCCCGGGATGTCCGGCACTTCGGGTGCAGCGTGGGATGTGGTCGAGATAGGGGGTGCGGAGTCATCCCGCTCGCCTGCCCAAGGGATGCCAGACCTCAGCCGGGGGCGTCAAACGATGAGGCTATTTGACGCCCCGGCTGAGGCCCAGCATGGCGGAGCCCAGGCGACCGGGATGACTCCTGAGCCTGGAGGTGTGCGGTTGCCCGCCGGGGGCGTCTACGGGGCGCCTGACGTCAACCGAGATCGCCAAACGTTGACCATTGGCGCCAACCCATACCAGCAGGTCATGCCCTTGATCAGGGGGCTGACCTGGAGGGCGACGGACGAGTCGGCCTGTACGCCGGATTCAAACCCGGTCGCCACCAAGCATGGTCTGGGTCAGGAACCCTCCTGCCACCACGCACAGACCCATCACCAAGAATCCGGTCATAGCCTTGACTCCCTTCTTGATCTTGTTCGCTGACAGAAGCTGGCTAGTGAGGCCGCCGGCGAGACGCTTCAGCGAGAGATTCAAGACGACAATCGCGACAAGGCCGTGCTGTATGAGATCCGAGTCGAACGGATCACCCGACCCACACCATGCCTGGTAGTGACCAAGGTTGGCCCAGGATACAGGGCATTCAGGGTCTCTCGTGAACGCGATATAAGGGGCTCCTAGCGCAGGCACGGCGAGAGTGGTTGACATCTACCTTTGACATCAACGACCACGAATGACGGCGGATCAGCCCGGCCCTCGGCACGGGAAGGTCCGGACGTCACGGACATGTGCAGATACTCGGAGGCTCGCCGCCAGCGCCTTAAAAACGAGTGCTCCCTCCCGCGGCAGTCTCAGCCTCAATCAGCATGCGCCGCATGCGCCGACTCTCAACGAGTCCAACTGCGACGACGGCAATTACGGCCACCGGCACAGCTGTCCAGGCAAGATCTACGTGCACCTTCCCTCTCAGGAAAGCTAGAAGTAGCCAGACAGTGGCTGCGGTCATGGCACCAGACAAGAGCGCGAACAGGATCAGCATTTGGGTGGCTAGGCCTTGGATTGGAGTACCTCCATGCCCGATCCTGTCAAATCTTGGCTGCCGCGGGTCCGTTGGGAGAAGTACGGCGCCAGCGATGCTTGGATCATTTGTTACGAAGAAGTTCCGAATAGCATTCATTGCCCGAATGTAGTTGCGCGACTGGATCGTAAAGTCCAGCGCTCGCCGGTATGCCAGGTAGCTGAGCAGTAACGTTGGTATGCCTAGCGTAATCGCAATGGCAGCTATGGATCTGCCATTCATACCCTGGGATATCAGGACGCCAACGATTGCTGTTTCCGCAGCTTGCAGCGCGACGATGAACTGAACACGTATCCACCCCCGAGTAGGCGAACGCTCGAAGGTCCCGGACTGCAGTGAACTCCGCGAGTAAAAACTGAATGGATTCAGCCTTCATTTCTTGCTTCACCGCCGCCCGGCGGCCGCTGCGGAGGCGAGGGCTACTCATTCTCGACACTCTATGCGGCGTGCAACTGCGGGTCGAGAACGAGGATGCGCAGCTTCGGTGGATTGGCAGCGCTCGTCATACCAGCCCTTGCACGAGCCACGTTTTCAACGTGGCCGTACGGCCATGACGCTAGAAGAAATCATGATCGGTTCGGCACCAACGTGGGCCGAGTACCACCATGCGACCGGCGGTCCGCTTGTCCTGCGGCTTGACGGCAGCCGGTGACGGCAACGCAGATGGCCGTGGTCGGCCAATGTCAGCCTCGCTTGGATGGACCGACGCTGTTGAGGGCGGATGACGGTTGCTGAAGATGGCGGTGCTCCGCGCTGGCAGCGTGATGGTCGGTGCAGCTCAGACTGGCTAACGACCAGCCGCTGTACAGCATGGAGATACAGCACCAACTAGACATGGTCGATGAGATAGGCGGTCGTGTCGACCTTCTAAGCTCAGGCGCTCGTAGCAAGGCCGCGAGCTTCCCATGGCGCCCACCTTCAGCTACCTTCTCACTACCGTTGGTATTGGAGGGCCCGTGGCAAGCGCCGACTTCTTCGCCTCAAAGAAGGCGGCCGCCGTCTTCAAGCACGGGATCCTCAGTCGGTATCCGGTCGTCTTCGCTGCAAAGACGGGCATGTACAGCGATGGTGGCAGGGTCGTGTTCCTGGACGGCTACGCCGGCAAGGGAGAGTACGACGATGGCGAACCTGGTTCGCCGCTACTCCTTTCACAGTGCGCTGACAAGGTCGCCAGCTTTCGAGATGCCCAAGCCTTCTTCGTTGAGCAGGATCCGGAGAACTTTGCGAACTTGGTCCGCGTGCTCGGAGAGAAGGGCGGATCTACGAAGAGGGAGGTTCGTAAGGGTTCACTCGATGAGCATCTGAGTGAAGCGCTCAAGTTCGCAGAAGGAGCGCCGCTCTTTGCCTTTCTTGACCCCTTCGGGCCTGCCTTGGACTTCAGTCGAATCAAAGACGACCTCCTTGCCCGCCCTAAATGGCCCCCAACGGAAGTGTTGCTGCATTTCAGTGTGATCAGCGTTGCAAGGCTTGGTAGCGCGGTGCACAAGGCGCGCGAACTACACGGCGAACTCACCGAAGGCAACAAGAAGAATGCCGATCGCCTCAATAGGTTCTTAGGCGGAGACTGGTGGCAGGATGCCTTTGCAACGATCCGAGAAGAAGATGATGAGGCAAGAGCCAGCGACATCGCCATGAAGGTCGGCGAACGCTACGAGCAACTGCTCACAGCAGGCACCCGCTACAGCGCCATCCGAATGCCGGTCAGGCCGCGACCCGACCTGCTTCCCAAGTACGTCCTTATTCTGCTGACTGCAAGCGTTGAAGGCGCTTGGCACTTCGCCGACTCACTCGGCAAGGCGGGAGTTGAGTGGTCGGTTGCGTGGCAGCAGGAGGAAGATCGCCGATTCGAGGAAAAGCGCGGTCCAAGTCTGTTCTCTCTGATCGAAGATCTTACGCCCGAGAAATGGGTCAACGACAATAAGGACGCGTGGATTGGCATCATTGCCCAGAATCTCGAAAGCCTCCTGACCGCCAACGGTCCATTTCGGCCCGAGGACCGCGTTCCGGAAGTGTACGGAACAACGCTCGGTCAAGCGGGAATCCCCCACGTGCGAGCCGCCGTTAAGGCTCTGTATCGCGCTGGCCGGGTGTCCAACCGAGGAACCGGCGATTTCTGGAAGGAGCGGCTCTCACGTCCCTAGTGATGTTAGTTAGGACGCGCTAGCCACCAGCTGACCGCTGGGCATTTCGTCCCAAGTTCTTCCATCGAGTAGCCGACCGCCGGCCTTCGGCGTTCGTCCGCCCCACTGCTTGAAGAAGAACGCGGTGCCTGAATTCTGGCACTGGCGCCTAAGTGAGCGGAGCCATTGAGTCTCAAGCGGCCGCGCTCCTGGACCCGATTCGCCGCCCGCGATCAGCCAATGGATCCCGCTGAGATCCAAATGATCGAGTGGTCCAAGTAGCGGCTCTGCGGACACGAATCTGACCGCGGCAGGAACCGAGCGCAGCGCTGAGATCCTTTGAGTATGGTCTTCGTCCTCGACCGAGACGCCCATCCAGACATTGTCTGGCCAGTCGAGTTTTGGCGCTAGCTTTGCCAGACGCGCAGCCCTCTTCGTGAGGACCTGATACGTATGCCGAGGCGTCTCAGCCATCACGCTGAACACGCTGCGCACGTAGCTGAGCGGAACTCGGGCGTGAAACAAGTCAGACATCGAGTTGACGAACACCACCCGTGGCTCCCGCCAGCGGCGAGGGATATTAAGAGCATCAGGATGGATTGCCACCCCGAATCCCGGCCCCGAGGTACGAGGGTCGCCGTCGACCTGATACTTCGTTGAACCCATTGCCTTAAGGCGTTTAGCCAGTGTCAGCGCATAGCAGTTATCGCACCCTGCGGAGATCCGGTCACATCCGGTGGTCGGATTCCAGGTCGCCTCAGTCCACTCGATCGAGCTGTTCACGGCCATGCCGATCTCCTCTCTTTGAGCCATCCTGTCGAACATCCGTACGGATAGGAAGGATCAAGGCGGCGGTAATTGCAGCCAGTTTCGGTGTAACTACTCACATTGGGCGGCGTTTGCTCCACCGAAGCGGACAAGTGCCGCGAAGCGTACATGTGTCCACGTTCGCGAACCCGGCGGGGTCGTGCTGTCAGGCGGGGTTCTGGGTCAGCTGTACTGCAACGGTTCTGGAGCGGTGCCCAAGTCGCTATCTGTGGGTGGCGCGTGCCCGCGCCGTGCCCGATCGTCGGGCGAACAGAGGACAACGACGGCACGTGTGGGCACTCGCGACCACACCGAATCCCCCGGCCGGGCAGACGCCCGCCAAGATTCAAGGCACTTCCCAAGCTGACAGTGCGGGTTCGATTCCCGTCACCCGCTCCACGTACAGAAGCCCTGGTCAGGACCGATGGTCCGCCAGGGCTTCTGCGTTGCTAGGTCTTGCTGAAACAGGGATGGGCCATTAACGGGCCATTAGCGCGCTGGTGCAGTCGACCAGACGGGAGCCGGTCGACGCCGCCGCTCTAGTTGAGGAACAGCTCCTTGCCCACCTCAACAAGCCCACTGGACGCCAGGCTCGCACCCGCCGTACTGAGTATTCGAACGACGTACTTACCGATGCGCCGCACGTTGCCCGGATCCGGGTCGGTCTTCTGAAGCTCGGCTTGCAGCTCTTGCGCTTCGTGCTTCACCTCGGCGAGGTCCTCATCGGGCAGGCCCGCGTCCTGCGCCCTATCGAGTACGTCAGATGCCCACTGCTTCATCGCTCGCTTGTCGAACGGGGTTATCTCGGCTTGTTGAGTGCTTCCAGGCGAATGCTGGCTGATTTGCACCACACTGTTACTCCCGACGTGCACGTTGCCAATGCTGGCCGGTGATCCGCCGGGAGGCTCACTTCCTACCGCCTTGCTTTCAACGAGGCGGCGGCCGGCTGCGGTGAGCTGGAGTCTGACTAGGTGACTGGTGTCAAACGGCGGTTGGTCGGTGTAGCCGACCGGCTGCCGTTGTGGTTTTGGTGGTGTGGTGACCGGTCGGGGTGGGGCTTAGGTGGGGTTGAGGGTCCAGCCAGTGGTGTGGCCGGTGAGTTGGAGGGCGGCGAGTCGGGCGAGGTTGGTGGCGGCGGCCAGGAGGGTGAAGTCGGCGCTGATGCGGTCGCGGCCGCGCATGCGGGCGCGGCGGCCGCCGTGGCGGCGGCGCATGAGGTGGGCGAGTTTGCGTTCGACTTTGGGCCGGGTGGCGCGGTAGTCGGCCTGCCAGACCGGGTCGCGTTGACCGGCGCGGGCGTCGGCGAGGTGGGTTTCCCAGCGGCTGATGGTGATCTGCCGGCCGGTTTTCGAGGCGGTGCATTGCTCGCGTAAGGGGCAGCCGGTGCAGGCTTTGCCGAAGTCGGCCTTGCCGGCGTGACGGTCGTGGCCGGTCACCGGCCGGATCGCGATGGTGGTGCCGTTCGGGCAGGTCACCGTGGCTGTGCTGAGGTTGATGGTGAACTGGTCTTTGGTGAACTTGCCGGCCGGTGCGTTGGCCGGCTGGACCTTGGTCTTGATGTCGATGTCATGGTCGTGCAGGTGCGCGAGGATCTCTCCGGCGCCGTAGGCAGAGTCGCCGTAGACCGCCGCGTCACCCTCGCCGCAGGCGGCGGGCTGGGTCAGGTCAGCGATCAGCCCGGTGGCGGGCTGGGCGTCACCGACGTTGCCGGCGGTCACGCCGGTGGCGGTGATGATCTCGCTGTCCGGGTCGATAGCGATGTGGGCTTTGTAGCCGTCGAAGCCGCGGTGGCTGGTCTTGTGTCCGTGCCGGGCCTGCGGGTCGACGATTGAGATCACCCGATCCGCGGCGACTTTGCGGGTGATGCGCAGCAGCCCGTCAGCGCCGGTTTCGAGGTCTTGCCCGAGCACAGTGGCCAGCAGGTGCATTGCCTGCTCGACCGGCTCGCCCAGGCCCTCGCGCCCGGCCAGAACGGTCAGCAACGCGTATCCGTCCCGGGCCCGGGAATCGACCAACATTTCTCGGGCTGCCTTGTCGTCCCAGTCCACGGCCGGTTTCGCCGCGCTGGTGTAGTCGTCATCAGCGAACAGCACCGCCCGCAACGACACAAGCAGGTCGGGGCCGGCCGCGTTGAGCAGGCTACGAATCGCCGAGCGGATCAACGTGACGGTGTCCATCGTCGCGACCGCGTCATACAACGGCGTGGAATCCAGCACCCGCCGCCGGCCCAGCAACCCGGCCTCACCGGCCGCGGCGAGCGCGACCTGGAAAATACGGTCCGGGCGATCCGAGCGGCGCAGCCGCTCCCGCATGTCGACCAGCACCGTGTGGGCGAACCCCGCCCGGCCGATGTCCCAGCCACCGGCCCCAGCGGCATACCGCCAGCGGGCATCGAAGGTGAACCGGTCGACCGCCTCCCGATCCGACAGCCCTTCCAGACGCTGCAGCACCATCACGACCGCGACCACCGACGGCGGCACCGACCGCCGCCCGGTTTGCGCGAACAAGTCAGCGAACAAGCCATCGGGAAACAGCCGGTCGCGGTGCTCGTGCAGGAACACGAAGATCGAGTTCGGCGGCAACGTCTCCCCGCAGAACCGGCTGATCGGATCGAGAAGATCAAGCTGCTGTGATGCCCTGCCCAAAGCCATCACCAGAAACTACCCTATATAGATAGAAAACGATGGCTGCCACACCGTGGCAAGCCATCGTTTAACACCAGTCACCTAGGCGGCGTAAGTCGTCGACCGGCGCGCATACCTGCTCCCACCGGTCGAGGCACTCATCGACGTTGGTGAGGTTCCAGCCAGCTTCGGGGTTAGGCAACGCTTAGCCTGGCAACGAGCGCCTCCCGGCTGGTCAGCGTGCCTGAGGGCGGATTGGCCGACGGTTGGGTTGCACTGAGCCACTCGCGGATGACCTCACGCGGTGCCCCTGCCTCGTCATCGTCATCGTCGATCCGGCGAAAGAAGTCACGGATCAAATCGTTGTTGATCCGGTCCGAGCCACCCCCGGCATAGCTCTGGCGGCTGACGATCCACGGCTCCTCAGTGTGGGAGAACCGCTCCAGGTCGTTGCCGGTCAGGTTCCCGTACCGGGAGATTGCGTAGCCGATGGAATTCAGCTCGGCCTCGCTCAGCTCGTGCGGTTCGGGAGCAGGTTCACCGCGGTCCTCCTCCTGCCACAGGCTGCCGACGACCGGGCCCATCCGCCAGGCTCGGACGTTCTCGGAGAACAGCGGCGTTCCAAGGTCAGCAAGATGGTGACCGTGTGCGTAGTAGAGCAGCTTGTGAAGTTTCTTCTTACCGATGCCGGGCAGGCGGCGCCGGAGCTCGGCGGCGATGTCATGCGCGGAGACGGTCATGATTCAAAACTACCTTCCGACGTCGCGGTGCTCAACGACCGATCAGAGCGAATCGGTCAGGGGCCCGGCCATCGCGCCAGCCGAGCACCATCAACCATCAGAGTATACGAACACATGTTCGAACATGGCCCGGGATGGACGCTGTTGCCCACCGGTCGGCCGCAAGGCCGATCATGCCGTTGGGAAGCCGAGCAAGAGCGGAGCAGTTGCCCGACCCGTTGACCGAAGCGGCTTCTGCCACCGCACGGGTGTCCAGTCCTCGTGGGCGTCCACTGATCTCACGACCCCTCTAGATCTCTGACCGCCTGCTTTGATCACGGCGGTTGATTCTCGGTGGACGCTGGCGGCGGAAGTCATGTGGGCGAACAGTGCGACGTACGTTTGATCTCAGACGCTTCCGCTTCCAGGCCGACGTAGAGGTCAGTGGTCATTGCGGGCCGCGCTCACCTACATGGCCGATGCAATGATCATCATCGAGCGCGCGACTGCCTTCGTCGTCTACGAGACAGCGCGCGCGTCGATCAAGTAGACGGTGTCCCCGTTCCACTCGTCGTACCTCCTGCAGCATCAGAAGTTGCTCGGCCAATCCGAACAGCGATGGGTAGCGCTGCGAACCGCCGCAGCCGGGCAGACTGAGGGCGTGCCAGACAACCTGACCGCAGGGCTGTACGAGACCGTCGTTACCCAAGCACTACAGAGCCAGCTTGCCAACGTCGATCAGGAACTCGTTAAGCGCCAGCAGCTGCGCCCGGCGGAGGCGTCGGACCGAATCGCTCAGCATCTGGCGGCTCAGATCAAGCGAGCCCTCGACTCAGTGCCTGACTCTGATCGAGTGGCCACCGGCCTGGAAGTGGCACGGCTGCTTCTGGCCGAGCTCAACGGGCGGCTGTCTCGTGCCGACGTCGAAGTGGAGACCCCAGTCGAGCCGGGGGAGCTCCTGAACGCCATCTGTGAATGGCTGCCCGATGGGTCGGTACGTGCGCCAAGACGGCCGTTGATTCCGCTGCTCGACACGACCTTGCTGACGAACTCCCCCGGCGAGCCCGGGGTAGGCCACCAGATCCGGGCTGAGATCGAGTCGGCCGACTCGATCGATCTGGTGATGGCCTTCGTCCGCAAAAGCGGTCTCCTGCCGATGCTCGGCAGCCTGCGCGAACACTGTCAGCGAGGCAAGAAGCTTCGGGTCCTGACCACGACGTACACCGGGTCCACGGAGGCCAGCGCTCTCGATCTCCTGGTGAGTCTTGGGGCTGAGGTACGTGTGTCGTATGACGTGTCCACGACCCGCCTGCATGCGAAGGCGTGGATTTTCCATCGGCATACCGCCTTCAGTACGGCGTACGTGGGCTCCTCGAACTTGACCCACTCGGCGCAGGTGGCCGGCATGGAGTGGAACGTTCGGGTGTCGGCGGCGCGCAACCCGGATGTGCTGCACAAGATCGAGAGCGTATTCGAAACCTACTGGCAGAACGCCGACTTCACGCCTTACGTCCGGGCGGACTTCGACGAGATGATGGCTGGCCAGAAGCGCTCGAACGACTCCGACTCGATTCTCCTCAGCCCGATCGAGATCCGGCTCGAGCCTTTCCAGGAACGAATGCTCGAGCAGCTACAGATCTCTCGCGACGAAGGACACCACCGCAACCTCCTGGTCTCGGCGACAGGAACCGGCAAGACGGTGATGGCGGCGGTGTTCTATCAACGACTCCTCACCGAATTGCCATGGGCTCGTCTGCTCTTCGTAGCCCACCGACGGGAGATCCTCGACCAAGCCCGGGCCACCTTCCGTCACGCCCTGCGTGACCACACGTTCGGCGAGAAGTGGGTGGGTGGCGATCGGCCGGCCGCCTTCAACCACGTGTTCGCCTCGGTACAGAGCCTTCGAGGCGGCAACCTCGCGCATCTCGATCCGCGACATTTCGACGTCATCATCATCGACGAGTTCCATCACACGGCCGCGAAGTCCTACAGCTTCCTCATGAATGAGTTGACGCCACGCGAGTTGCTGGGCATGACCGCTACGCCAGAACGGGCCGACGGTCACGACATTCTTCACTGGTTCGACGGCCGGATTGCGGCTCAATTGCGTTTGTGGGATGCCGTGGAGCAGCACCGCCTTACTCCGTTCGCCTACTTTGGCATCCACGACGGCACGGACCTCACCGATATCCCCTGGCGGCGAGGTCAGAGCTACGACCAGGATGCCCTCGCCCAGGCCTACATCGGACACGACAGCTGGATTCGGCTTGTCTTTCAGGAACTGATCGCTCACGTGGACGACGTGGCGAAGATCCGGTGCCTCGGATTTTGCGTCAGCGTGAAGCACGCGGAGTACATGGCCGCGCAGTTCCAGCGGTTGGGGCTTGCATCCGTAGCCGTATCCGGCGACACATCGGAAGAGGCACGGAGTCGCGCGCTTCGTGATCTCACTGTCGGCTCGGTGCAAGTTGTGTTCTCGGTCGATCTGTTCAACGAAGGCGTCGACGTTCCGACTGTCGACACTGTCCTGATGCTCCGGCCCACTGAGAGCGCGACCCTGTTCCTGCAGCAGTTGGGCCGGGGCCTTCGGCTCTCGCCGGACAAGGCCATCTGTACGGTCCTGGACTTCGTCGGCCAACACCGTCGTGAGTTCCGGTACGACAAGCGGTATCGAGCGCTCCTCGGCGTCACGCGGTCAGACCTTGAGCGCACGGTCCGGGAGGGCTTTCCGTTCTTGCCGGCCGGGTGCCACATGGAACTTGACTCGGTCGCCCAGGACGTCGTCTTGAGGAGCATCAAGAATGCCATTCCGTCGACCTGGGACGAGAAGGCTCGGGAGTTGAGGGCTCTCCGCGACGCCGGCAAGGAGGTCACGATCGAGCGGTATCTTGCCGAAACGGGTCTCGAGGTGTCGGACATCTATGGCTCCGATCGAGGCTGGTCCGACCTGTGCGAGAAGGCGGGAATTGCGGTCGCTCCGGCCGGCGCGCACGAAAAATCTCTTCGCCGCGGTGTCGGCCGGCTCCTGCACGTGGACGATCGACAGCGGCTTCAGAACTACCAAGACTTCCTTCGCGGCGAGCGGCCCCGTGTGGCCGCGATGACCGAGCTGGAGCAGCGTCTGGCGCGAATGCTCGCCTCCACGGTAGCCAGTGAAGCGCTGCCCAAGACGGATTCGTTGCAGTCGGCGGTTGACCTCATATGGGCCCACCCGCAGGTCGTAGCGGAGCTATCGCAGCTCTTCGAGGCCATCGATGGCGAGCCGAGCCACGTCCACCAGCCGGCAGCCGCCTCGATCCCGCTTCAGATCCACGGTCGCTATACACGAATCGAGATTCTGGCTGCGGTGGGCGAGGGCGATGCTGCGAAGACTCCGCAGTGGCGCGAGGGCGTCTATGACGCCAAGCGAGTGGGGGCGGATCTGTTGGCCTTCACGCTCGACAAGACTCGCGGCGGCTTCTCGCCAACGACGCGATACCAGGACTACGCCATCAGCCCGGATTTGATCCACTGGGAGAGCCAGTCGACGGTGCGTGCTGACAGCCCGACCGGACGCCGATACCAGGAACACGCCGCGTTGGGCCGGTCGATCTTCTTGTTCGCGCGGACGGGAGTCGACGACCGCGCGTTCTGGTTCCTCGGCCCTGCGACGTATGTCGGACACGGAAGCGAGCGTCCGATGGCAATAACGTGGCGCCTCGAAACGCCGCTCTCGGGCGATCTCTTCGCAGCCTTTGCGGCTGCCGTTGCCTGACCAAGCAAGATTTTTCTCTGCCGACTCAGTTCGAGGAAAGGCCGGCGAGGGCGACGTCGACGGCGGCCTCGAGGTGGCTGACCTCGCCGGTTGCGAGAAGGAGGAGAACGCCGCCCTGGATGCCGGCCAGCAGGGCTGCACCGGCCTCAGCGGCGTCGACCCGCACGGACATTTCGCCGATGGACTGCATGTGCCGGATGCCGTCGGTTAGGGCGGCCTCCCAGCGGCGCATCAGGTCGATGATTACCGCTTGGGCCTCGGGGGCCCGGCGGCCCGGCTGACCCAACAGACCGCCCAGGGGGCAGTTCGTGCCCTGGCGCACGTAGCGGGCGATCAGCTGATCCCGCCACACGTGCCAGGTGTCCCAGGAGGTCAGGTCGCCCAACAAAGGCTGGTCTGACAGAACCTGGTCGGCCTCGTGATGGGCGACCGCGAGCAGCAGCTCGTCTTTGCCCGACGGGAAATAGTGGAAGAGCTGGCCCTTGCTGACGCCGACGCGGGCCATCACGTCCTCGAGGCGGGTGTCGTCGACGCCGTGAGCGCGAACCTCCTCCGCCGCACCGACAACGATGCGAGCCCGCGTCTCCAAGCCCTTGCGTGTCAAGGCGCGGGTCATGACGCGCTGTTCACGACAGGCGGGGCGAAGGAGATCGGCTTGTCACCGATGCTCAGCCCAGGGCTGACGATCCAGGACTGGTACGCGGGGGTGAACATCGAGTACGGGCGAGGCCGCGGGGGTGCGCTCGCGGCATCGAGCTCCTCCAGCAACGAAGGGGGGATCGTGAAGTCCAAGGCCGCCAGGTTGCCGGAGAGCTGAGCCGGGCTGCTCGCGCCGACGATGACCGACGATACTGCCGGCTGGGTGGCCGCCCAGTTGATCGCCACCTGGGCCATCGGACGGTCGAGTGATGAGGCGACCGAGCGCAGGGACGAGATGACCTGCCAGTCGCGCTCGGCGATCGGAGAACCGTCCAACCGCCCGGAGGACGAAGAGCCGGACCGCGAGTGCTTGCCCGTCAGCAGGCCGCCGCCAACCGGGCTCCACGCGGTCAGGCCCATGCCCAGCGACTGCGCCATCGGCACGTACTCCAGCTCGACGTCGCGGTTGACAGGGAGTACGGGATCTGCACCGTCACGAACGGGACCGACGCGATGCTCTGGGCGCGAGCGGCGTACCAGGCGGGGACGTCGGACAGACCGGCGTAGGGGATCTTTCCGGCCCGTACGAGATCGTCGAAGGTCTGAACCACCTCCTCGACCGGAGTGATCCGGTCCCAGGTGTGCAGCAGATAGAGGTCGAGGTAGTCCGTGCCGAGCCGGGTCAGCGAGGCCTCGACCGCGCGGATCATGTGCTTGCGCCCGTTGCCGCTGGCGTTGGGGTCCGTGGGGTCGACCGTGTTGGTGAACTTGCTGGTCAGCACCAGGCGGTCGCGGAGGCCGGACGAGAGAAGCCGGCCAAGGAAAAGTTCGCTCGCGCCCGCGGTGTAGAAGTCGGCGGTATCGATGAAGTTGCCGCCGGATTCGACGTACGTCCGGAAGATCTTCTCCGATTCTTCGAAGGTTTGCCGTACGGGGCGTGGAAGCCGTCGACGCCGAAGTTCATCGTGCCCAGCGCGAGCCGGCTGACTCGCAGCCCGGAGCGTCCCAGAAGGTAATAGTGGTTCACGACCCCACAGTGGCGCGCCAAAAATGGACCGGCAAGTCCAGATCAGCCGAGACCCAGCAGTACGGCGTCGGGCCAGGTCATGCCGGTGGCTGTGCGGTAAGCGTGAGCGACCCCATCGGGGGTGAGGGCGGCCCGGGCCTGGGATTCGGCGGCGTCGCGGTCTCGGATCTCGTCGGGGGTGAAGATGGGGGAACCGAGGGCTGAGCGTTCGCGCTCGGCCACCGCCAGCAGAGTCAGGCCCGGGCCGGGGCGGCCGGACAGGACCTCGACCTGGGCCAGGCCCTCCACCGCGTCGAGTTGGCCCTCGGGGATGGCCAGCTCGACGTAGCCGTCCAGCGCCTCCCGCATGTACGCGGCCGACGCCGGCAGGTCGCCGCGGCGGCGGGCGACGATGCCGAGGTTGCTCAGGACGGCGGCCTCGCCTCGGGCGTCGGGCAGGTCGCGGAAGGCGGTCAGGGCCCGCTCGAACAGTGGGGCGGCCTCGTCCAGGCGGTCCAGGCAGCGCAACGTTCCGGCCGTGTTATTCAGGGCGGCTGCCACCATGCGGGCTTCGCCGCCGGCTTCGGCGAGCGTCAAGGCCTCGTACCCGTACGCCAGGGATGCTTCGAAGTCCTCCTGGCCCTGGGCCGTGATCAGCAGGTTGTTCAGGGCGGCGACCAGTCCGGGGCGGTCGTCCAGGACGCGGAAAGCGGCCAGCGCCTGCTCGCCCAACCGCCGGGCCTCGGCCAGGTCGCCGCTGCTGCGGGCCAGGGACGCGGCCGCCCGCAGAGCCTTCGCCCGTACGGTCGTCGGCTCCGAGGATGTCGCGTCGAGGGCGCGGTGCAGCCAGGAGCGGCCCTCGGTCATCTGGCCGGTGATCCACCAGTACCACCAGGTCGCGGCGGCCAGGGACAGGCCGTCGGACGGGTCGCCTTCGGTCAGCGTCCATTCGATGGCGGCGATGATGCTGTCGTGGTCGGCGCCCATTCGGGCCAGCCATTCGGTGTGCGCGGGACCGTCGGCCGGCGGGGGCACGGCCAGGCGCTGTGCCCACAGGGCGACGAATCGGGTTCGGGCCGGGTCGGGGGCGGGGAGCAGTTCGGTCGCGTACTCGCGGATCGTTTCGATCAGCCGGTAGCGGCCGGTGTCGTACTCCACCATGGACCGTTCGGCGAGCTGGGTGAGCGGGTCGAGCGCGTCTGAACCGTGCACGCTCGTCGCCGCGGCCAGGTCGAACCGGCCGGCGAACAGGCTCAGCTCGGCCAGCAACCGCTGCTGCGACCGGTCGAGCAGGTCGTATCCCCAGTCGATGGCGGCCCGCATGGTGCGGTGCCGCTCCACCGGCGAGGTGCCGACGAGCAGGTCGAGCCGCCGGTCGAGGCGGGACATGATCTCCGGTAGGGGCAGCACGCGCAGCCGGGCCGCGGCCAGTTCCAGCGCCAGCGGCAGGCCGTCCAGCCGCCGGGCGAGCTCGGCCGCGACGGCCTGCTCAGCCGGCTGCAGTCCGGTGCCCCCGCGGGCGTTGGTCACCCGCTCGGACCACAGGCGTACGGCGTCGGTGCTGGTCAGGCCGCCGAGCGGGAACACCACCTCGCCGGCCAGGCCCAGGGGTTCGCGGCTGGTGGCCAGGACACGGACGCCGGGCGCGACGGCCAGGAGCTGGTCGACGACGGTGGCTGCGTCCGCCCGTACGTGTTCGCAGTTGTCCACGACCAGCAGCACCCGGCGCGTACCCAGATGCCGGGCCAGCGCGTCCATCGGTGTGCCGCCCGGCTCCTCGCGGGCCCCGACGGCGGCGGCGAACCGGGCCGCCGGTCGGCCGTCGCCGCTCGCGTAGCCGGCCAGCTCGACCACGTGCACCGCGTCGTACTCGGCCGTCACCTCGCGGGCCAGCTCGTACGCCAGCCGGGTCTTGCCCGAACCGCCCGGCCCGACGACCGTCAGCAGCCGCGTCTCGCCCGACAACGCGATGGCCCGGTCGAGTTCGTCGCGGCGCCCGATGAACCGGCTGCGCGCGCCCGGCAGCCCTGGTACGGGCCGGTCCAGCGTCGGGTCGCGGCGCCGGATCGCCGCTGCCAGCGCGCTGAGTTCGGCCCGCGGTTCGGTCTCCAGCTCGGCCAGCGCGGCCGCGGTCCGGTCGAAAACCGCCAAGACGTCGGCCGTACGCCCGTCACGATGCAGAGCCAGCATGAGCCGCTCGGCCAAGGGCTCGGCTGCGGGTTCGGCGGCGACCCAGGTGCTGAGTTCGGCCAGGACCGGGCGGCCGTCCGCGATCCGCGTGTCGACCCAGTCGCGGCGGGCCTCGACCAGCAGTTCGGTGAGGCGGGCCGCAGCGGCGGTGACCATCGGACCGCGGTCGGTGCCCTCGTAGGCGGGACCTCGCCACAGGCTCAGGTTCTTCGTCGCCTCGAACTCGGCCGCATCCGTCTCCGCATTGGTCAGAGCGTAACCGCCGGCGGTGAAGGTGAGGCGGTCACCGACCACTTTGCGCAGCGCCGATGCGTGCACCTGCAGGGCCGCGGCGGCCGTCGGCAGGGCGTCGATCGGCCACAGCTCGGCGATCAGCCGCTCGGCCGAGACGAGCTGGCCGGCGTTGGCGAGCAGGGCGGCGAGGAGTACCCGCGGCCGCGGCGGGACGGCCGCCACGCTCCCGTCGTCGGCGATCACCCGGACCGGACCCAGCACCTCGAAGCGCATGGCCCTCCGTCTTAAGCGTTTGTTTGGCGGCCGTCCTCACGCTAAACGGCATAGATCATCGAACTCATCGGGCGAGGGGCGAAAAGAAATGACCAGGGGGACAGTGCGCCGGACGTGGGCGCTGGTCGTGGCGGGTGGGCTGGTTGTGCTGACGGCGGCGTGCGGGGGTTCGCCCGACTCGGGCTCGCCGGGCGCGGCCGGTGCCCTGCCGGACCCGAGCGGCGGCGACGGCCTGATGACGACCAAGGTGACCGTGGACGTCACCGGTGCCGTGACGGTGAAGGGAGCGGCACAGGCGCCGCCGATGTCGTCCACCGGCAAGAACATCGAGACCTGCGCCGACTACGGCAAGGGCGACACGGACGACGCGGGCAAGAAGACGTTCCGGCTGCCGCAGATGCTCAAGGACGCCGTGGGCGGCAAGCAGGTCCAGGTGTTCGCCGTCATCGACGACTACACCGGTCCCGGCACCTACCCGATCGACAAGATCTCCGACGTGGCCCGGGACCCGGGGATCGGGATCGACGGCAGGCAGTACTTCATCAGCTCGGACGCGACGGCGACGGCGAGCGTGGACGCCAACGGTGGCGGGAAGTGGGAGTTCACCAACCTGTCCGTCCAGAACAGCAACAACACCCAGTCGAGCGGCAAACTGTCCGGCTCGGTCACCTGGACCTGCAGCAACGGCTGACCGGGCTCGGGAGTCGGCGGCAAACCGTCAGCATTTGGTAAGCGCGTGGTCAAAGATCCTCCCTAGCGTCGGCGACACGGATTCACCGACCAAGGAGGCACCACCATGGGACTCAACAAGCTGCACCTCGCCATCGACGATGTCACCGAGGCTTCGTGGGAGGACATCTCCCGCAGCGCCGGCATCGACTGCTGGCCCGCCTTCCGGACGGGCTGGACACCGAGGTCGGGGAACGCGGCTACCAGCTCTCCGGCGGCGAACGGCAACGGGTGGCGCTGGCCCGAGCACTCCTCGCCCCCGGCGATGTACTGGTGCTGGACGAGGCGACGAGCGCGCTGGACGCCGAGACGGCCGAGCGGGTCAACGAGGCGCTGCTGCACCGCCGGTCGCCGTCCAGCCTGGTCATCATCGCCCATCGGATTCCGCGTCTCCGGCCGTACGACCGGGTGGTGGTGATGGATCGCGGCTACATGGTGCAGTACGGCACCCACGCCGACCTGGCCTACAGCGACGGGCCGTACCGGTATCTGCTCGCCCTGAGCCGGTCGGAAGAGGTCGCACCCTCGCGGTGACCGCGATAACGCCGTACCGGTGACGAGGACGCCATAACGAAAATCGCGGGAATCGGTCGCGAATGTACCGGCGCACCCGCCCGCACCTCCCAAACTCCTTTACTCGCGAGTTAAGCATCGCGCCCGCCGCTGGAGATCCGGCGGCCGCTCAACCGATGATCGGTGTTGCCACCGCCATGGCGACTTCGAGAGGACCTCCGAATGCAGCACAAGCGATCCGTACGATGGCGTCGCGTCGCCACCCCGGCCGCCTTCGCCGCCGGCGTACTGTCGCTGACCCTGGTCGGCTCACTGACGTGGGCGAACGCGAGCGAGCGGCCCCGTCATCACCACCATCCCGTACCGTCCGCGTCCTCCCCGGCAGCACCCGCGCCCACCACGTCGCCGGTGGCGCCCACCACGTCGCCGACACCTTCCACCACGTCCGGAAACGGCTGGATCATGGCGCCCGACCCGGTGACCGACGTGAAGCCCTCCTGGACCGTCCCACCGGACAAAGGCGGCTTCCACGAGTTCCAGGCGAACTGCACCGTGAGCCGCACCAACCTGCAGGACGACCCGATCGTCTTCCCGAACATGCCGGGCGCTTCGCACTTCCACACGTTCATCGGCAACACGACCACGAACGCCGCGACGACCATCGACTCACTCAGCGCGGGCTCGACCACGTGTCTGGCCAAGGGTGATCTGTCCGCGTACTGGATGCCGACGCTGTACAACGGCGACACCCCGATCAACCCGATCGGCAAGCAGGTCGTCTACTACAAGGCCGGCGTGGGTGACTACACCAGCGTGCGACCGTTCCCCAAGGGTCTGCGCTTCGTCGTCGGCAACGCCAAGAACACCGATGCGGACACCTTCCGGAACGCCACCGAGGCGGGCTGGGAGTGCGACCGTACGGACGGCAGCGGCAACTTCCCGGCGTACTGCACCGCGGCCGGCAACATCCAGCTGAACATCCGTTACCAGGCACCGAGTTGCTGGGACGGCATCCACCTGGACTCCCCCGACCACCAGAGCCACATGGCGTACCCGATCGACTCGGGCACGCGGGTCGGCAAGGTCTGCCCGGCCGATCACCCGGTCGCCGTGCCGAAGCTCGAGTTCAAGATGGCCTGGCCGGTCAACGGCGACATGTCGAAGGTGCACTTCGCCAGCGGCGCCGGCCCGACCTTCCACTACGACTTCATGAACGCGTGGGACGCCAGGACGTTGGCCGCGATGGTCACCGGCTGCATCGTGGCCGCCCGCCAGTGCGATGCCCAGGGACATGACGGCCGCGACGACCAGCAGCCCGCCCCGTACGTGCTGAACAAGGACTATGTCCTGCCCTGAACCGACTCTGCTTTCCCTCGAGGCCGCCGGACCTGCGGCAACGGGGGACTCGCGGGTCGGAACTCGGGCCGGCCGTACGTCACCCCCCGCCGGAGCCGACCTTCTGGACGTTCTCCAGCAACGTCTTCCAGTCGTCCGAAAGTCCGAGCGCCTGAGCGATGACGGGCAGCAGTAGAAGCCCGTTGTTGAGGGTGAACCGGCGTCGCAGTCGCGCGTCGACCGGCCAGGTCGGCATCGCCTCGATCGCGTTGTAGCGGGCGTCCCTGGCGGCGATCTCCGCCTCGATCGACGTCCGCTCTCCCGCGGCCGTGGTCAGGAGGCAGACGCGCAGCGTTGCAGCGTCGCGACTCAGCGCGTCGGCCTCCTGCTGGAGTTGCCACTTGCGGATGACCATGATCCGGTGGAATGAGACCAGAGGCAGGATGAACGCGAGGATCTCGAGCGTGACGACCAGCGCGAGCAGTCCCGCGTACGCCGTACGCCAGTCGGCGTAGCGGCCGTCCAGCAGCGGAATCAGATACCACCACGACGCGAGGAACGTCGCCGGAATCGCCAGCACCACCGCCTGGAAGGAGTAGAGGTGCCCGACCGGCTGCAGACCCGCCGCACTGTCGAGGTGATCCGGATCGGGCCGTATCCCCACGTGTGCGGCGGTGAGCTTGGATCCGAGCCGGCCGTAACCGACCGCTCGCCCCACGAACAGACCCGCGAGCGCAGCGCCGACGCCCTAGAACACCACAGTGGGCAGATACGGCACGACCGCGCTGCCCTTGGCGGCCAGCCACGCCACTATCACGACCAGCGCGATCACCCCGGACCAGACCAAGCTGGAACGGCGCGTCGAGCGGTGCAACTGATCCTCGAACCGGTCCAATGCCGCCGCGTCGAACGCCTCGTCACCGGCGCCCGTCAACACTCCCCGGTTGCTGAGCCGGACCAGGGTTTCGTGGAGGACCCGGGGCAACTCCAACGCGATTCTCAACGCGACGAGAAGCGTCACGACACCGCTGACGAAAAGCCAGTCCCACCGACGCAGATCGTCACCGAAGCCCCCGAGCTCGTTCGCGACGAGCAGCACTCCGACGACGAGCACCAATGCGGTGTAGCGACGCTTCAGCACGCGCTCCACCCACCACAGACCGGACGCCGCGCCCACCGCTGAAGATGCGCCGCGCGCCATGGTGACATAGTGGCCCGGCGGGCAGGCCGAAGGAAGGACGAAGAGCCGGACGATGTGGCTGTTCGGTCCGGCATGGCCACAAGGCCGCGGCCCGTTTGCTGAAGGCCGGCCGGCGCTCGTCGCTCGCCAGCTCGCTGAGGTGGGTGGCGAGGCCGTCATGGGCGTGCCGCTCGGTGGCTCGTTCGGCGAGGCCGCGTTCATCGCGCCGGCCTCGTGCGACAGTTGGCCGGACTGCGCGGAGCGGTCAGCGGCGTCCGCCGCTGCGTTGCCGGCGATAGCTCAACCGGGTGGGTGAGGCGGCGCCTTCGAGCAGGTGCAGAACGGCCGTGACCTCGAGGACGCGCCGTACGATCGGCTGTGGATAGCAGATGGTCAACTGCCGGCCCTGGGCGGCGGCCGTCCGGTGGCAGAGCATCAGCGCCTGGACCCCGGCCGCGGCGAGTAATTCGATCCCGGCCAGGTCGATCTGCAGCTGCGGCTGGCGGGACGTGCGCAGTATCCGCAGCACCGACCGGGAGAAGTGGCTCTCGGAGCCGGCATCGAGGTCGCCGGCGAGGGCGATCCGCATCGTGTCGGCTCCGGAGGTGACCGCGGTGCGGACCAGATTCGGAGCGGGGTACGGCGAAGTCCCCGGAATGCAGCGGAAATGAAGAGAGGTCATCGGGGTCCTGTCGGCTGCTCCGGTCGCGGACCCTCGTGTTCTGAAGGCGATGACCGGCGTACGGAGCCGCATCATGTCGACAGGGTTCCCGCATCTCGAGACGAACCGGTAGGCACCGCGGTGTCGGGTGTTTCCCCACCGCCGTACGCCACACTTTGTCTGTTCGTCACCTTCGGCTACGCCGCGGTCGTCACCCCGGCGATGGTCGCGTTCGTCTACGGGTACGAGCAGCCGGCGCTCAGCCAGCGGTTCGGCGCCGCCTACGACGAGTACCGCCGTGCCGTCCCTGGCTGGTGGCCACGCCGCCGGACTTGAGGGTTTGTCAGTCCGGTTCGGCGGCCCGGGACTCGAAAACGGCCCGCTCGCGGGTGTTGCGTGTCATGGCGGCGGCCCGGCGGAACTCGTCGCGGCTCTCGGCATCGCGACCCAGCCGGGCCAGCAGATCGCCGCGAACCGCCGGGAGCAGCGCGTAGTTCGGCAGATCCAGCGCGTCCACCATGGTCAGTGCGCGCGCGGGATTCTGAGCATGACTCACCGCCACCGCACGGTTCAGCTCGACCACCGGCGACGGCGCGACGTACGACAGAACCTCGTACAGCGTCGCGATGCGCTCCCAGTCGGTGTCCTCGGACCGGAGGGCCCGGGCGTGGCAGGCCGCGATCGAGGCCTGCAGGACGTACGGACCGAAGGTGCCCTCGGCGCGGGCCAGCGCGTCCAGCCCCCGGCGGATCAGCAGCCGGTCCCAGCGCGCCCGGTCCTGGTCCGGCAACAGCACCGGCGACCCGTCCGCGGCGGTCCGGGCCGGCGTCCGGGAGGCCTGGAGTTCCATCAGCGCGACCAGCCCGTGCACCTCGGGCTCCAGCGGCGCGAGCCCGGTCAGGATCCGCCCGAGACGCAGCGACTCCGTGCAGAGCGCCGGTCGCATCCAGTCGTCGCCGGCGGTCGCCGCGTACCCCTCGTTGAAGATCAGATAGACGACCTCGAGCACCGAGGCGAGCCGTTCCGCCACCTCGGCCGGGGGCGGCAGCTCGATCGGCACCCGGCGCTCGGCGAGGGTCCGTTTGGCCCGGGTGATCCGCTTACCGACCGTGGGCTCGGACACCAGATAGGCCCGCGCGATCTCGTCGGTGCTGAGCCCGCCCAGCAGCCGCAGCGTGAGCGCCACCCGCGACTCGGTGGGTAGAACCGGATGGCAGGTGGTGAAGATGAGCCGCAGCAGGTCGTCGCCGACGTAGTCGTCCATGGCGGCCGCGATGTCGGGGTCGACTGCGAGCGGCGTCGTTCGGCCGATCTCGGTGAGTTTCTCCTGGTAGCGGCTTTGCCGGCGGAGCAGGTCGACGGCGCGGTGCTTGGCGGTGGCCATCAGCCAGGAAGCCGGATGCTCGGGGACTCCGGCGACCGGCCATTGTTCGAGCGCGATGACCAGGGTGTCCTGGGCCAACTCCTCGGCCAGTCCGACGTCACGGACCATCCGGGCCAGCGCGGCGACGATCCGGGCGGACTCCATCCGCCAGGTCGTCTCCACCACGCCGCGAGGATCGGTGACCGTCACAGCCACCGATCCTCGCATCCGCCGTACGCCGTGGTCAGGCGGGCGGCCCGAAGTCCTCGGGCCCGAGCACCTTGAGGATCTCGGTGTCGCCCTCCCAGCCGGGCCACATGTCGCGGTGCAGGGCGATGAACCGGGAGGCCCATTCGATCGCCTCCGCCTTGGTCCGCACCTCGTACAGCGCGTAGCTGATGGTCTCCTTCGCCTCGGCGAACGGTCCGTCGGTGACGCTGAGCCGGCCACCGGTCAGTGACACCTTGGCACCGGCGACGCTCGGGGCCAGGCCCGCGGTATCCAGGAGCGCTCCGGCGGCGGTGGCGTCGCCGCCCAGTTTCATGATGGCCTCCATCAGACCGGCCGGCGGCTCGGTGGCAGGTGGCGCGGCTTTCAGAATCATCAGGTATCGCATGATCGCATCCTCTCGGTAACGGTCGCCGCGCTCAGCTCAGACAGCCGCGCGGTAGAAGTGGACGGAGACGGTCGCCAGCCAGGCCCAGACGAGGACGACCGCAGCGACGAAGATCAGAGTCGTCGGGCCGTGCGAGCCGGTGGCGATCCCGGCGAACGCGGCCAGGAACACAATGCCGGTGACCCGGGAGAACCAGGCCAGATCGGCCCGGCCGGCCTGCGCGAACCGGGAGCCGAAGAGCAGGCACGCCGCGGTCAGGCCGAGGAAGCCGATCCCACCGCAGAGGAAGTGCAGCGTGCCGTGCCAGCTCATGGCGGTGACCTCCGGCGTGCCGACGGGAAACCCCTGCGCCGGATCCGCGGTGAAGATCCCAGCCGCAACCAGACTCAGCCCGTACGCCGTGATCAGCGCGGGCGCCCACCGACGGCCGCGACCGGCCGTCATGGCCCGGCGCAGCCCGGCGGCCGCCACGATGGTCATCAGGCCGGTGACGATGAAGTTCGTGATCTGGATCCAGCCGAGGCTGCCGTTCTCCAGGAGGCTCCACGCGTGCTTGTCGAACTGGAACCCGTCGCGGGTCAGGGCCTGCGCGAGGCTCACCGCGACGTAGAAGGGTCCGGCGATGACGCCGTAGCCGAGGAGCGAGCGGGTGATCCGGCCTGCCGGTGAGCACTGCCGGTCGGTGGTGACGGCCTGCGCGGTCATGACGTTCTCCTTCGTTCGTGGTCTCTACCTGGACCTCGAACGGGCGCACCCGCTTCGGACACGACATCCCGAATGTTTCTCGGCCGCCGTACGCCCCGGCACTCACGTCGGCCGCAGAGTGTACGCCGCGAGTCGGACATGGAAAGGCGCCATGACCGGCATTTACCTCCTGCCGTGAGCCGCCGGATCGCGCACCTGCCGCGCCGACGCTTCGGCGAAGGCCGGAGGAAACCGCCTTTCTACGGCGATGGCCGGACGCGGGATGCGACGAGCAGGGTGCCGGCGCCCGCCGCGACGAAGATCATGCCGAGCAGGGGCCAACCAGCGGTGGGATGGCCGATGGCGGTGGAGGTGACCACGGCCGGCGCCAGCGCGGTGCCAGCGGCGAAGCCAGTTTGGCTGACGCCCTGGTAGGCGCCGACGTTGCGCGGGTCGGCCAGTTCGAACGCCAACTCCCAGCCGCCCGCCTCGGAGAGAATCTCGCCGGCACTATGTGCGAGAACGGCCAGCACGAGCACTCCGGCCGCTACAACCGCGGCGAAGTGAGCGGCGGCGGCGTACAGGACGCAGGCGAGCAGGAGCAGAAGCGATGCGAGCAAGACCGTACGGCCGGCGGCTCGGACGTCCCGGACGAGGCGTGCCGCGCGGACCTGGCAGAGGGCGACGACGACCGTGTTGAGGACCAGCAGGAGCCCGACCATGGCGGCGGGTGCGTGGGTGTGCCGGGTCACCCACAGCGGCATGCCGACCGTAAGCAGGCCGAACTGCATGGTGATGATGCCGTTGAGGACCGCGACGGTCAGGTAGCGGGCGTCGCGCAGTGGTGAACTGTTCGGCCGCCCGTCGCGTGCGGCGGCGGGCCGGTCGGACAGCAGCCGCAGTGGCCACGCGGAGGAAAGGACCAGGCACGCGGCCGTCACCATCGCCGCGGTGTAGCCGGTGGCGGTGCCGATACCGAGCGGCACGGCGGCGGCGGCCGACCCGGCTCCGACGAAGACGTTAGTGGCGACGCGCAGCCGCGCGCGGACCTCGACCCGTCCCGCGCCAGTGAAGGTCCGCGCGAGCAGTGTGGTCTGCGCGGTCCGCTGGGCCCCCTGCGCTCCGACCGCGACGCATGCGACCAGGCAGAAGCCCCACGCCGTGTGTACGAAGCAGTAGAGGGCGAGCGCGGCGCCCTGGATGATCGTCGTCGCGAGCAGCAGGCGATGTGCCCCGAACCGGTCGCAGAGACGCCCGGCGGCGAACGCGGCGGCCATGCCGGCTCCCCCGGCGATCGTCAGGCCGACGCCGACGGTGGCCGGGCTGAGCCTGACGACGGTGGTGAAGAACAGTGCGCTGACCGCGAACTGCAGGCCCTTGGCGGTGCAGGAAGTCACGGTCGACCAGATCAGAGCCCGTTCGACCGGGCCGCGGCGGGTTCTTTCGAGCACGGCGTTCACCTGCTAGTTGTCCCAGGCGGCCCGGGTCATCGACAAACGATGTAGCATCTGGCTTCATGGTCGTGCGCTACGAGCTGGTAGGTCACGACTTGGCCAGCGTCCGTTTCGCCATCTCGCCGCTCAACGAGATGGTGTTGTCGTTGCGCGCCTGGCGCGACCCGGGCCGCTACTCGCTGCAGCTGCCGTGGATCCGCGAGATGAGGCAGCTGCGGCCGAGGCTCGACGCCGACGTGCTTTTCGCCTTGGTCAACGAGGCGTTGTGGACGCCGGACTTCCTGAATCCCACCCCCCGCTCGCCGCTTACCCGGATCGACGACGAGTTCGCGACCGTGGCGGCGACGCCGACCATCACCGTTGAGCGCGACTTACGCCAGCTTCACCGCGACGACCCACTGCCACGACCGCTACGGGGCCCCCGCGCGCTCGACCGCATCCTCGACGCCCTGACCGGCTACTGGGAGCTGTGCTTCGCCCCGCACTGGCCGCGCATGCGGGCCTTGCTGGAGGGCGACGTGACCTACCGCGGCCGGCAGATCGCCCAGCATGGCTTGGCCACGATGCTCGCGGGCCTGGCCGGCCGGATCGGTTTCGTAGGCGACGTGGTAGAGGTGCGCCTGCGGTCGAACGTGCACTACACGCGCCCGACCACCGGCGGCCTCACCCTAGTGCCGTCGATGTGGACGAGCAGCGCGTCGGCGCCCATCTCCCCCGAGGAGGCGCCGCTGATCATCTACCTGGCGCGAGGCTCCGGCACGTTGTGGGAGCCGCAGCCGTTGCCGGCGGCAGGCGCCCTAGTGGAGTTACTCGGCACCCAGCGCGCCGGCCTGCTCGCTCAGCTGGCCACCCCAGCGTCGTCGACCGAGCTGGCGGTGCGGCTCGGCATCACTGCCTCGGCCGTCAACCAGCATCTCCGCGCGTTGCGGGCCGCCGGCCTCCTGGTGAGCGCCCGCCACGGCCGCTCGGTCCTCTACCGCCGCTCGGAGTTAGCCGACCGCCTCCTCACCGCTGCAGCCCCGTTAGACCGCGCTGATCACGATCCATCACCCGCGGCCAGGTGACCCGCTGGCCTCCGGCCTCCCGCGCGGGACCCACTCACTCGGACACCCTCCGGCTCCCATTTGTGAGGCGCACGGGCCGAGCCACCACCACGAGGACAGAGGGTGCAGATCCGCCGAGCCCGGTCCCGATCCCCGCGCAGCAACGGCTCGCCCCGCTGCGCGGAAATGACCTCCAGCCCCAGCTGGGCGAGCACATAGTGGTACGGAACGAGCCGCCGCCGTACCGGTTCGGCCGGAACCGCTCATCTAGCCGCAACGCGACCAGTTGGCGCAGCCGCTCTTGGCGTAGTCCAGCGACGGGAACAACACCTGCGCGATCTGGACCGACGTGAGCACACCGTGCTCGGCCCCCCATCCAAGCAGGACACAGTCCCGGTCGGTTACTTGGGACTGCGCCCCGCAGGACGGGGTCGACGCCCCGCAGCCGTCTATCCACGATGTCCAACCCGCGCGAGAGGCGGCAGGACGACTGGCTTGCGAAGGAGCTCGCGCTTCGACCTGGCGCTCGCCGACCTCACGACAGTCGGCGCGACCGGCCACCAAGCCGGCCGCGCCGCACGATCTCTTCAAGATCCGCTGGCGCGACCAGCGGACGGTCACCGCCAAGGACGAGGGTGGCAAGGTGAAACCTTGCTGGAGGCGTGCCCGGCAAACGGCGCTCAGGGGGCGTCTGGGTCGTCTGGCGAAGCGGTCCTACTCTCGGGATTTCGACCGAAGTGGCGGGGGCTTGTATGGACGGACCTGGATTCCATGTCGAGATCGGCGCCTTGGAGTCGGCATCCGTCGGCATCGAGGAGAGCGTTGCCGATCAGAAGGGGTCAGCGCTGTCGCACCTGGACCGTGCGGAGAGCGTTTACGGCCAGGCTGGCCTGCACCAGTCGATGGAGAACTTCTGCGATCGATGGAGCGACGGGGTCGACATCCTGACCAAGGATGCCAAGGTCATCGGGGATGTGCTCGGCAAGGTCGCTCAGGCCTACCAGGCGGCCGACCAGTCCGCTGCGGGCCGGCTGGCCACCGATCCGGGTAAGCCGGTCGTCGATGGCTGAGCTCGGGCAGACGCACGATCCGCGAGCACTTGTGCCGGGCGACGTGGCCGCGATTCGGGCGAACGCCGGAGCTCTGAAGACCAGGTCGGATCACGTGGAGAAGGCCGGCGACGGTCTCGTCAACATCGACACCGGCGAGTGGACTGGTCCGGCCGCAGAAGAGTTCCGGGACAAGTTCAGCTACGAACCCAACAAGTGGTATCTGGCCGCCGACTCGCTCGCGACCGCAGCGGACGCCCTCAGCACGTACGCGCATGTCCTGGAATGGGCGCAGCAGCAGGCGAGCGAGGCCATACGGGTGTGGGACGGGGCTCAGGCCGAGACGCAGAAGGCCCAGCAGTCCTACCAGAAGGCCGCCGCGCAGGCGCCGCCCGAGCACCCGGTGGGTCCATTCGTCGACACCGGCGGCTCCGGGCGGCAGAACGCGATCGACACTCTCAGCGCCGCCCGCAAACAGGTCGGCACGGCCGGCGACGTGGCCGCACGCTTCCTCGACGAGGAGGCGGACTCGGCGCCCAAGAAGTCCAGCTGGCTCGACAAGGTGGGTGGCTTCCTCGAGGACGCGGGGGCACACGTCGTCAACGGCCTTGCCTCCTTCGGCAACGCGATGGTGCACCACCCTGGCGAGACAGCTTCGCTGGTCGGCGGCCTTCTGCTGACCGAGGTCAGCACGCTGGGCGAGGGCGCCGGCTTTGTTCTCGACGCGACCGGGATCGGCGCGATCGGAGGTGTGCCGTTAAACGCGGTCTCGGCCATCGGCATCACCGCCGGGGCTGGGATAACGGCCACGGCCAGCGGGCTGTTGATGCAACACGCCGCTTCAGACGACGCGATCACCCCCGTTCGTACCGGAAGGTCGGAGCCGGTCGGACCGACGAAGACCGACAACATGAAGGAGCACCTCACCGACCGGGACCTCGACGCGGCGCGCCGGGAGTTGAACGGCGAGGTGGTGAAAACCAAGTCGACCGGCGTGCCGTGGGACCATGTGGATGAGGTGCGGAATGCCCAAGATGGCCTGGTCAACCGCATCGGCCAGCTCAAGCGCCTGGTCGGCGATTCACGGGTCTCGGCTTCCGACAAGGCGCAGTTCTAGGCCGAACTCTCCGAGGCCAGCCGAATGCTCGACCATTCCGAGCAATTCGTCTCACGATCCTAAGATCAACCTGTCAACGACGAGCTCAAGGAGACCCGGTGCCCGAGCCTGACAAAAGCCGGTCGCTCGAGGAAATCGAGGATGACCGCTGGGGCGACCCGCCGGCCGACGCGACCCGGTTGATCAGCACTGCGCATGCGCTGCGGACGCGGCCGGTCGGTGCGCTCGACGCCGAGGGCTTGCGTCTGCTCATCTCGCAGCAGATCGGACTGGACACGCTCGTCCCGTTGGCGCTCGACCACGTCGAGCGCAATCCGCTGGCCGAAGGCGACTTCTATCCAGGCGATCTCCTCGACGCCTTGATGCGGCGTGTTCCCCAGTCCTACTGGCAGGCGCACGAAGATCAACGGGCTCGCTTGGGCGCGGTGGCCGAGGCGCTGGACCCTGATGAGACGTTCGATGTCCTGTACGCCCGAGCCGCCGAATTCCTCGCCCGATAGCTTTGTTCAATGTGTCGCCGGCCCGACGGAGAAGCCTACGGACGAACTGGGGCGTGTGATCGTGCTGAAACTTAGCGCCGAACCTGGACTATTTGTAACTCTGCTGTGCTGTGGTCGCCGTAGCATTTCGCTTCCCCGCTGGCCGCGCCGTCGCCCCCCTCAGCTCCGGTAGCCAGCCGCTACGGCTTCACGGTCGGGCCGTGTACGGAACGTGCGGGAATGGCCAGGGCGCTGGAGGCATGGGTGAGCTCCCTGACGGCGCTGATACTGGTCGGCATGAGGCGGAATCCCCGGCCGCCGCTGGGCTACCTTCCATACGGTGAACGGAAGCCGATGTCGTGGCCGATACCCTCACCGAGCTGAACGGACCGAGGCATGGCGTCGTCACGTTGCCCCACCACCTCGACTGGTCCGGTAACGCTGAATATGACCTGAGCCAGCCGAGTGCCTGGCCGGCACGCACAAGGTGGTGCTGATCGAAGCGGCCACCGTACGACTTGCACGCCTGGCTCTCCGGCGACCTGCTCCTCAGGTTCTGGCCCACCCTCTGGCTGCCACAGCAACTCCGGCGCCGCTGGGAAGAACGCTTCCTGGACCTCGCCGCCATCGGCACGGACGCCGCGTAGCTGATCAGTTTTCATGCACAGTTCGCCCGCGCAGGGGCAACGGCCGCCAGCCAGCGTATGGCCTGTTCGGTGTTCGGTATTGACCGAACACCGAACGTCTGCAAGGATCGGTCGTGTGGAAACCGAGGCGTTGATAGTTGACGCTTTCGCCCAGTTGGGGATCTCTGCGCAGATTCCCGCGAGTTCATCCGACGCCGGTGCTGACCTGATATTCAGTGATAACGGTATGCGCTTGACGCTCCAGGTAAAGCGACGCGCCCTGGTGACTGATTCCGTCGCAGAGCAGGAACTCCGTACGCACGCGTCGTCGGCCGCGACGTTACTGATCGTCGCAGACCGGGTGACTGAGACAGCTCGCAAGATCCTGACTACACATCGGGCTGGCTACTACGATCTGCGCGGCCGGCTCGCAATACGCGCCGAGGGCGTCGTGATAGACGCTGAGGTTGAGCCGCTGCGAGAACGATCTCGGCGAACGAGCGCTTTGAGTGGCAGGGTCGGGCTGGAGATCGCTGCCAGTCTCTTGACGCAACCCCAACGTGGAGCCGCGGTGCGTGAGCTGGCGCGTCAGCTCGGCCGCTCCGCTAGTACGGTCTCCGAGGTTCTCTCCGAGCTTCGTCGTGAGGGGCTGGTGGACGCCAAGAATGCCGTTACGGATTCTCGCTTGTTCTGGCTAGTCGCCGGCCGCTGGGAAACCCCGCGCACATATCTCGCTCAGCTGCCACCACCCGGTGATGCGGTCCTGATCCAGGCACTGCGCCTCGGCCTGGCAGATGAGCGTGAAACCGGTTGGGCATTGACGGATTCGGCCGCGGCGGCCGCATATGGTGCGCCGCTGGCGTTCCGATCTGGGCAAGTACTCGACTTCTTTGTACCCGACCAGGCGGTACAGCATCGCGCCGCGACTTTGCTCGGCGTCGCCGGCAAACCATCGCAAGCTCGAGCGACCGTCAGGATCGCCCCGGTGCCAGCCGCGGTGAAGCCTCGCTTCGACCCCGATACGAACCCCATGGACTGGCCGCTGGCACACCCGCTATTTGTCGCGCTCGACTTGGCTCAGGACGTCGGCCGGGGGCGAGAGATCCTCGACGATTGGACACCGAGCGAAGGGTGGACCCGTGTCTGGTAGCCGTGTCACGTTCATCGGCGACGCGATGGCCACCGTCGTACAGGGAGTGATCGAGATTCGAATATTGATCGGCCAAGCGCCGGTGGTAGTCGGAGGCGTAGCTGTCCTGTCCCGACTGTCGAATCCGTATCGCGCCACGGTTGACCTCGATGTGGTCGATCGGCTTCTCGGTGAGACACCCCACCTTGAGGTGCTGCGCGCCGCTGAAGGCGCCGAGCCGGTCCAGCCCGCGGCCGTCTTGCTGTCTACTCCGTACGGCAAGCTAAAGGTCGATGTCCTCGAGGTACGTCAGGCCGAGCTCGACATGCCCAGTGACGATCCCGGCGATCGCCTGCACGCGTCGGCTCATGCGTGGGCCAACGACACCGCCACCGAAGTCACGCTTGAGGTCATACGGGCCAATAGCGAGCGTTTCGAAGTGACCACGCCAGTCGCCAAGCCCGGGCCGTTGGTGGCTATGAAGCTTCAGGCGGTCATGAACCGCTCGGTCGACAAGCAGGGAACTGACTTGCTCGACATCACCAGACTCATCCTCGACCCAGCTACCCGACCCGTCGCGCTCGACCAGATCAGCCATGTTGATCCGTCGATCGCCCACGACATCGCGCTACACGTAGATCTCTGGTTTGTCCGCCGTCACGATCAGGCGCTCCGTTGGATCAACTCCGGTGGCGGCGGCGACGTCACACCAGACGACATCGAACTGGTCTCCGAACTCCTTCTGGCGGCGTCCGCACATCGATGAGGCATTAGTCTCTGCGCTGCACCACTTACGCCCAGGGCGGGCCTGCCACTTTCGGCGAAAGACCGCGTCAGCTGCGCGAACGCCACGCGCCGGGCACCTCGTGTGCGAGGTGCCCGGCGTCGCTGCCGCAGGAGGCGCACCCCGCGGTACCGGTGCACGAACAGTCGCGTGACCCCTCGCGAAGGTCAAGTCGACCGATAAAGGTGTTTTCCCTGTTCAGGAGAAGTCCCGAACACTCCGGATGCGCTCGGCGAGTCGATAGCACCCGAGATCAGAGATGGGCACCTGCGGCCACCGCCGGGCATGCCGGGCCGCGTGTGCGCGAAATCTGCTCCGCGTGTCCTCCGACCAGCGCCGGAGCCGGCGTACTCGATGGCACCGTTTGGCACCCGAGGGGACGCCCGGGCACTCGTGGATATCCCCAGGTCGGACGATATGGGCCGTAGGCCCTCGTAGCTCAGGAGATAGAGCATCGGCTTTCTAATGTGGACGGGCCTCGATTGCCACGCGAACTAGCTGCAGAAGCACCTATGAGCCATTTTCATCGTGACGTGGCTGATCACGGCACGGGGTGATCCCACTGTCTACATGGGATGAGGGTCCCGGTAGGATAGCAGTCGACCAAAATCCCATGCCCTAACCGGGGCCTCGCTGTGCTGTCTTACCCTGCCTCGATTCCGCTGTCCACCCGCAGCCTGAACCACCTCGCCGGCCTCATCCGCGGCCACCGCACCGCGCGCCGATCCCGGTGGCGGCGCCTGGACCCAAGCCGGCAAGCCCTGCTCGCGTTGGCCCACCTGCGTAACGGCGACACCCTGACCCGCCTGGCCTGCGGATTCCAGATCGGGGGTGGCCACGGCCTGGCGATACGTCCGCGAAGCCGTCGACCTGCTTGCCGCCACCGCCGACGACCTGGACGCGGTCATGGCCAGGATTCGGGTGCTGGCTTACGCGATCCTCGATGGCACCCTCGTCCCGATCGACCGAGTCGCCGACCAGAAACCGTATTACTTGGGCAAGCATGGACGGCACGGTGTGAACGTGCAGGTCATCGCTGAACCGGTCGGCCGGCTCATCTGGGCTTCAGCCGCTTTGCCCGGCTCTATCCATGACCTGACCGCCGCCCGATTTGGCGAACCGCCATCGGGCGGCCACTGACAAAGGCCGGCCGTCGTCGCGTTGAGCCGCTCGCCATCCACGGTGTGGCGTCACGTCTGTGGGCTGCTCTGTCAGCCGAACTCCGGCCGACGGTCTCCGTCCGTCGGTACAGTGGCGCGGGTGACGGACGAGCTGTGGGAAGGCTATGACCGCGGCAAACTGCAGGATGGCTGGTCGTACCCGGTCGGGCGAACAATCGTCGAAGCAGCGCTTCGAGCCGCCGGCATCTATTTGCTTTCGCTTGGCTTCGCCATGCACGGCGGCACCACGAACGACCCGCTCTTACTGCGGGCCACCCGATATCGGGACATCGGCAACACCGTCTACCTGCCCCGGGGGACTTCCGCGCGTTCGCGCTGCGTGCTCGCGGTCTACGCCGTTCCCAGTGGAGCCCGCGCCCAGGCCCGCGCCGTGCTCACCACCGAAGGCGGGCTCGATCGCGCCTGCGCATGGCTCGCAACCGCCGAGTCTGCAGACCCGACCTGGAACTATAGGTTCGCGCAGCTGGACGGCCAGCCTGCTCAACGGCGCCCTACACGTGGCAGAAAAGACCGGATGACCGACGGACCCGATCGACCTCGAGGTCGGCCGCGTCCGCTTCTGCCGCGGACATTTGCGCGGGCAGGCGGCTACGGGTACGGCTCCAGTACTCAGATCCGTTCGGCAGCGGCGAGGACCGACATGGGGAGGAGTCGGAAGCGCCGATGACTTCTACGCCGAGTAGGTAGCCCTCGGCATCGATGTCGAGAACGATGTCGCCTCGGCCGGGCCGCTCTATGACGACGTTCTCCACTACAGATCCCTCAGCGACGTCTTCGTCGATGTCGATGTAAGCCGCATTCGCTTGGCTGTCGTACGTGACTCGCATGAGTCATTCGACCACGTTCCGACGATCGGCTGGCGCCAGGCGTACTGTTTATGTTCTGCCGCGGATAAACGTCTTTCCGGTCGGGGTCCACCTATTGCCCGAACGTGTGTCGCACGTTCGCGTTGACCAGCTCGTTGAGCCGTTTGCGGAGATGGCCGAGCAGCGAGGGATCCGGCATCGGCTCGTCGACCAGCAGGGTCCACCGCAGTCGGGTCCCTGCTGCGCCGTCGGATGCCAGGTCGAACCGGATTCGGGCATCGGGTCGCTTCTGCCACAGGGAAGACCAGACTACGAAGTCCGGCTTCTCGGCATCGATGATCCGCGGTGTCTGCTCGTCGTCGAGAAGGAGCAGCCATGGCCGGGCAGGGTCGCCGTCGGGCTCGGCCAGGACATCGAAGACGACTCGGGGTGGGGCCGGCTGACTTCGCTGCCGGCTGCCCGCTTCAACCACGCCTCAACTCTAGAACAAACGGCAGATGCCTTGACCGGCCCCAGTGGTGGCGTGCCGATGCGGACGTCCCCGTGGTGACCCTGTGGCCGCCGGCGGGCCCTCGGCTGTCGTGACCGAGTCGCCCGCCGGGGACGAAGCGGGGACCGCCACTTGGGCGCTGGTGGCACCTGCGTAATGGGCGGCGAAGGTGAACTCGATGGTGGTGGCTACGGATTGAGCTACGCCGGTGCCGGTCAGGATCAGGCCGAGGTCGCGGTTGCTGTTCAGCGAGTTGCTGCTGATGTTCATCGAGCTGGCTTCGACCTGCTGGGTGGAGAACCGGTAGTCGGCGACCATGGCCTTGGCGTGAATGTAGAAGCCCGTTGGGGTCGAAGTAGCCGACGGTGCCGCCGGCGGCCTTCACGGCGGCGACTTGACTGGCGGACGAGGATCGGGTCTCCAAGACGATGCGTACCCGTACCCCGGCCTTGGCCCGGGCGACGATGGCCGGCTACTACCGGCGGACCGACGCCGCGATGGCGGCGGCGTTCGACGCCATCCTGCCCGACTGGTGCGCCGCGAATCCGACCGTGTTGCAGCAGCGGTGGGCGGGCAACCCGTGCGGGCCGGGGTTCGCCGACTCCCGGGACGCCGCCGGGCGGCTGGCACCGGTCGATGACGTCGAATACACCCACCGCTGGCGGTGCTGGACAACCTGAGCGTCTCGAACTGGGCGCTGAAAGGCTTCGACGTCGTGTTCGGGTTCGACCCGCTGGAGAAGGTGTCCGACCGGCTACGAGATCGGCCTGGACGATGCCGCCGTGCAGCGTCGCACCGTCCGGCTGGCCGGGCCGTTCTTGATCGATAGGGCGGCGGCATCCAGGAGCGTCAGACCGGCCCACCTCGGCACCACGGCCAGGCACCAGCCGGCCCGGGGCTCAGTCGCTCCCGCGACCGATGGTGGCTCTGAGCCGCTGCGGTGGCGATCCAACGGTTCTTCACAGACCTGGACCTCATCGAACCCGGGTTCTTCCCCATTCAGCCACAGGGGAGCCAACGTTTTGAAATCCACGCGTATCGCGGCGGTACTCGCCGGTGTCGTGCTTGCCGGCGCCGGATCGACCGCAGCTCACGCCGACACTGCCGTGCCGCTGGCATGCCCGCCGGATACTTCGGTGAGCATCACGTCGAAAACCAGCTACCTCATTCCGGCGTCGAGCTCAACCTTCAAAGACGGACCGGGCGGGACCATCTCGGTCTCCGTCACCAAGGCATCCACGATCTCGGCCACGATCTCCAGCTCGGCAGAGGTCAGCACCAACGAGATCATCGCCGCGGGCAAGGTGTCGGTGAGTGCCAGCGTCACGGGATCGGTCACCGTGACCGTCGGCCACACTTACACGCACAACATCACCGCGAATAAGTACGGGAACGCCCAGTACGGGTCGTGGGGCTACAACGTAAAATGGCAGAAGACCCGGGACAACGGCAACTGCAAGGGCGTCACGGTGATCGCCACCGGCACTGCCAAGCTGCCCACCTCTAGCTTGGGATGGAAATATTGGGAAACGTCGTGGGTCGGTGGCTGGGCATCTCGGCGGCCGCCCTGTCCGGATTGGCTCTGGTAGTGGGATGCACAACTGGGCACCACAACGCCGCCGCTCCTTCTCCAGCAAAGGTGACACCCGCTCCGGGCGGATCCAGCACGGTGGCTGATCTCCAAGCGGCGGCCGCGCCCGCGCTCGACCTCGTGCAGCGATACCTTCCAAACGGCTACGCCACGGCGCCGGTGTCCTCCGGTTACGACTGGGCAACAGCGTCCAACGAGGTACGGGACGACACCCTCAGTGGACGGCACCTACTGCAGGTCGCCTGTTCCGGCACCGGGGAGATATCGACCGCGGTGCAGGTAGCCGGCAAGGCGCAGGACCTACACGTCGCTTGTGGCGACAAAGAGGTCTCGGTGCCGTTCGACGGGAAGTTGCAGGCCGCGATCGACGGAAAGCCGAGCAACTCCGGCGTAGTCGCGTGGCGGGTCCTGCCGCGCACCTGACGGGTACCGGGTCAGCGACAGCACCACTACGGGAGTAACGAGGGCGCCGCGGCAATCAGATGCCGACGGCGCCCTCACCGTTCTTAGCGGCAACGCTCGGCGATCAGACCCGGCGGTCGCAGTCGCCCCGATGCCGTGCGGACACGCGCGGCCACCACGCCAAGATCACCCAAACATCGAGGTGATGTTCAGCGACGAGTCGGTCCTAGCTTGAGCTTTAACGTGCAGCCTGGAGACATCGACTTTTCACTGAGGCGCACCGGACAGGCCGCCAGTCCGATGAGCTCCCGGTGGGGATTCTCGGCGGGCAGAGCCGTGACACGGCGGCCACCTCAAGAACACCACTATGGATGGCGGCTCGCCGAGCGCGGACTCGTAACGCTCGCCTTCGATCCGTGAGCGACACCATAGCGGGTGACTCGCCGAGCAGCGGGGTTCACTGCGGCTCCTCCCGTCGGTGCCGGGCGCTGCGCCGCCTCGCGAGGATCTGCCGGACGACGTGCGCGACAGGCCTGCCGGGTCGCGATGACCGGGCCGACGGTACGCGAACGACTGAGCCGGGTTGAGTAGGTCGGCGCCATCCGCGGTTACCGCCTCGACATCACCCGGTCGGGCTCTGTTGCGTTGCGGATCAGCGGACACGCCGTGCCCGGCCGGACATGTGGTCAGATCGCTGCGGCGAGTTTGGTGAACACCGTCGCGAGCCGGAGCGCGGGCACCGCGTTGATCCCGAGTTCGTAATCGCCGCGGCGCAGATTCTGCACGAAGGCGTGGCCGGCGATCACCACCTGCGCGCTGCGATCGGTGAAGTCCGCGCATCGGTCTGAGCCGGCGTTTGAGCTGGCCGTGGTCGGCCTCGATCGGATTGTTGGCGTACTGCTCGACGTGGTGCCACGCCGCCGGCAGCAACTCGTCGAGCACACCGGGGTAGACCGGCGCGGCGTCGGTGACCACTTCGACCGGGCGCGCCTTCAACGCGCGGAGCGGGTGGGTGAAGAACCGGCGGGCGGCTGCGGCATCCCGCCGAGTTGAGACCAGCACATCGATGACCTGTCTGTACTGGTCGATGGCCCGGTAGACGTAGCGCCACACCCCGTTGACCTTCACATAGGTCTCGTCGACGAACCAGCGGTCACCCGGCGAGCGCCGGGCGAACCGGGCGGCGTCGGCGAGCAACGGCGTGAATCGCTGCACCCACCGGTAGATGGTGACGTGGTCGACCTCGATACCGCGCTCGGCCAGCAACTCCTCGACATCGCGGTAGGACAGCCCGTAGCGCAGGTACCAGCGGACCGCCACCACGATCACCTCGGCGGGAAACCGGAACCCGGCGAACGCCGAGCGAGGAGGCGCACAGTGACGAGACCGCGGTAGAGACTTCATCGTCAAGCCTGCCTGGATCCTCCGATCAGCCAACGCAACAGAGCCGTTGAAATCAAGAACGGTCGCCTCGACCAAGACGACTACCTCATCAAACCGATCGACCAGCTGATCACCTACGCGCTCCTCGCCCGCCTCGACGGTCACCCGGTCACCCACGTGGCGCTCTACGCCATCCGCCATCAGCGCCTGGTGCGCTTCCCCATCGAGCCGTTCCTCGCCCGGCTCGCTGGCCACCCCGTCGACATCCCCCGGGCGGGCTCGGAGCTCGCCGGCCTCTTGCAAGACCAGGACTACCCGAAGGCAGCCTAGAAACGCCACGCGCCAGGCCTCCCAACTTCCCGGAGGCCCGGCGACGCTGCCACAGCGGTATCCACACACCACGGTGCCGACCGCTACGCGACCGGGTCCACCAACAGTCGCTCAGCTCCCGTAGAGGGTCAAGTCGTCCGCACATCAGGCGGCCGCGGACGCAAAAACACTGGTCAACACCCGTGCGGAGCACCATCGGAGCACCACGCTCCCAAACGGCGGGAACGAGGCCGCCGAAATTGAGAAGCAAAATGGCCGCGAACCGCGTTTCCGCTGCTGACGGCCTTGATCGTGTGGTGCGCCCGAAGGGACTCGAACCCCTAACCTTCTGTTACCGTCCGTTACGGCTCTTAGCTTGTGATTAGTCGTCGAATATTGGCACTGAGCTGCTCAAACACGACGACGCACTGATCAACGCTTATCACCACTAGTCAACGCTTCGCAGTGGTTTTCGGGGGGTAAGCGGGGGGCACCATCCCGGCTTGCGGGGCTACCGTGCCAGTCAGACGCAGGGATGTCGCCGCCGGTGTATGGCCCTGCAGGGCACCCACAAGAACAGGCCACACTGATCATCGAAGCGACCTACCCGCTTCCACCCCCTACAGCAGCCCTGAACGGCCACGTGGCACACGACGCTTGACGACCGTGGGCACCCACCCACCAACCACGGGCATCAACGGCCGTACGGGCGCCCTCGTCTCTGACGAGCTCCCAGCCGCGCCCCTACCGCACACCACATTGAGCACGGGCTACGTCGCTAGGCGGGCTCAGCAACATAACGTTGCCGCCAGGACGCCGTGATTAGCTGCACGCTCATGCTGAATTGCGTGCGTGGCCCCGCTTCCCGTTTTAGCATGATGCGGTTATGCCCGGGGAACAAGCTCTATGAGTACGTGGCGTGGTTCCAGGACCAGGTCCTTCAGGTCGACGACGACCAGGACTACGAGTGGCCGGGAGTCATCTACGTCTGGGCGCATGACCGCGAATCCGCCCTCGCCTGGGGCGACGAGCTTGCCAAGACGTGCGCCGACACGTTCGTCAGGTCAACGGCTGAGCTTTGGTTGAGCTCGGGCTCGAGCCCAGACGTGGTGTGCTCCGTTGGTGAACGGCTGACCGCTGAGCAGATCGGCTGGTAGGGCCACCCTCTCTGCCAAGATCGTTTGAGACACCCGTGTGATGGGGGTGCTGGCCTGAGGGCGGGGATCGGAGATCCTATGAGCGTGTCCACTTCATCTGACAAGCAATCGGCGGCGGGCGGGTCCGACCCGGCGCCGAAGCCGTCGAGTCGCGCGTTCAGCTCGGCGTACAAGTTGGCGATGGTCGCCGAATATGAGAGCACTCCGAATGGGGAGAAGGGCGCGTTGTTGCGGCGGGAGGACTCGGTGCAACGGGCGTGCACGCTGACCGGAATCTCGCGGGCGACCTACTACCGGCGGGCCAAACCCCTCGGCCCGCGGCACGGGCCGTGGCTGCGGGTGTTGACCCGCTCGGGCGAGCTGGTGCCGTACTCGGCGCCGCAGACCGCGTCGGCTTCGGCGGACATCAGGGTGTCGATGAATGTGGTCAACAGCGAGCGCAGCAGGTCAGGCGATGCTGCGGTCAGGTGCTCGTGCAGGAACCGGGCAGGGTCGATACTGGGGGTGGCCATCGCGTGGATCTCCTCGAGCTTGAGCGGGAATTCAGTTCGAATGATCACGCGGTGGCCGCCTCACGTCTACGCCGAACCCCGCTCTGAGCTGCAGGTCTGCCGTAAACCACTCTGCAGGACGCAACTTGGCCATGATTCCGACAACGTGGATCCCGTACCGTCGGGCGGAGGACGATGAGCTCCTCGGCTACTTGCGCCCCGTCGACGGTTCGGCCAATCGATTTCTCCCCGTCACGGTATTTGGTAATCCGCTCGGTGACGAGGCGGACGAACACGAGGCACAGCAGGTTCTGGATTCGACGGGCCTCAGTTACCTTGCTGGCCGCTGGCTTCTGACTCTCGCTGGCCGGCCCGAACCGCTCGCGGTCGAGATTGTCGAGGCGAGTCCTGAGCAACTGCGCGTGAAAACGTCGGCTACGGATATGAGGCCGACTTCGGGAAGATCTTCTTCCTGGCTGTGCCACCAGGCAAAGCGCTACGGCGCCAGTAAGGCCTCGGCCGGATTTGCCGCTGGTCAATGTAGGTCTCGTCGACGAACCACCGGTCACCCGGCGACAGGCGGGTGCATCGGGCGGCGGCGGCGAGCAACGGCGTGAACCGCTGCACCCACCGATAGACCGTGACATGGTCGACCTCGATACCGCGCTCGGCAAGTAACTCCTCGACGTCGCGGTAGGAGAGCCCGCAACGGCACTCGGGCCCAGACGGTGCTGACCGAGGCCACCGGTCACGTCGAGATCGATGTGCCCCGGAACCGAGCGGGCACGTTCGAACCGCAGATGGTCGAGAAACGCTAACGCCGGTTGACGGGCGTCGACGAGAATGAGTTGTCGCTGTATGCGAAGTGTCTGACCCGCGGCCGATCCTCAGACACCTATCGAGTTACCATGCGGTTACGCCCCGCGTGCTTAGCCGCGTAGAGCTTCCGGTCTGCGTCGGCCAGTAAGCCCTCGAGAGGGTCGCCGGATACCGTGCCGGTCGAGCTGACGCCAATGCTTACCGTTACCGGCAGGTCTCCGGTGATTGGTTGCCATGGATACGATTGTACTGAATGGTGCACGGATTCGAGGCGCCGGTGCGCGTCCTCGGCGGCCATGTCGGGCAGGACGATGAGGAACTCCTCGCCACCCATCCTAGCGACGAAACCAGCGTCGGCAACGATGGAGTTGAGAAGGCCTGCGATGGCCACGAGGACCTTGTCTCCGACGTTGTGGGACAATAGATCATTGATTCTTTTGAAATAGTCAAGGTCTACCAGGGCGACCGTGAGCGGGTTGCTGCTCCCATTCGCTCGGGTGATGGCCTGCGGCAACTGCTCGTCAACGTGTCGCCGGTTGTAGAGGCTTGTCAATGGGTCACGACGTGCCTGTTCACGGTAGCGTTCGGCGTCCCGTCTGGCCTCGGCATTCTCGAACATGGCCTGTCTGGCTAGTGCCCGCGCTCCCTGCTGGCTCGAGCGCAGCTCCTCAGCCGCGGCGTGGAAGCGCTTGTACTCCGCAAAGGCGTCCTGATAGTTGCCGGTCAGCGCGTATAGCTCCGCCTGTTCCGCGTAGGCCCGCACTTGAACACCGAACAGCTCACGGTCTGCGCACAGCTGCTGGCACCGGTCGAGGCTCGCCTGCGCTCGGTCGACGGCGCCCAGACGTCGCTGAGCCTCGGCGAGGGTCAATGCCGCATCAGCAAGGTCGTGCATCTCGAACCATTGTGGTGCATTGACCACCGCCTGCACTGTCTTTTCGGCCGCCGCATACTGACCGAGGCCGATCTGGATGTTGGCGATGGTATCCCGTTCAGTGATGAGGAAATCGCGTCCCAGCGCGGCCGCGACAGCATGCATCCGGATGACGACCGCCGAAGCTTGGTCCAACGCGCCGATCTCGTATTCGGTATAAGCCAAGTTGTTAAGTACCAGCATCTGTCGGGTCAAGTCCTCGATTGTGATGGCGATTTGTTCTGCCTGCAGATAACGGTCTCGGGCCGCGTCGACGGCGCCGCTGACTGCCAAGGAATTCGCGAGCCGTATTAGGTGGATCACTTGCAGGCCAGGGGACGTCGACTGGTCCATCAGTTCGACGGCGCTGATCGAGTGCTCGAGACTTGCCGCGTTATCACCGAGGTAGTGATAGGTCAACGCCAGATGGAAGTGGCTACGGGCGAGCAACGGCTGCGACTGATTCAGCTCGGCCCATCGGTGAACATCAGCGAATGTTTTCGCCGCCCCGGCGACATCACCCCGGCGCCGGGCCATGTCGGCCTGAATCAGCCGCGCCCGAAGCGCAAGGACGTTTTCGCACAGTTCGCCGGCGTCCCGCTCGATCCGAGTCGCTGTGGCGAGGATGGCCTCGATGTCGTGGCCCTGGCTGTTTTCTAGATCGTCGAGCTCCCTCGCAAGCTCCACGGCGACACGCGGCGAGGCGCCGGCAACCGTCGCGATATTCGTCAACCCTTCGCTCACGTCTTTCCCATCGGCAGCAGTGAGGTCTTTCTAAATTTTGTAGGTAAGCGCTCCTGTGCGGCAACGCAGAAAGGTGCGGGCGACTACGGCTGGCTTCAAAAACAGTGCTGCCGTGTCGCAGATCACGGCGATGACCGGTGCGGTCGGGTAGGCGTCGAGCAGTTGCTGCAGGAAGTAGCAGAACACCACGGACACGTTCTTGACGCTGACGTGGTGGTGCACGGCGCCGGTGAACAGGTTGACCGCGCCGTGCACGGTTCGGCGCACGTTGGGTCCCGGGGTCAGGATCGGGTGCCGTAGTCCCGTGGGCATCCAGCAGGATCGCAGACGGGCGAGCAAGTCGAGGTGGGTTTCGTCGGGCCTGTCAAACGAACGGCTCTGGCGCAGAAACGGTGGTCGGAGGGACCGGTCTACGCGAGCAGGATGCGGTGGCGTAGAAGGTCGAAGCAGCGCGGCCGTACATCTGCCGTTTCAGGAATTTGACCTTGGTGTTGGCGCCTTCGATGGGGCCGTTGCTGTAGGGCAGGGTCAGCCCGGCCACGACGGCAGGCAGGTCGCGGCGCAGGCCATGGACGAAGCCGTGCAGAGTGGGCAGGTCGTCGGCGTCGACAGCGGTCATCCACGTGTCGAGATCCTGACCGCGGCGGCCGGTCAACAGTTCAGCGAACTGGGTGACCCGCTCGGCGAGCAGGCTCAGGTGCGAACACGCCTTGAGGAGATCTCGCAGGTGTTGCTGGTGGTGCGCTTTCAGGTCAGCGGGCCTGGACATCAGCCAGGAGACCAGTCGGCGTGGTGACGGTGGTTTCCGCGTGGCGTCTGCACGGCCCTGGTTGAGGTAGCTGACCAACAGGTTCGCGCTGCCGGTATAGCCGAGTTCGCGGATCTCATCGAGTAGCCGGGTTACGGGCACGCCGGGGTCTTCGGCGCGGCGGCGGCGCAGATGATCCCGGAACGGATCGACCAAGGTGTCGCGATACCGCGGCGGACGTTGCAGTTCATCGGCTGTTACCGCTCGGGCGTAGCGTTTCACGGTGTTGAGGGCCCAGCCGAGCCGGCGGGCGCATTCCAGCAGGCCATGGCCTTGGTTGAGCAGTGCGTGCACGGCTTGGTGGCGGTCCCGGGTCCGCTGATCTAATGGCTGGTCCGGGCGGATCGGGCCGTCACGCCAGCAACCGCTGTGGGCGATCACTGTCTTCTCGACGGCTTTGGCCAGGTTGGCCCATAGGTGCCACCGGTCGCTGACCTGGACGGCTTGGGGTGCGCCGGCGCGGATCGCTTCGGCATATGTGGCTGACCCGTCGCGGCACACGACCTGCACTCCGGGATGTTCGCGCAGCCAGGCGGCCAGGGTGTCGGCCTTACGGTCGGGCAACACATCGACACGGCGGTGAGTGACCGCGTCGATCAGCAACGTTGCATACCTTCTACCACGACGCAGCGCGAAGTCGTCGACGCTCAGGACCGTCGGGACCGGTTGTTCGGCAAGGGGTATGCCGAGGAGTACGCGCAGTACGGTGCAGCGCGAGATCTGAAGACCGAGACGTTGCAGCACGGCGGCACCGGCTCGCCCTGCCACGACGATCGCGAGGTCACCGACCAGGGCGCTCAGTTGCCGGGTTCGTCGCGCCCAGCGGTCCGCCAGTTCGGGCATCTGTTCCCGGAACGTCCGCCGCAGGCAGCCTGTGGTCAGGCACCGCAGCCGCCGGACGCGTACCTCGACGACGACGCCACGACCGGCGACCGGCAGAGCGGCGATCTGCCGGTGGTGATAGGCATGCACCCGCCCTGTCGGCTGTTCACACAGCGGGCACGCCACCGGCAGTCCCTGTGTCCGAGCGAGCACCCTCACGACTCGGCCTTGGTCAACGACTTCGTCGATGACCAGCGAAGACAGCTCCGGGAGCAGGGTCCTGATCAAGCCAAGGTCACACCGCCGTCAACCTTCCGCATTTCCACCGGCCACAAAGGACCGGGGCACCACCGTTTCTGCGCCAGAGCCGTTGTTTTTACAGTCCCGTTTCGTCCTCGGCCAGGACCACGCTGCCGGCGGCTAGGGCGGCAATCCGGTCCCGGATGTCGGCACAGATGGTGTCGCGGTTCGGTCGCTTTTGGCGATCAAACGGCGCCGGGCCCAGCGGGCTTGTTCACGGATGCGGCGGCGCATCGTGGACATGCCCAGCTTGGGTCGGCTGAGGGTTTTCCAGATCCGGGTGGTGGTCCAGGATTGAGGTGTCTGCAGCAGAGTGTGGACGCGTTCGCCGAGACGTCGGCTGCCTTTGCGGGGTCGTCCCGATCGGGCCGGTCGGGTAGGCCGGTGACGCCTTCGGCGTGGTGGCGGGCGATCCAGGCCCGAACGGTCTTGGGGTAGTAGTGCAGCAGGGCGGCGATCTCGCTGGCGGACCAGCCGGCGGCGGACAGCACGACCATCATGATCCCGGGTGGCGTTACGCCAGGGGCCGTGCAGGGCGGTAATCAGTTCGGTATGTTGCTGCGTGGACATGGCTCACCGCCCACGCACTGAACCTACACTCGTGCTGCTCGCCGCGAAGATGGCTGGGCTACGCCCACGTCACCATCGACAGGACCCTGATCGAAACCGACCGGTGCCGCACCCCCGACCGATCCCCGGAGTGGACTTGTAGTGGTCCAGCAAAGATCCGGCAAACATGACAACCACTGCGGAAACGTACAGGTCATCACCGCCCCGGACGGCTGGCCGCTCTGGACCTCACCAGTACGACCTGGCCGCGAACACGACACCACCGCCCTGCGTGAACACGGCGAAATTCTGCCCTGTTCACCGTATGGACCGACGACGACCTGCGGGTCCTCGGCGCTCTCGGCTACGAAGGCGGGCACGCCACGATCACCGTCGCCTACAAAAGCCGACAACGCGGCCTGCACGACGTGCAGCAGCAGTTCGACCGTGCCCACAACACCGTCCGCCATGGGCGAACGCGGCAATTCGCTGCTCAAGACCACGTTCAAAGCCCTACGCAACGGCAGCGTCTGCCCCTGGAGCATCGACCGGATCACCGCAGCGGCCTGGTCATCCTGCACATCGAACACGGCCTCACCACTGATAGAGCATCCGTTACTGAACGTCAACGGCCGTTACTCGGAAAGCCTCACTTCCCAGTACGATCCCGTGCTGGGCGGGCTCGGAACGTGTACCCGAGGAACGTGAACGCGGTGTGCTCGTAACTGCCGCACCGGTTTCCGTCCTTGCAGTACACGATCTTGGTTTTGTCGGGATGCAACCGCAGCCCGACTTGAGCCATCCTGTTCCCGATCGCCCGGCACACGTACTGCGCCTGGCTTTCGCTGACGCAGTGCACCACACCGTCGTCGGCGTAACGCTCGAACGACACGGCCGGGAACGTCCGGGCCATCCACGTGTCGAATGCGTAGTGCAGGAACAGGTTGGCCAGCACGGGCGAGACCACGCCCCCAACGCAATGGGTAACCCGCGGGTTGTTCACCCTCCGTGCTGGGGCTGTCGTGGGGTTCGCGGTTGGTGGAGCCCGAGGCGGGGATGCGGTGGCGGATGGTGATCTTCTCCGGGCCGACGATGACGTCTTTGACGAGCAGCCGCAGGACGCGTTGGCGTTCCTCGATGCCTGCGTCGGTGGTGCGGTGGCGTAGCTGGGCGAGGAATCCTTCGAGGTCGTCGGCGAGTTTGAGGTAGGCGTCGCGGTCTGTGGTTTGGGCGTCGAGGGCGTCGATCTGGTGGCGTAGGCCGGTTTCGTGGGCGCGCAGGTCGGGCATGCGGGCGCGCAGCTCGTCGATGGTGACCAGTTGTTCCTGGAACGCTTCGATCATGCGGGTGATCGCCTTGGAGGCCTTAGCGAGGGCGTCTTGTAGTCGTTGACGCTGCTGGGTGGCCGGGTCGCTGGTGCGGGCCTGCTCGAGGCGCCGGTCGATCTCGGTGCGGATGACGGCCGGGTCGGCGAGCAGGGCACCGATGTGGTCCCAGACGACCTGGTCGAGGTGGTCGGCGCGGACCGGTTTGTTGGTGCACACCCGTCCGCCTTCATAGCGGTAATCGTCGCTGCCGAGGCACCGGTAGTAGAATATCTTCTTGTTCGTGGTCCGCGTTGAGGTGCGGTAGTAGGCGTATCCGCAGCCCGCGCAGGCCGTTAGGCCCTGCAGCAGGGACGGGACCTTGGTGTTGCGGGCGGCGAAACGCTTGTTGTCGACCAGGCGCACGGCGACGCGTTCGAAGGTCTCGCAACTCACGATCGCGGGCACCGCGATGGTGATCTGCTCGTCGCGGGGCCGGTCGACGACTTTCACCGCCCGGGGTGTGGACCGTCCCTCGAGGCGGGCCCGCCGGTTGAGCCCCGGCGCCTCGCCGATCGTCATGGTCTTGCCGAAGACTGCTTGCCCGGCGTAGGCGGGGTTGCGCAGCATGCCCCAGATCACCGAACGGTCCCAGCGGGCCTTGCCGGTGCGGGTGCTCACGCCTTGCTCGGTGAGCCACCGGGTCAACTCGGCGATCGTGGCGCCGTCATCGGCGTAACGGCGAAACAGTTCCGCGACCAGCGCCGCCTCGTAGGCGATGATCTCGTAGCCGGCGCCTGCGTGATCGCTTTTACGCACGTAGCGGTAGCCGAACGGGGCGCCGGAGAGCACGTTGACCGAGCCGGTGCGGGCACGATGGGTCTTGCCGCGCCGGTAACGTTCCATGATCTGCGCCTTCTCGTACTCGGCGAACATGCCCTGGAACTGCACCAGCAGGGCATCCTCGGGCCGGTCGCCACGAGGGCCGTTGACAAACTCGACCCGGGTCCCGCATCGCGTGAACTCCTCGATCAGCAACGCCTGGTAGGCGAACTTACGGGCCAGCCGGCCCGGTGAGTAGTACCAACACCACGTCCACCCCGACGCCGGCGACCAGGTCCCGCAGCCGTTCCAGCGCGGGCCGGACCAGGGTCGCCCCGGAGTGTCCCTCGTCCTGGAACACCCACTGCTCAGGCACCTCAAGCCGACTGGTCTCGGCGTGCGCGCGCAGCGCCGCGGTCTGCGACGCGATCGTGTCGTCCTGCTTCTGCCGGGCCGAAGACACCCTCGCGTAGATCGCCGCGCTCGTCATCGACGCCACTCCGTTTCTTGACGTCCCGCCCGATGCGGGCCCGCCGTAGAGGAACAAGAACCTGATAGGCGGCCGACACATCCGCCCCGACGTGGCGGTCGAAGACGAATACCGTCTCGACCAGCCGATCACTCACCTACGCTGCCGATCACCTGCGACCGGCCCGCAGGTGATCGACCAACGCCGCAGCGACCACGGAGGAGATCGTGACCCCGCTGTGGCTGGCGTGTGAACGCACCTGCTGCGCAACGGACACCGGCACCTTCACGGTGAACACGACCGTCGCCTCGGGCACCACCACCCGCCCCACCGCGGCGCGATCGGCGTACCGGCGCCCCTGCCGCAGCGACACCCCGAAACAGCCAGCCAGCGCCCGAGCCGCCTCCGCGACGGTGGCACCCGAGGCCATCAACTCCACCGCCGCGTTCACCCGCCCGGCGAACTCCCCGCCATCCGCGCGACCCACCGATGTGACACCCACGTACTACCCAACGAGTCAATGTCCACCAAGGACACACCAACGACTACCTCAACTTCCGGTAACCCAGCGTCACCTCGAAGCAGAAGTTGCCCATTGCGTTGGGGGCGTGACCGCCGACCCTTGCGGGGTACCACGGTCTCGCTGGTGCACCGTGCCGTCGGGCTGCTGCACGGGGGCGGCAAGCCACCGTCGCACATAGAGCAGAACCCACGGCAAATCGGTATTCGCCTCTACCGCTTTGAGCATGAGGTCATGATCGACGCTGTCGAAGAACTTCTGGACGTCCAGGTCGATCACCCAGTCGTACTTCCAACACCGCCGCCGGCAGGCCGCCACCGCGTCCAGCGCCGACCGGTTCGGCCGGTAGCCGTAGGAATCCGGATGGAAGATCGGTTCGACCTTCTCCTCTACCCTCCTGGCCACCACCGTCTGTGCGACTCGGTCCCCGATGGTCGGCACGCCGAGAATTCTGACCCCACCACCCGATTTGGGTATCGGCACCGCTTTCACCGGAGGCGGGAAGTAACTCCCGGAGGAGAGCCGATTCCAGATCCTGTAGAGATTGTTCTTCAGATCGGACTCGAATTCCTCCAGCGTCACCCCATCCACTCCCGGTGCGCCCTTATTCGCCTTGACCTGCTCGTACGCCTCCCAGACTTCCCACTTCGAGATATCAAACGGTTTCCCTGACGATTTCAGCTCGCTCAACACAGCTCCTCCCAGGGCATAGCCCCGGGTAACTAATCAGGTCAGTTGATGGTGGGTATCCATGGCCGACCGGACGCGAGTTGGACGAGTGCGTCGAGTTGGTTGATGCCGTGTTTGGTGGTTGTGGCGAGGTAGGAACGCAGGTGGCAGAAGTGTTGCGCGCCGGTGAGGGTCCGCATGGCGCCGGAGATTTTCTGCCGGATTTTGACCATCCGAACCTCGCGCTCGGCTGCGTTGTTGTCGAACGGGCATCGCAGGTCGTGGGCGAAGCGTAGGTAGTCCTCGATGCGTTCGAGCATCCGCCGGGCCAAGGCGTGCAACTTCTTGCCGATCGTGGTGCTCTGGCCGGCGTGGTCCTTGATCCCGATCAGTGCGGCGTGCCGAAACGATGCGATCCCGGCGGCCAGGACGTCCGCAGTGATGTGGTCGTGACCCGCCCCGAGGGCGGTATCCGCCGCGGTTTTGAGGTCCAGCAACGCCCGGATGCCCTGCTCGGCCCAGGTCGCCCGACCGTCGAGTTCGCCCGCGGCGATCAACTCGCGTAGCAGATGCGCGCAGCACAGCGCGTGGGTGGCGTTCGGGTAGCAGTCATACGGTGCCCAGGCGTCGTGCACCGCGATCCCGGTGAACACCGGTAGGACCTCGCCGTCGTCCATGGCCGCCCGGCCGCGTTTCGAGTGCGCGTAGAGCAGGCTGTACTTGCTGGTCGATGCGGAATGGACCCAGTGCAGCCGGCCCGCGACCCGGAACCCGGTCTCGTCGAAATGCACCAGGGCGCTCGCGGCCAGCGCGGCCCGGATCGCGGCGAGGAAGTCACCGTCCAGACGCCGTGCCGAGCGGGCGGTCAACGCGGCGACACTGCCTTGCGAGATCGGCACCCCGAACAGGTCAGTGACCGCCTGCGCCACGCGTTTCTGCGCCCCGAACTGCGCCACCAGCAGATACACCACGACCGCGGTCAGCCGAGGCCCGTACTGCACCGGCGCGTCCACCCCTGCCGGGGCGTCGGCGCACGTCACCGCCGAACAGCCACAACGGCGTGAGACGAGGTGATGCTCGACGACCCGGGCCGCGACCTGCGGGATCTCGAACACCTGCCGGCGTATCACCGCGACCACCGCAGCATCCACGAGCCCGTCACCGCAACCGCCACACGTCGCCGGCTCATGCCGCACCGTCTCGTCCGGCACATCGACCTGCCGCAGCGTCCGACCTTGGAGACCGTCCTGACCACCGGGCCGGCGGCCCGAACGCCCCCGCAACGACTTCGGCGCCGGCCTATCCAGGCCCTGCGACGAAGGCGGCATGTTCGAGTTCCGCGGTGTCTGACCCAACCGGCGCCGCAACTCCGCGTTCTCCGCCTCGAGAACCTCGATCCGGGCATCCCGCGCCGCAACCGTCTTCTCCAACGCCAGCACCGACGACTCCAACGCGACAAGCCGCTCCAGCAGCTCCACGATGGACGGCACGTCGGACACCCGGACATCCTGCCCGGCAACCCCACCAAGATCAAACCAGCACGAAACACGAAACCGCCGACCTGATTAGTTACAGCCCCGGTTGACCGGACGAACAAACCACAGATGGCCCGACCCCTTCGCTCCACTCTCATTACAAGAGCTTCACCACTACTACGGGCCGGTCCGCCAGCGCGCCTCGCGACGGTACTCACCGCCTCACGGTCTCACCCCGCTCGGCTACTCCCTCTCGTCCATACCGGACAGTATCGAGACGCGCCTTCCCGTGTTCCATGCGAGAGCCGCAGATCAGGCTCATGCCGCCTCCATGCCGGACACCGCCTGGCCAGTCATCGGGCACCCGCCAGACTCATCCCGCAGCCCGTGACATGGCCACGGTTTCGATGTCACTTCTTTTGTAACGACACGTCAACAGCGGTTCGGGTTCACTCATCTTCCTGATCCCCACCTGACACCTCATCGGGCGCCTTTTCCACATCGCTCACCACGACGGTCTTTAACCAACGCAGCATGTGGTGGCATGAAGCCTCCCCCCGAAGGGCGGCTCCGAAGGGCCAAACCTTCATCTCCCGCACAGCATCGCCTCACAGAGACTTTTCCTATCTACCTATGCAATCTCCATTCGTCGTTCACGGCACACGCCCCGGCAAAGTCGTGAGTGTGTCCGGCTTGATGGGGTTGGTGTAGACGCGCCCTTGCTGACGGCAGCAGGACG
>CAXSDA010000050.1:0-49239 GCA_964236515.1 uncultured Actinoplanes sp.
GCCTTCGCCAAGGCTGACATACGACCATCAACGACCCGGCGCCGCAACGACCTATCCGCGGCAGATCAGTGCACGTGATTGCGGGGTGGCGGTACGCATCAGGCCGTTCTGGTACTTCTCGATTGTGCCGACTGAGTGGCAGCGCGGGCAGCCTGATGGTCGCGGGCTGCGAGGTCGGTCCGGAAAGTGCGGCGGTAGGTGTCGGGTGGTACGCCGACGGTGCGGTGGAAATGGCGGCGCAGGGTTGTCGCCGTACCCATGCCGGAGGCGGAGGCGATGTTGTCGATGCTGTCGGCCGTGGTCTCCAGCAATTCCTGAGCACGGCGGATCCGCTGGGTGTGCAGCCATTGCAGTGGGGTGGTGCCGGTGGCCGAGTTGAAGTTGCGAGTCAGGTGCCGGGAGCTCATGCCGGCCTTGCGGGCAAGGTCTTCCACGGTGAGCGGCTGGTCTAGCCGTTGCATCATCCACGGCAGCAGCTCGGCCAGACGGTGGCCGTCGCGGGCCGGCACGGGTGTGGTGACGAACTGGGCCTGGCCGCCGGCCCGGTGCGGCGGCACAACGAGGCGGCGGGCCACGAGGTTCGCGATCGCGGACCCGTGATCGCGGCGGACGATATGCAGGCAGAGATCCATCGCCGCGGCCTTGCCCGCGGACGTGAGGACGTTGCCGTTGTCGACGTAGAGCACGTCCGGGTCGACCTGCACTCGTGGGTGGCGGGCGGCGAGTTGCTCGGTGTGGGCCCAGTGGGTGGTGGCGCGCAGTTCGTCCAACAGGCCGGCGGCGGCGAGGACGAACACGCCGGTGCACAGGGAAACCACCCGCGCGCCTGACCTGTGGGCCGCGCGTACGGCCTCGACCAGGTCCGCCGGAACGTCGTCAATATCGGCCAACGCGGGGACGATCACCGTGCCGGCGTATGCCAGCCGGTCAAGGTCACTGTCCGGTTCCAGCCGGAAACGGCCGACCCGTACGGCCCGAGGGCCGCAGACGGAGACGCGGTACCAGGGCACTTTCACGGCGTCCGGGGCGCAGCCGAAGACCTCATGAGCCAACGCCATCTCGAAGTGGAGCATCCCGTCGGTCGCGGCGATGGCAACGGAGTCCGGAGAGTTCATGTCCGGAACTGTACGGCCCATGTCGTTCCAGACACTTGGCGTTGTCGGGCGGGTCGGCCAGGGTTACCGAGAAGATCATGTCGAGCCGGTGGGGGAGCTGCTGTGGCATCAGCCAAGAACGTCGCGGTCTACGGGGCCTACGGGCATACCGGGAGGTTCGTGGTTGCGGAGCTGCTCGAGCGCGGGTACGTCCCGCTGCTTCTCGGCCGCGACGGGGACAAACTGCTGGCCTCGGCGCGGCAACGGCCGGGACTCGAGACGCGGCCGGCGTCGGTCGATGACCCGGCGGCGCTCGACCGTGCGCTGCGGGGAGCGGAAGCCGTGATCAACTGTGCCGGGCCGTTCGCCACGACCGCCGCGCCGCTGATCGAGGCGGCACTACGCGCCGGCCTGCCGTATGTCGACGTGGCGGCCGAGATCGAGGCGAACCACGACACCTTCACGACCTTCTCGGAGCATGCCCGGGCCGCGGGCATCGTCGTGGTTCCGGCGATGGCCTTCTACGGCGGCCTCGGCGACCTCTTGGTGACCACCGCGATGGGCGACCGGACCGCGGCGGACTCGGCGCACATCGCCTACGGCCTGAGCAGTTGGCATCCGACGACCGGCACACTCATCGCGGGAACGGTCTCGCGACAGCGCCGCGGTGGCCGCCGGGTCCGCTACACCGCCGGACGGCTGCAGTACCACGACGAGGTACTGCCGACCGTGCGGTGGCCGTTCCCTGCTCCTCTCGGCCCCAGCACGTCCTCGCGGAGTTCACCATGGCCGACGTTGTCACCATTCCGAGCCATGTGGACATCCCAGAGGTGCGCACCTACATGAGCGTCAACGCGGCCGCGGACCTCTCCGCTCCGGGTGCGCCAGCCCCGCTCGCCGTCGACGAGCGGGGCCGGTCCGCTCAGACGTTCGTCGTCGACGTCCTCGTCCGCTTCAACGGCGAAGAACGCCGCGTGGTCGCTTCCGGTCAAGACATCTACGCCTTCAGCGCGCCCCTCGTGGTGGAGGCCGTCGACCGCATCCTGACCGGCCGGACCAGGACCACGGGTGTCACGTCCGCGGGCGCTGTCTTCGACGCCCCGGACTTCCTCCGCGCCCTGTCTCCGCACTTGACACTGAGCGTCCCATTCGATGCACACGACTGACGGCAGCCCGCATCGGAAAAGGCGCTCTCAGGAACGCGGCCCTCCGCCATCTGCATATCGCAGCGGGCTATTTCACCTGCGGCCCAAGGCGTACCGGAACCGCACGACCATTTCGTTGATCGAACGCCCTCATCTCGGCAGATCAATGCGTCGCCGGAGGCTGCGCAGCATTCACCGAGCGTGCCCAGGTCGCTGTCCGCCTGGCGGCCCACGGTCCGGGCGCCTTGGTGTGATCGATGTGCCCTCGACGGCCGGAACTCCGCCGGCACCGCACCAGCGCTGCGCGTCATGACACCCGGCGGTGGGTGTGCCGATGATTTGTGACGCCGATGGTGTGATCCATGTGTGATCGACGGTTCCGGCGTGAGTCAGCATTGCCCGACATCAGCCGACAGGAGCCCAGCAGTAGTGACGGCCCAAACTGGTAGGTACCGGTACAGGCTGGTACTGCACGGCATCAGGTGACTCACAGCAGCTGACTCTTAATCTGCGTGTTGTAGGTTCAAGTCCTACGCGGCACACCAGCAGAAACGCCCAGGGCCGGTCTCTCAGAGGCTGGCCCTAACCCCTGTTGTTGACCCCAACGTCAGGAATCGAACAGATAACCCAGCTTGTCGGCGGTCGATCGCTGCGACTGCTTCGTGACCTCCACGTAGATCAGCTTGGTGATCGCCGGGAAGCTGTGACCGAGGATGTCCTGGATCGTACCGATTTCGACGCCTTGCTCGTAGAGCAGGGTTGCGTAGGAGGGCACAGTTGCGTCACGGGATCAGGAGGCGCGCTGAGCCCGGCCGTTGCGTGAGGTCAGATCGCACGGGCGAGCTCCGTGAACGCCACGGCGAGCCGCAGTACTGGAGGTGTCTCGACGGCGAGTTCGTAGTGGCCTCGGCGCAGGTTCTGGACGAAGGCGTGACCGACGATCACTGCTTGCGCGGTCCGGTCGGTTTGTAGTCCGTACACCGGTCTCAGGCGCCGCTTGAGCTGACCGTGATCAGCTTCGATCGGGTTGTTGGCATAACGCTCGACGTGGTGCCAAGCCGCCGGCACCACATCTTCGAGCAGCCGGGTAGACCGGTGCGGCGTCGGTCACCACTTCGCGCGGGATCACCGTCAGCATACGGAGTGCCCGAGTGAAGCAGCGGCGGGCCGCTACCGCGTCTCGGCGCGCGATGAGCAGCACATCGATGACCTGGCCGTGCTGGTCGATTGCTCGGTAGACGTAGCGCCACACGCCGTCGACTTTGACGTAGGTCTCGTCGGCGAACCACCGGTCGCCCGGAGAGGGGCGGGCGAATCGGGCGGCGTCGGCCAGTAGTGGCGTGAACCGCTGTACCCACCGGTAGACGGTCACATGGTCGACCTGGATGCCGCGCCTGGCGAATAGCTTCTCCACGTCCCGGTAAGAGAGTCCGTAGCGCAGGTACCAGCGAACTGCTACCACGATGACGTCGGCCGGGAACCGGAAGCCGGCAAACGCCGAGCGAGGAGGCGACCAGACCCGAGACGACGCTGTGTGATTCATTGCTCCAGCCTGCCTCGATCGTCCGATCCGCCAACGCAACGGATCCGCCCACAGCTATCTGGACGGCCCGCCGAAGCTTCCCCGCCGAATCCGGACCTTCGCCCTGGCCTGGGCGATGCGCCACAGCCGTGGTGTCCGAGGCCACCGGCCCGGACACCTCGTCCTGGTGGCGCAGCACGTCGATGTCGCGATCGCTTCATCACCATGGGCGATCAGCTCCGCGAGATCGACCAGGACTCGGCCCCAGTCATGAACCGGAGACCACCGTTTCCGGGCCAGCGCACCAGATAACGGCTCCGCAAGCCGGTGACGGAAGCGCCGGCAACGATTTACGAGGCATCGCTCGATGACGCCGGTTCAGGATCGAGGACCGAGACCGTGGGGTTGTAGTATCGCCAGTGATCCTGGCCTGCACGTTTGGCGTCATACATGGCAATGTCGGCATGCCGCATCACGTCGTTGACGTCGTCCTCGCTCTGCGACACGGCCACGCCGAGACTGGCTCTGATGGTCAAAAGATGACCGCCGACAGTAACCGGCTCGCCAAGCGCTCGCACAAGGCGTTCCAGGACCACGTCCGTGGCGGCCACATCGACGCCCGCCAGCACCAGAGCGAACTCGTCACCGCCGAGGCGGCCGACAATGTCCTCTGGGCGGAGCGTGCGTCGCATCCGGTCCGCGACTGTCACGAGCAACTCGTCGCCTACGAAATGACCGAAGGTGTCGTTGACTTGTTTGAATCCGTTCAAGTCGGCGAGAACAACGGTAGCGCCTGCTTGTAGTTGGGAACGCAGCCGTTCGAGTAGTAACACTCGGTTGGGCAGCCCGGTCAGCGGGTCGTGGTGTGCCGCATGTTCGAGCCGGTCCTGCAGTTCCCGTGTCTCGGTGATGTCCCGCGTATTGCACACGATGCCCCGCACGGAGGGCTCGTGCACGAGGTTACTGACGAGTACCTCAACCCACCGCCAGCTGCCATCACTGTGCGGGAACCGCATCTGAACGAGCTGTGACGACCGAGCCTTCTCGGTAACCGCACGAAAAACGACGGCCACCCGCGCTTTGTCGTCCGGGTGAACCAACTCGAGGATGTTGCCGCCGCGGCGCTGACCGGGCGTACGTCCGAACATCCGCTGCGAACCGCCGCTCATGTACGTAATCGTCCCATGCACGTCGTTCACGGTCACAACGTCGTAGGAGTTCTGCACCAACATTCGAAATCGCTGCTCCTGATCACGCAGCATCCCCAACTCGGCTCGCGCCGTCCGCCAGCTGGCACGGCTGAGCCGCTGCCACGCAAACGCACCGATCACCGTTGCTGCAGCGGCAGTACATCGCAGAGCCGCAGACGTGTCGGCCAGGATCAAGGCCATCGTGGCGATCCCGGCAAGTTGGGTAACAGCGGGCAGAAAAATCCCCCAACCAGCGGGGCGTCGCCAAACCGGAGAGCGCAGCGCCGGCGTTTCATCGCCGCCACCAATTGTGACCATGCCGGCTCCCGCCTCTTCGACCTATCACCGTGCAACATCGGTCGCCGGCGCAGCGAACTGAGCCGCCCTGTGGCAAGGTGGGCTCGCACTTCCGATCGGCTGGAGGGCAGGATCGCCCCCGAATCGCGTGAACGCCCATCCTTGTTCCGCGCGGTTCTTTTTTCACTGGCTCCGGACCTGCCGATAAGTCTGATACGACCATCCGAGCAGCTGGAATGACGCGCACTGTTCCACGAACGAGACGGCGAGGCCTCACGGTCACCGAGCCTCATGCGGGCGGATCAGGGCGGCCGCAAACACCTCCTGGCGCGATGCCGCGGTCGCCCGCCTCCCACGGACTATGCGCGCCCGGGAAGCCCACTTCCTACAGCCGAAAAGCCCGTCTGTGGCATGCCGCTACTACCATGTTTGGTCCCTCGAAAGTGTCTGACTTCAGGTTGGTACAGGATTCGACGCACTTCGCGTCCGAGGCGTTCTTGACCGTCGACGATATCTGCTGTTCATGACCGATCGCGCTGCCTATCCCAGCGACCTGTCCGACGCCCGCTGGGCCTGATCGAGGCCCGGCTGACCGCCCGGCGCCAGGCCCGTACCGACGCTGGTGTCGGCGGCCGTGTCGCCGAGCATGTTCTTCGGGAAATCTTCAACGCGATTCTCTACATCAACCGCACCGGCATCGCCTGGCGCTACATGCCGGGCGACCTTCCGCCGTGGCAGACGGTCTGCTGGTACTTCAAAACGTGGACCACCGACGGATCTACACCGACCTCAAGTACCGGCTGAACGGGTTAATACGCACCATGACCGGCCGCCAAGCCAATCCGTCGGCATCCATCATGGACAGCCAAAGCATCAAGACCTCCACCAACATCTCGACCGCCACCCAGGGCATCGAGGGTCGTCGAACACGGCGCCACGCTCGGCGTCGCTCCATGGTCTGTCGCTTCCGCAGCTTGTCGACACGGCCACCAGCTGCCGGCCGGCCAGCTGTCCGGGGAGAAAGCGCCCTTGGTCGACCAGCTCGACGCCGACGGCCGCCGTCTGCTCATGCGTCCGTACACGCCGTACCGCGGCAGGTGTTGACCTGGTCCGCGCGGTCGATGGTAGATACGCCTGTCGACGCTCCCGTGAGACGGGGGTCACCCGAACTCGTGTGCCATTGCGGCGGTGCCCACACGCTTCATCTGCCCACCGCTATGGAGCAGTCCCTTTGACGCGGTCGACAGTCGCTCGGGTGATTGCTCGGGCGGTGCGGCTTATGCTTGCGACTGCCTCGTCGGGGGGTAGTCCGCGCTGGTCGGTGAGCACGAACAGGGCCTCGGCGCTGACGATGATCGCAAGGTCGAGCTTGAGCTGGTCGAGGATGTCCGCTTCGGCGAAGTCTTTGTCCTGGGCAAGTGGCTCGAGGGCGGTGTTGATGAGTCCGAACCGGTGTCCTGGTCGGGCCTCCGAGGTCACTTCGGGCCGCTGGACTGAGGCGGAGATCATCGCCCGCACGGCACCTTGTCGGGTGACCACCTCACGGAGCATGAATTCGGTGACGTAGCCGACTCGCTCCACGACGTCACGGGAGCCCGCCAGCGGCTTGATGACCTCCTCTGGGTCCGGCCAGGTGTCCTGAAGTACTTCTCGGAGGAGCGAGACGAGGTCGGGGAAGTATCGGTATGCAGTCGCCTCCGATACCCGGGCGGTCTTCGCCACTCCGGCGATCGTGATCTCTGCGCCGGTCAGGGCCTGCTGTCTAGCGGCCTCGACAATCGCGGTCCGAGTCCGCCACCTCTGGTTCGTCCACGGCTCGCGCAGAGCATCGCTCATGATCCGTTCTCCCCCTCCCTGCTTGGTTGTGCGCACTCAATTCGAGAGTGTACTTGCATTCTGAGCCACACGAGCATACTCTCACCGTGAGAGTGTACTCGCAAAAATATAGTTTGCTCACCACAACTCGAAGGAGACCGGCGTGAGCGCCACTGCACAGTTCAGAGTTAACAAGGTCGCCGTTCCCGACATCGGCGATGTGGAGGTCACGTCCGAGGAAATCGGTGGGGGTCAGACGTTCCTGCTGCTACACGGCGGCGCCGGGCCACAATCCATGGCCGGGTTCGCCCGGCTGTTGGCCGACAGGCTGGCAGCACGCGTGCTGACTCCGATCCACCCTGGCTTCAACAACACCCCGCGTCCCGATGCACTCGCGACTCCGGCCGGTCTCGCGGCCCTCTACAGCGCGTTGCTCGATGACCTCGACGTCGATGACGTCACCGTTGTCGGCGGGTCCATCGGCGGCTGGATCACCGCAGAACTGGCACTGCTCGCCTCGCCCCGGGTCAGCGGCATCGTGTTGGTCGGCGCAGTCGGTATCCAGGTCGACGGTCACCCGGTCGCCGACGTCTCAAAACTGACCTTGCCAGAAGTGATGAGGTTGTCTTACCACAACCCGGGCCCGTTCATCCCGGATGTCAGCTCGTTCAGCGACGAGCAGAAGGCCGGCATGGCCGCCAACCGGGCCGCGCTCACCCTCTACGCCCCCACCATGAGCGATCCGACCCTGCTGAAACGCATCACAGGTATCGAGATCCCGACCCTGGTGATCTCCGGCGAGTCCGACCAGATCGCAGTGCCCGCTTACGGGCGCGCGTACGCCGACGCCATCCACTTCGCGCGCTACATCCTGCTTCCCGAGACCGGCCACATGCCGATGATCGAAACACCCGAGTTGCTGCTTGCAACGATCCAGAACCCTTACAACGACTAATAGGAGAAATTCGACGTGCCATCGACCATCGCCATCACACGCATCCGACACAGCTGCCACCTCATCGAAATCGGTGGTAAGACCATTCTCACCGACCCCTGGTTCACCACGAAGCCGCATTACCGGCCGGGCGAGCTCACCGCGACGGACGTCGCCGGCCTGCCCGACCTCGACGCCGTGCTCATCTCGCACGAGCACTACGACCACTGCGACCTCGACGCCCTGGCCGCTTATCGCGACCTCGGCGTCCCGATCATCGCGCCGCCGACCGTGCAACAGATCGCCCTCGATCACGGATTCGGCAACGTCACCGTGCTGGAGCCATGGGAGAGCACTGACGTCGGCGGCGTGCAGGTCACCGCCGCACCCGGCAAGCACGGCGTGTACGAAATCACCTTCGTGCTGCAAGCCGGCGACGATTCGGTCTATTTCGCTGGCGACACGATGCTCATCGACGAGCTGAAAGAGCTGCCGGAACGATTCGGAGCCATCGACGTCGCCCTCCTGCCCACCAACGGTCTGTGCGTGCGCCCCCTGAACAACCTGCAGGTCGTCATGAACGCCCGCGACGCCGCCCAACTGACCGCCATTCTGCAACCCACGCTGGTCCTTCCCCACCACTACGCCTTCACCAGCGGCTGGCTCGGCGACCGCATCCTCACCAAAAAGGACAGCAACCCGGCCAACTACGCCCACATCGCCAGCGAGCTAGCGCCCCGAACACAAGTGCAAATTGTTGAGCCGGGAACCCGGGTGACGCTGTGAACACTCACGAGAACTTCGGGGGCGTCGTGATCGGCCCCACCATCGACCGCACGACATCCAGGCCGATTCTCGCGATCCTCGACGCTAAACCGGGCCGCGAGCAAGAGCTCAGAGACATCGTCATCGAACTCACCCGCAACAACCGGATGGAGCCCGGCTGCATCACATTCATTCCCTATGAGTCCGACCGCCTACCCCAGCGCTTCTACCTCTACGAAGTATTCGCCGACGCTGACGCCTTCGAAACCCACCTCAGATACGACCACGTCAAACACTTCCGATCCTTGCTGCCGACCGTCAGCACCAGCGGTCCCGCCGACGTCGTCCAACTCATCGAAATCCCGATCTCCGACCCCGTCACCCAGGAGCACAGCACCATGTGGAGCACCGACTACAGCATCGCCACCGACCTGCCGCCCGACGCAGTCTGGAACGCTTTGCGGGACTGGACCACCGGCGTGGTCCCGCAGGCCAGCGGCGACCGCCACCAACTCCGTGGCGCGTTCGCCGCCGGCGGCACCATCACCTCAAACCTCGCCGGGCAAGACACCATCCTGCAAACGGCTATCCTCGCCATGGTCGACAACACGCTCTTGGCCACCGAAACGCCGTTCAACGGGCTGAATCTGCTCACCTACTACAGCCTCCAGCAATCAGCCGACGGTGGCACCCACGTCACTCACACCCTGACTATCACCGGCGAAGGCGCCGACGACCAAGGCCCAAAGATCGGGTCGCACATCAGCAGCGACTTCCCCGAGACGATGAACGAAGTCCTGACCATTGCACGCAGCGGCACCGCCACGACCCCTTGACTTCACCCGACGGGGGCCTCGGGGTCCGTAACGCGAACGGCACCTCTCTCTGCTTCCGACGCCTTGACGAAGAGAGGTGCCGTTCGTGGTACAGCCGGACAGCCGCCTTTCGGCCCGCTGATTTGGTGGGTCCGTAACGCGAACGGTGTTTCTGGCATTCGGTTAGTAAAGCTCGGCGGTCGGCCAGCATCACCGAACGTGACGACCTTGCTGATCCGCACGGTTGATGAGCGTCGGCCAACGGATTCGTAGCTGGTCGGGGCCAGTCCGGAGTGGCGGCAGGCGGCGTCGGCGTTGGTGAACCGGCTGGCGTCGCCCAATGCCGCGCCGTAGTAGGAGGCGGTGAGTACTCCAACGCCAGGAATCGACGTCAGAACCTGCGCTGGTGTCTGAGGCAAGACCTCGGCGAGTCTCTGCTCGCAGGCGGCTTGTTCGGCCAGGAGCGCGTCGAAGTCGGCGACATCGCCGGCGAGTAGCAGTTCAGCGGTGGCGCGGTGGCGCTCGCCGACGCAGATCGCGGCGGCGGCGGCGATGACTTGGGTCGTCCGATCAGTCTGTAGCCCGCGCATCGGTCTGAGTCGGCGTTTGAGCTGGCCGTGGTCGGCTTCGATCGGATTGTTCGCGTACTGCTCGACATGGTGCCACGCCGCCGGCACAAGCTCGTCGAGCACGGTCGGGAGCAGCACGTCGATGACTTGGCCGTGCTGACCGATGGCCCGCCGCACTCGCTGGGTGGCCCCCGACGTACGCCTGCACCGCACCGGCATCAAACAGTTTCACCACACCGCCGTCGGGGACCTGGATCTGAACTTCGAGAACCTGCCGATCAGTGCCGACGACGGCCTGGCCATGACGCGGCTCAGTGCCCCCGCGGGATCACCGTCCGACGACGCCTTGCGACTGCTGGCCAGCGGGGGTGCCACCCGGGACCAGGCCAACGCGACGCCCAAGCACCGATAGGCAGCACGCGGGCCCGGCGGTGACCGCCGGGCCCGTGCTGTCGTCAGTTGCAGGTGTACGGGTGCGAGTAGGCGATTGCTCCCCAGTCGCCGTTGTTCTCCTTCACCTGGACGATTGCCGTGATCGACTGGCCCGGGTCGCAGATCAGGTCGGCGGTCTTGACCTGCACGTAGCCCGGTGCGGCCCGCAGGGTCTTCGCGCTGCCCCCGCCGTTCCAGTATTTGTGACCGTCGACGCTCCAGCCGACCCGGGAGAAGACGCTGATCGCCGAGCCGTGATTGTTGCTGAAGAGGAACTGGCCGGTGTAGTTCTGCTGGTAGGTCCGGATGACGCACGCCTCGTAGTGGATGCTCACCCGGGCGGTCTTCGGGGTGCCGCAGGGGCCGGTCGTGGCCAAGGCAGGGCTGCTCGCAACCACCGAGCCCGCGGCCGCGAGTCCGAGACCGATGGCGATTGCTGCCGTACGCCGCGCGATGCGACGGGTGCGGGTTGAACTGAACATGTGATGGCACCTTTCGATTTGCCGGCTGCGGTCGGCCGACCCGATCTGTGCAAGATCATGATGTGGGGCAGGTGACCAACGGCTCCGTTCGCCACCGCTCAGCAGGCTAGGGAGCGGCTGTATATTTTTCGTTCAATGCCTGGCGCAGCGCCGTGCCGGTTACGCCCAGATCCCGGAGGCAGAGCTTTCGTGGAGAACGATCCCGCCGCCGTACGGATCCGTGCGTTCGGTCCGCTCGCGGCGCTGGCCGGAGCCCACGAGATCGCGCTGGGACCGCTGAAACAGCGGACCCTGCTCGGCGTCCTGCTCTGCCGTGGGGGAGCTCAGGTCCTCAGCGATGAGCTGATCGACGCACTGTGGACCGGTTCGCCGCCGGCTTCGGCGTCCGGCAACCTCCGGACGTACGTCCACGGCCTGCGGCGCACGCTCGGCCCGGGTGTCATCGTTGGCAGTGGCCGGACCGGCTACCGGATCGATCCCGCACTGGTGCGCGTGGACACCTGGGAATTCGACACGCTGTGCGCCGACGCGGAGTTCGCCCGGCGCGGCGGGGACCTGGCCACGGCAAGAGCGGCGCTTCGCCGGGCGACGGCTCTGCGCCACGGCCCGGCGTATGCGGACGTCAGCCATGTCGACCCGATCGCGCCCGAGGCCGCCCGGCTCGAGGAGGCCTGGCTGCTGGCCGTCGAGCAGCGGGTGGGCGACGACCTCGACCTGGGCGCCGGGGACAGCCTCACCGGGGAGCTGAGCGCCCTGCTGGGCCGCTACCCGTACCGGGAACGCTTTGCCACCCAGTTGATGGTCGCTCTATACCGCGCGGGACGGCAGGGCGAGGCGCTCGAGGTCTTCCGGCGTACCGCGGCGGCGCTCGCCGATGAGCTCGGCGTCCTGCCCGGCCCGGAGTTGACCGAGATGCATCATGCGGTTCTTCGTCACGACGAACACCTGCGACCGGCTCGGCCCACCTCACCGCCGACCGGCACCGCTCCCCCCGCCCACCTGCCCCTTGACGTGCATGGTTTCGCCGGCCGCGGGGCCGAGCTGGCCGAGATGGAGGCCATCAACGCCTCGGCCATGGCCGAGCCGACCACCCTCACGATCATCGCGATTTCCGGTACAGCCGGTGTCGGCAAGACCGCGCTCGCCGTGCGCTGGGCGCATCTGGCCCGTGACCGGTTTCTCGACGGACAGCTCTATGTGAATCTGCGGGGCTTCGATCCGGCCGGCGTGGTCGCCGCCGACGACGCCGTCCGGCGTTTCCTCGGCGCGCTCGGCACGCCGGCCCGCGACATCCCCACCGATCCGGAGGCCTGCCGCGCCCTCTACCGCTCCCGGCTGGCGGGCCGCCGGACGCTCGTCGTGCTCGACAATGCCCGCGACGCCGCGCACGTGCGGCCGTTGCTGCCCGGTGCGGGCTCCTGCCTGGTCGTGGTGACCAGTCGCAGCCCGTTGACCGGCCTCGTCATCGCCGAAGGCGCGCGCCCGATCGAACTCGGCGTACTCGACCCGACCCGGTCGTGGGCCGTCATGGCTCGACGCCTCGGGCCGGAACGCCTGGCCGTCGACCCCGCGGCCGTCCAGCAAATCATCGATCGCTGCGCCGGCCTGCCGCTCGCGCTCGCGCTGGTCTGCGCCCGAGCGGCGATCGCGCCGGCCACCTCGTTCGCCGTGCTCGCCGCCGCCCTGCAGGCGACCGCGGGCACGCTGGACGCCTTCACGACCGACGATCCGTCCACCGACGTACGCGCCGTTCTGTCCTGGTCCTATCAGGCCGTGAGCGTGGCCGCGGCCCGCCTGTTCCGGCTGCTCGCGCTCGACCCGAGCTCGGACGTCTCCGTCGCCGCGGCCGCGAGCCTCAGTGGCGACGGCCCGGCCCGGATCCGGCCCTTGCTTGCCGAACTGGCCGCCGCGAATCTGATCGACGAGCACCGGCCCGGCCACTACACCAGCCATGACCTGCTGCGCGCCTACGCAAGCGAGCGGACGACTACGTCGGAGAGCAGGACCGCCACGCACCGGATGCTCGACCACTACCTGCACACCGCGCACCGCGCAGCCTTCCTGCACTTCCCGAGCCGCAGCGCCACCACGCTCGCGCCGGCCCAACCCGGCGTCACGGTGAGTGAGATCCCGGACGGCTCACGTGGCGCTGCCTGGTTCATCAACGAGCACGAGGTTCTGACCACTGCCGTCCGGTACGCCGCGGCAAACGGCTTCGACACGCACGCCTGGCAGCTCACCTGGGCGCTGGCCACCCATCTCGACCGCCGCGGCCACTGGACCGACCTGCTCGCCCTCGCCGGCGAGGCGGTCGCGGCGGCCGACCGGCTCGGCGACGACGATGCCCAGGCCAAGAGCCAACGACTGCGAGCGCGTGCCCACCTGCGGCTCGGCGACCTGCGGGCCGCGGCGGACCGGCTAAATCAGGCGCTCACCTTGAACACCGGAACGGCGGCACGCGGGCACGCGTACTACGCGCTCTTCGAGGTCACTCTCGAACAGGGCGACAGCAGCGGCGCCGAGACGCACCTGGCGCGGGCGCTCGACGCGTTCCGGGCGGTAGGCGACCGCGTTTGGCAGGCCAACGTGCTCAGCGCCACCGGATGGCTCTACGTCCGGGCCCAGCGCTACCGCGACGCCATCACGGTCTGCGCCGAGGCGCTCTTCATGCAACAGCAGATCGGTACGCCGCAGGAGCAAGCGGCCTCGCTTGACAGTCTCGGCCTCGCGCATCACCGGCTCGGCGACCTCGGCCAGGCCACCGCCCTGTACGACCGCGCCATCGCGAACTTTGAGCGGGCGGGTGACCGACGTGGCCTCGCGGAGACCCTCACCCGCCGCGCGGAAACCCACGACGCCGCAGGCCGTCCGGATGCGGCCCGCGCCGACCGCGACCACGCCGCCGCGATCCACGAGCAGCTGCAACTCGCCTGATCCACCGGCGTCTTTCTCGATAGGCCAGAGCCTCTGCGTCTATTGTGGATGTTTACCTGAGGCGTGGGCAAGCGGCGCTGCCGGTCTGCTTCCAGAACCAAAGCAAAGTTAGTTGATCTTCGTTGTGCCTGATGGTGGTGGGCCGGTGAACAGTACGGGTGCCGAACGCCATCCGCGCTGTTCAGGCGGCGCGATCGTACTCGTGGAGAAGTCCGCCGAGTCGGTCGTGTCGACGGACGCACGGGCGTGTCAGCGTGGCGGGTTCGGTGATCGGTTCGGGTTAAGACCGTAGCGGTCGGGCGTTGGCAATGCCGCGGTGAGGGTCAACATCGAGTGGGTCAGGTTGGGTGACGGCAACGGCGTCATCTCCACGTCCACCAACATGAATAGCAACACGGGCGCTGCGGAGATCGACACACCCCTGAACTACGGATGTCACACGAGCCCGTCGTCCTACTACAACGCACACGCAAATTCGGCGTCAACTGGCTCGAAGGCGGCGGCACCGAGTGGGACTTCTTCGTCTACGGCTGGCTGTCCGTGGGCGGCACGAACGGGGCCTACCGCGCCGAGCCATCCAGCGGGCTTAATGAAAGACGGAGGCTAGGCGTGTTCGGTGAAGAACGTGAGTAGGAGGCTGGCGAGGTCCTGTGGTCGTTCTTCGCTGACGTAGTGGCCGCAGCCGTCGATGACCACGGTCTGCAAGTTGGATGCCGCGTGACGCAGGTTGTCGCCGACGGCTGCTCCGAAGACGTGCTCTGCGCCGATGGCGAGCGTCGGTGTCGTGATCGGCTCTGAGACGTACCGCGCGTTGTGCGCGATCTGAGTGTCGATGGTGCGGTAGCGCTCGAAGGCCGACGCCATGACTCCTGGCCGGGTGTAGGTCCGCAGGTATTCGTCCACGGCGGCCGCGGTGGGCACGTCTGGGGTCGCGGAGAACGCCTGGTAGAGCCAGTCGAGGTAGACACGTTCACGCCCTCGTACTAAGTGCTCGGGCAGGTTGAGGACCTGGTGGAACCCGACGAACCACGGACTCGGAGCGGTGGGGTCGGTCCATGGACCCGCGGGCATCGCCTCAATGACCGCCAAGGCGCGAACGGACTCAGGGTGGGCGGCGGTAAACGCGAACCCGGTGGACCCGCCCCAGTCCTGCCCGGCGACGAAAGCCGGCCCCAGGTCGAGCTCGTCAAGGAGTAGTGCAAGATCACGCGCACCCGCCGGGACGTCGTTTTGCTGCGTGCCGGCTTCGGAGTCACCAAGCCCCCGTAGGTCCAGGGCCAGAACAGTCATCGTCAGCGCCATCTCGCTCATCACCTCCCGCCACGCATACCAGGTGTTGGGAAAGCCGTGCAGTAGGACGACGAGCGGCCCGGAGCCGCCGATCACGTAATGCAGGTTGGCGTCGCCGATCTTTCGGCGTTCGCTTCGGAACCCCGGCGGGGCTGCGGCGGGCGCGCGGACCGCGTCGGTCGACGCGGCATACCGAACGGGTGTCTCCGGATACAAGGGCCGCCACCGTTCGGCGCGCAGGGGCTCGGCCGGGTTCACCACAAGGTCGCGCATGCTCGTCAGGAACTCCTGCGTGTGAGCCTTCGCAGAGTGCTCGGCCAGCGCGTCCTGGGACTCCCAGATCTCGTAACCGACTACGCGCGTGTCCTCGGTGGGATCGACGCCGACCTCGAAGCGGACGACTCCACGGTCTGACCGCCGGGTCGCGTCAGCTAGCCGAGTCAGCGCGTCATTCATCCGCGCCTGAGCCCCCGGCTGGGTGTCAAGGCGGACGACCAGCATCACCTGCTCGTTCTCCACGGCTGCCGGAGTCGGATCTTCAACGGTCATGGTGCCTCGCTTCCGGCATGATGCTGATCTCTACCAACTCGCTGGGGCCGAAGCTCCCGCGCAAGACCCGTATGACGGCATGGCCGCCCTGACCCTGCCGTCAGCAGAGGCCGAGGCGAACCGCGCTCGTGAGCTGATGCCAGCAGATCATCTCCGGATCTTGGCTGTGCGTCGCTCGATGTCGGCGACCAGAGTCGCCGGATTGGATCTGTAGACGTCTTGCTCGTTCCAGCGATTCTCCCTCCGGACGGCGTAGAAGTCGGCCCCTTGCTCAAGGTTAGACGTGAATCGTTCATCGAGGCTCGCTCAGGAGCCGTTCGAGGTGCCGGTTCTGCACCTCGGTCAACATACGCATCGCTCGGGTGACCAGACGGAGTTGGTCGAGTTCGAACTCTCTCGCGAGGTCGGCGTTGCCGTCGGCGATCAACGGGGCGTACAAGTCGTAACAGCGTGCTGCCGCGCCGGCGGTGATCGACACCACGACCATGCGGCGGTCGCTCAGATGTGGAGCGCGCGTGAGAAGGTCGAGGCGTTCGAGCCGGTCGAGCATCGCCGTGACGCTGCCCGTCGTCAGCCCCAGCTGCTGACCCAACTCTCGCGGTGATAGTCCGTCGGAGTTCAGCAGTAGTTCCAGGCACCGTAGGTCGGTCCGGTTCACTTTCAGGATGTGCGCCACTTCGCGGTCGGTGTCGTCGACGGCGGACTGATAGGCCTGCACGACCCGTCCCAGCTCGCTGAGCGTCATCTCCAACTCGACGGGCATGAAGATCCTCCGGATCGCTGGGGCGGCCGTACGAAGGTTACTTGATTTTCAAGATAACAGGCGCCTACGCTGAAAGTAGCTTGATTTTCAAGGTAACTGACGATCGGGGAAGCGCATGCGCGTCATGATTATCGGCGGTGGCACCGGAGGCATGTGCCTGGCACACGGACTCCGGCAAGCCGGGGTTCCCGTCCAGGTGTACGAGCGGTACGGCACACGCCGCGACGGGCTCGACGGCTACCGCGTCGGCATCGATCCGATCGGCAGCCGCGCCCTGCACGAGTGCCTGCCGGCCGAACTGTTCGACACCTTCGTCGCGACCTGCGCGCGGCAACCGGCGTATTTCAACGTCCTGACCGAACAGATGAGGCGAACCGCCTCCATCGCGCTGCCCACCGACCGGCTCGCCATCGAGTCTGAGCGATCGGTATCCCGCTCCACTCTGCGCCAGGTGCTCTTCACCGGCATGGACGACGTTGTGCACTTCGGCAAAGAATTCACCCGTTACGAGGTCGGCGGCGACGGCACCGTGACGGCCTCCTTCGCCGACGGCACCACAGCAGAGGCGGACGTCCTCGTCGCAGCGGACGGAACGCGCTCCGCGGTCCGGCGCCAGTACCTTCCGCACGCGAGGGTGACCGACACCGGGATCACCTCCGTCGCGACCAAGACGCCCCTGACCGCACACACCCGCGCGCTGCTTGCCGACGAGGTCCTGAACGGGCTGTCCCTGATCTTCGGTAACGGCGGCATGATGGGAATGCTGCACGTAATGGAATTTCCGTGGAACACCGACGGCCCCCCGAAGAGCCCCGCCGACGCTGCACTGCTACAAGCCTGGTCAGGGCGGCAGTTCGACAACACCCGCGACTACATCAACCTCTCCGTCTGGAGTACACACAACAGGTTTCCGATCGGGACCAGACAACTGCCCGGTAACAACCTCATCCGCGTCGCACTCGACGCGACAGCCGACTGGCACCCAAAACTTCGCCAGCTCTTCGAGCTCTCCGACCCCGACGCCGCATTTGCACTGCAGATCGCCACGTCCGCCCCGGTACCCGCATGGACACCAACGACCGTCACCCTGCTCGGCGACGCCATCCACACGATGACCCCAGGACAAGGCGTCGGCGCGAACACCGCGCTCTGGGACGCCGCCGCCCTCCGCCGCGAACTCGTCGCGGCAGCAGCCGGCCACAAGGACATCGTCACCGCCATCGGCGACTACGAAGCAAAAATGCTGCCCTACGGCACCGCCCTGGTCGCGGACTCGCTCGACAACAACGGCACCTCCGCCAACGACCCCCTCTACAAGGCGGGAATCGGTGGCAGACTCGCCCTCCGTGGCGCACGAGCCTACTTCTCCATGACCAGCAAAATCCCCGTACTACGCCGCAAATTCCTCGCCGACCTCCGCACCACCCGGACACCCGACAACACCTAACAAACCGCTTCAACACGTTCGACGCGGACCACTCCGCGACGACGACATCCGCCGTCGCCCCACTGCGCGTCCGAGAGGTCATGCCGCCGCGTCACCGCTAGGGTGTCCACGAGGTCTCCGGTGCTGGTGTTTCTTGGTCGATCCACCAACCTGCCGGAGACCTCGCTACTTATCGATCACCGCCACGCCGTGACCTTCACTCCGCCCCCACCGCTTTTGAAACGCGCCCAGCGCTGACGGCCACTTCGAGACAGGTACCGGTCATCGCAGCTCGGCCCCCTCTGGGGTTCCCGCTGCCGCACATTGAGCCGGTCGCTGTCGTCGGCGTCTACCTAAGTTCTGGGTCGGAGTCGTCCTCGATGTATGCCAGCCGCAGCTCCTCGATGTCGAGGAGATCCTGCAATCGGGAGAGGACGAGGTCGTCGAACCGACCTTCGCGGCGCAGGGCGTACAGCGCCTCTCGCTGCTTCCCGAGCAGCGCCCGCTCGAGGTCGCCGGCCAGTTCTGTCACCAGTTCTCCCCGCAGCAGGTTCCCGCGGTCGGCGACCAACCGTCGCAGCCGATCCGCAGCGTCCGGCGGCACATGCAGCTCCGCGATTAAGACTTCCGCGGCCGTCTCGCTGATCTTCGCCAGCACCCGCCGCGCGAGCTTCTCCTCCTCGTCCTCCCCGTGATCCGCCAGCACACGAGCGAATCGCACGACCGCGGGCATCGACACCCCCTGCACCGTCTGGGTGAACAGGATCACGATCAGTGTGACGGCGAGGATGCGCGGTCGCTCGGGGAACGGCGGGAGCGCGAGTGCCGCAGCGAGCGACACTGCACCCCGGATCCCGGCCCAGCTGGCGATCAGCCGCTGCCGGAAACCCGTGCGGGGGCGAGCGCGGCCGCGGGGCCGGTCGATAAGGCGTAGTACGTACGGCACGGTGTTGACCCAGAGCAGCCGGACGGCGGTGATGATCACGGCGACGACGAGGCCGAAGCCGATCACGGCCAGCAACTCGTCGCCGAGCGCCGTCAGGATGCCCTTCGCCTGCAGGCCGACCAGGACGAACAACGCGCCGCTGATGAGGCTGGTGCCCACCTGCCAGAACCCGCGCGCCTGCGCCCGAGCAGTCACTGACGTGATGGCGAAGTGGCGGCGCTGTAGCAGGAGCCCGCAGGTGACGACGGACAAGACGCCGGAGACGTGCAGCCCGTCTGCTGGCAGGAATGCAAGGTAGGGCGTAAGCACGCTGACCGTGTTCTCCAGCAGCGGATTGCTGCGCACGAGCCGGTGCGCACCGCTCGCTACGAGGCAGGCCGCCATGCCGATCAGCACGCCGCCGACGGACGCCCAAGCGAACACAAGAGCGCCTTGGCCGAGGTCGATGCGTGCGCCGCTGCCGAGCGCAGCGAGCGCGACGGCGTAGATGGTTAACGCCGTCCCGTCATTGATGAGGCTCTCACCGCGCAGCGTCGTCATTGCCGATCGCGGCAGCGTGGTGACGACTTGGTCGACAGCCGCCGCGTCTGTCGGCGCGACGATCGCACCGAGCGCGACGGCGGCGGCGAGCGGCAGCCCGATGGCCCGACCGGCGCCCGCGACGGCCGTCGCGGTGACGAGTACCAGCGGTACCGCCAGCAGGATGATCGCGCGCGCGTTGCGTTGCGCCTCCCGCACGGACAGCTGGACCGCTTCCCAGTGGAGCAGCGGCGGCAGGAACACGGCGAGTACCACCTCGGGCGGCAGCTCCGTTCCGGAGAACGCTGGGACGAACCCGAGGCCGATGCCGATCGCCACGAGGAGGAGCGGGGCGGGCAGGCGGAGCCGATGCGCGAGGATCCCACCGACCACCTGCCCGATGCCAATTGCCACGGCGATCTGCAATCCGGTCACAGCCATGGGTTCAGGTCCAGGTCACGTGGTCCGGGTCGCCGCCCCAGAGGCGGCCGCCCGTCTGTCCGAGGTTTGTGATCGCGGCCATCTCGTCCTCGGTCAGAGCGAAGCCGCCGATGGCGATATTGTCGCGTTGCCGCTCACGGGACGACGACCGTGGGATCGGCAGCACGCCGAGCTGCAGCTCCCAGCGCAGCACGACCTGCGCCGGGGTGACGCCCAGCCGCTGCGCCGTGCGGGCGACCGGGGGCGCCTGGAAGAGCCGCGGACCCTGCCCGAGCGGAGTCCACGCCTCTGTGAGGATGTTCCGCTCGGCGTCGACGGCACGCATCGACGCTTGCGGGAAGTGAGGGTGCAGCTCAATCTGGTTGACGGCCGGGACCACCCCGGAGTCATCGATGATTGCGGCCAGATGCGTCGCAGTGAAGTTGGAGACACCGATCGAGCGCACCTGGCCGTCGGCCTGCGCTGTGATAAGCGCCCGCCACGTCTCGAGGTACAGACCGAGGTCCGGCCGAGGCCAGTGGATGAGGTGCAGGTCGGTCCGCTCGACCCCGAGCGTGCGGCGGGATTCGTCGATCGAGCGGCGTGCTGCGTCATAGCCGTGCGAGCCGCCGGGAATCTTTGTGCTGATCCGGAACTCGTCCCGCGCGATACCGCTGCGGCGCACGGCCTGGCCGACCTCCCGCTCCGTGCCGTAAGCGACCGCTGTGTCGAATAGCCGGTAGCCCGCGTCGACCGCCGTAAGCAGCGTCGCGATGCCCGGCTCGCCATGCATGGGGAAGGTGCCAATACCAACCGCCGGCAGCGAGTTCCCGTCGTTGAGGACGAAGGAGGGCAGCGCGCTGCCCCCGTAGACTTCGGCCGGTTCACCAGCGGTGGGATCCATAACAGCGCATCTGCCTCTTCCTTGCTAAATCCCGTCGGCCGGGGGCGGTGCGACGAACACTGTCTGAGGCCGAGTCAGGGTTACGGACTTCGTTCCAGCAACGGGAGCCGCTGTCGTGCTCTGTAACGGCGGCCCCGCCCCTGTCAGCTGGAGAACTGCTGCTTAAGGTAGGTGTGCCAGGTGTGCTGGAGCGACTTCGTCAGCGCGGCTTCCGGGGCGACTCGGTCCCAGCTGTGATAGGCCCCGTCGTAGATGTGCAGATCGACGGGCACGTGAGCGCGGATCAGGCGGACAGCGAACTCGATGCTCTCGTCCCGGGGGACGTCGTAATAGCCGCAAGCGATGAACGTTGACGGCATGCCCGATACGTTCTCGACTCGACCGGGCGCGCTGTAGACGTCGACGTCCGGTGTGCCACGTCGACCTTCTCCGAGGACTGCGTCCCAGACGAGCTCGAACTCCCGGCGGTCGGAGACTCCGACGTCGGTGAACTCGCGGGCCGATTGGGTCTCCAGTCGGTCGTCGAACATGGGGTACAGAAGCGAGAGCAGCCGCGGCGTGGGAAGGCCGCGGTCTCGGGCCATCAGCGCGGTCACGGCTGCGGGCGCGCCGCCCCCGCTTGCGCCGCCAAGTCCGACTCGGCGCGGATCGATGCCGAGGTCGGCCGCGTGCTCCAAGAAGTACGAGTAGGCGGTGAAGCCGTCCTCGCCCTGACCGGGAGCGCGGGTCTCAGGTGCGAGACGGTATTCCACGGCGCCCACGACGATGTCGGCGGCGAGCGCCAAGGCGCCGATCCAGGCGTCGTCTCCGAACGCGGAGGCGACGACCTGACCGCCGCCGTGGAACCACAGGAGCACCGGCAACTCGCCCGAGGCATCGGTCGGCCGCGCGGTACGGATCCCGACCGTTGAGCCGTCGGACCGGGGCGCCTGCACGGATCCGAAGGTCACATGAGGATCGGGCGGAATGTTGGCGGCCAGATACTCCTCGGCGGCCGTCATCGAGGCCCTCATCGCGGGGATGTCGGTGAAGTCGACGAGCTTGCCGTTCGGGGCCTTCGGGATCGCTGCGAAGGCGTCGGCCAGCTCCGGGTCCAGACGTCGAACTTCGGTTGCGGGTAGTGAGGCTTTGTCGGTCATGAATTTCCTTCTGTCGTTTTGGGTGGAACTCGTGTTATTGCCGACGTCTTTGCAGAGGCGTCAGGAGGTGTAGTGGCCGGCTTGAAGGTCCTCGAGCAACGTCGGGCCGGTGGGTTTCCAGCCGACCAGCTCACGAGTGAGCTTGTTAGAGGCAGGCTGGTCGCCCCCCAGGAGCTCGCCGAAGACGCCCAGCTCCGCCGGATCGACGGCAGCGGCGGGTAGCTCCGTCTTCGCGGCGATGGCCTCGGCGACGTCACGCATCGCCACTCCTTGCTCTCCGACGGCATGCAGGACCGAGCCTGCGGGTGCCTTTTCCAGCGCGAGGAGGAACAAGCGGCCGGCGTCGCTGATGTGGACAGCGGGCCAACGGTTCTGACCGTCTCCCACGTAAGCCGCCGTTCCCAACTGCCGGTCCAGCCCCACGAGCATCGCGATCAGTCCGTTCCGATCGCCGGCACCGTGCACGGATCGCGGCATCCGCACCAGGCCCGAGCAGATGCCGCGGTCCGAGAGCTTCAGGATCGCGGCCGCGGTCCGGGCTCGCGCACCGGCAGGCCCGGCATGATCGATCACATCGTTCTCGGTCGCAAACCGACCGGGCAGGATCGGCGTCCCGGAGGCTGCGATGAAGGCCTTGCCCGAGTTTTCCAGTGCGGAGCCGATCTTGTCGATGAGCTCCACTTCGTTGTCGACCGCCTCCTCGAACTCCGCGAAGTCGCGCGTAAACGCCAGATGCGCCACTGCATCGGCGGCGCCCGCCTGGGCGACGATGAGGTCGTGGTCCTGCATGTCGCCTCTGACCGCGCTGGCGCCGGCGGCGGCGATCTTGTCCGCGGAGGCTCGCGAGCGGGCGAGGCCGACGACCTCATGGCCGGCACCGAGCAGCTCCTTAATCAGAGCGGTGCCGATCCAGCCGGACGCGCCGGTGATGAACACCCGCATGGCGGTTCTCCCTTCAGGTGGACGACTGGTCCGCGCGAGTCTCCGCGTCGAACCCGCGTCATGTGACTCGGTAACATCACCGTACAGGTGATGTCACCGAGTCGCATCAGTTATGATGAAGATCATGGGTCGATGGGAGCCAAACGCACGCGGGCGACTGCTGCACGCCGCCGTCGAGCTGTTCACTGAACGGGGCTACGACGCCACCACAGCAGCGCAGATCGCCGAGCGGGCAGGCTTGACCAAGACCACCCTTTTCCGCCTCTTCGCCGACAAGCGGGAAATCCTGTTTCAAGGTCAGGAGACACTGGTCACCCTGGCCGTCGAGGCGGTCCGGACCACTCCCCCGCAGACGGCACCCCTTCAGGTCCTGCAGACGGCGATCCTGGCCCTGTGCTCGGTGCACACCACGGAACGACGAGACACCGGGCGGCAACTCGACGTGATCCTGTCCTCAAGTCCTGAGTTGCAGGAACGCGCTGCCTTCAAGCGCTTTGCCATCACCAACGCGCTTCACAGGGCCCTGGCCACTCGGCTCGGTGACGTTCGCCGAGCCGGAGTGCTGGCCGACGTCGGGGTGCGCGCCTACTACGACGGCTTCGCTTCGTGGATCGCTTCGCACGAGGATGGACCGCTGAGCGATGCAGTCACCACCGAACTGCGAGCGTACGAATCAGTACTGGCCGACATGACGGTCCCGATGCCTGCAGCCACCACCCGCCGCACCTGAGTTGCGCGCGACAGGCTCGCGGTAATAGCTCAACGCAAGCAACACGCCCGGCTCCCTGGACGCGACCCACATTCTGGGCGCATGGCACCTACCCGATGTAGCGGACCAGTTCCGCGCCCTCAGGTCGACATATGTGCCGAATGCCCCCGGTACCGTGGTGTCTGGGCGTACCGCGGCGAGGCGGACAGCACGGGGTTCTCCTCGCGGGACCGGAAATGGGGGTCCGGCGAGGAGGGCAGACCAACTTCGGGCTTGACAGACCTCTCTAATAGCGCTCGCCGGCGGTCGTGGCGGGGGCGCAGGCCGTTCGAGGGCCAGCCCGAAGGCCAGGAGTTTCCCAAGCGACCCCGGCCACAACCTCGAAGATCATGGCTGCAGACCCTGATCTCCGCCACCGATTCAACAAGTTGGAGACCTTGCTGGTGCCGACGCCTTGACAAAGAGGTGCCGTTAGATCCACAACGCCCAGGTCAGCGCGTCGCTCTGATTCAGCGAGCTTCGGTAGTTGCCGATTCATTGTGGCCAAGTGCCGATGCTGCGGCAATCAGGTTGTGCATCGTGTCGGCGCGGTCGTTGGTGATGCGTGCTCCGAGTCGGGGGCCGATGATTTCTGCTGCCGGGCCGGCGATTTGGGAGTGGTGGTTGATTTGGGTGCCGCCGCCGGGCAGCCGTGTGAGTGTGTGTCGGCTTGTGAGGTAAAGGCCGTTGAAGTTGGACCGGTAGGCGTACTGGTGGCCGTCGATGATGTTTGTGATGGTGCATTCGACGGTGATGTCGGTGCCTTGCGGTTGTACGGTCAGGGCGGTCCCTGCGGTGAACGGACCATGGATGGTGATGGTGTCACCGTGCGGGTCGGCGGTGGTGCCGGTGTAAAGGTTACGGAGGGCTGTCCAGACGGCGTCGGGTGGTGCTGTGGTGTTCGCCGTGTAGTCGTGCTCCCATGCTGCGGTCTCGGTCAGGAACGCGGTGAGTGCGGTGACGACTTGCTCGGGTGTCTCGACGTGCGGTAGATGGCCGGTGTCCGGTAGTAGCTGGAAGGTGGAGCGGGGCAGCGCGTCGGCCCATGCGTGGCCCACGCGTTGGTCGGTGATGCGGTCGCTGTCGCCCCAGAGGACTAGCGCGGTGGCGGACGTATTTGGTAGCCGGTCGAGTAGTCGGGTGCCGCCGGGTTTCAGCCTGCCGTAGACGGCGAGTGCGGCCAGATTGCCGGCCGTGGTCGTGCGGGCATCAGGTGTGAGTGGCGCCGGGTTCGGGAGAAACGGCGCGGCATTGCGGAAGGAACGCGCGAATAGTTCGGGGACGGTCATGGTTGACACGTCGGCTACGGCGTCGCCGGGGACTTCTATGCCGGTTGCGTCGAGCAGGGTCAGGCGGGCGATCCGCGCCGATGCGGAGGTGGCCATCTCCGCGGCAATCCATCCGCCCACGGAGTTGCCGACGACGGTGACATCGACCAGGTCGAGTTCTTCCAGCAGTGTCAAGTAGGTGGAGGCAAGCGCGGCGGCTGAGTCGAGAGCTTGCGGTCGCGGGGTGCCGGCGAAGCCGGGGTGGGTGGGGGTGATGACCCGAGTGCGGGTGTCGTGAGCGAGCCGGTTGGCGAAATCGGTGACCGATTGCGGGCCGGCGCCGCCGTGGAGCAGCAGCACGGGGCGGCCATGGCCGCGTTCGCTGACGTGCAGCGTGACGGCGTCGAGGCCGGTTGGTCGCAAGGTGTACACGGCAGAGTCATTCATGGCATCTCCTCAGGGCGTCTCGTTATCAGCATACTGATATAAGTATGCTGATGTAAGAGGAGGATGCCCGGTAGGGTAGGCCCGTGACCAGAGCACTCAGCGAGATCGCCGCATCCGTCAAGCGGCTGCAGGTGCGCCAGCATCGAGCCATCTATGCCGAGCTGGCGCCGCTGGACTTGACTCCTGTGCAGTGGGACGCCTTGCGTCGCCTCGAGCAACACCCCGATGCGTCCTTGCATGATCTGGCGCGCCTGACTTACCAGGCTGATCAGTCCTTCGGCACGCTGGCGGCACGCATGATCGATCGCGGTCTCATCGAACGGGTCCAGGGTCCTGGACGTGCCGTTCGCCACCGCGTCACGAGCAAGGGCCATGAGATGCGTGTTGTCGCGGATCGTCTGGTGGATGAGGTGCTGCGTGGATCTTTCGGAGATATCACCGCCGACGAACTCGAGGTGTTCGACGGCTTACTGACCCGATTGTTGCCGCCACCACCGCAGCTTCCATTACCTCCGCCACCCGCCCGGAGTAGACGGACGATCCAATAACCTCACGCCGAGTGATTTCAGCATCCGACAGCCGGTTACCGCACCAGCCTGCCGCACCGAAGCGCTACTCCCCCTCGTTTCCGACGCCCCCATTAGCTTGATCTTTAACCTGTGCTGCTGGGCGATGAGCCCGATAGATCATGGAGACGGCTCGAGCGCTACCTGTCCCGACCGCAGCGGGCCGAGCCGGCCACCGCCGCCCGGCTGGCCGGGCTGACCGCGCGGGAGCGGGAGGTGCTGGCCCTGGTCGGTGCCGGATTGTCCAACGAGGACATCGCCGGCCGCCTGGTGGTCAGCTCGCACACGGTGAAGACCGAGGTGAACCGGACGATGACCAAGCTGGGCGCGCACGACCGCGCCCAGCTCGTCGTCATCGCCTACGAGAGCGGCCTGATCAAAAGACCGCGTTCCTAATATGATTTTGGCCCTGGGGCCGACCGTCAATACTCGCCCGACCACTCGTTCGCGACAGCGTCGTGGTCAGTGGTGTGGCATCACCGGTTCCGGCCGGTACGGGCCGGGAACCGGCGAATCAACCGGGCCTTAAATATTGAAGAACTCCTCCACAGGACCAAATCTGCTACGACACCACCATAGCCCGACAATGGTGTTGACAGCAGAGCGACACCTGTCCTAGGTTTCGGTGGTGTCGAAAAATGAAATCGCGGACTTGCAGGCCCGGCTGCGCGCCACCCGTTGGCCCGACGCACCCGAGGACGCCGGCTGGTCGCTGGGCACCGACCTCGCGTACCTCCGTGAACTGGTCGCCTACTGGGCCGAGGAGTTCGACTGGCCGGCTCAGGAGGCCACGCTCGGCCGACTGCCTCGCTACCGCCGCGAGGTCGGCGGCCTGAGCATCCACTACGTACACGCAGTGGCGCCGGCCGGCGGCGCATTGCCGCTGATCCTCAGCCACGGCTGGCCGGACTCGTTCTGGCGCTACACCAAGGTGATCCCGCTGCTGACCGATCCCGGCGCGCACGGCGCCGACCCCGCCGACGCGTTCGACGTGGTGGTGCCGGACATGCCCGGCTACGGCTTCTCGGACCGGTCGGCCGGCCCGCCACTCGACGTGATCGCGGTCGCCGGGCTGTGGGCCGAGCTGATGTCCGGGCTCGGCTACGAACGGTTCGCGGCAGCCGGCGGCGACATCGGCAGCGGGGTCAGCCGGTTCCTCGCGGTCGACCACCCGGACCGGGTGGTAGCGGTCCACCGAACCGACTCCGGGGTGCCGGTGCTCACCGGCGACCCGGCCGACCTGACCCCGGAGGAACGGAACTGGCTGGCCGACTGGGCGGCTTGGCGCAACGCGGAAGGTGCCTACGCGGCGATGCACCGCACGCGTCCGCAGACCGCCGCTTTCGGCCTCTCCGATTCGCCGGCCGGGCTGGCCGCCTGGATCGTGGAGAAGATGCGGGCCTGGAGCGACTGCGGCGGCGACATCGAACGGCGCTTCACCAAGGACGAGATCCTCACCAACGTGATGATCTATTGGCTGACCGGGACGATCGGCTCGTCGATGCGGATGTACCACGCCATCGCCGCGATCCCACCCGAGCGACTGGCCGAGCGGGTGGAGGCGCCGTCCGGCTTCGCGTTCTTCCCCGGCGACTTCCTGCCGGCGCCGCGGGCGTGGCTCGAGCGCACGACCAACCTCGTCCGACTCACCGAGTTCGACCGGGGCGGCCATTTCGCGCCGTTCGAAGAGCCTGAGCTGTACGCGGCGGAACTCCGCGAGTTCTTCCGGCCGTACCGCTGACGTACGCTGCCCGCGTGGAGCCGGTCCTGCTGCGTACCGTGCTCGTCCAATGGGGACGCATCGGCTTCGGCGGGCCGCCCGCGCACATCACGCTGCTGCCCAAGCTTTGTGTCGACGACCGGCAGTGGCTGAGCAGCAGTGAGTTCGAGGACTCGATCGCGGCCTGCAACCCTGCTGCCCGGCCCGGCCTCGACCCGGCTCGCGATCTTCCGCGCGTGGCGGGTCCGGGCCTGGGCGGGCGCCCTGGTCGGCGGCGCCGCGTTCATCACCCGATCGATAGGCAGCTACTTCATCCTCGTGCGGCCGGCCTGCTCCCGGGACGGCGCGACGTGAGACCGGCGGCTCCGTTCGGCCGGTGTCACCAGCCGATCCGCGACCCCGGAGCCGCCGTATGACCTCCCTCGACAGTGCCGACGACCAGCCCCGTCTGACGTCAGCCGACCGGGCCGCCGGAGGGTGCATGGAGGCGATGACCGGTTTACGCGGCAACGGCGTGGAGAACACCATGACGGATGGCTACGTCAGCCGATGAAGGACGGCGTACGTCCCCGCCGCGCGGCGGCGTTTCGCGACGAGTTTGAACCTGAGTACGCAGAGATCACGACGAGGGAGCGGCAAGTATGAGCGACGATGCGGCCACCGCCTTGGCCACGGATCGGGTCATCGACATCATCACGGTCGGCCGTCACAGTGGAACACCACGCCGGACGGAGATCTGGTTCCACCGGCTCGATGGGCGGTACTACATCACCGGTACGCCCGGACACCGGCGTGATTGGTACGCCAACCTCGTCGCACATCCGGATTTCACCTTCTGCCTGAAGCAGTCCGCGACCATCGACCTGCCGGCATCCGCTCGTCCCGTCACCGACCCGACCGAGCGGGAACAGGTCTTCGCCGGGCTGCTCGTGTCGTTTCCCGATCTCACCAGCCAGCCTGGACACGAACCAGCAGCATGGGTAGCCGGCAGTCCCCTCGTCGAGGTGGTCTTCCCCTGACGAAGCCGCCGCGAAGGCCCGCTTCGGGGAGTTCATCGAAGCCTGGGGCGAGCGTTCCCCGGCGATCGTTCGGCTCTGGAAGAACGCATGGGCAGAGTTCGTGCCGTTCCTCGCGTGCGCCGGGCGGTCCGGGCTCGTGGGCACATCCCCAACGAGACCGCCGCACTCAAGTGTGTCTACCTGGCGGTCATGAGTCGGAATTCCACCGGCGCCGTACGACGCCGGTGGGCGATCCGCTGGAAACCCGCCCTCAACGCCTGCGTGATGACCTTCGAACGCTGCCTCAACCCGACCAACAACTAATCGCCGTTACACCGTTCGTTTCGTTCGACAGGCCCCCTGCTTTGTCGGTCACCGAAAGGCTGGCGCTGGCGTGGGGCAAGTGATGACCGCTCGCGCAAGGGTGTGCGGGGCGATGGTGAAGCCGAGGAGAGCAGCGCTTGCGGTGGCGTCGACCCCGCATCTGGCGACGTCGAGGGGGGTGACCGTGATGCGGTACTCGTGCACGCCGCTTCCCGGCGGCGGGGCTGCTCCGAAGAACTGGGGCGTACCGGCATCGCCGCCGAGCTGGAAGGCGCCGGCCGGTAGGTTCGGTGAATCGACGGCGCCTGCGCCTTCAGGCAGGTCGGTGGTGGTGGCGGGGATGTCGGCGAGGACCCAGTGCCAGAAGCCACTGCCGGTGTATGCCTGCGGGTCGTACATCGATACGACGAAGCTCTTGGTTTCCGGCGGGTATCCGCTCCAGGACAGTTGCGGGGACCGATCGTGGCCTCCCGGGACACCCTTGATGCCGGACATCTGAGCGACTGGCAGAGGTCGTCCGTCCTGGACGGTGGTGCTTCGTAGCTGGAAGGACGGTACTGGGGGCAGGTAGTCGTACGAGGCGGTCATGGATCTTTCCTTCGTCGAAGTGAGTTGTTAGGTCGACACCTGGGTGACCGCGAATACCACCATGCGGGTTCGCAGCCAGTCGCATCCCGCGTGGCCCATGTAGCCGCTGCCGGCGCCGTTCGGGTCGATCCGTCATACAGTCGTGTGCGTGACAACCATGCCCAAGCCCGCTCGGGAGACCCGCGAGGTCATCCTTGACAGCGCGCAACGCATCATGTCGCGGCGCGGTTACGCCGCGGTGGGACTCAACGAGGTCCTCGCCGACGCGCGGGTTCCCAAGGGCTCCTTCTATCACTTCTTTGGTTCGAAGGACGCTTTCGGTGAGGCCATGATGCGCCGTTACTTCGTCGACTATCTGGCGGACATGGACGCGGTTTTCGCAACCGCAGGGCTTGATGCCTCAGGGCGGCTGCTCAAGTACTTCGCGGCGTGGGAACGCGATCAGGTCGATGAGGAGCAGCAGAACAAGTGCCTGGCTGTCAAGCTGGGAGCGGAGGTCGCTGACCTGTCCGAAACGATGCGAGCGGCATTGCAGGAGGGTGTTGCCGCCATCACCCGGCGGATCGCGGACATCCTCGCCGAAGGCCTGCTCGACGGTTCGTTGTCCTTGGAGTGGAGCGTGCAGGAAACCGCACACATCCTGTACGACGTGTGGTTCGGGGCGAGCGTCGTTGCCAAGATCAACCGAGACGGCGCACCCTTGGCCACCGCCTATCGGGTCACCCGCGCGCTGCTGCACGTCGCCTCGTGATGGCCGGCGTGCAGCAGCGATGGATCAACGCCTCAACCAGGGGTATTCCTGACCCAAGCTGGCGAACGCCATGACGGCCCGCTCGGCGGTACTGCGGGCACTGGCCGGATTAGTTCCGGTGACGAGGCGTCCTGCCGTGATCGAATAGTCGTCGAACGCCCCGATCGGCGAACTGTACTCCGCACCGGCCGCGTAGACCGCGTCGGCAACAGGAGTCACCTTGTCTTTGTTGAGCTGGTCGAGGACGCCGAGGAGCATCTCGCCCTCGACGGTGAATCCGGTGACCGTCTTGCCGTCAACGACGGACTTGCCGGTCGTTGCGTCGACGACGCCGGGCAGCAGAACCGGTCCGTGGCAGACCGCCCCGAGGATGCCGCCGCGGTTCCAGACGGCGGCCGCTACGGCCTGCAGGCTTCGTGCGTCGGGGTAGTCGTAGAGCGCAGCATGCCCGGCGGAGGCGAAGAAGAGGCCATAGTCGCTCGGGTCCACCTCGGACGCCTTACGGACTCCGGTGGCCATCTTGACCATGAACGGATGGTCGGCGTTGTCGTGGACCGCCTTGTCGCTACCCGCCAGGAACGGCGGCAGTAGGGAAAACTCATCGTAGTCGTAGGTGCCGGTTTCGGAGGCGAAGTCGACGTCGAAGCCGGCCTCGGTGAATACCTGGAATGGGTGGAACGCCTCAGTGAAGAAGACGCCGGTCTTGCTGCCGTCGGGAAAGATCGCCCCGTTGAAGCTGCTCAGGGACACGATCGCCTTACGAGGCACGGACGAAGTCACGGTGTTCCTCTCTGTTCGGGCCAGGCCGCTGGTTGCTGACGATGTGGGCCGGCAGTGCGCCAAAGAGATATGACGTTGGCCGCATGTCCACTCCTCATGATTTTATACGACCGGTCTACTCCGTCAAGGTAGTCGGCCAGGATCATGCTGCCGAGACCCGTGGTCATCCGTGAAGACGCCCGCCGACTGACATCACCGGATCGTCTACGCCGCTTCGCCGACCATCGTAGGTGAGCTGCGGGACGGCGAGCGGCAACGTCGGGTGACGACGACGTACATCCGCGCCTCGGCGATCGTGCTCCCGGCCTACGGCAATTCGGTGGTCGCGACCTTGTCTCCTGGTCGGTGACGCACCGGCCCCAACAGGGGTCCGATCGTGGCGATGTCCTGGTGCCCCGGCGTAGTGCGGCACCCGAACGGCGAGCCGAATTGGCGCATCAATCAGGTCGGTTCGCCGGTGCTCGGTTTTCAGCACCATCCGATCCGGCAGTTCGAGGATCATTGCCAGTCGGGGCGCCCGTCGGCGATGGCGTCACTGGTACGGCGGGCGACCAGGCGCACCAGCCGGGGAACGGGTGGATCGACTCTGGACGGGCCACTGAGAACACCCGTGTCCTCATCGATGCGCTGCCAAATTGTGCGGGTCGACACACCATGCCCGCACAAACGAGCTCGTTGCACGATCGGCTGTCGGGCTGCTCTGTCGTCAACCAGGGCGGTCCGATTTTAGAAAATGCTCAGATTTGATTTGGGGACGTAAGCCGTTGCGGCTGCACCCGAGGCCGTTTCTACCCTTATGCACTCGAACGAGACCTGCTCGTAGCGGTGGACCGCCGCCAACTCGTTGTCGGTGAGCTCGAGCACCTCGCCTTCGACGACGTCGGAGCTTTGTCCCGTGGCAATGAGCGCGGGGTGCACGTCACTACCGCTGGTCTCGATGGCCGCGGGGTCCGTGATCTTGACCCGGCCGATCCGGTAGCCCAAGATCCTATCCGGTGACGACGGTACGAGGCGGCCGAACAGAGACTGCTGCACCTGCGTCTGCCGCAGCGTTCCGAAGGAGAAAAGCGCGTTCGTCATGCTTGTCAGCTTGCCACGTGTCCGAGATCGGTTTGTTGACCCGCCAGAGGCGATTGCGAGCGGTCGTGTTGCGAGCGGCGAGCACGGGCCATCGCGGCGCGAGGATCTCACCGTCAACCCGTTCACCGGTCTGTACTCGGCGTCCAAACATTGTGGACGAACCTGTGATTCATGCGTGCACTGGAGCCTTCGACTCAACCCGTCACGAGCCGTCATTCGCCGTCATCGTAAACGCCTGTTCCCAGGAACGCCCCACCACACCCGCCCCAGCGGCCCACCCGTCACACCCCGTTGCCTGGTTCCCCGGCGTCCTCGGCGGCAACAACTTCTCAACCGTTAGGTCAACGGGGGAAGAGTTGAACCGAGCCGCTGGTCGGCGGGGATCAGGGAATAGTTGGCGAGGTGCACCCACGACAGGGCGACGGTGGCCTCAGGCAGCAAACCTCGGCCGCGGAACGCGGGGACTGCCCAGTAGCCAATCTCGGTCTGCCGAAGATGCCGGTCGGTGCGATTGAGCTCGATCACACCGGCGAGCGCACCGTCACTCGATGGCCCGGGTAAGACCGCCTTTGCCCGTCGGCCCCGTGCGGATCCGACCAAAGGACGTGAAAGCACTGGTCAGTTGAAGTCTGGGCGTACGGCCGAATGCCCGTGCGGGGATGGGCGGCCATCGGGCGAGAGTTTTCGGCGGTTTGGTTCAGCCCCTGCCCGTCTCGGCCGATGGACAAGCGACGGGTCGCGACGACTGCGCCGCCCGAAGGCCGAAGGGACTCCGATGCCGCGCCGTACCAGGTCTTCTCTGCTTCGAACGGCCCGCATCGCCGCTGCTGCGGCCGGCGTTCTGATGGCCGCGCTGACGGTGTCTCCGGCTCACGCGACGGATATCGCGGACTGGCCGGACGGCGGCTGGTCGACCTGCGCCGACGCTGAAGCGCAGTACTGCATCCAGGAGGCGACCGTCACCCCCGTGGGCGGGGTCGCTACGCCCGTCGCCGACCTGGGCCTGCGGGCCAGCGCCAGCACTCTTGGCGGATACGTACGGTCGTTCAACTGGTCCATCGACGGCTGGGAGGATCCCGACCTGGCGCCGGAGGTCCGCGACGGCGACGTCAACCTTGTCCTACGGACCGGCCAGTTCATGCCCCGGTACACCTTCGCGCTGGCCAAAGGCATGCGGGTGGTCCGCAGCACCGACGACAACGGCAACACCACGATGACCATTACGGGCCATGCGGTCCACATCGACTGGACGACCGGCGACCTGTTCGCCTCATGCGTCGCAGGCGCGGACTGTGGTGGCCCGGACACGATGGCCGACCCGATCGGCACCGGCTACCGCTACATGGGCAACACCCAGGACCTGGAGGTATGGGGCCAGGACGCAATCGACACCTACGACGGCATGTACCTGGCCTCCGACGCTCAGGCCCGCCCGATCATGGTCAATTTCGGCACTTATCCCGAGCCGTACTGGTCGCTGCAGGTCCTCGGCAACCCTCACCTAGACATGAACGGCAACCCGGTCCGCGGCTCGTTCAACGCCTGGCTGCCGCCCGCCTACTTCACCCACATGGGAACCACGCCCGAGGACGCCGCCGCCACCGGGTTCGACGTGGTCAGCAGCGAGGGTGACACATCGACCAGCGTGCCCGCCACCGTCGCCGTGCAGGACGGCGGGGTCGGTATCGATGTAGCCGACCTGGGCTACTCCATGCATCACATCGACGTGTACAGCCGGCCGTCCTCCGCCCCCGCCGGCGTAACCGTCCCCAGTACCCCCCGCGACGTGCAGGCGACCGCCGCCGACGGCGCGGTCCAGGTCGACTGGACAACGCCGACCGCCGACGGCGGTTCCCCGGTGACGGGATACACGGTGCGCGCGTTCGCCATGGCCGACGGCGGCGCCATCGCCGGCCGGTGCAGCGCCACGACGACGTCCTGCACCATCGACGGTCTGGTCAACGGCACCAGCTACTACCTGGCCGCGAGCGCGTCCAACGCGTTCGGCGAAGGCCGCGCCGCGCCGCAGCGCATCGCCGCGACCGCCGCCGCACCGGCGGTCACCGTCCCCTCGGCTCCCCGCGACGTTGCCCTGGCCGCCGGCAACGGCACGCTGACAACATCCTGGCAGGCACCCGAAACGACTGGCGGTACGCCGATCACCAGCTACACCGTCGCGGCGTACACCAGCGCCGTCGGCGGCGACCCCGTGGCGACCTGCACCGCCGAGGCGCCGAACCGCGGCTGTCGGCTGACCGGCCTGACCAACGGCACCAGCTACCACGTCGCGGTGACCGCCGCCAACGACGCCGGCGCCGGTCCCGACAGCCCTCGTGTCGTCGCGACCCCTTGCACGACTCCATCCGCGGCGCCGTCGGTGGCTGTCCTTCCGGGCAACGGCACGCTCACCGTCACCTGGGTCGCACCCGTGTCGTCCGGAGGGTCAGCGGTCACCGGGTACACGGTCGCCGCCTACCGCGCCGTAGCCGGCGGCACCGTGGTGCGGACCTGCGCCGCAACGGCGCCGACACGCATTTGCACCTTGACCGCGCTCGCCAACGGCACCACGTACTACGTGACCGTCACCCCCGCCAACGCGGCCGGTCCCAGCCGCGTACCGGCGTCCCGGGTGGCCGCGGTTCCGCGCACGATGCCGTCCACCGTCCGGTCGGTGAGCGCCGCCGCGGCCCACGGCAAGATCCGGTCCACCTGGACGGAGCCCGCCTCGAACGGCGGATCCCCCATCACCGGCTACCGGGTCGCCGTGTACACGAGCGCCAGAGCTACCACACCGGTGGCCCGCTGCACCGCGTCGGCCACCGCCCGTACCTGCACCACGGCGAGTCTCCCGACCAGCCACACCTACTACCTGACCGTGACCGCGCTCAACGCCGCCGGGCAGTCGGTCCCGTCACCACGGATCTCCGTCCACTGATCCGGCGACGCTGTCACGACCGCCGACCTGCGAGGTGTCTAGACCTTGTCGCCAAGCCGTGCAGGACCCGAATGGTCTCGAGTGTGGTCGGTACAGCCAACGCCACGGATGCAGGACAGCCGGGGCAACGGCTTCATGCGGGATCGGAAGCCCGGAACCGGAGCGTACGTCACGGCGACCGCCCGGCCGGACAGCTCGGTTGCGACCCTTCCCCGACGTAGTTCGACATGTCGGCGGGTCGCCAGGTCCGCGAGGGTTTCGGCGAAAATACCAGCCGTTTGCCCGACAATCGCAGCCGTACCAGCAACGGCTCGTCGAACACGAACACCGCCGGCAGATCCGGATGAGCGGCAAGCGCGGGGCCAGTGCTGGATCGGGCATGCCGTGCAATCGCGGCACAGCTGCGGTGCCCGCTTCTGTACCTGCCAGCGCGAAGCCGTACGGCTTACCGGTGCCTCCGCCTATTGTCCACTGCTACCCCAGCCGGTTGGCGGCCCGGGACCCGTCCAGCAGATGGACGAAGAACCGGTCCTCGCCGGCGGTCCATTCCGCCCCGGCCCGTACGGTCCATTGAGACGACAACCACATCCGGGTCTGGTTGACCAGCCAGCCGTCGGACTCCAGCTCATCGACGCAGGACGACACGCAGTTCATCACCGCCGGCCACGGATCAGGCCAGCGGTGCGCGGCACGGGCCGGCGCAGCACGCACCGCAGTCGCGTTACGCCGCCCGACCCGCGCGTGCAGGTGCCGGGCGTACTCCTGCCAGGCCAACTCGTCCAGAGGGGTAAACGAGGCAGACAAACTGTCGAGTGGGGCGTCGTCGCGGCCACGGCGAGCGACTGGTGAGTTCGGCTCAGCCGCGGGTCCAGACCTCGTTGGCGCCGCCGTTGCAGTCCCACAAGTCGAGTTGGGTGCCGTCGGTGCCCGAGAAGCCGGGGTCGTCGAGGCAGCGTCCGGAAATGGGGTTGACCAGGGTGTTACCGGTTTGTTGCCATTGCTGGTTACCGCCGCCGTTGCAGTCCCACAACTCGATGGGGGTGCCGTTGGCGGTGCCGAGGGCGGTGGCATCGAGGCACTTTCCGCCAACCCGTACCGTGCCTTGGGTGAATGTCCACTGCTGAGCAGTCGAGTTGTTGCACGTCCACAGCTCGACCTTGGTGCCGTTGGCGGTACCGCCGGCGGTGGCGTCGAGGCACTTCCCGGCAATGCCGGAATGCATGAGGCCGGCCGCCGGCGACCCGCCGGACGGGGTGATCCATCCGGCTGCGTCGGCTTGCTGGATGGCGGCGTCGAACGCGTCGGCCATCTTGCGGTAGCCGTTGTCGTTAGGGTGCAGGGAGTCGGACAGGTCGGCGGTGGTGAGCGCGCTCATATCGGCCAGACCGACGTGTTGGCCGGCGGCCTGCTTCTGTTGCACCATCGCGGCGACGGCGGCGTTGAAAGCCGGTCGGGCCGAAACCACCAAGGCGTCGGTCGACACGATCAGGTCGGCTACTTCGACGGCGACACCGGGGTCCTCGCGCAAAATCTGGTCGACCAAGGCACTGAGGCGTTGCGGGGCGGTGCTGACTTGGTAGTTCTGCCCCAGATCGTTGGTGCCGATCATCATGGTGACGACATTGGGCCGGTACGTGGCCAGGGAGTTGTCGGCGATGCCGGCGATCTGATCAATGCGCCAGCCGGAGTGGCCCTCGTTGTCGGGGTCGCTCGTGGTGCCATTACGGACTGATCCGACAAAGTCGAGGGTGTAGCCGGTGGCGTTCAGGGCGTTCCACAGCGGGCCGCGGTAAGCGTTTCCGGTGCTGCTGCCGATTCCCCAGGTGATCGAGTCGCCGATCGGCTCGAGACGCAACACGGCGGACGCGCGCGGCGTGGGAGTGGTGCTGGCATCGGCCGAAGTGGCCGCCCACACAGTACCGGCAGCCAAGGCCGCGACTGCGGGAATGACGATCCTTTTCAACATTCTTGCTCCTTGGGGGAGGTGGGGCCGGGAGCTGTCAGCCGGTGTAGCACCGGCGATCGCGGTGGATCGCATGGCGGCTGAGATGTCAGGACCGGTTCCATTTCTGGTTGGTGCCGCCGTTGCAGGTCCACAGTTCGAGCAGGGTGCCATTGGCGGTGCCGTGGGCGGTGGCGTCGAGGCATTTGCCGGAGCCGGCACCGACGATGGTGCCATCGGAGCGGATGGTCCATCTCTGGTTGGTACCGCCGGTGCAGTCGTAGATGATGACGGGGGTGCCGTCGGCGGTACTGCCGCCAGTGGCGTCGAGGCACTTGGTGCCGTAGACCTGGAGTTGCTGTGCGGCGGTTGCAGTCCAGGCCTGGTTGGTGCCGCCGTTGCAGTCCCAGAGGTCGACGGGGGTGGCGTTGTTTTGGGTGTAGCCGGGTACGTCCAGGCAACGGCCGGACTCTTGTCCACGTAGGACCGTCGTGGTGCTGGAGGGTGGCGTCGTTTTGTCGAGGTTGGCGACGAGGGCGGCTGCAGCGGCGGCCTGGGTGTTATAAGTCCAAAGGGCGAACGGGCCGACGAACGAGTTGCCTTGCTGGCCTGCGCTGTTGGTGTCGTTGGCGAGGATAGAGGCGGCCGTCATGCTGATAAATCCGTCGTAGTCGCTGGTGCCGGCAGCGGTGGCGAGCGCGCGCAGGTAGCGGATGAAGACGCCCTTGAACGATTGGCCGTCGCCGGTGCAGTTCGGTTCGCACCCCTCGTACAGCACGCCGTTGCGGTTGAACCTTGCGGTGGCGGCGGTGGCGATGGATCGGGCGGTGGTGAGCAGGCCGGCGTCACCGGTCGCCTTGGTCAGCTCGGCCAGGCCTTGCAGGATCACGCCCTGGTTGTACGTGTAGTTGGCCTTGCTGTGACTGCACCCGCTGACGTTGAGGCCGTCCTGGACCAGGTTGCCGTTGATCAAACCGGTACCCTGGAACCAGTTCCACTCGGCGGTGGCCCAACCCAGATAGGTGATGTCGCCCGGGATCCGGTTGTGCAGCCCGGCGGCAGCGGCGAGGAACAGTTCGTTGGCGATTGATGCTTTGTATTGCTTGGCGGTGCTCCAGTAGACGCCGCCGCCGCAGACGGAGTCCCAGTAGTTGTGCATGTACGTGGTGGTGGTCTCGGCAGCGGCGAGGTAGTTGCGGTTCCCGGTGATGTCGTAAGCCTGTAGCCAGACCAGCGCCCACCATCCGGTGTCGTCGATGTAGTCGTTGGTGAAGCTCGAGTTCTTGGCGTACGCGTCGGAGATGGCGTAGTCGTACTGGCCGTCGCCGGTCGCCTGCCGGTAGGTCATCACGGTGCTGAGCGCCACCGCGCCGGTCCACCAGCCGCCACCGATTCGGCCGGATGTCGGGTCGTAGGACTGCATCAGGGTGGCAATACCGGCTGCGGCCGGGGTCGCCACCGCCGGCGCAGCGGAGTTGGTGGCAGCGGAGGCGTTCTCGACCACGGCGGCCGTCAGGCCGAGGCCAGACAGGATCACGGCGGCGACGGCAAGCCCACGCTTGAACGATGGTTTCCGCATGGCAAAGTCCTTGGATTATACGGGGAATGAGGAGGCCGGGAGCGGCGGAGTATTGACGGGGGGTGGCGGGAGAGGTGGCGGCCCACTGCGGAGGTGCCGGTGAGCCGCCACCGATGCGGGCGAGGACAGGACCCGCCGGGGTGTACTGCGGTGGCTTAGCTGTGTGTCCACTTCTGGTTGCTGCCACCGTTGCAGGTCCACAGTTCGAGCTGGGTGCCGTTGGTGGTGCCGTGGCCGGTGGCGTCGAGGCATTTCCCGGAGCCGAGGCCGACGATGGCCCCGTCAGCGTTGATCGTCCACTGCTGGTTGGTGCCGCCGGTGCAGTTGTAGATGATGATCGGCGTGCCGTCGGCGGTGCCGGCGCCGGTGGCGTCCAGACATCTGGTTCCGTACACGCTCAACTCACCCGCACTGGTGGCGATCCAGGACTGATTCGCGCCGTTGTTGCAGTCCCACAACTCGACGCCGGTTCCGTTGTCCTGCGAGGCGGCGGGGACATCGAGGCACCGCCCGGATTCCTGACCCTTGATCGGCGCCTCCACCTCTCCCGGCGGTACTGGTCCGCCGTTCGGGGTGATGGACAGGTTGTCAAACTGATCCGTTTGGTAACCGACCACGCCGAGGCCGATCTGACCGCGCCCGTACGACGGGTCGTTCGCGGTGCCCAAGGTGGTGCCGTCGAGACCGGCGGTGATCTGGGTACCGGAGAACCCGAGCGAGATGGTGTGCCAGCTGTTCAATCCCAACCCGACGTGGCTGCCCGAAGTGAGGATCACAGTCGTGTTGCCCGTAGTGTGTTTGGCGATCGACCAGTTGCCGGCGTCACTGATGCGCAGCTCGTAGGCGGCCTGCCGGTTCTGCGGGCGTAGCTGAGTGCCGGCCCGTCCGAGCAGGGTGACGGTGCCCGCCTGCTGCATGTTCACATCGGTGGTGACGGTGTAGTTCGACCACGACGAGTCTCCGGCCAAGGTGAACGCGTCGCTGTCGTCCTGCCAGTTGATCGGCTGGACCGGAGTGACCTGCTGCAGGCATTGCCCGCTACGGCCGGCGGCGCACGGCCGCGTCTCGTACGCGCCCTGCATGTCCTCGAAAAACTTCGGCGATGTCCCGGCGGGATAACTGTTGAAGTTGTCTGAGTACGGCAGCGCAAGCGTGCCGGTCGCGGGGCTCGCGGCGCTGCCCTTGCCCTGACCCGTGGTGGTGGTGACCGTGTAGATCCGGTCGGGCTGCAATGTCAGCGAATACGAACCGCCGGCCGGGGTGATGTCGGCCTGCTTGACGAAGTAGCCGGCCGGACTGGTTGAGCTCAGGTCGGTGGACCACACGTGCACCGTGCCGGTACTTAGCCCACCGGAGACGGAGACGTCCACCGTCTGCGCAGCCCCGGCCGTCGTCGTCTCGTAGACGGTCGAGTAATCGCTGTTGTTCGGCGACTTCAGAGAGATGTACCCACCGTTGGCGCGGTTGCCGCCGAGGTAGCCGCTGGCCGAGTTGTTCAAGAAGTGCCAGCCGGGCTGGGCGAACTGGGTGACCTGTGCGGTCGCCCACGTACTGGCACCGATCGAGTACTGGCCCGACCACGGTTGCCCGGCAGTGGCGAGCCCGACGGTGGGGTAAGGCAGGTTGGGGGTGATGGCGGCGAGCAACGGCCAGTTCAGATAGGCGGTCATGGTCGCGTCGAGATAGCCGCGGATGACCGACCGGATCAGTGCCGGGGTGCCCGAGGTCTGATCCTGCGAGCCGTTCTCGGAGGCCCACAACGGTTTCCCGGTCGCTCGAGCATTACCGGTGGTGGAGCACGAGGTGGCGTCGCCGCCGTCACCACCGCACGGGTAGTGCGAGCCGATCACGCTGATCGCATTGTCGAACGCCTGGTCCTTGACCATGTCGTCGGCGACGCCCCAGTCGGAGTCGGCGCCGACGATCTGGACCGAACCGTAACCGGCCGAGTTCAGCGAGGACCGCAGGTTCTCGTACCAGCCCTTGTCGTAGCCGCGTTCGTTCCAACCGCCGAGGTAGCTGATCGTCAGACCGTGGCTCTTGGCGCAGTTCAACCACGAGATGTCATAGTCGATCATGTCCTGGGACCAGAAGTTGTGGTTCCCGATCCAGCCCGGCGCGGTCCACGGCAGCCCGTACAACTTGATGTTCGGGTTCCGGGCGACCGCCTGCTCGCCGAGCCAGAACTCGTAGCCCACGTTGCAGTTGACGTCACCGCGCACGTGCTCGTGACTGGGCTCGGAGCCGTCGGTGGAGTTCGCGTCCCCACCGATCTCCAGCTTCAACACCTGCACCTGCGCCCCGAATCCGGGCTTGAACAGGTAGTCCAGGATCTGCGATCGCTGCTGTTCCGGGTAGTCGATCAGCAGACGGGAGTTGCCGCCGCCACCGCTGATCGCACCGACCCCATCGAACGCCGGCCCGACCACACCACCATCCACGACCACCGCCGTGGTGGCGGCCGCAGCGGGTGAGGTGGCGGCCTGCGCGTGCAAAGTCACGGCCACAGTGGACGCAGCCGCCACCACCAATACCGCACCAATCCGAGCCGTCCGAGTCATCCGGGTGGGACGACTGAATTCTCGACGTAACTTCATGACGCTCCTGTCAAACGGGGGGAACAGAAGACGCAGGGGGTACGGTCAGCCTTGGTGCCATTTCTGGTTGGCGCCGCCAGTGCAGTCCCACAGCTGGAGGGATGCGCCGTTGGTGTTGTTCCAAGCGGTGAGGTCGACGCATCGGTTGGCTCGGAGGTTGACCAGGTCACCGGCTGTGGTGAGGGTGAATTGCTGGGCCGGGTTGCCGGAGCAGGTGGCAATCTGGATGGGCGTGCCATTAAGGGTGCCGGCGCCCGCGGCGTCGAGGCAGAGGTTGTTCTGGGTTTGGACGGTGCCGCCGCTGAAGGTCCAGTTCTGGTTGGTGCCGTTGTTGCAGTCCCACATGTCCAGGTGCTGGCCGTCGGCGAAGTTGAAGCCGGGTACGTCGAGGCATTTGCCGTTGTAGTTACTGATCAACCGGTTACCGGAAGACGGCGGCGGGGTGCTGCCGCCCCCACCGGTGAACGGGTTGAGGGTGATCCCGGCCGAGGTCGGGGCGCCGTCGTTGACCAGCGACTCGAAGTTGCCGACGTCGTCGAACGCGAACGCGTACGCCTTGCCGTCGGCCATGTTGGCGTGTACCAGTTTGGCGTACTGGTTGGTGGGGTTGTTGCGGTAGAACTGCGACGCGTCGGTGCTCGGCTGGGTGTCGATGGTGCCGAGGGTGCCGCGGTTCAGGGCAGCGCACAGGGTGCGGGCGATCGGGCCGACGACCAGGTCGTTGGGCGCGCCGAGGTTGCCGGCGCAGCCCCAGACGTCGGACGAGCTGGGCTTCTGGAACGAGGCGACCTGCTGGCCGGAGCTGTTGGTGAAGTTCATCGTGTTTCCCGATGTGCGCCCGAAGTACTGGGTGCCCGGCTGGTCGGCGAACGGCACCACGGTCAGGGTTTTGCTGGTGTAGGCGTTCCAGGCGCTGGTGATGTAGGAGTCCAGATAGGTCGGGCTCAGACCGCCGGCGTCGGCTGCCTTGCCGGGCGAGAGGACCCGCAGCACGGTCCCGTCGGAGCGGGTGTAGACAGCGCCGCCCCAGCCTGCCGCCTTGATCCCGTTGATCACGTTGTCGCGGCCGTCGGCGATGAGGGTGCCGGTCGAGTGGGTGCCGGAACTGCCGGTCACGGTGACGGTGTGCGGGATCGCGAACATGTCGACCTGGGAGCTGTTGAGCCACAACCCGGCGTCGTTGTAGGTGAACTCGCTCCAGTCGAACAGGATGTTCTGGTTGGCGTCGCCGGCCGCCCAGGGCGCGGGCTGGACCAGGCCGTCCGGGGTGAGGAAGAACTTGAGCTTCTCGCCGAGGGAGAAGTAGACGCGCCCGGAGATTCCTCGGGGGACCTGCAGGGTGGTGGTGCCGCCGTTACCGGGGCCGCCGATCGACACGTCCGGGGCGAGTGCGGGCGGGTTCGCCCCGGCCGGCCAATTGGTGAATGTGCCGCCGGCGTTAACGTAGCCGAGGCGGCCAGTGCTCAGGTTGGTGCCGAGCACGTACAGGTAAACCGGCTCGCCCCGCCCGGTCTGATTGGTCACCTGCACCGGCAACACCGCCGGACCGGTCGCCGCCGATGCCGGTAATATCGCCGCGCCGATGCCGCCGGCCGCCACTACGACAAACGTCGCGACGATACTCAGCAGCTTCTTCCTTGGAACAGGCATGGGAACTCCAAAATTCGTGGGGATGACACGGCGGCCTCAACGGGGCCGAGACCGCCGTGCAAAGCACCCGTCAGCACAGAGACAGGTCACAGACGACACGCCGGGGGGCTGACGTGTCGTGCCGAGGGCGCTCTCGGCAAGGATCGTTTCGCCAACTACTCCTGTCAATAGGTGTTTGTCTATGTGGTCTTAAGTTCTCTTTTACTCGACCGTAAACAAAGTTTCTGATCGCCCCCGACGCCTGGTCCTTCATCAAGTCTCCGTGGAGCCTGGCTGACCCATCGCCTTCGCCGTGATGTGGTCAGGCATGCCCGACATCCCGCAACCTCACTGGCGACTCGGACGGCATCATCGAGATAACCAGCGAACGAGCGGCGTCGCTCGGACTCGCGCCATCGTCCACGAGCGCATTGGTCGTCGGTTCTGGCCGACGTCGAGCAGGCCTGTCGAGGACGGAGATTTACGGCCAGAACGGCGCTCGACGTCACCTGGGGACGACCAGCTAACGGCAACACGGTGTCGCGAAAGCAACAGAAACGCACATGCGCTGCGGGGTGGCGTCGTCGGCGCGGTCGTGCCACCCAGATCGCCATCCGATCATCACCGACCTACCCCCGCACCGCCGACCGATCCTCCGCTGGAGCCAGACCGATTGATCCCCTCCCGGCTGGCGGCCTCCCTGCTGGACGACTCCGCTCGTGCCGTAGCCGGTCGACTGCCCGCGCAGATCCGGCGCCAAGGCCGGACCGCGTCTATGCCGATGCTGCCCATGCGGGCAAAGCCGGTGAGAGGGAACGTGGGGTCCCGATCCAGGCGTCGTACCGCAGGCGATGACTCGCTGACAGATAGTGGCGCCCGGCACCAGCTGATCGGTAGCGGCCTCGTACACGCCCCGTCACGACGTCACTCTCGATCGGGTGCTACGCGACCCCACGCTTGCGACGACGCGCTGAGCAGTCAGAAGCAGACGACCTAGGCAGCTTCAAGACGCCAGTCGAATTTCTTATCTTTTGGTAAAGAAACTTATCTGATCTCGAGTGAGGGGCATACGCTTGGCCGCATACATCAGCCACGGCCACTTCGGTGACGATGACGGTGACGTGACGTACTGACGTGAGCGGATTTCCACGACTGCGGCTGAGCGCCACCGTCGCGGTGTGGTGTCGGCACCGTTGTGGGTTGCGCGCGGTAGCTACCGCCATACGCGCCAGAGCTCGGACGTGATCGAATTCTTTCGTATGTTCCAAAAATGTCAGGGCATTGTTGACAACACTCACACAGCGGTGTTGGTATGTAGTTCGATCGATGGATGCGCCGCCAGATCATCCGCCCGTCCCACCCCCACGCCGCACTGATGGGAGCACCAAAAGGCTGCGCACTGAACCGATTCGTCCGACGCGGCCCGGTAGTGGATCTACGCGACCGCCACTGGCGCGGAATGCCGCGGAGTAACCGTCATGGCGGTCCGCGCCTGCAAATGAGGCGGGCTCGATGTCTGATCCGGATAACAGAGGTCATTCCGGCTGGCTAACCGATTGGATCGCCGGCATCACAGCCCCCTTTCCGTCCACATACAAGCCCTAACGCGGTGACTCTGATGATGGGCACGAACGACCTCGGGCAGAACGATCAGATGTCCACCGCGCCGACCCGGATCAGCGCCCGGACGATCAGATGATGGGCGATGTCCACCCACTAAAATACCGGTCGTCAATATCTACATAAGCATCCCCAAGTAATCCCGAACGGATGGTCGTACAAGGCATGAGAGAATGGAAACGTTTGGCTACCGGATGCGCAGCACTCGCGCTAGCCGCAACGGCGATGACGCTTTCCCCCACCGCGCACGCCGGCACCACGCAAATCTCAGCCTTCGGAACTGGCGACGCCGAGGCCATGTACAACGCGTTCAACACCGCGTTCCTGACAAGGTCCGACAGCGACGTTTTTTATAAAGCCGCCCTGAACAACGGTAAGCCGGACGGCACCTGGTCCGGGTCACTCGACATACTGGGGGCGGAGGACGCCTACGAGCGCACCGGCGATCCGGCTAAGAAAACTCTCGTCAATGACCTGCTCACGACATGGCTGAAGAACACCCCTCCGCCATGGAGCTGGGACGGCTGGAACGACGACATCGGCTGGTTCACGCTGGCGCTCGTCCGTGGGTACCAGATGACCGGCAACACCACCTTCCTCAAGCAGGCGAAATACGGCTTCGACTACGCGTACGAGCGCGGCTGGGATGCTCAACACAACAGCGGCGGCATCTGGGAGGAAAATCCCGAGTACTCCGCACGCGAGAACCCGCCCCGCGCCGCGAACAAGGCACCCCTCTCGAACGACAGCCTCGGCAAGGTCGCCTGCATGATCTATCAGAGCACCCACGACGCGGGCTATCTCACGAAGTGTCGCCAGATCTATGACTGGGTTTGGAGCCATCTCTACAATGCCGGCAACGGACAGGTCTATGCCTCGATCGACCAGAGCGGGGGCCTGGACAAGGGAACAGCGGCCTACAATCAGGGCACGTTTGCCGATTTCGCCAACATGATCTACGAGATTACCGGCGACGGGAACGTCTACAACGACGCGAAACGGGCGATCGACTACGCCCGCAACAACCTGACCGTCAACGGAGTGTTCAGTAACGGGGCGGGCTACCTCAACACCTGGGCGGACGAGATGGCCCGCGGCGCCGGCCACTTCGTTAGGGACAACCGCCAGTGGGACAGCTATTACACCTGGATGGTGCAGAACGCCGACGCCATTCAAGCCAACCGTCGCACCGATCTTGGCATTACCGGGAATGCCTGGGACAGGCCCACACCTGTCGATGACACCATGTCGGCGAACAAGTTCGTCAGCGCCATGGCATGGCTGCAGTTCACTCCCGCCTCCCGGCCGGACAACATAGCCGGCATCCACGTCATCACCAACCAGGAGACCGGCCTAGCCATCGACAGCGCCGGCACCTACGGCAACGGCAACGGCGTTCTGCAATGGACTCCGAACTACGGCCAGAACCAGCGATGGTTGTTCACCCAAAATTCCGACACGTCGTGGAACATCATCAATCTGTCCACGTGGGAAGCGCTGGACTGCCCCGGCGGCCCGACCGCAGACAACCTTGCACTGATTCAATGGCAGGCCAACCGCGACGCCAACCAGCGATGGGCGGTCGACCTGCAGTCGGACGGCACCTACAAGATCTGGAACCAGGCCAGCGGCAAGACGCTCGACGGCGCTTCATCAACGACGGACGGCGCCCTTCTCGTCCAATACGGCTGGAACGGCGGCCCGCAACAGCGATGGACACTCCAGTGAACACTGGCAGCGCCTCACACCATCAGTGGAGGCGACCCGCCGTGTCGCGGGTCCCCTCGGTAACGGCCTCCGATCGGCCGTACCCCACCACGACCATCCGCGGCTTCGCTCCCCGGCGACGGTCGCCAGCAACCGCAAGCCCGGTCATAGCAGTTTGCTTCCAGGACTCAATCCCCCCGCTGGTATCAGGACGCCCCCACTGTCCTTAACTGGAGCCACAACGATGAAACGATGGTCCATCCCGCTCGTGGCCAGCCTTATTTTGGTGGCCTTTGCCGTAAACTCCTCCGCCGACGCCTCGGTCACATCGGCCGCCGGCGTTGCCGACCCGGCCTCTTTGGTCAACCCGTTACTCGGCACGTCCAACGGGGGAAACACGTTCCCCGGCGCGGATACACCGTTCGGCATGGTGTCATGGAGTCCCGACACCCCGTCCCGCCCGCAAGGGGGCGATTACTCATATCCTGACAACGTTGTCACCGGGTTCAGCCTCAACCACATCTCCGGGCCGGGATGCGGTGCCATGGGCGACATCCCCGTCCTGCCGACCGTAGGAACAGTCGACGGAACGGCCACTGTCGGACTCAGCCACGGCGACGAGACGGCAACCGCAGGTGCGTACTCGGTCCACCTCGCCAATGGGGTAAACACCGAACTGACCGCCACCCCCCGCTCCGGAATGGCGCGGTTCACATTCCCGTCGAGCACCCAGGCGAACTTGCTGTTCAAGCTGAACGCGGACAAGTCAACCAACCAGCACTTCACCAAAGTGAGCAGCACCGAGATCAGCGGATCCGTCGACGCTGGATTGTTCTGCGCCGCTGCGCCGTCGTACACCGCGTATTTCGACATGGTATTCGACCGGCCGTTCACGTCCACTGGAACGTTCAGCGGCGGCGACTCGGTCACCTTCGACACCACCGGCAACCGGCTGGTTCAGGCGAAGGTCGGCCTGTCGTACGTGTCGGTCGACGGGGCTGCCGTCAATCGCGCCGCAGAGAACCCCAACTGGGATTTCACCAGCACACGCACTGCGGCCCACAATACCTGGAACACGATCTTGGGCAGGATCGGCATCTCCGGCGGCACGGTCGACCAGCAGAAGATGTTCTATACCTCGCTCTACCATGCGCTGCTGCACCCTAATTTGCTCAGCGACAGCGACGGCCGGTATTGGGGCTTCGACCACCAGGTGCATGGTGTCTCGGGCCGTCAGCGAGCCCAGTACGGAACCTACTCCGGCTGGGATATCTACCGCTCTCAGGCGCAATTGGAGGCGCTGGTCGCCCCACAGCAGGCCAGTGACAGCGCCCAGTCGCTGGTCAACGACTACGCGCAGGCGGGCTTCTTCCCGAAGTGGTCACTGAACTCCGCCGAGACCCAGGTGATGAACGGCGACCCCGGGCCGGCGATCGTCGCCGACTACTACGCGTTCGGCGCCCGGGACTTCGACACCGCAGCAGCCAAGGCGGACATGATCAAAGAAGGCACCACCACCAACCCGATTCGGATGGGCCTGGACCTGCAGACCAAGTACGGCTATCTGCCGTCCGACGGGTCCTACCCACGGGACTTCTACGGATCGGTCGCGACGCTGCTCGAATACAGTGCACAGGACTTCGCCACGTCGGCGTTCGCTGGTTCGCTGGGCGACACCGTCACGCGGGACCAGTTCGCCGATCGTGCCCAGGATTGGCGCCACGTGTTCAACGCCGGCAGCGGGTTCATGCAGCCCAGGCTGGCCAACGGATCCTGGCGGTCAGGATTCAACCCGACCACCAGCGACCAGTTCGTCGAAGGCACATCCTGGCAGTACACCGGTGCGGTCCCGCACAACATCCGCGGCTTGGCCGACGCCATGGGCGGAAGCTCCACAATGGTCACCTATCTCGACAACGTGCTGTCCAACTTCCACGGTGCCGGCGGCTCACACGCTGACCTGGGCAACGAGCCGTCGATCGAACTGCCCTGGGAGTACGACTACGTCGGCCAGCCTTGGAAGACGCAGAAGGTCGTCCGTGACGTGCAGAACCAGCTGTGGCCCAACAACCCCGCGAACTGGGGCGTCGGAAACGATGACCTCGGGACGATGAGCGCCTGGTACGTCTTCTCGGCCATGGGTTTCTACCCTGAGACCCCCGGCACGGCTGATCTGGCACTGGGCAGCCCCCTGTTCACGGCGGTCACGGTGACGCTGGCGAACGGCCACACACTGGCGGTGAACGCCCCACAGGCCGCGACCAACGCCCCGTACGTGCAAAGCGCAACGTTCAACGGGGCCACCTGGAACAACGCGTACCTGCCGGCCGACGCGGTGATCAACGGCGGCACCCTGAACCTCACCCTTGGCACCACCGCCAACACCGGCTGGGCCACCACCGCCTCCTCCGCCCCGCCCTCCTACAACGGCACCGGAGGCGCCAAACCTCCAGGCCCCCAGCCGTCGGCCACCGGACCAGTGACCTCCGGTATCGCCGGCAAGTGCTTGGACGACAACGCGGGGTCAACGGCCAACGGCAGCAAGATCCAGACCTGGTCATGCAACAACTCTCCCGCCCAACAGATCACGATCAGTGCCGACGGATCGCTGCAGATCCTCGGCAGATGCCTCGACATCACCGGCGGCGGAACCGCGAACAACACACTGGTAGAGCTGTGGGACTGTACCGGCGCCACGAACCAGAAGTGGACGCACAACCCCTCCACCAAGACATTCGTCAATCCAGCTTCCGGCCGCTGCCTGGACGTTCCCAACGCCAGCACCACGGACGGCACCCAGCTGGTGATCTGGGACTGCAACAACGGCACCAACCAGCAATGGAACCTGCCCTCCTGACACATTCCGGCAGGTCCGCGAGCGCGGACCTGCCGGCCCACACGATGCGACCCGGCCGCGCACAGCGGCAACCACCGGAAGGAAACACATGCGACTCAGCCGTGCCCTGCTCGGGCTGACCCTCGGGGTAGCGACCCTCACAGCGGTTGCGCCGGCCGTCGCCGAAGCCGCGACAACCCCGATCACGATCATGCCGCTGGGTGCCTCGCTG
>CAXSDA010000051.1:0-41982 GCA_964236515.1 uncultured Actinoplanes sp.
CGCTGCAGGCCTACTTCCGGATCAACACCGAGAACATGGGCCAGTTCGAGCGGACGCTGATCATCGTCGACGAGGGCGCGTACGTGCACTACGTCGAGGGCTGCACCGCACCGATCTACTCGTCCGACTCGCTCCACTCCGCGGTCGTCGAGATCATCGTCAAGAAGAACGCCCGCTGCCGCTACACGACCATCCAGAACTGGTCGAACAACGTCTACAACCTGGTCACCAAGCGCGCCACCTGCGAAGAGGGCGCGACCATGGAGTGGGTCGACGGCAACATCGGCTCCAAGGTGACGATGAAGTACCCGGCCGTCTACATGACCGGCCCGTACGCCAAGGGCGAGGTCCTGTCCGTGGCCATGGCGGGCGAGGGTCAGCACCAGGACGCCGGCGCCAAGATGGTGCACGCCGCGCCGCACACGTCGTCGACGATCATCTCGAAGTCGATCGCCCGGGGCGGCGGCCGGACGTCGTACCGCGGCCTGGTCCAGGTCCTGGAGGGCTCGTCGCACTCCAAGTCGACGGTCAAGTGCGACGCACTCCTGGTCGACACCATCTCCCGGTCCGACACCTACCCTTACGTCGATATCCGCGAGGACGACGTGGCGATGGGACACGAGGCCACCGTCTCCAAGATCAGCGAGGAGCAGCTCTTCTACCTGATGAGCCGGGGGCTGACCGAGGACGAGGCGATGGCGATGATCGTGCGCGGCTTCATCGAGCCCATCGCCAAGGAGCTCCCGATGGAGTACGCCCTGGAGCTCAACCGCCTGATCGAGCTGCAGATGGAGGGCGCGGTCGGCTGACCGCGTCATCCCCGGACCGTCGCTGACCCCGCGCAAAGGACACCATGACCACCGAGACACCCGCAGCCCCGACTTCTGCGGCCCCGACTTCTGCAGCCCCGCCGAAGACCAAGTCGCAGGGGTTGCGATCGTTCGACGTCGCCGACTTCCAGGCCCTGAAAGGCCTGGAGGAGGACTGGCGGTTCACCCCGCTCAAGCGGCTGGGCGAGCTGGTCACCGCGACGAAGCTGACCGGCGCCGCGCCTGCCCTGGTCCACGGCGACCTGCCGCCGGGCGTGTCCATCAAGGACGTCGAGTCGGTGGAGCCGATCCTGACCCCGTTCGACCGGATCAGCGCCCTGGCGTACGGCTCGGCCGACGGTGTTACCCTGATCGAGGTCGCGCCGGAGAGTGAGTTGAGTGAGCCGGTCGTTCTGACGCGCAGCGGGACCGGCGGGGACGGGTCTGCGGCCCGGACGTACATCAGGATCGGGAATTTCGCCAAAGCCACCATCGTGCTGTCGCAGACCGGGACCGCGACGCTGGCCGACAACATCGAAGTGGTCACCGGCGACAGCGCCCAGCTCACCTTCGTGACGCTGGCCGAGTGGGACGACGCCTCGGTGCAGGTGCAGCACATCAAGTTCCGGGTGGGCCGGGACTCGCGGGTCCAGCACGTCCAGATCGCGCTCGGCGGGAACCTGGTCCGGCAGTCGACCAGCGTCGAGTACGCCGGGCGGGGCGGCGACGCCGAATTGTGGGGCCTGTATTTCGCCGACGCCGGGCAGCACTTCGAGCACCGGCAGCTGGTCGACCACGAGGTGCCCGACTGCCGTAGCTACGTCGGCTACCGCGGCGCGCTGCAGGGCGCGTCGGCGCACACCGTCTGGGTCGGCGACGTGCTGATCCGCGCGTCCGCGACCGGCACCGAGACGTACGAGATCAACCGGAACCTGATCCTGTCCGACGGCGCCCGTGCCGACTCGATCCCCAACCTGGAGATCGAGACCGGCGAGGTGGTCAGCGCCGGTCACGCCAGCGCGACCGGCCGGTTCGACGACGAGCAGCTGTTCTACCTGATGGCCCGCGGCATCCCCGAGGGTGAGGCCCGCAAGCTGGTCGTCCGGGGTTTCTTCGCCGAGCTGATCAACAAGATCCCGCTCGAGGACCTGCGCGATCGGCTGGGCGACGTCGTCGAGCGGCGGCTGGCATCGTGAGTTTCGAACGGGTCGGGACCGTCGACGAGGTCGGCAAGGGCAGCGTGGTGAGCGTCGAGGTCGACGGCATCGAGATTGCCGTCGTACACGCCGACGACGACCGGTTCTACGCCGTACGCGACGAGTGCAGCCACGCCTCGATCGCGCTCAGCGAAGGTGAGGTCGACGGCTGCACACTCGAGTGCTGGCTGCACGGCTCCCGCTTCGACCTGCGCACCGGCGAGCCCTCCGGCCTGCCCGCCACCGATCCGGTGGCGGCCTTCCCCGTCGAGATCCGCGACGGCGACATCTACGTCTCTTCGACACCGAGCAATGGAGTAAAGCCGTGAGCACCCTTTCGATTCGTGACCTCCAGGTCTCGGTCAAGTTGCCGGAAGGCGACCTGAAGCCGATCCTGCACGGCGTCGACCTGACCGTGAAGTCGGGTGAGACCCACGCGATCATGGGTCCGAACGGGTCCGGCAAGTCGACGCTCGCGTACTCGATCGCGGGTCACCCGAAGTACCAGATCACCGGTGGCTCGGTCACCCTCGACGGCGACGACGTGCTGGCCATGACCGTCGACGAGCGGGCGCGGGCGGGACTTTTCCTGGCCATGCAGTACCCGGTCGAGGTCCCCGGTGTGTCTGTGGCGAACTTCCTGCGTACGGCCAAGACGGCGATCGACGGTGAGGCGCCGAAGCTGCGCACCTGGGCCGGCGAGCTGCGCGGCGCGATGGAACGCCTGCAGATGGATCCGGCGTTCGCCCAGCGCAACGTCAACGAGGGCTTCTCCGGCGGCGAGAAGAAGCGGCACGAGATCATGCAGCTCGAGCTGCTCAAGCCGAAGATGGCGATCCTCGACGAGACCGACTCGGGTCTGGACATCGACGCGCTGCGGATCGTGTCCGAGGGCGTCAACCGGGTCCGCGCCACCGGCGAGACCGGCCTGCTGCTGATCACCCACTACACGCGGATCCTGCGCTACATCAAGCCGGACCACGTGCACGTCTTCGTAGCCGGCAAGATCGTCCAGGAGGGCGGCCCCGAGCTGGCCGAGCAGCTCGAGGCCGAGGGCTACGAGCGGTACGTGGCCGGCGCGCGATGAGCTTCGACGTCGCCCGGGTGCGCGCCGACTTCCCGATCCTGGACCGGGAGATCAACGGCCACCCGCTGGTGTACCTCGACAGCGCCAACACCTCGCAGAAGCCTCGGGTGGTGCTGGACTCGCTGCGGTCGTTCTACGAGCAGCACAACGCCAACGTGTCCCGCTCGGTGCACACGCTCGGAACCGAGTCGACCTCGCTGTACGAGGGCGCTCGGGCCAAGGTGGCGGCGTTCATCGGGGCCTCGTCGGCCGACGAGATCGTCTTCACCAAGAACTCGACCGAGGCGATCAACCTGCTGGCGTACACGTCGGCTTCGGTATTGAAGCTCGGCCCCGGTGACGAGATCGTGGTGTCCGAGATGGAGCACCACTCGAATCTGGTGCCCTGGCAGCTGCTGTGCGAGCGGACCGGCGCCACTCTGCGCTGGTTCGGGTTGACCGACGAGGGGCGGCTGGACGAGTCGACCCTGCACGACCTGGTCGGTCCGCGCACGAAGCTGGTCTCGGTGGTGCACATGTCGAACATCCTGGGCACGGTCAACAACGTGTCCCGGATCGTCGACCGCGCGCACGAGGTCGGCGCGCTGGTCATGCTGGACTGCTCCCAGTCGGTACCGCACTTCCCGGTGTCCGTCACGGAGCTGGACGTGGACTTCATCGCGTTCACCGGCCACAAGATGCTCGGCCCGACCGGCATCGGGGCGCTCTGGGGGCGCGCTTCGCTGCTCGAGGCGATGCCGCCGTTCCTGGCCGGCGGCTCGACCATCGAGACCGTGACCATGGCGAGGACGACGTTCGCGCCGCCGCCGGCCCGGTTCGAGGGTGGCACCCCGCCGATCGCCGAGGCGATCGCGCTGGGCACGGCCGTGGACTACCTCTCCGGCATCGGCATGGAATCGATCCATGAGCACGAGATGCAGATCACGGCGTACGCGCTGAAGACGCTGGCCGACATCCCGGGCGTGACCATCTTCGGGCCTGGTACGCCGGAAGGCCGCGGCGGCACCGTGTCGTTCGGGGTCGACGGCGTCCACCCGCACGACGTCGGGCAGATTCTCGACGATCTCGGTGTTGAGGTCAGAGTCGGGCATCACTGCGCCCGGCCGGTGTGCGCCCGGTTCGGGGTGCCGGCGATGACCCGGGCGTCGTTCTACCTCTACACGACGACATCGGAGATCGACGCGCTCGCCCAGGGCATCGAGCAGGTGCGGAAGGTGTTTGCCTGATGATGGAGCAGCTCTACCAGGACATCATCCTGGATCACTACAAGCACCCGCACGGGCGCGGTCTGCGCGATCCGTACGACGGGGAGGCGCACCACGTGAACCCGACGTGCGGGGACGAGATCACCGTCCGGGTCGCCTCTGATCTTTCGGACATCTCGTACGACGGCATGGGGTGTTCGATCAGTCAGGCGTCGGCATCGGTGCTGCACGAACTGCTGACCGGCCGCTCGGTTTCGGATATGTCGGTTATTCAGGATGCGTTCGTGGAGCTGATGCAAGGACGCGGGCAGGTTGAGCCGGACGAGGAGGTGCTGGGGGACGCGGTCGCGTTCGCCGGCGTCGCCAAGTACCCGGCGCGGGTCAAATGTGCGTTGCTGCCGTGGATGGCATTCAAGGACGCAGCCGTACGGGCTGGGGTGGGCGCGAGCCCGGAGGTGAAGGCATGACTGATACTCCTGTGACTGCCGAGGCGGCCGCGCCGGACTCGGCGCTTTCCAAGGCGAGCACCGCCGACGTCGAGGAGGCGATGAAGGATGTCGTCGACCCGGAGCTTGGCATCAACGTGGTCGACCTCGGACTGGTCTACGACACCCACGTCGACGACGACAACGTGGTCACTCTCGACATGACGCTGACCTCGGCGGCCTGCCCGCTGACCGACGTCATCGAGGACCAGACCCGGCAGGCCCTCACCACCGGGCCCGGCGGCGGCCTGGTCAAGGACTTCCGGATCAACTGGGTGTGGCTCCCGCCGTGGGGCCCGGACAAGATCACCGACGACGGCCGCGACCAGCTGCGGTCGCTCGGGTTCAACGTCTGATTCAGGTATTCGATCGCAGGCGGCCGGTAATCCGGCCGCCTTCTGTCGTACCCGGCTGATAGAACTCCGGCATGAGTTCATCCGCTTCGTTCCCCGAACACCTGAAACTGATCGACGATCGGTCCGCCGCGCTGCGAGCCGCCGTGGCCGCCGCGCCCGATCTTGAGTCCCGCGTCCCGGGCTGTCCGGCGTGGAATCTGAAGGACCTCGTGCTGCATCTCGGCCACGTGCAGCGGTTCTGGGCGGTGGTGGTGGCCGCGGGCGAGGCCGACGCGCCCCCGCCGCGGGAGTCGATACCCGGCGCGATGCCGTCCGGCGACCTGCTCGAGTGGTCGGCCGAGTCGACCGAGCTGCTGATGGCCGCGCTCGGCGAGGCCGGGGCGGACGCACCGAGCTGGACCTGGTGGCCGGAAACGGCGGCGCCACAGTCCTCGTCCGCGGTCGCGCGTCACCAGGTCGCGGAGGCGGCCGTGCACGCGTGGGACGCGCAGGACGCGATCGGCCGTCCCACCCCGATGCCGGAGCCGGTGGCGCTCGACGCGGTGGGCGAGTTCCTGCAGGTGACGTACGGCGCCGAGGGCTCGTGGCCCGAGCTCGGGGCGCAGGTGAAGTTCGTCGCCGACGAGGGGACCTCGTGGGTACTGGACCTGTCCGAGCTGGGCGCGCGGCTGGATCCGCCCGACTCGGCCGGGTCGGCCGACGCGACCGTGCGGGGGCCGGCGTCGGACATCGTGCTGGCGCTCTACGGGCGGATCCCGTCGTCCCGGTTGAGCATCACCGGGGATACGGGCCTGGTCGGCCGTCTCCGCGAGTGGGGTGACACCGACTAGCCGCGTCGTGCGGCCCGTGTCGTGGGCCGGGCCCAGGTCACGGGTCGGGCCCAGGGTGCGGGTGCGGGCTGCGGATCGGGTCCGGGTCGCTGTGCCGGGGCTTGGTCAGGCGTCGCGGGTCCGGAGCAGCGTCAGTCCGAGCGTCAGGGCGCCCAGCGACCACAGGGCGAGAACGCCGAGCCCGTGCCAGGGGCCGATCGGGAGGCGGCCCGGGACGGTGGTCTGGATCGCCAGTCCGGCGGTGGACGGTCCGATCTTGACCAGGTGCCGGTGCCATGCGGCATTGCCGATCACCGCAGCCAGGATGGGGAAGAGGTAGAGCAGACCGAGCGTGATGCCGATAGCCGTGGCGGTGTCCCGGACCGCGGCGGCGATGCCCAGCCCGAGCAGGGTGATCAGTGCGAGATAGAGCACGGTGCCGATCGCGGCGCGCAGGGTCGCCGGGGCGGACAGGTTGATCGCCCGGTCGCCGTGATCGATCAGAAGAAATCGCGCGATCAGCAGACTGGCGGTGACCGCGGCGGCGGCGGCCGCCAGCACCGGGCCGGTCAGCACGGCCGCCTTGGCCGCCAGTGTCCGGCCGCGCCGGGGGACGGCCAGCACGGTCGTGCGGATCATCCCGGTGCCGTACTCGTCGCCGATCGCCAGCACGCCCAGGATCGCGGCGACCGCCTGTCCGAGCTGGACGCCGGTCAGCGCCGACCGCACCGGGTCGCCGGCGCATCGGGTGGCGGTGCAGGCGACCGCACCGGCGCCGACCGCGCCGAGGGCGACCGTACCCGCGACCAAGCCGAACAGGAGCCAGGCCGGCCCGGGCACGGTCCGGAGCTTCGTCCACTCCGCGTGGATGGTCGCGATCATGCTGCGCCCTCCTCCGGCGTGCCCCGGTTCGTCTTCGGCGTGGCCCGGGCGGTCTTCGGTGTGGCCCGGGCGGTCTTCGGTGTGGCCCGGGCCGTCTTTAGCGTGGCCTGGGCGGGCAGGCTCGGCCTGCGTCCGGCGGCGAGCCCGCCGGCCGGCGGGCGCGGTCATGCGTCGCGCCGGCGGAGGGACCAGGCGGCCAGGGCGACGGCGGCGGCGGTCCAGACGCCGAGGACGGCGAGGCCGGACCAGGGGGAGAGGGGGAAGTAACCGAGGGCAGGGGTGTGCGGGCCGTCGATCTGGTGGTACAGCGGGATGGTCTGCTGGATCGCGAAGGCCGCGGCCGGGGTCAGGCGCAGCAGCCAGTTCGCCGGGCCGGAGGTGAGCACGCCCGCGGTGGCGAGCAGGTACGGGAGCACGATCAGGACCACGGCGATGGTCACCGCGCCGGCGCCGTGGCGTAACAGCGCGCCCATGGCCAGCGCGAACACCGCCGCGACGGCGACGAGGAGGGCCGTGCCGAGCAGCATCCGGATCTCGGTCGCGGTGCTGACCCGCACCATGAACACGTTGTTGCCGATCAGGAAGTGCCGCGCCCACGGGACCGCGACCGCACCCGCGATCAGCGTGCCGGCGAAGGCCACCGTGCCGGTGATCAGAGACTTCGCGGCCAGCACGCGGACGCGGTGGGGGCTGGCGGCGAAGGTGGTGCGGATCATGCCGCGCCGGTACTCCGAGGTCATCATCAGCACGGCGAGCACCACCAGGACGGTCAGCCCGGCGAAGGTGCCGACCAACGTCCGTTCCAGGGCGCCGGGGCTGTCCGGCAGGTTCGGCGCGACGTCTCCGGACCCGCTCAGCGTGAACTGATCCGCGGATCCGCCGTCGGCGGCCGGGTTGTCACCGGCCGGAGCGCCGGGTGGCAGGCGGGAGGTGGCGAGATCGGCCCCGACGACGTCGGAACGCCAGGCGGCGCCGGCCGCGCCCGACAGGGTCACCCCGGTGAAGGTGGCCGTGGCGGTGGTGGAGGAGGACGAGCCTTCGCCGCGGCCGACGTGCTCTTCGTAGGTCTGAGCCTCCGGCGACGTCACGAACACCCCGGCCTCCGCCGACGCCGGCAGCTGGGGCAGGGTCACCGCGGCGATCCGGGTCCAGGCGGCGCCGTCGGCCGAGGCGTACCCGGTGATGGTCTGACCGGACCGGACCAGGCGCACCCAGCGCGCGCCGGACGACGGGCCGGCGCGGTCGCCGGTGAAGTCGTGCTGCATGCGGACGCCGTGGGCGCCGGTCAGGAGGACCGCCGCGTACGTGCTGCCGGGCCGGGTCCCGCCCTTGATCAGCACCCCGGCCTTGGCCCACGGTGTCAGGTCGTCGCCGACCCCGGAGAAACCGGTGACCTGGGCGGTCAGCGTGCCGTCGCCGGTCAGAGTCCGGTGCCGGAAGGTGAAGTCGTCCTGCACCGCCTCGCCTGCCGGGCCGGTCAGTATTCGCCGCGGCCCGCCGTTCGGCCCGGCTGCGACCACCCGGCTGCCGGCCGCCGACAGCAGGCCGATCCCGATCAGCGCGACCCCGGCGACCACGACGGCGACGAGCCAGCCGCGTACGGTCCGGAACTTGGTCCACTCGCTGTGCAGAAGGCGGAGGAAGCTCATCGCGACACCCCCCGGAACTCGACGGAGGCCCGGGTCAGGTCCATGTACGCCTCTTCGAGCGTGGCCCGGTGCCGAGCCACCTCGGCGAACCCGATCCCGGCGCCGGTCAGCAGGGCGATGATCCGGGGCGGGGCGAGCCCGTCGACGGTCAGTGTCTCCCGCCCGGTCGCGATCACCGTCGCGCCCGCGCCGGCCAGCACGGTCATCGCCGCGTCCCGGTCGCCGGTGCCCGATGCCGAACTGCCGGTCGGAGCGCTGTCGCCGGTCGGAGCGCTGTGGCCGGCCGGGGCGCTGTGGCCGGCCGGGGCGCTGTCGCCGGTCGAGGAGCCGGCGTCCGGGGTGAAGCGCAGCGTGACGCGGCCGCCCGACGCCGCGGCGATCAGGCCGGCCACGTCCTCGTCCGCGACCACCGCGCCGTGCCCGGCAACCACCAGATGCGTGGCCACGCCCTCGAGCTCGCTCATCAGATGACTGGACACCAGCACCGCCCGCCCCTCGGCCGCCAGCCCGCGCAGGAACCCGCGGATCCACTGGATGCCGTCCGGGTCCAGGCCGTTGAACGGCTCGTCCAGCAGCAGTACGGGCGGGTCGCCGAGCATCGCCCCGGCTATTCCGAGCCGCTGCCGCATGCCCAGCGAGTACCCACCGGCCCGCCGCCGGGCCGCCGGGGCGATCCCGGTCAGCTCGAGCACCTCGTCGACCCGTCGCCGCCCCAGCCCCTGGGAGTGCGCCTGCCACAGCAGGTGGTCGCGACCGCGGCGGGCCGGGTGGACGGCGGCCGCGTCGAGCAGCGCGCCGACGTGCCGCAGCGGCCGGTCCAGGTCCCGGTACGGGCGGCCGCCGATCAGCGCCGAACCCTCGTCCGGCCGGTCCAGGCCGAGCACGACCCGCATGGTGGTGGACTTGCCGGCGCCGTTCGGGCCGACGAACCCGGTGATCCGGCCGGGTTCGACGGTGAACGTCATCCCGTCCAGGGCCATTGTCCGGCCGTACCGCTTGCGCAGCTCGCGAACCTTGATGGTGGCTTCCATGACCGGAACGCTAGGCGGATCGGCCGCGCGGATCGTCGCGCGGCAGAGCGATTCCGGCGGGCGGATGTGGCTGTCTGGAGGGACGCCGCGCGGGGGAGACCTCGGCCAGAATGATCGGTGTGGGGCGGGCCTGGTTCCTGACCGCGGTCGCGCTCGGAGTCGCTGCCGCGGCCGAAGCGCTGAGCCGGTACGCCCCGGGCGCGTCGAGCGTGCAGTTCGTGCTGGTGGTGCTGATCGCCGGGCTGGCCGGTACGCTCCCGCTGGCCGTGCCGCGCCCGACCGCCGCCGTCATCGTCCTGGTGGTGGCCGGTCTGGTCACCCCCGGCCCGCTGGTCGCCGGGGCGGCGGCCCAGGTGCTCGGCGGGTACCGGATCGGGCGGGAGGGCTCGGTGCCGGTGGCGGTGCTGCTCGGGCTGCCGTACCTGGCGTTCGCGCTCACCGGCTCGTCCCGGGTCGTACTGGCCGGGCTGATCCCGGCGGCCGCCCTGTCCGGCGTGGCCCGGCGGGTCGCCACGGTGGCCGCCGCCGCCGCCGCCACCCGGCAGGCTCTGGCGTCCACCCGGATCGAGTCCACCACCCGGGGCGAGCGCACCCGGATCGCCCGGGAGCTGCACGACGTGGTCGCCCACCATGTCTCGATGATCGCGGTGCAGGCCGAGACCGCCCGGCTGACCACGCCCGGCCTGCCCCCCGCCGGCGCCCGGCGGTTCGCGGAGATCGGCGACACAGCGCGGGCGGCACTGTCCGAGATGCGCGGCCTGCTCGGCGTGCTGCGGTCCGGCGACGGACCGGCCGAGCGCCACCCGCAACCGGGGCTGGGCGAGCTCACCGCGTTGCTGGACGACGTCCGCGACGCGTCCGGCACGGGGGCCCGGTTGATTCTGCGGGGGGCGCCGGTTCCGCTCCATCCGGGCGTCGAACTGGCCGCGTACCGGATCGTGCAGGAGGCCCTCACCAACGCCCGGCGGCACGCATCCGGCGCCGCCGTCGACGTCGAACTGCACTACGACGGCCCGCGGCTGCATCTGTCGGTGCGGGACAACGGGCCGGGGCGGGGGAGCGGCGACGGTGGGCTGGGCCTGCTGGGCATGACCGAGCGGGCGGCCGCGGCCGGCGGGGAGCTGCGCGCCGGCCCGGCGACGGGCGGCGGCTTCCTGGTCCGCGCGGAGTTCCCGATCCGGGACGGGGCGACACCGTGATCCGGGTGGTGGTGGCCGACGACCACGAGATCGTCCGGACCGGGTTCGCCAACCTGCTGGCCACCCAGCCCGACTTCGACGTGGCCGGGACCGCCGACGACGGCGCCGCCGCGGTCCGGTTGTGCCGCCGACTGAAGCCGGACGTGGTGCTGATGGACATCCGGATGCCGGGCGTCGACGGTCTCGAGGCGACCCGGCGGTTGGCCGCGTCGGGCGGTCCCCGCGTGCTCATCCTGACCACCTTCGACCTGGACGAGTACGTCTACGAGGCGCTCACCGCCGGGGCCAGCGGCTTCCTGCTCAAGGACACCACGGCCGAGCGGTTGTTCGACGCGGTCCGGGTGGTCGCGGCCGGCGAGGCGCTGCTCGCCCCGCGGGTGACCAAGCGGCTGATCGCCGAGTTCGCGGCGCGCCGTCCGGCGAGGAAGCCGTCGGCGGTGCTGGATGTGCTGACCCCGCGCGAGACCGAGGTGCTGCGGCTGATGGCTGAGGGTCTGTCCAATCAGGAGATCGCCGCCCGGCTGGTGGTGGCCGAGGAGACGATCAAGACCCACGTCAGCCGGGTGTTGGGCAAGCTCGGCCTGCGCGACCGTACGCAAGCGGTGGTCGCCGCGTACGAGAACGGCCTGGTCGTGCCCGGTCAGTCCGGCAGGTGACCGACCGAGTTGTAGTGGTCCAGCACCAGGCGCCCGGACGAGCCGTCGAAGCGGGTCACGGACGCGTTGCGGACCGAGCCGGCCTCCCGCTCGATCGTCGCCAGGCGCTCGAAGTCCAGGTCCTCGATGACGTACCGCATCATCAGCACCACCGAGTCGTGCGCGACCACGACGACGCGGCGCCCGTCGTACCGGGCGTTGAGATCGTCCAGGAACGCGCCCAGCCGGACCGCGATGTCGCCGAAGGTCTCGCCGCCCGGCGGCCGGTAGTGGTACGGACCGGCCTGCCGGAACCGTGCGTCCTCGTCCGGGTAACGCTGCCGGATCGCCGGCTCGGTCATCATCTCCAGGTCGCCCAGCAGGCGGTCGACCAGCCGGTCGTCGGTGCCCGGCGACGGCAGGTCGAGCCCGGAGACCGCAGCCGCGATCCGCCAGGTCTCCCGGGCCCGGAAGTACGGGGAGGTGACGACCACGTCCGGCCGGTACCCGGCGGGCAACCCGGCCAGCCAATGCCCGACCGCTTCGGCCTGGGCCACGCCGAGCTCGGTCAGCTCGACGTCGGTGTCGCGGCCGGTGAGCCCGGACTCGACCCGCCCGGCCCGGTTGGCATCGGGGAACGCGACGTTGGAGGCACTCTGCCCGTGCCGGATCAGGATCAGTTCAGCGACAACCGGCATGATCCGAACACTAGCGAAGCAAAACCGGTGGCAGCCACCGGACGTGGACCGACATGATGTCCGCCATGACCACCCGAGCCCGGCATCGCGTTCCCGTCGCTGTACCTGCGGCGGTACTCCGAGCGGGCCGGGGAGCTGCGGCCCTCCCGGCCGCGCGACAGCCGACGCCCGTCGAGCGGGCGGCGGTCTTCCTTCCGCTGTCGTGAGCGCGGCGTTCCTGGCCGGCGTGGTCGCCGGCTACGGCGTCGCCGTGCCCGTCGGCGGCATCGCGGTGCTGATCATCGGGCTGACCGCCCGCACCTCGCTACGGGTGGGCGCGGCCGCCGGGCTGGGCGCGGCCACCGCCGACGGCCTGTACGCGTTGCTCGCCGTCCTCGGCGGGGCGGCGATCGCCGGTCTGGTCACCCCGATCGCCACGCCGCTGCGCTGGGTGGCCGCGGCCGTGCTGCTGATCCTGGCCGGGCACACCGCGTTCGCTGCGCTGCGGCGGCGGGCCGCCGCCGGACGGCCGGAGCGTCCGGTCACCGGGTGGAGCGCGTACGCCGGTGTGCTCGGGTTGACGTTGCTGAACCCGGCCACCGTGATCTACTTCGCCGCGCTGGTGCTCGGCCGGGGCGGGTCGGGCGGCGGGCTCTGGTTCGTGGCCGGGGCGTTCCTGGCGTCGGCGAGCTGGCAGCTGCTGATCGCCGGGGGCGGCTCGCTGATCGGCCGGCTGCTGACCGGCGACCGCGGGCGGCTGATCACCGCTCTGGTGTCGAGCGTGGTGATCGCCGTCCTGGCCGTGAAGATCATGCTGTGGTGCGCCCCGCCTTCCTAACTCGCGTACGCCTCGAACTCGTACAGGGAGATGCCGTACTGGGTGGCCCGGGTGAGCGCGGTCAGCTTCAGGTAGCGGGCCGTCGTCGCCGGGAAGGCCACGGTGTCCCGGGCGCCGTCGGAGGTGGGCACGGTGGCGACCGTCTGCCAGGTGATGCCGTCGGTCGAGGCGTCGACGCGGTACGAGGACGCGTACGCCGACTCCCACGACAGCAGCACCCGCGAGACCGTACGGGCGGAACCCAGATCGACCTGTAACCACTGACCGTCGGCCCACGAACTGGCCCACCGGGTTGACGGGTCGCCGTCGACCGCGGCCGACGGCAGGTTGCCGGACTGGGTGCCGGACGCGGTCACGGCCGCCTTCAGGGCCAGGTCGGCCGGGGCCACGCTGTCCGTGCGGCCGGCCGGAAAGGAGACCACCTGCTGGTACGTCGGCCGGTTCTGCCAGGAGATCAGCGGCTGCTTGATCCCGCCCAGCGGCGACTGCCGGATCGCGTCGGCACACCACTGGTCGCCGGCCGCGCAGATGCCGTCCGCCGGGTAGACCGAGGCCGGGGTCTGCTGGGCGGCGGTGCGCAGGGTGTCGGTGAGCACCTCGCGGCAGCCGTCGAGCGTGCCGCCGCCGCAGAACGCGGTGCCCGACCGGCCACCCAGCACCGTGCGGATGTCCTCGTCGACGTAGCTCCACCAGCCGAACTGGAAGGCCGACCCGGCGTGCGTGCGCGGCGCGTCGGTGCCCGCGCCCAGCGTTGCCGCCGGTCCGCGCTGGCCCGCCGACGGGCTCTCGTTGATCTTCATCGCGTTGAGCAGGGACTGGAACAGGTCGGTGCCCAGGGCGGGCCGGAACTCACCCGTCACCAGCAGCGGCCACCACGCGTCCAGGATCCGGACGGCGTCCGCGTTCTGGTACACCTTGCTGCCCTTGGCCGTCTCCACCCGCAACCCGCCGGCCGCCCGCCACGCCTTCAGCTTGGTCACCGCGTCCTGGACCGCGGGGTCGGTGATCGGTGCGCTCTGCAGCACCTGGATGAGTCCGTCCAGCACCTTCACGGCGCGCAGGTCGGTGAGCGCGGCCCGTTCGACCATGGTCGCCACGTCGGACCGGCTCAGCTTGCGCCCGGACCGTACGGCCGGGCCGACCTGGTCGTCGAGCAGCTCGGCCCGCTGCACCGAGCCGTAGCTGAAGTTGCCGTCGGCGGCGCCGAAATCGCCGGCCTGCTTGTTGTTCCAGCTGACGTAGTAGTCCTGGTCGGTGGACTGCGGGTGGGCCGAGGCGGGCAGGTCGTCCGAGGTGTTGTCGGCCAGATTGTAGTTCTGCCACAGGTGGGCCGGGTCGCCCGGGATCGGCAGGTTGGGGTCGACCCCGGCCGCCCGCACCGGGTTGCGGCCGGAGTCGAAGTACGCCGACTGCCGGGAGTTGACGTAGAACCAGTTGAAGGCGAAGTCCACGTTGGACGCGGCTGACTTGAACTCCTCCGCGTCGGCCATCGCCGCCGGGTCGTTGAACATCTGGAACCCGATGGCCGGTTCGGCCTCGTGCCGGTACGTCGACCGCAGCTCGGTGAACGCGTACGGCTTCCCGCCGACCGTACCCCGCCAGGCGACCAGCCCGAGCCGGGTGCGGTGGGCGAGCAGCTTGTACGACCCGGCCGCGGTGCTGTCGGCGGTGCTCGGCTTCCACGCGTTGACGTGCGACAGCTCCTCCATGGCGAGGCACTGCCCGTCGTAGGTGTAGTGGTCGGAGGTCAGCGTGGCCGCGCTCCCGTCGGTGGTGCACAACGGCAGCGCGTACGTGTCGGTGATGTCGTGCTCGGACGAGGTGGCCGACCACGAGTAGTCCGGTCCGCGGCCGAGCAGCACATAGAGGTTGAGGCCGGCGAATGCGACGCCGCGGGCGCTGATCCCCGGGCCCTGCAGTTCCTGCGTCATCAGCAGCTGCGGCGCGAAGTACCCGGTCTGCGGGCCGAACACGGCCACCGGGTGCCCGTCCACGGTGTTCGCCCCGGACACCACGACCGCGTTGGACATGCCGCGGTCGTCGTCGAGCGAGACGCCGGTCAGGTCCGGGAACGGGTCGACGTGCACGTCCTGGCCGGTGGCGGGGTCGGTGACCTGCGGCGCCGCCTTCCGCAGGGCGGGCGTGGACGCGGTCACCGGTTCGGCGCGGACCGACCCCGCGTCCGGCAGCACCACGCCGCCGTCGCCGCCCGAGGCGCCGTACGGGAAGCTCTGTCCATCGTGCAGAGTCAGCACCGTGTCCGGGTCGTTCTGGGACCGGAACTGCTGCCAGACCCGGTCGCCCTCGGCCGTCCCGTACCGGGCCCGGGCGGCCACCCGGACCAGCGCCGACTCCATCTCGTTGCCGCCCCCGCCGCCGAACAGCCCGCCGATCACGCCACCGACGGCGATGATGTCGTCGAGCGTGAAGTGCTGCGGCGACCCGGCCGAGGCCAGGCCGTACTCGCCCGGGCAGCTGCTGCCGCCGACGCACTTGTCGATATAGGCGTTGATCCCGGCCAGGTACGAGACCAGGTCCTGGTACAGCTGCTCGCCCCGCGCGCCCCGCGTCCGCAACGCGGCGACCTGTGCGGTGAGGTCGTCCTCGGTGTACGGCGCCATCCGCCACAGGCTCTGCTCCAGCGCCTGGTTGCCGGCATTGCCCCCGGCGAACGGGGTCAGCGTGCCGCGTCCGATGTGGCGCAACAGATCCATCGTGAACAGACGGTCCTCGGCCCCGACGTAACCGGCGCCGTACATCGTGCCGCTGCGAGTGGTGCCGGTGACGTGCGGCGTGCCGGTCTGCTTGTCCCGCACCACGGTCACGTCGCTGCGCGGTGAATAGGTGCGCTCGGCCTGCCCCGGCGCCACCCCGAAGGAGGCGTCGCCGTAGTACGCGCCGATCTGGTTGTCGGTCAGCCCGGCGTATCCGTACACCAGGTCGGAGTACTTTCCCAGCTGGTCGCCGGCGTGCGCCGGAAGCGAGCCGCCGACCTGGTTGCCGATGATGTCGAGCAGGCCGGCGTTGCCGTTCTGGCCGGGCGGCAGGACGTCGTTGCACTGACCCAGGCAGTAGTCGGCCGGAGCGGCCGCGGCGAGCCGGGCCGTCGTGCCGGCAGAGGCGGGAATGGCGACGACGCCGGCGATGGCGACCGCGGACAGGGCAGCAAGAAGCGCGCGCACAGACATGGGGGACCTTCACTCCGCGTGGAAGAGAAGCCCACCTTAATGGATGATCACAAATGTTTGGAGGCCTCGCGTACCGACAGGCGGGAAAGTTCACCGCCGTGTTCGGCGAGGTAGTTCCGGACCGCGTCCGGGTCGGTCCGGGCGTAGTGCCGGAGCGCCCAGCCGATGGCCTTGCGGACGAAGAAGTCGCGGTGCCCGCCCTGCCGGGTGCAGTAACCGAAGAGCCGCCCGGTGTCGGTGGCCGGGCCGTAATGCAGCTGATGTAGGACGGCCGTACGGACGAGCCACATGTTCCCGTCGCCCGACCAGGCGTCCATCGTGGTCGCCAGGTCCGGGTGCCGCCGCACCAGATCGCCGGTGAACCGGGTGGCCAGCGGGTCGACGGTGTCCCACCACGACTTGGTGACCACGAGCGTGCGGACGACGTCGATGAAGCCCGGTCCCGGCACCCCGGCGTGCGCGCGCAGGTAGTCGCAGGCGAAGTACTGGTACTCGCGTTCGGCCCGGTCCCAGCACGCCACCGCCACCGCCGCCAGCTCGGACTCGGTGGGCGCGGGCAGCCCGGCCGGCACGGTCCGGCTCAGCTTCCGCACGGCCGGCACCGGGATGCCCAGGAACGGGAACTGGTCCCGCATGTACGCCTCGGCCGCCGGCGCCCGGGACAGGTCCCGCGCGGAACCGAACGTGCGGACCAGCCGGTCGAGGAGCTCCTCGGGGAGGGTCACGGGCCGATCATGCCACCCGTAGGGTGAGCGGTATGGGAGCGCGTCCGGCGGCCGGTGGGGGACAGTGGGTCGACGTCGCCCCGCACCGGCTGGCGCGGTGGCTGGAGAACTTCGAAGGCCGCCACGGCCCGTACGTCGCGGAGGGTCTGCACCTGGTCGCGGCCGACGGCGCCACCGCGGACCTCGAGCCGCCGCCCGGCGTCACCGGCGTGCACACCCTCGCCGGCCTCGGTACCGCCGAGCCGCCGCGGATCGGGCTGCTGCTGGCCCGCAAGGGCGCCGTCGCGGCCGGCATCGCCGAGGGCGGCGAGCTGGTCGCCTCCAAGGTCGACGCGCATTACGTGCAGGGGCGGACGGCGGCCGGCGGGTGGTCGCAGCAGAGGTTCGCCCGGCGCCGCGAGAATCAGGCCAAGGCGGCCGCCTCGGACGGTGCCGGGATCGCCGAGCGGGTGCTGCTGCCGGCGGTGCGGACGCTGGCGGCGCTGGTCACCGGCGGCGACCGTACGGCCGTGGACTCGATCTTGTCCGTACCCGTCTTGGCGCCGCTGGCCGCGATCCGCGCCGATCAGATGCTGGAGGTGCCCGAGCCCCGGCACGCCGTCCTGGTCGCGGCGGTCGCCCAGGCCCGGGCCGTACGCGTTCTTATTCGTTGACCGCCCCGGCCTTGAACGTGTCGCAGGCCTTGGGGTCGCCGGTGTTGTAGCCGGTGCCGAACCACTTCTGCCGGTCGGCCGACGTGCCGTGGGTGAACTCGGCCGGGTTGATCGTGCCGCCGCTGCGCTGCTGGAGCGTGTCGTCACCGATTTTGCCGGCGGTCTGGATGCCCTGCTGGATGTCGTCCGCGGTCAGGCTCTTGAAGATCTTCTGCCCGCTCGAGTCGGTGGTGCCGGTCGCGCCCTTGGCCCAGACCCCGGCGTAGCAGTCGGCCTGCAGTTCCAGCCGTACGGACAACGCGTTGGCCTGGCTCGGATCGCGCTGCCGCTGCCGGTCGACCGTGGCCTCGGTGCCGACCAGGTCCTGCACGTGGTGGCCGTACTCGTGGGCCAGCACGTACGGCTGGGCGAACTCGCCCGGCGCGCCCAGCTGGTCGGCCAGCAGCTTGTAGAAGGTGAGGTCGATGTACACGAGCTTGTCGGCCGGGCAGTAGAACGGCCCGGTACCGGAGTCGGCGGCGCCGCAGCCGGTGGTCACCTGGTTGGAGAAGAAGACGGTCTTGGCCGGCGTGTAGCTGTCGCCGAACGCCGTCGGCAGCTCCTTCGCCCAGAACGCCTGGACCGAGTTGACGTACAGGGTGTTGCGGCAGTCCAGCTGCTTGAGCGCGTCGGACTGGGTGCACTCCGAGCTCAGCGTGGTGTTGTCCCCGGTCTGCGGCTGGCTGCTGGTGCCGCTGCCGCTGAGGTTGCTGATGCCGAAGTAGCCACCGACCAGCGCGACCAGCACGCTGATGATGATGCCGGTGAGGCCGCCACCGCCGATCGGCAGGCCACCGATGCCACCGCGGCCGCCACCACCGCCGCCGCCACCACCGCGTTCGTCATCGATCTGGCTGGTGTCGATGTGGGCGTTCTCGTTGAGCTCCATCGCATCCTCACTCGCCGGGTGGCCGTGTCGTACCCGGTGATCTTGCAAACTAATCGGTTGGGAGGTCGCAGGACCCGCCCGGTAGTATGGACGGGTGCTGCTCTGCGAAGACTGACCCGCCCCGGCGCCGACCGACGATGTGACGGCCGGCGCATTCGCGTGCCTTGAGTCAGCCTTCTTCCTTCTGAGAGCGAGTCTTCTCCCATGATCACCGCCACCGGACTGGAACTGCGTGCCGGATCGCGCATCCTGCTGTCCGACACCACGCTGCGGGTGCAGCCCGGCGACCGGATCGGCCTGGTCGGCCGCAACGGCGCCGGCAAGACCACCAGCCTCAAAGTACTGGCCGGCGAGGGCGAGCCGTACACCGGCGACGTGACCCGGACGGCCGAGGTCGGGTATCTGCCGCAGGACCCGCGGACCGGCGACCTCAACGTGACCGCCCGCGACCGGGTGCTCTCCGCCCGCGGCCTCGACTCGCTGCTCAACGAGATGCAGAAACTCGAGATCCAGCTCGAGGAGAGCGCGGACGAGAAACTGATCCGCCGCTACGGCACCCTCGAGGACCAGTTCGCCAGCCTGGGGGGCTACGCCGCCGAGGCCGAGGCGGCCCGGATCTGCGCCAACCTGGGACTTCCGGACCGGGCCCTGGCCCAGACGATCGGGACGCTCTCCGGCGGTCAGCGCCGGCGGATCGAGCTGGCCCGCATCCTGTTCGCCAACTCCGGGCAGAACGGCAAGGGCATCCTGCTGCTGGACGAGCCGACCAACCACCTCGACCACGACTCGATCACCTGGCTGCGCGGATACATGTCGCAGCACAAAGGTGGCCTGGTGGTGATCAGCCACGACGTCGAGCTGCTCGACGCGGTGGTCAACAAGGTCTGGTACCTGGACGCCAACCGGGCCGTGCTGGACGTCTACAACGTCGGCTGGAAGACCTACTTGGCCCAGCGCGAGACCGATGAGCGGCGCCGCAAGCGCGAGCGGGCGAACGCGGAGAAGAAGGCCGGCGCCCTGATGGCGCAGGCCGACAAGATGCGGGCCAAGGCCACCAAGACCGTCGCGGCCCAGAACATGGCTCGGCGCGCGGAGAAACTGCTCGGCGGCCTGGAGGAGGTGCGGACCTCCGACAAGGTGGCCAAGGTGCGCTTCCCGAGCCCGGCGGCTTGCGGCAAGACGCCGCTGACGGCGTCCGGGCTGTCCAAGTCGTACGGGTCGCTGGAGATCTTCACCGATGTCGACGTGGCGGTGGACCGCGGGTCCCGGGTCGCCATCCTCGGCCTGAACGGCGCCGGCAAGACCACGCTGCTGCGGATCCTCGGCGGCCTGCTCGAGTCGGACACCGGCGAGGTGCGACCCGGGCACGGGCTACGGCTCGGCTACTACGCCCAGGAGCACGAGACGCTGGACGTGGACCGGACGATCCTCGACCACATGCGCAGCGCCGCTCCCGACCAGACGGACACCGATTTGCGGAAGATCCTCGGCGCGTTCCTGTTCTCCGGCGACGACGTGATGAAGCCGGCCGGGGTGCTCTCCGGTGGCGAGAAGACCCGGCTGGCCCTGGCCACGCTGGTCTGCTCCGGCGCCAACGTGCTGCTGCTGGACGAGCCGACCAACAACCTCGACCCGATCAGCCGGGAGCAGGTGCTGGACGCCATCGCCAACTACCCCGGCGCGATCGTGCTGGTCACCCACGACGCCGGCGCGGTGCAGGCGCTCAAGCCGGACCGGGCCATCCTGCTGCCCGACGGCGACGAGGACGCGTGGAGCGACGACCTCCTGGAACTGGTCGAGCTGGCCTGATTTCGGTGGCTTGATCCAGGATCATCGCCATCGTTACTTGTCAACTGGTGCCCACACAGACAGTGCGACACGCGGGCATCGCCGGTCGGCCTGCGGGGCGGTACGGGCTGGGCATTTCCGGCGAGTTCGGGCCTCGGACGGACGATCGGGCATCGGCATCCACCTCTCGGTGCACGACCGGTGAACGCTGCGTGATGGCTTCGCGTGCCTCGGCGTAGTTGATGTTTGCGCAGGTGACCGTGGGTCTTAGTGACGACCGCGGGACGCCCGGGGGATTACGCGGACGCCGGCGCCGGCCCGGGTAAAGACGGTCATCGAGGTCACTGAGTAAGTAGTCCGACATTGATGCTCGTGGTCATCGTCGGGTTCCTGACAGCGACAAATGGGCACGCTCCCCCACGCCGGATACCTAGCGCATGATCGTTGGAGGCGGTCTAATAGGTGGGATCGTATCGAACCCAAACTCTGGCGGATGTGAGGAATCAAGATGGCAGCCACCACGGCCACCAGCACGGAGAAGGGTCGACGAATCGTCGGCAACGAGCGTCAGACGCTCGCCAAGGACCTGGTCAAGCGTTACACCTCCGGGGAAAGCATTCGCGCTCTCGCCGCCTCGACCGGACGGTCCTACGGTTTTGTGCACCGAGTGCTGACCGAGTCCGGCGTGCAGCTCCGCCAGCGCGGCGGCGCCCGCCGGCGCAAGAAGGCGTGACAAGCAGCGATGCATTCTCCGACCCCGGAGTCGGACTGAGTCAGTCCGGGCCTCTCGCGACCGTGACATTGTCCCGGCCAGAAGTCCTCAATGCTCAGACTCCGGCGATGTGGCAAGAACTCGAAGACATTTCCCGGAAATTATCGGGAGAAGTTCGAGTCGTGATTGTCCGCGGTGCCGGGCGCGCTTTTTCGGCCGGGCTCGATCTGTCGGTCGGTCACCAGGACGGCGAATTCTCGCTTGTGCAACTTGCACATCTGGAACCCGAGGAGTGCGCCCGGCGGATAGCCGACTTTCAGTCGGCGTTCACCTGGTTACGACGCCCTTCTCTGATGACGATCGCCGCCGTTCAGGGCTACGCGATCGGGGCCGGCTTCCAGCTCGCCCTGAACTGCGACCTACGGGTCCTGGCCGCGGATGCCCAGCTGTCGATGGCCGAAGTGACCCTCGGGCTGGTGCCTGATCTGGGTGGGACGAAACGTCTCGCCGAACTCGTCGGACCGTCCCGGGCGCTGGAGATCTGCGTCACCGGGCGGCGGATCTCGGCGGACGAGGCCGGACGCATCGGTCTGGCCACCGCCGTGGTGCCCGCCGACCAGCTCGACGACACCGCGAACGACCTGGCCGCGGCGGTGCTGGCCGCCGATCCGGGCGCGGTCGCCGAGATCAAGGCCCTGATCGGCGGGGCCCTCGGCCGTACGTACGCCGAACAGGACCGGGCCGAACGTGAAGCCCAGACCCGCCGCCTGCGGGAACTCGCGGGGATGGACGACTGACCGGAAATTGTTGTCATACCCGCGAGGCAGACTCGTAGCTGTCCCGCGGGAGGTGACCCATGACAATGCCCGGCATGTCCAGCTGGACCATGCTGCGCTCGATCCAGAACGGCGATCGGGTCAAGCAGCACCAGATCAACCGGGGCACCACCCGGCGCATCCTGTCGTTCGCCCGGCCCTACCGGCGTGACATCACGGTCTTCCTGATCACCGTGGTGTTCGACGCCGGCATCGGGGTGGCCACCCCGGTCCTGGCCGGCCACGTGGTCAACGCCATCACCGGCGGCCACGCCGGTGCCGCCGCCCTGGTCATCCGGCTCGCCCTGCTGATCGCCGGGCTGGCCGTGATCGACGCGTTCCTGTCGCTGGCCCAGCGGTGGTACTCGGCCCGGATCGGCGAGGGGATCATCCTCGACCTGCGCACCAAGGTGTTCGACCACGTGCAGCGGATGCCGCTGCAGTTCTTCACCCGGACCCAGACCGGCGCCCTGGTCAGCCGGCTCAACAACGACGTCACCGGTGCTCAGCGGGCGTTCACGTCCACGCTCTCGGGCGTAGTCAGCAACGTCATCCAGCTCGTCCTCACCGCGGCCGTGATGTTCAGCCTGAGCTGGCCGATCACGGTGCTGTCGCTGCTGTTGCTGCCGCTGTTCATCATCCCGGCCCGGCGGGTCGGCAAGAAACTGGCCGAGATCACCCGGGAGTCGTACAACCTCGACGCCCAGATGAACGCGACCATGACCGAGCGCTTCAACGTGGCCGGCGCGCTCCTGGTCAAGCTGTTCGGCCGGCCCGACACCGAGGCCACGCGGTTCGCCGAGCGGGCCGACCGGGTTCGCGACATCGGCATCCAGCAGGCCATGTTCTCCCGCACGTTCTTCGTGGCCATGCTGCTGGTGGCGTCGCTGGCGCAGGCCCTGACGTACGGACTGGGGGGCTGGCTGGCGGTGACCGGCAGCGTCACCGCGGGCACCGTGGTCACGCTGGCCCTGCTGCTCAGCCGCCTGTACGGGCCGCTGACCGCGCTGAGCAACGTGCGGGTCGACGTGATGAGCGCGCTGGTGTCGTTCGACCGGGTCTTCGAGGTGCTCGACCTGAAGCCCGGGATCGAGGAGAAGCCGGACGCGGTGGCCGTGCCGGTCGGGGCCGGCCGGCTGGAGTTCCGGGACGTGCACTTCCGCTACCCCAGCGCGGCCGAGGTGTCGCTGGCCACTCTGGAGGACGTGGCGACGCTGGACCGCACCGAGAACGCGCCGGTGCTGCGCGGCGTCGACTTCACCGTCGAGCCCGGGCAGATGGTCGCGCTGGTCGGCCCGTCCGGCGCCGGCAAGTCGACCACGTCCATGCTGGTGTCCCGCGTCTACGACGTGACGTCGGGGGCGGTACTGGTCGGCGGCGTCGACGTGCGCGACGCCACGCTGGACTCGCTCCGTGACACCATCGGCGTGGTCACCCAGGACTCCCACCTGTTCCACGACACGATCCGGGAGAACCTGACGTACGCCCAGCCCGGCGCGACCGAGGACGAGATGTGGGCGGCCCTGCGCGGCGCCCAGGTCGAGCCGCTGGTCCGCGGGCTGCCCGACGGGCTGGACACGGTGGTGGGGGAGCGCGGCTACCGGTTCTCCGGCGGCGAGAAACAGCGCATCGCCATCGCCCGGCTGCTGCTCAAGCACCCGTCGATCGTCATCCTGGACGAGGCCACGGCCCACCTGGACAGCGAATCCGAGGCCGCGGTGCAGAAGGCGCTGGGCGCGGCGCTCGCCGGGCGGACGGCGCTGGTCATCGCCCACCGGCTGTCGACGGTCCGCGACGCCGACCAGATCCTGGTGATGGACGGCGGCCGCATCGTCGAGCGGGGCCGGCACACCGAGCTGGTCGCCGCGGGCGGGTTGTACTCGGAGCTCTACCGCACCCAGTTCGCGGTGGCCGACAGCCCGGCCCCGGCCTACGCCGAGGAGGTGGAGGTGGTCACCGTCCCGGCGGCGGTCGTCGAGCCCTGACCCGCTCGGCGATCAGTGTGTAGAACACCGGCACATCCTGGCCGCCCAGGTGCATCCGCCAGCGGCCGTCCGGGTCCTGCACGCTGCCCATCCCGGGCGCGCGTTCCTCCGCGTCCAGATGTTCGTCCAGGCGGATCACCCGCAACCCGGCGTCGGCGGCGGCGGTGACGATCTCGCCCAGCGAGTGGCCGTACTGCACGTTCGTCGTCGTCCCGGCCGCGGTCGCGTAGGACCCGTCGGAGGTGAACGTGTGCGGCCCGTCGAAGGCGTAGGGGAAGTCGAGCTCGAGCGGGTCCAGGCGCCCGATTGCGGTGCACAGCGGATGGCCGTCGATCAGCAGCAGCCGGCCGCCGGGCCGCAGCGTCCCGCCGACCGAGCGCATCCACGCGTCGACGTCACCGATCCAGCAGAGGATGCCGACAGTGGCGTAGGCAAGATCGAACCGGCCGGTCAGCGACTCCGGCAGGTCGGTGCTGTCGGCCTCGACCCAGTCGACCTCGACGCCGCACCCCGCCGCCAGCTCGGCCGCCTTCCGCAGCGCCACCGGCGAGAAGTCGACGCCGGTGACCCGGGCGCCGTGCCGGGCCAGCGTGATCGAGTCGAAGCCGAGGTGGCACTGGACGTGCAGCACGTCCTTGCCCGCGACGTCTCCGGCGGCGGCGCGGACCCCGGCCCGTTCCATCGAAGTGAGGGAGTCGTTCCCGGCGATCAGGCCGGCCCGGTCGTAGTAGTCGTCCTGCCCGTGCACGGCCGCCCAGACATCCCAGTTGGCTCGGTTGACGTCGGTCATGACGACCTGACTATCAGGCCCGGCCGTCCCGGTCACCCGGGTTTTCCGGGCAGCGGCCTCGAGGGTGCCCACCATCCGCTCGAGGACGTCGATGGTGTGAGCGTATTCGTCGGCGGTGACTGGAGCCCGGACGAGCGCTCAGCGTTCGCGGGCCTGCTGGCCCGCTTCGCGGCCGAGCCCGACGGCTGACGCCCGTCATCCGCGCGCGGCGATCCGGAGCTCCGCGAAGGTGTCGGCGAGAGTGCCGACGGTGTAGTGGGCGTTCAGGCCGCTCGGGTTGGGCAGCACCCAGACGGCGACGCCGCCGATCGGGTCGGGCTGGGGGCCGAAGACGGCCTTGGGATGGCCGAAGGCCGTGCGGTACGCGGTCACGCCGAGCACCGCCAGGTACCGCGGCCGCCATCGGGCGGCCAGCGCGGCCAGTTGCGCGCCCCCGGCGACCAGTTCCGCGGGGGCCAGCTCGTCGGCCCGGGCCGACGCCCGCGCCACCACGTTCGTGATGCCCAGTCCCAGGGACGGCAGCTCGCCCTGCTCGGCCGGGTCGAGTTGCCGGGTCGTGAAGCCGGACCGGAACAACGACGGCCAGAAGCGGTTCCCGGGCCGGGCGAAATGGTGCCCGGTGGCCGCCGAATAGAGGCTCGGATTGATTCCGGAGAACAGCACGGTCAGCCCATTGCCTACCAAATCGGGAATGGTGCGATTTGCCGCTTCGGCGATTTGTGCCTTGGTCGGGTGGAACCGGGGAATCACAGGCTGCGCAACGACCCGCCGTCGACCGGGACGGCCAGACCGGTCAGATAACTCGCGGCCGGTGACAGCAGGAATGCCGCCACCCGGCCGAACTCGGCCGGCTCGCCCAGCCGCCCCATCGGGATCCGCGCCGCGGTCTGCGCCGCCGCCTCGGTCGCGTTGCCGCTGGCCGCAAACATCTCCCGGTTCCGGTCGGTCATCAGCGAGCCGGGCAGCACCGACACGAACCGGATACCCCGGGGCGCGTACTCGTCGGCCATGTCCTTGACCACCATGGCCAGCCCGGGGCGCAGGCCGTTGGACAGGCCGAGCCCGGTCAGCGGCGACTTCGCCGAGGTGGACAGCACCAGCCCGATCGCGCCGCCCTCGGGCAGCGCCGCCGCGAACGTCCGGGCGGCGCGCACGGACCCCAGGAACACCGTCTCGAACGCCGACCGCCACTGGTCGTCGGTCACCTCGGCGGCCGTGCCCCGCGGCGGGCCGCCGACCGAGATCAGCGCGCCGTCCAACCGGCCGAACCTCTCCTGGGCCAGGTCGGCCAGTTCGCGCGGCGCCTGCTCGTCGGCCAGGTCGGCGGCCAGTCCGGCGGCGTGCGCGGGACCGCCCAGAGCGCTCACCGCCGCGTCCACCCGGTCGGCCGAGCGGGACGAGATCACCACCTTGGCGCCGTCGGCCACGAGCGCCTCGGCGGTGGCGTACCCGAGGCCCTTGGACGCCCCGGTGAGGATGAAGACGCGATCAGCGAGCCCGAGATCCATGCATCGAACCTAGCGCCTCGGCCGTGGCCCGATCCGCCGGGAGGAACGTCTCGATGGCCAGCTCGGACAGGGTCACGTCGAGCGGCGTGCCGAGGACCGCGGTGACGCTGAAGAAGCTCAGGTCGGGCGACCGCAGCTGCAGCGGAACGACCACGCCGTCGGCCGGGGCGGTCGGCGTGCCACCGGGAAGAGCGGCCAGTTCGTCGTGCAGTTCCCGCAGCACCGGGTCGGCGGTGTTGGCGGCCTGCCGGTCCAGCCGGTGCAGGATGTGCGCCCGCCACTCCGGCAGGTTGGCGATGCGCGGGGCCAGCCCGGCCGGATGCAACGACAGCCGCAGCACGTTCACCGGCGGCTCCAGCAGAGCCGGACCGGCGCCGGTGAGCAGGGCCTGCGCGGCGTCGTTGGCGTCGATGAGAACCCAGTGCCGGTCGATCAGGACCGCCGGGTACGGCTCGTGCGCGGCCAGCACCTCCCGCAGCGACGCCAGCACGCCGGCCAGCTGCGGCCCGCCGAGCTCCCGCTCGGGAAAGGCCGGGGCGAATCCACCGGCCAGGAGCAGCTCGTTCTGCCCGCGCAGCGGTACGGCCAGGCCGTGCGCCAGCCGCAAAATCATCTCCCGGGTCGGGCGGCTGCGGCCGGTCTCCACGAACGACAGGTGGCGGGCCGACACTCCGGCCTGCGCCGCCAGTTCGAGCTGGCTCATCCGCCGCGTGCCGCGCCACACGCGCAACCGCTCGCCGACCGTACTCATACTCCGATCGTAAGACTCCGGGTAGCGGCCACGATTACCTCCCGGGTAATCGACGGTCCTCCCTCTCCGGGCGAGTCTGGATCACGTCAGCGACGGAACAACCGGGAGGACCGAACGATGAGCGACTTCGATGCCGTGGTGGAGAAGTACCTGGCGACCTGGAACACCACCGACCCGGTGGCCCGCCGCGCCGCCGTCGACGACCTGTTCGCCGCCGACGTGCGGTTCGTCGACCCGTTCGCCGCGGTCGAGGGCCGGGCGGCGGTGGACGCCTTGATAGGCTCGATCCAGCAGCAGTTCCCCGGGTTTGTGTTCGGGTCCGGCGGCCCGGCCGACGCGCATCACGACCAGGGGCGGTTCACCTGGACGATGGGCGCTCCGGGGGAGGAGCCGCCGGTGGTCGGATTCGACGTGGCCGAGCTCGACGCCGACGGTCGGATCAACCGGATCTACGGATTCATCGACAAGGCGCCGGCAGCGTGACCGGCGGGCCACCACCGTCACACCCAGAACGTGTCGTGCCGGAGGAAAAATTCGGTGCGTTCCTCTTCGGACATCTGGCCGGTGGTGGCCACCCGCTCGAAGTAGTCCTCGCGCGGGGCGCCCGGCGCGAACAGGATGAGCATCGACGCCGGTTCGCCGGACTCGTTGCGGAAGCCGTGGATGCCGCCTTCCGGCACGTACAGGAAATCGCCGGGACGGCCGTCCCGCCAGCCGTTGCCGTCGTTCAGCTGGACGGTGCCGGACAGCACGAAGAACGACTCCGAGATGGACCGGTGGAAGTGTGGATCGGGGCCGCTGAGCGGTCCCCTGAAGTCCCACCGGTACAGGCCGAACCGGCCGTCGGTGGTGTCGCCGGTGGCCAGGTAGGACGTGCGGCTGGTGGCGCCGTCGAGCTCGGGCGCCCGGGTGCCGAGCCGGACGGTGGCGGTGGCTCCGCCGCCGTCGCCGAGGTGGCGGGCTTCGGGATACGACATGATCCGAACCTAGTCCAGTCGGCGCGACCGGCTCGGAGGACCGCCGCGCGGGGGCGGGATTCCCCCGGTGTCGGGCGTCATGGCCGCATTGTGCGGACGGGTGCAACGACCGCCGTCACTGCTTGCGGACCGCGCCCTCGACCAGGTCCAGAACCCGGCTCAGGTCACCCGCCGGACGCCCGGTGGCCAGGTGCAGCACCAGGCCGTCGTACGCCAGCTCGAGGAACTGGACCAGGACGTTCAGCGGTACGTCGTCGCGCAGCACCCCGGCTTCCCGCTGCCGCTCCAGGCGCACCCGGGTGGCCTCGGTGATCGCCGCCGACCGCTGCGCCCAGCGCTGGGCGAACGCCGGGTCGGTCCGCAGCCGCCGGGACACCTCGAGCTGGCTGCCCAGCCAGCCGGCCGTGTCGCCGTCACTGTTGTCGGCCCGTTCCAGCAGGTCGCGCATCACCTGGACGAGGCCGTTGCGGGCCACCGTCTCGGCCATCGCGGCGGCGTCGTCCTCGGCCACGGCCAGGAACAGCGAGTCCTTGTCGCGGAAATGGTGGAAGATCGCGCCGCGGGACAGGCCGGTGGCGTCCTCGAGGCGGCGGACGGTGGCACCCTCGTACCCGTACCGGGCGAAACAGCCGCGGGCCGCCGCGAGGATCTCGTGGCGGCGGGCGTCGAGCTGGTCCTGACTCACGCGGGGCACGGGACGATGGTGTCACGGAGCGTTGCGGTACTGCAATCCGTACGTACGGCTTGTTGAATGTCCGACGACGGACGACACCTGTTAACACACGTGGGCTGTTCGGTTCCAGTGTTGCTCACGTAAAGTGCCCAGGTGCCCCTCGTCTTCCTGGCTCTGGACGACACCCTGCTCGACCGCAGCGGTGCGTTCATCCTGTGGGCGAAGGGCTTCCTCGACGAGATCGGCGCCCCGGCCGACGACCTCGACTGGTTGATCTCCGTGGACGCCGACGGCCTGACCTCGCGGTGGGACCTGGCCGACGCCATCCGGGACCGGTACGAGCTGCGGGTTCCGTCCATCGAACTGCTCGAGGAGCTGCACGAGGGCCCGCTGGCCCACGAGCGGCTGGACCCCCTGGTCGCCTGTGCGCTGCAGATCGCCGGGGACGCCGGCTGGGTGCCGGTGGTGGTCACCAACGGGCCGGCCGAGCAGCAGGAGAGCCGGATCCGGCGCACCGGGCTGGACAAGTGCGTGGCCGACTGGGTGATCTCCGAGCGGGCCGGCGTGAGCAAGCCCAACCCGCGCATCTTCGCCATGGCCGCGCAGCGGGTGCGGATGCGTCTCGGCGGCGCCTGGGTGGTCGGCGACAGCCCCGAGGCCGACATCGGCGGGGCGGCGGCGATGGGACTGCCCAGCGTCTGGCTGCACCGCGGCCGGAGCTGGATGGACAGCCGGTACGCGCCGACCGCCACGGTCGGCAATGTGATCCAGGGGCTGTCGGCCGTCATGGCCAGCCGATAAATCGGTTGCACGCGTGCCGGGGCATCCGGCATGGTCGACCGAACGCGTACTCGAAGGAGGTGTGTCACGTGACTGTCATGGTGCTTTGCCCTGCCCAGATCCCGTACACCCCTTCTTTCGAGGAGATCCTCCAGTGCGCCCACGCGCCCGCAACAAGTTCGACGACGACGACGACGTTCTGACCACCGGCCACGCGCCGCATCGCCTTTCCGAAGATCCCGACCTGCCCGAGACCGGCGACAACTGGTCGTCGTGGGACGGCGCCCTGCACGGCCCGAAACCGTGGCCGGAGTGGATCCGCACCGAGCACGGCGCCACCGACACCGAACTCGGCATCCTGAAAACCGGCAAGGAAGCCGACGTCTTCCTGGTCCGGCGCGCGCTCCCGGCCGACGACACCAAGGTCGCCGTGCTGGCGGCCAAGCGGTACCGCAGCAGCGAGCACCGCAACTTCCACCGGGACGCCGGCTACCTCGAGGGCCGCCGCGTGCGACGCTCCCGCGAGATGCGGGCGATGACCAACCGCACGTCGTTCGGCAAGGAACTGATCGCCGGCCAGTGGGCGGCGGCCGAGTTCGGCGCGCTCGCCCAACTGTGGCTCATCGGGCAGGAGACCGGCCTGATCCGGGTGCCCTACCCGGTTCAGCTCATCGGCACCGAGCTGATGCTGGAGTTCATCGGCGACTGGGCGACGGGCGAGGCCGCTCCCCGGCTGGCCCAGACCCGGCCCGGTCCGGACGAACTGGCCGACCTGTGGCGGCAGATGGTCGACGCGTTGTCGGTGCTGGCCCGGGCGCAGGTGGCGCACGGTGACCTGTCGCCGTACAACACGCTCGTGCACGACGGCCGGCTGGTGCTGATCGACCTGCCCCAGATCGTCGACGTGGTGGCCAACCCGCAGGGCGGCGAATTCATCGCCCGGGACGTGCGGAACGTGACCGCCTGGTTCACCGCCCGCGGACTGCCCGTGGACGTCGACGAACTGATCGGGCGCCTGCTGTTCGAAGCGGGTTTGGGATGAAGCTGGACGAACGCCGCCGGCCGCGGCCACCGAGTCCCCGGTGGCCGCGGCCGCGGCGGCGTCACTGCAGGTAGCCCTCGACCTCGCCGGTGCTGTGGGCCTGCACGGCGTTCGGATCGGTCCCGGTCTCCCGGGCCGCCCGGCGCCGGCGCAGCAGGTCCCAGCACTGGTCCAGGTCCACTTCCAGCGCCTTGAGCCGGGCGTGCTCCTCGTCGCTGCTGATCTCGCCCTTGCCCAGCTGCTGGCGCAGCTTGTGCTCCTCGTCGACCAAACCGTGGATCCGGTTCAGCACGGTGTTGTCATCCATGGTCAGAGCCTATGCGCTGGCCGCCCGGTCCCGGTGGGCGACCAGCCCGGCCATGACGAGCCCGATGCCGACCAAGTCGCGAACGGTGGGGATCTGCCGCAGCACGACCGCGCCGATCAGCGCGGCGCAGGCCGGCAGGAGACAGAGCATCAGGGCGAACGTCGACCGCTTCAGCCGGGCCAGGGCGAGCTGGTCCGAGACGTACGGGATGACCGACGAGCACACCCCGACGGCGATCCCGGCCAGCAACCAGAGCGGATGGGTGAACGAGGGCCACGCGTACGGCAGCCCGGCCGGGGTGATCAGCACCGCCGCGATCAGCATCGACGCGCCCAGCCGGTCGACGCCTTCGTCCCCGGAGATCCGGTCGCCGAGGATCACGTACAGCATGAAGAGCGCGCAGTTGGCGAACGCGAAGACGTACCCCAGGCCGTCGCCGCCACCCTCGAGGTCGGTCAGGGCGGCGACGCCGCCCACCGCCAGGATCAGCGCAAGCAGGTTGCGGCGGTTCCGCGCCCCGGCCGCGGCCAGCACGATCACGCCGAGGAACTCGATCGCGCCCACCGTGGCCAGCGGCAGCCGGGCCACGGCCAGGTAGAACACGATGTTCATGGCGGCCAGCACCGCGCCCAGCCCGAGCAGCGTCCAGGAGAACCGCCACGGCCGCCGCCAGGCGGCGAACACCGCCGCCGCCGACGCGATCCGCAGCCAGGCCACGCCGATCGGGTCGACGTGCCGGAACAGCAGCACCGCGAATGCCGGCCCGAGGTAGTGGAAGATCGCGCTGACGGCCAGGTAGACGGCGGCTCGTTTCACCTGTCCATCGTCGAAGGCATGATCTGCGGCCGGAATGGCAACTTGACGGTATGCGCCGCGAATCGAATGCCCATTCCAGGCCGTTGGCCCTGGACGACGTCAATCTCCAGCTGCTGACCGAATTGTCAGAGAATCCGCGTCTGTCGATGTCTGAGCTCGGCCGGCGCGTCGGCATGTCCGCGCCCGCGGTGACCGAGCGGGTGCAGCGGATGGAGGCGGCCGGGGTGATCACCGGCTACCGCCTGGAGATTGATCCGGCCGCGCTCGGGCTGCCGGTGACCGCGCTGGTGCGGATCCGGCCGGGGCCCGGTCAGCTGCCCAAGGTCGCCCGGACCGCGCAGGAGATCCCGCAGGTGGTCGAGTGCCATCGGATCACCGGCGAGGATTGCTTCCACCTCACGCTGCATGCGGCGTCGATCGGTGCGATCGAGGAGATCCTGGACCGGTTCCTGATCTTCGGGCAGACCACCACGTCCATTGTGGTGTCCACGCCGGTACCTGACCGGCCGCTACCGTTGGCAGTCGCCCGTGCCGGCAGCTGATTCCTCGCGGGTGACGCTGGACGGTGATCACCGCCCGGCGTCACCCGCGTGAACGGAGGAACCGTCTAGCTGTGCAGCATCTTGCGCAGCACGTACTGCAGGATGCCGCCGTGCCGGTAGTAGTCGGCCTCGCCGGGGGTGTCGATCCGGACGTCGGCCTCGAACTCGACCCCGGTGTCCGTACGGACGGTGACCGTGGACGGGATCTTGCCGTCGTTGAGCGCCTCGACGCCGGTGATGGTGAACGTCTCGGTGCCGGACAGCTCGAGCGAGTCGGCGCTGGTCTTCGGCGGGAACTGCAGCGGCAGCACGCCCATGCCGATCAGGTTCGACCGGTGGATCCGCTCGTACGACTCGGCGATGACCGCCCGTACGCCCAGAAGCATCGTGCCCTTGGCCGCCCAGTCCCGCGACGAGCCCGAGCCGTACTCCTTGCCGGCCAGGATGACCAGCGGGATCCCGGCCTCCTGGTAGGCCACCGACGCGTCGTAGATCGAGCTCTGCACACCGGTCAGGTGGTTGACGGTGAATCCACCCTCGACGCCCGGCACCAACTGGTTGCGCAGCCGGATGTTGGCGAACGTGCCGCGGATCATCACCTCGTGGTTGCCCCGGCGGGATCCGTACGAGTTGAAGTCGCGCCGCTCGACGCCGTGCTCGGTCAGGTACTGGCCGGCGGGCGAGTCGGGCTTGATCGAGCTGGCCGGCGAGATGTGGTCGGTGGTCACCGAGTCGCCCAGCTTGGCCAGCACCCGCGCGCCGGCGATGTTGCCCACCGGCGACGGCTGCGCCGCCATGCCCTCGAAGTACGGAGGCTTCCGGACGTACGTCGACTCGCCGTCCCAGTCGAACGTGTTCCCGTCCGGCGTCGGCAGTGACTGCCACTGCTCGTCGCCGGCGAACACGTCGGCGTACGCCTGGGAGAAACCCGCGGCGCCGATCGCACCGGCGACGACGTCGTCGATCTCCTTGGCCGACGGCCAGATGTCGGACAGGAACACCGGCTTGCCGTCCGACCCGGTGCCCAGCGGCTCGGTCGTCAGGTCCAGGTCCATGGTGCCGGCCAGCGCGTACGCCACCACCAGCGGCGGCGAGGCCAGGTAGTTCATCTTGACGTCGGGGTTGATCCGGCCCTCGAAGTTACGGTTGCCGGAGAGCACGCTGACCGCGGTCAGGTCCTCGGCGTTGACCGCGGCCGAGATGGCGTCGGGCAGCGGGCCGGAGTTGCCGATGCAGGTGGTGCAGCCGTAGCCGACCAGGTTGAAGCCGAGCTTGTCGAGGTACGGCGTCAGGCCGGCCCGGGCGTAGTAGTCCATGACGACCTTGGACCCGGGCGCGAGCGTGGTCTTCACCCACGGCTTGCGGTTCAGGCCCCGCTCGACCGCGTTCCGGGCCAGCAGCGCCGCGCCGATCATGACCTGCGGGTTCGACGTGTTGGTGCAGGACGTGATGGCGGCGATGACGACGGCGCCGTGGTCGAGCTCGCACTCGGTGCCGTCCTCGGTGGTGATCCGGGTCGGCTTCGACGGGCGGCCATCGGCGTTCGCGGCCGCGCTCGGAACCGTGGCGTGCGGCTTGTCGGCGGCCGAGTCCTCGGAGTTGGCCGGCGGGTCGCTGGCCGGGAACGACTCCTCGCTCGCCTCGTCGGCCGGGCCGCCGTCGGTGACGTAGTTGGTCAGCGCCTCACGGAACATCGGCTTGGCCTGGTTCAGCGGCACCCGGTCCTGCGGGCGCTTCGGGCCGGCCAGCGACGGGACGATGGTCGACAGGTCGAGCTCGAGCCGCTCGGAGTAGTCCGGCTCGGCATCCGCGTCCAGCCACAGGCCCTGCCGCTTCGCGTACGCCTCGACCAGCGCCACCTGCTCGTCCGTACGCCCAGTGAGCTGCAGGTACTTGATCGTCTCGGTGTCGATCGGGAAGATCGCACAGGTCGATCCGTACTCCGGCGACATGTTGCCGATGGTGGCCCGGTTGGCCAGCGGCACCGCGCTCACGCCGGGGCCGTAGAACTCGACGAACTTGCTGACCACGCCGTGCTCGCGCAGCATCTCGGTGATGGTCAGCACCAGGTCGGTGGCGGTGGTGCCGGCCGGCATCTCGCCGGACAACTTGAACCCGACCACCCGCGGGATGAGCATGCTGACCGGCTGGCCCAGCATCGCGGCCTCGGCTTCGATGCCGCCCACGCCCCAGCCGAGCACGCCCAGGCCGTTGACCATGGTGGTGTGCGAGTCGGTGCCGACGACGGTGTCCGGATAGGCCTGGCCGCCACGCTCCATGATCGTGCGGGCCAGGTACTCGATGTTGACCTGGTGCACGATGCCGGTGCCGGGCGGGACGACCTTGAACTCGTTGAACGCGGTCTGGCCCCAGCGCAGGAACTGGTAGCGCTCACGGTTGCGCTGGTACTCGAGCTCGACGTTGCGGGCGAACGCGTCCTCGCGGCCGAACAGGTCGGCGATCACCGAGTGGTCGATCACCAGTTCGGCCGGGGCGAGGGGGTTCACCTTGGCCGGGTCGCCACCCAGGTCCCGTACGGCCTCGCGCATGGTGGCCAGGTCGACCACGCAGGGCACGCCGGTGAAGTCCTGCATCAGCACCCGGGCCGGGGTGAACTGGATCTCCACGCTGGGGTCGGCGGAGGAGTCCCAGCCGCCGAGCGCGCGGATGTGATCGGCGGTGATGTTCGCGCCGTCCTCGGTCCGCAGCAGGTTCTCCAGCAGGATCTTCAAGGAGTACGGCAGGCGCGCGTGACCCTCCACCTTGTCGATCGTGAAAATCTCGTAGCTCGCGTCCCCGACGCGCAGCTCGCTCTTCGCACCAAAGGTGTCCAGGCTGGCCACGTCAACTCCCTTCAGTCCTTCGCAGTCTTCCGCACCGTCGACGGACCGGCAGTGGTTAGGCAGGCCTAACCCGGTCGCGGTCGACAGCCAGTAAACCGTACGTCCGTCTTGCTACGGCGCGCAAGGCGGTTCGCGGGCTGCGGGAAATTGACGTACCCGGGTGCCATCATGGCCGGGTGCCGACGATCGCGATCGCTCCCGAGACCACCCTGACCAGGCCACGCTGGCTCGTCGTGCATTACGCGCGCGACGACGGGGCGTACGCGGACTGGGCGCTCCACGCGTGGGGCGACGTCGCCGGCGGCCAGGTCCTCGGCTATCCGAACGGCCACCCGTTCGCCGGGGAGGACGCGTGGGGCCGGTTCGCCTGGGTACGGCTGGCCGACGACGCCCGCGACGTGGGTTTCCTGGTGGTCGACCGCAACGGTGTGAAGGACGTGGCCGCCGACCGGCACATCGACCCGTCCGTCACTCCGTCGATCTGGCTGCAGTCCGGCATTTCGAAAATCTCCGATTCGGGGCCTTCGGCGAACCCGCTGAGCGCGGTGATCCACTACCGGCGGGCCGACGGCGCGTACGACGGCTGGGGTCTGCACGCCTGGGAGGGCACCCTGGTCAAGCCGCGGTGGGAGGCGCCGCTGGCGCCGGCGCGGTTCGACGCCTTCGGCGCCGTGTTCGAGGTGCCGGTCCGGCCCGACGCGGCCGGCCTGCGCTTCGTGATCCACCACGGCGACACCAAGGACCTCCCGGACGACCAGCGTCTCGATCTGACCGCGGACCGCGAGGTCTGGCTGTTGTCCGGCATTCCCGCGCCCGTACGCCCGGATCTCGGTTCGCTGGGTCCGTCGCTCGACCCGGCGCGTGCCCTGGCGGTGTTCCTGGACCGCACCACCATCGCCGTCCCGGCCTTTTTCACCGGCAGCACGTTCACCTTGTCGCCGGCGGCCGGCGATCCCGTCCCGCTGGTGGCCCGGCCGGGCGGGCTGTTCCAGGCGCAGGCCCGGAAGTATCCGCATCTGCGCGGCTACGCGGCGTTCTCGGTCCGCGAACTCGGCGACGCGGCGCTCGGTGCGCTGCTGCAGGACCAGTTGCTGGTGGTCGGCCGGGACGACGCGGGCGAGGTCACCGCGCGTACGTCCGTTCAGCTCGCGGGCGTGCTCGACGACCTCTACGCCGACGCCGCCGACGTGGATCTCGGCCTGGTTCTGGACCCCGACCGGGGCGACACGCTGTCGGTGTGGGCGCCGACCGCCCGCACCGTCGCCCTCGAGCTGTTCGCCGCCCCGGCCGACGAGCCGGAGGTGCGGCCGATGAACCGGGACGCGTTGTCGGGGGCGTGGTCGATCCCGGTCGACCGGGCCTGGCTGGGGCGCTACTACCGGTTCCGGGTCGAGGTGTGGCACCCGGCGGCGCAACGGGTGGTGACGACGTCGGTGACCGATCCGTACTCGGTCGGTCTGGCCGCCGACTCCACCCACAGCCTGCTGGTCGACCTGGCCGACCCGGCCCTGGCCCCGGACGGGTGGGACACGCTGGTCAAACCGCCGGCGCCGGCCCCGGCACGGATCCAGATCGCCGAGGTGTCGGTCCGCGACTTCTCCATCTTCGACGCATCGGTGCCGGAATCCGACCGCGGCACGTTCCTGGCCTTCACGCACGCCGGCTCGGCCGGGATGCGCCACCTCACCTCGCTGGCCCGGGCCGGGCTGACCCACCTGCACCTGCTGCCCGCCTTCGACTTCGGCTCGGTGCCCGAGCGGCGGGCCGACCAGTCCGTGCCCGCGTGCGACCTGGCCGGCCTGCCGCCCGACTCGGACCAGCAGCAGGCCGCGGTGATGGCGGTGGCCGCCACCGACGGCTTCAACTGGGGTTACGACCCGTGGCACTACACCGCGCCGGAGGGCAGCTTCGCCGTCGAGCCCGACGGCCCGTCCCGGATCCTCGAGTTCCGCCGGATGGTGGCCGCGCTGAACGCGGCCGGGCTGCGGGTGGTGATGGACGTCGTCTACAACCACACGATGGCCGACGGCCTCGACAAGTTCAGCGTGCTCGACCGGATCGTGCCCGGTTACTACCACCGGCTGCTGGCCGACGGGACCACGGCCGAGTCGACCTGCTGCCCGAACACGGCGCCGGAGACCATGATGATGGGCCGGCTGGTGATCGACTCGGTGCTCACCTGGGCCCGGGCGTACAAGGTGGACGGGTTCCGCTTCGACCTGATGGGCCACCACCCGCGGGCCAACATCCTGGAGACCCGGATCGCTCTGGACCATGTGGACCCGGGCGGCGCGGACATCTACGTGTACGGCGAGGGCTGGAACTTCGGCGAAGTGGCCGGCGACGCCCGGTTCGCCCAGGCCACCCAGGCCAACATGGCCGGCACCGGGGTCGGCACGTTCAACGACCGGCTGCGCGACGCCGTCCGGGGTGGCGGCGACCCCGGCGCCCAGGGCTTCGCCAGCGGGCTCGGTGCGTCGGCGCCGCTCTGGCTGCACGACCAGCTCAAGGTCGGCCTGTCCGGCGGCCTGGCGAGCTACGAGTTCACCGGCTCGTCCGGGTCGGCGGTCACCGGCGCGCAGGTCGACTACAACGGCTCACCCTGCGGCTATGCGGCCGCGCCGGGGGAGATCGTCAACTACGTGGACGCGCACGACAACGAGATCCTGTTCGACGCGCTGGCCTTCAAGCTGCCCCGCGACATACCGATGGTGGCCCGCGCGCGGCTGCAGGTGCTGGCGCTGTCGCTGGTGGTCCTGTCGCAGGGGGTGGGATTCGTGGCCCTGGGCAGCGACCGGTTGCGTTCGAAGTCGCTGGACCGCAACTCGTTCGACTCGGGGGACTGGTTCAACCAGATCCGCTGGGATCCGGCGCAGGGCAACGGTTTCGGCCTCGGTTTGCCACCGGCCGGGGACAACGCCGACCGGTGGCCGCTGGCCCGGCCGCTGCTGGCCGACGGCTCACTGGTGCCGGCCGCCGATGTGATGGAGATGACGGCGGCCCGCTACCGCGAACTGCTGACCGTCCGCACCTCGACCCCGGTCTTCGGCCTGCCTCTGGCCGACGACGTCCAGCACCGCCTGTCGTTCCCGCTGGGCGGCCCGGACGAGCCCCGCGGCGTCCTCGTCATGTGCCTCGACGGCGCCGGGCTGAGCGACTCGCCCTGGCCGCGGGTCGCGGTCGTGTTCAACGCGACCGGCGGGGTGGTCACGCCGGTGGTGCCGGACCTGGCCGGGGTGCCGCTGGCCCTGCACCCCGCCCTGGTCGACTCGGCCGACCCGGCCCTCCGCACCGCCTCGGCCGACCCCGCCACCGGCACCCTGACCGTCCCGCCGCTCACGGTCGCCGTCTTCGTCGAGACGCCTTAGACGAAATCGGCGCGGTGGTCGCGGGCCCATTCTTCGAGGGTGCGGTGCGCGTGGCCGCGGACCCGGTCGGGCTCGGTGAGCGTGTCGAACCAGTAGTCGAGCAGCATGGCGACGATCGGCTCGGGGACTAACTGGCCCACCTCGGCGCGGAACTCGTCCGGGCTGATCTCCACCAGCGGGATCTCCCGGCCGATGGCGGCGCCGATCGCCGCCACCTGCTCGATCCGGGTCAGCGACTGCGGCCCGGTCAGTGGGTGGATCCGGCCGCGGTGGCCGTCCTCGGTGAGCGCGGCAGCCGCGGCGTCGGCGATGTCCGCCTCGTGGATCGGAGCCTGGGCGGAGCGGAGGTACGGGGCGCGGACGGGCGCGCCCGACCTGATGGGCCAGGCCCAGGCGAGGAGGTTGTTCGCGTACGTGCCGGGTCGCAGGATCGTCCAGTCGCCGGTCCGGGAGGTCACGGCCTGCTCGACCGCCCGGTGGTGGGTGTAGCTGGCCGATCCGATGTCGCGGGGGAACTCGCCCGCGGCGGCCAGTGAGGACAGCACCACGAACCGGCCCACCCCGGCCGCGACGGCCGCCCCGATCCACTCGTCGACGCCGTCCTCGAACGGGAACACGAACATCCGGTCGACCCCGTCGTACAGATCCGCCCGGCCGGGGGCGGCGACCTCCACGCCGGCGGGCAGGTTCGCCTCGTCCGGCTTGCGACTGACCGCCCGTACCGGCTCTCCGCGGTCCACCAGGGCCGCGACCAGATGGCGCCCCACCGCGCCGGTGGCACCCGTGATCAAGATCGTCATTGCTCGTCCATCCCGTCCTCGCTTCGACCCGCCGCGAGCGACGCTACGACCCGATCAGGTCAGAATCCGTCCGCTGCGGCGTAGACGACTGGGGGCGGCGACATCCGGCTGGTACCTTGCCTACGACCGTGAACGACCCGAGGAGGTGAGACCCGTGATCGATGTATCGACGTGGGTGCTCCCACTTTCGCCACGGTCGGGCGGCTGACGCAGAGGTCACCGGGAGCGCCTCGACCACGAAGCACTCCCGGAAGGCAAGTCATGCACACTCTGACATTCACCAGGGAGACATCGTCGAACGGTGTCGTCGAACGCGAATTCACCGTGGGGCGCATCCCTGGCGTGCTCCGGTCGCCGGTGTCCGGCCCGGACCGCGCACCCCTGGTGCTGCTGGGCCACGGCGGCGGCAACCACAAGAAGTCCCCGGCGATGGCCGGCCGATCCGCTCTCCTCGTGAACGGCCCCGGTTTCCACGTCGCCGTCATCGACGCCCCTGCGCACGGCGACCGGCCGCGGACTGCGACCGACGAGCAGGAGGTTGCCGTCATGCAGGCGGCGATCGCGGCCGGCGAACCGGTCGGCCCGATCGTCGAGCGCTACAACGGCTACCTGGCTCAACTGGCCGTACCGGATTGGCGGGCGACGCTGGATGCCCTGCAGCAGTTGCCGGAGGTCGGCGCCGACGGCCCGGTCGGTTACTGGGGCATCAACTTGGGCACCGCCATCGGCGTGCCGCTGACCGCGGCCGAGCCGAGGATCACGGCGGCGGTGTTCGGCCAGTTCTGGGCGGACTCCCTGATCGAGGCGGCGCGGCGGATCACCGTGCCGATCGAGTTCGACCTCCAGTGGGACGACGAGCACATCCCGCGCGAGGCCGGTCTCGCGTTGTTCGACGCCTTCGCTTCCAAGGAGAAGTCGTTGCACGCCAATGCGGGCGCGCACAAGGACCTGCCCCGGTTCGAGTCCGCGAGCGCGGTCCGGTTCTTCGCCCGGCACCTCGGCCCGGCCTGACGCACTCATGGTGCCGGCGGCCGGCTGTTCGGCCGGCCGCCGGCACCCCCTGGGCGGGTGGCCGGGCGGTGGCGATGGCGGGCTACTCTCCGCCCGGGATCGACGGCCGAGCCCGGATCGGTGCGAAGTGGGGGCGGACGCGCGTGCGGGGTCGGTGGGTGACATGCGGTCTGGCCGTGGTGCTCGCGGCGGGTGGGTGCACGTCCGGCACTGGCAAGCCGGCGCCGGACACGGTGGCGTCGGTGGCCGCGTCGGCGCCGGCCTGGACCGAGCCCGCGACGTACGGGTTCGTGCTCGATCGCAAATGCGGCAGCGGGCCGTCGGACGGCCGGTACCGGGTGTCCGTGTCCGGCGGCCGGGTGGCGACCGCGGACCGGATCGACGGGAAGACGGCGTCGGGCGAGGAGGAGATCGACGTGCCGACGCTCAAGGAGCTGCTCGACATGGCCCGGACCGCCACCGACGACGGCGCGAAGGTGACCACCGCACTCGACCGTACCGACGGCCACCCCGTCGCCGTCTCCATCGACGTCTCCGACGGCAGCCCCGCCTGCTTCGCGATCAGCGACTACAAGCCGGCGAACTGATCCGCCGGCGCGGGCTGGTCAGTCGACCGGGGTCAGCGCCGACGCCTCGCCCGGGCCGAGCGGGAAGTAGCCCAGGAACTCGACGCCGTCGGCGGTGGCGTCGAAACGGGTGATGCGGACGGCCTCGGGCTCGTAGAACACGTCGCCCGCGCGCAGGACCACCGGTGGTTCGTCCTCGACCTGGAAGGTGACCGAGCCGGTCAGGATGTGGCCGAAGACCGGGCCGTTGTGGACGTGCGGCCCGGCGGCCACGTGGGGCGCCATCGTGATGCGCCGGACCTCGACGTGGCCGACCGTCCGCGGCTTCGGCAGTTCCTGATCCAGCACGACCGTCCGGATGACCGGCTCGACAGCCGCGACCGGCGCGGCCGGGTTCGGGGCGGCCACGGCGGCGGCGATGACGGCCACCGCCCGCAGCGGGGCCGCGTCCGCCGGAGCCAGGCCGTACGGCTCGATGAGCTTCTCCGGGTCGTGGTACGAGATCTCCACCGCGCCCGCCTCGTCCGCCCGGATCAGGATGCGCAGCGGCAGGTCCAGAGCCAGGCCGGGCGCGCGCTGCATCAGCGGTGTGCCCGCCCGGGCGTTGCCGAAGATCACCACCAGCGCCGGGAGAAGAGACAACCCGGCCGCGGCGGCGTTGGCGGCGTGGTCGATGCGGGCGAAGACCTCGACGCCGCGCGCGGCCAGTTCGGCGTCCAGCCGCGCGCGCGTGGTGGCGAAGTCGTGCGCCGAACGGACAGTGGTCATTCGGGCCGGCGCAAGCCGGCCTCGCGCTGCGCCGCCAGCCAGGTCTCGACGTCGGCCGAGGAGCGGGGCAGGCCGGCCGACAGGTTGCGGCAGCCGTCCGCGGTGACCACCACGTCGTCCTCGATACGGATGCCGATGCCGCGCAGTTCCTCCGGCACCAGTTCGTCCTCGGGCTGGAAGTACAGTCCGGGCTCGACGGTCAGCACGTAGCCCTCCTGCAGCGGGCCGTCGCGGTAGGTCTGCTTGCGGGCGTGCGCGCAGTCGTGCACGTCGATGCCGAGCATGTGCCCGAACCCGTGCAGCGTCCACCGGCGGTACACCGTGGACTGCTCGCTCATCGCCTCGTCCACGCCCACCGGCAGCAGACCCAGGTCGTGCAGGCCCTCGGCGAGCGCCCGCATGCAGACCAGATGCACGTCGTGGAACTTCACGCCGGGCTTGATGTAATCCATCCCGGCCTGCTGGGAGCGGTGCACGATGTCGTACACCTGGCGCTGCAGCGGGCTGAACCGGCCGCTCACCGGGATCGTACGGGTCACGTCGGCGGTGTAGAGGTTGTGGCCCTCGACGCCCATGTCCATCAGCAGCAGCTCGCCCGGCACGGTGACGCCGTCGTTGCGGATCCAGTGCAGGATCGTGCCGTGCGCGCCCGCGCCGACGATCGAGCTGTACCCGACGTCGTTGCCGTCCACCCGGATCCCGGGGAACCCGTAACCCCGGGCGCGCTGATAGAGCGGCACCCGCGTCTGGCGCTCCAGCGGCTCGGAGATGGCCCACTGGTTGTTCTG
>CAXSDA010000051.1:41992-48505 GCA_964236515.1 uncultured Actinoplanes sp.
CGACGTCGTTGCCGTCCTCCCGGGACCGCAGGCCGAAGACGCCCTCGAGCACCCGCTCGGAGATCCCGCGGTCGGCCGGCAGCACCCGGGCCACGTCCTCGAAGCCGCGGACCGTGGCGTCGATCGCCTCCTGCAGCTGGCCGATCTCCCACTCGTCCTTGACCAGCTTCATCTCCGAGATCCGGCCGGCGAGTTCGCGGTCGCGGCCGGCGCCGGCCGGGTCGTACGCCAGCACCGCCCGGTCGATGTTGGGGTCGATGCCGCGCAGTACCCGGGTCCGGGCCGGGGCGCAACTGGCCAGAGCGTTACCCAGTTCGCCGTACGACGCGGTGTCGATGCCCAGCGCGGTGGACTTCTCGTTCAGGGTCTGGCGGCGGCCGACCCAGAGTTCGCCGTCGCGGCTGCGGAAGAACTCGTCGTTCTCGCGCGACGACCGCTGCCGGGTGAAGAGCACGGCGTCGTGCCCGGAACCGCTCGGCCGCAGCACGAGCACGCTGTCCGGGTCGTGGTCGCCGGTCAGGTACACGAAGTCGCTGCCGGGGCGGAAGGGGTAATCGGTGTCGTTGGCCCGGACCCGGTCGGAGCCGGTCGGGATGATCAGCGTCTCTCCCGGGAAGGCCTCGGACAGCGCGGACCGGCGCTTGGCGTAGTTCGGCACCTCGGGCCGGGGCGCGACCGTCAGCGGGTCGTTGCGCCAGCCGCTGCGCATGAACTGCAGAAACGCCTCGGGGAAGTCGGGGTCGTGGGATTCGGTCTTCGCGCCCGTCTGCGTGCCGTCACTCTGCTCAGCCATCGGCTCTCCTCTCATCGGCGGCGTCCCCTGACGTTACCGCCTGCCCCAGGGAGCGCGGGGTGCGGTCAGGCCGGGCTTGCGGTCAGGGCTGGGGCGCGGTCAGGGCTGGGTGAGGGTTGAGGCAGGCGGCACCAACCCGGCGACCGCCAGGCGTACCTCGACCCCGTCGCCGCCCGGGCCCCCGGTCAGCGTGGCCGTCGCCCCCACCGGGACCACCGCCGGGTCGTACGTCACCGCGGCCGCCCCGTCCGCACCGGGGCCGGTCCGGTGGTCGAGGCGCATCCGGACGCCAGCAGCACCGCCGCGGCCAGCACCGGCACCCGCCGAAATACCTGAACCACCATAAAACGTGACCTTACCCGCAGACCACGCGACATTCGGCGTCCCTTCCGACTCCGGCCCGCGCTGCCTACGATGACGATCCGGGATCGGAGAGGGGACGGCCATGGGCTACGCGGTGGTGCTCGGTGAGGCGCTCGTCGATCTTCTCGAATCCGACCGAGACGGCGAGCTGATCTACCGGCAGGCGATCGGGGGCGCGCCGCTCAACGTCGCGGTCGGCGCCACCCGCCTCGGCGGCGACGTGCGCTACCTCGGCACCCTCAGCCAGGACACGCTCGGTGACCGACTGGCCGCGTTCCTGCGCGACGCCGGCGTCGACATCACCGGCGTCCCCCGGGTGCCGGTGCCGACCACCCTCGCCGTGACCACCTTCGACGGGGCCGAGCCGACCTTCACCTTCTACGGCGAACCCCCGTCGTACGCGCTGCTCGAACCGGCCGACGTCGATGACTCCCTGGTCGCGGGCGCGTCGGTGGTCTACACCGGGTCGATCGCGGTGATGCGCGAGCCGTTCCAGGCGGCGGCCCGGGCGGCGTGGTCGGTGGACGGGCCGGTCCGGGTCTTCGATCCGAACGTACGGCCGAAGCTGCTGCACGGACCCGGCGCCGTGGATACGCTGCGTGACCTCGTCGAGTCGTACTTCGGCTCCGCCCACCTGGTCAAATTGAGCGGTGCCGACGCGGCCTTGCTCTACGACGGCGCCGGGCCCGAGGCTGCGGCCGAGCGGATCCGCAAGATCGGCGCGGGCGCCGTCGTGGTCACGCTCGGTGCGAAGGGCGCGTACGTGTCGGCCGGCGACGGTACGGCCACCCTGGCGGCACCCGCGGTGAACGCGATCGACGCCACCGGCGCCGGTGACTCGGTGATGGGCGCGCTGGTCCGGCGCCTGCTCGCCGACGGCGTGCCCGGCGACGTGGCCGGCTGGTCCGCGTACGTCCGGTTCGCCCTGGCCGTGGCCGGTCTGGTGTGCGAGCGGCCGGGCGGCGCCACCGCCATGCCGACCCAGGACGAACTGGTCGCCCGCTGGGGCGCGCTGGTCTGAAATTAGGGTGCTCCGGTCCCCGGCCGACCCGTAGAGTGCTGCGCTCGTGAGTCGTCTCGGAGAGATCGTCCTGCCGGCCCGGCTCGATCGCCGGTTCCGCTGGGTGCTCGGCTCGTCCTGGCTCACCAACCTCGGCGACGGCGTGGCCGCCGCGGCCGGTCCGCTGCTGGTCGCGTCGCTGACCCACGATCCGTTGCTGGTCTCCACGGCGGCGCTGCTGCGCTGGGCGCCGCCGATGGTGTTCGGCCTGTGGGCGGGCGCACTCTCGGACTCCCACAACCGGCGCCGCATCCTGCTGATCGCCAACGTCGCCCGGGTGGTCCTGCTGATCGCGCTGGTGGCGCTGGTCGCCACCCACGCCGTCACGGTGTACGCCGCCCTGATCGCCCTCGGGCTGCTCGCCACCACCGAGGTGTTCGCCGACAACACCTCGGCCACGCTGGCGCCGATGCTGGTCGGGCGGGACGACCTGGCTCTGGCCAACGCCCGTCTGCAGACCGGCTTCATCACCCTCAACCAGCTGGCCGGGCCGCCGATCGGCGCGGCGCTGTTCGCGATCGGCGCAGCGTGGCCCTTCGCCGGCGAAACGCTGCTGGTTGCGGCGGCGGTGGTGATGCTGACCCGGTTGCGCCTGCCGCCGCACGGCGCGGTCACTGCCTCTCACGGGATCCTGACGGACATCGCCGAGGGTTTCCGGTGGACCGTGCGTCATCCGGCCGTCCGGACGCTCGTGCTGACGATCCTGATCTTCAACGTCACGTTCGGGGCGGCGTGGTCGGTGCTGGTGCTGTACGCGACGCAGAGGCTGGGGCTGGGCTCGGTCGGGTTCGGCCTGCTGAGCACCGTCTCGGCCGCCGGCGGCCTGCTCGGCACCGCGCTCTACGGCTGGATCACCCGGCGGGTCAGCCTGGGCAACGTGATGCGGGCCGGGCTGATCATCGAGACACTGACCCACCTGGGGCTGGCGCTGACCCGGTCGGGCTGGGTGGCGTCGGCGATCTTCTTCGTCTTCGGCGCGCACGCGTTCGTCTGGGGCACCACCTCGATCACGGTCCGGCAGCGCGCCGTCCCGACCGAGTTGCAGGGCCGGGTGAACAGCGTGAACACCATCGGCGTCTTCGGCGGGCTGGTGATCGGCTCGGCCGTCGGCGGGGTGCTGGCCACCCACTTCGGGGTGGTGGCGCCGTTCTGGTTCGCATTCGCCGGTTCGGCGGTCTTCGTCGTCCTGCTGTGGCGCGAGCTGACCCGCATCGCCCACGCCGATGCGGCAGTGCCTCCGCTCGATTGAAGCCTGGGTCCGTTCATGGCCTGAGCTTCTGCGTGTCTCGAAGCGTCTTGGCGGCGGCGTGGGCGGCCCGGAGCCGGGCGACGTGGTCGAGCGGTTGAGCGGATACGTCGAGCCGGGCAGGGGAGGTGATCACCGGGTGGAGCTTGTGGTGAGAACTACCGAGGTAACGGCGCCCGAATGGGGCTACTGGCGGCTCGAGTCCAGGGCCTTCGAGATGAAGCGCTGGCGGTCGAGCAGCGCGCGCTCGACGCGGACCTCGGCCACCGTGGTGTCCCCGTCGGTGACGGTCACCTCGAAGGTCAGGTTCCGGCCGTCCACCTTGGCCAGCGTGGCCGTGGCGGCGACGGTTCGGCCGACGGGGGTCGGTGCCTTGTGGTCGATCTCGGCCCGGGTGCCCACGGTGGTCACCCCGCCGGGGATCTGCCGGGCGGTGGCGGCCACGGTCGCGGCCTCGGCCAGAGCCAGGACGCGTGGGGTGGCCAGCACCGGAACGTCTCCCGAGCCGAGCGACTGGGCGGTGTCGGCATCGGTCACGGTCAACTCCACCCGGGCGCTCAGACCCGGGTTGAACTCCGGTAGCTCCATTCGCACAGCTTAGGCGGAGGGGGGCCGTTGCCAGTACGCGTCATCGGCCACGGAATCCCCCCGTGGTGCGGAATGCGTGGTGGCGGACGGCGGCGCGGAGGCCGGCTCGGACGTAGGGGGGCCGGCAGGGGGTGGGCCGAAGGGCGCGGGGTCGGCGTGCGGTGGGGGTGGGACCGGCGGGGAGAGCGGCTCGGGGGCGGGGCCGCGGGCCAGGCGGGCGCGTACGGCCAGCTGGTCGGCCAGCACCCAGGCGTCGGTGACATCGCGGTCCCGGGCGATGCCCTGGCGTCCGCCGGCCGTGTCCGCATACACCGTGGCCAGCCGGAACAGGCGCTGGATCGGGCCCTGCACGACCCGGACGCTCTGCAGCCGCTCGTACGGCACGATCGACAGCTCCCGGGTCAGCACCCCCCACCGGGTGATCAGCACCTGGTCGGTCAGCCCGACCCCGAAGTACTTCAGCGCGATCGGGTGCAGCCACCGAGCCCGCTCCGGCGGCGGGTAGGTCGGCAGGGCCAGCAGGTCGACGCCGGGCCACACGTCCCAGAGCAGGGCCCGCCCGCTCATCAGGTCGCCGACCGGCAGTAGGCGGTCGGAGCGCCTGGCGTCGCGTGAGTCCGGGTTGGCCACCCCGGCGATGTCCAGCCGCAGGTTCAGCCAGCGCTTCATCCGCCACAGCAGCGGCCAGGTGACGTGCACGGACTGGACCCGGTTCCGCGGCACCACCTGGCTGCGGGTCTCGGTCAGCCCGTACCGCAGGATCAACCGCCCGTCGGCGTCGCGGGCGAGGCGGAAGTCCCAGTCGCCGAGCACGCGCCGGATCGGGTGCAGCAGCACACCGGCCATCGCGGTCACGGTGCTGGAGATCCCGATGAACGTCCAGGTGCCCTCGGTCACGGTCTGCGTGATCACGAAGGCGACGCCGATCGGGATGAAGAACGCCTGCGGGGTCAGCAGCTGGCTGATCACCAGATCGCTGTTGGCGACGCGGAACAACGGCCGTTCCGGGGCCGGCGGCGGAGTCACGGCGGGCGTCTCGGCCGCGGCTTCTCCCGGCAGGCGGACGGGCCCCGGCGTACGGGCGACTCCGGGCGCACGGGCGGACCCCTGCGTACGGGCGGCCAGCGCCAGAAGACGCGTACGCAGGGCGGCCGCGTCTTTGACGGTGAGGTACGCCAGGGGCGCCTCGGTCTTGCCGCCGCCGACCACCTCGAGCCGCAGCTCGGCCAGACCGGTCAGCTGAGCCAGCAGCGGGCGGCGCAGTTCCACCGACTGCAGCCGTTCCAGCGGGATGGCCCGGTTGCGGCGCCACAGCAGTCCGTCCTGGATGCGTAGCTCCTTGCCGACCACGTGGTACCCGGTGTTGAGCCAGCCGACGACCGAGAAGACGACCACGATGACGGCGAGCGCGGCGATGCCGAGCGCGAACCGTTCCAGGCCGACCTGGCCGAGGGTCTGCCAGCTGAGCGCGGCCACGATGACCGCGATCGACTTGGCGCCGTGCAGCAGCGGGCTGAGCGGATGCAGGCGGCGGCGCGGTTCCTCCTCGGCCGGGGTCGGCGGCGGGGGAGCGGGCACGGCCGCACCGGCGGCGGGCATGGTCACAGCCCTTCGGCCCGGTCCTCGCCGAGGGCGGTCAGCCGGTCGCGCAGCCGCGACGCCTCGTCCGGGGGCAGGCCCGGCACGCGCGCGTCGCTGGCCGCGGCGGCGGTGTGCAACTGCACGGTGGCCAGGCCGAACGCGCGCTCCAGCGGTCCGGCGGTGACGTCGACGTACTGCATCCGGGCGTACGGGACGATGGACAGTCGGCGGATCAGCAGGCCGTGCCGGACGATGAGGTCGTTGTCCCGCTCGGCATATCCCCAGGCGTGCACCGCCCGGACGGTGACCCAGACCCGCCAGATGGTCAGCAGCACCACCGCGCCGATGCCGGCTGGCCACGCCCAGTGCGGGACCAGGAGGTAGCCGACGACCAGGGCGGCGATGAGCACGGCCGAGGTGCTGAGCCGGGCGATGAGCTCCACTGTGATCAGCTTGGGGGACACCGGGCGCCAGGCGACGGTGTTCGGCCAGGGCTCGAGGGCGCTCGGGACGGTCACGTCTCAGAGCCTAGGAGATCGGCGCATCGCTTGACGACGGGAACGGTGACACCTCGCGCAGGAAGCCCCGCACGTCGAGGAAGTCGCCCAGCGATCGACGGTGCTCGTCGCACGCCAGCCAGGTCTTGCGGTACTCGGGCGCGTGGATCTTCGGGTTGTTCCACCGCAGCTGCCACACGGCCGCCGCGCGGCAACCCTTGGCGCTGCAGCGGGGTTCGAGGTCCATCGTCCCCAACCTAGCCGCGCCCACAACAAAGCCGCGCCCACAAACGAAACCGCGCCCACCAAGGAGGCGGCGCCACCAACCGAAACCGCGCCCACCGACGAACCGCGCCCACCGACGAACCGCGCCCACCGACGAACC
>CAXSDA010000052.1:0-995 GCA_964236515.1 uncultured Actinoplanes sp.
CGCCGATGGTACTGCACTCGGGAGGGTGTGGGAGAGTAGGACGCCGCCGGACTCAAACCTCGGTCGAGGGCCGGTCCCGAACAGGGACACGGCCCTCGACTGTTTTCTGTCTATAGGCCCGAGTAGCTTCGAACGTTAGGGTGCGCTCCGGTGTCGTGGAGTTCGCCGTGTCGGAAGGATTGACCCGTGAGTACAGGACCGCAGGACGGCGGCTCTTCGGAGCGCGACAACGACGGCCGGCCGGGCCGCGGTCGCGACGAGGGCGGCGATCGGCCTCGCGGCGACCGGGGTGACTCTCGCGGCGACCGCGGCGGCTTCCGCTCGGGTGACCGCGGTGGCTTCCGTGGCAGCTCTGACCGGGGCGGGTCCGACCGTGGCAGCTCTGACCGGGGTGGTGCCGACCGGAGCGGTTCGGGCAGTTCGGATCGCGGCGGCTTCCGTGGTGGTGACCGTGACCGCGGTGGTTACCAGGGCGGTGGCGGCGGCTCTCGCGGCGGCTACCAAGGTGGTGGGGCCTCCCGGGGTGGTTACCAGGGTGGCGGCGCGTCCCGTGGCGGTGACCGGGATCGCGGCGGCTACCAGGGCGGCGGAGACCGTAGCGGGTATCAGGGTGGCGGAGCGTCGCGCGGCGGCGACCGCGACCGGGGCGGCTACCAAGGCGGCGGCGACCGGGGTGGCTATCAGGGTGGTGCGTCCCGCGGCGGTTACCAGGGTGGCGGCTCGTCCGGGGGCGACCGTGGTGGCGCATCCCGCGGTGGCTATCAGAGCGGCGGCGACCGCGGTGGTTACCAGGGCGGTGCGTCTCGGGGCGGCTATCAGGGTGGCGGAGCGTCGCGCGGCGGCGACCGCGACCGGGGCGGCTACCAGGGCGGCGGCGACCGGGGCGGCTATCAGGGCGGTGCGTCCCGCGGTGGGTACCAGGGCGGCAGCTCGTCCGGGGGCGACCGTGGAGGCGCATCCCGCGGTGGCTATCAGAGCGGCGGCGACCGGGACCG
>CAXSDA010000052.1:1095-42673 GCA_964236515.1 uncultured Actinoplanes sp.
GGGTGGCTATCAGGGCGGTGCGTCCCGTGGTGGTTACCAGGGTGGCGGCGCGTCCGGGGGCGACCGTGGAGGCGCGTCCCGCGGTGGCTATCAGGGCGGCGGCGACCGGGACCGGGGTGGCTATCAGGGCGGTGCGTCCCGTGGTGGTTACCAGGGTGGCGGCGCGTCCCGTGGCGGCGACCGGGACCCTGGCGGCGAGCGGGGCGGGTATCGCGGAGACCGGCCCGAGAGTGGTTCGCGCGGCAGCTATCAGGGAGGTTCCGGCGGATTCCGCGGCGACGACCGCGACCGCGGGGACCGCGGCGGCTATCGGGGTGATGGCGACCGGGGTGGATACCGCGGTGGCGACCGTCCGGGCAACCGCGGCGGCGACCGGGACCGGCCGTATGGCGATCGGCCCCAAGGCGAGCGGCCCCAGAGCGAGCGGCCCCAAGGTGAGCGTCCGCAGGATGACCGGCCCCGGAGTGAGCATCCGCAGAATGAGCGTCCCCAGGGCGAGCGCGCCCAGAGTGAGCGGCCGCAGAGCGAACGCCCCCAGGGGGATCGCCCGCAAGGCGGCTTCCGCGGTGATCGCGACGCCGGCGGCGACCGGCCTCGTGGCGGCGGCGGTTACCAGGGCGGCGGCGACCGCGGCGGTTTCCGTGGCGGCGACCGGGACCGTGGCGGCGACCGGGATCGGGGTGGTTCGGATCGGGGTGGTTCGGATCGGGGCAGCTCGGATCGGGGTGGCTACGGATACAGCGACCGGGATCGCGGTGGCGTCCGCGGTGAGCGGGACGACCGGAGTCGTGGCGGGTTCAGCGGTGACCGGGACCGTGGTGGTGTCCGGGGCGACCAGGACCGGGGCTTCCGCAGCGACCAGAGGCGGGACGGCTTCCGGGGCGACCGCGACGACGCCACGACGGATCAGTCTCAGCCGTCCGTGCCGGCTCCCGAGATCCCCGAGGAGATCCAGGCCTCGGACCTCGACAAAGAGGTGCGCAGTGAGCTCCTGGCGCTGTCCCGCGATGTAGCCGACTCGGTCGCGCGTCACCTCGTCGCGGCCGGGCAGATCATCGACACCGACGCCGAACTGGCCATGGCGCACGCGATTGCGGCCCGCCGGCTGGCGTCGCGGATCGCCGTGGTGCGCGAGGCCGTCGGGCTGGCGGCTTACGCGGCCGGCGACTGGGCCACCGCGATCGCCGAACTCCGTACGTACCACCGGATGACGGGGCGGCAGACGCACCTGGCCGAGATCGCCGACTCCGAGCGCGCCCTGGGCCGCCCGGAACGGGCCGTCGACCTGTACCGCGGCGCGGACAAGGACGCGCTGGGCCCGGCGGGCGCGATCGAGCTGCTGATGGTCGCCGCCGGTGCCCGGGGTGACCTCGGCCAGCATGACGCCGCGGTGGCCATGCTGCAGGTGCGCGAGCTGACCAGCGACGCCGAGGCCGACTGGGCGGGCCGGTTGCGGTACGCGTACGCCGACTCGCTGCTGGCCGCCGGCCGCCGCGACGAGGCTCGCGAGTGGTTCGCCCGGGCCGCCGAGGTGGATACCGAGGAGCTCACCGATGCGGCCGAGCGGCTGCTCGAACTCGACGGCGTGACCATCGAGGGCGACGACGAGGACGAGGACGACGCGGAGGGCGACGAGGAGAATGCGGTCGCCGAGCAGGACGAGCTGAACACGGCGGAGGACAACGGATCCGACGACGACGGGGACGGGCCGGGGGCCGTTGAGCTCCGGTCCGACGACGGCGAGACCGACGACGGCGAGACCGACGACGGCGACAACTCGGAGGTCGACGAGCTCGAGTCCGAAGACGACGAGGACGAACTCGAGGACGACGAGGACGACGACGATGAGCTCGAGTCCGAAGTCGCCGCCATCGCGGTCAGCGCTCCCAGCGCCCGGACCGACCCCCGGACCGTGGCCTTCGTCGACGGCGTCGAGAGTGCCCTGAACGACGACGACGATCTCGATGACGAGGACGCCGAGTACGCGGACTCCGACGACAAGAGCATCGCCGACGCCGAAGAGGACACGATCACCCGGATCCGGGCCGACGCCGCCGCAGCCGGGGGAGTCGGGCTCGGCAACCCGCTGACCGGTGACATCGACATCGAGGCCCAGCCGCCGGAGGAGTCCGAGAAGCCGGACACCGGAGGCGACGCCTTCTCGGCGCAGTCCGGGGACGACAAGGCGGACGCCGGGAAGTCCGGGGGCGACGGACGGCCGCCGGCGTGAGCCTGGCCGACGCGTACGACCTGGTCGTCTTTGATCTGGACGGCGTGATCTACCTGATCGACAAGCCGATCGACGGGGCGGCCGAGGCGGTGCGGCGGTTGCGCGCGGGCGGCACGGCGGTGGCGTACGCGACGAACAACGCCTCCCGCCGCGCCGCCGACGTCGCCGCGCTGCTCACCGGCATGGGCGTCGCGGCCGAACCGCGCGAGGTGCTCACCTCGGCCGGTGCGTCCGCGGTGATGCTGGCCGAGCGGCTGCCGGCGGGGGCGCCCGTGCTCGTCGTGGGGGCCGAGGCGTTGCGGGCCGAGGTGCGCGACGCCGGGCTGAGGGTGGTCGAGACGGCCGAGGACAAACCGTCCGCGGTGGTCCAGGGCTACGGCCCGGACGTCGGCTGGAAGATCCTGGCCGAGGCGGCCCTGTCCGTCCGCGCCGGCGCGCTCTGGATGGCCACCAACACCGACCGGACACTGCCCAGCCCGCGTGGCCCGCTGCCGGGCAACGGCTCGCTCGTCGCCGTGCTGCGCACCGCACTGGACCGGGAACCGGACGTGGTCGTCGGCAAGCCGGCGCCCGCGCTGTTCACCACCGCCGCGTCGCTGTCGCACGCTTCGCGGCCGCTGGCGGTCGGCGACCGGCTGGACACCGACATCGAGGGCGCGGTCGGCGCCGGCATGGACAGCCTGCTGGTGCTCACCGGCGTCAGCGGCCCGGCCGATCTGCTCGCGGCCACCCCAGAGCGGCGGCCCACGTTCGTCGCCGAGGACGTGTCCGGGCTCTTCGAGGACGAGGACGCCGTACGGATCGCGGCCCAGGGCACCGGGGAACTCGGCGGGTGGCGCGTCTCCGGCGGGCGGCTCGACGGATCAGGCCGGCCGGTGGACGCGTTGCGGCTGCTGTGCCCGGTCGCGTGGGACGGGGTCACCGTCACGGCCGGTTCGGACGAGGCCCGGTCGGTCCTGGCCGGCTGGGGACTCCCGGGCTGAGCCGCCGGCCGGTCTGCTGTGGACCGGGCGTACGGCTAGAGGAGCTTGCGCAGTTTCAGCAGGTCGAACGGGTTGGCCTTGATGCTCGCCCGCCCCGAGGTCACTGCCTGCATCATGTTCAGCTTGCCCGCCACCAGCGCGATCAGGTCGTCGCCGGTCACACCGAGCGCGATCTTGGCCTTGGGGTCGTCGCCGTCGGTGATGTCGAGCAGGCGACCACCGGCGAGGCGGCCGTGGAACGCCGTGGACAGGTCGGTGACGCGCACGGCGATCGTCCGGTCGAGGTCGAGTTTGCCCTGCGCCTCCGCGTTCCGGTCGAGGCGGGCGGCGAGGTCGTAGACGGCCTGCCGGCACTCGTCCACGGTGGCCATCTGTGCTCCTTCGTCGCGACACCAAACGGGCGTAGGAGACGCTACCGCACGCCCTGTCGCGGTGCGCCCGGTAGCGTGACAGGTGACGTGAGCCGTGGAAGGGAGAGCGAACATGCAGGACGCATGGCGGGCGTATCTGGAAATGGCGCTCGGATTGACGGAGGCGCCGCGTAAACGCGCCCAGAAGGTGGCCGGGGATCTGCTCAACCGGGGCGGCGCGACCGCGACCCAGTTGCAGGGCCTGGCCGAGGATCTGATGTCCACCGGGATGGCCAATCGCGAGGCGCTGACGAACATCGTCCGGTACGAGGTGGACCGCGCCCTGGGCGTCGTCGGGCTGGCCACCGCGGACGAGGTGTCGGATCTCACGTCCCGGGTCCACGATCTGGAAAAGCAGCTCAAGGCGGCCCAGGACCGGGCGACGGCGGCCGAGGCGGGCCCCCCCGATGCGGGCGTGGGCGGCGCCGGGACGGGCGGGAATCGGCTCAACCAGCCCGCGCCGCTGCCGGTCAAGGTGGCGAAGAAGGCGGTGGCCAAGAAAGGGGTGGCGAAGAAGGCCGTACGCCCGAACGCGATGCCGGCCGCGGCCACCACCTCGGCTGCGTCGGCGGCCGGCGTGACCCCGCCGGCACCGGTCAAGGCTGTACCGGTTAAGGCGGCGCCCGTCAAGGCGGCGCCGGCCGGAACGGCCGTGGCGCCGAATGCGCCGGTTCTGGCGGCGGCGGCGGAGACCGAGTTGCCGGCGTTCACCGGAGTCACCGGCACGACGACCGGATCGGCGTCGACGGGATCGGCGACTCCGCCGGTGAAGAAGGTCGTGGCCAAGAAGGCGGTCGCAAAGAAGTCCGCGGTCACGAAGGCGGCGCCGACAGCCAAGAGCGCACCCGCGTCGAAGAGTGCGCCCCTATCAAAGGGCGCGCCCGCGGCGAGGAAGGCGCCCACGGTCACCGGCGCGGCCACGCCCGTCAAGGTGACGCCGGCGAAGAAGAACGCGCCCCGCAGAGCGCCGTCCCCCGGCAACCCGTTCCTGGAGGCCTGACCCGTGACGTCTCCGTATCCGCCGTCGCCGCCCGGACCTCGTCCCGGCCCGCCGCCGGGTGGCTTCCGCCCGGGGCCGCCGCAGACCTTCCGCCCTGGGCCGCCGCCAGACCTCCGCCCGGGGCCGCCCTCCGGAATCGCGCCGGCGGCACCCGAGCGAACCGAGGACCGGCCGACGACCGAGGACCGGCCGACGACCGAGGACCGGCCGACGACCGAGGACCGGCCGGACGTCGCGGATCGGCCGGAGGCGGCCGTGGCGCCGAATGCGGGGGACGGCACCGGACATCCGGCCGTGGACGCCGCGTTGCGGTCGCTCGCCAACGCCGCCGGACTCGCTCCGGCCGAGCAGATCGCCGCGTACGAGGACGCCCACCGCGTCCTGCAGGAAACCCTCGCGAGCATCGACGGCTGACCGATGGCCCGCCGTGCCCGCCTGGACGCGGAACTGGTCCGCCGCAAGCTCGCCCGTTCCCGGGAACAGGCCGCTACCCTCGTCGAGGCCGGTCGCGTGCGGGTGCGCGGCACCGTCGCCCACAAGGTCGCGGCGATGATCGACCCGGCCGACCCGGTGCTGGTCACCGGCGAGGATCCGCAGACCGAGTACGTGTCCCGGGGCGGCCACAAGCTCGCCGGGGCGCTGGCCGCGTTCTCCGATCTGGACGTGACCGGTAAGCGCTGCCTGGACGCGGGCGCGTCCACCGGCGGCTTCACCGACGTGCTGCTGCGCGCCGGCGCCGCCCGGGTGGTCGCGGTCGACGTCGGGTACGGGCAACTGGCCTGGCCGATCCGTACCGATCCGCGGGTGGTGGTGCTGGAACGCACCAACGTGCGCACGCTGACCCCGGACATGATCGGCGGCCAGGTGGACCTGACCGTGGCCGACCTGTCGTTCATCTCGCTGCGGCTGGTGCTGCCCGCGCTGGCTGCCTGCACTGCCGCAGCGGGCGACCTCGCGCTGATGGTCAAGCCGCAGTTCGAGGTGGGCCGGGAACGGGTCGGTACGGGCGGGGTGGTCCGCGACCCGGCGTTGCGGGCCGAGGCGGTCCTGGACGTCGCGGCGGCCGCGGCGGCGCTCGGTCTCGGGGTGGCCGGGGTGGCCGCGAGCCCGCTGCCCGGGCCCAGCGGCAACGTCGAATTCTTCGTGCGGTTCCGGCGGGATGCGCCGCCGGCCGATCCGGACCGCGTACGGGCCGTGGTCGCCGCCGGGCCGTCCGGCGCGGTAACGTCCGCCGCGGAATGATTGACGTGATGCCGAGAGGATGTTCATGACGCGCTCGGCCCTGCTGGTCACGCACACCGGGCGCCGCCGCAGCGCGCAGCACGCGCAGACGGTCGCCCAGGATCTGCTCACCGCCGGTTTCGAGGTCCGGGTGCTGGCCGACGAGGTCGGAGACCTGGAACAGCCGGCCGGGGTGACCGCGGTGGACGACCCGGCCGCGGCCGAGGGCGTGGAGATCGTGTTCGCGCTGGGCGGGGACGGCACGTTCCTGCGGGCGGCCGAGCTGGCCCGCCCGGCCAAGGCGCCGATGCTCGGCATCAACCTGGGCAAGGTCGGTTTCCTGGCCGTGGCCGAGACCAGGGACATCGACATCGCCGTACGGGACGTGGTGGCCGGCACGTACACCGTGCACGAGCGGCTGACCCTCAACGTGCGCGCGGAGTACGACGGCCGGCTGATCGCGGAGTCCTGGGCGCTGAACGAGGTGTCCGTCGAGAAGGGACAGCGCGCGCAGATGCTCGAGCTGCTCGTCGACGTGGACGGGCGGCCGCTGTCGAGGTACGGCTGCGACGGCGTGGTCTGCGCGACCCCGACCGGGTCGACGGCGTACGCCTTCTCGGCCGGCGGCCCGGTGGTGTGGCCCGAGGTGGAGGCGCTGCTGGTCGTCCCGATCAGTGCGCACGCCCTGTTCAGCCGCCCGCTGGTGACCGCGCCGACGTCCACCGTGCGGGTGACCGTCGACCCGTACACCTCGTTCGCGGTCCTGTGCTGCGACGGCCGCCGCACCTGGGACCTGCCGCCGGGCGCACGGGTCACGGTGGAGCGGGGTGAACTGCCGGTGCGGCTGGTCCGGCTGTTCCCGCGGCCGTTCACCGACACGCTGGTCGCGAAGTTCGCCCTCCCGGTGGAGGGGTGGCGCGGCAACCGGGGGTGAACGCGTCCCACCGATCGACATTCGTCCACAGGGTCGGTGGGCATTTGTCGGACCCCGCCGCTACTGTTCGGCTGTGCTGGAGGAACTGCGCATCACCGGGCTCGGCGTCATCGACGACACGACGCTGCGCCTGACGTCGGGCATGAACGTGATCACCGGCGAGACCGGCGCCGGCAAGACCATGGTGGTCACCGGACTGGGGCTGCTGTTCGGCGGCCGGGCCGACGCGGGCCGGGTGCGGGCCGATCCGGGCCGTGCGGTGGTCGAGGGCCGGCTGCGGCTCGACGGGCCGCTGGCCGACGGGGTGCAGACCCGGGTCATCGAGGCCGGGGCCGAGGTCGACGACGACGGGTCGGTGTTGCTGAGCCGGACGGTGACGATCGAGGGCCGGTCCCGCGCACACGTCGGCGGCCGCAGCATGCCGGTGTCGATGCTCAGCGAGGTCGGCGAGCAGGTGGTGGCGGTGCACGGCCAGTCCGACCAGTTGCGCCTGCTCCGGCCGACCGAGCAGCGCGCCGCGCTCGACCGGTTCGCCGGTCCCGAGCACGAGAAGCTGCTGGAGACCTACCGGGAGGTGTTCTCGGGCTGGCGGGCGGTGGCCGACGATCTGGCCGACCGGCGTCGTCACGCCCGGGAGCGCTCGCAGGAAGCCGACCTGCTGAAACTCGGGCTGGACGAGATCAGCCGGGTCGACCCGCAGGCGGGGGAGGACGACGAGCTGAAAGCCGAGGTGCACCGGCTGGAGCACGCCGAGGGGCTACGGGTGGCCGCCGCCCTGGCGGCGCAGGCGCTGGCCGGCGGGGTCGAGGTCATCGACGACGCGCCCGATGCGACGTCGTTACTGGGTACGGCCCGGCGCACACTCGAGGCGCAGGCGTCGGTCGATCCGGCGCTGGGCGACCTGGCCGGCCGGCTGGAGGAGGCGGCGTCCCTGATCGGGGACGTGTCGGCCGAGCTGTCGGCCTACCTGAGCGGGCTCGACGCCGACCCGGCCCGGCTGGAGGCGATCTACGAGCGGCGGGCCACCCTGCGCGGCCTGACCCGTAAGTACGCCGACGACGTGGACGGCGTGATCGCCTGGGCCGACCACGCCCGCACCCGGCTCAGCGAGCTGGACACCTCGGACGAGCTGCTGGAGGAACTGGACCGCGAGCGGCAGCGGTTGGAAACGGCGGTGCAGGAGCTGTCCGGCCGGCTGACCGAGGCCCGGCGGGAGGCCGCCGGCCGGTTCTCCGAGCAGGTCAGCGTCGAGCTGGCCGGGCTGGCCATGCCGCAGTCCCGGGTCGAGGTGGCCGTGCTCGCCCGGTCCGAGGGGCCCGGCCCGGACGGCGCCGACGAGGTCGAGCTGCGGCTGCTGGCCCACCCGGGCGCGCCGTCGCTGCCGTTGCAGAAGGGCGCCTCCGGCGGCGAGCTGTCCCGGGTGATGCTGGCCATCGAGGTGGTCTTCGCCGGGGCCGGCGGTCCGCCGACGCTGGTGTTCGACGAGGTCGACGCGGGGGTGGGTGGTCAGGCGGCAGTGGAGATCGGGCGGCGGCTGGCGCGGCTCGCCCGTACCCATCAGGTGCTCGTGGTGACGCACCTCCCGCAGGTGGCCGCGTTCGCCGACCGGCACCTGGTGGTGGCCAAGGACACCAGCGGGGCGATCACCACCAGCGGGGTGCGGATCGTGGAGGAGACCGAGCGGGCGCGGGAACTGGCCCGGATGCTGGCCGGTCTGCCCGACTCCGACCTCGGAATCGCACACGCGGAGGAACTGCTGGCCGTGGCCGGCCGTGAGAAGCGCCGCTGACCGGCTGCGGGGCGGTCAAATCCCTGAATAGCGCAACGATTTCGCAGCGATTCGCCCCTTTTGTAGGTGGTCGAGGGCATGTCGGGTGCGGATCACGTGATCCGGCGTGTCAGGATGGGCCACGATGCGACTTCCCACCCTGCGCCGGAACCGGACCGCCGAACCGGGCGCTCTGTCCGGCATCGCGCGCCTCGACCGCCGGACCAAGCGCCTGGTCGGGCGGTTGCGCCCGGGTGACATCGCGATCATCGACCACGTCGACATCGACCGGGTGGCGGCCGACTCGCTGGTCGCGGTCGGGGTTGCCGCGGTTCTGAACGCCAAGCCGTCGATCTCCGGCCGCTATCCCAATCTCGGACCCGAGGTGCTGATCCAGGCCGGCATCACGCTGATCGACGATCTCGGCCAGGAGGTCTTCGACCGGATTCGCGAGGGTGACCTGGTCAGCGTCGACGGCGACACGGTGATCGTGGACGGCGAGCCCATCGCGTCGGGCGTACGGCAGGACAAGGAAACCGTCGCCGCGGCCATGGCCGACGCCCGCGAGGGCCTCAGCGTGCAGCTCGAAGCGTTCGCCGCGAACACCATGGACTACCTCAAGCAGGAACGCGACCTGCTGCTGGACGGCGTCGGCGTGCCCGACGTCACCACCGAGATCTCCGGGCGGCACGTGCTGATCGTGGTGCGCGGCTACGACTACAAAGCCGACCTGGACGTGCTCCGGCCGTACATCCGGGAATTCAAGCCGGTCCTGATCGGCGTCGACGGCGGGGCCGACGCGCTGGTCGAGTCGGGCTACACGCCGGACATGATCATCGGCGACATGGACTCGGTCACCGACGACGTGCTGCGCTGCGGCGCCGAGGTCGTGGTGCACGCGTACCCCGACGGACGCGCCCCGGGCCTCGAACGGGTGCATTCGCTGGCCGTCGCGGCGACCACCTTCCCGGCCGCGGCCACCAGCGAAGACCTGGCGATGCTGCTGGCCGACGACAAGGGCGCGTCGCTGATCGTCGCCGTCGGCACCCACGCCAACCTGGTCGAGTTCCTGGACAAGGGCCGCGGCGGCATGGCGTCGACGTTCCTCACCCGGCTCAAGGTCGGCGGCAAGCTGGTCGACGCCAAGGGCGTGAGCCGGCTCTACCGGCAGAACATCTCCGGCTCGTCCCTGCTGCTGCTGGTGCTGTCGGCGATCGCCGCGATGGCGTCGGCGGTCGCCGTGTCCACGGTCGGCAAGGCATACCTGACCGTCGTCTCCGAGTGGTGGGACAACGTCGTGTTCCGGCTCGGCCACCTGCTTTAGAGGGCGTCTCGCAGTGATCAACTTCCGGTACCACGTCGTCTCGCTCACCGCTGTCTTCCTGGCGCTCGCCATCGGGCTGGTGGTCGGCACCGCGGCGCTCAACGGCCCGGTCGCGGACACCCTGAAGAGCCAGGTGGACGCGCTCAGCAAGGACAACAGCAACTACCGGGATCAGGCGAACCAGTACCGCGACGAACTGAACCGGACCCAGGAGTTCGCGACCCAGCTGGCCCCGACCGTACTGGCGGACAAGCTCGCCGGACGCAGGCTGCTGCTGGTCGGGCTGCCCGGCAGCCAGGACTACGTGGACCAGGTCAAGGCCATGCTGACCGCGGCCGGCGCGACCATCACGGCCAAGGTCACCGTGCAGGACAAGTTCTTCGACCCGAACAACAACACCGAGCTGCTGGACCTGGCCACAGAGGGCTCGCAGCCGTCGATCCCGCAGATCGACCTGCCGGTCAACAGCGACGGCGTGGAGACCTCGAGCGCGCTGCTGGCGTTGGCGTTACAGCAGCGGGCCAACGCCGTGGTGGCCCCGGGGGACCTGACCGCAGTGCTCACCGCGTACACCCAGCCGGGCTACATCGCGGTCGACAAGAACCCGGTCGGCGGGGCCGAGGGCACGGTGATCGTCTCCGGGCTCCCGCCGACCGACAAGGACGCGACCAAGAAGACCCAGTCCGCCGTCACCTTGGCCACCCAGTTCGCCAAGACGAAGCCGCTGGTGGTCTCCGGCAACGGGGTCGGCGACGGCAACCTGGTGTCCGAGATCCGCAAGGACCCGACGCTGGTCAAGACGATCTCCACGGTGGACAACGGCACCACGCCGCAGGGCCAGGTGACCACGGCGATGGCGGTGATCGAGCGGATGGTCCAGGGCCGGACGGGCCAGTACGGCATCTCGGCCGGCTCCACCTCGCAGGTCCCCAAAGCCGCGGCCTGACCGCCGAAGTCGCGACCGGCACACCTACACTCGCACCCCATGGCCATCACCGCGGTTCGCGCGTTCGGCGCCGGGGCGGCCGTCGCCCGGGCCACGTTGTCCTGGATCCGGCGGGACGCCCGGGTCGCCGCCGCGTTGGAACGGACCAACTTCTCCGGCCGTACGGTGTCGCTGGCTGGCGGCCCGGCCCTGGCCGCCGGGGCGACCGTCGGCGCGGTCCTCGGCGCCCGCGGGGCCGGTCCGGCGCTGGCCGCGCTGACCGCCGGAGCCGTCTCGGGTGCGGTCGGCCTGTACGACGACGTGGCCGGCAACCGGCCCGAGCAGAAGGCGGCCAAAGGCTTCGCCGGTCATCTCGGCGCGCTGCGCGAGGGCCGGGTGACCAGCGGCATGGTCAAGATCGCCGGAGTGGGCGGGGCCGCGCTGGGGGCAAGCGTCCTGCTGGCGAGGGGACGGGATCGGGGCGTCGCCGACGTGCTGCTGGGCGCGGGCGTGATCGCCGGCTCGGCCAACCTGCTCAACCTGCTCGACCTGCGCCCGGGCCGGGCCCTCAAGGCGGCCGCAGTTGTCGGCACGCCGCTCGCCCTCGGCCGGGGCGGCGGGCTCGCGGCCGGCGCACTCGGCGCCGGGGCGGCGCTGATCCTCAACGACCTGAACGAGGACATCATGCTCGGCGACGCCGGCGCCAACGCGCTCGGCGCGCTGCTCGGCGTGGCCCTGGCCGCCCGCACCGGGCCGGCCGGCCGGGCGGTTGCCCTGGCCGTGCTGGCCGGGCTGACCGCGGCCAGCGAGAAGGTCAGCTTCACCCAGGTCATCCGGGACACCCCGTGGTTGCGCGCGATCGACGAACTCGGCCGCCGGGCGGCGTGAAGCCACCAGAGGCCACGAGGCCGCCGGCGGGTGCCCGGCTCGCCGGGGCCGCGGCGCTGATCACCGTCCTCACCGTCGTCGCGCGCGTCGCCGGCTTCGGCCGTACGTTCGTATTCCTGCACACCGTCGGCGACACCCGTCTGGGTGACCTGTACAACGCGGCCAACACCATCCCCAACATCGTCTTCGAACTGGTCGCCGGGGGCGCGCTGGCCAGCCTGGTGGTGCCGCTGCTGGCCGGCCACGTCGCCGCGGGCGACCGCGGCCGGGTCGATGCGGTGTCGTCGGCGCTGCTCACCTGGGTGCTCACGCTGCTGGTGCCGCTGGCGGTGGTGGTCGCGCTGGCCGCCGGGCCGATCGCGTCGCTGCTCGGCATCGCCGCCGAGCACCACGACGTGGCCGTCCGGCTGTTGCGGATCTTCGCCCCGCAGCTCCCGCTGTACGGCGTCGGCATCGTGCTGACCGGCGTCCTGCAGGCCCACCACCGGTTCGCCTGGCCGGTGATCGCGCCGCTGCTGTCCAGCGTGACCGTGATGACCGCGTACCTCGGCTACGCCGCCGCCGACGGGATCCGCACCAGCTTCGCCGGACTGAGCCGCGGCGGCGAGCTGTTCCTGTCGGCGGGCACCACCGCCGGGGTCGTCGTGCTGGCGTTGTGCCTGCTGATCCCGTTGCGGCGGCTGCGGTTGCGGATCCGCCCGTCCTACCGGTTCCCCGGCGGCGAGGGCCGGCTGGCGGTCCGGCTGGGCTGGGCCGGCGCGGTCACGGTCGGCGCCCAGCAGGTGATGACGTTCGTGGTGATCGTGCTGACCGCCGACGCCGGTTACACCCGGTACGTCGCCGCGCAGACCGTGTTCCTGCTGCCCTGGGCGGTGCTGGCCGTCCCGGTGGCGACGGCGGTCTACCCGACACTCTCCGCGGCCAAGGACGACCTCGGCGCGTACGGGAAGGCGCTGTCCGGTGCGGCCCGGTCGGTGCTGCTGCTGGCCTGCCTGGGCGCGGCCGCGCTGGTCGCCCTGGCCGGGCCGGCGGCGAGCGTCATCGGCGCCCACGAAGCGGCCGCGCCGATCGCCGGGTTCGCTCCCGGGCTGCTCGGGTACGCGCTGTTCGCACTGCTCTCGCGGGCCCTGTACGCGCGGGGCGCCACCGTCGCGGCCGCCGCGGCCACGGCGGCCGGGTGGGGGGTGGCGATCGTCGCCGCGCTGATCCTCACCGCGGTGCTCGACGCCGGCATCCAGGTGTTCGGGCTGGCTCTGGCCACCGCGATCGGGATGACCGCGACCGGGCTGCTGCTGGTGGCCGCCGTCCGCCGTGACGCCGGCCCGGAGGCCCTCGCCGGCCTCGGGCGGGTGCTCGGCGTCGGTATCGTGGCGGCCGGGATCGCCGCCCTCGCCGGCTGGGGTGTGGTGCTCGGGGCCGGGCACGCGTTCGGCCACCCCGGCAGCGGGTGGATCGGCCTGGTCCAGGGCATCCTGGGCGCGGTCGCGCTGCTCGCGGTGTTCGCCGCGGTGACGTACGCGCTGGACAAGCGGGACGTGCGGCCCCTGGTGGACCGCATGAGACACAGGGGGAGAGGTTCGTCGTGACCGGTGAGCAGTGGCGGGGATCGGTGGCGCTGGTCCTCGCGTCCAGCACCGGCGGCATCGGCACGCACGTCGCCTCGCTGGCCGCGGGCCTGGTCGCCGCCGGCTGCCGGGTGCTGGTCTGCGGCCCGGCCGCCACGGACGGGCAGTTCGGCTTCTCCGCCGCCGGCGCCGATTTTGTTCCGGTGGAGATCCCCGCCGCCCCCGGCCCGCAGGACTCGGGCGCGGTCCGGGCGTTCCGCCGCGCCCTGTCCGGCCGCGAGATCGACGTGGTGCACGCCCACGGGCTGCGCGCCGGACTGGTCGCGGTGCTTGCCCGGACCGGCCGGCCGCTGGTCGTCACCTGGCACAACTCGGTGCTCGCGAAAGGGTTGCGGGGGCAGGCGTCGATGCTGGTCGAGCGGGTCGTGGCCCGCTCGGCGACGCTCACCCTGGGCGCGTCGGCGGACCTGGTCGACCGGGCGCGGTCGCTGGGCGCGAGGCAGGTGCGGCTCGGGGCGGTGGCCGCGCCGTCGTTCGCCGCGCCGAAACGGACCCGAGCGGCCGTACGGGCGGAATTCCGTATCGCCCCCGCCACCCCGCTGATCCTCTCGGTCGGCCGGCTGCACCCGCAGAAGCGCTACGACCTGCTGATCGAGGCCGCGGCCCGCTGGCGTGACCTGGACCCGGCCCCGGTGACCGTGGTGGCCGGCTCCGGCCCGAGCTACATGCTGCTGGCCCAGCGCGCCTCCGAGACGCGGGCCCGGTTGTACCTGCTCGGCCACCGCACCGACGTGCCCGACCTGCTGCTCGGCGCCGACCTGGCCGTGGTCAGCAGCGACTGGGAGGCCCGGCAGCTGTTCGCCCAGGAGGCGCTGCGGGCCGGTGTGCCGCTGGTCTGCACCGCCGTGGGCGGCCTGCCCGGCCTGGTCGGCGACGCCGCCGTGCTGGTGCCCCCGGACGATGTGGACGCACTCGACGCCGCCGTCCGGGACCTGCTGACCGACCCGGGACTGCGGGCCGACTACGCCGCTCGCGGCCCCCGCCAGGCCGCCGGGTGGCCGTCCGAGGCCGACACGCTGGCCGACGTCCGGGCGGCGTACGCCTCGCTCACCGGTTTCGTCGGGGCGGACCACGGGTGAAGATCACCCGCCGGCGGCTGGCCCGCGCGGTCCGGCACCCGCGGCGCAGTCTCCGGCTGGCCGTGAACCGGCTGCGCCGGGTGCGGCGGCCGAACACCCCCGGGCGCCGCGCCGCCCGCGGCTGGGTGCCGTACCTGCTGGTCCTGCTGGCGGTGGGGGCGAGCCTGGCCGGGCTGACGGTCCGGCCGGCGACCCGCGCGCCGCAGCAGGCGGTCGACTACGTGATCCTCGCCGGGGCGGCCGGGCTGCGCTGGGACGACCTCGATCCGGTGCGGACGCCGGCGCTGTGGCAGGAGGCGTCGAAGGGCTCGATCGGCTGGTTGTCGGTCAAGTCCGCGCATCGCACGACCTGCCCGGCCGACGGCTGGCTGACGCTGGGCGCCGGCAACTACGCCGCCTGGGACACCGACCCGGTCGCGAGCGACTGCCCGCTGACCATGCCCGACTTCACCCGCCCGGACGCGATCGGCGCCAACCTCACCGACCAGCGCACCGTAGTCGAGGAGAACCAGGAACGGCTGCCGTACGGGGCGGTGCCGGGCGCGCTGGCCGAGTCGGTGCGGTGCACCAGCGCGGTCGGTGACGGCGCCGTGGTCGCGGCGGCGCGCCCGTTCGGCCGGGTCGACCAGTACAGCCCGGTGTTGCCGCCGAACCCGCGGACGCTCCTGTCGTCGTGCGTGATCAGCGTGATCGACCTGGGCACCATCACCGGTAGCGGGACGGCCCGGCAGGGGGCGGTCGAAGAGGCCGACGCCACGCTGGCCCGGATCGTCGCCGCCCGCCCGGCGAACTCGCTGATCATGGTGGCCGGGGTGTCCGACACCGACACCACCTCCCGGCTGCACGTCGCGCTGGCCGAGGGACCGGGCTGGGACGGTGGCTGGCTCACCTCGGCCGGGACCGGCCGGGAGGGTTACCTGCAACTGGTCGACATCGCCCCGACGGTGCTGTCGGCGCTGGCCCGGCCGTCCCCGGACAAACTGTTCGCCGGGCGTACGGCCACGGTGGCCCCGGGCAAGCCGTCCGACCTGGCCGACGCGGTCGGCGGTGACCACGACGCCGACCGCCGGGCCGGCGCCCAGCAGCAGGTGGCGACCTGGTTCTACGTCGTGCTCGCGGGCGTCCTGATCGTGCTCTTCCTGCTGTCCGTGCCGCTGATGGTGGCGGCCCGCCGGCACGCCGGCCCGAGCCGCCGCCGGCGACCCTGGCGGAGCCCGCCGCGGGGGGAGCGGACCGCGGCGAAGCGTCTCTACGCCGCGACGATGGAGGTGCTGCTGGTGGCGGCCGCGCTCACCATCCCGGCGGCACTGGTCGCGGACGCCGTCCCGTGGTGGCGGGGCAGCCGTCCCGGCCTGCTGTTCGGGCTGGTCACGCTGGCCCTGGTCGGGGTCGGCACGGCCCTGGTGCGGTTCGTCCCGCGCTGGCGGCGGGCGCTGTGGCCGATGGGCGCGGTGGCCGCGATCGGCGCCGTGGTGGTCGGCCTGGACCTGCTGACCGGTGCGCAGCTGCAGCTCAACGGCGTGGCCGGCTACTCGACGCTGCAGGGCTCCCGGTACGCCGGGGTGGGTGGCGTCGGGCTGGGCGTGTTCGTGTCCGGCACCCTGGTGGTGGCCGGATGCCTGGCCCAGTGGGTGCGCCGCCCTTGGCGGCCGGTGATCGTGGTGCTGATCGGCGGCTTCTCGGTGATCATGGTGGGCAGCCCGTACCTGGGGGCGGACCCGGTGGGTGCCATCGCGGTGACCGCCGGGGTGTGCGTGGCCGCGGCGATCAGCGCCGGCGGCTGGCTGACCCTGGCCCGGGTGTTCTGGGCGGCCATCGCCGGACTGGCCGTGACCATCGGGTTCGCCGTCCTCGACGTGCGCCGCGCACCGCTCGAACAGGGCAGCCTGGGCCGGTTCCTGAGTTCGCTCGGCGACGGCAGCAGCGGCCCGGCGGTGGCCCGCGCGGCCACCGCCAACGGTCTGTCCCTGCTGGACAGTCCACTGACGATCGTGGCCGTGACCGGCGTGCTGATGCTGGCGTTCTGCCAGTTCTCCCCCTGGGGCGGGCTGAACCGGCTGTTCGGGCTGCACCCGGCACTGCGGGCGGCCGGCGCCGGCACCACGGTGGCCACGCTGATCGCCGGCGCGCTCGGCGGGTCGGCGCTCGTGGTGGCCGGGGCGGCGGCCGCCTTCGCCGTGCCGACCGCGGTGCTGACCACGCTGCGGGTGCTCGACCACGCCGCCGACCGGACCCGGCCGGACCAATCGGACACACCGCCGCCGGACACGCGCGTTGAACGGCCGGAACGCGCTCCGGCCGCTGATGGTGTTACCGTGGAATCCCGTGGAGGGCGTGTCACGCGCCGGTCTGCATGACCCGATCTGACCGACCACGGGAGCCGGCCTTGGCAGCTACTGCGCGGCACATTTTCGTCACCGGAGGCGTCGCCTCCTCGCTGGGCAAAGGCCTCACCGCCTCCAGCCTGGGCAACCTGCTGACCGCGCGTGGCCTGCGGGTCGTCATGCAGAAGCTCGATCCGTACCTGAACGTCGACCCCGGCACGATGAACCCGTTCCAGCACGGTGAGGTCTTCGTCACCGAGGACGGCGCCGAGACCGACCTCGACGTCGGCCACTACGAGCGGTTCCTCGACCGGGCGCTGTCGGCCAAGGCCAACGTGACCACCGGCCAGGTCTACTCGGCGGTCATCGCCAAGGAACGTCGCGGGGAGTATCTGGGCGACACCGTTCAGGTCATCCCGCACGTGACGAACGAGATCAAGGAACGCATCTTCGCCATGGCCGACCCGGACGAGTTCGGGCGTACGCCGGATGTGGTGATCACCGAGGTCGGCGGCACGGTCGGCGACATGGAGTCGTTGCCGTTCCTGGAGGCGATCCGCCAGGTGCGGCACGAGATCGGCCGCGACCGGGTGTTCTATCTGCACGTCTCGCTGATCCCGTACCTGGCCCCGTCGGGCGAGCTGAAGACCAAGCCGACCCAGCACTCGGTGGCCACGCTGCGCAACATCGGTATCCAGCCGGACGCGCTGGTCTGCCGCTCCGACCGCGAGATCCCGGACAAGCTGAAGCACAAGCTGTCGCTGTACTGCGACGTCGACCGCGAGGCCGTGGTGGCCTGCCCGGACGCGCCCAGCATCTACGACATCCCGAAGGTGCTGCACCGCGAGGGACTCGACGCGTACGTCGTACGGCGGCTCGGTCTGTCCTTCCGCGACGTCGACTGGACGAGCTGGGACGATCTGCTCCAGCGGGTGCACCACCCGCGCCGCACGATCACCGTCGCCCTGGTCGGCAAGTACGTCGACCTGCCCGACGCGTACCTCTCGGTCAGTGAGGCGATCCGCGCGGCCGGCTTCGCCAACCAGGCCCGGGTCAACCTCCGCTGGGTGCCCAGCGACGACTGCGACACCATGGCCGGCGCCGCCGCCGCGCTCAAGGGCGTGGACGGCATCGTCATCCCCGGCGGGTTCGGCATCCGGGGCATCGAAGGCAAGATCAACACTTCCCGGTACGCCCGGGAGAGCGGCATCCCGATCCTCGGCCTGTGCCTGGGCCTGCAGTGCATGACGATCGACGCCGCCCGCAACCTGGCCGGGCTGACCGGCGCGAACTCGCTCGAGTTCGACGAGCGGGCCCCGCACCCGGTCATCTCGACCATGGCCGACCAGCAAGACATCGTGGCCGGCCGGGGCGACCTGGGCGGCACCATGCGGCTCGGCGCGTACCCGGCGGCGCTGACCCCGGGCTCGATCGTCGCCGAGGCGTACGAGAGCACCGACATCTCGGAACGGCACCGCCACCGGTACGAGGTGAACAACGCCTACCGGGACAAGCTGGCGGCGGCCGGCCTGCGGTTCTCCGGCACCTCGCCCGACGGCCGGCTGGTCGAGTTCATCGAGCTCGACCGCGACACCCACCCGTTCTTCGTGGCCACCCAGGCGCACCCTGAACTGAAGAGCCGCCCGACCCGGCCGCACCCGCTGTTCGCCGCGTTCGTCGCCGCCGCCGTCGAGTACGCGGCCGCCGACGAACTCCCGGTGGGCGAGCTCGCGGCGCCGTCCGTCGAGGCGCTCGCATGACCGCCTTCGCGCACGAGGTCACCACGACGGTCGAACGTTACGACGGGCCGATCTTCTCGGTGCACACCGAGACGGTGACCATGTCCGGCGGCGGCACCGCGCAGCGGGACCGGGTCGAGAACAAGGGCGCCGTCGGTGTGGTCGCGCTGGACGACGTCGGCCGGGTGGTGCTGATCAAGCAGTACCGCAACGCCGTCCGGCAGCAGCTCTGGGAACTGCCCGCCGGGCTGCGCGACGTGGCCGGCGAGGCCCTGGTCGTCGGCGCCGCCCGGGAGCTGGCCGAGGAGACGGATCTGCGGGCCGCCCGGTACGACCTGCTCGTCGACCTCTACACCTCGCCCGGGTTCAGCAACGAGACGATCCGCCTGTACCTGGCGCGGGACCTGTCGCCGGTGCCCGACGAGGAGCGTTACACCCGGACCGACGAGGAGGCCGACCTCGAGATCGCCTGGTTCGACTTGGACGAGGCGATCGCGATGGTGCTGCGCGGCGAGATCCTGAACGCCGCCGCGGTGGGCGGGCTGCTGTCCGCGGCCCGCGCCCGCGACGACGGCTGGGCGACACTGCGCCCGGCCGATTCACCCGCGATCTGACATCTCCGCCCGTACGACCGGGAGGTTGGTGCGGATCACGACGCTGAGCACGAACAGCCCGCACACGGCTTGTTCGACGCGCAGCCACGCCGGGAATGCGCCCGGCCAGGCGACGACGGCGATGATCGCGGCCAGCACCACCATCGAGATGATGCGCAGGCGGCGGAACGAGCCGGCGTGGCCGGCCTCGGCGCGGCGGGCGAGCGGCAGCAGGACCGCCGCGCTCGCCGCGACCAGCGGCGTGCGGATCCAGACGGCCTGGGTGACCAGTGCCGGGTGGTGGCGCATCGCCACCACGGCGATGACGGTGGACACGCTGATCACCAGAAAGGCGGTCAGCAGCTTGACGACGGAATGCAGGTGGTCGTTTGTCATGCCGCTCAGCCTGCGTTTTCGGACCCGGGTGATTCATCGGCGCGCAGACCGATCCCGCGCCTCCACCCGCGGGTAGAGGCGCGTCTACAACCGGGGGCCGATGCGTCCGCGGCGGGCTCGCTCTAAGTTCGAAGGGTGCCTACCGAAGATCCCGCGACGACCCGGGCCCGGGTCGTGAAGTGGATGCAGCTGCTGACCCCGCTGATGCTGGCGTGGTTCGTGTGGGCCGCGGCCACCGCCGATCCCGGGTTCGGATGGACCGGCCGGCCCCTGGTCGTCGCGCTCGCGGCCGCGGCGTTCGTGGCCGGGGTGTTCGGCCGGAACGCGACCGCGCAACGGCCGATCCGGCCGCCCCACGCGGTTTTCGTCGGCGTCATGCTGGTCAGTTCGGTGACGCTGGTGTCGGTGCAGCTGAGCGGTCCAGGTGCGGTGGCCGTGCTGGTCGCGGTGCTGTGCCTGGCGACCGGGCTGCTGCCGGTGCGGGTGGCTGTGCCGGTGCTGATCGCGGCGTTCGTCGTGCTCGAGATGGTGGCCTCGATCGCCGGTCAGAGCTTTGGCGACCTGGCCTTCCTCGCCGGTTTCGCCGTCCTGTTCGGCCTGATGTACCTGGCGTTCCGGCTGGCCGAGTCGCAACGCGAGACGAAGCGGCTGCTGGCCGAACTCACCGCCAGCCAGGCGGCGCAGGCCGAGGCGGCCGGGCTGGCCGAGCGGCAGCGGCTCGCCCGCGAAATGCACGACGTCCTGGCCCATTCGCTGTCCGGGCTGCTGCTGCAGCTCGAGGGAGCCCGCATGCTGGTGGCCGGCGACCCGGCCGACCCGCGTCTCCCGGCCGTCATCGACCGGGCCCATCACCTGGCCCGGACCGGCCTGGAGGAGGCGCGCGGGGCGATCGGCACGCTGCGCGACGATGACCTGCCCGGGCCCGAGCGGCTGGCCGGGCTGGCTACGCGGTTCGCCCGGGACCAGGGGTTGCCGTGTGACTTCGAGGTGTCGGGGGAGCCGCGTCCGCTCGGCTCGGAGGCGCGGCTGGCGCTGTACCGGGTCGCTCAGGAGGCGCTGACCAACGTGGCCCGGCACGCGACGCCGTCCCGGGTGTCGCTGCGACTGGCGTACGAGCCGTCGGCCACCCGGCTCACCGTGGAGGACATCGGTCCGGCGCCCGGGCCTTCACCGGACAAATCTCACGGTTACGGGCTGACCGGCATGCGGGAACGGGCCGAGTTGCTCGGCGGCACGCTCACCGCCGGCGCGACCGGACGCGGATTCCGGGTCGAGCTGGCGGTGCCGGCGTGATCCGGGTGCTCATCGCCGACGACCAGCGGGTGGTCCGTGAGGGTCTGAGCATGGTGCTCGGGCTGCTCAACGACGTCGAGGTGGTCGGCACGGCCGCCGACGGGGCCGAGGCGGTCACGCTGGCCTGCGCGGTGCACCCCGACGTGGTGCTGATGGATCTGCGCATGCCGCGCTGCGACGGGGTCGAGGCCACCCGCCGCCTGCGCAGCGAGGCGCCCGAGGTCAAGGTGGTGGTGCTGACCACGTACTCGGACGACCGGTCGGTGCTGGAGGCGCTGCGGGCCGGCGCCCGCGGCTACCTGACCAAGGACGCCGGCGGCGAGCAGATCCGGCAGGCGCTGCGGCAGGTCCTGGACGATCACGCCGCGATCGACCCGGCGGTCCAGCGGCACCTGATCGACGCCATCGCCGGCAACGCCCAGGGGGTGCCCCGATCCGAGTTCCCGGACGGCCTGACCCCGCGCGAGGCCGAGGTCCTCTCGCTGATGGCCGGCGGACTGTCCAACGCCGAGATCGCGTCCCGGCTGGTGGTCAGCGAGGGGACCGTGAAGAGCCACGTCAACCACCTATTTGCGAAGATCGATGCCCGCGACCGCGCGCAGGCGGTCGCCTACGCCTTCCGCCACGGACTGGGAGAGACCGCATGAGCTACACCTACGCCGACGCCCCGCCCACGGTGAACGTGCACGTCACCGGCCGCCGGATCGTCGCCACGATCATCGACGGCGTCGTGCTCAGCGTGATCTACAGCATCGTCCGGTCGGTGGCCGGCCTTCCGCAGCAGCAGCACGACGCCCTCGACCTCACCCAGCTGTCCACCGGCGGCAACATCGGGCTGCTGCTCCTCGTGGTGGTCTACTACGTGCTGCTGGAGGGCTTGTTCGGCCGGACCGTGGGCAAGCTGGCCACCGGCATCAAGGTGATCCGGGAGTCGGACGGCCGGGCGCCGGGGATCGGCCGGGCCTCGCTGCGGACCGTGCTGCGGCTGATCGACGGCCTCTTCGGCTACCTGCTCGGCCTGGTCATCGTGGTCAACTCATCGCGCTGCCGCCGGCTCGGCGACATGGCCGCCGACACCCTGGTCGTCCGGGTGTGACCAGCCGTCACGATCACGACATGCGCTGGTGACCAGCTGCTGGAACGGTAGTGTTCGGAAACGATGTCCCACCCGGGTCGTTTCTCAGCGTTGAGGAAAGGACGGTGTCGGCTGATGAAGGTCGGCATTCCCAGCGAGGTCAAGAACAACGAGTTCCGGGTGGCCATCACCCCGGCCGGCGTGTTCGAATTCACCCGCGCCGGTCACCAGGTGTCCGTGCAGTCCGGGGCGGGCGTGGGCTCGTCCATCACCGACGACACCTTCGTCGCCGCCGGCGCCGCCATCCTGCCGTCGGCCGACGACGTGTGGGGCTCGGCCGATCTGGTGCTCAAGGTCAAGGAGCCCATCGCCGAGGAGTACGGGCGGATGCGCGAGGGTCAGGTGCTGTTCACCTACCTGCACCTGGCGGCGTCCAAGGAGTGCACCGACGCGCTGATCGACCGCAAGGTCACCGGCATCGCGTACGAGACGGTCGAGCTGCCCGACCGCTCGCTGCCGCTGCTGGCCCCGATGAGCGAGGTCGCCGGCCGGCTCGCGCCACAGGTCGGCTCGTACCACCTGATGCGCTCCGGCGGCGGCCGCGGCGTGCTGATGGGCGGCGTCCCCGGTGTGTACGCGGCCAAGGTCGTCGTCATCGGCGCCGGCGTCTCCGGCATGAACGCGGCCGCGATCGCGCTCGGCATGCAGGCCGAGGTGCTGCTGCTGGACATCAACGTGCCCCGGCTGCGCGAGGTCGACGCCGACTACCGCGGTCACATCCAGACGATCGCGTCCAACGCGTACGAGATCGAGAAGGCCGTCCTCGACGCCGACCTGGTCATCGGCGCGGTGCTGGTGCCGGGGGCGAAGGCGCCCACGCTGATCTCCAACGACCTGGTGTCGCGCATGCTGCCGGGCAGCGTGCTCGTCGACATCGCCATCGACCAGGGCGGCTGTTTCGAGGACTCGCACCCGACCACGCACGCCGACCCGGTCTACAACGTGCACAACTCGATCTTCTACTGCGTCGCCAACATGCCCGGCGCGGTTCCCCACACCAGCACGTACGCCCTGACCAACGTCACCCTGCCGTACGCGCTGCAGCTGGCCAACCGCGGCTGGCGGGACGCGGTCAAGGCCGACGCGTCGCTGGCCCTCGGGGTGAACACCTACGACGGTCACGTGGTCTACGGCCCGGTCGCGCAGGCGCACGGCATGGCGACGCTGCCGCTGGCCGAGGTGCTCAGCTGACCGTCGCGTCCACCATCCAGACCTACCTCGACCACCTCAGCGTCGAGCGTGGGCTGTCCCGTAACACGCTGACGTCGTACCGCCGGGACCTGGAGCGGTACGCGCTGACGCTTCAGGGTGCCGGTGACCTCGCCGCGGTGACCGCCGCGGACGTGGCCCGGCACCTCGCCCGGCTGCGCGCCGAAGGGCTGTCGGCGGCGTCCGCGGCCCGAGCCGTCAGCGCCGTCCGCGGGCTGCACCGCTTCGCCGCCCGGGAAGGCCTCGTGGCCACCGACGTGGCCCGCGACGTGAAGCCGCCCACGCCACCCCGGCGGCTGCCCAAGGCGCTCACCGTCGAGCAGGTGACGGCGCTGCTGGCGGTGCCCGACGACTCGCTGCTCGGACTGCGCGACAAGGCCCTGCTGGAGTTGCTGTACGGCACCGGCGCACGCATCTCCGAAGCCGTCGGCGCCGCCGTCGACGACCTCTCCCTCCGGCCGGACGACGAATCGGCGGTGGTGCTGCACGGGAAGGGTGGCCGGACGCGGATCGTGCCGGTCGGCCGGTACGCCCGGGCCGCTCTCGAGGCGTACCTGGTGCGCGCCCGGCCCGGTCTGGCCGCGTCGGGCCGGGGCACGCCCGCGGTGTTCCTCAACGCCCGCGGCGGCCCGCTGTCCCGGCAGAGCGCCTGGACGATCCTGCACTCCGCCGCGGCCGCCGCCGGGCTGCCGGTGGACGGGCCGCACGCCGTGTCCCCGCACACACTTCGCCATTCGTACGCGACCCATCTGCTCGACGGCGGCGCCGACGTCCGGGTCGTCCAGGAACTTCTGGGGCACGCCTCGGTGACCACGACGCAGGTCTACACGCTGGTCACCGTGGAAAGACTGCGCGAGGTCTACGCGACCGCACACCCGCGGGCTCGTTGACAATTGGGCGGCACCAGGCGCGACACGCCGAAAAGGCTGAACCGGAACGACCGTGTCCGTGGCGTACAGTCGGGCAGCGGCTTAGGTGCGGGCCGGGAGGGGGCGACGACGTGGCAGGCAATGGCGACCGGGCCGAGGCCTGGACCTCGACCCTCCGAGAGCAGCAGGCCGCGTTCGACCTGGGCGCCGATCTGGGCCCGGCCGACCCGACGGCGTACACGATGCGCCGGCCGATCCCCGAGCCGATGCCGACCGATCGGCACGGCCCGGCGCGGATCATCGCCCTGGCCAACCAGAAGGGCGGCGTCGGCAAGACGACGAGCACCATCAACCTCGGCGCGGCCCTGGCCGAATACGGGCGGAAGGTGCTGCTGGTCGACTTCGACCCCCAGGGCGCCTGCTCGGTCGGTCTCGGCGTGAACCCGCACAACCTCGACCTCAGCATCTACAACCTGCTCATGCAGGACGATGTGACCGCCGAGGACGTGATCATCAAGACCGACGTGGCCGGTCTGCACCTGCTGCCCGCCAACATCGACCTCTCCGCGGCCGAGATCCAGCTGGTCAACGAGGTTGCCCGGGAGATGGCGCTGGCCCGGGTGCTGCGCACCGTCCGCAAGGAGTACGACTTCATCCTGATCGACTGCCAGCCCTCGCTGGGCCTGCTGGCGATCAACGCGCTGACCATCGCGCACGGTGTGCTGATCCCGCTGGAGTGCGAGTTCTTCTCCCTGCGCGGCGTCGCGCTGCTGCTCGACACCATCGACAAGGTGCGCGAGCGGCTCAACTTCGACCTCGAGCTCGAGGGCATTCTGGCCACCATGTACGACTCCCGCACCACCCACTGCCGCCAGGTGCTGCAGCGGGTGGTCGAGGCGTTCGGCGACAAGGTGTACCAGACCGTCATCACCAAGACGGTCAAGTTCCCGGAGTCGACCGTGGCCGGCGCCCCGATCACCTCGCTCGACCCGGCGTCCTCCGGTGCCCGCAACTACCGCCAGCTGGCCCGCGAGGTCATCGCGGCCAAGGCCGAGCGGGGCTAACGGCTCCCGTGCTGTTCGCTCTCGGCCACCCGGTGGCCCTCATCGGGCTGCTCGCTGCGTTCCTGATCGGCCTGGTGCTGCGCGCGCTGGCCATCCGGCTCTCCGCCCGCCGGCTCCGCCTGTCGCACGCCAACGATGCCGCACGACCGCGGCTGCGTGAGGACATCGACCCGTTCGGCGCGGTCGCGGCGGCGATCGGTGGCACCGGCTGGGGCAAGGTGATCGACGTCGACGAGGTGCCCCGGCTCGCCGGGCGCGGGCGGGCGGCGGTGGTCTTCGCGTCCGGCCCGGTCGCCACCATCCTCGCCGCCCAGCTGGTCTTCCTCGCGTACACGCTGCTCTTCCCCGCCTCGCCGGTGCTCGGCGTCGGTGTCTCCGACGTGCTGCTCGGACGGCTCGACGGCCCCGCCCCGGCGGTGATCGTCTTCTCGCTCGCGGTCGGGCTGCTGGCGTTCGGGCTGCTGGCCCTGATCCCGATCCCGCCACTGGACGGGTTCGGCATCCTGTGGTCGGCGATGCGCCGGCCCGGGCCCGGGATGCAGGCCTACCGGCTGTGGTTCGAGACCAAGAACATCGGCGCCGTCGTCCTGCTCGTGAGCTGCTTCGTCCCGTTGGGTAACCCCTTGCTCCTGTGGCCGTTGGACCTGATCGGAACGGTGTTCATCCGGCTGTGGGGGTAGGGATCGACCGTGAGCCTTGACCAGGTTGTCGTACCGGGGGTCTACGTTCAGCACGTGCCTTCGCCTGATCCGGACGCCCCCGAGCTCGACTCGGGAAGGTTCACCGTGCGGCTGGACAACTTCACCGGCCCGTTCGACCTGCTGCTGCAGCTGATCGGCAAGCACAAGCTGGACGTCACCGAGGTGGCGCTGCACCAGGTCACCGACGACTTCATCGCCTACATCCGGGGCATGGGCGACGACTGGGACCTCGACGAGGCCAGTGAGTTCCTGCTGGTCGCGGCCACCCTGCTCGACCTCAAGGCGGCCCGGCTGCTGCCCGCCGCCGACGTCGAGGACGAGGAGGACCTGGCGCTGCTGGAAGCGCGCGACCTGCTGTTCGCGCGGCTGCTGCAGTACAAGGCGTTCAAGGAGGCCGCGGCTCACCTGTCCGAGCTGGAGACGACGGGCGCCCGCCGGTGGCCGCGTGCGGTGGCGATGGAGTTGCGGTTCGCCGAGGCGCTCCCCGACCTGGTGCTCGGTATCGGTCCCGAGCGGCTGTTCAAGCTGGCCCTGCGACAGTTCACCCCCAAACCCGGGCCGCCCGAGGTGTCGATCGCGCACATCCACCAGGTACGGGTGTCGGTGCGCGAGCACGCCGCCCTGCTGCAGGAACGGTTACGCCGGGCCGGGCACGCGACGTTCACGCTGCTGGTGGCCGACTGCGACAGCACGCTCGAGGTGGTCGCCCGGTTCCTGGCGCTGCTCGAGCTGTACCGCGAAGGACTGATCGAGTTCGAGCAGCCGGTGTCACTGGACGAGCTGACCGTCCGCTGGGTCGGCGGCGACGCGATCGAGGCCGAGCTCGAGATCGACGACTACGAGGGCACCCCACCTTCGGCTGACGACGCTCTGCCTGACGACGACGCTCTGCCGGACGACGCCGCTCTGCCGGACGACGGCACTCTGCCTGCCGCTTTACCCGGTCACGACGGCGATTTGTCCGCTTGGGATGCCGATGTGGACAGGTCTGAGATTGTGATGGAGGACCGACGGTGAGCAGCGACGAGCGTCCGGAGTCTCTGGCCTCGCAGGCGGCGTCCTGGGTCCCGCCGTGGGAGCGGCCGCAGCGCGAGCCCGACCGTGACTCCCAGGCCTCCGCCTCGTCATCAGCCTCCGACGAGCCCGGGCCGGACGACGACGACGAGGACCGATCGGCGGCCGGCCTGTCGGATGATGACGACGACTTCGACCCGGAGTTCGAGGGGGCGAACCCGCCCGGTTACTCCGCCGACGGCGTGCCGCCCGAGTTGCCACCCATCCCGGGGGAGACCGACGTCCACCCGACCGTAGACGCGCCGGCCGAGCTGCCGGGCGACGACAACGCCGACCCGACCGATGTGGGCGAGGAGCCCGAACTGCCGGTACCGGCGTCCCTCGAGTCCGCGGTCGAGACGGACGACGACCAGGCCCGGCACGCAGTCGACGCGATGCTGCCGCCGGACGGCGACGACGCCGGCGACGTCTTCGACGCGGCCGCCGACGACGACATCACCGACGACGGCGAGATGGACCTTCCGATCAGCGACGACGTCCCCGCCGGCGACGAAGCCTCGACGGCGACGGACGACGACGATGACGACGACGGCGATGGCGATGGCGACCTGGACGATGACGATCCGGACGATGACGACCTGGACGACGATGATGCGGACGACGGCGACGATCTGAACGGCGTCGATGCGGACGTCGCGGATCCCGACGGCAACGACGATTCGGACGTCAACTCCTCGGTCGCAGCGTTGGGCGACCCCGATCCGGATGACGATACTGCGGACGCCTCCCCACGTGATGACGCCCCATCCGACGCCGCGGCGGCCGATGCCCCGGACGCCTCTCTCCGCGACGCTGCCGGGCCGGCCGACGGCTCGGACGACGGCGTCCGGCACGGGCAGTCCGCGTCGACGGCGGACGATGCGGTGGACGGCGATGTTCGGTTTGCCGCCGATGCGGCGGCGGTCGCGTTCGCCGCGGGGCAGGCGGATGCGGAGGCGGCGCTGGCCGGGGGAGCGGCCGCCACGGGCCCGAAGGCTTCCGGGGTGCCGGCGCAGGGGCGGGGGAGCCGTGGACGGGCGACTGCGTCTGTGGAGACCACGGCGCGTACCGAAGACGACGTTGAAGTTGATCTTGAAGAGCCCGCGCCGATCATCCTGATGGATGAGTCGGAGTTGCGGCCGGCGCTGGAGGCGATCCTGCTCGTGGTCGACGAGCCGGTACAGGAGATGCAGCTCGCGCAGATCCTGGAGCAGCCGACCGAGCGCGTCGCTGAGATGCTCGAGGACATCTCGGCGCGGTACACGGCGGCCGGGCACGGCTTCGACCTGCGGCGGGCCGCGGGTGGCTGGCGTCTCTACACCCGGCCGGAATATGCGGCGTACGTCGAACGCTTCGTCTTGGACGGGCAATCCGTGCGGCTGACGCAGGCCGCGCTGGAAACCCTGGCGGTCGTGGCCTACAAACAGCCGGTGACCCGTTCGCGCATCTCCGCCATCCGCGGTGTGAACTGTGACGGCGTGATGCGTACCCTGGTGACCCGCAGCCTCATCGAGGAATGCGGCATCGAGGGTGAGACCGGGGCACATCTATACCGGACCACGACGCTGTTCCTGGAGAAACTGGGGCTGAACTCGGTCGATCAGCTACCCCCGCTGGCGCCGTTCCTGCCCGACGACGTGGAAGAAGTACTTGATGGCTCAGGCTGATACCGGTAACGCCGAGCGCCTGCAGAAGGTGCTGGCGCTGGCCGGCATTGGTTCCCGGCGCGCCTGCGAAGACCTGATCTTCCGTCGGCGCGTCACCGTGAACGGCAAGGTGGCCAAGCTCGGCGACAAGGTCGACCCGGCGACGGCGCAGATTCATGTCGACGGCCAGCGGGTGATCACCGACACCAAGCTGGTCTACATCGCGATGAACAAGCCTCGCGGCGTCGTCGCGTCGCTGGACGACGAGAAGGGCCGCAACGAACTCGCCGACTTCCTCGGCCAGTTCGCGCAGCGCCTGTTCCACGTCGGCCGGCTCGACTCCGACAGCGAAGGCCTGCTGCTGATCACCAACGACGGCGGCCTCGCGCACAAGCTGATGCACCCGTCGTACGGCATCGCCAAGACCTACATGGCTGAGGTGGCCGGCCCGCTTCCGCGGACGGTGGGCCGCCGCCTGCGGGAGGGCGTCGAGCTCGATGACGGGCCGGCCCGCGTGGACGAGTTCCGGCTGATCGACGCGATCGGCAAGACTGCACAGATCGAGATCGTTCTGCACGAGGGCCGCAAGCACATCGTGCGCCGGATGCTGGACGAGGTCGGCCACCCGGTGTCCCGGCTGGTCCGCACCTCGGTCGGCCCGATCCGCCTGGGAGACCTGCGTCCCGGTGGTTTCCGTCACTTGTCCACCGCCGAGGTGGGAGCGCTGTTCAAGGCGGTCGGCGATTGAGGCACAATTGGTGTTTGAGTTCGTGGAGAAGAGGGACCGGTGACTGCTGAACGGTGCGTGGTGGCCCTGGACGGGCCTTCCGGATCGGGCAAATCCACCGTCTCCCGGCGACTGGCCACGGCGTTGGACGGCGCGTACCTTGACACCGGTGCGATGTACCGTGCCGTGACCTGGGCCGTCCTGGACGCCGACGTCGATCCGGCAGATGTTGACGGGGTGGCCAAGGTCGCTCTGGAAACGCAGCTTTCGATCGGCACAGATCCGGTCAGTCCACACTTCTTCGCCAACGACCATGACGTGTCCGCCGCCATCCGGGGACCTCAGGTCACTGCGGCCGTCTCGGCCGTCGCCGCGGTCCCGGCCGTACGGCGTCTGCTTGTCGCCCAGCAGCAGGCGATCATTGCGGCGCACCCCCGCATCGTCGTCGAGGGCCGGGACATCGCCTCGGTCGTCGCCCCCGACGCGGACTTGAAGGTGTACCTGACCGCTTCGGCCGAGGCGCGAGCCGTCCGGCGCAGCGCCGAGAACGCCTCCGATGTAAAGGCGACCGCCGCCGACCTGGCCCGGCGCGACAAGTTCGACTCCAGCCGCGCGGCCGACCCGCTGCGCCAGGCGTCGGATGCGATCTCGCTGGACACCACCGGCCTGGGTATCAACGATGTGGTCGCGAGGCTGCTGGAACTTCTGGAAAGCAAGGTTGTCTCTCCGTGATGTCGTCCTTCGACGCCTCAACCGACTTCAATCCGTCCGACTTCGACACCACCGGCCTCGACGTCACCGACGCCCCGGCGGCTGCCGTCGCTTCCGGGCCGGTGCCGGTCGTCGCCGTCGTCGGCCGCCCCAACGTCGGCAAGTCCACCCTCGTCAACCGCATCATCGGCCGCCGTCAGGCCGTCGTCGAGGACGTCCCGGGCGTTACCCGCGACCGGGTCCCGTACGACGCGAACTGGAACGGCCGCCGCTTCACCGTGGTCGACACCGGCGGCTGGGAACCCGACGCCCGCGACCGCGCGGCGGCCATCGCCGCCCAGGCCGAGATCGCCGTGCAGACCGCCGACGTGGTTCTGTTCGTGGTCGACGTGACCGTCGGCGCCACCGACGTCGACGAGGCCGCGGTCCGCATGCTGCGCCGCAGCGCCAAGCCGGTCATCCTGATCGCCAACAAGGCCGACAACCAGAACCTCGAGTTCGAGGCCAACTCCCTGTGGGGCCTGGGCCTGGGCGAGCCGTTCCCGATGTCGGCCCTGCACGGCCGCGGCGCCGGCGACCTCCTGGACGCCATTCTCGCGGCGATGCCCCCCGCGCCCCCCATCATCGAGGGCGCCCCCCGCGGCCCGCGCCGGGTGGCGCTGGTCGGCCGCCCCAACGTCGGCAAGTCCAGCCTGCTGAACCGGCTGTCCAATGAGGAGCGCGCGGTCGTCGACGCGGTCGCCGGCACCACGGTCGACCCGGTCGACAGCCTGGTCTCCCTGGACGACGACGTCTGGCAGTTCGTCGACACGGCCGGCCTGCGGAGGCGGGTCAGCCACGTCAGCGGCACGGAGTACTACGCCTCGCTGCGCACGGCCGGCGCCGTCGAGGCCGCCGAGGTCGCCATCGTCCTGCTGGACGCCTCCGAGACGATCACCGAGCAGGACCAGCGCGTCCTCACCTCGGTCGTCGAGGCCGGCCGGGCGCTGGTCATCGCCTTCAACAAGTGGGACCTCGTCGACGACGACCGTCGCCACTACCTGGAGAAGGAGATCGACCGCGAGCTCAAGCGCATCCCGTGGGCCATCCGCGTCAACATCTCCGCGAAGACCGGCCGCGCGATCGACAAGCTGGCCCCCGCGCTGCGCCGGGCTCTGGAATCGTGGGAGAAGCGCGTCCCCACCGGCACCCTCAACCAGTTCCTGACCACGGTCTCGCAGGCGACCCCCCACCCAGTCCGGGGCGGCCGCGCTCCCCGCATCCTGTTCGCCACCCAGGCCGGCGTGGCCCCGCCCCGGTTCGTCCTGTTCACGACCGGACCGTTCGACGCCGGATACCTCCGCTTCGTCGAACGCAAGCTCCGCGAGGAGTTCGGCTTCGACGGCTCCCCGGTCGAGGTCTCCGTCCGGCCCCGGAAGAAGCTCGGGCCGGGGGGTCGCGGCAAGGCCCACGGGTAGGTCTTTGGTACGCTGCTTCCGTTGCCGCTCATGGTTGTGGGCGGCGGCGGGCTGTAGCGCAGCTTGGTAGCGCACTTGACTGGGGGTCAAGGGGTCGCAGGTTCAAATCCTGTCAGCCCGACCAAAAACCGGCGGTGACCTGCGGAAACGCAGGTCACCGTTTTCGTTGGATAGGGACCACCCACCGAAAACCCACCGTTTTGATGCTCGCGTCGGCGCCGGTTGGCCTCTTTCAGGCTGTCGGGCGGCGGTCCATAAGCTCGGGACCCACCTCTCGATCAGCCGCTCGCCGCGATCGAGCAGGACAAGCCCGCCGCCGACGAGGCCCTGCAGACCCTGTACCGCTCGAAAACTGGGTTTCAGGGTCTGAGCTGCGGATCTGTCCGTTGCCGGTCGCTCGGTCGGAGGCAGGCTGACCGGCATGGTCGTGTCGTTCGGATACCTGGTCCTTCATCAGGTGCTGCAGCTGATCGTGTTGGGCATGCGCGGCGAGCGGGCGAAGGAGGTCGAGATCCTGGTCCTTCGCCACCAGGTCGCGGTGCTAAGTCGTCAGGTCAAACGCCTGGATTTGGAACCATCAGATCGGGCGGTGCTTTCGCTCTGGCGCGGCTGCTGGCCCGACCGCGGTGGGCCACGTTCCTGGTCACCCCGGCCACGCTGCTGCGCTGGCACCGCGATCTGATCGCCCGCAGTTGGACCTATCCTCGGCGCCGGCCGGGACGCCCGCCGGTCCGGGCAGAAATACGGGCGTTGGTGCTGCGCCTGGCGACGGAGAATCCGGGCTGGGGTCACCGCCGGATCCAGGGCGAACTGGTGGGCCTGCGATACCGGGTGGCGGCCAGTACCGTGTGGTCCATCCTGACCAACGCCGGGGTGGATCCGGCACCGCGGCGGGCCGGGCCGACCTGGACCCAGTTCCTGACCGTCCAGGCCAAGGGGATCCTGGCCTGCGACTTCCTGCACGTCGACACGATCGGGTTGACCCGCATCTACGTGCTGTTCCTGATGGAGATCGCCACCCCCCGAGTGCACATCCTCGGCGCCACCACCCACCCAACCGGTGTATGGGTGGCGCAGCAGGCCCGCAACCTGATGCTGGACCTGGGGGAGCGGGCCGCGCAGTTCCGGTTCTTGATCCGGGACCGGGACGCCAAGTCACCGACGTGTTCGACGAGGTCTTCACCAGGGAAGGCATCGAGGTCCTACGCAGCGCGCCGCAAGCGCCTCGAGCGAATGCCTACGCGGAACGGTGGGTGCGTACCGCGCGCCGTGAGTGTCTGGACCGGATGCTGATCTACAACCCGTGGCACTTGCTGGCCGTCCTGGGTGAGTTCGTCGCGCACTACAACGAGCACAGACCTCACCAGAGCCGTGACCGACGTCTACCCGACGCAGCGGACACTGGGCCAGCGATTGTCGACCTTGCCTCTGCGCGTGTCCGTCGCAGGAAGATTCTCGACGGTTTGATCAACGAATATTCGCAGGCAGCGTAGCCCGCACCGCATTTCCGAGCGGTACAGCGTCGATGACCAGCTCGGTTCGCACCGTCCGCTGACAAGGCCGGATCCTCGAAGTCCGCACAGGTGATCAGCGATCGACCAGCCCACGACCCGGCGGGCGAACACGTCCAGCACCACAGCGCAGTACACCCAGCCCTGGCCGGTGCGGTGCTGGGTGATGTCGGTGACCCACAACCGGTCCGGCCCGTCGGCGACGAACTGCCGCTGGACCAGATCCTGCGACGGCGTAGCGTCCGGATCCCGCACGGTGCAGCCGCGCCGGCGGCGCCGGTAGAGCCCCCTGCAACCCGGCGTCGCGCATGAGCCGCTCCACCCGTTTGCGGCCGCACCGCACCCCGGCGGCCAGGCGGAGTTCGGCGTGCACCCGCAGGGCGCCGTAGCTGCCCCGTGACATCTGATGGATCTCGCGGATCGTGTGCGTCAACGCCTGATCGGCGACCTGGCGGTCGCAGACCGGCCGCGACCGCCATTCGTAGAACCCGGAACGTCGACACCCCGAGGACCCGGCACGTCACCGCCACGGCGATGCCGTCCGCGGCAATGCCGTCCGCGGCAAGTTCGGCGACGACCGGGTAGATCATTTTGGGAGGACGTTCTCGCGGGCGAAGTAGGCGGCAGCCTTGCGCAAGATCTCGTTCTCGACCTCCAGCCGCCGTTTTCTTTCCGCAGCGCCGCCAGTTCTTTGTGTTCGTCGCTGGTCAGCCCGTCGCGGGTGCCGGCGTCGGTGTCTGCCTGGGTCAGCCAGTTACGCAGGCACGACTTACTGATCCCGAGATCCTTGGCGATCAACCGGATCGCCTTGTCCCTCAGCCGGGCCAACTCGACCGCGCGCTGACGAAACTCCGGCGGGTGTGGTGCGGGCATCCGAACTCCTCCCTCGGCGACCATGGTGTCCGGGAAACCGGGGTGCCTCTGTGTTTTGTCAAGCTGCTGATCTTGTCGAAGTCGTAAGCTCGTCGATGGCGGGTCCGGGAAGTGACTTGTCCGAAGAGTTGGCCGTCGGGGTTGGGTCAGCCGCGCTGGATCGCAGAGTCGCCCCCGAGTGTCCTCCCGGGCCCGTCGTTTCAGTTAGCCGCCGATGGTCGGCGATCATCAGGCGCCAGATGTGGTCGGCCAGGCGCCGTTTCAAACAGCGCACGGCCTCCCTGTGTGTCTTGCCGGCCAACCGTTTGGCGTCGTAGTAGACGCGACCGACGCTGCCGGTCATGCGGATCTGGGTAACCGCCACGAGGTGCAGAGCCGAGTTGAGTTGTCGATCTCCACCGCGTGACAGACGATGACGCGATTTAGTGCCGCTGGACACCTCGATCGGTGCTACCCCCGTATAGTTAGCGAAGGCCGCGGTGCCGGCGAAGCAGGTGGGATCACCGACGCGGCCCACGATGCGTGCGGCGATGACCGGGCCGATGCCGGGAACTTGCGGTAGCCGCGTGCCATGCTGGGCCAGCGCGTCGTTCATGCGCTCGACGATCTGAGCCAAGCGGCCGTCAACGGCGCGGATCTCCGTGTACAAGGTCACGAGCGAGTTGTTTGCGGCCGTGCTCGACTGACGAGGCCGGGCGAACCGAGGCCACCAGGCGTGCTGCCAGCGCGGCGGTCAGCGCGGTCGGCGCACCACCCGGGATGAGGTCGCACAGCAGGGCGTGCAGCTGATTGACCAGCCGGGTCCGCCCACCGGCCAGGTTGGCGCGACGCTCCTCCAGCAGACTCAGCACGCTGGACATGTCCTCGGCGGCCACCGGCATCGCCTCGCCCCGCAGCGCGGCCACGCTGGCCGCCGCAGCGGCGTCGATGACATCGTTCTTACGGCGGCCGCCGCGAGACAGCTCCCGAAGCCTGGCCGTGGCCGTCGGCGGCACATCGACGACCTGTTCGCCGCGGGCGATCAACCATTGCGTCAGGTGCCGGCCCAGGCCATGGGCGTTCTCCACCGCCCACCGCCGTTGCTCGAACCGTTTCGCCCATCGCAGCAGCTTCCGGTAATCGTTGAGCGTGGCGTCGATCCGCAGGCTGTCGACCGGCTGGTGCGAAGCCTCGATCAGCGCGGTGGCGGTGTGAGTCGACTTGTGCGGGTCGACACCGATCATGATCATCAGATGGTCCTCCGACAGGTTCACCAACTAGGGCGACCGCGGACGACATCCCGACTTGCAGTCCCAATAACGATCAGGCCTCTGTCGAGTCAGACCGCGGCCAGACACCGGACGGCAGACACACCCCGCTAGAGCCAGCCCCGAAGAGCGGCAGGAAGCTCACGAGTCAACCGCCCGGCGTCCCGCGGAACGCTACGACCAAAGCGCGAACTGCTGCACCCATACAAGTCGGGAAGCTCAGAAGTCACCGCGCTCGGCGAGTCGACCGGCGGCGTGAGAGTCGCCGGCGTCAGCGCGGGCGCGCAATGCCTCGAAGTCACCGCGCTCGGCTAACACGTCGACCAGCCGGCGAGCGGCCCAAGACTCACCAGCATCGGCGTAGGCGCGGGGTGCGTCAATGTCGCCGCGCTCGACCAACAACTTAACCAGCGGTTCGCGAGCCTGCCAACTGCCCGCATCGGCGCAGGCGCTCAGCGCGTCGGTATCGCCGCGCTCAACCAACAGCTTGACCGACAGCTCGTTCAGCCGGAAGGTGGCTGGCGGCTGCACGCCCAGGGGGTCGCGTTAAAGAAGCTTTAAGGAACGCTTGCTCAGCGCCATGAACTGCTGCCACATCATTGCTCGTATATCTCGGCACAAGCAGTGCCGAGACGAAGAGGAGCCGTGCATGTATCGACGCGGAGTCAGCAGCCGGACGCGCAAGCTGGTGATTGGAGGTGCCGCCGCAGCGCTGCTCGGCTCGGCGCTCGCGGTCGGCACGGGGATGAGCCAGGCCGCCGAACAGGGCAACGCCGGAGCCAGCTCCGGTGACATTAACGCTTTGGTGCCGGCGCTGGGTTTCAGCCCGGGTAATCCGAACGCGACGGCCGACCGCGTGGGTCCCACCGGGGTAAAAGTTCCCGGTCGCTGCCCACCCACTCAAGCCCAAGTGAACGCGCAGGTAGCGCTCAAGAATGCGAACCTTCCGAGTGGAACGGACCTTGAAAGCCGCATCCAACGCTTTGAAAAAACCTTGTCGGCGGTTCAAGACTTGAAATGCCCCGCATCTTCCACGACTTTGCTGGGCCGCTTAAATTCCTTGACCGCGCTGCGCGAAAACGCGAACCGCGATAACACCCTGCGTGGTTTGGGTTTGAACGAAACGCCAGCGGATAAAGCGGCCGCGAGTGGAGCGACGGGGAACGCCGGAGCCAGCTCCGGTGACATTAACGCTTTGGTGCCGGCGTTGGGTTTCAGCCCGGGTAATCCGAACGCGACGGCCGACCGCGTGGGTCCCACCGGGGTAAAAGTTCCCGGTCGCTGCCCACCCACTCAAGCCCAAGTGAACGCGCAGGTAGCGCTCAAGAATGCGAACCTTCCGAGTGGAACGGACCTTGAAAGCCGCATCCAACGCTTTGAAAAAACCTTGTCGGCGGTTCAAGACTTGAAATGCCCCGCATCTTCCACGACTTTGCTGGGCCGCTTAAATTCCTTGACCGCGCTGCGCGAAAACGCGAACCGCGATAACACCCTGCGTGGTTTGGGTTTGAACGAAACGCCAGCGGATAAAGCCGCAGGGAATGCGGCGCCGCAAAACGCGCCAGCGAAATGAGCGGCTCGCAGAGCGGCGCCGCGGACAACGGCAACCTCATCCTTCGCGGATCCTGATCCACCGCACGGAACCGCCTCGCCGGAGGCCCTCGCACCACAGGGGTCTCCGGCGCGTCCGTGTATGGGTCATGCACGCGGTGATCTTCGGCTACTCCGGCACGCTGACCGACCCCGGCGATGAGGAGTATCGCGAGCCCCTCGCGCACCGCACGGGCGAGCTGCTCGGCGTCTGCCGGCCACGGTTCTGGGAGGCGCTGGCCGGGAGCTTCGGCGAGCGCACCATCGGGGTCCACGGCGGGACGGAGAGCACGCTGAGGGCGGTGGCGCTTTCCTGCGGAGCGAACCCGTTATCCGCCCAGCTCCCCGTCGCGCGGTGCGTCGAATAGGTGGTAGTCCGCAGGCGCGGCGAGGCGTCGGCTCTCTTGGCGGTTGTAAGCCGCGACCGATGCGGACGTCACCTTCCCCTATCGGCTCGCGCTCCCGGACGCTGAGCCGGGCCGAAAGCTGGCGCTACCTGGTATTTCCAGGCCCGTCTGTCTGCCGCCGGGCGTGGAGTTGTGTCGGTAGTGGAGTCCCTGGTAGTGGTGTAACGCGGTTGGCGTGAGCGTCGGACAGCTTGTCCGGCATAGAGCGCGGCCATCGCGTGATCTTTCGAGCGAACGTCTCACGGAACTCTCGAAAGGCTTCTATCGCGATGACCGCACCACACATCATCGACCCCGCCGGCCTGCTCGGCCAAGCGCTGACGGACGCGTCACCGGATCTGATGCGCCCGCCGCCGGTTGACCTCATCGGGATCCCATGTGGACTGTGACAGGAAGTACTGCAATCGTTGCACCGCAGCGTGCTGCGCACCGACAACCGGCTCGGACCCGGCCAGGCCGGTCAACGTCTTGTTCCGATCGCGCGGCGCCAGCAGCCCGGTCAGATAGTCACGAAACCCTCGCCGCTGCGCCAGCCGAGAGAACAACTCGTCAAACTCGGCCGCGTAGTCCTCCAACGGACCCGCCGCCGGCGGACACACCGCACGAACCACCCAGCACCCCACCGCTCGACACATCACTCGTGCGCGGTATCCGGGCATCCGGCGCGGTAACGAAGCGGCGATGATCGGCACTGCCCGGTCGTGGTAGTCGTGTACCTCGGCCACGTTCTTGCCCGGCGCCGCCCGCACCACCCGCCCGGCGCATTGGATCAACAGCCCGTCGAAGGAGATCGGGCCGGCCAGGAACAGCGTATCGACTGCCGGGGCGTCGAAGCCCTCGCCAATGAACGGCGTTGTCCCGATGACCAGGACACCGTCGCCCGCCTTGGCCTCAGCGACGCGGTTGACCGTCGCCCGTCGTTCCGCGACAGGCATCCCACCCTGCAGCACGAGTGCCGTGTGCCCACGTTCGCCCAGCAGTGCCGCGAGGGAGTCCAGGTGTGCGACCCGCCGGGTAAGGACCAGACAGTTGCGTCCCCGACCGAGCGCGGCCACCACATCACCGACAATCTGGGCGTTACGTGCTTCGGCCGCGGCCAGCGCCCGGTGCACCGACGCGAGGTCCGGGACGTCGGCGCACTCGAAATCCGTCTCGTGGATGTACAGCAACCGCTGTGGTCCGGGGTCCTTCGCCCAGTCAACCGTGAGTAGCCCTTGATCGTCCTGCGTCATGGTGTGCCGGATGGGTCCGAGCTGCCACGTGACGATCTCGCCGAGGCCGTCGCGGCGTGTCGGTGTGGCCGTTAATTCCAGCCAGAACTGGGCTCCGATCCGCTTGACCGAATGCTCGTAGGCGCCGGCCGCGAGGTGGTGGCACTCGTCGACGATGACCTGCCCGTAGCCGCTGGTGAGTTCGGCGACGTCGTCGCGGCGGGCCAGCGACGGCAGCATCGCGACGTCTACTGCTCCGGTGAGCTTGCGCCGGCCGCCGCCGACCTGCCCGGGGCGGATGCCCAGGAATTGTTCGATCCGGGAGCGCCACTGTTCGGCCAAAGCTTTCCGGTCGACGAGCACGAGCGTCGAGGTACAGCGTTCGGCGATCACGGCGCAGGCCATGACCGTCTTGCCGGATCCGGGCGGTGCCACGAGCACGCCGTCGTCGTGGGCGAGCATGGTGCTGACCGCGCCCGTCTGCTGGGTGGTGAGTTCCGCCGTGAACGCGACCTCGATCTCATGACCAGGATTGCGTACGTCGGTGACGTCCAGCCGGGAGCCGGCACGCTCGACTATCGCGGTGATCGCGTGCCACAGCCCACGCGGGAGCACCAGACGATCATCGACCGTGACGTCGTAGCCTCGAACGAATCGCGGTGTGTCCCAGGTCGACTTGCGGAGCCGTTGAAGCTCGTAGAACTTCGGATTGGCGATCGAGGCCGCGTGCTTGAAGGTAGCGAGCGCGGCCGGGGTCAGCTGCGCCGCGGGCAGCCTGAGATCGGCGCCGAGCTCTGCCTGAACGATCGCCGGTAGAGGAGGGTTCACCTTGGTCGCGGCCGATGCGCTCAGGGCAGCGACCTCCGTGCCCACCGCGGTGCTCTTCGCGCGTCGTGCGACCCGCTCGGCGTCACCGGGGCTGAGCCGGTCAAGGGTCGACAGGAACGCCCACTGATCCTCGTACGGCTCCAGCGTCGCCAGGTCGAGAAAGGCCGTCAGGCCGTTCCGGCGTCGGCTGCCCTGCAACGGGGCCGCGATCAGGTTGCCGAAGCCTCCATCGGGCAGCACGTCCTGATTCGGGAACAGACGATCGTACGAACGCAGGTCCATCGACCCTCGGAGCACCATGGCCTCGTGCACCAACACGGTGCCGACGGAACGTGCCACGACGGCCGGAACCGCGCCGGCGAAGAACACCCACACATGTGCGTCCCGGCCCTACTGCGAAATCTCCACCGCCGCTGGGACACCACTGGCACGGGCCGCCTTGCAGTAGGCGAGGGCGTCGAGCATCGCCGCCGGGCCGTCGAAATCCGCCGCCAGGAAGTGACACCTGTTCGTAGTCAACAGCGGATACAACCCGATGAACACGTCGCCGCGCAGGTGAGCGGCGACCACCTCGGCCGTGAGGGGCAGGTAGGTGACCCCGCGCCGGTCCATGCCCTTGCGCCAGCCGCCGGACACCGCGGGCATCCAACCGTTCGCTCCCGTCCGCTTGTTCTCCCACCGCAACGCATAGACGTCGGTCCTGGCCCGGAACAGATCCGAATACAGCGCGAGCTTGTCGGTGGTAGATGAGGACATCGTGACCGGCCGCGCGGCGGCGAGCTGTTCCGGCGCCGGCGCCGTGTCCTGACCACGAAGATCAAGCAGGCGCGCCAAACGTACGTTCTCCGCCCGTATCCGTTCGAGCTCCCGGCGGCCCTGGATCAGCTCGTCTTCCACCGGCACCTCGGACTCAGGGAAGCTGGGCGCGATCGAAGCGGTCGATCAGGCTCGGCTTGCGGGTGTTCTGCTCCCGCAAACGACCCATCCGTACGGCAAAGCCGGTGAGGTCATCATCGCGGACGGCCAGGGCATGCAGATCCTCCAGGAGTGTGACAGCGGCGTCATACTCCTTCGCCCGCTTTGCCTCGATCAGCGTGTCCACCTTCTTCCATGCTTGCGCCGGATGACGCGCCAGCACGACCAGACGTTCCGCCTTCGCGGCGGACGCCTGCTGTTCCCGCTGCCGGCGCTTCTCCGCCTCCCGCTTGCGGGTCGCCTCCTGCCGTATCGCGAACGCCTTCTCGCTCGCTGCCAGCAGTTCGCCGACGGTCCGCCCGCCATCGGGGTGTGGGCCGCCGTCCCCGCCGTGGAAGTGGCGCAACATTTCCGAACGCAGCAGGGCGCCGTCGCCGCGCAATACCCGCAGCAGCAACGCGTCCTTGTCCGCCGCGGGCAGACCCTTCAGCCACCGGCCGAGCACCGCGGCCGTCGGCGCCGCCACCGTCAACGGATCGCTCGCCTCGGCCGCCGCCGACAACAGGTCAGGATACAGCCGCAGGAAGTCGGCCAAGGCCCGCTGTGGACCGGACAGCTCACCCAGCCCGGCCGGGACTGGCGGCTCGAGCTCGTCTTCCGCCAACTCCCGGCCCTGCACGGCCAGCAACCACGCCAGGTATAACGGCCGTAGATCACCCGCGGCCAGCTCGGCGCGAGCCGGGACGATCGCCGCTAGCCGGCCCTCCGGATCAACCCAATCCTCGACGCCCTCGTCGTCCTCGCTGTGCAGATCCACGATCACATGGGTACGCGTAACCCACGAGCTGGCCGCTTCACCCATGCAGTAGCGGGCCGCCGTCGCCGCATCGAGCGCCGCCCGCGGCAACCGCAACGCGATCCGGTGCGTACCCCAGTTCGCCAAATACAGGTGAGCGTCGAAGTAACGCTCCATCCACACCCGGGGGTCGCCCTTCAGGTCGCCCCACTGGTAGTCGTTGACGAAACCCGACGACGAGATACGCCCCCGCGTCGACACCGCCCGCAGGTCATCCTGCTGTTTCGAGGTCAACGGCCGATCGATCGCCACGAACTCGTAAAATTGATACTCACTCATCGACCGGCCCAGCGCCGATAGGCGGCAATCCACTGGGCGCCCTGGGGCGCAGGATCGGGCAAAGGAAGATCCAGAATGCCGATCGCCTGCCGGTCTCGGCCCCGATGAAAGAACGCCACGATCCCGTCAGCGCGCAGGTCGACCCGCCGTACAGTCACTTCAACGCCGAGGACCGTCGTGTCGAACGGCAGGGCCAGGTTGTCCTCGATCATCGTGTACAAGGCGGTGAGCTGCTCATCATCGCCATAAGCATCCACCACCGCCTCGGCCACCAACTCATCAAGCGCGGCACGGCTGAGATCACCCACGTCGGCAGCCTAACGAACGACTCCAACCAACATCAGTACACGTAGGTGTCGGCGCGTAACCACACCGACCGGCAACCCGCCACCCGAACGCCCACACTGCCGAAAGATCCACTACGAACACGGTGGAACTTGGTGGTCGATACGGGCAGGCCACTGAGGCTTTCCGAGTAACGGCCGTTGACGTTGGGTGACGGTTTTCAGGTGGTCCGGCCGTGTTCGATGTGCAGGATCACGAGGGCCGCGGCGGTG
>CAXSDA010000053.1:0-42032 GCA_964236515.1 uncultured Actinoplanes sp.
AGCGTTCCGGCGGGCAGGGTTCCGGCGGGCAGCGTTCCGGCGGGCCGGGATCCGGGGGCCAGAGCGCCGGGGGCCAGACGAGCTCCGGCGGGCAACCGGGCATCGGCAACGATGCGATGGCCGATGCGTTGCGCCGGGCCGGTCTCGCCAAGGACTGACCCGGCGGTGTAGACCGGTAGGCATGCCGTGGGAAGCACCGTTGCCGTACGTCGAGCCGTCACCGCGCCGGGTGCGCGTACGGCTCGGCGATACCGTCGTCGCCGACAGTGACCGGGCCCAGCTGCTGGTGCAGTACGGGCCGGGCGGGCTGCCGACCTACTACCTGCCGCGGGCCGACGTCCGGCCGGGCGTGCTCGTGGACGAGACCGCGGACGGCTGGTCGGTCACGGCCGGTGGGCGCCGGGCCGACGCCGGCGCCTGGTCCAACGACGACTTCGCCGCGCTCAAGGACCACGTGACGTTCTCCTGGGAGACGCTGGACTGGTTCGAGGAGGACGAGCGCGTCTGGGTGCACGCCCGCGACCCGCACCACCGGGTGGACACGGTGCGCGCGTCGCGCCGGGTCGAGGTGTTCGCCGGCGGCGAGCGGGTCGCGGACAGCATCCGGCCGCTGCTGCTGTTCGAGACCACCCTGCCGACCCGGTACTACCTGCCGTTCGCGGACGTACGGACGGAGCTGTTCACCGCCAGCGAGACGGTCACCCACTGCCCGTACAAGGGCCGGGCCCGCTACTGGTCGCACCCGGCGGTGGCGGATCTGGCCTGGAGCTACCCCGATCCGATCGCGGAGAACCCGAAGATCCGGGACCTGGTCGCGTTCTACAACGAGCGGGCCGACATCGTCGTCGACGGCGTACCGCAGGAACGGCCGCAGTCGGCCTGGAGCTGACGGTTACGCCGTGTCCCGCACGACGAGGTGGTCGAACGTCACGCCGTACGACCCGACGTGGCCCGGGTCGGCCGCCTCGGTGAAGATGCCCAGCGTCAGCCGCCCGGTGGTGATCGTCGGGTCGGTCAGCGGCACCGAGCCGATCAGCACGCCGTCCCGCTCGACCGAGACCACGCGCTCGGTGGTGGTGAGCGTGATCCGCACCGGCGGGCCGCCGACCGTCACCGGGGTGGCCAGCGGGAACGTGCGCAGGACGTCGGCCTCGACGTCCTTGTGCGTGCCGACCAGCACCGCCGACTCGCACACCCGCACCTGGTAGCCGGCGTTGGACTTGAACCGGAACCAGACCGCGGCGCAGCTGCCCGGCGTCACCAGCCGGACGTCGACGTCGAGTTTCATCGTGTCGGGCTCGACGTCGAGCGGGCCGCGGCAACGGAACGACCCGGCCGTCGTCCGGGTCACGGTCAGGCCGCCGGCGAACGCGCAGGACGCCTTCTCCTTGTCGGAGGCGCTGGCCTGCCACAGCCAGGGGCGGTCGAGCGGATCGTCGATCAGCACCTCGGGCGCGGCGGTAGGCTGCGCGACGCTCGCGGTGGGCCGCTCCTTGTCGCTGTGCGAGCCCCGGAACAGCATCAGGCCACCGGCCGCCGCGGCCAGCAGGACGACCAGACCGAGCACGGCCGGGATCAGCCAGCGCGGGCGGCGCCCGCGCGGCGGCGGGGGCGGCACCGGCTGCGTGACGATGGTGTTCTCGTCGTAGCCGACCAGGGCGGCCGGTGTGGCCAGCGCGGTCTGCTGGCGGGCCGAGTCGTACGCGGTGGACGCCTGGGCCTCCTGGGCGGCCGCGCGCAGGCCGGGCTGGTCGGCCAGGGCGGACGCCGCCGCGGCCGGTCGCTGCGGCGCGGTCACCAGCAGGTCGAGCAGCTCGCGGGCGGTGGGCCGGTTCGCCGGGTTCTTCTCCAGCGACAGCTCGACCAGTTCCTTGAGCCGGCCGGACAGTCCCGTCAGGTCGGGCGGCTGGGTGAGGATGCGGGCGGCGGTGGCCGGGGCCGAGTCGGCCTTGAACGGGGTGCGGCCGGTCCCCGCGTACGCCACGACGGTGCCCCACGCGAAGATGTCGGCGGCCGGGGTGAGCGGGGTGCCCGGTTCCGACCCGAACCGCTCCGGCGCCATGTACGCCACCGTGCCGACCATCTGGTCGGTGCGGGTGTGCCCGGTGGTCGCCTCGAGCGCCCGGGCGATGCCGAAGTCGATCACCTTGGGCGTGCCCGGGGCGAGCAGCACGTTGCGCGGCTTGAGGTCGCGGTGGATGATGCCGGCGCCGTGGATCGCGGTCAGCGCGGTGGCCACGCCGATGGCCACGCCGTGCAGGTTGGACGCGGTCAGCGGGCCTCGTTCGCTGACCACCTCGGCCAGGCTCGGGCCGTCGACGTACTCGCAGACCAGGTACGGCGGCTCGTGGTCGGGGTCGGCGCCGAGGATCTCGGCGGTGCAGAACGGCGGGACCTGCCGGGCCCGGTTGACCTCGCTGCGGAAGCGGCGGCGGAACTCCTCGTCGGGCGCCAGGTCGGCCCGGACGACCTTGAGCGCCACCGGCGTGCCGGCCGGGTCGTGGGCGAGGTAGACGGTGCCCATGCCGCCCTCGCCGAGCCGCCCGACGATCTCGTAGTCACCGAGACGTCGCGGATCGGCCGGGCGCAGCGGCGCCGCCGGCTTGCGTTCCCCCGTCATCGTCCGCTCGTTCACCCGATGTGCCCCCGTCACGCCTGTCACCCCGGGCGCGCGGCGGCCGGGAGTTCGCACCCTACCGGGCGATGTCACCGCCGGGGAGACCCTGATCCACCACTGGCGCAGAACCGACACTGGTTTGGCATGCTGGGGCCGTGGATGAGCGGTTGTCGATGGCCCCGGTTGTATCGATCTTCGCGGCCGAGGTCCGGACCACGGCTCGGGTGGTGGCGTTCTACGTCGGCGGATCGCTGGCCCTGGGCGACTATCAGCCCGGGCGCAGCGACCTCGATCTGGCCGCGATCATCGAAGCGCCACTGCCGCGGTCCGCGCAGCGTGCACTGACCGCGCTGCACGAGCGGATCGGGGAGCCGAAGCTGCACTGTGCATACGTGCCGCGGGCCGACGTGGACGACGTGGACCGGCCGCACCTGGCGTGGGCGCACGAGGAGTTGTTCCGTCGGCCGTTCAGCGGCATCGCCCGGGCGGAACTGCTGCGCGGCGCCATCACGCTCTACGGCCCCCCACCGGCCGAGGTGATCCCGCCGGTCTCCCCGGCCGGTCTGGCCGAGGCCGCCCGGACCGAGCTGGACGGTTACTGGCGCGGCGCGTTGCGGTTTCCCCGCCGGTGGCGGACCGACCTGCACGTCGATCTCGGCCTGACCACACTGGCCCGGGCGGAGGCGACGATCGCCGAGGGACTGCTGCTGACCAAGAGCGAGGCGATCGCCCGGCTGCCGTCGATGGGGGTGCCCGACGCGCTGGCCGCCCAGATCGCCGCCCGCCGCCGCGGCGACGAGCCCGCCCTGACCACGGACGAGATCCGCGACCGGGGCGTCTTCGTCCGCCGGTTCATGCGCGACGGCATCAACCGCCTCAGCCCGCCGCGGTAGCGGACCAGGACGGGTCGCGGCCGAGGTAGGCGAGCAGGGACGCGACCGGGTCGGCCGGGTCGGCGGGACGGGCCGCCGCGTACGCCCCCCAGGCCCGCAGGGGCTCGACGATCTCGTAGGCCACCACAAGCAGCTCGGTGGCCGCCGACGGGCTCAGCGGCGACGGCTGTCCGGTGGCGGCGGCGATGTCCCAGGCGTGCACGCCCGCGTCGAGCGCGGCCGCTCCGCCCACCACCCAGGCCGGCATGGGTCCCTGCGGCAACGGGTTCGGCACCGCGCCGGCGTCCGCCGCCACCGTCGCGAACGCCGCCGCCGACCGTCCGATCGCGACCTCGGCGACCGCGACCGGGTCCGTGTCGAGCCGTCCGGAGGGCGCGAACGGGTCGTAGTCCGGGCCCGGCTCGCCATCGCCGCCGTCGCCGAGCACGCCGGGGTCGGCATCTCCGCGCTCTACCGCCGCTACCCGGGCAAGGAGGACCTGCTGCGCACGCTGTGTGCAGACGGTCTGCAGCGCTACCTGGCCGAGGCCGGGGCCGCCCTGGAGGAGGCCGACGGCTGGGCCGCGTTCACCGGCTTCCTGGAGCGCATCGTCGACGCCGACGTGCACTCGCTGACGGTGGCGCTGGCCGGCACGTTCACCTCGACGCCGGAGATGGTGGCCGACGCACAGCACTCCGCGGTGCTCACGGACGCCCTGGTCGCCAATGCGCAGGCGACCGGGAAACTGCGGGCCGACGTGGTCGCCCAGGACGTCGGGTTCCTGCTGGAGACGTGCGCCGCGGTGCGGCTGCCGGATCCCGTCCGTACGGCCGAACTGCGCCGGCGCTACCTGGCGATCCTGATCGCCGGGCTGAACCCCACCGGGGCTCCGCTGCCCGGCCCGCCACCGGGGTCGGACGAACTCGGCCGGCGGTGGACCCGTCCTCAGTAGAAGTGAAATGCTTTCGTCATGTCCCCGGAAGACCGTTTCGACACGCTGGTCGCCGACCTGGCCCGGATCGACGGCGTGTCCCCACCGGCGGGCGGCCGGCGGTTCGGGGCGCAGGCGGTGCGGCGCGACGGCCGGATCTTCGCCATGCTGACCGGCGGCCGCCTGGTGGTGAAACTGCCCCGGAGCCGGGTGGACGAACTCGTCGGGCAGGGCTCCGGCGTGCGATTCGACGCGGGCCGGGGCACCGAGATGAAGGAGTGGTTCGTGCTGTCCGAGGCGGCCGGCCCGGGCTGGGACGAGCTGGTCCGGGAGGCCCTCCGGTTCGCCGGTCCCCGGCCTTAGAGGAACCAGATGCCGACGTCGGCGAAGCGGACCGAGTACGGCGGATCCTCGTCGCCGCCCGGAACGACGATGCCGAGCTGGATGTGCCCGGAGTCGGGACCGCCGACCGGCAGCGGCAGGCGGCCGATGAAGCGCCCGTCCTGCCAGACCGACGCGTCCCGGTCGGTCACGGCCAGCCGGATCGCGACGTCCTGACCGGTCGGGACCGGCTGCGCCTGCGGGAACTTCTCCGCCGCGGAGCCGTCCGCCCCGCCCGCGGTGATGCCGTCCGAGCAGACCTGCAGCAGCTGCCCACCGGTGACGCCGGTGGCGTAGAACCAGATGCCGGCGCAGGCGACGGCGGAGTCCAGGCGGACGGTCACAGTCAGCCCGAAGTTGCCGGTGACCGCGTCGGCCGGGCCGGCGCACCGGAACTCGCCGCGCTGCGCCCGGTCCGTGCGCGAGGCCACCAGCGTGCTGTCGGTGAAGGCGCAGTTGCCGTGGCCCTTCGCCGACGCCTTCCACTGGGCCGCCGCGCGGAGCGGGTCGCTGACGTCCGGGTCGCCCCAGTTCGGCTCGGCCGTGCCCGGCAGCGCGCCGAACGGCTGCGCCGACGGGGCCTGCCCGGCGACGATCTGGTCGGGCCCGTCGCGGTGGCCGCCGGCAAGCTTGCCGCCGGCCCACACGCCGGCCCCGATGACCCCGAGGATCGCGACCACCACCAACGCGAACATGGTCAGCCCGCGGACGCTGTTCAGCCGGTCGGCCAGCACCCGGGGCAGCCGGACCGGCAGCGACCGGCGGGGGCGGGGGGCGCTGTGCCCGGCCGGGCCGGCGTGGATGTACGGGCCGGGCGCCGGGGCCGGGCCGCCCGGGGGCGGCCCGACGAACTCCGCCACACCGGGCCGCAGCCCGGACTGCCGGGGAACCGATCGCCGGCCGGCGGGCGACACCGGAGACGGCGGCCGGGCCGGGGCCGCGGAGCGTCCGGACGCGGCGGGTGCGGCCGCGGCGGGTTCGGCCGCGGCGAGTTCGGCCGCCGGAGTCAGGAAGGCCGCCACCTCGGGCCGCAGACCGGAGAAGGACGGCCGGCTGCCCGAAACCCGCGAGTCGGGTGCGGCGTTGCGTACCCGGGCCCGCGGGTCGGTCGGCGGCAGGAACGCGGCCACGGCCGGCGGCAACCCCGCGGCGCGCACCCGGGCGTTTCGCGACGGCGCCAGTCCGGGCCCGCTGACCAGGAGGTCGAGCAGTTCCCGGGCGGTCGGCCGGTCGGCCGCGTCCTTGGCCAGGGCCGCCTCGACCAGGCCGCGCAGGGGCTCGGACAGTCCGTCCAGGTAGGGCGGCTGGGTCAGGATGCGGGCCGCCGTCGCCTCCGGCGAGTCACCGTGGAAGGGCGTACGACCGGTCCCGGCGTACGCGACGACGCAACCCCAGGCGAAGATGTCGGCCGCCGGCGTGAGCGGCGTGCCTGGTGCGTTCGAGAACCGCTCCGGGGCCATGTAGGACACGGTGCCCACCCATTGACCGGTCCGGGTGTGCTCGCTCGTCACCTCGAACGCGCGGGCGATACCGAAGTCGATGACCTTGGGGCTGCCCGGGGCGAGCAGCACGTTCTCCGGCTTGAGGTCGCGGTGGATGACGCCGGCGCCGTGGATGCCGGTCAGCGCGGTGGCCACGCCGACCGCGACCGAGTGCAGGTGGGAGGGGGTCAGCGGGCCGCGATCGTGGACGGTCTGGGCCAGGCTGGGCCCGTCGACGAACTCGACGACCAGGTACGGCGGGTTGTGGTCGAGGTCGGCGTCCAGCACTTCGGCGGTGCAGAAGGACGGCACCGCGCGGGCCCGCTCGACCTCGCTGCGGAACCGGTTGCTGAACTCGGGATCGTCGGCGAGCCGGGTGTGTACCAGCTTGATCGCCACATATCGGTCGTGTTCATCCAGACCGAGGTAGACGACACCCATGCCGCCCGCCCCGCGCCGACCCACCTGCCGATAGGGGCCGAGCGTCGTGAAATCGTCCCGGTGCAGTGGACCAGCGCGATCCGCGGCGTCCACACTCATCTCCCGTCAGGCCGGAACGGGCGGAGATCGCACCCCTCTGACCAGCCGCAGTCCATGCCCGCGGTAGTAGAACACGTACGCTTCAGTAGCTTCAAGAACGCCGTTGGCTGCGTCCGGATGCTGACATCGGGCGTCGTTTCCTGAGGGTCACGCCGCGAGCGCCGCCACGCTCACACCGGTCCGCGCCTGATCACGGTCCGGCCGCCTCAATGTACGCCCATTGATCAGCGACTCGCCTCGGTGAGCCGCAGCGCGAGCGCCGGGCAGACGTTGACCGCCCTTCGCGCACCGATCTCCAGCCACGGCGGCAGCGCGGTCTGCGGGAAGGCCGGAAACCCGTTGGCGTCCAGCCGGATGATCTCCGGCGCCACGGCCGAGCAGAGTCCGTGCCCGTCGCACCGGGACCAGTCCACGGCAAGTTTCCGGGCTCCCTGATCGGTGTGGTACGGCAACGGCAGGATGCCGCGGACCTGTTTGCCGCAGCCCTCACCGGTGGCGTGCGCCTCGATGTCGCGGGCGAACACCTCCAGTGCGGACAGGGCGAACCGCGAGGTGCCGTCGGGGTGGCTGCAGGCGCCGCGGCCCTTGACCACACCCGCCGCCGTACGCACGTTCTCCAGCGCCGACCCGCCCAGCGCGACCAGCGTGACCGCCCGGGCCAGGTCGGGCAGGCCGAGCCGGCACGGGCCGCACTGCCCCGCCGACTCCCCCGCCAGGTACTGGACGACCTGCGCGACCTCGCCCAGCGGGCAGGTCTGCGAGCCGATCGGGATGACGATGCCGGCGCCCAGCGTTCCGCCCACCTGGGCGAAACCCTTGCGGGACACGGTCACCTCGCGGGCCGCCTCGGCGCTGATCCACTTGCCGTGGTAGCCGCCGACCAGAACCCCCGGCCCGACGTCGGCGCCGCACATGGCCAGGATGTCGGACAGCGGGGTGCCGGTGGGGCACTCGACGACGGCGGGCGCGGTGGCCGACCCGCCGACCGTCAGCATCACCGTGCCCGGCTCCTCCGGAATGCCGACCGCGTTGTACTCCCACGGCCCGAGCCGGGCGGCGATCGCCAGCTGGGAGAACGTCTCGGCATTGGACAGCAGGGTGGGCAGGCCCATCACGCCGTTGTCGCTCGAGCGCACCTTGCGGCCGGGCGGGATGTGGGCCTCGCCGTTGATGCCGCGGACCAGCGCGCCGCCCTCACCGGAGATGAACCGGGGCGGCACGGTGACGATCCGGGTCGGCACCGGCATCCGCCGCTCGGCCAGCGCCGCGGACAGGGACGCCTGGCCGATGCCGTCGTCGGCGATGCCGATGACGATCTCCTCGGCGTCGAGCGCGGCCGCGGCCAGCGCGGCGCCGTCCAGGATCAGGTGCGGGCCCCGGGTCACGATGGCCTTGTCCTTCCAGGACGGCGGCTCCCCCTCGGTGGCGTTGACCACGATGACCGGCGGCAGGTCCTGTCGCCGGCAGGAGTCGAGCACGGCCCGGAGCTTACGGGCGAACGGGAACCCGGCCCCGCCCCGCCCGCGCAGCTCGATCCGGTCGGCCAGCCCGATCAGCTCGCCCGAGGACAGCGCCGCGAATCCGCCGTGCACCTCCTGGTGAGCGACCAGGTCGAGACGGCCGTACTCGTCGAAGCCGGCCGTGATCCGCGGAATGCCGATGCTGGTGACCGGTGGAACCTGACTACTGCTCACTGAGCCTCTCCCCGGAGCTGACGCCAGTACTGGTCGTCAGGCATCTCGTCGCCGGCCCGGGACCGTCCGCGGCGAGTCCCCCGGCCCGCCGGTCCCCGTCCGCCGTCCTGCTGTCCGTAGCGCCGGCCGTCCTGCGGCAGGCCGCGCCGCACGTCCGGCTGCTCCGACCGCCGCGCCCGGCGCGACGCCATGTCGACCAGGGTCGGTGTCTCTTCCGGAGGCAGGTAGTTCTGATCCTCGGCCGGGCCCCACGGGTCGGTCGGCTCGGCCAGGTCGACGAACTCGCTGCGGCTGTGCCGTCCCGAGTCGGTGACACCCCGGCGCGACCGGACCGGTTCGTCGGCCTCGGCGGCGCGACGGGACCGGACCGGCGGCGTGTGGTCGTCGTCCAGCCGGAACTCGCCGGTGCGGTCCAGCCGCAGTTCGCCGGTGCGGAACTCGCCGCTCTGCGCACCGAGACTGCGGGCCTCGTCGGCCCGGCGGCGGGCGTGGGGCTCGACCTCGTCGTCCCGGTCGCCGGCGTACCGCCGGCCGCGCGGGGCGGGCTCGTCGTCGCGGTAGCGGCGGCGGGGTTCGTCGTCCTCGTCGGCGGCGTACCGCGAGGCCCGGCTCTCCTCGACCACGCGACGGGCCTGGCTGCGCGGGTCCTCGGCGTACTCGTCGGCGAACTCCCCGGCGTGCCGGCGACCGCGCGGGGCCGGTTCGGCGTCCTCGGCCACGGCCCGGCGGCTGCGCGGGGCCGGCTCGGCGTCGCGGCGGCTGCGCGGGGCCGGTTCCCCGTCGTCCCAGCCGTGACGGTCGGGGACGTCGGCGCGGCGCGACATCGGCCGGGTCGGCTCGTCGTACGCCTCGAGCTCGCCGCGGCGGGGCCGGGGCGCGACCGGCTCGTCGTCGTAGGACACCGGCCGGGGCGCGACGGGCTCGTCGTCGTACACGGCCCGCCGGGACCGCGGGGCCTCGTCGTAGATGCTGCGGCCGGAGCGGGCCGCGACCGGTTCCGGTTCGTAGCGGCGGCCGCGGGGCGCGGGCGAGGCCGGCCGATCGTCGTACGCGACGTGGGCGGCGTCGTCGTACGCGACGCGGGCGGCGTCGTCGTCGTACGCGACGTGGGCGGCCGGGACGGGCGCCGGGTACACCGGGGGCGCGGCCGGCACCCAGGGCTGGACCGGCGCCGGGCCGGGTTCCGCCGATTCGCCGCCGCTCCACCGGCGCTTCTTCGGGACGGGCGCGGCCGCGGCGGTGGCCGCCGGCGCGCCGACCGGCTTGATGGTCCCGGTCGAGGAGGACGAGAAGTCCTTGCGGCGGTTGAGGCCCACGGACAGGCGTACGGCCAGACCGACCAGAACGCCCAGTACGCAGATGATGTAGCTGACGGTGACCCAGGTCTTGCCCGGGCGACCGGCCGACAGGCCGTGCACGAGAGCGATCGGCCACATCAGGTACGAGACGGCGTGCACCGAGCGCCACATCCACGGCTTGCCCTTGCCGATGAACCGGGTCCGGGCCAGACCGGTCCACATGACCAGGAACATGATCCAGCCGGAGACGGTGCCGAGCCCGATGAACAGCCGGTTGTACGACGCCAGGAACGGGATGAAGATGTCGATCAGCCGGATATGGCTCTCCATCAGTTTCGTCCACAGATGGATGCCGAGCGCGACCACGGCGATGAGCCCGGTGGTGCGGTGCGCCGACTGCAGCAGGACCCGCTGACGGATGGTGAGCACCAGGCGGTCGGTGGCGACCAGGCCGATCATGATCGTGATCGACAGTGCCACCAGGCTGATCACGCCCATGTAGAACTCGGAGTACGCGTAGAAGTAGTAGTACCCCTCGCGTCCGAACGGCGTCAGCATGGCCAGTGCCCAGACCACCGACAGGCCGCAGATCAGCAGCAACAGGACGGTGAGCCTGGAGGGTGGTGTTCGGCCACCGGTAGCACCCATCGGGACGTCCACACGACTGGCGGATCGTTGGTTCAACTTCGTCCGGGCCATTGACTCCTCGTTCTCCGCAGCGGTCGCGTCCGTCGGGCGGTCCGGACGCCGGCACCAGTGGGGGGTGTCCCGCGCTTCAGTTCGGTCGGGCCAGGTCGCGTGGAGGGCGTTGCCTTTCTTTACCGTGCGTTGCGGCCTGTTCGTGCCCTCCCCCATCTACGTAGGGGGCTGGAGTTCGGATGAACGATCGGGCAGTTCTTTGTCGGCAACTTTCCACCGCCGCTTCCGCCGATTCGCGAAGAAAGCCTCTGAGCTGCGAAGACACGATCCAGAAATGCGTACCTAAGTCAAAAATAAGGTGCCCGGCCGGCGACGCCGCAGCTCTGGGTGAACCTTTCGCCACGCTGCCCCGAACTACTCGGGGAGAGAGTGTCCTTTGTCGCTCTGGGTAAGGAGATGATCGCCGTGCGGTATCGCACCGCCGCCCTGGTCGCCACCATTCTGGCTCCGGCGGCCGCGACGCTCGCGCTGAGCGGACCCGCGTCGGCCGACGTCAAGGGCGTCACGCTCAAGATGACGCAACCCGAGACCTTAGTCGCGGGCGGACCGGCCGGCACGCTGTCGGTGACCGCGGCCACCGACGGCACGAAACCGGGCTGCCGCAAGGTGCGCTGGACCCTGGTGATCCGGGTGCAGGGCGTCCAGCTGGACCAGGTGCAGATCCAGCGGCTCGAGGGGGACGGCGACTTCCCGGTGGACGTCCAGGCGTCCGGCGACACGGCCCGGATCACCGACCGCCGGTTCGACACCGGCTCGCTGTGCTCCGACAAGACCGACACCGCCGCGTACGCGATCGCGGTCACCGGCGGCCAGGGTTCGATCGCGTTCCGGTCCGAGCCTCGCGACGCCGCCAACCGCCTCCTCTCGTCGGCCACGTCGCAGAGCACGGTCAGCCGCGCGGCCGCCGTGGCGCCGCCGGCGGTCGCGACCGGTCCCAGCCCGAGCCCCAGCGCGTCCCCGTCACCGAGCGAGTCCGACGCGGCGGCGATCGTGCCCGCGGAGGACCCGCCGACCGCGACACTGCCGGCCCCGGCGGTGATCCCGGCCGCGGTCAAGGACCGCAGCCCCAGTCTGCTCGGTCCGGGTCTGGTCATCGGCGGCCTGCTGGTCCTGATCGGCGTCGGCCTGCTGTTCCGGATGCGGCGCCGCGCCAAGCGCGACCCCCGCGGCACGGCCGGTTTCCCGCCGACGTCGTTCTACCCGACGTACCGCTGAATCGCCGTCCTCGCGGACGGCCGCGACCTGCGCCAAACCTACGCAGAACTTATGCGGCAGTTAAAGGTCCCGGCGACCGCCGTTCCCTAAGGTGGTCCCCGGTCTGCCCACTGTGGAACTTTCTCCGGGGTCCCTACCGAGCGCCGCAGGCCACGGCGGCGCTCCCCCACCAGCATCGGCGTCCCGGGTCCGCCCGGGGCGCCGATGCTGGTTCCTACAGCAGCTCGCCCAGCGCCGCCGCCGGACGGCCCCCGAGGATGGTTCCGCTCGCTGATCGGCCCCGCCCAGACCCGCAACGCCGTCCACGGCCCCGACCGGTACGCCCGGGAGCAGTGGAAACGCGACCTCGAGGCCCTCAAGCGCCACACCCGCGACCGGCGCGCCCGCCGGAACCACCCGGTGGCCTGACCGCCCGGGGCTTCGCCGAGCGGCGGACGATACCTAGGAGCAGGCGGCGCGGACGGCGTCGCTGATCTCGCGCAGGTGGTCGGGGCTGGGCACCAGGCGGTCGGTGAGGTAGGCGACGACCAGGTCCTGCTCCGGGTCGGCCCAGGCGACGCAGCAGTTGCTGCCGTTGTGGCCGAACGTCGAGGCCGCCGCCCGGCTGCCCATCGACGCGCCCGCCAGCTGGAAGCCCTGCGACCACCGGATCGGCGAGTGGAAGGTCTGATCCATCTCGCCGTCATTCGTGGACGGGGTCCGGGCCGTCTCGATCGCCTCCGCGGACAGCACACCGCCGCCGCCGGACAGCAGCGCCTGGTAGAACCCGGCCAGGGACCGCGCGGTGGCCGAGATGCCGGCCGACGGGATGACCGCGCGCCGGATCGCCGGGCGGTTCACGTACCAGGACATCACCGGGTGGCCGCGGACGGGGACGCCACGGGACGCGTACGCCCGGGGCAGTCCCAGATGCATGTCGCCCAGTCCAAGCGGGCGCAGCAGCTCGGTCTCCATCAGGGTTGCCGGCGCCACCCCGGTGGCGCGGCGCAGCACCTCGCCCAGGATGAACCCATACACGATGGTCTGGTAGGCCGGGACCGCGCCCGGCGCCCACCGCAGCCCGGCCCGTTCCAGGTTCCGCACCGACCGCGCCCACTGCCCCATGGCCAGCGCGTCACCGATCAGCCCGCGGGCGAAGGCCAGGCCGGACCGGTGCTGCAACACCTGCCGTACGGTCACCGTCTCCTTGCCCCGGGCACCGAACTCGGGCCAGTACCGGGCGACGGGATCGTCCAGCCGCAACCCGCCGCGGACGGCCAGCTCGTGGGTGAGGACGGCGGTGAGGGGCTTGCTGGCGGAGAAGATCCAGAACAGCGCGTCCGGCTCGCAGCCGTACGACTCGTCGAGGATGACCTGGCCGTGCTGGATCACGCACAGCTGCGCCCGGGCACCGCGGGCGGCGATCGTCTGCCCGGCGTCCACCCGGGCGTAACTTCTGGTCAAGCTCACAGACTACTCCGGGCGGATATGACGCCCGCGCTCAATCAGGCGGCCGGACCGCCGATGGGTCGGGTGTGGGATGGGATCAGCGCCGGGCCGGAGCGGCCTGTGTGGTCGCCGGGCTCCTGGTGGCGCTGGCCCTCGCCGGCGGGGGTAGCGGCCCGCTGCCGGGACGACCGGAGGCCGCACCCACGCCCACCCGGCCGGCCGAGCCGCTCAAGGACACCGTGACGCTCAAGCCGGGGCAGGCGCTGCGGCTGATGCCCCTCGGCGACTCCATCACCGACGGCGAGGGGTCGGCCGACCACGGCGGCTACCGCACGGCCCTGGACCGCCGCCTGGTCGCGGCCGGGTTCCGGGTCACGTTCGTCGGTTCGCGGCGGGCCGGGCCGCCCGGACCGGCCGCCGCCAACGAGGGCCACCCGGGGTGGACCATCGCCCGGCTGACCGCCCGGGTGACCGGCTGGCTGACCACCGCCCGCCCCGACGTCGTCCTGCTGCACACCGGTACCAACGACATCAACACCGACGCCGCCGCGGCGGCCGCCCCGGCCCGGCTGGCCGGTCTGCTCGGCCGGATCGCCGCGGCCCGGCCGGCCGCGCAGATCTTCGTGGCCGAGATCGTCGGCTCGTCCCACGACGACCGGCAGCACCGGATCGACGGCTACAACGCCGCCGTGGTCCGGCTCGTCGCCGCCGGTCCGCCGAACGTCCACCTGGTCGACCAGTCCGGGATCACCGCCCTCCGGCTGCGCGACGGCCGGCACCCGGACGACGCCGGGTACGCGCAGATGGCGGCGAACTGGACGGCCGCCCTCCGCACGACGTACCAGGTGGTAGGCATCGACATCGTTAAATGAGTTGGCTGTGCGACGATCGTCGCGTGTCGCCGCCGATCCTGGAAGTCATCGCCCTCGACGCCGCCGACGCCGAGGCCGCCCAGGCCGGCGGCGCCGACCGGATCGAGCTGGTCCGCGGCATGGAGCACGGCGGGCTGACACCCACGGTCGAGACGTTCGCGCGGGTCCGGGCGGCGACCGACCTTCCGGTCCGGGTGATGGTGCGCAGCACGCCCGGGTACGCGTACGGCCCCGGCCCGGCCGGGTCGTACGGCCCGGGCCCGGCCGGGTCGGCGGCGCAGTTGCGGGCGGCCGGGGCCGACGAGTTCGTGCTCGGCTTCCTGGACGCGGCGGGCGCGGTCGACCGGGACGCGGTGACGGCAGTGCTGGCCGAGCTCGGCGGGTGCCGCTGGACCTTCCACCGGGCGCTCGACCACGCCGCCGACCGGGCCGTGGCCCGGCGGGCGCTGGCCGGGCTGCCGGGGCTCGACTTCGTGCTGACCGCGGGCGCCGCCACCGGGATGGCCGACGGGATAGCCGTGCTGCCGGGCGAAGTGGGGAACGGGCCGCGGATCCTGGCCGGCGGCGGCCTGCGCCCCGAGCACGTCGCGCCGCTGTTCGCGGCCGGCGTCGACGCGTTCCACACCGGGAGCGCGGCCCGCCCGTACGGCCGCTGGGACCACCCGGCCGACCCGCTCCTGGTCCGCGCCTGGCGCGACCACATCGACGAGGTTTCCGCCCGCTAGCGGAAAGTCCGGCCGGACGGACCCGCAAGCCCGCGGAGCCGCGGCCGACCTTGTCTTGCGTGACCTCCGGCAGCATCTCCGTGCGAGGCGCCTCGGCGTCCGCGCCGGACGACGCCGGCCGGCCTCCCACCATCCCGGCGACACAGGTCGCGCTGCGCGGTGAGCTGATCACCACGATGATCCAGCGCTCGCCCTCGCTGAAGAACCTGCTCGAGATCCTCGACCGGCACCTGCGCGAGTCCGCCGGCCTGACCGGCGTCACCGTGTACTCGCGGATCGAGGACCGCCGGATCACCATCGGCGCCGGCATCGGCACGCGTTGTTCCCGCATCACGCCGGGGACGTGGGGGCCTGCTCAAGGCGGCCGACGGCCCGATGTACGGGGCGAAGCGCGACGGTGATGGCATCCGGTCGGCGGACTGACAGCGCGGCGCGGTATGAATGACACATGGTCGACTCCTGGGACGGGCGCGGGCTGCCGCCCGTGGCCAGGCAGCGCATCGCCCGCGCGGCCGCCGACGGCGTCCGGACGTCGCTGCTGCCGGTCAACGGCGCCACCGGCCTCGAGACGGCCGGGTTCGAGGTCGTCGGCGAGGTGCTGGGCACCATCGTCATGCAGATCAGCTGGGCCGGGTTCGGCGGCTGCGGCTGGACCCCGATGGGCGGTACCGGGTACGGGTACGGATACGGCGGGGTCGGCCCGGGCACCGTGGTCAGCGGCCGCAACAACCGCTGGGCCGGGTACGCGCCGTACGTCCAGGCGATCACCGGTGGCCGCGACACCGCGCTGAACCGGATGCTGACCGAGGCGGCCGCGCTCGGCGCCGACGGCGTGGTCGGGGTGGCGCTGACCGACGTCCGCATGGAGGGCAACAAGCGCGAGTTCATGGCGCTGGGCACGGCGGTGCGCTCCCGCGGCCGGCAGCGCCCGGCCCGTCCGTTCAGCACCGACCTGAGCGGCCAGGACGTGGCCAAGCTGATGCTGGCCGGGTGGGTGCCGGCCGGGATCGCGTACGGCATCTCGGTGGCCGTGCGCCACGACGACTGGCGGACCCAGGCCCAGACCGGGGTGTGGGCCGGTAACACGGAGGTCAGCGGTTACACCGAGCTGCTCACCCACGTCCGCGCCGACGCCCGCACCGAGTTCGCCCGGGCCGCCGCGAAGCACGGCGGCGACTCCGCCCTGATGTCGTCGATGAACCATCACGTCTGGGAGTTCGAGCCCGGCGAGAACCACCGCGACCACGTGGCCGAGTGCGTGATCACCGGCAGCGCGATCGCCCGTTTCCACGACTCGGCCTTCCGGCCGGACCGCAGTCTCACCATCATGCCGCTACGGAGATCCTGATGACGGCCGAGAGCCCCGCGACCATTCCCGATGATGCGATGCGCCGCCTGGCGCAGATGCGCCCCGGCCAGGCCACCAGCCTGTTCACCTCGGACCTCAGCGTCAACGAGTTCCTGCTGGTCCGCGAGGCCGGGTTCCGGCCCCTCGGGCTGGTGCTCGGCTCGAGCATCTACCACGTCGGCATCCAGATGGGCCGGTGGAGCCAGAACCAGGAACTCGACCAGCTGTCCCAGGCCATGTACCACGCCCGCGAACTGGCCATGACCCGGATGGAGGCGGAGGCGGACGCGCTCGGCGCCGACGGGATCGTCGGGGTCCGGCTGGACATCGAGTTCAAGGAGTTCGGCTCCGACCTGGCCGAGTTCATCGCGATCGGCACCGCGGTGCAGTCCGACGCCCCGCCGCCCGGGGGCGGCACCTGGCGCAACAACCAGAACCAGCCGTTCACGTCGGACCTGTCCGGGCAGGACTTCTGGACGCTGATCCAAGCTGGGTACGCCCCGCTGGGCATGACCATGGGTACCTGCGTCTACCACATCGCCCACCAGCGGTTCTGGCAGGTGCTCGGCAACGTCGGCCAGAACGTGGAGATCACCCAGTACACCGAGGCCCTGTACGACGCCCGGGAGCTGGCCATGAGCCGGATGCAGGCGGAGGCCGAGCACCTCGGCGCCGAGGGCATCGTCGGCGTGCAGATGCTGTCCAACACGCACCGCTGGGGCGGGCACACCACCGAGTTCTTCGCCATCGGCACGGCGGTCCGGCCGCTGCGGGCGGACCACGTGATCGCCAAGCCGCAGCTCGTCCTGCCGCTGACGGATCGATGATGGGCGCTCCCGACTGGCTCGGCCCGGCCGGTGATCTGCACCTGCTGGCCGCGGCGCTGCGGGCGGACAGCGCCGACGTGGCCTCGTACACCCGGGTGCTGACCGAGACGCTGGGCGGCGCCCTGCCGGCGGGCATGGTCGTGGTCGAGCGGAAACGGTCGGTGGCCGATCGGATGGCCGGCCGTCCGGGCGAGCCGGTGCGGCTCACCGTCACCACCGACGACCAGGAGCTGGAGCTGGCGTCCGGCGGCAAGGGCGAGATCCGGCAACTGGTCCGGGGCGTGGTGATCAAACGGCGGCGGGTCGGCACCGACGAGTGGCTGGAGGCGCTGGCCGCGGTGCTGGCCCAGCTGGCCGGCCGCAACGCCGCGGCGCGGGACGCCCTGACGCGGTTGCTGGGTGCTTAGGCGGTTCTGGGCTCTGCCCGTCGTCGTCGTCCTGCTGGGCGCCATGGCGTACGCGATGGCCACCACCGTGGTGCAGCAGACGCCGACCGTGGACGAGCCGGTCTACGTCACCTCCGCCGTGGTGTACCTGCGGGAACACCGGGTGTCCTTCAACGCCGAGCACCCGCCGCTGGCCAAGCTGGTGATGGAGGCCGGGCTGGAGTTCGTGCACCCGCACCTCGACACCACCTACGCACCGCCGGCGGGGTCGTCGTACGGCACCGGCCTGCGCCTGATCTCCCGGCACCTGTTGTACGAGTCGGGCAACGACCCGGACCGGCTGACCCGGGCCGCGCGCATCCCCGTCCTGGTGCTGACGCTGCTGTTCGGGCTGGTCGGGTTCCTCTTCGCCCGCGATCTCACCAACTCCGCCGGCGGTGTGCTGGCCCTGGCGTCGTACTGCTGCTCCCCCGATCTGATCGCGCACGGCTCGCTGGCCACCCTGGACGTCCCGGCCGCCGGTTTCCTGCTGACCTCGGTGTGGCTGCTGTGGCGGGCCCGCGACCGGCCCGGCCGGTACCTGCCGCTCGCCGCGGTGGCGCTCGGGGCGGCCCTGGCGACCCGGGCGAACACGCTGATCGCGGTGCCCGTGCTGGTGATTCTCGTCCTGGTCCGGCACCGGTGGCGGTGGGCGCTCGGGTTCGCCGCCGTCGCCGTCGCGGTGGTGTGGGCGGCGTATCTGGCCGCCGACCCGGCGCTGCACTGGACCGCGCCGGACACCCTGCCGGCCGTGCACGGGATCAGGCGGATCGCCGCCGACCTGCTGCCGTTCCCGCCGGCGTACCGGGACGGGGTCCGGTTGCAGTTCGCCCTCGACGCCCACGGCGCCCAGACGTTCCTGTTCGGCCGGGTCAGCGGACCGGTCTGGTACTACCTGCCGGTCGCGATGTTGGTCAAGACGCCGCTCGGGCTGCTCGCGCTGTGGCTCGCCGCGGTGATCGTGCTGCTGTCCCGGCCGCGGTGGCGGACGGCCGCGGCGTACCTGCTGATCACGCCGGTGCTGGTGTTCGGCTCGGTCGCGGTGGGGAACCGGGACTACGGCACCCGGTACGCGATCATCGTCCCGATGTTCGGCGCGGTGGCGGCGGCGGTGCTGGTGACGCTGCGGTGGCGGTGGGCGCACGTGGCGACGGCGGCGCTGGTGGCGTTCGCCGTCATCAGCACGGCGCGGGTGTTCCCGTACTTCCTGCCGTACTCCAACGAGGCCTTCGGCGGGCCGGCGAGTACCCATCGGCGGCTGCACGACTCCAATGTGGACTGGGGCCAGGACCTCGGCCGGCTGTCCACCCGCCTGCGTACCCGGTATCCGGGCCGGACGGTGTGGCTGGTGTACAAGGGCAGCGGCGTGCCCGCGTACTACGGGATCGACGGCCGCAACCCCCTGCGGGTGCCGCCGGATCAGGTGCGCGGCCTGCTGGTCGTGTCGGACACGGACATCGACCTGGCCGATCCGCCGCTGCGGCAGCTCATCGACACGGCGACCCCGATCGGCCAGATCGGTTACTCGATCACGATCTTCCGTCGATGAGCCTGGTCAGACCGTAGCTCCGGGCTCATGATCGGGGGAATGACCGTCGACCCGCGCGGTCGAGCCGGCCGCCTGCCCGTCGCTGACCCGCGGGGTGTACGCGTACGACTTCGGCGACACCGCCGGGATGACGCCGCTGGTGAAGATGCACACGCTCGGGCACGACTTCGCTCGCGGCCCTCCCCCCGGGCCTAACCCAGCGCCTCGTCGAGGATTCCGAGTCCCAGGTCGAGTTCGTCGGTGGTCACGGTGAGGGGCGGGGCGATGCGGAACGTCCCACCCATCCCCGGCAGCTGCACCACGTTCATGTGCAGGCCGAGCGCGTAACAGCGCTGGGTGACGGCCGCGCCCAGCGACTCCGAGTTCAGCTCGATCCCCTGCATCAGGCCCCGGCCGCGGACGTCGACGATCACTTCGTGCCGGTTCTGCAGCTCGAGCAGGCCGGTGCGGAGACGGTCGCCGAGGTCGCGCGCCCGCTGGTCCATCTTCTCCGCCTCGAGGACGTCGAGGACGGTGTTGCCGACCGCGGCGACCATCGGGTCGGACACGTGCGTGGTGTAGAAGAGATACCCCCGCTCGTACGCCCGCTCCTCGATCTCGGCGCTGGTGACCACCGCGGCCAGCGGCAGCCCGGCGCCGAGCGTCTTGGACAGCGTGAGAATGTCCGGCACGATGCCGTCGCGCTCGAATGCGTACCACGTCCCGGTCCGGCACAGCCCCGTCTGGGCCTCGTCGACGATCAGCAGCATGCCGCGCTCCCGGCACTTCGTCGCCAGCGCCGCCAGGTAACCCGGCGGCGGCTCGAGGACGCCGCCGGAGCTGAGGATCGGCTCCACGATGCACGCGGCCAGGCTGCCACTGGACTGGGCGTCGACCATGGCGAAGCCGTGGTCCAGCTGGCGCCGCCAGTCCAGCTCACCGGTGGGCGTGGTGAAGTCCGGCCGGTACGTGTCGGGGGCCGGGATAGCGAAGTTGCCGGGCGGCGTCGGCCCGTACCCGTGGTGGCCGGCGCTGTAGGTGGCGGCCGCGGCGGCGCCGGTCATGCCGTGCCACGACCGGGCGAACGCCACGATCTCGTGCTTTCCGGTGACCAGCTTGGCCATCCGGATGGCGGCCTCGTTCGACTCGGCGCCGGTGGTCAGCAGCATCACCTTGTCGAGCGGCTCCGGCAGTGACCCGGCCAGGCGCCGGGCCAGGTCGAGGACCGGCTGCGACAGCATCCCGCTGAACAGGTGGTCCAGCGTGGCGATGGACTGCTGCACGGTGGCCACGATGGCCGGGTGGCAGTGGCCCAGGATGGCGCTCATCTGCCCCGAGGTGAAGTCGAGGATCTTCCGGCCGCTCGCGGTGTACACGAAGCTGCCCTCGGCCCGCGCGATCAGCTCGGGCGTGAACGTGCCGCCGTATCGGATGAGATGCATGACCCGACCATAGGGTCACCGCTTGTGCGGGAATAGCTCCGATTTCCGCGTACGCTGTGCGGATTATGCGGCCAGGTCTCGCGCGCTTGGAAATGCTCAGCCTGCTCGACGAGCTGGGCACGGTCCGCGCCGTCGCGGCGGCACTGTTCATGAGTCCGTCGGCGGTGTCGGCGCAGCTGGCCGTTCTGTCGTCCGAGGTCGGCACGCCCGTTCTCGCCCGCACCGGACGGCGGGTGCAGCTGACCCCGGCCGGACGCTCCCTGGCCGGTCACGCCCGCCGTCTGCTGGACCAGCTCACGGTGGCCGAGGCCGACCTGCGAGCGCTGGCCGGTCAGCCGGCCGGCCCGGTGCGGCTGGCCGCGTTCTCCAGCGCGGTCCGCACCCTGGTCCTGCCGCTGGTGTCGTCGCTGCGGTCGTCGCACCCGTCGATCGAGCTGACCGTGACCGAACTGGACCCGCAGGCCAGCCTCCCGGCCCTGCGCCGCGGCGAGTACGACCTGGTCGTCACCGCCGACTTCAGCGACGGCTCGGTCCCCCTCGACCCGTCCGTCCACACCGTGCCGCTGCTCACCGACGCGATCGTCCTGGTGACCCCGTCCGGCTCCCCCGGTGACGGCCCGGCGGACCTCGCGGCGTACGCGGCGTCGCCGTGGTCGCTGGATCTGCCCGGCACGTATCTGGCCCATCTGGTCACCAGCACCTGCCGCCAGGCCGGCTTCGAACCGGTGGTGGCCGGGCGTTTCGCCTCGTACGAACTGCTGCTGGCCCACGTCGAGGCGGGCTTGTCGGTCTCGCTCCTGCCGTCGCTCGCCGTGGACGACCGCTACGCGGTGGCCGTACGCCCGCTGCGCGAGCCGTTGACCCGCCACGTGTACGCGGCCGTCCGCAGCGAGACCGCGCTGACGGCCGCCACCCGCACCGTCCTCGACGCCCTCAATCTGCGTTGATTCGTCAGATCGGGGCCTCGAAGTCCCGATAACCGTCGCCGGCCTCCGCGGGCACGACGGTGCCGGTCACAGCCAGAACCACGCCGGTCACGGCCGACAGGGTCGAGGTGAGGAGAGAAGGACGCACGTCCAGATCGTGTCGGCCGATCACCGTGGCCCGTGTCGCGAAGGCCCGGCGTCACCCGGCCGGAGTACCGTCCGCCGCAATATGGCTGGCTGCGGCCTGCGCGACAACTGCGCGCGCAGCCGCCCCGCGTGAGCCGGCGCGCTCTTTGCCGGACCGGCAACGATCGTTGCCGGACGCGGGACACCTTCGGCATGTTGATCTCAGGCAGACCGCGGCCGCGACGGCCGCACCTCACGCACACCGGAGAGGCGGCATCCGATGACCGGACACGACCATCAGCCGACCACGGACGAGGCGGCCGCCATGTTCGAGCCGCCCGCCTGGGAACAGCGGTATGCCGGCCCGGAGAAGATCTGGAGCGGCCACCCGAACCCGCAACTCGTCGCCGAGGCTTCCGTCCTCACTCCCGGCACCGCACTGGACGTCGGCTGCGGCGAGGGCGGAGATGTGATCTGGTTGGCCCGCCGGGGCTGGACGGTGACCGGCGCCGACTTCGCGGCCAACGGCCTGGCTCGCGCCGCCCGGCACGCCGACGAGGCCGGTGTCGCCGCGCGGATCGACTGGTGGCAGGTGGACGCGCGGGACTTCTCGGCCGGAGACCGGTCCTACGACCTGGTCACCAGCCACTTCCTGCACGCGCCGGACGGCGGCATGGTGGACGTGACGCGCCGGCTGGCGGGCGCGGTCAAGCCGGGCGGCCACCTGCTCGTCGTCGGTCACGCCCCGTCCGAGGTGTTCGCGAACCTGACCGCGAGCCAGCGGCGGGCGATGTTCGACGCCGAGGATCTGCTGCCCGGCCTGCCGGACGACTTCGAGCCTCTCGTCGTCGAGCAGCGGCCGCGGACGATGACCCGCGACGGGGTGACGGCCGACGTCCACGACTCCACATTGTTGGCTCGCCGTCGGCCGCAGCCGGAGGACAGATGACCATCCCGGACGCCGAACGCGACGAGCTCCGGCAGCGGAGCGACCGCACCACCGCAACGGTCAGGCAGAGTGACTAGAAATGATCAATTATCCGCTCCTCGACGTGCGTGTCACCACGCCGGCGCTGGAGCTGCGCGGCGCCACCGACGAACTGCTGGACCAGCTCGCGGACGCCGTGCGCGCCGGCAAGACCCACGCCGAACCCGCGCCGTACGACGATCCGATGTCGTTCTACGAGGCCGACCCGGACCTGCGGGTCGCCCAGTGGCTCCGGGCGATCTGGCGGCGCCGCGGCAGCGTCGAGCCGGAACTCTGGCGGGTCTACTTCGTGGTCATGGTCGACGGCCGTCCCGTCGGGGAACAGACCGTGACCGGCGTGCAGTTCCCCACGCTCGGAACCGTCACCACGTTCTCCTGGCTGTCCACCGATCTCCGCGGCCGGGGACTCGGTCGGGAGATGCGCGAGGCGATCCTCCACTTCGCGTTCGACGGCCTCGGCGCGAAGGAGGCGGGCAGCGACGCCTTCGTGGACAATCTGGCCTCCAACGCGGTGTCCCAGCGTCTCGGCTACCAGCCCAACGGTTCCGACTGGGCGACACGGCGCGGCGAGCCGGCCCTCCTCAACCGGTGGCGACTCACCCGGAACGCCTGGGCACCACGACGCCGGGACGACATCCAGCTCCACGACATGGAGGCCTGCCACACCTTCCTGCCACTGTCCTGACCGCGACGGGTCAGGTCCCGGCGGCGCGCAACCAGCGGTAGATCTCGCGGTGGACGCCGGGGCCGGGGAGGTGGCCGCCGGTGTACTGGTGGCCCTGCACGCCCGGGATGTGGGTGAGCAGCCAGTCCGCGTGGTCGGCCGGGACGTTCTCGTCGTTCGTTCCGTACCAGAGACCGACGGGGACGGTGATGTCCGGCAGCGCGAAGCCCCAGGGACGAGCGAACGCCAGCTGATCGTCGGCCCAGCCGTCGTGGCTGTCCACGAAGGTCGCGCGCAACCGGGCCATCGCGGCCGGGTCGTCGCGGGCCGGTGGGCCGGGAGGGTGGCCGGGGAATTCCGGGCCGCCGGCGGCGATCCCGGCCATGATGTCGGCGGCGATCCCGGCCAGCCGGGCGCGCAGGGCGGCCTCGTCCGGTGGTTCGGCGGGCGGCGTCGGCTTGATTCCGGAGAGGACGGCGCAGCGGACGACGCGGCCGGGCATCAAGGCGGCGCAGGCCAGGGCGTGCGGGCCGCCGCCCGAGCCGCCGAACACGGCGAACCGGTCCCAGCCCTGGGCATCGGCCAGCGCGGCGACGTCCGGGACCACGTCGGCGACCGTACGTCCGGAGGAGCGGGGCGAGCCGCCGTAGCCGGGACGGTCGGGGACCAGCACGCGGACGCCGCTGTCGTGCATCGCCTGCACCGCGCCGGGGCGCTTCCACCGGGTGCTGGGCGTGCCGCTGTGCGAGATCACCGGGAATCCGTCGGCCGGCCCGTACAGGCAGTGGTCGACGGTCATGGGGTCATGCGGTCGAGGCGGCTGAACCGTTCGCCGATCAGCTGGGCCAGGGCCTGTTCGCCGAGGCGGTCGAGCGGGCGGACGGCGAAGCGGGAGGGCGTACGGGCACGGACGGTGACGTGCTCGGAGAGGTACGCCGAACCGCTGGCCTCGAGGCCGGACCGGCGGATCCAGCCGTCGAATCGGATCACCGCGGACTCGTGACTCAGCCGGCCGGCGGCGTCGTAGAGGTAGTGCCGCGGGAACGGGCTGGTGGCGGCCAGCTCGGCCTCGCTCGTACCGGCGGGGTGTCGCACCGGGCGGGGTGCGGGCGCGGGATCCATGACAGGCAGGTGGCGGTGGCTACGTAACGCATCGGACAGCTCCTATCCGGCGGCTCCGTCGGCGACCTGGGCCACGCGCGCGCGAAGGTCGGGCGGCGCAACGGAAGAGGGGGACGGTTCGGGGGCCCCGAACAGGCGGCTCAGGTCGTCGCGCAGCCCGTCGATCCAGACGACCAGGTCGCAGAGGTGGTAGAGGTCGGTGCCGAGGCCGGCCGGCCACTGCATCTCCGGCGGCTCGGGCAGCTCCTCGCGCAACGCCTCCCGGTCGCGGGTCAGCAGACCCACAGCCACGTGGTCGTAGCGGCCGGCCACGTCCGCGGCCACCCGGTCCAGGGCCGGCACGGACGGCAGGACGCCGCCGGCCGGGCAGGAGCGGATCAGGGCCTCCGCGCCGCGGACGGCGTGGTGGCCGGCGACCAGGGTGGCCTGCCAGTCCAGAGTGGCCGGCGGGTGCTGCTCGGTCTGGTAGAGCGCGTACGTCGACTCGGCCAGCTGACCGTCCTGGCGGGCCCGGGGCAGCGGCGCGCCCGGCGGCCGGCCGTGGGCGATCACGTCGACGGTCATCCGGACGACCCGTGCCGAGTCGGCCAGGAAGGTGCCGGTGGCCCGGTGCAGCTCGCCCAGCCCGCCGCGCGGCCAGGCGAACAGGCCGATCAGCACGCCGACGGCAGCGCCGATCACCACGTCCAGCACCCGCGCCTCGGCCAGCCGCCAGTCGACCGGCGTGACCTGGGCGAACACCAGCGTGATGACCAGCGTGAACAGGGCCTGGGCCCAGCCCAGCCCGAGCAGCGGACCGGCGGCCAGGCCGACCAGCATGACCACCGGCAGCACGAACGCGTACACCGGCGGCGGGATGCCGACGACCAGCAGGACGGCCGCGACGATGGAACCGGCCACGGTGCCGATCAGGGCCGGCCGCAGTGCCGACCGGGTCTCGGCGGCCGAGGTGCGCAGCACGGTGAGGATGGTCAGCAGCACCCAGAACCCGTGCGACAGGTCGAGCACGCCCGCCAGCAGCCGGGCCGCCGCCAGCGCCGCGGCCAGCCGCAGCGCGCCCTGGAAGTACACCGAGCGCGGGGTCAGGTTCTCCTTCAGCCGGTGCCAGTAGAGGCGGTACGTCGGCTCGTAGGCGTACCAGAACTGACCGGGCTGGGCCGGCGACGGCGTGGTGTCGGCGTGGATTCCCTCGCCGGCCGCGATCCGGACCGTGGTCACCATCGACTTGGTCCACTCCCCCAGGGCCAGCGCGAGCGAGCCCAGGCGCAGCCGGTCGGGGTCGATACCGGTCGGGTCGGTGTTCATCCGGGCGACCCGGAACGTGTTGAGCGCGGCCATCACCCGGTCGGTGTCGGGCACCGGGCCGGTCCCGGCGAGCCAGTCCGCGGCGGCCCGGGCGCAGGACGCGGACTGGTGCAGCAGCGCCGCCGCGGCCGGCACGTCGGCGGCCTCGGTGTGGTCGGTGAAGTACAGGTCGACCGCACGGCCGAGGATCAGCCGGGCGGTGCCGGCGGTCGCGGTCAGCGCCCGGTCGCGGCGGCCGGCGGAGGCCGGGCGCTGGGTCGGCGGGAGCCGGGACGGCCGCAGCGCGTCGGCGGCGTCGGTGGCCTCGGGCAGCAGCGCGGCCAGCCGGTCCCGGGCGCCGGCGTCGCCGGACCAGCCGTCGGCCACCGCGGTCAGGCAGCCGGCCAGGTGGCCGATCGCGTCGGCGAGCCGGGCCGGGTACGGCCGCGGCGCCGGGTCGGGCCAGAGCACCAGTTCGGCCCCGGCCAGCAGCAGCACGGCCAGGGTGAGCCCGGCCAGCCGCCACAGCAGCGAACCCGGGTCGTACGGCGGGAAGCAGGGCAGGATGTAGAGCAGCTGGGTCCCGGTGATCAGGCCGACCAGCCGCGGGCCGCCGACCCCGGCGAAGCTGACCAGGAAGCCGAGCACGAACATGCCGGCCGTGGCCGCCCACGTGTTGACCGACAGCAGCGTGCCCAGGGTGAGTAGCAGCCCGCCGACCGGGAGCACGCACAGCAGGGTGCGGGCGCGCTGGCCGGGCGTGCCCGGGATCTGCGAGAGGGCGCCCAGGGCGAACGCGCCGAACAACGCGTACGGCGCCATGCCGGGGTTGTTCAGCACGTACCGGCAGAAGTAGAAGCCGAGGCAGGCGACCAGCGTGACCCGCGCCGCCCGCCGTACCGCGATCAGCTGGGGGTCATGACGACGCAGCCAGGTCACCGGTGAATCCTCGCACGCCGGGCTACTGTCCACGTGTGGTGATCCTCTCCCGATTCGTCGTCCGGCACCGGTGGTGGGTGATCGCCTTCTGGATCGTGGCGGCCCTGGCGGGAGCGTTCGCGGCACCGCGGGCGACGGCCGCGCTGACGTTCGACTTCGGCCTGCCCGGCCGGCCGGGCTACGAGACCAACCGGGTGATCCTGCGGCAGTTCGGCTCGGGCGGTGACCTGTCGCCGGTGCTGCTGGTCACGGACGACCCGAGCCCGGCAAGGGCGTCGGCGCTGGTGGCCGCGGCCGGGCAGGCGGTTCCCGGGGCCCGGATCCTGTCGTACGCCCAGGCGCCGGCTCTGCGGTCGGGCGACGGGCGTACGGGCGTGGTCGTCGTGTATCCGCGCCCGGCGAACGGCCCGGACCCGTACGTCGCCGCCCTGCCGGCCCTGCAGAAGGTGGCCGCCGCGAACGGCGCGGTCGTCACCGGCAAGGACGCGCTGGCGGCGGAGACCGGTGACCAGGGCGCGAACGTGCTCGCGGAGACCATCTTCGGCGGCGCCGGCGCGCTGATCGTGCTGCTGCTGGTGTTCGGGTCGGCGCTGGCGGTGATGCCGCTGCTGGTCGCGGGCGCCTCCATTCTGACCACGTTCCTGATCGTGTGGGGGCTGACCGGGCTGACCGACATCTCGTTCATCGTGCAGTACCTGCTGGCGCTGATCGGGCTGGGCGTGGCCATCGACTACTCGCTGCTGATCGTCACCCGCTGGCGGGAGGAACGCGGTCTGGGCGCGTCCCCGGCCGAGGCGGTGGAACGGTCGATGACCTCGGCCGGGCGGGCGGTGTTCTTCTCCGGCGTGACCGTGGCCGTCAGCCTGGCCGCGCTGATCGCCCTACCGGTGCCGTTCCTGCGCAGCGTCGGGTTCACCGGCCTGCTCATCCCGGTGATGAGCGTGCTGGCCGCGCTGACGCTGCTGCCGGCGCTGCTGCTGACGGCCGGCCGGCGGCTGGACTGGCCGCACCGGCGCTCCACCGATCCGGAGAGCCGCCTGTGGCGCCGGATCGGCACGCTTGTCGTCCGGCGCCGGTGGTGGGCGGCGACGCTGGCCGTGGTGGTGCTGCTGGTGCTGGCCGCGCCGGTGCTGGGGCTGCGGCTGGGCCAGCCGACGAACGCGTCGCTGGCGTCGAAGGGCGGCGCCGCGGGCGCGGCGATCACCCGGCTGGACACGTCCGGGATCGGCGCCGGGCTGTCCACCCCGGTCGAGATCCTGACGAGCGGCCCGGCGGCGATCCCGGCCGTGGCGGAAACCACCGCGGTGGCGGCGTGGCCGTCGCTCGTGCTGGCCTGGACGACGGCCGACACGTCGACCGGTCCCGGGACGAAGGCCGCGGCGATGCTGCGGACCGCGGCCGAGCGGACCGGCGCCCGGGTCGGCGGCACCCCCGCGCAGGACGCCGACTTCATCGGCGCGGTCTACGGCAACGCGTGGTGGGTGGTGCTGCTGATTGTGGTGGTCACGTTGCTGCTGCTGGCCCGCGCGCTGCGGTCGGTGGTGCTGCCGCTCAAGGCGCTGGTGCTGAACGTGATCTCGCTCGGGGCGGCGTACGGCATCACGGTGTGGATCTGGCAGGACGGCCACGGCACGAGTCTGCTGTTCGGGCAGAATGCGTCCGGCGCGATCACGGTGTGGGTGCCGATCGCGGTGTTCGCCTTCCTGTTCGGCCTGTCCATGGACTACGAGGTGTTCCTGCTGTCCCGCATCTCCGAGGAGCACGACGCCGGGCACGGCACCGACGAGGCGACCGTGCACGGGGTGGCCCGGACCGGGCGGCTGGTCACCTCGGCCGCCCTGATCCTGTTCCTGGCCTTCATCTCGCTGTCCCAGGTGCCCACCACCGAGGTGAAGATCCTGGCCACCGCGCTGGCGCTGGGCATCATCATCGACGCCACGATCGTCCGCGGCGTCCTCGCCCCGGCGCTGGTGGCGGCGCTCGGGCCGGCCAACTGGTGGTGGCCTACACGAAAGCGCTCAGCCCGGTGACGGCGCGCCCGACGATCAGCGTGTTGATCTCCCGGGTGCCCTCGTAGGAGTAGAGCGCCTCGGCGTCGGCGACGAACCGGCCGATGTCGTAGTCGAGCACGATCCCGTTGCCGGCCAGCAGTTCCCGGGCCCAGCCGACGACCTCGCGCATCCGGGTCGTGCAGTACGCCTTGGCCAGCGCCGAGTGCTCGTCCCGGTACTGCCCGGCGTCCTGCAACTGGGCCAGCCGGACGACCATGCCGAGCGCGCCGGTGGCGTTGCCGACCATCCGCACCAGAAGGTCCTGCACGAGCTGGAACTTGCCGATCGGCCGCCCGAACTGCTCGCGTTCCTTGGCGTACGTGAGGGCGATCTCGTACGCGGCCAGCATGACCCCGACCGCCTGCCACGCCACTCCGCTGCGGGTGGCCCGCAGGATCCCGGCGGTGTCGGCGAAGGACCGGGCGCCGGGCAGCCGGTCGGCCTCGGGCACCCGGCAGCCGGTGAGCGTGATGTCGGCGTTCTGCACGATCCGCAGCGCGATCTTGTTCTCGATCTTGGTGGCCCGGTACCCGGGGTTGTCGCCGTGCACGACGAAGCCCTTGACCTTGTCATCGTCGATGTCGCGGGCCCAGACCACGATCAGGTCGGCGAACGTGCCGTTTCCTATCCAGCGCTTCTGCCCGTCCAGGATCCAGGTGTCGCCGTCGCGGCGGGCCGTGGTGCGCAGGCCGCCGGCCACGTCCGAGCCCCCGGTCGGCTCGGTCAGGGCGAACGCCCCGATCTGTTCGAACGCCCGCATCGCCGGCAGCCACCGGTCGTGCTGCTCGGGCGAGCCGCAGGCGGTGATGCTACCCATGGCCAGGCCGGAGTGCACGCCGAAGAAGGTGGCCATCGACGGGTCGGCGTGGGCCATCTCCAGGGCCAGCCAGCCCGACAGCAGCGACGAGTAGTGGTGCCCGGCGATGTCCAGCCCGGCGTACCCCTTGATCAGCTGATGCGGGAACTCGGCCCGCGACCAGCAGTCGTTGGCGATCGGCACCACCTCGGCCGCGAGGAACGCCCGGACCCGGTCGATGACCGCGCGTTCGTCGTCGGACAGCAGGTCCTGCATCTGGTAGAGGTCTCCCGCGAGCAGCTCCGTCATATTCCCTTCGTACCCGATCACAGCCCCTCAATGCTGACCAGCGCTCCGCGACTCGGCAGGAGATCTTCGTCGTGGTCGAGGACGTAGCCTCCCCGCTACGCTTCTAGACTCCAGATCCATGTTCACCATGCATGACGCGCTGGCCCGGTTGATCACCTACTGGACGGACCAGGGCTGCCTGACCGTCCAGCCGATGAACACCGAGGTCGGGGCGGGGACGCTCAACCCGGCGACCTTCCTGCGGGTGCTGGGCCCGGAGCCGTGGCGGGTGGTGTACGTCGAACCGTCCGTCCGCCCGGACGACTCCCGCTACGGCGAGAACCCGAACCGGCTGCAGACCCACACCCAGGTCCAGGTCATCCTCAAACCCGACCCCGGCAACGCCCAGGAGCTCTACCTGGGCAGCCTGGCTGCGCTGGGCATCGACGTGGCCGCCCACGACGTGCGGTTCGTGGAGGACAACTGGGCGGCGCCGGCGATGGGCGCGTGGGGCCTGGGCTGGGAGGTGTGGCTGGACGGTCTGGAGATCACCCAGTTCACGTATTTCCAGCAGGCCGGCGGCGTGAATCTCGAGCCGGTGAGCGTGGAGATCACGTACGGCATCGAGCGGATCATCATGGCCCTGCAGGGGGTCCGGCACTTCAAGGACATCGCCTACGCGCCGGGGGTGAGTTACGGCGAGGTGTTCGGCCAGGGCGAGTACGAGATGTCGCGCTACTACCTGGACGAGGCCGACGTGGCCGCCAACCGGCAACTGCTCGAGCTGTACGCGGCCGAGGCGCAGCGGCTGATCGACGAGGGGCTGCCGGTGCCCGCCCACACGTACGTGCTGAAGTGCTCGCACACGTTCAACGTCCTCGACGCCCGGGGCGCGGTGTCGACGGCCGAGCGGGCGGCCGAGTTCGCCCGGATGCGGCGGCTGGCGGGCGAGGTGGCCCGGCTGTGGATCGTGCGGCGCGACGAGCTGGGTCACCCCCTCGGGTTGGCCGCTCCCCCGCCGCCCGCGGTGGCCAGTGCGGTCGCCGGCGGGGACCGGCCGCGCACCCTGGTGTTCGAGATCGGCACCGAGGAGATGCCGCCGGCCGAGGCCGCCGCCGCCCTGTCGGAGGTACAGCGCCTGGTGACCGAGCGCCTCGCGGCGACCCGGCTCGGGCACGGCGACGTCCGGGTGTTCGCCACCCCCCGGCGTCTGGTGGCCATGGTCGAAGCGGTCGCGCCGCGGGAGTCCGATCGCGTACGGACGGTCCGCGGTCCCCGGGTCGGCGCCCCGGCCAAAGCCGTCGAAGGGTTCGCCCGCTCGCAGGGCGTCGAGGTGACCGACCTGAAGCAGGACGACGGTCACTCCTACGTGGAGCGGTTCGAGGCCGGGTCGCCGGCGCTGGTCGTTCTGGCCGGCGTGCTGGCCGGCGTGGTCACCGGCCTGCGCGCCGCCAAGAACATGCGGTGGAACGACCCGCACCTGGCGTTCACCCGGCCCATCCGCTGGCTGGTGGCGCTGTGGGGGCCGGACGTGGTGCCGGTGGCGGTGTCCACGCTGGCTGCCGGCCGGACCACCCGGGTGCTGCGGACCGCCGCATCGCCGCTGATCGAGGTGGCCACGGCGGAATCGTTCATGGAGACCATCGCCGTCAACGGCATCGTGGCCGACCCCGAGGACCGGCGCGAGCTGATCGTCACCGGCGCCCAGGACCTGGTGTACCGGACGGGACGGGTCACCGTGGACGGCCTGGTGGACGAGATCACGTACCTGGTCGAAGCTCCGACGCCGCTGCTCGGCTCGTTCGACGAGCGCTACCTCGAACTGCCGGACACGGTGCTGACCACGGTGATGCGCAAGCACCAGCGGTACCTGCCGGTCCGGGACGAGACCGGCGCGCTGCTGCCGCTGTTCGTCACCGTCGCCAACGGCCCGGTCGACGTCGAGCAGGTCCGGGAGGGCAACGAGGCGGTGCTGCGGGCCCGCTTCGAAGACGCCGTCTTCTTCTACCGGGCCGACCGCGCGCTGCCGATCGCGGCGATGCGGGACAAGCTGGCCGGCCTGACGTTCACCGACAAGCTGGGCTCGATGGCCGACCGCGCCGCCCGGATCGCCGCGCTGGCCGGCCTTCTCGCGCCGGCCCCGTCGACGGTGCTGGACCGGGCCGCGCAGCTGGTCAAGTTCGACCTCGGCTCGCTGCTGGTCACGGAGATGACCAGCCTGGCCGGCGTACTGGCCCGCGACTACGCGCTGAACGCGGGCGAGCCGCGGGCCGTGGCCCAGGCCGTCTACGAGGCCGAACTCCCCCGGGCCACCGGCGACGACCTGCCGGAATCGGTGCCGGGTGCGGTGCTGTCGGTGGCCGACCGGATCGACCTGATCACCGGGCTGGCGGCCACGGTCGGCCTGCCCACCGGCAGCAGCGACCCGTTCGCCGTCCGGCGCGCGGTGCTGGGTCTGCTCGCGGTGCTGCGCGCCCATCCGCCGCTGTCGTCGATCGACCTGGTCGGCGCGTTCGCCGCCGCCGCGGCCGCTCAGCCGGTGGAAGTTCCGGAGGGCGTGCTGGCGGCGATCGCCGACTTCGTGGCCAAGCGGTTCGAGCAGGTGCTGGTCGAGGAGGGCCAGCCGGTCGACTGGGTCCGGGCGGTGCTGCCGCAGGCCGGCCATCCGGTCCGCGCCGACCGCCTGCTGTACGAGCTGTCCACACTGGTCGGTGAGGAGACCTTCGAGGGCGTGGCGGCCGCGATCCAGCGCGCCCGGCGCATCGTCCCGGACGGCACTCCCGCGGCGTACGACCCGGCCGTGCTGACCGAGCCGGCCGAGCTGGCGCTGCACGAGGCGATCCAGGGCGTCGGCGGCGGCGACCTGATGCACTTCACCCGGTCGGCGGCCCGCATCGTCGGCCCGGTGAACCGCTTCTTCGACGACGTCTTCGTGATGGCCGACGACCCGGCCCGGCGCGCCGCCCGCCTGGGCCTGCTGGCCGCCGTCCGCGACCTCGGCGCCGACCTGATCGACTTCGGCGGCCTGCATCTGTGACGGGCCGGATCGTCGTTCTCAACGGGCCACCACGCTCGGGGAAGTCCAGCATCGCCGCCGCGATCCAGGACCGGTTCGACGGGGTGTGGATGAACCTGGGTGTCGACCACGTCATGCGGATGACTCCACCGGCGTTGCGGCCGGGGATCGGGCTCCGGCCCGGCGGGGAGCGCCCCGACCTCGAGCCGCTCGTCGTGCGGCTCTACCACGGCCTGTACGAGGCGGTGGCGGCGCACAGCCGGCTGGGTGTCGACGTCGTCGTGGACGCGGTGCACCACGACTCGTACTCCGCCCCGCGGGGGATTCTCCGGACGTGCGCCCGGCTGCTGGACGGGCTGCCGGTGCTCTTCGTCGGTGTGCGGTGTCCCGTCGAGGTGGCCATGGAACGCCGTCGTGCCACCTGGGGCGGGATCGGTTACACCCGGAGCGGCGCCGTCGAGGACCCGGTCGGGCTGTGGCACGCCGCGGTTCACGACCCGGGGATCTACGACCTCGAGGTCGACACGTCGGTGCTGCGCCCGGACGAGTGCGCCGATCTCATCGCGAGCCGCCTCACGGACGGTCCACCGCCGTCGGCCTTCGAGCGTCTCGCCGGTGAGCCGGCGACCCGGCGGACGGCGACCCGGCGGACGGCGACCCGGCGGACGGCGACCCGGCGGACGGCGCATGTCTGGTCGGGGGTCACGGTCGACTGCGTCGACCCCGAGCGGGTGGCGCGGTTCTTCAGCGTGCTGCTCGGCCGCCCGGCCGGGCCGTCGGAGGACGGGTGGGTCTACCTCGGGGAGCGCGGCGACGCGCAGCCGCGGCTGGTGTTCCAGCCGGTGGAGGCGCCGCAGGCCGGTAAGGTGCGGATCCATCTCGACATCGCCGTCGACGACATCGACGAGGCCGTCCGGGAGGTGGTCGAGCTCGGCGGCGGGTCTACCGGCGAACGGCACGACCACGACGAGGGCGTGGTCGTCGTCATGACCGACCCGGAAGCGCACGAGTTCTGCCTGGTGCAGTACTACGCCCCCGGCAGGTAGTCGCTCAGCCGGGCCGGGGTGAGGCCGGATCGGTGGATGGCGTTCAGGGCGGCCAGGAAGTCGGCCTCGAACGCCGGGCGGAAGTGCATCAGGATGATGTCGCCGGGCTGGATGCTGTGGTGCGGACCCTGGTAGCGGACGATGCCCTTGTCCACGGTCTCGGTCCACATGAACGCCGCCCGCATCCCGCAGTCGTGCGCGGCCCGCAGCGTGGTCGCGTCCTCGTCGCCGAACGGCGGCCGGAAGAGCGAGGGCCGTTTCCCGTACGTCCGGGCCAGGTAATCCGCGCTGTCGCAGATCTGGTGGCGCTGGAACGCGTACGACCGCCCGCGCAGCTCCGGGTGGGTGATGGTGTGGTCCCCGATGGTCGCACCCGAGGCCGGCATCGCCCGGAAGTACGCCGGATCCTCGGTCACCGCGTTCTCGACGAGGAACAGGGTGACCGGGACGTGGGCGGCCGCGAGAAGCCGGGGTGCGACCGCGGTCCGGACGTAGCCGTCGTCGATGGTCAGGAACGCGACCTGCTGCGTGGTCGGGATCCGGTGCAGGAACGGCGTCGCGTTCCCGGGCAACGCGATCGTCTCCGGAACCGGCGCCGGCGGGAACTCCGGGATCGGGAACCCCGACGACGCGAGGGCGGACGGGCCGGCGGCGGACGGCCCGGCGGCGGACGGCCCGGCGGCGGACGGCTCGGCGGCGGACGGCGGAGCCGCGGCGGACGCCTGGGCGACCGGCTGCCCGGCGACCGGGACCGGGCCGGCTGCACACCCGGCCGCCGGCAGCAGCACCAGCCCGAGCGCCACCGTGCCGGCCAGGCGCCTCATCCGGACCACTCTCACGATCGTTGACACCGTTCCGACACTTCACGGTAGGACGTGAAGCCGTTGTCAAGCGCGAAGATGGCCGAACGTGAATGCGCAGGTCGCACGGCTTGTGTAACGCCGCTCGGGTGATCTTCTCCGCAAAACGCGGCGGCGCCGCCCCGCAAGCCGGGACGGCGCCGTCGAGACGATGGATCAGTGGCGCACGACGGCGCCGGTCTTCTCGTCGAGGATCAGCGGGCGGGCGTCGGGGCGGGAGCGGAAGTCGAACATCGACCTCAGCGAACCCGCATCGGAGTCGTAGGACGCGTCGCCGACCCGGCCGAGGCCCCAGTTGTCCTCGATGAACGCGAGCGTCGAGGTCTGGTCGGTGGGGGTGTGGTCGACGTGGTTGGCCTTGGCGTACGGGCTGACCACGAGCAGCGGGGTGCGCGGGCCGTAACCGCAGCGGTCCGCGTACCCCTTCGCCACCGGAGCCTGACCGCAGGTGGCGGCCACGTCGTTGGTGGCGTCGGCGGAACCGTTGACCTTCGGCGGGGCCTGGTGGTCGTACCAGCCGTCGGAGTCGTCGTACGCGATGACCACCGCGGTCGACCTCCACTGCGGCGAGTTCTGCAGCAGGTTGATCGTGTGCACCAGGAACGCCTGCTCGTCCAGCGGGTCGGAGTAGCCGGCGTGGCCGTCCTGGTACTCGCCCGCCTTCAGGTAGCTGACCGACGGCAGGTTGTCCGCCTTGACCGCGGCCTCGAAGTCGGACAGGTCGTAGTTGTGGTTGGCCTGGTCGGTGTGGCCGATGGCCTTGACCGACGTCGGCGGCAGGTGCTTGGGGTTGCTGGTCGACTTGTAATACTGGAACGGGCTGTGGTGGGCGCTGTAGTCGACCACCGGGGCGCCGCCGATGTTGGCGTGCGTGGCGCCGCAGACCGCGTACCCGGCGGCCGTGCCGGTCGGCTTGAAGCCGCCCTGGAACCAGCCCCACGTGACGTTGCGCCGGTTCAGCAGGTCGCCGACGTTCTTGCCGGTGAGCACGGCCAGGTTGCTGGTCGACGTGTGGCTGGCGTCGGAGCAGTCGTCGAAGGCCGGGTCGGGGTCGTTGATCACGGTGCCGATGCCGCCGGCGTCCGGACTCGTCGCGACCGCCGGGTTGGTCACCTTGGCGTGGGTGACCGAGTCGACCGCGTACGCGCCGTGGGTCTGGCCCGAGATGAGGTTGAGCGCGCCCGGCGTGGACGGCCCGTACACCGAGTTGTACGAGTTGTCGTTCAGCCCGTAGTGCTGGGCGTAGTTCCACAGCCCGGTGACGGTGTTGCCGTCGTAGTAGTTCATCACCAGGCCGGGCTCCCCGAACTCGCCGGTGCAGGTGTCATGGCCGGTCTTCTGGACGAACATGTCGGCCTTGCCGGCGTCGTACGCCTGCTGCTCGTGCAGGTAGCCGTGGTCCTGATCGCAGGTCAGCGCCTCGTCGTGGCTGAGCCGGGCCGGGTTGTAGAGGTTGGGGTTCTTCGTCAGCAGCGCCGGGCTCAGACCGTTCACCGCCGGCGTGCGCCGCGCGGCGGTGAAGGTCGTGCCGTCGGTGTTGGCGGCCTTCGGATACGTCCCGAAGTAGTGGTCGAACGAGATGTTCTCGTCGAAGATGACCACCACGTGCCGGATCGGGGTCCGGGCCTGCGCCGGGGCCGGCGGGTGGTGGTGCGACGGACCGTGCCACCAGCCGCCGGCGAACGCCGGGGTGGAAGCGCCCACGGCGAGCACGGCGACGGACGCCAGCCCGATGCCCACACGGGTTTTGACACCCATTCTCGACTCCTGCCTCAGTGGATGTATGCCACACGGACTCTCGTCGTCCCGGTCGGACGATCACCACCGTGGATGCGGACGACCGCGAGAACAGTCGGTGAAGGCCGAGTGACTTAGGCCAGGCTCAGCATGCTCGAGCCGAGAAAGTCCCCGGAGTTCCGTACGCCCGGGAGCGCCAGGAAGTAGCCGCCGCCGACCGGCTGGATGTAGTCGACCAGGGCCTCGCCCTCGAGCCGCTTCTGGATCGCCTCGAACTGCCGTGCCAGGTCCTGCTGGTAGGCGACGAACACCAGGCCCATGTCGAGGTTGCCGACGTCGTCCACCCCGGAGTCGTAGTTGTACGGCCGGCGCAGGATCCGGCTGTTCTCGGTTTCCGGCGTCCGGGGGTTGGCCCGCCGCATGTGCGCGTCCAGCGGGATCGCCCCGCCCATCGGGTCGGCCGGGTAGTTCGGCTCGTCGAACTCGGCGTTGCCGTCCAGCGGGGCGCCGGTGTCGCGGCGCCGCCCGAACATCTTCTCCTGCTCGCCGATCGACACCCGGTCCCAGAACTCGACCAGCATCCGGATCTGCCGGATCACCTGGTACGAGCCGCCGGCCGCCCAGGGCTGATCGGTCGCGGTAGGAATCCACACCAGACGGTCCATGGTGGAATCGTCGGAGGTGTCCGGGTGCGAGGTGCCGTCCTTGAAGCCCAACAGGTTGCGGGGGGTGCCGGCCGGGCGGGGCGGCGACGCGAACCCGTCCAGCCGGTACCGGATCTGCATGGCGCCGCGGGTGTGCCGGGTGATGTCGCGCAGAGCGTGCACCACGGCGTCCCGGTTGTCGGCGCACAGCTGCAGGCTCAGGTCGCCGTGCGTACGGCCGTCGATCAGGTGGTCGTCGGGGAAGACGGGCATCGGCGTGAGCCCGGCGGGTTTGCGGGACGCCAGGCCGTACCGGTCGTCGAACAGGGACGCGCCGACGCCCAGGGTGACGGTCAGGCGGTCGGCCGGGACGACCGGGCCGAGCACCCCGGAGTCGGTGGGCGGCCCGGCGATGCCCGGGTCGGGCGGGGCGCCGCCGGCGGTCAGGAAGCGTGACCGGGCGGTGATGGTGCGGAACAGGTCGATGAGCCCGGCCCGGTCGGCGGCGAGCACGTCGAAGGCGATGTGGGCGGCGTGCGGCGGGGCCGCGGTCACGATGCCGGCCTGGTGGACACCGTGGAACTCGACGCTCGCCGGGGCGGCCCCGGCCTCGTCCGGTTCCGCCAGCGCCGCGGCGATGCCACCGGCCGCCCCGGCGCCGACGGCGACGCCGGCCGCGCCGATGCCCAGGCTGCGCAGGAACGCCCGCCGGTCGGTGCTCAAAATTCCCTCCGGACCTCGCCGATGGCGGCGATCGGGGCCAAGTTCTCCAGAAGCTGACCGAGCGCGCCGTCGAGCTTCTCCCTCTCGGCCAGTGGCAGCGACGCCGGTGGGGTCCAGTGGCCCTTCCGGTCCTGCGCGCCGATCAGCGTCCTCATCGCGGCCAGTTCGGCGGTGGCGCGGGGCCAGCCGGGGTCGCGCGGCTGCAGGACGGGGGCGATCGCGTCCAACACCATCGCCGTGCCGTCCAGGTTGGCCGAGATGATCGCCAGCCCGTCGCCGCTGCCCTGGTCGGACGCGCCGCTCAGCTCGAACTGCAGCGCGTTCTCGAGGATCTCGTGCGCGCGCAACGGCAGATCGTTCGGGTCGGTGCGCTCGGCGGCGAAGTCCGTGCGCAGACCGGCCACGTCCGTCGCGAGCCGGCCGGCCACCTTCGTGGTCGCCGCGAGCGGTTCGTGGTGCCAGAGGCCGTACTCGATCCGGCGCAGTCCGGTGAAGCGGGAGTCCCCGACGCCCCGGGGCAGACCGGCCGGGGTGCCGTCGATGACGCCGGCCCGGTCGCCGAACGTGTCGTAGGCGGCGCCGAGCCGGCTGTAGGCCATCTGCGCGACCAGCCAGGCGGCCTGCGCGCGGGCCCGGTCGCCGGACTTCAGCGCGGTCTGCAGCTCCCCGACCTGGACAGCCAGCGTGGCCAGTCCGGCGGAGACGTGCGTGCGGTACGTCCGGACCGGTCCGGCCAGGTCGTTCTCGCTCGTCGGCATGATCGCCGCGGTGCCGCGGGCCGGGCCGTCGGTGACGGTCACGCTGGGCCCGGTCTCGGAATCGGCGCCGTCGGCGTAACAGGTGAACGCGTAGGTCCCCCGGGTCAGCGTGACGTGGATCGGCCGGGAGGTGCCCGGGCCGAGTTGCTCGACCTCGGCGTAGACGCCCTTGGTGGCCGGGTCGACGAGCTGGACCTCCATGCCCGCCGTGGTGGCGTTGTGCACGGTCAGGGTCTGGTCGCCACCGTGCGGCCGGGTCCAGCCGGCGCCGCACCGGCCCCGGTCGAGCTCGATCGCCGCGGCCTTCGCCGCGTGGTGGGCGCAACCGGCGACGGTCAGCACGAGGACCACACCGGTGGCGCAGGCCCGGCTCAGCCGCGGCATCGACCACTCCCCCTCCGCCGCCGGCCGGTCGGCCATGGTTCCGCCGCGATGGTAGATCGGAGCGCGGCCGCGGCGGCCGTACGGACGGAAGGTTTCATCATGCAGTCACCGGCTGTTCGTGAACCGCTGAGGGCCCTCGCGCTGGCGTCCCGGGTGGGCCCGGTCCTGACCGGCGTCGCGATGACCGGCGTCCGCATCCGCGGCGACCGGGTGCTCACGGTGACGACGACGGCGGGCGACTTCCACCCCGGCGCCGTCGTGATGGCCACCGGACTGGTCCCGTCGCCCTGGTCGACGGGCGTCCGGCAGCGCTGGGTGAAGGGCCACATGGTCGCCGTCGCCCCCGGCCCGTGGTCGCTGACCAGCGTCCTGGCCGGCCCGATCGGTGGCGGCACACCCCTGCCCGGCGGCGCGGTGATCAGCGGTGGCACCTTCGACGCCGGCTGGATCTCCACGGGCGAGCGGCCGCCCCTGATCCGTACCTTCGACCTTCCCGGGCCTACGGGAGCCGCGCGGTCAGCGTGAGCACCCGGGTGATCTGGGTGGCGCCGAAGTTGTCGTCACTGATCAGCTCGATCCGGTCCGAGCGGCGACCGGGCACGATCGCCATGCCCTCGTAGTTGTCGAGTAACGGGTTGGCCTGCGGCTGCTTGGCCGTCGCGCCCAGCGTCGGGCACGTCACCAGGTCGGCCACCAGCGTGCTGCTCAGGATCGTCCGGGCCGGGGCGGCCGACAGGTCGGCGACGCCGGTGACGTCGGGCGCGCGGGTCACGCCGCGGGTGGCGAACAGCGAGACCGAGTTGCCGACGGCCGCCGTGAACGCAGCTTCGAGGACCAGGAGCGAATCCCGGCCGTACGCCTGGACCTCGGCGATCCGGTTGCCGGGCCGGGCCCGGTACGCGACCTGCTTCTCCAGCGTCCACGTTCCGTGCCGTCCCTGCGTGTAGACCAGGAAGCGGTGCAGCGTGGCGTCGTGGTCGCCGGAGAGCGCGCCCTCCATCGAGGCGATGATCGTACGGCCGTCCGGGGTGAGGGTCAGGCCCTCGAGCGTGGCGTTGGCCGTGGCCTCGCCGGCCGGCGAGACCTGGAAGCGGGCCGGCACCGGCAGCGACGCCTTCTGCACGCCGTCGCGCCCGAAGATCCGGATCGACGGCTCGGTCTCGGAGCTGACCAGGTAGTCACCGTCCGGCAGTACGGCCAGGCCCTCGTTGTCGGCGGTGGTGCCGTCGTACGGGGTGCCGTCGGGCTTCGTCAGGACCAGCGGGTCCCGGGTGACGACCGGGTGGGCGGCGTCGCGGAAGAACCAGATGCGGGACGGGTCGGTGGCGTGGTTGTCGACGGTGGACGCCCAGGCGCCGGACCGGCGGTCCCAGGCGATGTCGGAGAGTCCGCCCAGGGTGGCGTCGCCCCGGACCAGCTTGTCCAGGCTGTCGCTGAAGGTCACGGCGGTGGCCGCGGGCGGGCACGAGTTCCGATTCGGCGACGGGTGGGCGGCGGCCGGCGCGGCCAGGCCCAGGACGGCAGTGACGGCGGCCGCGAGCGCGGTCAGCGGTGCGCGTAGATCCATGACTCCGGTTCTACTCCGCGCGGGGCAAGGATCGGCCAACGTTTCCGAGGTCGCCACCAAGATTTGCCTTCGCGGACGGCTTGGTGCCGTCGACTGCCACCGACGGCCCGCGCACGGACGCCGGGTCGCGGACTGCTTGTGGAGGAACCATGGCCGATCGCCGACAGGTCCTGCGCTTCGGTGCGGTGGCCGTTGCCGCCCCCGCCCTGATCGGGGTGGCGACCGCGGTGCCCGCCGTCGCCGGTGGACGAGAGGAGCGGAGCCTGGTGGTCGGCCACCGGGGCACCGCAGGGTACCGGCCCGAGCACACCCTGGCCTCGTACGAACTGGCGGCCCGGATGGGTGCCGACTACATGGAACCCGACCTGGTCTCGACGAAGGACGGTGTGCTGGTGTGCCGGCACGAGCCGGAGATCGGCGGCACCACCGACGTCGCGAGCCACCCGGAGTTCGCCGGCCGCCGGACGACGGTGCTGCTCGACGGGATCGCCACCACCGGCTGGTTCACCCACGACTTCACGCTGGCCGAGCTCAAGACGCTGCGGGCGGTCGAGCGGCTCCCGGCCGTACGGCAGCACAACACCATGTACAACGGCTTGTTCGAGGTCCCGACCTTCCAGGAGATGCTGGACCTGCGCGTACGGCTGTCCAGGGAACTCGGCCGGGACATCGGTGTCATCCCGGAGACGAAGCACCCGACCTACTTCAAGCGGCTCGGCCTCGAGCTGGAGCCCAAGCTGGTGGGCATTCTGCGCCACAACCACCTGGACCGGCACGGCGCCAAGGTGTGGATCCAGTCGTTCGAGGCCCAGAACCTGCTCACCCTGCACCGGCGGTACCGGGTGCAGGTTCCGCTGATCTTCCTGACCAGCGTGACTGGCACGCCCTTCAACGACCCCCGGCCGTACGCGGACTACTTGACCCCGGCCGGCCTCCGTGAGTTGGCCCGCGACGTCCAGGGCATCGGCCCGGACAAGAACCAGGTCATCCCCCGGAACACCGACAACACGCTCGGCTCGCCGACCCGGCTGGTGCCCGACGCGCACGCGGCCGGTCTCAAGGTCATCCCGTACACGTTCCGCGCCGAGAACCAGTTCCTGCCGGCCGACTACCGGGTCGGGACCGATCCCGACGCGTACGGCCGGGCCATCGACGAGCAGATCACCTACCTCAGGGCCGGCCTGGACGGGCTGTTCACCGACCAGGCCGACATCGGGGTGCTGGCCCGCAGCCTGGCCTTCGCGCACGCCGCGGTCTAGCCGGTATCGTCCGCGGGATGGAACTCGTCCCGCGGACCCGCACCGGTGTCGCATGCCGCTGGTGACGCTCGAGAACTTGGGGGCGTGGCTGCTCAAGGGCAACGCCGACCACCACGATCTGGCGGCGCGGTTCGAGCGGGATCCGCGCGTACCGCAATGGGGTGTGCATCCCGGCTATCGGATGCGGATGATGGCCGCCGGGCAGCCGGTCGTGTTCTGGGGCAGCGGGAGCCGGTTCAGGCTCGCGTACGGCGTTTGGGGCATCGGCACCGTGGCCGGGACGGCGTTCTACAGCGACGAGTGGAGCCGCTGGGTGGTTCCGCTGGACCTGACGGTCCGGCCGCCCGCGGACTGGGTGTCGCGGGACGAGCTGCGCCACGACTCGCGGCTGCACATGCTGGAGGTGCTGCGCCAGCCCCAGTCGGCCAACCCGACGTACGTGACGCCGGAGCAGTTCGAGGCGCTGCGGACCTTCTTCTAGCCCCGGACTTCGCACATGGTTATGGACTGCCGTTATAGCCAGCGTGGTCG
>CAXSDA010000054.1:0-15316 GCA_964236515.1 uncultured Actinoplanes sp.
TCTTGCCGGTGCCGTGCGGCAGGTTGACGGTGCCGCGGACCATCTGGTCGGCCTTACGCGGGTCGACCCCGAGGCGCATGGCGACCTCGACGGTGGCGTCGAACTTGGTCGGACTGGTGTCCTTGGCCAGCTTGATCGCGTCGGCCGGCTCGTACAGCTTGTCGCCGTCGATCTTCTCGGCGGCGGCGCGGTAGGCCTTGCTGTGCTGCATGGTGAATTACTCCTGTGGTTGATGGCGGGCGGCGTCGTTCGCCGTCCTCCCACGAATACGAATCAGATCTTGGCGACCTGATTGAAGTTCAGCTCCACCGGCGTCTCACGGCCGAAGATGGAGACCAGAACCTTCAACTTCTGCTGGTCGGCATTGATTTCCGAGATCGACGCCGGTAGCGAAGCGAAGGCGCCGTCGGTGACGGTGACCGAGTCGCCGACCTCGAAGTCGAGGACCTTGATCTCCGCCTTGACTTTCTTCTCCTCCGGCTGCACCGCCGGGGCCAGCCACTTCAGCACCTCGTCCAGGGACAACGGCGCCGGTCGGTCGACCCGGTCGGTCGCGCCCACGAAGCCGGTCACTCCAGGCGTGTTGCGCACGCAGGAGTACGACTCCGGGGTCAGGTCCATCCGGACCAGGATGTAGCCGGGGAAGACCTTGTTCTGTACCTGGAGGCGCTTGCCGTTCTTGATCTCGACCTCTTCGCGGGTCGGCACCTCGACCTGGAAGATGAAATCCTCCATGTCGAGGCTGGTGATACGGGTCTCCAGGTTCGTCTTGACCTTGTTCTCGTAGCCGGCGTACGAGTGCACCACGTACCAGTCGCCGGGGGCGTACCGCAGCTTCTGCCGCAGCTCGGCCACCGGGTCGTAGTTCTCGTCGGCTTCCGGAGCCTCTTCCGGCGTCTCCGCAGCGATCGGCGTCTCTGCAGCAATCGGGGTCTCCGCAACATCCGGAGTCTCCGCCGGATCCGGAACCTCGACGGCCTCCGCGGCCGGGGCGGTGCTGGCGGCCTCGACCGACTGCTCGTCCGCCGCCGTCTCCTCGGACTGCTCGTCCGGGGTGGGGACGGTCTCGTCGTCGTACTCAGGCACGCTTGCTCACTTCCTGGTGTTTACGTCTAGTTACCGAAGCTGAACAGGACTGCCTTGGCGAATCCGAAGTCCAGCACGGCCACGATCGTCGTCATGATCGTGACGAACCCGATCACGACCGCGGTGTAGGTCAGCAGCTCCCGGCGGGTCGGCCAGATGACCTTACGCAGCTCGCTGACGATCTCACGGAAGAAGTTACCGATCCGCCCGAAGAAGCCGGTGCGGTTGACGTCCTTCTTCGACCGGGTCGCATCCGTGCCGGCCCGCCGCTCGCGGACCGCGGTGCCACCCCGGCCGACCGGCTCGTCGTCCTCGACCTCTTCCACCTCGTCGTCGTCGGCCACCGGCTCCTCGTCGACCGCCGAGTCCTCGAAGGCCTCGTCGTCGGGACGCTCGTCCGCGGCGTCGTCACCGGGTCGCTTCCTCGCCATGTCGCCCTCTTCCGTCTTCGCTGGTGTGTGTCAACGGCGGCCGGGACACGGCGCCGGAGGGATTCGTGCAGGGGTGACAGGACTTGAACCTGCAGCCTGCGGTTTTGGAGACCGCTGCTCTGCCAATTGAGCTACACCCCTGTGCGGAGATCGACCCTGCCCCGATCGGACCAGTGGCGTCCATGCCGGAACAGGGGCCATTGCCCCACGGCGCACCAGTGTACGGGTACGCCGCACAGTTTCCCAACCCGCCCCTACCGCTTGCGGATGGTGGCGGTGGCCAGCGACAGCACCTTCTCGCCGTTGCAGGTCGCGGTCACCGCGATCCGGGTCAGACCGTCCTCGGCGACGTCCTTGATCGTCCCGCCCACGACGACCGTGGTGCCCTCGTCGGTGTCCGGCACCGGCACCGGCCGGCTGAACCGGACGCTGAACTCGACCACCGCGTCGGGGGCCCCGGCCCAGGTGGTCACCGCCCGGCCGACCAGAGCCATCGTGTACATGCCGTGGGCGATCACACCGGGCAGTCCGACGCTGGTGGCCAGGCGGTCGCTCCAGTGGATGACGTTGAAATCGCCCGAGGCGCCGCAGTAGCGGACCAGGTCCGCCCGGGTCACCCGGTAGGTCTGTGTCTCGAGTTCGTCGGCCATCGCTCAGCCCTCTCCCCGCTGCACCAGCTTCGACGTGGCCGTCACGACCAGGTCGCCGGCGCCGTCGGTGACCTCCGTGCGGATGGTGAGGAAGTCGTGCCCGCCGCGCTGGGTGATGTCCTCGACCGTGTTCAGGCAGGTCAGCTCGTCGCCGGCCTGGATCGGGCGGGCGTAGGAGAACTTCTGGTCGCCGTGCACCACCCGGCTGTAGTCCATGCCGAGCGTGGGGTCGGCGCTCACCTGGCGGCTGGCGGCCATGGTCACCACGGTGACGAAGGTCGGCGGCGCGACCACGTCGGTGTAGCCGATCGCGCGGGCCGCCTCGGGGTCGTGATAGGCGGCGTCCTCGGCCCCGATCGCCCGGGCGAACTCCCGGATCTTCTCGCGGCCGACGAGGTAGGGCTCGGTCGGCGGATACGTCCGGCCGACGAAGGACGGGTCGAGAGGCATGCTCACAAACTACTCTGCACCGACCCCCGGGAAGGGGGCCGGCGCAGGTGGTTCAAGATCGCGAATGGTCAGCGCGTTTCGCGGTGCACGGTGTGCCGGCCATCACGCGGGCAGAACTTCTTCAGCTCCAGCCGGTCCGGGTCGTTACGCCGGTTCTTCTTCGTGATGTAGTTGCGCTCTCTGCACTCCGTACACGCCAGGGTGATCTTCGGACGGACGTCGGTACCCTTAGCCACGGCGGGGTGCCTTCCTGCTCAATTCACGGTTGCTTGACGGCATACCAGCGTAGACGCAAATCTCGCCGACATGCAAAGTGGGATCCCGAGGGATCCGTGAGGGGTAGCGGTGGCCGGACTTGAACCGGCGACACAGCGATTATGAGCCGCTTGCTCTGCCAACTGAGCTACACCGCCGCGCCGAGTTCTACGACCCGGTTGGAGCCCCCTTACGGAATCGAACCGTAGACCTTCTCCTTACCATGGAGACGCTCTGCCGACTGAGCTAAGGGGGCGCGCGCGATCCCTCGCGGTTGCGCAGACGTAAGAATACACGGCGGCTTCCTGGGCGTGAAATCGGATCCCGGGCGTGTTCTCAGATGACTGCGCGAAGCCTCCTGACCTCCCCGGTCGGGGTCGATTCGGGCTCGGTCTGAGCGGCGAACCAGGCCTCCAGACGCTCGTACGGCAATGGCCGGCTGAACAGGTAGCCCTGGCCGATCTCACAGCCCAGCTCCTCCAGCAGCTCGAGCGTCAGCTCGCTCTCCACGCCCTCAGCCACCGCGGTCAGCTCGAACTCACCGGCCAGGTTGATGATCGCCCGGACGATGGCCCGGTCCCCGTTGTCGGTGGCCATGCCCTGGATGAAGCTGTCGTCGATCTTGACCTCGTGCACCGGGAGCTGACGGAGGTACGACAGGGCCGACGCGCCGGTGCCGAAGTCGTCCACGGACAGCCGGACGCCCAGATCGCGCAGCCGGAACATGGTTGGCAACGCGCGCTCGATGTCGCCCAGCATCCCCGGCTCGGAGATCTCGAAGGTCACCTGCGCGGCCGGCACCCGGTACTGCTTCAGCATCTGATGCACCAGATCGGGGAAGCGGGAGTCGAGGAGCGTACGGGCGGAGAGGTTGACCGCGATGGAGAGCGGCCGATCCGCGTCGGCCCACTGCCGGCAGCGCCGCAGGCCCTCGGCCAGCACCACCTCGGTCAGCCGGTGCAACTGGCCGGTGTGCTCGGCGACGGCGATGAAGTCCTCCGGGGCGACCTCCCCGTGCACCGGATGCTGCCAGCGGGCCAGGCACTCGACGCCGACCAGGTGCCGGTCGCGGATCGTGACCTTGGGCTGGAACCAGACGTCGAGCTGACCGCTGTCCAGGGCGCGGCGCAGATCGGCGGCGAGCCCGAGGCGGCGTACGGCCCGGGATTCCAGCGCCGGGTGGAACAACTGGACGCCGTACGGCACGACCTTGGCCGAGTTGGCGGCGAGCTCCGCCCTGCGCAGCAGAGCCTCCGGGTCGTCGCCGTGGTCCGGGTGTACCGACACCCCGACCGCGGTGTCGACGTCCAGGGTGAGCGAGCCGACCGACATCGGCCCGCGGAGCTGCTCCCGCATCTGGGTGGCCAGGTGGACGCCGGCCTCCGTGCTCTCCAGACGCAGCGTGACCACGAACTCGTCGCCACCGATCCGGCCGACCAGCGCGCCCGGGCCGGCGATGCCGCGCATCCGCTCGGCCACCTCGGCCAGCAGCTTGTCGCCGGCCGCGTGGCCCATCGACTCGTTGACGTCGCGCAGACCGTTCACGTCGAACAGCAGCACCGCGACCACCTCGCCCGGCGCCCGGACCTTCGTCGAGGCGGCCAGCGCGTCGACGATCCGGCGGCGGTTGGGCAGCGACGTCAGGCGGTCGTGGTAGGCGTCGTAGCGCAGCCGGTCGACCAGCCGCGAGTTCTCCACCGCGACCGCGGCGTGGGCGGCGATGGTCTCCAGCACCTGCACGTCGGCCGGGCGGAAGTGGAGCTGGTCGCCGAGCCGGTTGACCACCTCGAGCGAACCCACGGTGGTCTGCCCGGACCGCAGCGGCACGACGACGGCGTCCTTGCGGCCGGCCTCGCGCAGCGCGCCCAGCAACTCGGCGGTGTCGTCGAACTGAGCGCCGATGGCCACCGCCTTGCCGTCGGCCAGGGCCCGTTCGCGCACCTCGGTCGGCACCGGCGAGATGTCGAGCAGGCCGGTGTCCTCGACCCGGGCGGTGAGCAGCACCTCCGGGTGCCGGCCCTGGGCCGGCAGCCAGAGGGTGGCGAACTCCGACCGCATCAGCGCCCGGACCCGGCCCAGCAGCACGTCGGGGAGGCCGCCGTCGTTGCCGTGCTCGCGGATGGCCACGGTCAGCTCGTACACGTCGGCCAGCGTCCGGTGCTGCCGGAAGAAGCCGGCGAACGAGCGGAACAGCAGGACGAGCGCGGCCAGCAGGACGGCCAGCAGGATCGCCGCCCACGGAGTGGCGTCGAGCGCGATCAGGAAGACCAGCGCGACCGCGATGTTGATCGACGCGGTGGCGGCCGCCTGCGGGCTGGCCCGCAGCAGTTCCACCGCGCCCGCCCGACCCTGCAGGGCGGCCATGACGCCGGCCACGGCGAGGTGGGAGACGACCGCGTTGGTGAGGCCGGCGGCGAAGAGGATGCCCCATGTGCCCGGGCCGGCACCGTGGAGAGTTGGCAGCGCGGCCACCACGAGCAGGGCGGCGGAACAGGAGGCAGCCGACTTGGCCACGTTGAACCAGAGCTTGGTCGGTTCCTGCCGGCCGCGGGCCCGGGCGATGATCGCGCCCACCGTCGCCGCGATGATCACCATCGTCGGAGGCAGGAAGAAGATCGCCAGGACGAGCGGGATCTCGGTAACCGTGACGTGCGTGTTCTGCCGCCGAATCAGGACGTTCAGCACCGCGCTGCCGGCGATGGCGATGGCCACGGTGGCGATCAGGCCGCCACGCCAGGCGTGGTACCAGTCGGGATGGGCGAACCCGAATCCGAGGGCGCACGCCAGCGCGAATACAGCCAATGGCGTCGTGATCAGCCAGGCGTACTCAGGTGAACGTGCCGCCTGACGCCCGGTCATAGCGCTCCTCGCTCACTCTCCTGCTTGCCTGGGCACGGGGCCGGCTCAGCCCCAGCCCGTCTCCAGCTGTAGAGCGTGAATGGCGGACACCGTAGAGGCGGTGCCGCCCGTCGCGGCTACGCCACCGAGGAACGCGGCGAGCACGAAAACCAAGCCGGCGAGGCGGCCCAGCTTCCTTGCGGACATCTATGGCTCCCAAGGTAAAGGTGGCATCCGATTGGGGTTCCATGATGGTGCCACACCGGTTGTCCGTCAGGCAGTGCAAGACGGCGGGTCGAAGCCGCACATACCGAAATCCTGTCTGAACGGTTGAGTCAGATCCCAGACCATCCGTCAAGGGATTGGCGGCTTTCTGTCGGAAATAACGGTAGAAGTGAGCTCAATTTGTTTGCCTACGTCAAGGTTACTTGACGTCAGGCCACCTTGACGATCAGACTCAATCGTTATGACCACCCCGGACGAGCTGGAACGTGCGCACACGCTCTCGACCGCTACAACGCGCTACGACGACCTCCGGATGCGGGAGGCCCTCGCGGCGATGGCCGAGGACGATCACGCCCCGGCCCTCACCGCCCCCGAAACCCTCGAGCTGCTCGCGCTGAGTGAGGTCGTCATCCGCAAGGCCGGGTACGGGCGGCAGGCGATGGTCCGGTCGGCGCGCGTCGCCGGCGCGTCCTGGACCCAGATCGGGCAGGCTCTGGGCACCAGCAAGCAGTCGGCTTGGGAGGCGCACAACCGCTGGATCACCGACCAGGCACGGCAGCATCAGCAGACCGGGTTCGAGGGGCTGGATCCGTCGCAGGTGGACGAGGCCCGCCGATGGGCCGGCCGGCCCTAGCCGTGTCAGTCGCCGGTGGCCGCCGGGCGGGCGGCATCGTTGCTGTACTGCGACCAGGATCCGGGGTACAGGCGTCCAGGGTGGAACCCGGCGTGCTCCAGGGCCAGCAGGTTGTGGCAGGCGGTGACACCGGACCCGCAGTACGACACGACGTCGGCGCCGTCGGTCACGCCCAGTCCGGTGAAACGTCGCCGCAGCTCCTCCACCGGCAGGAACCGCCCGTCGGCGTCCACATTGGCGCGGACGGGCAGGTTGCGCGCCCCCGGGATGTGGCCCGGTCGGGGATCGACCGGTTCGGTGTCGCCGCGGAACCGGGCCGCGTCCCGGGCATCGATGAGCACAAAGGACCCGCTGACGGCGTCGTCGATGTCCGCGAGCCGGTCGGTCGGCCACGGCACCGGCGTAAACGCCTTCACCGGCGTCGGGCCGGCCTCGGTCTCCGCCGCGGCCCCGGCCCCGGTTTCGGCCCCGGTTTCGGTCCCGGTTTCGGTCCCGGTTTCGGTCTCGGTCCCGGTCCCGGTCTCGGTCTCGGTCTCGGTCTCGGTCTCGGTCTCGAGGGTGCCGGTCCACGCGGAGAGGCCGCCGTCCAGCAGCGCGGCGTCGTGGCCGACGGCCCGTAGCATCCACACCAGGCGGCCGGCGATCACTCCGCCGACGTCGTCGTAGGCCACCACCGTGTCGCCGTCCCCGATGCCGGCCGCCGCCAGACCCGCGGCGAAGGCGGCCGGGTCGGGCAGCGGGTGCCGCCCGCCGGCCGGGGAGGCGTGGGCGGCCAGGACGCGGTCCAGGTCGACGAACACAGCCTCCGGCAGGTGCCCGGCGTCGTAGGCGGCGCGGCCGTCCCGCCCGCCGAGATACCAGCGCACGTCGGCGAGCACGACCCCGGGCGTACGGGAATCGACCCAGGCCTGGTCGACGACCGGAGGGATCACCGGTAGTTGGTGAACTGCAGGGCGACCCCGAAGTCCTCCTGCTTGAGCAGCGTGATCACGGTCTGCAGGTCGTCCTTCTTCTTGGCGGTCACCCGCAGCTGGTCCCCCTGGATCTGCGCCTGCACGCCCTTGGGACCCTCGTCGCGGATCTTCTTGCTGATCGCCTTGGCCTTGTCGGTGTCGATGCCTTCGATCACCGTGCAGTCGATCTTGTACGTCTTCCCCGACTGCCGCGGCTCGCCCGCCTCCAGCGACTTGAGCGAGATGTTCCGCTTGATCAGCTTCTCCTTGTAGACGTCGAGGGCGGCGCTGGCCCGCTCCTCGGTCTCCGAGGTGATCGACACGCCGTTCTCGCCCGACTTGGCGATGGTGGTGCCCGTACCGCGGAAGTCGAAGCGCGTGCCCAGCTCCTTCTCTGCCTGGTGGAACGCGTTGTCGACCTCCTGTCGGTCGACCTTGCTGACGACGTCGAACGACGGGCTGGCTGGCATGCGGAAACTCCTGTAGGTGCAGATGACCGGTTCGGCGGCGCGCTCGCGGGCGCGGAATGACATGCCGAACCTACCCGGTTTTGGACGCCCCCGACGGTCCGGTTATCCTGTTGACCGCAGCTACGGGCGACCGTGGCCGCGTGCCCAGGCGGGTTGCCCGAGCGGCCAATGGGAACGGACTGTAAATCCGTCGCGAAAGCTACGAAGGTTCGAATCCTTCACCCGCCACTGGGATCCAGAACGGCCCCGAAGTGCACAAACGTGCTTCGGGGCCGTTGCTCTTCACTTCGGCTTAGACCAGCAGGCTCCTCGGCCGAGAGCGGCGACCGGCCTACGACTTCGGCACTGTGCATGTGCTGGTATGGCCAGCTCCTCAGGTCCGCACCGACCGCTTCCCAGCGACCGACACCTACTGACCAGGACCGCCGGAAACACCATTGGCGAGATAGCCCCGTTGGACTCTTCATGACGCAGACGACCGGGGCTTCCGGAACGCTCGCCGGCGGGTGGTACGCCGACCCGGCCGCGCCCCGGTGGAGCGATGGTGGAACGGGCAGGCCTGGACCGAGTACACCCAGCCCAACGCGGTGCCGGGCTACGGCATGACGGCGCCGGGCTATGGCGGCGCGGCGTGGCCGGGCGCGGTGGCCGCGCCCAAGAGGCGTCGGTACAACTCGTACGACCCGCAGGCCGACCTGGCCGGAGGCCGGCGTCGGCATCAAGCGGGCCGACTTGTTCGCCGCGGCCGGGCGCTCCGAGGTGGTCAGGAGCATGGCGATCGTCGGCCTGGTGCTGGGTGCCGTCGGGTTGGTCGCCACCATTGTCGTCAAGGGGTTCCTGTTCTGAAGCCCGCTCCTAAGCGGCGTGTTCCTCCAGCATCGCGCGCAGCGCCGGGGTCAGGCCGGGGCGGGACAGGAGGTCGCGCGCCACGTCCTTGTCGCCGTAGGACGCCCGGAACGCCTCCGCGATCGTCACCCCGTGCGACGGGCGGTCCACCACCGCGATCGCGTCGCCGGCCTGCACGTCGCCGGGAGTGACCACCCGCAGGTACGCGCCGGTGCGGTTCTCGGCGGCGAACCGCTTCACCCACCGCGGTTCGCCCATCCGGGCCTGGAACGTCGCGCACGGCTGGCGGGCGAAGGTGGTTTCCAGGACCAGGTCGGGCCCGATCCGCCAGCGCTCGCCGATGATCGCGCCGTTCACGTCGACGCCCGCGGTGGTCAGGTTCTCGCCGAACATGCCACCGGGCAACGGCCGGCCGAGGTGCTGCTGCCACCAGTCGAGGTCTTCCCGGGCGTACGCGTAGACGGCTTGGAACTCGCCGCCGTGGACCCGCGTGTTCACGATCCGGTCGCCGGCCAGGCCGCTGTCCTTGCGCTCGGGCACGCGGACGGCCACCGGGTGGTCGACCGGCTGCTTGTCGATGCCGGTGCGGCCGTTCGGCACCGCCAGGTTGACTGATAAGACCTTACCCATACGTGAATTCCACCACCGTCCGGTCCTCGATGGGACGGTACCCCAACCGCTGATAGAGGGCGTTGCTGGTGGGGTTGGCGAGATCGGTGTACAAAACCACGTCCTCGGCTCCGGCGGCGAGTGCGGCCCGGGTCACCGCGGTGGTCGCCCCGGCGGCGTAGCCGTGGCCGCGGAAGGCCGGCGGCGTGTAGACGAGTGTGACGCGGACCATGCCGGCGTCCGGACGGCTGCTGCCGGCCACCGACACCGGCGTCCCGTGGTGCTCCCACAGCGTGAAGCCGCCGTAGGCGAGACGGTCGTCCACGATGTCGGCGGCGGCGCGACCGGCGCTCTCGCCGATCTCCGCGTGGAACTCGTCCACCCAGGACACCAGCACGCCGGAGTCGGCCGCGGTGGCCACCCGGGCGGCACCGGGCGGGGCAGGCGACGGCGGCACGAGTTCGTCCAGCCGGTAGAGGCGGGTGCGGCGGCCCGGCACCCCGCGGGCCCCGGTCGCGGTGCACCAGGCCGTGACGAACGCGCTGTCGACGGGCGTGTTGACCGCGGTCAGCGAACGGCCGGCCAGCAGAGCGGCCAACTGGTCGGCGTCCGGCATGGCGATCAGCAGGAGCGGGTGCGGCGGCGTCTGCAGGGCCGCGCCGGTCACCGTGCCGTCCGCGCCGTCGTACCAGGCGAAGAACGGATCAACCGGGCCGTACGAGTACGGCCCGCGGGAGCGCAAGGTGTCGACCAGCGTGAGCGGCACGGTGTGCTCGACCGGCCGGGAGCGCAGGAGGCCGCCAGCCGCGGCGGCGAACCGCTCGACGTCATCGGTCAGGTGCCAGGGCATACGTCATCAGACCAACCACGCGACGACACGGGCAACCGGTTTCTAGAACCAGGCCTTGGCCACCCGCTGAAGGGTGTCGATCCGGGTGGCCGGGTCGTAGGCGGTGCCCGCGACGATCAGCTCCGCCGCGCCCGTACGGTCGGCCAGCTCCGAGAGCCCCGCGGCGACCTCCTCGCCGGTGCCCACGTACTGGGTCCCGGGGAGCTGGTCCATCACGCTGCGCTCGAGCTCGCTGAGTTCCATCGTGGCGGCCGTCTCGGGCGAGACGATCGGTCCGAGCCGTCCGGTCCGCAGGCTCAGCCCCATGATCTTGCTCGGGCCGGCCAGGAACTGGGCCTCCTCGGTGGTCTCGGCGGCGATCACCGACGCGCTGACCATCAGGTGCGGCTCGGGCCAGCGCGGCGACGGCTGGTAGCCGGAGCGGAACAGGTGGATGGCCGCGTCCAGGTCGGAGGTCATGGCGAAGTGATGGGCGTAACAGAACGGCAGCCCGAGCGCGGCCGCGACCTGGGCGCCGTACGTCGAGGAGCCCAGCATCCAGACCTCGGGCGACCCCTCGGGGGCGGGCGTGGCCTTCAAACGGCCACTCCCGGCGGCCGGGAGGCGGTCGTCGCCGAGCAACGCCAGCACCGCGCCCAGGTGGTCGGGGAACTGCTCGACGGTCAGGTGCGGCGACACGCCCCGCAGCGCGGCCGCGGTGGCCTGGTCGGTGCCCGGCGCGCGCCCGATGCCGAGGTCGACCCGGCCCGGGTACAGCGCCTCGAGCAGCGCGAACTGCTCGGCCACCACGAACGGCATGTGGTTGGGCAGCATCACGCCGCCCGAGCCGACGTGGATGCGGTGCGTGTTGGCGGCGACCGCGGCCATCAGGACCGGTGGCGACGTCGAGGCCACGGCCGGCATATTGTGGTGCTCGGCGACCCAGAACCGGGCATACCCGAGGTCGTCCGCGGCCTTGGCGATCTCGATGGTGCCGTGCAGTGCGTCCGTGCTGCTGTGGCCCTCGCGGACGGTCGCCAGATCGAGGACGGAAAGCGGTACGCGAGCCATGATTCGACGCTACACCGGGTCGTCGTCGGCCCGCCGCCGCAGCTGATTGCGCCGGGTCGCCTGCACGCCGACGGTGACCGCGCCGAGTGCCACCCCGGGCACCAGCAGCCAGACCGGCCACGGGTAGATGTAGCCGGCCACGGTTGCCGCGACCAGCGCCCACACCACCAGATTGACCGCGGCGATCGACCCGTAGATGGTCCACAGCACGGCCAGCGCGGTCGGCATCCGCCGGGCGGCACGGCGCAGCTCGGCCTCCCGGCGGCCGGTCACCTCGGCCGCGCTGAGCCCCGGTTTCGGCAGGTCGGTGACGAGTTCGAGGAGTTCGCCGTACGTCCGGGCGGCGAAGGCCTCGCGGACCCGCTCGTCGTACTCGCCCAGCGACAGGCGGCCCTCGTCGAGTGCGGCCTTGAGCTGATCGGCGACTTTGTGCCGGTCGCCGTCCGCGGCCCGCATACTCGCCATCGGCTCGGGCCGGCGGCTCACTTCTTTGGCCATCGCCATTCCCCTTTACGTCCCCCGCCGTCACCGGTCAGGCTATCGGGAACGACCGGAGCGCGACACCGACCGGAGGGTGACGATGACGTCCCGTTATGCCGACGTGCTGGAAGACCTGCGCACCTCGTACGACGCCGGAGCGGCACACCGCGAGACGATGGAGAAGCAGCCGTTCAAGCTGGACGAGCGGGCGGCGTTCCTGGACCGGTTGCGGGCGGTCGAGGCGACCACCCTGCTCGAGATCGGGGCGGGTACGGGGCAGGACAGCCTGTTCTTCGCGGGCGAGGGGCTGGACGTGACGGCCGTCGACCTGTCACCGGAGATGGTCGAGCGGTGCCGGGCCAAGGGACTTCGGGCGTACGTACGGGACGTGCTGAGTCTGGGTTTCGAGCCGGCCCGCTTCGACGCCGTGTACACGGTGAACTGCCTGCTGCACGTGCCGAACGCAGACCTTCCGGCGGCGCTGACGGCGATCGCCACCGTGTTGCGGCCGGGCGGTCTGTGCTACCTCGGCGTGTGGGGCGGCCGGTCGCACGAGGGGCCGCTGCCGTCGGACGAGCAGGTGCCGCCGCGGTTCTTCGCGTTGCGCGCGGACCACGAGCTGTTCGACCACGCCGGCGCGGTGTTCGACGTGGTCGACTTCCACACGGTCGAGGACTCCAGCCTGCATTTCCAGGCGCTGACGCTGGTCAAGGCTTGAACCACACCCGCCACCGGCCGGTGGTGGTGAAGCCGGCGGCGAGCGCCGCCGGAAGGTCGCCGGGGCGTTCGTAGCCCGTCCGACCACGGCGCCGCTGCGGTGGGCGATGACCCGGGCGGCGCCGTCGGGTGCGGTCAGGTGGACAACGTCCGGGCCGTCGGACTCGGCCGTCCAGTCGGTGACGGGGCCGACCGGCGGCGCCTGCGTGATCCACCGGGCCACGAAGAGAATCCGGAAGCCGTACGGTGCCAGGTCGAGCACGGCGAAGCTGTCCTTGACCGAGGCGCCGGACCCGGTCGGGACGCCGTACGCCCGGGCGTACCGGTCGCACCACTCGGCGTTCTCGCGGACGGCGTCCATCAGTGGTGATGGTATTGGTGGACGACCGCGTGGCCCTTGCCGCGGGAGATCATCCAGCGGTTGACCGGCACGGTGATCGCGAAGGCGACCGCCAGCGACGCCACCAGGCTGCCCCAGAACAGCGCGTCGGTCAGGCCGGCGTCGATCGCGCCCGGGACGGCCACGATGAACCCGTTGTCGACCAGTTCCATCACCGCGATGGAGACGGTGTCGGCGGCCAGCGCGACGCCCAGCGCCTGCCGGAACGACAGCCCGGCGGCCAGGACGGGCCGGATCGCCAGCGAGTAGCCGAAGACGAAGGCGAGCACGATGGACACCACGATGTTGGCGGCGTTGCCCCAGCCCAGCGCGGTGGTGAGGACCATGCCGAGCACCTCGCCGATGGCACAGCCGGTGAGGCAGTGCAACGTCGCCGAGACCGCCTGACGGGTGAGGCTCTCATTCATCCGTTCAATGTACCCCCAGGGGGTATCAAGAGCCAGCGGTCGTCAGACGAGTTCGGCGGCCAGCGCCCGCTCGAGACGGACGGCCGCGCGGGCGTCGGCCCGGGTGATCGGGCCGGCCGGGATCGCCGCCACCGCGGCCGCCACCAACAGGACCACCGACGCGAACACGAACGCCCACGGCAACCCGCCCGGCTGGTCCACGATCGTGCCCGCCACCGCACCCCCGGCCGCACTGCCCGCGACCGACACGGTGACGATCCAGGTGTACGCCTCATTCAGCATCGACGCCGGTGCGATCCGGCCGACCAGGTTGCTCTCCACGGTCAGCGCGGGCGCAATGGTGGCCCCGCCGATGACCAGGGCCGCACCCAGCCACAGGGGGCCGGGCATCACGGTCAGCACCAGGAAACTGGCCGCCACCGCGGACAGCAGCCAGGCGAACTGCCGGGGCAGCGCCATGGCCGGGCGGCGGGTGCCGAACCAGATGCCGCCGGCGGCCGAGCCGATGCCCCACACGCCGAGCAGCACCCCGCCCAGCGAGTCGCCGCCGCCGTGCTGGTTCGCGTAGGCCGGGACGATCACGCCGGCCGCGCCGAACGCGGTACCCAACGCGGCCACGCACAGCAGCAGCGCCGGGAAGCCACCGGTCTTCAGCGGGCCGAGGCCACGGGCGGCGTCGTCGGACGTACGCCGCACCCAGTGCCGCATGATCGGCAGGCGGGCGATGACGGCCGTGCCGCCCAGGGTGCCGACCGCCGCGAAGATCAGCGCCGTCGCCGGGCGGCCGGTGACCACGATGAACGCCGCGACCAGCATCGGGCCGAGCACGAAGACCAGCTCGAACAGCGACGTCTCGGCGGCCATGGCGGCGCCGCGCAGGTGATGGCGGCCGGCGCCGACCTCGGTGGCGTCGGTCCAGGCGCGCCGGATGGCCGCGGTCAGCGGCGGGTATGTCGCCCCGGCCAGCGCCGAGGTGACGAAGATCAGCGGCAGCCGGTCGCCGGCCAGCAGCAGGCCACCCAGGGCGAGCGGATGCAGCACGGCGGTCAGGAGCAGGATCGGCGAGGGGCCGATGCGGTCGGCCACCCGGCCCACGATCGGGCTGACCGCCGCGCCGGCCAGCGCGTAGATGCCGCCGGCGAACCCGGCCGACGCGTACCGCCCGGTGGTCGACTGGACCAGCAGCAGCAGGGCCAGCGGGGTCATGCCGATGCCCAGACGGGCCAGCACTCCGACGATCAGCAGGACCCGTCCGCCCGGCATCTGCCACACGCCAAGGTACTGACGCAGCGCGGTCACGAGTCCCACCTCCGGGGCAGATGTAATGAGCGAAACGGCTCGTTGACCCTAACGGTCAACGAGCCCGAAACGCATCCGTAATACGCGGAGGCCTAGCTCACACGAGAGCCGGTGATGGCGGCCAGCTGGTGCAGGCGCTGGATCCGCTCCTCCATCGGCGGGTGCGTGGAGAACAGCTTGGCCATGCCGCCGGCCGAGAACGGGTTGGCGATCATCAGGTGGGCCGAGCTCGTCAGCGGACCCTGAGCCGGCAGTGTCATCCGCGAGGCGCCGTACTGAATCTTCTGCAGAGCACTGGCCAGCGCCAGCGGGTCCCGGGTGAGGGTGGCACCGGACGCGTCCGCCTGGAACTCCCGGTTCCGGCTGATGGCGAGCTGGATCACACTGGCCGCGAGGGGCCCGAGGATCAGCATCAGCAGGAGCGACGCCGGGTTCGGGCCGTCGTCGTCATCGGAGCCGCCGAGCGGCAGGAAGATCGCCAGCTGCGCGGCCATGGTGATGATCCCGGCCAGCGCGGCGGCCACGCTGGAGATCAGGATGTCCCGGTTGTAGACGTGCGACAGCTCGTGCCCGATGACTCCGCGGAGCTCGCGCTCGTCCAGGATGCGGGCTGGGTGCACCATCTGGCGGTGGCCGTCGTAGAGCTCGATCGTGCCGGAGACGAGG
>CAXSDA010000054.1:15326-40700 GCA_964236515.1 uncultured Actinoplanes sp.
ACGGTCACGGCGACGGCCGCGTTTCCCGGGTTGCGGCCGGTGGCGAAGGCGTTCGGCTGCATCGACGGCGAGACGTACAGGCGCGGCATCGGCTGCCCGGCGGTCGTCGCCAGCTCGCGCACGATGCGGTACAGCACCGGGAACTCGGCCTCGGTGACCGGCTGGGCGCGCATTGCCCGGAGCGCGATCTTGTCGGAGAAGAAGTAGCTGCCGGCATTCAGCGCCAGCGAGAGGAACACGGCGAACACGAGTCCGCCGCTGCCGCCGAGCCAGTAGCCCAGCGTCATGATGATGGCGGTGAGCAGACCCAGCAGAGCGGCCGTCTTGAGGCCGTTGTGATGGCTGTGCACGGTGTCTCCTTCGACAGGCGGGGGTCTCCCGCACTTATGGAGAACATCGGCCGGCCGGGCATTCATCCGGAGAAGACTGTGAGTCCGCTGTACGTTGTCTCCTCACCTCAAGGTCAAGATCATGTCGTGCCGGGGTAGAAGGTGCTGACCGTCACTCCCGTCGAGGCCGGGCCGGCGGGCCGGGGCTCGTCGGGCTGCCCCGCATCGGCCAGGATGGGCGCATGACCACTTTGACCGGACAGCACATCGCCAGGGAGGGCCTCACCGGCTGGGCCTACTTCTACGACAGCCTGGAGACCCGGATCGCCACGCCGGACTTCGCAGCCGGGCTGGCGCTCGTCGCCGCCATCGGTGCCGCCGCCGAGCGGACGGGCCACCACCCGGGCCTCAACCTGCGCTACACCCACGTCGACGTCCGGCTGACCAGCCACGACGAGCAGGGCGTGACCACCCGCGACGTGCAGCTGGCCCGCGCCATCAGCGGCCTGGCCGCAGCCGCCGGCCTGCGCCCGGCGAGCGGCCCGGTCTCCCGGCTCGACATCGCCCTGGACACGCCGGATCGCCAGCAGGTGATGCCGTTCTGGGAAGCGGTGTTCGGCCTGGTCCGGGCCGACGACCCCGACTCGGGCGTCGACCTGACCGACCCGGCCGACAAGCTGCCGACCCTGTGGTTTCAGCAGTCCGGCGACGAGGAGCCACGCCAGCGCTGGCACCACGACCTGTGGATCGATCCGGCCGAGGTGCAGCCCCGCATCGACGCCGCGATCGCGGCGGGTGGGCGCCTGGTCAGCGACGAGCGGGCCCCGGCGTACTGGGTCCTGGCCGACCCGGAAGGCAACATGATCTGCCTGTGCACCTGGCAGACCCGCGACGACGACTAGCGGAGATGTGGGCCGGGAGGGCGCGCCCGGCCGCCGCGGTGCCGGGACAAGGCCGCCCGATGACGTCGCCGGTGATCCGGGCGTCCGGTAACCGCACCGCGCCGACCGCATCCAGACCGGTGAGCAGCTCGCGAGTACCGGGCTGGTGGATCACCGGGTCGATGTCGCACGGATCGCTGAGCTGAGCGCCGGAGACGAAGACCGATCCGGCCGTCAGGTCGGCGCGCCGGAGCGGCTCGCCGCGACCAGCTCGCGGGCCAGCGCGTCGTCGGCCAAGCTGCGCATGCCCGGTAACGTACCGCCGCGCGGCCAGGAAATGGGTTTGCGGGCCGATGCCGTGACCGGGAAGGTAGGCGGGTGTCCGAGCGCCGACTGATCGACATCGACCTTGTCCGCCGGCTCGTGCGGGAGCAGTTTCCGCAGTGGGCCGGGCTCGAGGTGCGGCCGGTTCCGGCGCCCGGCTGGGACAACCAGACGTTCCGGCTCGGGGAGACGATGTCGGTGCGGCTGCCGACCGCCGGCTCGTACGCGCTGGCGGTGGAGAAGGAGCACCGGTGGCTGCCGGTGCTCGCGCCGCATCTCCCGGTGCCGATTCCGGTGCCGGTGGGGCTCGGGGTGCCAGGCGACGGGTACCGGCATCCGTGGTCGGTCTACCGGTGGCTCGAGGACGAACCGGCGACCAGCGCGGTGATCCCGGATCTGACGGCGTTCGCCCGGGAGGTGGCCGGCTTTCTGGTGGCCCTGCAGGGGATCGACGCGGGTGGCGGGCCCGCGGCCGGGCCGCACAGCTGGTACCGGGGTGGCCCGCCGGCCGTCTACGACTCCGAGACGCGCGAGGCGATCGAGGCGCTCGGCGACCGGATTCCTACCGCTGCCGCCACCCGGATGTGGGAGACGGCGCTCCGCACATCGTGGGCGAAGCCGCCGGTCTGGTTCCACGGTGACATCGCTGCCGGTAACCTGCTCGTCCGCGACGGGCGGTTGGGCGCGGTCATCGACTTCGGCACGTCCGGGGTCGGCGACCCGGCCTGCGACCTGGTGCTTGCCTGGACGATGTTGTCGGGGGACAGCCGGGCGGCGTTCCGGGAGACGCTGGGGCCGGACGACGACACCTGGGACCGCGGGCGGGGCTGGGCGTTGTGGAAGGCACTCATCACGTTTGACACCTCGGCATACGTGCTGGAGCAGTTGTTCAGCGAGTGAGCCGGTCGAACAGCAGCTGCGGCGCGAACCCGAGCACGGCGGCGGCCGCTGCGAACACCCACAACGCCACCACGATCGGCGCGGCCGGGCCGGCGTGGACCGCACCCGCCGGCTCCCCGTCGACACCCTCCGGCCCGGCGTAGAGCGTGGCCGCCACCCGTACGTAGTAGGCCAGCGCGACGACCGCGTTGACGGCGACCACCGCCGCCAGCCAGCCCCACCCGCGGCCGATCAGCGCGTCCACAATGGTCACCTTGGCGAACAGCCCGGCCAGACCGGGCGGCAACCCGGCCAGTCCGGCCAGCGCCAGCACGAACACCGCCCCCAGCCACGGCGACCGCCGCGCCACGCCGCGATAGGACGAGATGTCGCCGCCGTCGGCCTCCGGCGGTCGCAGGCCCACGATCGCCCCGAACGCCAGGAACTCCAGCACCACGAAGAACGCGGCGTAGGCCAGCCCGGCCGTCACCCCGGACGGGCCCAGCGCGAGCGGCGCGATGATGTAGCCGGCCTGCGCCACCGACGACCAGGCGAGCAGCCGGACCATCCGGGTCTGCCGCAGCGCCACCAGGTTGCCGACCGTCATGGTGAGTACGGCCAGCACCGCCACCAGCGCTCCGACGTCGAGCTTGGCCGCGACCAGCGCCAGGGCCAGCACGCCGCCGAGCTTGGACGCGGTCGACAGGTACGCGGCGACGGGCAGCGGCGCCCCGTCGTAGGTGGCCGGCGCCCACGCGTGCAACGGCACCGCCGCCACCTTGAACGCGAACCCGACCACGATCAGCGCCGACCCGACCATGGACAGCGGACGGAAGCCGGTGGTGCTCAGCTGCGACAGGTGCAGCGCGCCGGTGGCCGCGTACAGCAGCGCCGCGCCCATCAGCGACAACGCCGTCGACACCACGCTGATCAGCAGGAACGTCACCGCGGCGGACGCCCCGGCGGCGGACGCGGGCCGGCGCAGGCCGACCAGCACGTACAGGGGCAGGGTCAGGGTTTCCAGGCCGACGATCAGCGTGATCAGATCGCCGGCGTACCCGATGACGACGCCGCCGGTCATCGAGCAGGCCAGCAGGAAGCAGAACTCCCCGGTGGGCGCGGTTCCCAGCCGCAAACCGGGCAGGGACAGGGCCAGCACGCCGGCGGTGAGCGACGCGAACAGGACGGCGGCCACCGTCCCGATCGGACGGACGACCCAGGAACAGGCGTCGCCGGAACAGAACGTCGGGCCGCCGGCCACCACGGCGCACACGATGGTGGCCACCGCGCCGGCCAGCAGCGATCCGGCGACCGCCGCGCGCCGGCCGACCGCCAGCTCGACGATCAGCACCAGCAGGGCGGTGCCGGCCGACGCGTACAGGGGCAGCAGCGCGACCTGGTTGACGTGCTGGGTCATGGCAGCGCTCCGGTGAGGGCGGTGACCGGGACCGCCGTGGCCGCCAGCACCAGCGCCGGCACCAGCCCGATAGCCAGCGCCAGCACCACCAGCGGCGACCAGGCCAGCCACTCGGTACCGGCGATCCGCGGCCCGAACGCCGGCGACGGCCGGCCCGGGCCGTGGGTGACGCGGCGCAACAACCGCAGGAAGTACGCCGCGGTCAGCGCCCCGCCCACCGCGGCGATGACGGCCAGCGTGACCCACAGGGCGCCGCCCCGCCGGATCGACGCCACCACCGCGAACGCCTCGCCCCAGAACCCGGCCAGGCCGGGCAGCCCCAGCGAGGCGATGGCGGCGAACCCGAGCAGGCCGGCCAGCCGCGGCGCGGTCTCCCGCAACCCGCCGAGCGACGCCAGTTCGCCGGTGTGGGCGCGGTCCTTGATCGCGCCGGCCAGGAAGAACAGCAGGCCGGTGATCACCCCGTGGGCGATGTTGCCGATCAGCGCGGCCTGGATGCCGGTCACCGTGAGCGTGGCGATGCCGAGCAGGACGAAACCCATGTGACCCACGCTGGAGTACGCGATCAGCCGCTTCAGTTCGGTCTGGCGCAGGCAGATCAGCGACCCGGCGATGATCGCCGTGACCGCGAGGATGCCCAGCACGGGAGCGGCCCACGCGGCGCCGGCCGGGGCCACCCCGATGCCTACCCGGATCAGCCCGTACGTGCCCATCTTGAGCAGCACGCCGGCCAGGATCACCGAGCCCACGGTCGGCGCCTCGGTGTGCGCGTCGGGCAGCCAGGTGTGCAGCGGCCACAGCGGCGCCTTGACCGCGAACGCGACGGCGAACAGCGTGAAGATCAGGTACTGCGCGTTCTTCGGCAGCCCGGTGGCGCTGAACAGGTCGACCGGCCCGCCGCTCTTGACCGTCGCCAGGATCACGCCGAGCAGCAGCAGAACCGAGCCGAACAGCGTGTACAGCACGAACTTGCGGGCCGCGGCCCGGCGCTGCGGGCCGCCCCAACCGGCGATGACCGCGTACATCGGCAGCAGCACGACCTCGAAGAAGAGGAAGAAGAGCACCAGGTCGCCGGCCAGGAAGGTGCCCAGGATGCCGACCTCGAGGGCCAGTAGCAGCGCGGACAGCGTCCGCCCGTCGCCCTTCCACAAGGTGTACGCGCAACAGAGGAAAACCAGCAGCCCGGTCAGCACGACCAGCGGGTAGGACAACCCGTCCAGCCCCAGCCGGAAGTCGATGTTCAGCGACGGCACCCACGGGGACTCGAACTCGAGCCAGGGCAGTCCGCCCACCCCGGGCACGTAGCGCTCCCAGCCGGACTGGCTCGCCGGGACCAGCGGCGGCACGAGCGTCAGCAGGAACGTCAGGCCGGACACGACGGTCGCCACGACCCGGCCGGTCCGCAACAGGGCGACCGCGGCCGCACCCAGTGCCGGGATCACCAGCAACGCCACCAGGATCCAGTTCATCCCGTGGAAGCCGTGGCCCAGGGTCGCTTGGGCGGTCATCCGGTCGCTCCGTAGATCGCGGCCACCAGGCCGAGCAGCAGGGCGCCGGCGAACACGGCCACGGCGGCGCGCGGCAGCATGGCCCGGTGGGCGCGGTTGAGCAGGCCGCCCAGCCGGCCGGCCGACGTGCCGGTGCCCTCGACCACCGCGTCCACCACCCGCTCGTCCACGGTGGTCAGCAGGCCGGCCAGCGCTTTGACCGGGCGTACGACCAATCGGTCCTGAACCTCGTCCAGGTGGAACCCGGACGCGAACAGCGGCCGCAGACGGCCGAACACCAGCGCCGGATCGCCGGCCGGCGCCGCCTGCCACAACCACCAGGCGGTGAACGCGCCGAGCGCGGTCAGCACCAGCGGCAGAGCGATCGACACACCCAGGTGCGGGTTCTCGAGCTCCAGCGCCGTCCGGAAGGCGGGTACGAAGGCGACCAGGCCGAGCAGCGCGGCCGGGACCGCGAGCACCAGCACCGGCCACCGCATCAGCGCCGGCGGGTCGTGCGGGGTGGCGTCGTCCGGGTCGTAGCGGGCGTCGTCGAAGCCGACCGCCCAGTCGTCGGCGCGGGCCCGGGCGATGCCGAAGAACGTCCGCAGCAGCAGCCGGGTGGCGTACCAGGCGGTGAGCGCGACGCCGATCAGCGCGGCGATCCACACCACCCAGGCCACCCAGACCGGCGCCGGACCACCGCCGTCGGTCGCATGTGCGGCGACCACCAGCACGTTCTCCTTCGACCAGAACCCGGCCAGCGGCGGGATCCCGGCCAGCGCACCCAACCCGACCACGAACGACCAGAAGGTGACCGGCATCGAGGTGCGCAGGCCACCCATCCGGGACATCGAGTTGGTGTCGACCGCGTGGATGACCGCGCCCGCCGCCAGGAACAGCAGCGCCTTGAACGCGGCGTGGGTGAGCAGGTGGAACAGCGCGGCGGCGGGCGAGCCGACGGCCAGCGCCCCGGTCATGTAGCCGATCTGCGACACGGTCGACCAGGCCAGCACGCGCTTGATGTCGTCCTGGGCGGTGGCGCTGAATGCACCCAGCAGCAGCGTGATCGCGGCCATCACGCCCAGCACGGCCAGCGCGGCGGGCGAGGCCGCGAACAGCGGGTACAGCCGGAACACGACGTAGACGCCGGCCGCGACCATGGTGGCCGCGTGGATCAGCGCCGAGATCGGGGTCGGGCCGGCCATCGCGTCCGGCAGCCAGGTGTGCAGCGGGAACTGCGCGCTCTTGCCGGCCACCCCGGCCAGCAGCAGGATCACCGCGGCGGTGGGCGCCGGGTGGGCCAGCACCTGCTGGATGTCGAAGGACCCGGTGCGGACGCCCAGCCAGGCGATGCCGAGCAGGAAGCCGACGTCGCCGACCCGTGTGACCAGGAACGCCTTGACCGCGGCGGCGGGCGCCTCGGGCAGCCGCCGGTCGTGGCCGATCAGCAGGTACGAGCAGGCACCCATCACCTCCCAGCCGACCAGCAGCACGATCAGGTCGTTCGCGGTGACCACCAGCAGCATCGCGCCGGTGAACAGGCTGACCTGGGCGGCGTACGGGGCGTAGCGCGGGTCGTCGTGCAGGTAGCCGACCGAGTAGACCTGCACGGCCAGCGCGACCACGGTCACGGCCAGCGCCACGTACAGCGCGGCCGCCCCGGCCGAGAAGCCGACGGTCACGTCCAGGCCGCCGAAGCTGACCCAGCGCCGGCTGCTCACGATCGGATCGCCCGACGCCGTCGCCAGCAGCACGACCGTGACGATCAGAGCCAGCGCGGCGCCCCCGACGCCCAGCCGGGCCGCGGCCCGGCGGGCTCTGCGGCCGCGGTCGCCGGCCGGGAGCAGAAGACCGATCAGTCCGAAAGCCAGCGGTACGCCCGGCAACAGTGCGAGGGTCACCCGGCCACCCGCTCGTCGTGGTGCAGCGGCACCTCGTCGATGGCGATGGCCCGGCGCATCCGGTAGTACTGCAGCACGATGGCCAGCCCGACACCGATCTCGGCCGCGGCCAGCACGATCACGAACAGGGCGAACACCGCCCCGGCGCGGGCTGGACCGAGCGCCGGCCGTACAGTCGAATCGGCGGTCACGAAGATCAGGTTGACCGCGTTGAGCATCAGCTCGACCGCCATCAGGACCAGGATGGCGTTGCGCCGGCGCAACACGCCGTAGACGCCGAGCCCGAACAGGCACGCGGCGACGACGTACGGGATCACGGCGTGCATCAGTCCACCCTCGCGCCGATGTCGGGGCGGGACAGCACGATCGCGCCGATCAGGGCGGCCAGCAACAGGATGGACAGCACCTCGAAGGGCAGCACCCAGTGGCCGAAGATCTGTTCACCCATCCGGGTGGCGTTGCCGGACGCGGGCAGCGCGTACCGGGTCCAGCGGAACGCGGCCACCAGCAGCACGGTCAGGCCCAGCCCCACCCCCGCCCCGATCACCGCGGCCGGCCACGCCGGACGGTCCAGATCGTCCGACGCTCCGATCGGGGCGCGGGTCAGCATCACCGCGAACAGCAGCAGCACGACGACCGCGCCCACGTAGACCAGCACCTGCACCCAGGCGACGAACTCGGCCCCCAGCACCAGGTAGAGCCCGGCCAGCGCGCCCAGGCTGATCACCAGGTACAGCCCGGCCCGGACCAGGTGGCGGCTGGTGACCACGAGCGCGCCGGCGCCGACCGCGACGACGCCGAGCGCGAGCAGCAGGACGTCCGCGACGGTCACGACTCCGGCCTCCGGCCGGCCGTCCGGGCCGCCGTCGGCGTACCCGGACCGGCCTCCTTCCGGGCCGCGGTGGACTCCTCCTTCGACGGCTCGCCGAGCACGTCGTGGGCGGGCGGCGGCGGCACGGTCGGCATCCACGCGCCCAGCCGGTCCTTGTCGTGCAGGAGGTTGAGGACGTCGTACTCGGCGTACTCGAACTCGGGGGTCCAGTAGAGCGCGTCGAACGGGCAGGCCTCGATGCAGATGCCGCAGTACATGCAGAGGGCGAAGTCGATGTCGAACTTGTCGAGCACGTTGCGCTGGCGCGGCCGGGCCGCGCCCGGGACGACGACCTCTTCCTTGTGCGAGTCGATGTAGATACACCAGTCCGGGCACTCGCGGGCGCAGAGCATGCAGACCGTGCAGTTCTCGGCCAGCAGCGCGATCACACCCCGGCTGCGCGGCGGGAGGTCCGGTTCCACATCCGGGTACTGCTGGGTGGTCGACCGCCTGGTCATCGTCTTCAGGGTGACCGCGAGCCCGTCGATCAGCCCTTTGCCGGGCACGCTCCGCTCGCCGTCGTCAGTCACAAGCCCATATCCTGCCCGGTCGGTCAACCCGAGGCGAGCACACCCCCACCAGATCTTCCGGTACGGTGAATCGAGGGGTGAACCGTCCCAAAGCCTGGAGGCCCGTGATGACCGCAGCGATGAGCGGCCTGCCACCGGCGGACGGCTGGACCACGGATGATCTTGACGCTCTGCCCGACGACGGCATCCGCCGCGAACTGCTCGATGGAGTTGTTTTCGTGTCCCCCTCCCCCACGGACATCCACCAGATAATCGCCGGTCGGCTCATGGTCACACTCGAGGACTCCTGCCCCGAGACGTTGCAGGTGACCCAGGGCGTCGAGGTCCGCCTCAGCCCGCGCCGGTCGTTCACCCCCGATGTGCTGGTGGCCACGGACGAGGCCGCGCGCCGCCGCGGGCGGTTCTACGGCCCGCACGAGGTGATTCTCGCGATCGAGATCGTGTCCCCGACGTCGCAGGCCATGGACCGGATCACCAAGCCTGCGCTGTTCGCCCGGGCAGGGATTCCCTACTACTGGCGGATCGAGACCGACGGCGGGATCTCGGTCGACACCTACAAGATCGATCCTGAGGACGAGGTCTACGTCCCCTTCGGCACTTTCACCGACAAGATCGAGACGGGCGAACCCTGGCCGATCTCGTTGCCGATCTCGCGGCTGGTTCCGCGGCATTTCTGAGCGGCGGGGTTGACCCTGACGTCGGGTGAGGCATTGTCATCTTCGCCGGAGGGAGATGACATGACTGAGTTCGTCGAGGCCGGCATGATGACCGCGCCCGGGAAGTACGCGGACCTGCTGGCGCCGCTGCCGAGCGACCCCCGCGCGGTCGCCGAGGTCGTGCAGGGGCTGTTGATCCACGAGTTCTGGGCCGCCCGGTACGGGGTGACGCTGGCCGAACCGGACCGCGACCGGGTGAACCTGCGCCGGGTGGAACAGGTGCTGGACGCGGTCGTCAGCGCCGACGGGCGGCCGCTGGACGTGGCCCGGGAGCCGGGCGCGCGGATCGCCACCAACTGCCGCGGGTTCACCGTGATGGCGGTGACCATCCTGCGGGCGCACGGGGTGCCCGCGCGGTCGCGGTGCGGGTTCGGGGGGTACTTCAATCCGGGGCTGTACGAGGACCACTGGGTGGCCGAATTCCACGACGGGGACCGGTGGCGGCTGCTGGACGCGCAGCTCGACCAGTTGCAACGGGAGCTCCTGACGGTCGAGTTCGACACCACCGACGTGCCCTACGACCAGTTCGTCATCGCCGGGGACGCGTGGCGGCGGTACCGGGGCGGCGACGACCCGGGCAAGTACGGGCTGTCCCCGATCGGCGAGGCCGGCGACTGGTGGATCGCGGCCAACCTGATGCGCGACGCGGCCGCGCTGGTCGACGTCGAGACGCTGCCGTGGGATCTGTGGGGCGTCATGCCGGGTCCCGACGACACGCCCGACGTGCCGTTGTTCGACGAGTTGGCCGCGGCCACCGACGGGCCGTCCATGCCGGACGTACGGCGTCTGATGTCCGATGAGCGGCTGCGCGTACCGGAACAGGTGTTCAACGTGCAGCACCGGCAGAAGGAGACCTGGTAGGTCAGAGCGCGAGTCTCACCGCGGCCGTGAGCACCAGCTGGGCGAGGGCCAGCGGGACCAGCACCAGCCAGCACAGGCGCTGGAGCTGGTCCTCGCGCAGCCGGGGATAGCTGACCCGGAACCAGATGATCACGAACGACACCGCGAAGATCTTGACCAGCGTCCACAGCCACCCGAGGTGGGCGGCGAACGGGCCGTGCCAGCCGCCCAGGAACAGCACCGTGGTCAGCGCGGCGATCACCACGATGCCGACGTACTCGGCCAGCAGGAAGAAGGCGAACCGCAGGCCGGTGTACTCGGTCATGTAGCCGAAGACCAGCTCCGAGTCGGCGATCGGCATGTCGAACGGCGGGCGCCGGATCTCGGCCAGCCCGGACACGAAGAACACCAGCAGGGCCGGCAGCTGCCAGGCCAGCCACCACGGCTTCCACGCCTCGACGATGCCGGGCAGGCTGAGCGTGCCGGCGGCCATGGCCACGCTGGCCGCGGCCAGCACCAGCGGCAGCTCGTAGCCGAGCAGCTGGGCCGCGCCGCGCAGGCCGCCGAGCAGGCTGTACTTGTTGGCGCTGGCCCAGGCGCTCATCAGCACCGCGACCACGCCCACCCCGAGCACGGCCAGGACGAAGAACAACCCGACGTCCAGCTTCTGGGCGACGAGGCTGCCGGGCCCGAGCGGGATGACCAGCAGGACGAGCAGGTACGGGAACAGGGCGACCAGAGGGGCGAGCTGGAAGACCCGCTTGTCGGCGTCGCGGGGGGTGACGTCCTCCTTCTGCACGAACTTGACGCCGTCCGCGACCAGCTGGGCCCAGCCGTGGAAGGCGCCGGCGTACATCGGACCGAGGCGGCCCTGCATGTGCGCCATCACCTTGTGCTCGGCCTGCCCGACGACCAGCGGCAGCACCAGGAACGCCACGACCACGCCGACGATCCGGATGACGAGATCGAGCCAGAGCGGCATGTCAGGCCTCCGGATCTTCCGCCGGCGGCGTGTCCCGAGGCGGCCGGGCCGGTCGTTCCCGGCGGGCCGGCGTCTCGGGCGGCGGCACCTTGCCCTTCAGCGGGCCCCACTCGTTCGGGTCGGGGACGCCCGGCGGCCGCATCGGGGCCCGCTTGGCCGCGCCCGGATGCGCGTCCGACTCCCCCGGCTCCTTGGCCCCGGGCCACGCCTTCGCCACCCGCGCCGCCAGCACGAACTCCTTGCGCAGCGGATGCCCCTCGAACCCCGGCGGCAGCAGCAACGGTTTCAGGCCGGGGTGCCGGGCGAAGGAGATGCCGAACATCTCGTACGTCTCCCGCTCGTGCCAGGCCGCGCCCGGGAACAGGTCGACCACCGACTCGACCACCGGGTCCTCCCGCGGCACCCGCGCACGCAGCAGCAGCCCGTGCTTGCGCCGCGACGAGTACAGGTGGGTGATCACGGTGAAGCCCTCGTCGAGCTCGTCCACCGCCGACAGCCAGTCGAAGAAGTCGCAACCGAGCGCCCCCGGGTCTCGGGCCGCGCCGACCGCCGCCCACCACCGGCCGGCGGGCACGTCAACGACCGCCCGCTCGTGCCCGGCGCCGCCACCGGACACCGAGACGACGACCTCACCGGCCGTGTCCGGGGTCTCGTCCGCGAGCAGCGCCACCAGGCGCTCGCCGACCTCTTCGGGCGTCATGCCGTGAATCCTAGGGCGTGTCCGGGCCGGTACCGTGCCCGGATGCTGCAACCGAAGGTGCGGCCGCCGCGTGTAGTGGCCGTGACCACGGAGGCGACCATCGATGTCCCGCCCGGCGCGCGGGCGCTCGGGCCACCCAGCTTCGACCAGCTGTACGCCGCCCACTACGCCGACCTGACCGTCCAGCTGCACGCGTACTTCGGCGATCAGCAGGAGGCGCAGGACGTGGTGCAGGAGGCGTTCGGCCGGGCGCTGGCCCGCTGGCGGACGGTGTCCACGTACGACGACCCGGTGGCCGGGGTGCGGCGGGTGGCGTGGGGTGCGCTACACGATCGACGGCCCCGGCGTTCTGGACCAGCAGTACGCGTGCTCGGCCTCCGGACAGATCGGCACAGCCGACCTGCATCTGGCCCGGCGCGGCGGGTTCGTGATCTCCGCCGTGCCGGATGCGACCGCCTTCGACCACGCCGGATGGGCCTACGCGCTCACGCCGGCGGCGTGACCAGGGGTGCGCTCAGCGCCGCCGCGTCGGCCCGCCGCAGCGGGTCGGGACGGGAGACGCCGCCGGGGCCGGACTGCTCGGCGGCGATCTTCTCCTGCAGCCGCAGGATGCCGTGCAGCAACGCTTCCGGGCGCGGCGGGCACCCCGGGACGTACACGTCGACCGGGATGATCTGGTCCACGCCCTTGGTGACCGAATAGGAGTCCCAGTACGGGCCGCCGCAGTTCGAGCAGGAACCGAACGAGATGACGTACTTGGGCTCGGGCATCTGGTCGTAGAGCCGCCGGATGGCCGGTGCCATCTTGTCGGTGACCGTGCCCGAGACCACCATCAGGTCGGCCTGGCGCGGGCCGTGGGCGAACGGGATCACGCCCATCCGCATGAAGTCGTGCCGCGACATGCTGGACGCGATGAACTCGATGGCGCAGCAGGCCAGCCCGAAGTTGAAGACCCACAGCGAGTAGCGGCGCCCCCAGTTCAGCACGAACCGGATGGGTTCCCCGAGCACTCCTGGCAGACCGGCCACGCGCCCAACCTACCGCTCACCGGGCCGGACGCTGCAGCAGGCTGAGGAAGCCGGTCAGCAACGCCTCGCGCAGGGCCGGCGGGGCCGCGTCGAGCAGGGTGTTGACCGCGGCCATCGGGCCACCGGCCGACTCGAACCCCAAGCCGGCGGCCAGGCTCTCGATCAGCTCCGGCGTCACCTGATCGGGGGTGAGCGTCCCGATCAGGTCCGACGGGATCTCCACCGGGCGGGCTGCGGCCACCGCGGCGGCCAGGTCGGCCGGGAAGTCGTCGACCGTGACCGCGGCCGTCACGGTCAGGTGGATGGTGGCCGGGAGGTCGGCGTACGACAGCTGGGGTTGGGTGTGCCAGCCGCGTGCGGCCAACTCGTCCGCCAGCGCGAACAGGTCGGCCCCGTCGGACGCCAGGCACACCACCGAGGTCTCCGGCGGCGCGAACAGCCGTACGCCCGGCGTGGCCTCGACCGCGGCCGCCAGCGCGGCGACGGCTGCCCGCGTCTTCGCGGTCAGCTCCCGGTAGCCGTCCCGGCCGATGTGCCGCAGCGTCGCCACCGCGGCCGCGATCGGCCCACCCGACCGCGTCGACGACACCACCGAGTTGACCATCGTGTAGCCCGGCCAGTCCGCGTAGGCGAAGTACTGCGGCCGGCGCAGCGCCTCGTCCCGGTGCAGCAGCACGGAGACGCCCTTCGGCGCGTACGCGTACTTGTGCAGATCGACCGAGATGCTGGTGACGCCGGGTACGGCGAAGTCGAACGCCGGCGGCTCGCCTTCGTCTTCGTCCAGGAAAGGCAGCAGCCATCCGCCGAAGCAGGCGTCCGTATGGAACCGGACATTTCGCTCTGCCGTCAGAGCAGCCAGCGCAACGATCGGATCGACCAACCCGTGCGCATACGACGGCGCCGACGCCGCTACCAGCACCGTGTCCGGCGTGATGGCCGCGCTCATCGCCGCCGGATCGGCCCGCAGATCCGGTCCGACCGGCACCACGTCGAGCGCTACCCGCAGGTAGTGCGCGGCCTTGGCGAACGCGGCGTGCGCCGTCGACGGCACCACCAGCCGCGGCGCGGTCGAGGAATGCGCGTCGCGGGCCGTCTTGACCGCCAGCAGCAGCGATTCGGTACCGCCGCTGGTTACGCTCCCGACCGTGCCGGGTGGCCCGTGCAGCACGTCCGCCGCGGCTCCGACCAGCGCGTTCTCCATGGCCAGGACCGACGGGAAGGCGGTCGGATCGAGCCCGTTGACGTGTGCCGAGATCTGGTAGGCCCGGAACGCCAGGTCGTCGAGACCCTCCAGCGCGGGGTCGTAGACGTAGGCGAACAACCGGCCGCCGTGCGTGGGCAGGTCATCGGCACGCAGGCCGCGCAATTCCGCCAGAATCTGCTCGGCCCCGACTCCGACCTGCGGCAACGCGTCGATCATGCCAACGACGATAAGGTACGCGCCGCCCCAGGCGCACCGAGCCCGCAGCGCGATCGGGGCGCAGGGTCAGGGCCGCACTGCGGCCTCCGGGCTGAGCGGTTCGCGGCCCGGAAACGTGGTACACCACAGGGCGTTCGCGAGGCATGGTGTACCACTGACGCGTCGGAGCAGCAGCGGCGGCGATCACGCCAGATCGTCCCGGTAAGGCCGGAGCAGCAACACCGCGCCCGCCATCAGCAAAGCCGGGACGACCGAGAAGCCGAGCAGGACGCCGAGGCGGGCGGTCGCGTCCTGGGCCACCGCGGTGCCGGTGGCGGACGACACGTACCCGAAGAGCTGCAGGATCAGCGCGTAGATGCCCGGTCCCAGCGCCAGCCCGAGCGTCTCCCCCGCCGTCCAGACGCCGGTGAACACCCCGGCCTGGCGGCGGCCGGTCCGCTCGGTGTCGGCGCCGATACAGTCGGCCAGCATGGCCAGGGCGAACACCTGCTCGCCGGCGTACCCGCAGCCGACCACCGCGACGATCAGGTACACCCCGAGCGCGGGCAGCGCGGGCGCGGCCAGCAACGCCACCGCGCCCGTGCCGAAGAGCAGCGACGCCGCGATCAGGGCCCGCCGCTTGCCCAGCCGCCGCCCGGCCTGGGTCCACAGCGGCATGACCAGCAGCGCCGGCCCGACGAAGGCCACGAACAGCAACGTCGACCCGGCCGTACGCCCGAGAATGTGATCGGCGAAGTACCGGACCCCGGCCAGCATGGTCGCCGACGCCGCCGCCTGCACCACGAACGTGAGCAGCAGCGCGCGGAAGGAGACGTTCGACGCCGCCACCCGCAGCTGGACACGCAGGCTCGGCTCTGACTCCACCGCAACCGAAAAAGACGCCGTACGCGTACCGAAATAGACGCCCAGCGCGCCCCCGGCGATCAGCAGGCCGACGAACGCGCCCGCCCACCGGTGGCCGACCAGCCCGCCGCCGGTGGCGTCGACGACGAGCGGCGCGACCGCCCCGGAGATCAGGATGGCCAGGGCCAGCACGGCGATCCGCCAGCTCAGCACCCGGGTCCGCTCGATCCGGCCGGTGGTCAGCTCGGCCGGCATGGCGACGTACGGGACCTGGTAGAAGGCGTACGCGGTGGCGGTGGCCAGGAACGCGACCGCGACGTAGAAGCCGGAGCGGACGAACCCGGCGAACATGGCCGCGAACAGCACGCCCGTGGCCAGACCAGCGACCAACAGGAAGGCCCGTCGGTCACCGCGCTGGTCGGAGATCCGGCCGGCTAGCGGGTTGACGATCACGTCCCACGCCTTGGGCAGCAGCACGAGCAGGCCGGCCACTCCGGCGGCGACCCCGAGCGTGTCGGTGAGATATGGCAGAAGGAGCAAACCGGGCACTGTGCCGAACGCGCCGGGTACCAGCGAACCCAGGGCGTACCCGGCGAGCACTCTGCGTGGCAGCGGCTGGATTCGCCGTACATCGTCGGAGGGATCGGCGACCGTCATGGACGCGGATGCTAACCACCGCTGGAGGACGACGCCTACGCTTCGGCGAATGGAGACGATTACGGCCGGTGTGGCCGCCAGTCATCCGGTCACCGCCGAGGTCGGGCGGGATGTCCTGCTCGCCGGGGGCACGGCCGCGGACGCGGCGGTGGCGGCGGTCCTGACCTGCTGCGTGGCCGAGACGATCTACACCGGGCTCGGTGGCGGCGGGTTCGCCACCTACTTCGACGCGGCCAGCGGCGAGGTCACCTGCCTGGACTTCTTCGTGTCGGTTCCGGGTACGGACGGTGACCGGTCACCCGGGCCGATGGTGGCGGTGGACGTCCACTTCGGCGGAATGCCGCAGGTGTACTCGATCGGCGGGGCCAGCGTGGCCGTGCCGGGGGTGCCGGCCGGGTTGGGCGAGGTGCACCGGCGCTGGGGCCGGCTGCCGTGGGCCGACGTGGTCGCGCCGGCGGCGGCCCGGGCGGCGAGCGGGGTCGTGCTGCCGGCGGCGCAGGCCCGGACGCTGATCTCCTGCGCGCCGGCCCTGGCGTACGGGGACGGGGCCGGTGCCTACACGCCCGGCGGAAAGCTGCTCGAGGGCGGCGACCGGCTGTTCCACCCGGGCCTGGCCACCGCAATGCAAGGGCTGGCGGAGGAGGGGCCGTCGATCTTCTACACCGGCGCGTTCGCCTCGACGATGGTCGACGCGGTCCGCGACGGCGGCGGCGCGCTCGGGCCGAAGGATCTGGCCGACTACCGGGTGCGGGAGACGGCGGTGGACGCGGCGACGCTGGCCGGGTTCCAGATCCGGGCTCGGCACGACCTGAACGAAACGGTCAACACGATCGCCGCCTTGCCGCCAGACCTGGCATCGCGGACGACCAAAGAGCGGGTGCTGCACGTGGCGGCGGCGCTGCGCGACCACGGCGCCCAGAAGAAGGGCGACACCACCAACGTGTCGGTCGTCGACCAGGCCGGCAACGCCTGCGTGATCACCACGACGCTGGGCCTGGGCGCGGCGGTGTGGCTGCCCGGCCTGGGGGTGAACATGAACTCGATGCTGGGCGAGGGCGAACTGATCACCCCCGACCTGACACCGGGCAAGCGGATGTCGTCCAACATGTGCCCGCTGGTGGTGATCGACGACTCGCAGCGCCTGGTCGCGGCGGCCGGCTCGGCTGGAGCGTCCCGGATCCGCAGCGCGCTGGTCGACACCCTGCTCGGCCTGCTGGTCGACCAGCTGGACATGCCGGCCGCGATCGCCCGGCCGCGCTACCACGTGGTCGGCGACACCGTGCACGTCGAGCCCGGCTACCCGGAGGACGAGCTGGCCGCGCTCGAGGCCGCCAGCTGGGAGGTCAACCGCTGGCCGGCGTTGGACCACTACTTCGGCGGCGTCACCGCCGTCGGCCTCGGCGGCGCCGCCGGTGACCCCCGCCGCGGCGGCGCCGGCCTGCTGATCTAACCCGGTTCGCGGACCCGCGCGTACCGGTCCCAGAACGACAACGCCGGGTCGTCGGTCTCATCGTGCGCCGCGGGCACCTCGTCGTCTAGAGCCGGCGAGCGTGGATGACATGGCCGTCGGGGGTGGCCGGGGGCAGGCCGGGGCGGCGGAAGTAGCGGGCGGCGAGCTGGGCCGGCCCGAGGTCGTCGATCTCGGCGAAGGCGTGCAGGATGCCGCGGAGCTCGTCCGGCCGGAAGTACGTCCGCCACGGCTCGCCGATGCCGGCCACGCGCGCCGCCCGGTCCGCGAAGGCGGCGCGGCGCTCCGGCGGCAGGGACTCGGGCGGCCTGGCGTAGTCGAACACTGTCCAGCCCGGCGCCGAGCACCACCAGGTCGCGGGTGCCCCGGGCGTACGCCTCGGCCAGTTTGGCCTCCGCGAAGGCGGTACGGGCGGCGATGAATAAGCGCATCCCGCGGCGGGCGGGAGCGTCCTCGATCACCGGTTCGCCGCCCAGGATTCTGATGGCCAGCGGATCGGTGAAGATGCGCCCCTGCTCGGCGATCTGGTGAGCCGCGCGGTGTTTGGCCGCGCTCCACGCCGTACGGGCTGGGTCCGTCTCTCACGGCAACCACACCGCCCGGGCCAGGTCGACGCGATCGCCGGAGAACGGCACACCCTCGGACAGCAGACGCTGCCGGGCCTCCTGTTCATGGCCCGGCGGCAACCGGCCGGAGCTGGTCACGACCCGGTGCCAGGGCACGGCGCCGCCGTAGCGCGACATGATGGTGCCGACCTGCCGGGCCGAGTTGCGTCCGGTCCGGTCGGACAGCACGTCGGCGATCGCCCCGTAGGACATGACCTTGCCCTCGGGGATGCGCTCCACGAGGGAAAGCACCTCTTCCACATATTCCGGTGGGGTCACGACGCCACGATATGGGATCTCGGCCGAACGCCGGCGACGGGCGCGAGCACAATGGGCGCGTGCGGGACGTGGTCAACCAAGCGCGGCGCGTCGTGGTCAAGGTGGGGTCGTCCTCGCTGACCACGGCGGCCGGTGGCATCGACGAGCAGCGGGTGGACGCGCTGGTCGAGACGCTGGCCGCCCTCGCGGCGGCGGGGCGTGAAGTGGTGCTGGTGTCCAGCGGTGCGATCGCCGCCGGGCTGACGCCACTGCGGCTACGCCGCCGCCCGCGCGATCTGGCCACCCAGCAGGCTGCGGCCAGCGTCGGGCAGGGCCTGCTGATCGGGCGGTACGCGTCCGGGTTCGCCGCGCACGGGCTGACCGTGGGCCAGGTGCTGCTGACCGTGGACGACGTGACCCGGCGGGCGCACTACCGGAACGCGTACCGGACCCTGCGGAAGCTGCTCGACCTGGGCGCGGTCCCGATCGTCAACGAGAACGACACGGTCGCCACCGAGGAGATCCGGTTCGGTGACAACGACCGGCTGGCCGCGCTGGTGGCCGCGCTGGTCCAGGCCGACCTGCTGGTGCTGTTGTCGGACGTCGACGGGCTCTACACCGGCAAGCCCTCGTTGCCGGATTCGCGGCGCATCACCGACGTGCGGGACGAGTCAGACCTCTTGGGCGTGGCCATCGGTGTCTCGGGCAGCAAAGTCGGCACCGGCGGGATGGTGACCAAGGTCGAGGCGGCCCGGATCGCCACCGGTTTCGGTATCCCGGTGGTGCTGACCTCGGCCTCGTTGGTGGCTCCGGTTCTGCGAGGTGACGAGGTCGGGACGTTCTTCCACGCCGCCGCGCACCGGCCCACGGCCCGGCTGTTCTGGCTGGCCCACGCCACCGCCCCGCGCGGGCGCCTGCACCTGGACCCGGGTGCGGTGGCCGCGGTCGTGGCCCGGCGAAAGTCGCTCCTACCGGCCGGGATCACCGCGGTCGACGGCTCGTTCTCCGCCGGCGACGCGGTCGACCTGGTCGACGCGGGCTCGGGCGCGCCGGTGGCCCGGGGTCTGGTGAACTATGACGCGGTGGAGCTGCCCGCGTTGCTCGGCCGGTCCACCCCTGAGCTGGCGGCGACGCTCGGCCCCGGGTACGAACGAGAGGTCGTGCACCGTGACGACCTCGTACTGCTCTGATTGGGGTTCGTCATGACGGTCCAGCAGCAGGCCGGCGAGGCCCGCTCCGCCTCCATCGACCTGGCCGCCGCCACCCGCACCGAGAAGGACGCGGCTCTGGTGCTGATGGCGGATCGGCTGGTCGACCGGTCGGACGACATCGTCGCGGCCAACGCCGTGGACATCGACAACGCCCGTACGGCCGGGATGTCGGACGCCATGATCGATCGGCTGACGCTGACTCCCGCGCGCGTTGAGGCCATGGCCGACGGGCTGCGGCAGCTCGCCGCACTGCCGGATCCGGTCGGGGACGTGGTCCGCGGGTCGACGCTGGCCAACGGGCTGGAGCTGCGGCAGGTCCGGGTGCCGTTCGGCGTGGTCGGCATCATCTACGAGGGCCGGCCGAACGTGACCGCCGACGCGGCCGGCATCTGCCTGAAGTCGGGCAACGCGGTCGTGCTGCGCGGCTCCGGCTCGGCCATGTCGTCGAACGCCGCAATCGTCTCGGTGCTGCGCACGGCGGTGGCGGACAGCGGGCTGCCGCCGGAATCGATCCAGCTGCTGGACTCGACCTCCCGCGACTCGGTCAAGGAACTGATGCGGGCCCGGGGCCTGGTCGACGTGCTGATCCCCCGCGGCGGCGCGTCGCTGATCAAGACGGTCGTCGAGGAGTCGACCGTGCCGGTGATCGAGACCGGGGTGGGCAACTGCCACGTGTACGTGGACGCGAGTGCCGACCTGGAGAAGGCGCTGGGCGTGGTGCTGAACTCCAAGACCCACCGGCTGTCCACCTGCAACACGGCCGAGTCCCTGCTGGTGCACGTCGAGATCGCGGACTCGTTCCTGCCGCTGGTGCTGGAGGAACTGGGCGCGGCCGGGGTGACCGTGCACGGCGACGCGCGCGTCCAGTCGTACAGCACCGAGGTGGTGCCGGCGACCGCCGAGGACTGGGGCCGGGAGTACCTGTCCGCCGACCTCGCGGTCGCGGTGGTCGACTCGATCGACGACGCGCTGGACCACATCCGCCGCTTCGGCACCGGTCACACCGAGGCCATCGTCAGCGAGTCGGTGACGGCCACCCGCCGCTTCGCCGCTCGCGTCGACGCCGCCGCCGTGATGATCAACGCGTCGACCCGCTTCACCGACGGCGGCGAGTTCGGCTTCGGCGCCGAGATCGGCATCTCCACCCAGAAACTGCACGCCCGCGGCCCGATGGGCCTCCCCGAGCTGACGTCGACCAAGTACATCGTGACGGGCAACGGCCACACCCGAGCCTGATCAGATCGCCGTACGGCCGGCGCTGCGCGGATCGGTGACGCGGCGGTCGCGGTAGATGTCGCGGTCTTGCACCTCGGCGCAACCTGGCCGGATCAGGCGCGGCGGGCCCCGTCGAGGACGGCGCGGAGGGCGATCAGGGTGGTGCTGACGTCGAAGAGGGGACCCTCGGCACTGTCCCAGCCGCCGTCGGACCGCTGGGTCTCGGCCAGGCGTTTGCGGGCGTCGCGGAGCAGCCAGTCGTCGCCGAGGTTGGCGCGGCGCAGGGTCGCCGCCATCGAGGCCACGTCGGCCGGGCTCATCTCGGCCAGTCGGTCGCCGAGCACCAGCTGGATGCGCGCCGACTCGTAATAGAACTGCTGCTCGTGCAGCAGCACCGCGGCGTGCCAGCCGGCCGCCAGGAACGATGGCCAGGTGCCGTCCGGCCGCAGCTGGGCGAGCACGTACCGGGCGGCGTTGTTCATCACCGCGTCGTGCACGGCCGGGGCCTCGTGGTGCGGGTGCACCTCGGCCTCGGCCACCGCCAGCCAGAACCCGGCCACGGAGGTCAGGTACAGCGTGGCCTCCGGATCGCCCGGCATCGCCCAGGCCGGGGCCTCGGCCGCCAGCGACCCGTCCTCCTGCCAGGTGCCGTCGTCGCGCTGGACGCCGGCCAGCCAGTTCAGCGCCCGGTCGACCGCCGGGCCGTGCAGGCCGCCGAGATCGTCGAGCTCGCCCAGCCGGTAACAGGTGGCGTCGACCGAGGGGACTGCACCGTCGCCGGACGCCGGCCAGCCTCCGCCGGCCATCTGCCCTTCGGTGATCCGATCGGTGACACCCGGGGATGGGGCCGCCCGGGTCCGCAGGAACGACAACCGGGCCCGTTCCACCGGATCGCCGTGGGCGACCACGTACCCGATCGCGGCATCGATGTCCACCACGACGGTGACGCTACCGCTCGGTTCCGTGTTCCGCCGCATGCGGTGCGGAACTGTCTCATAGGTCCGTTCCGTAACCGTCACGTTCGAGTGCGTCACGTTCGGTGAAGGTCAACCGTCGAGCCGGATGTAGTCGATTCGACCGACGTCCCGAGCCGAGCACCCCTAACCGGAGTTGGCGTGCACCTGACCCAGCCAGGTCAGAAGGCCGGCGGGTACTCGAGCACCCGGGCCGGCTTGATCCCCTTCGCCTGCAGGACCGAGTCCCAGGTCGTGTCCCGACCGCCGGCGATCGCCAGCACCGGCCCGGAGAGCTTGTCGGTGGGGACGGGCAGCCCGGTGGCAACCGGCCGGCCGGCCAGCGTCCAGGCGGCACCCGGCCCGGGGTAGGCGCCGAGCGGCCGGTCGTTCGGCGCGTAGAGCAGCGTGCCCTGGAACACCTGGGGGAAGTGCTCGGACACCAGCAGCGCCGCCTCCGACCCGCGCGAGTACCCGTCCACAATGACCGGCTCGGTCGTCCCGGCCTTCGCCTGCAGCAGCTTGGCCGCGGTGACGAAATACTCGAGCGGAACCTTCAGCAACGTCGGCGGTAGGCCCGGCTGCATGAAGTAGCCGATCGCCAGGGCCGGATGCCCGTGGGCCGCCAGATCGGCGGCGTCCAGCGCGGGGATGGCGCCGTCCGAGCCGGTGAAGACCAGCACCGGCCGCCCGCGGGCCGTCCCGGGCGGCGGCAGGAACAGCGCCCCGGCCACCTTGTCCGCGGCCACGGTGACGGCGGCGCTGATGACGCCGGGCGCGATCAGTTGGCGGACCACATCGCCGCTCGCGATCTTATGACCGCCACCGGAGACGGTCAGGTGCACCGTGTACGACCGGACGCGGGCCCCGAAGACGAACTCGCCATCGCCGGTCATCGACCAGAACAGGCCCATCCCGTCGGCGCCGGTGTACGACCCGGCGGACGGCACCGCAGTGTCCAGATCGATCGGGCCGGCGCCGTCGGCCGTCACCGTGGCCCTGCCGCGCCACGTCCGGCCGGCACCGTTCGCGGCGGTCGAGCTGACCACCGCTGCCGCCCGCGGCTCCAGCCCGGACACCCGCACCCGTACGGCCTGGTCGAAGAGGGCGACCGGATGATCGACATCGATCGTCGCCGCACGCGGATGGTCCGCGGAGCACCCCGCCAGGACCAGCACCGCCACGAACGCCGTCAACCACCGCATGGGAACAAGCTGACGGCCGCCGGCCCGGTGCGGGTCGACGGCCATCACGCCTGTGGACAACTCAGTAGGCCGGCAGCGACGGGTCCACCGTGTTGATCCAGGACAGGATGCCGCCCTGGACGTGCACCGCGTCCTTGAAGCCGGCCGCCTTCAGCGCCGCCAGAGCTTCCGCCGACCGTACGCCCGACTTGCAGTGCAGCACGATCTGACGATCCTGCGGGAACTTCGACAGCGCCCGGCCCGACAAGATGTCGCCCTTCGGGATCAGGGTGGCGCCGGGGATGCTGACGATCTCGTACTCGTTGGGCTCGCGGACGTCGACCAGGAACACGTCCTTGCCGGAATCCTGCCAGTCCTTGAGCTCGCGGGCGGTGATCGTCGAGTCGAGCGTCGCCTCCTGGGCCTCCTCGGAGACCGCGCCGCAGAAGTCCTCGTAGTCCTCGAGCAGCTCGGTGACCGTCGGGTTGTCCCCGCAGAGCGCACAAGCCGGGTCCTTGCGGACCTTGATCTTGCGGTACTCCATCTCCAGGGCGTCGTAGACCATCAGCCGGCCGACCAGCGGCTCGCCGATGCCGGTCAGCAGCTTGATCGCCTCGGTCACCTGGATCGAGCCGATGGACGCGCAGAGCACGCCCAGCACGCCCCCCTCGGCGCAGCTCGGGACCATGCCGGGCGGCGGCGGCTCAGGATAGAGGCAGCGGTAGCAGGGACCGTGCTCCTCCCAGAACACCGAGGCCTGGCCGTCGAAGCGGTAGATCGAACCCCAGACGTACGGCTTGTGGAGCAGCACCGCGGCGTCGTTGACCATGTACCGGGTGGCGAAGTTGTCGGTGCCGTCGACGATCAGGTCGTACTGGCTGAACAGGTCCATCACGTTGTCGCGGTCGAGCGCGAAGTCGTGGATGTTGACCTTCACCAGCGGGTTGATCTCGGCGATGCTCTCCGCGGCGGACTGCGCCTTGGGCCGGCCGATGTCGGAGACGCCGTGGATGATCTGGCGCTGCAGGTTCGACTCGTCGACGGTGTCGAAGTCGACGATGCCGAGCGTGCCGACCCCGGCCGCGGCCAGGTAGAGCAGCGCCGGCGAGCCGAGGCCGCCCGCGCCGACCACGAGCACCTTGGCGTTCTTGAGCCGCTTCTGCCCGTCCATCCCGACGTCCGGGATGATCAGGTGACGCGAGTAGCGGCGGATCTCGTCGATGGTCAGCTCAGCGGCCGGCTCGACGAGCGGGGGCAAGGACACGGTGCACTCCCCGGGTAACAATGGTTTGGCTTCGGTTTTCCGCCGCGGGTCAGCGCAGCAGTAAGGTGCGCCCACCATTGTTGCTCGTTCACCGGCCGAATGCGCATGACGTGGAACACCGGCCCGGTATGCGGGATGGGGAATACCCGTTACGGGATCGGCGGGCCGATGTAGCGCTTGCCGTCGATGTAGGGCCACGGGTTGGCGATGCACCCCTTCAGGCCGTACGTCTGCTGCATCATCACCGGCGCCGGCCGGCCCTTGCCCGGGCAGGCCTCGTGACCGTAGCCGAGCTGGTGCCCGACCTCATGGTTGATGGCGTACGCGCGGTAGGTCTCGATCGGGGCGTCGTAGCCGGCGACGGCGTCCTGCCACCGGTCGTCGTTGATCACCACCTGACCGGGCAGCCGGCACGAGGTGAACCCGTCGGTGCTCAACCCGCCCGCCGCGCACATCTTCTCCGACGTGTGCGCCGACACCAGGTAGATGGTGAACTCAGACGCGGCGGAGGGCGGCACCCGCTGCATCCGGAACTGGCGGGCCGCGATCCAGCTGCGCGTGTCGCCGAGATCGCGGTCGACCTCGTCGGCGAAGTCACTGCCGTTGCCCTGCCCGAGCGTACGTTCGACGGCCACCTTGAACCGCCGCAGCGTGCCCGCGGTGCCCAGCACCGGCCCGTACCCGGCGACGAAGTTGTACGCGCCGGACGGCGTGGTGGTGGCACCGGAACGGCTCGGGATCGCGTTGGCGGCGTCGGCCGGAGCCGTTTTGTCCTTAGTAGCCTTGGGGCCGGCCGCGCCGTTGGCGTCGTCACTGGACGTGCTCTCGCTGTTCGCGCCGGTCGGCTCGCCGATGCCGGCGCCCGGCCCGACCGCCGGCAGCGCCGAAGCCGCCGGGGCGATCATGGTCGTCCGGGGCGAGTGGTCGTTGCTGCGGACCACCTGGCCGACCAGCAGAACGGCGGCGGCGATGCCGAGGAACGCCAGCAGGGCAGCCCGGCGGCGGCGTTGCAGCATCCGGCGGGTGGCCGGGGTCCAGTCCTCGCGCGCCGGCTCCTCGAGCATCGCGTCGGCGTCCGGCGGCGGGATGATCGGCGCGCCCGCAGGCAGGCCGATCATCGGCAGCGGAGGCGCGCCGATGCGGTGCGGGGCCGCCTTCTGCTCGATCAAGGCGGAGACCGGGGGAAGCATCTCGATCACCGGGATGAGCGGTTCGGTGACCGCGTCGGCCGGGGTGGTGCCCACGGCCGGCCGGATGGCCGGGCTCCGGGTCGAGACGACCAGGCCACCGTTTTTAGGCGCCGGTACGGGCGGCGGGATCTCGGCGTTGGCGTCGAGGGCCGGCTTGGTCGGCTTGCGGGGTCGGTCGGTGGTGGTGGCGCGGGCCGGTGGGGTCGGTGGCGGGGGAG
>CAXSDA010000055.1:0-40638 GCA_964236515.1 uncultured Actinoplanes sp.
TTCCTTGGGAAGGTACGCCTCCCAAGGCCCATCCACAGGTTTCAAGCATTGCTCTGTTGGTGGGCGTAGCGGATCCAGCGGGCTTCGGAGGTGTAGCCGAGCAACGCCTGCATCACTGCCAGGGTGACCAGTTCCGCGTCGGTCAGCTCCGGTGCGAATCCGATCCGGGGTCGCCAAGGTGCCAGGTCGGATGCTTCTTTCAGGAGGTCATCGGTTCTGACGTAGAGTGCGGTGGCGAGGGTGTCCAGGTCGTTCGTCACACAATGATCATGGACACCCTCGTCTATGTCCGACCACGCCCTACCCCTTGGAATAGGTCATCTAGGAGGCGGGCCCGGCCTTGGTCGGTGACGTACAGGGCGGTGGCCCCCTCGTGGTCAACCTGCCACGGCGCCGGCTTGCCGTACTTCACGGAGCGCCACCACCGCTGGGGCCCGACGGCAGTGAAGGGGAGTAGGAGCGAACAAGTAAAGTGCAAAGCTTTAGCCGGCGCACCGTTTGTCATGCCTGCAGAGACGCCGTCCGCCCCCGCAGAGGAGCAGGAAAACCACGACGCGTGGTGCGGCGCGGCGCAGCATGGCCCCGATGACTCGGGAGGGCCGACCAGGCGGCGAGTGCACCGACTCTGCTGGGGTGTCGCCGATCATAGATCTCCGTCCGTGGGCCAGTCGACGTTCTCAGCAGGTCAGCGTGTAATGCAGCGGGGATGATCAGTTGCCCCGAAAGCTTCCGCAGTGTTGCGTGACACGTTATGCGAACGACGTTGGCCCGTGGTCCGCCGTTGTGCCTGAATACTGAGCGTCAAATGGCTGACGGACATATCAATTACCCCATGCGTTTCCCCAGCAACATAGACACCGGCAGTCAACGTCGGCTGCGGCCTTTAGATCCGACGCGGGACGAAAGTTTGGACGATCGGTGAAACAACTTCGCCTGCCCGCACTCTGTGCGATACCGCTAATACGTCCGCATTCTTCACCAGCGACCGGCGCACCTCGTTAAAAGAACCCTGCTCCAAGGCCCAGCGTTAAGCTCCGCCTTCGCTTCTTCGCGGTTCACCAGGGCCCTTGTTGAGCCGTAGGTCAATAAGGCGGCGCCGGGCGGCTCCAACGACTGGGCCCGGCGGGACGCAGTGCAACGTCATGATTTCGTGGCCGTCGAGAGTCGGCGATGGGTAGCCCGTGTCGTCCGTCGTCATGGCGCCTCCAGCAGTTCCCCGGTCACATCACTGATTCCGTTTACTGCGTCTCCGGCTAACCGTGTCAGCCACCGTCACCGGCAACATCACCCTCACACCTGCTACAGCAAGCTTCCACCAAGGGACATTTGTCAGGCACCAGAAAGCCGGCCACAACCAGCCCGAACAGGACCGCGAGGTAGACAACGCGAGCCAAGTGATGCACGACAGATAGTCTTAAGAAACTGAGATAGCGGTCCGCGGCCGGTCGCCGTTGACGCTACGGCCCGGCCGTTGTTGGCTATAGCGGGGGGGCGTCGCCTTTGCGAACCCAAGAACCGCTGGATGGTGTACCGAGGACGTCGGGTTGCCCTACAGTCCGAGCATGATCGACGGGTTGGTTCGTCGTGCAGCCAGCGCTACCGCCCTGGGGGCATTGACCGCCGGCCTATCAAGCGGGTGCGCCGCTCTGCACTCCCCCTCTTGCTCCGACCTGGCTACCGCCCTCGCGAAGCTTCCGATCCTGGCGCAGCACCCCGACAGGGCGGTCGACTTTCACCATGAGTCGGGGTGTGACCCCGACGATGGGTTCTCTTACGCGGACCAGCAATACCGGACCGAGTTGACCCGAGACGACATCATGTCCTTCTACCGCGCTGCTGCCGACGCCGATGGATGGCTGACCGACGCGGAGAACCCGACCCCCACCTCCTCGAACAGCGTCGCGCAAAACTTCCGAAAGGACGTCAAGAGCACCAGGGCACACCTCATCGTGTGGTTCCCCGGCGACGTCAACGTTCCCGGAGACCCAGCGCCCAAGGACGTTTACGGCCTCGATATCACAGGTTCTTGAGACGGCTAGGTCGTGTTTCATAAGGCTTTGAGCCATTGGTTGATGGCGGCGATGGTCAGAGTGGCTTCGAAGCGGACGGCGAGTTTGATGCCCCTATGGATGTCAAGCGGTCGATGGCAGGTTGGTGTGCCGTGCTGTTCGGGCGATGAGTTCGTAGAGTTCGCGTGCGACGTAGCGTTTGAGGCAGCGGATCGCTTCGCGTCGGGTTTTGCCTTCGCTGACGCGTCGGTCGATGTAGGCGCGGGTGCGTAGGTCCCAGCGAAGTCGGGCTATGACGATCGTATAGAGCGCGGAGTTGGCCTGTCGGTCGCCGCCTCGGTTGAGCCGGCGTCGTTGGGTCTTGCCGGAGGACATCTCGATGGGGCTGGCTCCGCAGAGGGCCGCGAAGGACGCTTCGCTGGTGAGTCGTTGCGGGTTGTCGCCGGCGGCCAGGAGCAGAGCGGCGGCGGTGTCGGGCCCGACGCCGTAACGCTGCAGCAGCTGGGGTGTGTGGGCGTTGACGGCCTCGGTGATCCGCTGATTCAGGTCGTCGACCTCGCGGGTGAGTTCGATGATCCGGTGAGCCAGTAGCCGCAGGGTGTAGGCGGCGGCTGCCGCTGGTGTGTCGGGCTGGCCCGGGTCGAGGTCGGCGCATCGGCGAATGAGCTTGGGTTTGCTCAGTCCGGTCATCGAGTCACGAAGGGCCGGATCGGCGCCGACGAGGATGGCCTTGAGCTGGTTGATCGCCTGGGTGCGTGACTTCGTGGCCGAGGCTTTGGCCAGCTTGAACAGGCGGATCCGCTCGACGTGGCCGTCGCTGGTCTTGGCGAGGGCGGTGGCTCGGCCGGACAGGACCGCTCGCGCTGCTGCTTCGGCGTCGATGGCGTCGGTCTTGCCGCGGCGTCGTCGGTGGGCCTTGTCCGGCTGGTTGACCTCGATGACCCCGATCCCGGCGGTCAGCAGGTGGCGCGTCAGCGCTGCGCCGTAGGAGTGAGTTCCTTCCACCCCGGCTCGCCGGACCGGGCCGAGCGCAGTGGCCCAGACCAGTATCGCCTGATAGCCCTCGGCAGTGGTGGGGAAACTGCGGCTGTCGAGCAGAACGCCGTGGATGCTGACGGCCGCGGCGACGTGGACGTCCTTGTGCGTGTCGACGCCGAGGATCACCTCATGGGCGGTGTCATGCTGGCCGGTCGATCGGGGGTGGGACATGCTGGTCACGGTTGTTCGGCTCCTGACGGCTCGGGGGCGGATGGCCGTCGCCGGGCCGGCAGGGGCGGTCAGGACTGTGATGGCGCCTTGTTAGCGGCAAGGCCCCTATCGGGACACGTCCCGCCGGTCCGGCGGCAGCAAGCACCGCCCGGAGCCTGAGTCGACAGATCAAACTCAAGGCACCGAAAGCCGGTCGTATCGCGGGTCAGACCCGGGCACCGGGCGGCACCCGATCATCCTCACAGTCGTAGCGGGTGGCCATGGCCCGGTGGTGTTTGAGCTGGTTGATGCCGCACTCGACTGCGTGTCGCAGCCGGTAGAGGGCCGGGTCGATGGTGATCGGCCGTCCCCCGCGGGAGCCTTTGGCCTGGCGGTGGGCGTCCTGGTCGGCCTTGCTGGGAATGCAGGCCCGGATCCCGCGTCGCCGTAGGTAGGCCCGGTTGGCGCGGGAGGTGTAAGCCCGGTCGGCCAGGACCAGGTCCGGTCGGGTGCGCGGGTGTCCGGCGCCGGTGCGGGCGACCCGGATACGGCTGAGCACCACCGGCAGCTGAGGGCTGTCGTTGCGGTGCCCCGCGGTGACGACGGCGGCTAGGACTTTGCGGCCTTGTTCGCAGACCAGATGGGTTTTCGTGCCCCACCCGCCGCGGGAACGACCCAGTGCGTGGTCGGCGGGCTCAGCGCCGAGCCCGCCCGGTGGTTCTTTCTGCCGGTCGCTGTCGCGGCGGGCCCCGGCGGCATGCTGATGCGCGCGGCTGGTGGTGGAGTCCACGCTGACGGTCCAGCCGATCAGCCCGGCCGTGTCGGCCAGCCGCTGCAACCCGGCCAGGATCCGCGCCCACGTGCCGTCGCGCTGCCACCGCCGGAACCACCGATACAAGGTTTGCCAGGGTGCGTACTGCGCGGGAACGTCACGCCACGGTGATCCCGTGCGCACCCGCCACCGGATGCCGTCGATGATCTGTCTTTTGCTCCACTTGGGCGGCCTGCCCCGGCACGACTCCGCCGGCAACAGCCCGGCCAGGCGTTGCCACTGGGAGTCGTTCAGGTCATGCCGCCTCGCCGCCGCTAGGCTGGCCACGAGGTCTCCGGTATGAAGTTCTGCTTGGTCGCTGAACCAAATACCGGAGATCTCTTCAGTTATCGACCACCGCCACGCCGTGACTGCAGCCGGCGACCCCACCACTTACGAAACACGACCTAGCTCGGTGTTGATCGGTCGGGGGTTGCGCAGGACGTCAGCGCTTTCCTGACCCCACACGTCGAAGCCGAGCACGTAGCCGCTCTGAGCGACCTGCGAGCTGGTGTTTGGCGTACCGCGGCCCTGCCTGCAAGCTCCTATCGTCGTCCCGTAGATGTGCCCGGACGGCCATGCCCGTCTCGGCAGGTTCCGGCTGAGGTGACCGACTGGCATCGTGGTGTCATGGTGGCCGCCCCAGTAGATCCTCGTAGACAGGGCCGTCAACTACGGCTGTGACCGGGTGTGTTCCGGGCGCCGGCTCCGAGCGGCACGCAGGTGCGGGCCGGTGCCGCCCCTCCTCTACAGGAAGGAATCGATCATCAATACGACCATAGCGCCTGGCGAATCTGTTGCATTCGTCATGCCGTACTTCGACGATGGGCAGGAATGGCGACGGGCAGCGCTACGGAAAGCGCTGCAGAGTATCGCCGACCAGACCGACGAAGCGTGGCACCTCTACCTGATCGACGACTGCTCCACCTGCGAGACGGCCGACGCTCACGAAAGGCAACTCGTCGCCTCGCTGGGTTTGTCGGCCACACTGCTGCGGACGGCGCAAAACGGTGGCCCCGGAACGGCCCGGAACCGCGGAGTCGAACAGGCCGAACGCGACGGAATCCGCTTGATCGCCTTCCTCGACGCGGACGACGAGGCGCATCCGGATCGCGTCCGGACGATGAAGTCGATGTTCGCCGCCGACGACGAGTTAGATTTCGTCTACAACGACATCCTGTTCGTCGACGAGGATGGAACTCCGTGGGAGTCGTCCCGCCTGCTTCCAGTGCTCCACTTGATCAACGAACAGCAAAGTCTGCCCAAACTGTACGGCCGGGAGCGGTGGTTCGAGCACGCCGTCGAGCGGGATTGCCTCGCTATTCCCTCGGCAGTGAACGTCGCAACCGATCTTGCACGACGTTTCCCCTTCCCGGCTTGGCGTTTCTGCGAGGACACGAACACCGTCCTGCGTTATCTGGGGGGTGGGGCCAAGCTTGCGTACGCAGCGTCGATACCGGTTCGCTACCGCGTTCCCCGCCAGGGCGGAAGCTCCTCGCGGGTGCTCGCCGGCGGCGTGGACCGCTTCAACGAACAACGATGCACTGCCGAGCGGGCGGGCGTCGAGGCCGCGATCGAGTCGGCCATTCGTCGAGGCGCCTGCGATGAGCGCACGGGCCGGGAAGTGTTGTGCCGCTTCCTGATCAGAATCTCCCGGATCGTTCGCGAGGACGGCAGCGGCCAGGTCGCGTTCGAGCAACTTCGCGCGGCGAGTCTGATTGATCCCGAATCGTTCACCAGGTTCGCGACGGAGTGGGAACAATCTTGCGAAGGTGTCCCGACAGTGGCGGATCCGCTCAGCTGATCGGGCTTCGTCGAATGGTCGGGTTCTCGTCGAACCATTAGACGTAGGACGCGAGCTCGGCAACGCTCACCTCTCGCTTCGAGAGCGTCATCACTATGGTCTCGATACCAACCAGCAGCCGCCGGATCCATTCCGGGTGCACGCGTGAGGTGTCGGCAAGCATATTGATACGGATCAGGTCGGGGTATCCGGCGACGTCGAGCAGCATCGTATTCTGCTCGTCGGCCACTCCGTCGAGCCAGGAGAATTGCGTTGACTGGGTCTGTTCAGGGGCCGTGGCTTCGTCCTGCGGCACCACGCCTTCCGGGGCCGCGAGTGACCACATGTCGTTGAAGCGACAGGTGATGTCCAGCGCTGTTCTCCGCTCTGCCGCCACTTTATCCACCGTCGCCAAAGCCGAAATCGAACTGAACCGACCATACCGGTAGGCGGCGAACGCGGAGGCGAACGTTCGGGCCAGGGCCTGGGCGAAAGACCCAGGAAGCACATCTATGGCGGTGAGCGGGGCTTGACACAGGTTGGTTATCGCGAATTTGAGATCCGGGTTTGATCGGTTGCTGTACATCAGCTTGAAGGTGCATCGTGGCTCGTTCGTTATTCCGTACAGCGACACAGTGGCGGCGGTGAGCAGGACGAACGTCGTGGTGCTGCGGTATCGCTCGGCGAGGGAGTGAAGTGCCGCCGGAAGCGTCGTCGATGCCAGCACCGCCCGTCGATAGCGGGGAACTTGGGGCGATGTCGCAGATCCGAACATCGACGGCGACATGGCGAGCAGTCTCTTGCGGAGGTGAGCCATGGCGTCCGCATTCATCTTCTGGCCGGGGTCGGACTGCTCGAACGCCGCCAGATCGACCGGTTGTATCGCCCGCCTGCTCGGTTGCGACGATGCTCCCGCCCTGGCGCCTGCCAGCATCCCCGAAAGCTCCCCGCTCAGCAGGTTGGCGCTCGCCTCGTCGGCGGCGAGGTGCGATGCGCAGAAGAGAACCGATGCCGGGCGGCCCGCGCGAAGGACGACAGCCGGACGAAACGGTAGTTCACGGGAGTGGTCCATCACGTCGCCGACCAGATCGTTGAAGATTTGATCACTAGTGTCGGCGAACCGCTCAGGGTCGCAATCGGCGACCCGCACCTTGACCGATCCCGACTGGGCGAGGCGCTGGAAGACCTTCCCGTCCGCGGCCCGGTCGAAGTGGGTGCGCAGGGACTCATGGCGATTCATGAGCTCTTGGAGCTGCCGGACCACATCGTCAAGCTCCATGCCGTCCGGAACGGGCAGCCGGCGCCGCACGAAGTAGAACGACATCAGCTCCGGCATGAAGTACTGGATGTCGTCCCAGATGGTTTGCTGGCCCCAGGTGACCGGTGCCACGGCCGACCGCGCGCCCGTGAAATTCGCATACACGTGAGAGGTGGGTTCAGCCGGACTCATCGATTCTCCCGTTTCGTGGCGGTGGCCTCTGAGATTCGTTCCGTCCGCACTACGGCGGTTCGGGAGGAGACGCGGTGAGGGCCGGGTCCCGCACCACCACGGCCCCCAGTACCTCATCGATCTTGACCAGCAGATCGGGGCTCAGCTTCACTCCCGATGCCTTGGTGTTCTCGTAGACCTGATCGGGTTGCGATGCCCCGATGATGGCCGAGGAGACAGCCGGGTTCTGCAGCACCCAGGCGATGGCCAATTGCGCCATCGTCAATCCCGCCTCGTCGGCCAGCGGCTTGAGCTCCTGCACGGCCCGCAGGGTGTCATCGGTAAGCATCCGGCGCATGAACCGCACACCCGACTCGCTGACGGTGGCCGCGCGCGATCGCGCCGGTTTCGAGTGCCCGGGCAGATACTTGCCGGTGAGCACCCCTTGCCCGACAGGGGACCAGACGATCTGCCCGATTCCCAGCTCGCATGAGGCCGGAATCACCTCGTCCTCGACGACGCGCCACAACATCGAATACTGCGGCTGATTGGAGATGAGCGGAATCTTCAGGTCCCTGGCCAGCGCCTGGGCCGCTCGCATCTCCTCAGCACGCCATTCAGAAACACCGATGTAGAGCGCTTTGCCGGAGCGGACCACGTCGGCCAGCGCCAGCATGGTCTCCTCGATCGGGGTCGTGTGATCGAAGCGGTGCGGCTGGTAAAGGTCGACGTAGTCGGTCCTAAGCCGGCTCAGCGAGCCGTTGATCGAGTTCATGATGTGCTTGCGCGACAGGCCACGGTCGTTGGGGCCATCACCGGTAGGGAAGTAGACCTTGGTACAGATGACGAGGGCTTCTCGGTTCTCGTGAGCCAAGGCCACTCCCAGCGCCGCTTCGGCCTGGGAGCGCCCGTACGAGTCGGCGGTGTCGAAGGTGGTCACACCGTGGTCGAGCGCGGCCCGGACACAGGCGGTGGCAGTCTCCTGCGCGGCCGGCCCATGGTGAGATATCCAGTTTCCCAGGGCGACCTCACTGACCCGCAGACCCGAGCGGCCGAGACGGCGGAATTCCATGGCGACCCTCATCTTTGTTCTTGCCCGCAGAGGTGCCGGCGGGGGAGGTGAGTTCCGGACGTGGCACGTTGACGAACAGCCGCACTAACCCCCGCGCGGATCCGACAGGTTCAACACCGACCAGCCTTTGGGCTCGATCGGTTCCTCCAAGTCAGGCACCTTCTCCGCAACCGTGCCGTGGTTGATCAGCACCGCGACCCGGCGGCCGCCGTGGTGCCCGGGCACGACCTCCACATCCGGACCTGCAAAGGGGTAGACGTCCGGTACGTCGGCCAGTTCCGCGATTCGCTGATAGAACCGATGCGCCGCGCCGTCGGTGATGCGGCCCGGTTCATCCAGCTGCTGCTCGAACGCGACGTTGCAGAACAGGATGCGCCCCTTCCCGAGGCGATGCGAGACCAGCGCCGGTGAGCCGTCGGGGAACTCGGCGAGCACCTCGGCGGTGGTGATACGCATGGTGGTCGGCCGAGCGCTCGACAGGTCCCACCGGACGGGCCAGACCTCGTCGTCCCACCGGATCTCGCCCTTGCCGTGCGGCGGGGCGAAATCGACGATCTCCGCGCCGACGACGGCTTCACCGGGAAAGGCATGCAGGTGGTCGCCGAGGGAGAGATAGACCACTGCGCCGTCGTTCGCCGCCGTCTCGACCAGCGCCAGGGTGGTGATCGTCAACCGGGTCAACGACGGGACGATGACCAGCCGCCGGCCGGTCACTGCGGCCACGGTGACGTCGAAGTCCACGTGGGCGCGGCGGGCAAGAAGACAGGCATAAAAGACGCCGATCATGCCGGGCGAGCCGTCAAGATAGGTGCCGGCCGCGTTACGCGCGGTACTGGGCAACAGGATCGCAGCGGAAGCTGGTGCCCGGCTCGTGGCCAAATCCCGCGCCCCGGCCAGCACCTCGCCGTAGGTCGCCATGGCAGGTTTGGGGGCGCCGTCGAGACGGTGCAGGCCTGCCCGGCGCTCCGCCGGCCTCTCGCGGTAAGGATCGCGCTGCGAGGCGATGTCCTGCCAGCACCAGGCGATGATGCCGGCCGCCCCATTGGCCAGCGCCGACGCTGCGGAGGCTCGCAGGTAGGCCGCCGCGGTGGCCTCGTCCACCCCGTAGCTTCCCAACTCGTCGACAAGGACGGTCCCGTACGCCGCGGCCACCCGAACCTGGAAGGAGACAAGGTTGGTTGCCTTGTAGGACAGGCTGGACTCGATGGATCCGGGTGCCCAGGTGGGGAAACCGTGGGTCGCGATCAGATCGAGGCCGGCGCTGTTGTCCGGGCCGTAAGGCAACGGCCCGAAGACGCCGGACGCGTCGTTGGCCTGCAGCACCAGCAGGCCCGGGGCATTGGCGCGCAGAACACCGGCCAGTCGGAGTTGCCACCGCGCCACGCCGGCGCGGGTCAGCGATCGAGCCGCCACTGGATCGATGTTCCACAGCTCGTCACCGAGGTCCAGAGCCAGCACGTTGTCGTGCGCCCGCAGCCTGGCCGCGACGGCCGCACACAGTTGTTCTTCGGCCGCCAGCAGTTCCTCGTCGCGCCAGGGATCACGCTCGTCGCGCCACGGCAGATCGAGTAGCTGACCGTTCATCCACACCGTGAACAACGAGGGGACACACAGCAGGCCGGCCCGCGCCGCCAGGTCGAGGACCGCGTCCAGGCGCTGCAGGGCCTGCTCGCTGATCACGTCCGCCGCGGGCTGGAAGTCGCGCCAGAACAGGAAGATCCGTACGGTGTTGAGACCGGCCCGGGACATCCGGCGAAAGTCTGACCCGATCGTGTCCGGGTCCCAGTCGGTCCAGATGTCGCAGCCGGCCACACTCGGGTGATAGTTGACGCCCAGCACCAGCAACGGCTCCCGGTCCCGCCAGATGCGGCCGTCGTGAACGAGAAAGGTCATCGCTCAGCCTTGAGCGCCCGGGCGAGCTGATCCACGACGTACTCGGTGTCCTCCGCGGACATCCGGCTGTGCAGCGGCAGCGACAGCAACCGGTCTTCGACGGCCTCGGTGACCCGCAGCTGCTCCCGTGCCGCCGCTGCCGTACGCCAGCCGGCCCGGTAGTAACTGAGCCGATGGGTCGGCGGGTAGTGCACCGCGGTCTGCACCCCATCGGCACGCAGCCGCTCCTGGACCGCGTTGCGATCCGCACCGGGGGGCAGCAACACCGCCATCAGATGGTAGGCGGAGTCGCCTCCTGCGACGCCGCCCGGAACCTCCACACCGGCGAGGCCGGCCAGGAGCTCCCGGTAGCAGCTCACGAGCCGGCCACGACACGCCCGGTCGTGAGGCAGCTTGCGCAGCTGGACCCGGCCGATCGCGGCGGAGATCTCGGTGGGCCGGTAGTTGAGGCCGATGTCCGTCACGTCGTAGCCGAGAGCCGGACCGTGCGTGCGCTCCCAGGTGGAACGGGTGACAAAGTGTGAACGCATCGAACGGATCCGCTCCAGCAGCGCCGGATCGCGGGCGACGACCAGTCCGCCCTCGCCGGTCGTCAGGTTCTTGGTGGCGAAGAAGCTGAAGCATCCGACGTCACCGAGGGTGCCCAGCATCGCTCCGGATGCCGTGGTGACCAGCGGAGCGTGCGCGGCATCCTCGACGACCGGGATGCCCCGGGCGCCGGCGATCGCCACGATCTCCCGCGCGGCGGCCGGATAGCCACCGTAATGCATCATTACCACCGCCCGCGTCCGGTCGCTGATCAGACGCTCGGCGTCGCCCGGTGCGATGGTCAGGTCCAGGGTGGACCGGACGTCGGCGAAGACGGGCAGGCCACCGTGCAGCGCGGTCACCGCGGCCGAGGCGACGAAGCTCATGGACGGCACCACCACCTCGTCGCCCGGTCGCAGGCCGAGAGCGAGCAGGGCTAGGTGCAGAGCCGCCGTCCCACTGCTGACCGCGACCGCGTCCGGCACACCCAGCGCCTCGGCCAGCTCCTGCTCGAACTGACGGGTCACCGAACCCATCGACAGCCAGCGGCCATTCAGCACCTGGGCGACGGCATCGATCTCGTCGTGATCGATGGTGTTGTCCGCCAGCGCGACCCGCACCTTCGCGGCCGGTCCGGCACTCATGACGAGGCTCCCGCGGACCGCCGGGCCAGCGCAGCCCGGTAGCCCGCCAGCACGGTCGCGGCGACCCGATCCCAGGACATCGACTCCCGTACCCGGCGGCTCCCGGCGGCGCCCAGACGCCGCCTCAGCGGCGCGTCGGCCAGGACCCGGTGCAGGCCCGCGGCCACTGCCAGCGGCGTCCGCCGCACGACCAACCCGTCTATTTCGTCGCGGACGACACCGGCGACGCCCGGGAACGCGGTGCAGACGATCGGCCGGCCACAGGCCCACGCCTCGGCGAAGACCAGCGGGAAGAGATCGGCGCCCGTGGGTAGGCAGAGGACATCGCAGGCCACCAGCGCGTCGTGCTTTGCCTGCTCGTCGAGCAGGCCGACGTCGAGTAGCCGGCGGTCGTCGCGGGCCTGGACGTCGCTGCCGTCGCCGGGACCGGCGAAAACGATCGTGGTGTCCGGCAGTGTGCTCCAGAGACGTGCGGCGGCGTCGAGCAGGATCGCGTGTCCCTTACCGGGGATCCGGCGTCCCAGGAACAGCACCATCGGGCCGGTGATGCCGTACCGGCCGCGGAACCGCTGCGGCTCGGGCGACCCGGCCAGGTCCGGCGCCGGCGGGATCGACCGGATGTCCCTGCCGGGACCGGCGACGGCCCGGACGGCCTCGTCCTCCCGGGCGTTCATCACGAAGACGACCCCCGCGTCGTGCAGGTAAGCCCGGGCAGCCTCGGGATCGGGCCAGACATCCATCGTGGAGGCCGGCGTCAGCGCCAGGAGCACGTCGTACCGGCGAGCCCACTCCCATGCCGTTTCGACGCTGGCCGGCGTCGCCAGGTCATACGCGTGCACCAGATCGGGACGCCAGCGGGGCCCCGGCGGCCGGGGCGTCCACCCGTCAAGGATGAACCCGGGCGGCACGCTGTCGGAGAGCACGGCGACGTCGCACCCCAGTCGCAACAGCTCGTGCGAGGTGCGCAGGGCCATCCGCATGGCGCCCGTGTACGTGCCCGTGCCGTAGCCACCGAAGGTGGTGAGAACCCTGAGCAACTGATCACCTCCGCGGACGTCACTCCATGGAACCGTGCGCTGATCGGCACGACAAAGGAGCCAACGGACGGCCGACAGGTGCACCGTCGGGGCATAGCCGAGACGGCACATTCCCACCCCGGTCTTCGGCTGCGATCGTGAGGACATGATCCGTTCCAGCCGGCGTGGGACGGCATGACCGAGACCCTGGGCAACTCGGACGCCGACCTCGTCGTGGTCGGCAGCGGCCTCTTCGGGCTGACCATGGCCGAGCGCTGCGCCGCCGACCTGGGACTGCGGGTGATGCTTCTCGAGCGGCGGGAGCACCTGGGTGGCAACGCGTACAGCGAGGCCGAGCCGCAGACCGGCATCGAGGTGCACCGGTACGGCACCCACGTCTTCCATACCTCCAATGCTGAGGTGTGGGCGTACGTAAACAGGTTCACGCGGTTCTCGTCGTACCAGCACCGCGTGCTCACGGTGGCGGGGGACCGGGTCCTGCCGATGCCGATCAGCCTGGCCACCATCTGCGCCTTCTACGAGCGGACGCTCACCCCGCAGCAGGCACGCCGGCTCATCTCCGAGCACGGGGCGCAAGCCGGGAGCGCGGACACCTTCGAGGCGAGGGCGATCGGTTCCGTGGGCCGGCCGTTGTACGAGGCGCTCATCCGCGGATACACCGCCAAGCAATGGCAGACGGATCCTGCCCTGCTGCCGCCCGACATCATTGGCCGGTTACCGGTCCGCTACACCTTCAACACCCGCTATTTCGATGACACCCACGAGGGTCTGCCCGTCGACGGGTACGCGGCCTGGCTGGGCCGGATGGCGGATCATCCCCGGATCGACGTTCGCCTTGGCGCCGACTTCTTCGACGTACGCCAGGCGATCGTCGGGGCGGTGCCCGTGGTCTACACCGGGCCGCTCGACCGCTATTTCGATTACGCGGAGGGTGACCTCGGCTGGCGAACCCTGGATCTCGATACCGAGGTGGTCGACGTCGGCGACTACCAGGGCACCGCCGTCATGAACTACGCGGACGAACACGTCCCCTACACCCGGGTGCACGAGTTCCGGCACCTGCATCCCGAGCGACGCCACTATCCCGCAGATCGGACGGTCATCATGAAGGAACGCTCGAGGCGAGCCGGACGCCACGAGGAGCCGTACTATCCGATATCGACCGGCGCGGACGTGCAACGCCGGCAGCGTTACCGGCAGCGGGCGAAGCAGGAACCGCTGGTGCACTTCGGCGGCCGGCTCGGCACATACCAGTACCTGGACATGCACATGGCCATCGCCGCGGCGCTGCGCACCGTGGACAACGTGATGCGGCCACTGTTCACCCCGGTGACACGATGACCGGCCCCACCCGGACGCTGCACCGGGTCGTGCTGCCGGTCGGGCAGAAGCCGGACGTCCTGCCGCTCTACCTGACCGGCGACGTCGCCGGGGCGGCTGTCGACGACGGGCGAGGGTTGACGGTAACCGCCGGCACCACGGTGTCGTTCTGCACGTTCGTCAACGGCTTCCCCGCCGTGTACTGGCAGCGCTGGAGCATTCTGGACCGGGTCGAGCTGCGGATAAGCGCGAGTGGGTCCGGCTCGATCGTCGTCCGCGGCTCGGACGAAACCGGCCGGGCGGAAACGATCACGACGGTGTCCATGGACGACCCCACCCCGGCGCAACACCGCGTCACCGTGCCCCTGAATCCGTTCGCGCGAGGCGGATGGCTATGGTTCGAGCTCGTTGCGGCCGAGACCGCGGCGATGCGCCTGGAGTCCGCCGAATGGTGCGGATCGACGGCCCGGCCGGCGGGAACGGTCACCATCGGCATCACCACCTTCGACCGGCCCAAGTTCTGCACCGAGCTGCTCGCGGCCCTGAGCCGCTCCGGCGACGTGCTCGACATCGTCGACGAGGTGGTGGTCGTCGACCAGGGTGGCACGCCGCTGGCCGGGCACGACGGTTTCGCGGAGGTGGCGAAGTCGCTGGGCGAGCGGCTGCGGCTGATCCGCCAGCACAATCTCGGCGGCTCCGGCGGATTCTCCCGGGCCATGTCGGAGGCGCTGCTGACAGGCCGCAGCGATTACGTGCTGTTGCTCGACGACGATGTCGCCCTGCACGAGCCGGAGTCGATTCGCCGCGTGCTGGCCTTCGCCGACCTGGCCCGCACCCCGGCGATTGTGGGCGGGCACATGCTCGACCTGATGCAACGGTGCACGCTCAACCTTTACGCGGAGACGGTCCGGCCCGGCCGCTGGTGGCCCGCGCCGGCCGACGGCACCCCGATCGGCCACAACCTCGCCAAGGAAACGCTGGCAGACACACCGTGGCTGCATCGGCGGGCGGACGCGGACTTCACCGGCTGGTGGCTGTGCCTCGTACCGTTGACCGTGATCCGCGCGGTCGGCCTCACCCTGCCGGCCTTCATCAAGTGGGACGATGTCGAGTACGGGTTGCGTGCCGCTGCGGCAGGTTTTCCCACGGTCACGCTCCCGGGCGCCGCGATCTGGCACATGCCCTGGTATGCCAAGAACACCGCGACCGACCCCCTCGTCTATTTCCAGGCCCGGAACCGGTTGATCGCCGCCCTGGCCCATCGAGCCGGAGAGCCGGGCCCGGCCCTCTTGCGCGAAAGCCTGTTGCTGGGCCTGAAGTACGCCCTCACACTGCAGTACTCCGCCGCCGAGATCATTCTGCTGGCGGTCGGCGACGTCTTGCGCGGGCCAGAACGACTGCACGGCGAAATTGCCGCCGACATGGGCCGCGTCGCCGATCTGGTGTCGTCGTTCCCGGACGCGCGGGGCAAGGCAGCACTCGCCAAGCGCCACCCGGAGATCGTCCTGCCGTTCACCGGAGACCCGTGGTGGAAAGCCGACGATCTCGACGCCGTGCTGGTGACCTCGGTCGGTGGGGTCGGCGGCGGCTGGGGTGAAGCAGAGAGCGATCAATTCCGCACCCTGGTTCGCCGACTGCAGGCGGTGCACGAGGAGCTCGAGGCCAGCTGGGCCGACCTCTCGGAGCGCTACCGCACGGCGCTGCCCGATCTGGTCGCGCCGGACCGGTGGCGAGCTACCTTCACCGCGAGCGGGAGATGACGGACCACGGAACAGCCGGGAGAAACACCCGAGTTTCCTCCCGGCTCTTCCGGCTACTGCCCGTTGACGATGGACATCAGCGGCAGCGACTTGCGTCCCTCTGCCACGCGCAGCTCATCCCACCGGTCGGCGATCGCGACCAGCTCCTTCTTCCATTCCGCATCCCGCGATGACGGGGTCAGCAACCGGTCGGCTTGGGCGAGACAGTCGCAACCGGTCCATTCCAGCGCCGTCCGCAGGGTGTCCATGTTCGGCTCGAGCCGGAACTTCTCCATGACCGCGATCAGCAGGGGACGACACCGCGGACATCCGTCCGGCCGGGACTGGATGACCCCCTCCAGGTTCGGGTTGTACCAGGAGATGTCCAGATCCGATATCGGGCCGTTCATCGGAGCGCCCTGCAGGCACTCCTCGAGCACCCGGACCAGCATCCACAGCGTCGGCGGCGCCCAGAGGCCCTGATCGTGTGCCCAGCCGAGCAGGGTGCCCGCCTTTGCGCTGAGCGGAAAGACGATCTGCGTGAGGAAACCCGCAGCACGGGTGCCGCGGACCGTCGCCACGGTGTCGGCGAACGCCGCGGCATCGCTCAGTCCCATGCCACCGAGCGTGATGTTGGCGATGACGTCGAAGTCGTACTCGCCGGCCAGCGCCGTCGCCCGCTCGTACGCCTGCTGGGGCGTCGGCTTGAGCTGGCACATCGTGCGGATGTCCGGGTTCCACGACTCGACACCGAGCTCCACGACGACTCGGGTGGAGCTCGGCAGCTCCGCCTTCAACTCGTCGAAGACGTCGGGCAGGCACAGCTCGGGTCGGGTCTCGAAGGCGAAGGCGACCGGCTTGTGCCGGGCGACCTCCCGGATCACCGAGCTGAGCAGCTCGCGCGGCACCTCACGGGGGTCCAGCAGGCTCCCGGAGGGAGAGACGTAGATGAACTGGCCCTCCGGAACCCCGGCCATCCGCCATTGCAGCGCCCGGGCGATGTAATGCGGGTCGATGTCAGGTCCGACGCCGTAGTTGCACATGCTACACTGACCGGCCCGGTCGAAGGTGCAACCCCGCGTCCGGAACCAGAACTGGTACATCTCCCCGACTCGGCGCGGCCTCCCGGCCAGCGTGGTGTAGCGCCGCAGCACGACATTCTCGGTGGTGGCGAACGGTGGCCGCTCCGCACGGATCTCCTTGTTGATGGTGGTCAGCTTCGTGCGGAGTTGGCGGTCGGTCGTGCTGAGCACAGAATCCTCCTCGAGTCGGTGGACCACGCCCCCTTACCCGCAGTCCGCTCCGCATTCAGTCTGCGGGACTCCGGGGCGGCCTAAAACGCCTCCTTGGGGCATAGCCGGTCGGTGCGCCTGCCGTTCTCATCGAGTACGGGAGATCAAATACCGGGCACTCAGCCAGCACGTCAGAAATCCGATGACGTTGCTGATCGCCAGCAATTTCGTCAGCGTGTTGCTGTCGACCGGCTGCGGGAGCAGAAATGCGATCACCAGCAGCACCGTGAAGTAGATGGCATTGAGCAGGAGCGCGGTCCGCGCCCGGCCCACCTGTTCCAGATAGGTCAGCACAGCCAGGGTTCCGCCGAAGACCACGAACGTCGGCCCCATCCAGAAGAAGTAGTCAGCCGTCGACCGCGCCACCTCCAGATCCGAGCTCAGCAGCCGGCTCAGCGGATCGCGTAACACGAAGGCCAGGATGCCGATCGCGGCATAGGCCGGCAGGGAGATCCGGACGGCAGCGCTCAGCCCGGCCGCCTCGATCGGCCGCCGCACCTCGCCCGACTGCAGATTCGCGGCGATGGCCGCGCCGGAGCCGGCCGCGATCGCGACCACCATGAAGAAGGAGTTCGCGCCCTGCCCCAGGTTGAACCCGGCGACCTCGGCATTGGTGGCCTCCCGGAGCACCCGCAGAAATCCGAAGTTCACCGAGGACAGCATCAGGAACGTGACCGCCACCGGTGCTCCGAACGCCCATAGCTCCATCGCCGCGTCCCGCCGGAACCAGGAACTGGTGGCCGTGTGCTCGCGCAGCAGCACCAATGCCGCGACACCGGCGACCACGCTGGCGATCAGGGTGCTGGCCGGCACCGCGAGAATGCCCAGATCCGTCCAGACTCCGAGCGCCGTCATGCCCGCGATGGACAGCACCGTGAAGCCGACCGACAGCACGGACGAGGCGACCGTGCGCCCCATGCCTCGCAACACCGCCCCGCCGGCCAGCGGCACCAGGCTCACGACCGTGGTCAGGCAGACCGCGACCACAAAGTTCAGCACCTCCCCGTGGTCCGCCGGATCGACCTCGAGCACGCCCATGATTGCCTCGGAGGCGACGGCGAACACCCCGGCGATGAGGATCAACGCCCCGCCACCCAGCGCCAGAAACGTCGGAAGCGGCCGGAGCGTGTCCCGCCGCCCGGATCGCGTCGCAATTCCCGCCGACACCTGCGCGGCGACCACGAGCCCTTCGGTGACGGCCAGGACCAGAAAACTGATCGGGGTGTAAATCGCACGGACGTAAAGGGCGTCGCCGCCCAGCCGGCCGAGAAAGGCCAGAGTGAAGATCTGCAGCACCAGGCCGGCCAGCAACCCCACCAGAATAGATGCGGCGAAACGGATCGCGGGGGCGACCATCGGTGCCGTCGCAGCCTTAGCGAAATCTTCCTCACCAGTCAAGAAGGCCATGAAAAACTCCCGGTGAATGAATTGACGAAGCGCACGGGCCATCACCCTTGAACGAATTGATTGACGTTCAGATCCTGCGGACCGGGGAAGGTTAGCAAAATGTGGCTAAAATGATCGAGCCCCTCGACCGCCACCGATGCGACATAACCCGCCGGCATCGACAGATCGGCCACTGTCCACGGCCCGCCCAGCCCGGCGGCTCTGGTGTCATGCACCGCGACCGTCCCGGGATCAGCGCCCACCGGCATTGCAAGCCCTTGGCCCAGGCGTCCGCCGGCCGCCTTCACGCAGGCTTCCTTACGGGTCCAGAGCCGGCCGTAGAGCTCACCCCGCTGCTGCGGGAGCGCGGCGTACAGATCGTCCACCTCCGCCGGCGGAAAGAATCGCCGCGCGGCGGCGGGAACGTTCGGACCGGTCCGCACCTGCTCGACGTCCACACCCACCGGGTGCCGGCTGGTCACGGCCAACAGGGCCAGATCGCCGCTGTGCGACACGTTGAAATGCAGATCCGGGCTGCCCGGCGTAAGCGCCAGGTATGGCTTACCGTTCGGTCCGGCACACCAGGTCAGGTCGGCCGGCGACCGGCCCAGATAGGCGCCGAGGATCTGCCGGCTGGCGCCGCGCGTAGAGACGAAGTGACGGCGACGCTCCGCGGCGAACGAGCGGGCACGGGCCCGTTCCTCCTCGGTGAGCCCCACCGCCTTTCCCGCGCCGATGTGGATCGACCACACGTGCACCTCGGAGCCGCTCGGCAGCAAGGCTGCGATCATTGCTCCGGCAACGCGGCGAGCCGGTGACGGGCCAGCGTCGAGAATATGCCAAGACGCTGCACGTTGCTGGTCCCCTCCATGTACTCCACGCTCGGCGCGTCGCGCACCAGCTTGTCGAGCAGTGGATGCTCCAGGCGGGCACCGGGCGGAAAGAACGTCAGCGCCTCCCGGGTGCAGTCGTGGGCCAGCCGCGCCGCGGCCACCTTGGCGACCGAGCCGAGATGCCCGTCACCCGGGTCGTGGTCCACCGCGGCCGCCGACCTATACGTGAGCCGTCGTACGCCCTCGATGCGACGTGCCATCGCGTCGAGCCGGTCCCGGTCCCACACGGTCCGGGTTCGGCGGTTGTCCCGCACGTACTCGTGGGCGGCACGGGCCAGCCCCACTCCCATGACGGCGACGCCGGGCCGCAACAGGTTGAAGGTCCGCAGCCAACCCCACATGCCACCCTGTGTGGCGGGCAGATGGGCCCCGAGGATCTGCTCCGTACTGACCGGCACCGAGTCGAGGGTGATGGCGCCCAGTTGGGCCGCGCGTACGCCCAGGGTGTTGAGCGGCTCAGCCTTGAAGCCGTCGGCGCAGGCATCAACCAGCACCGCGGCCAGCCCGAGCGGCCCGCGGCCGGTCCGCGCGAAGACCACACCGAGGTCAGCCCGAACCGCGTTGCCCACGTAGCGCTTGGCGCCGTCCAGATACCACCGGTCGTCCTTCTGCGACCGGGTCAGAGTCGTCCGGAGGCCGACCGCGTCCGATCCGCCGGCCGGCTCGGTCAGCGCGAAGAAAGTCCACGTCGGACGCCCCCGGATCCGGCAGAAGAACATTTCCTGCTGCGCCGGCGAGCCGAGCGCGGCCACCAGGATGCCGGCCATCGGGGCGCCCGGCGACGCCAGCATCAGCCCGAGGTCGCCCCAGGCGCCTTCCTCGTAGAAGACGACGCGCTCGAGCGCGCTGGTCGTCAAGCGGTAGGAGTAACCGCCCAGCCGCAACAGCTCCCCGCCGAACTCCGGGGGGATCTGCAGGGCGGCCACGCCGCCCAGGGCGGGCAGCCCGGCATGACGCGCGACCGCGTCCGGGTCAGCATCGACCTGCAGGCCGACCGGACGCATCTGCGATGCCCACTCGTGCGCCAGGGCACGCAGGCGGCGTAGCCGATCGTCGAGCTCATGCATCCGCGGCCTCCCGGAGCGGCGCATAGAGATCGGCGACGAGGTCCGAGACGTACTGGTCCGCCCCCGGGCCGTCACCGAGGAAGCCTGTCGCGCCGAGCAGTTTCAACAGTTCGTGATCGATCCCGGTGAGGGAGCCGTGCAGCTCGAGCACCGTCCTGACATCCGTGTCCGGGCCGCCGGTCGCGCCCAGCGTCGTCTCGACCAGCAGATGGCCCACCGCGACGTCGGCCAGCTGACCTTTGATCATCTGCTGGTGCAGCAGCAGCGTATCGCCGGCCCGCCGTTGCGCCAGGTGCTTCAGGGTCTGCGAGCGAAGCCGCACGGACAGGCCGAATCGCAGCCACAACGGCGCCACCAACGCGACCAAATCGCCGGCCGGAACGGTCCCGGCGCCAGTGAACCGCACGCCGGTCAGACCTGCACGCGCCACGGCCGGCGTGGTCAGATCCGTCTCACCCAGATCCGTCCGCGGGTACGCGATCCCGCCCAGCCACACCTCGCGTGCTGACTCCACAACCGCGGCGGGCGCGATCGCATGCCCCGCCGGACCGCAGTAGAGCGTGTCCGTGCCCACGCAGCGATGCAGGGCGCTCAGCGCGGCCCGCGCACCTTCGCGCTCCGCGGTCCGGCGGATCTCCAGTCCCGCGGACATCAGGGCACCATCCACTCGCGTACCGGTGACGCGCCGACGCCGGTCGGCAGCACACCGCACAGGCCGAGATAGCCGAACTCCTCGTCGTAGTCCGCGACCAGCAGCGACGAGCCGTCGCTGAGCTGGTCGGCGAACGTGAACCAGACCCCTGTGCACGGACGCCCCGGTGGTGCCACCCGCACGTCGGCCACCAGCGGATCCTGTTCGGCGTACGTCCGAAGCCCCGCACCGCACACCACCGTGACCGGCTTGCCCTCGCCGGCCAGCTCGGCCAGCCCCGCCCGAAGAGCGGCACGCACCTCGGTGCCGTCGCGACTGACGATCTGCCGTGCAAAAGTCAGCGTTCCCAGGCCTCCCGTGGCGCTCAGGATCAACGCGACCGCGCTGTTCGCGGTGACCTGCCGATGTGCCGGCAACGGGTCCCGGTGCAGCAGCGACGACTGGTCCATGATCCAGACGACGGCCCGCCCCGCCGGGCCCGGATATACCTGGCCGAGCACCAGTTGCAGCGTGGTGAAGGGAGCGACCACACCCTGGTCCGAGACGCCGAACACGAGACCGGCTCCCGGAACGGCGTCGACCAGGATCGACATCGGCCAGCCCGGTTCGGCATCCGGCGTGGTGTGCGCGAGCACGGCGACGTCGAATCCGCCCGCCAGTTCGCCAGGCGGATCGGCGAGGGCCGCAGCCATCGTCCGGAACGTGGTACGGCCGCCGTTGAGCGCGGCTGCGTCCGGCACCCGTCCGAACGTGGCGAACAAGTCGTGGAAGTAGAGGCGGTCCCGGTCCTTGTAATGGTCCTCGGCGCCGAACTCGAGCCGGTGCAAGGCGGCCAGACGCAGCACCCCGGCACCACCCGCGGACCGGTCGCCGATCCGCGGCGAGTCGGCTACGTGCATCGCCGCTATGCCTCGATCTGCTTGCGCACGAACGCGACCAGGGTGCCGACCGTCTCGAAGTCCCGCGGCTCGAGGTCGTACGGGTCGAACTCGAAGCCGAGCTCGGACTCCGTCTGCATGAGCACCTCCAGAAATCCGGTCGAGTCCAGTCCCAGGTCGCCGAAGAGCTCGGCGTCGGCATCGATCGACGCCGGTTCTCGTTGCAACAGGCCGGCGAGCGTGCGGATCACGGCATCCTGCACCTGGTCCGTCTGCTGAGCTGAGTTGTCCATCTCGGGTGCCCCCATCTGACTGTCTCCTCGTCGGATCACGATGCTTGGTGCTCGAAGGTGCCGGCCACGACGTCCGCCGCGCCGTCGCGGACGGGCATGAGGTAGCCGCGCAGAATGTCCGTGACGTCGTCGCGGGTGCGGATCAGGTGGGCCCGGCCGTCGGACACGAGAACCTCGGCCGGGAAGCCGTGACTCAGGAACCGGCCGGGCGACGCGGTCGGCCCGTACGCTCCGGACCGCAGCACCCCGATCAGATCGCCCGCCCGCAGCTCCGGCAGCTCGACCCGGCGGCCGAGCACGTCGTTGGGGGTGCACAGCGGCCCGGCGACGTTCCACGACGTCAGTGGTGCCTCCGGGTCCTGGCCGGCGCCGCTGAGCAGCCGCATGGGGAAGTTCCGCTTGACGTACGAGCCGATACCGACCGCCGCCATGTGCTGATGGGTGCCGCCGTCCACGACGGCGAACCGCTCACCCATCGACTCCTTGACGTAGCGCACCTTCACCACATAGGTGCCGCTGTGCGCGGTCAGGTACCGGCCTAGCTCAATGGCGATCCGGGTACCGGGATGACGGGCGGCGAAGGCGCGGATCGCAGGGTTGACCCCTTCGGCGACAAGGGCGGGGTCGATGTCGTTCTCGCCGTCGAAGTAGGCCACGCCGAGGCCGCCACCCACATCCACGAACTCCATCTGAACGCCGAGCTGGATGGCGAGCCGCTCGGCCAACTCGAGGATCCGTGCGGTATTCTCGGCGATCACCGGCTCGCTCAGGATGCGGGTGCCCAGGTACGCCTGGAAGCCGATGATCCGGACGCCGGTCAGATCGGCCAGCCGGTTGCGGGCGTCGAGCAGCTGATCGATGTCGATGCCGAACTGCCGGCTGCGGCCACCCATGGTCAGCTTGGCCCCCTTGACCACGAAGTCGGGGTTTATCCGCAGTGCCACACGTGTTCGCAGGCCGCGTTGCCGGGAGAAAGCGTCGATGACGGTGAGTTCCCCGAACGACTCGCAGATGATCGCGTACACCCCGGCGTCCAGGCAGGCCGAGAGCTCGGCGGTGCTCTTGCCGGGCCCCACAAAGATGATCCCGTCGGCCGGGACACCGGCGAGCTGGGCCGCCGCCAACTCCGCCAGCGAGCACACCTCGGCCCGTGCGCCAAGCGAGTGGAGCAGAGCACAGACAGCCGGGTTGGGGTTGGCCTTGAGTGAAAAGAAGATTTCCGCCGCGGGATCAAGGCGCTCCCGCAGGCCGAGGAACTGACCGGAGAGCACGTCACCGTCGTAGACATACAGGGGTGTTCCGAACTCGTCCGCGAGATCCGTGAACGAGATCCCCTGCACGGTTCCGCTGTCTGTCATGATCGCCCTTTCGTCCAGTCGAGGAGCCGGTCCCGGGCCTCTGCGTCGATCTGGTCGAGCCGTTGTCCGTCGTCGGCGATGAGCACGGCGTACAACCGGCCCTCGAACTCGCCGTCCGAGCCGGCCGCCGCGTTCACCGTGGCGAAGTTGTTGATCAGCGCGCCGGCTGACCGGCCAGGTCGCAGAAGCAGCGGCGCCCAGGCCGCGGCCACCTCGCCGAACGGCATCGGCCGGCCGAGCCGAACAGGGTAATGGGTGGCCAGGGCACACTGCCCCGGGCCGACGACCATCGCCCGGACGCGCTCCTGATAGGTCGACATGTTGTTGCGTGCGTTGATCTCGGTGACCGGATAGAGGCCCCCGTGGGGGTCGATCATGGCGTCGACGCCGACGACGCCGTGGTATCCATCGGCGGCGAGCAAGTCACCCACGACGAGCGCTGCGGCCTGCACCTCGGCCAGCTGGTCGTCGCTGATGCGGGCCGGCATCCGGTGCCCGCGGTGGGTGCCGCCCTCGGTCAGCGCCTCTTTCACGAAGTCGAACGTGACCCGCCCGTCCCGGTTGATCATCAGCTGGTAGTTGAGGTCCAGGCTCTTGTCCACCCAGTCCTCGAAGACCAGCGCCAGCCCGGCGTCGGCGTGGCGCCCCACCATGCGCCGTAACCGATCGAGCGCGTGTTCGTCCTCGATGACAAGCAGGCCTTTGCCCGACACCCCGAAGGCGTCTTTGGCGACCACCCGGGTTCCGGCGCGCAGGCGCCCGGCTGCCCACTTACAGGCCTCCGCCAGCTCGACGCCGTCGCGGCACACCCGCCCGTCCGGTTGACGCAGGCCGGCCCGGCCGGCCAGCAGGCGGCTGTAGACCTTGCTGTTGACCCGTTTAGCGACGGTGGCCCCGGCGCCGGCCAACTGCAGCCCGGTGCTCGCGGCGAGCGTCTCCTCGGCCGCGGAGACGCCGTGCGGCCAGAGCAGAGCGCCGGACTTGCCGAGGTCGCGGAGCCGGTCCAGCAGTGGCGGGTCCGCCAGCACGTCGGCGGTCACGGTCCGCGCCGGGTCCTGCCGATCGGGGCTGAGTACCGCCGGCAGGTCGAAGCCGAGCTCGCCCAGATAGCTCAGGTAATCCGGGTCCGGGGCAGCCTTGAGGACGACGTGGTCCTGCGGACCACCGAGCTGCAGGGTGAATTCGTCCATCCGGTTGACGATCAGCGCGCTCGCGCGTGACGACATGCGGGGCAGGCCCCGTTCACCGACAGCCCAGCTCTGTTCCACCTCGAAATTGCCCAGCAGCACCATCGGAGCCTCGGCGTCGCCCGACAGCGCCGAGCGGAGCCGCCCGGTCGCTGCATTCGCAGACATCTTCAACCTCGCTCCTAGTGTTCGAAGGTCATGGCCGAGAAGGTGGCGCCGAGCCCGACCGCGGTCATCACGTAGTGCTGGCCGGGCCTGAGCCTTCCCTGGTCGCTGGCGGTGCGGTAGTTGACGAAAGCGTCCGCGCCGAAGCAGTGGCCGGTCTCCGGCAGGTTCTCCAGAAACAGCACGTCCGTGCCACGCAGGCCCAGCTCCCGCAGTACCCGCAGCCAGGACATGCGGTTGACGTTGTGCGGCAGGATCACCTCGATTTCCGCCAGGTGCAGGCCCGCACGGTCGACCGCCGCCCGGATCACCTGGGCCAGTGCCGACGGATAGAGGTTCTGGAAACGCTCCTCCGCCTCGGCGGAGAGCCACGCACCGCCGTGGAACTCGCCGTAGGTGCGGGTCGCGTAGGACAACATGCGGTCTCGGCTACCGTTCAGGCCGACCAGAACGGCGGCCGTGCCCTCACCCATGACGCCGCTATTGACGATCACCTGGGCGCACGAGGTGAAGGCCTTCTCCCCGCTGAGCACCAGCACCAGACCCTCGACGTCGCCCGCGCGGGCCAGCAACCGGCCGGCGAGATCGACGGCCAGCAGTGAACTGGCGCAGGCGTGCTGGGTCAGCGAGAACGCCGGCGCGTGGTCGAGACCCAGTTTCTGCCGGACCTCCTGCAGAGCGTTCACCGGGTAGGGCGCCACGACCGGCATGGTGCGGCCGTGGATCACGTATCGGATCCGGTCGCGCACCCGATCCAGTGACGGGAGTGCCATCGCCGCGGCCGCCAGGTCCTGCGCCAGGGTGGCCTCGGCGTCGATCCGGATCTGCGAGAACCCGAAATAGCGCTCGTGTAAACGGATACGCGACTCGGTGAAGCCGTGTCCACTCAGGTATTCGTCGATGCTGACCCGTCGCGCCGGTAGGTACGACGCGACGTCGGCAAGGCAAGTCAAGTCGGCCCCTTCGAGGGAGTGATTGCCCTCCAGAGTCCGCAGTACCGACGGTGAGGGGTAAGGCTCCGCGGGGCGACCGAGTGACCTGGCCACCTGGCTAGGTCGGAAGGAGGGGAGCGCCGATCAGTGCCGGGGACCAGACTCGATCCACATGGAGACCGTGATAGATCCCAGCCGGTGGCCGGCGACGCAGGTGGCGACCGCCATCGCGCGTCGCGAGCTGTCGGCCCGGGAGTATCTCGACCTCCTGCTGCGACGGATAGCGGCGCACAACCCGGCACTGAATGCGGTCGTCAGTGTCGACGACAGGGCCGAGCGCTGGGCCAAGGCGGCGGACGATGCGACCGCCCGGGGCGAGTCGTACGGACCGTTGCACGGGGTCGCGATGACAGTGAAAGACAGCCTGAACACGGCGGGTCTGAGAACCACCGCGGGAGCAACCGCGCTCTCGCGTCACGTACCCGGCGAGGACGCCGAGGCGGTCCGGGCGCTGCGCCGCGCCGGCGCGATCGTGTTCGGCAAGACGAACCTCGCCGCGAACTGCATGGACGTCCAGACCTCCAACGACGTCTTCGGCGTCTCCCGCAACCCGTGGGACCCCAGTCGCACGCCGGGCGGATCGTCCGGCGGAGCCGCCGCCGCGGTCGCCGCCGGATTCACCGCCGCGGAGCTCGGATCGGACATCGCCGGCTCGATCCGGATCCCGGCGAGCAACTGCGGGGTCTTCGGGCACAAGCCGAGCTTCGGCGTCGTGCCGGTGGCCGGGCACATCCCGCCCTATCAGCCGACCCGGCCCGACCTCGCAGTCGTCGGTCCACTGGCCCGCGACGTCGAGGACCTGCGGCTGCTGCTGACCGTCATCGCCGGGCCGGATCCGCTCGATCGCCCGGCCTGGCGGCTTAACCTGCCCCCGCCGCAACCACTTCGGACGGTCGCCTTGTGGAGCGACGATCCCTACTGCCCAGTCGCTCGTGACGTTCGCGACGCCGTGGAACGGGCCGGCTCGGCGCTGGCGCGAACCGGCATCGTCGTGGAGCCCGACGCGCCCGCCGGCGTCTCTCTTGAGGCGAACGACGAAATCATGCGCCGATCCCTGGCTACGGCGGCCCTCGCGGCACATGCTGCACCCGCAAGCGCCGAGGCGACCGCCCAGCTAGGCGGCGAATATGCCGCCCAGAGTCACCACGACTGGCTCCGGGCCCAGGACCGGCGGGCCCGGATCCAGCGGGCGTGGCATCGGTTCTTCAAGCGGTACGACGCCATCCTGCTGCCGGTCTCGGTGCGACCGGCGATCGCGCACGACGCGCGGCCCTTCGCTGAGCGCCGGATATCCGTCGACGGCATCGAACGGCCGTACTGGGACCAGATCGTCTGGGCCGGCCTGGCCGGGGTCGCCCACCTCCCCGTCACGGTGGTGCCGGTCGGGATCGGCAGCTGCGGAACACCGATCGGCGTCGCCGTCACCGGCCCGTATCTGGGTGACCTGACCACACTGGCGCTAGCGCAGCGACTGGCCGGGTCTCTCGGCGGCGTCGGCGTCCCGCCGATCGCCACCCTCTGAAGGAGAAACGCGTGACCGCAGTCATGACCGTCGCCGGGCGTCCCGTCGCGGGCCGGGGCGACCTAATCCCGGTGGAGGATCCCGCCACCGGCGAGATTATCGGCACTGCGCCCGGCTGCTCCCCGGACGACCTGGATCGGGCCGTGGCGGCGGCCTCCCGCGCTTACCCCTCCTGGTCTTCGAGCCCCGAAGACGAACGCCGCCTATACCTCCGTGCCTGCGGTGCGGCGATCCTGGCCCACTCCGAGGAACTGGCCCAGCTCCTCACCCTGGAGCAGGGCAAGCCGCTGGCCCAGGCCCGTGCCGAGGTGGACCTGGCCGGAGCCTGGTTCGATCACACCGCCGACCTGACTGTCGCCACCGAGGACCTCGTTACCACCGGCGGTCGCCGCGTCAGCCTCCGGCGGGTGCCGCACGGCGTCGTGGCCGCCATCGCGCCGTCCAATTTCCCCATCATCCTGGCGATCACCAAGGTCGCGCCGGCGCTGCTCGCGGGCAATGCCATCGTCCTGAAACCCTCGCCGTTGACTCCACTGACCACCTTACTGGCCGGTGAGATCCTCGGCGAGGTGCTGCCGCCCGGAATTCTCAACGTGGTGTCGGGTGGCGACGCGCTCGGCCCCGCCCTGGTCCAGCACGCCGGGGTCGGGTTCATCTCTTTCACGGGGTCGGTCTCGACCGGGCGAGAGATCGCCCGGCAGGCCGCCGGCGACTTCAAACGGGTCGTGCTGGAACTCGGCGGCAACGACGCTTGCATCGTGCTGCCCGGCGCCGACCTGGCCGAGGTGGCAGCGCGGGTGCTCGCCGCGGCGATGGTCAACGGCGGCCAGTTCTGCGCCGCGGTGAAGCGGGTTTACGTCCCTCAGGCCGACATGCGCGATTTCGCCGCGCTGATGGGGGAGCGGGCCGGGGCACTGGTGGTAGGAGCGGGCAGCACACCCGGCACCGACATCGGCCCCCTGGTCAGCGCGGCCCAGGCCGAGCGCGTCGCCGCTCTCACCGCCGAAGCGGCGCAGGCGGGCGCCCGGGTGGAGACCGGGGGCCGGCGGCTCGACCGGGCCGGCCACTTCTACGAACCCACCGTGGTGTCCGGCCTGCCCGCCGGCACGCGGCTCGAGACGCAGGAGCAGTTCGGCCCGGCGCTTCCGATCATGGGTTACGAGACCGTGGCCGAGGCGATCGCTCGCGCGAACGGCACAGAGTTCGGGCTCGGCGGATCGGTATGGGGGCCACCCGATCTGGCCGGCGAGGTCGCCCGCGAGCTGGACTGCGGAACAGTCTGGATCAACGATCACGGCGACCTGCGCCCCGACACGCCGTTCGGGGGTATCCGCAGCTCCGGGCTGGGTGTCGAGTACGGCTACTGGGGCCTGCTCGAATACACCCGGATCAAGGTGCGCAACGAGCGGGTCATCGCGAACGATGCACCATCACCGCCGATGTGACGCCGCGAGGTAGCTGCGCGGCAGACCCGCGACCCCACCGGGATTAGCCTGCTCGGGCCACCGGCCGTAGTTGGCGTCCGGGAAGCCCGGCTCCTGCACCGCGTCGACGTCCCACCCGCACGAGGTGAGAAAGCCGGCCGGGTCGTCGGTGCCGAACTGCCAAGGACTGCCCGCGGCGGCCAGCCGGTCGAGGAATTCTCGTGTGTACGGAAAGGTGAATACACCCGTCCCGATCAGATCCACTGCGAACCGGGTGCCCGGCGCACACATGGCGTACGCGTCCTGGACGACTCCGCGGGCGAGCTCCGGGGGGAGATAGAACAACACTCCCTCGGCGAACCAGACGGACGGCAACTCCGGACGGTAGCCGGAACCCCGTAGTGCGGACGTCCAGTCGTCCCCGAGATCGACCGGAACGGTGCGGCGCTCACATCGCGCGCGCAGCCCGCTGCGGCGCAGCCGATCTTCCTTGTACTCCAGCAGATCGGCCTGGTCGATCTCGAACAGGACGGTCCCGGCCGGCCAGTCGAGGCGGACCGCCCGCGTGTCCAGACCCGCGCCGAGCCCGACGACCTGATGCACCGCATTTGCCTGCGGCGCGGACAGGAAGTCGTCGAACCAGCGGGTCCGGATGGGCAGGAACGGATTGCCGTCATCGGCCGCGTGCCGTGTGTGGAAATGAGACAGCAGGCCCGGGCCTTCGTCCCCGGCGAGCAGCGCGGCGAGAGGATCGTTGAACAACCGGTCCGGGCGCCGGCTTTCCCGAGCCCTCGAGGCGGCGGTCCAGAGGGCGGTTTTCGCCACCGCGCCGATCGTGCTCGATCCTGTCGTCCTCGGCTCTGCCGTCGCTGGGGCGTTTGATTCGGTCACCCCGCCGACGCTAGCGATCGGCCTTGCCCGCGCGCAGATCTCCGTTCGGGTATGGCCGGTCTGTTACGCCGCCCGTGCGCCTCCTCGGCACTCCCCGAGACCGGGAGGCGGGCACCAGACTGATCCTCAGCGAGCCCATCTGTGCCCCGCACACGAACGGAGAGCCGTGCACGCGATCATTCTCGCCGGTGGCAAGGGCACCCGTCTGCTGCCCTACACCGAAGATCGGCCGAAGTCTCTGCTTTCCTTTGGCTCCCACACGTTGCTGGAGATAATCCTGCGCCGCCTGCACGACGCCGGTGTCGTCCGGGTGACCCTGTGCGTCTCGCACCTCGGTCCGATGATCGAGCAGGTCTTCGGCGCCGGGCAGCGACTCGGCCTGGACATCGATTACGTGACCGACGTGGAACCTCTCGGCACCGCGGCCCCGTTGGTCGCCGTCCGAGACTGGACCGAACCGGCCATCGTCGCCAACGGCGACGTGCTGAGCCAGATCGACTTCGCGGAACTGCACCACACCCACCGCCGCGACGGGAACGACATGACGGTCGTGGTGCACCGGCTGGAATCTCCGGTCAACTACGGCGTTGTGAACGTGGGCACCGCCGGCCGGATCACCTCGATCCGGGAGAAGCCCCGGATGTCGTTCGATGTGTCGGCGGGGATCTACGTCGTCGAACCCCGGGTCCGGCACTACGTCCCCGACGGGCGGCCACTCGACATGCCCGATCTGATAGCCGAACTTCTCGCCTCCGATCGCATCGTGCGGGCGTACCGCTTCGATGGTCCCTGGCACGACGTCGGCACACCCGTCTCGTACGTCGCGGCCCAGCGCCATTTCGCCGCGACGCCCGAGCGCTACCTGCGGGTGCAGGCCACGGCGGCGGTGTCCGCCGTCGACTCGCTCGAGCCCGCGAACCTCAGCAACCAGGAGTCCTGATGACCAGTGGAAACACCGCCCTGCCCACCTTCACGACGGCGGTCGCCATTGAGATGGGACAGCTGTTGCTCCGGCCTCCACTCGAACCGACCGAGGACTTCTTCCTCAGCGGCGGGGACTCGCTGCGCGCCGTGGAGCTGATCTCCCGGCTCGTCGCCCGGTACGAGAGCGACGAGCAGACCGGCGACGAGTTGCGCGCGACCCTGCTCCTGGCGGTCTTCGACCAGGCGACCCCCGCGTCGCTCGCGGAAATTCTCGACGATCGGCTGAGTTCGGAATGCCGATAGCCGACGAACTCGACCGGCGAGCCTCGGAGGTACCCGGCGGGCCCGCCGTGTCCGTGCACCGCGGCGGCCGGACCGAGACGATGACCTGGTCCGCGTTGCACGCCGCGGCCGCCGCGGTCGCCGCCGGCGCTGCCCGCCTCGGTCCCGGCCCGGTCGGGCTGGTGCTGGACAACACGCCGGCGAGCGTCGCCGTCCTGCTGGGACTCATTCAGGCCGGCGTCGACGTCGCGCCCATGGAGACCGGCAACTCGCAGCTCGCAGACCAGGCATCACCGGTCCGACACGTCGCGACCCGCGTCGTCATGCCACCGGGGCACGCGGCGCCGGACTCCGGCATACCGCTGCACACCTATGGGGACCTGCTCGCCGCCGCCGCTGCCGGCGGACCGTCCGGGCGTGAGGGGGAGGTACTCCAGCTGACCTCCGGTTCGACCGGCGTCCCCCGCCTGGTCCGCCAACCGGCGGAGAACGCCATCCGGGGCGCGCACCTCTACCGCGAATTGCATGCTCTCGACCGTGGCGACGTCCTGCTGGCCGGGGTGCCGCTGGCGCATTCCTTCGGCCTCGTCGGAGCCCTGACCACGGCACTCGTCACCGGCGCCCATCTACGCACGGTCGACCGATTCCGTGTGCGGGCCGTCCTCGACGGGTTGCGCGGGGGCGCCACTGCGCTGTTCGCCTCGCCGCTCGGCTACCAGTTGCTCACCGGCGCTGTCGGATCCGGCGGCCTGCGTACCGGCCTGCGGGTCGCGCTCTCCTCCGGCGGCCCCATGGACCAGGCGACCGCGGACGCGGCCACGCACCGCCTCGGTACGGCGATCCGGGGTGTCTACGGCTCCACCGAGACCGGCCTGATCTCGTGCCGGCGCGGCGACGATGCGACGCCCGCGGCCGCCGACGTGGGAGCCATGGCCCCCGGCGTCTCGTGGCGGCTGCGCACCCAGGACGGAACACTGCGGCCGCATGGCGAGGGCGGTCTGCTGGTGCGGACGGCCACGATGCTGTACGGCTACGCGGACAGCGGCGAACTGCCCCCGTACGACCGGGGCTGGTACGACACCGGCGACACAGCGCGGGTCGGCCCGGACGGCCGAGTCGTTCTGCTGGGCCGCCGCAAGTCCTTCGTCAACATCGGCGGCCGCAAGGTCAGCACCACCAGGGTCGAGGCCGTCGTGGGCGGCTGCGTGGCGGTACGTGAGGTAGCCGCCTACGGAGTGCTGAACGGTCATCACGAAGAGGAACTGTGGGCTGCTCTCGTCCTGGAGGACGGTTACCGATCGGAGGACGTCATGTCGTACTGCAGAGCGCACCTGACACCGTACGAGACGCCGCATCGCCTACGCGTACTGCCGGAACTGCCGCGCAACGCTATGGGAAAGGTAGTCCGCAACCGGCTGCCGGGAGCCGCCGCGTGATCGGGCACGTCGCGGTGGTGGGGCTGGGCTATGTCGGACTGCCCCTGGCCGTGTCGTTCGCCACCGCCGGCTGCCGGGTGACCGGGGTCGAGGCCTCCCCGGCTGTCCGCGACGCGATCGGCGACCGCCAGGCGCCTTTCTTCGAGCCCGGGCTCGACGCCGCCCTTGCCGCGCTGCCCGAAGGCCGGCTCACCGCCGTCGCCGAACTGCCCGGTGAACCAGCCGATACCGTCGTCGTCTGTGTCGGCACACCCGCCGATCCGGTAACCGGAGAACCCGATCTGACCAACCTCGCCGCCGCGATCGACGCCATAGCCCCGCGGATCGACAGCCACACGCTGGTGGTGATCCGCAGTACGGTTCCAGTCGGAGCCTGCCGTCGCCTGGTCCTGCCGCGGCTGCGCCGCTTCCACCCCGAGCCGTTGCTGGCGTTCTGCCCGGAGCGCATGATCCAGGGCAAAGCGCTCGCGGAGATGTCGACGCTGCCACAGATCATCGGCGGCCTGGACGAGCGCTCGGCGGCCCGGGCCGCGAGCCTGCACACCGTCCTCGGATCGGACCAGATCACCGTGTCCTCCCTCGAGGCGGCCGAGATGATCAAACTGATCTGCAACGCACACACCGACGTGATCTACGGCTTCGGCAACGAGGTGGCCCTGATGGCGACCGCTCTCGGCCTCGACGCCGACGAGCTGATCCGATCGGCGAACCTGCGATATCCCCGCCCGGACCTCGCCCGGCCCGGGTTCGTCGGCGGCAGCTGCCTCACCAAGGACCCCTACCTACTGCTGCACTCGGCTGAGGCTGCCGGCTACCGTCCGCCGCTGGTCAGGGCCGCCCGGCAGCTCAACGAGGCGGTGCCGGACCGGCTGTCCGAGCGGCTGCTCGAAGAGCTCGCCCAGGTCGGCGTCCAGCCAGAGAAGGCGAACGTGCTCGTGTGCGGGATCGCCTACAAGGGGCGCCCGGAGACCGACGACGTGCGCGGTTCTGCTGCCGTCCGCGTCGCCGAACTCCTGCAGGGCGAGGTTGCGACGCTGACCGGCCACGACTTCAAGGTGCCCCCGGAAAGGATCGTGGCGATGGGCTACCAGCCGGTCACGCTCGAGGAGGGCCTGACCGTGGCGGACGCCGTCCTCGTGCTCAACGACCACCCGGGATACCTCGACGTTGCGGCAGGTCTGCTCCCCGCACCGCCGGCCGGCCCGCGCCTGCTGGTGGACATGTGGGGGCTGCTGGCGGGAGCGCCGGTGGGGGAGCCGGGCCGGCGCTACGTGCGGTTCGGCCGTGGCTGAGCGCGTCCTGGTGACCGGCGGCGCCGGATTCGTCGGGCTGCACCTGTGCCGGCGCCTGGTCGCCGAGGGCAACGACGTCACCGTGCTGGACGACTTCTCGCGCGGACGCGACGACCTGGAGCTCGGCGAGCTGCGCGACCGGGTGACCGTGGTACGGCACGACCTGCGCCAGCCCATTCCCGCCGCGATCCTCGCGGGCCCGTTCGACACCGTGTACCACCTCGCCGCGGTCGTCGGCGTCGCGCGCGCCCAGCAGCAGCCCGCGCACGTGCTACGAACGAACGTTCTGAGCACCATCAACCTGCTCGACTGGTGCCAACGGCAGCCGCCCGGAGCACTGCTGCTGAGCTCCACCAGCGAGGTCGCGGACGGCGCCACCGCGACGGGACTGAGCCCGTTCCCGGCCGCCGAGACGGTTCCCTTCGTGTTGCCGTTCCCCCGTGCACCCCGCAGCTCGTACGCCCTCAGCAAGATCGTCTCGGAGGCGCTCACCGCCCACGCCGCCGGCGACATCCGTGTCCAGATCGCCCGCTACCACAACATCTACGGGCCGCGGATGGGGCACTCCCACGTCATCCCGCAGTTCATCGACCGGATACTGCGAGCGGAGAACCCCTTCCCCATCTACGGCGCCGCCCAGACCAGAGCGTTCTGCCACGTCGACGACGCGGTCGACGCCACGATCGCTCTCGCCCGGCTGACCGGTCCGGACACGCACGTCGTGAACATCGGCAACGATCAGGAGGAGATTTCGGCCAGCGCACTGGCCGATCTGCTGTTCGACATCTCCGGGTATCGGCCGGCCCTCAGCCTGCAACCCGCGCCGCCCGGGTCACCCGAGCGACGGATTCCGGACCTGACGGCGGCACGCCGGCTGCTGGCCTACGAGCCCCAGGTCCCGCTCGCCGACGGCCTGCGGCGCACTCTGAGCTGGTACACAGCCGCCGGCGCCCTGCGATGAGAGCACTGGTGTTCCGGGGTCCACGCCGGGTCGAGCTGGTGTCCCGGGACGAGCCACGCTTGCAATCACCACGCGACGCGCTGGTCAGGGTCACCCGCTCCGCCATCTGCGGCACCGACCTGCACCCGTATCGCGGAGAGCTGACCACGCTGCGGCCCGGCACCATCCTGGGTCACGAGTTCACCGGTGTCGTGGTCGCGGCGGGTGACGAGGCCCGCCATCAGCCGGGCACGCGGGTGATCGCGTCTGATGTCGTCGCGTGCGGGCGGTGCACCCGGTGCGCGCGCGGCTGGCACTACCAGTGTCCGGATGTCACCCTGTTCGGTTACTCCGGCGTCGTGGGCCGGCCGCTCGACGGCGGACAGGCGGACCTGGTACGCGTTCCCTTCGCCGACACGGTGCTGTCCGCCTGCCCCGACCATCTGACCGACGAGCAGGCGTTGTTCGCCGGCGACATCCTCAGCACCGGCTATGCCGCGGCGACCTCGGCCGCCATCACTGCGGGCGATGTGGCCGCCGTCATCGGAGCCGGACCGGTGGGCCTGCTCTCCGCCCTGTGCCTGCGCCTCAGCGGTGCCGCGGAGGTGTTTCTGAGCGACCCCGACGAACGGCGCCGTACCGCGGCCAGAGACCTCGGCTTCGAGGTGACGACACCGGCCGAGCTGCCCGGGCGGCTGCGCACGGCAACCGCCGGCGAGGGCGCACGGGCGGTGATCGAAGCCGTGGGCTCGGCCGCGGCACTCGACGCCGCGATCGAGGCCGCGGGTGGTCACGGCACCGTCGTGGTCGTCGGAGCGCCCAGCGCCGAACCGCCACCGCTGGCAGTGCAGAAGGCCTTCGCCGACGAACTCACCCTGCGCTTCGTGGTCGGCAACCCGATCCGGGACGGGCAGAGGGTTCTGGCGCTGGTCGCGGCCGGCAGGCTGGATCCGACCGTCGTGGTGTCGCACCGGCTGCCGTTCTCAGCCGCGGTCGACGCCTACCGCATGTTTGATCGGCGCGAGGCGGTCAAGGTAGTACTGGAGCATGATTCCTGATGGGCTCAGTTGCGCGTGTCGCGGACGTCGCCCTGGACCAGGCCGGAGTTGATCGCGGTAACCACGGCCATCGTGCGGTTGGGCGAGTCGAGCTTCATCAGCAGGCTGGCCACGATGCGTTTGGCCCCGTGGCTGGAGATCTGAAGCCGCCGGGCGATCTGCTTGTTGCTCATCCCCTGCACCAAAAGGCTGAGCGTCTCATTCTCCCGCGGGGTCAGGGCAGCCCGGTGACGCCGCTGATGCGGAGTCGATGCGCCCACCCGCTGCATGAGGTCGCGTGCCAACTCGGCGGGCATCGCGATCTCGCCGGCGCTGATCCGCTGCAGGGCAGTGGTGAGCGTCTCGACGTTCAGGTCACCCTGGACGACGAACCCATCGGGTGTGAACGGGCGCTGGAACAGCTGCTCCCTGGCGTGGTGGTCGTGCAGCAGCATGAGTGTCGCCGCCGGGCGCAGCGTGCCGCCCTCCGCCAGGTGCTGCCACTCGTCGTCGGATTCGTGCAGGATTACTACGTCGGCCTCGCCGCCGCGTACAAGTTCCTCGGCATCGTCCCAGGTCGCGTAGCTGTGCACCAGGCTCACAGTCGGCAGGGAAGTCAGCAGAGCCGCCAGCCCGAGGCGAAGGACCCCGTCGGCGACGAGCACCATCACTCGCAGCGAAGCGAGCTGTGTTACTCCAGGCTGAGGTTCTGGATCATTTTCCGAGTGCACGAGCAGTCCTCCCGTGTAATGGCCGCCCTTGACTTCCTGGGTGCAGCGCGACGGAGCACCAGCTCTGCGCCGCGTGTGGGCATGCGGATGTCCATCGATGCGACTCGACCGCAGCCTTGGTGTCTAACGCACCGGTTTCGTTCCGCGTCGACTTCAGCGGGACGCCGGCCTCGTCAGGATGAGATCCGGACCCGGCGTCGACACCACAGAAATCTGCGGTGATCGTGCATCTTTACTCCCCCCGAAGCAGCATGGCACTTATCGCATTGGATCATATCTATAGCCGAATTCCTAGCGATCCCGACGGTTCCGGAACCACCCTCTACATTGGCCGTGGAAGAGGCGGCGGGCGCCCGCATTATCGAACTCCCAGAAGTTGGCGATGACCATCCACAGAAGAGGGACATGGTTCTCGTCGACCCGAATACTAGCTCGAAATCACGGAGGCGATATGACACGAAAAGTCGCGATAGTAACGGGGGCCGCCCGCGGACTGGGAGCGGCGATCGCGGCCCGTTTGGCGGCGGACGGGGCAGAGATTGCGGTGCTTGCTCGCAGTCACGCCGCCTCGGCGGACACCGTGGACAGCATCCGGACCGCGGGCGGCAATGCGGCCGGGTTCGGAGCCGACGTCGGCGACCCGGAGCAGATCGGCGAGGTCTTGGCGAAGGTGGCCACCGACCTGGGCCCGCCGGCCATCCTCGTCAACAACGCGGGGGTTACCCGGGACGGCCCGTTGTCGGAAGCCAGTGTCGACGACTGGGACACGGTCGTCGACGTCAACCTGCGCGCGCCGTACCTCATGTGCCGCAGCGTGCTGCCCTATCAAGTCGAGCAGGGGTGGGGGCGGATCGTGAACCTGTCGAGCATCTCCGTGGTGGGCAGCCGTAATCAGGCGAACTACGCCGCGGCCAAGGCCGGCCTCGACGGCCTGACGCGCTCACTGGCGGTGGAGCTCGGGCCGCACGGGATCACGGTCAACGCAGTCGCGCCCGGGTTTGTGGTGACCGACATGACCGCGCTGACGGCAAGCCGCCTCGGCATGGACCTCGGCCGGTTGGAACGGATCGTGGCCGCGCAGAACCCCATGCGGCGCGCGGGCCGGCCGGAGGACATCGCTAGCGCGGTTTCGTTCCTCGTCGGAGACCAGGCCGGATACATCAACGGTCAGACGCTGTTCGTGACCGGCGGCCCGGCCCGCTGAACACCGCAACCCGCACAGCCCGGGTATGCCCACCGGACCGGGCCGGGGGGCCGCCCAGGAGAGGGTGCCACCCCGCGATCCACGCGGACAAGAGTGGGACGTCGACGGAGGGTCAGACAGATGATTGACGAGATCCGCCAGTTCGTCGTGGACGAAGTGACCCGTTTGAACGACGGCGACGACGTTTCCGGCGCGACAGTTCTGGGCGGCCGTGGAGCCGGCCTCGAGTCCCTGTCCATCGCGGAACTCGCAGTGCTCACCGAGAACACATACGACATCGACCTCGCCGACGAGGAATTGGAGGCCATCGCGGAAATGACGGTGGACGAATTCGTCACAACGATCTACCGTCGGGCCGTTCCGCACGGTATGGGAAAGTGAACGAGGTCCGGCAAGAAGGACCCGCCACCCGAGCGGTGATCACCGGCATCGGGATGGTGTGCCCGCTCGGCCGGCACCTTCCGTCCGTCTTCGCGGCGGCCTGCCGGGCCGAATCAGGTCTGGTCCGGCCACCGGACGGGCACCCGGGCGCGGGTACGGCCGAGGCGCTCGGCATAGCCCCGCCGATCGGAGAAGTCGATGGATTGTCGCGGGCCGAGGCCCGGCTGGCCGATCGGTTCGTGCTGCTCGCCCTAGCTGCCGCCCACGACGCGATCCGCGACTCCCGGCTGAGGATCGGCATCGACGTGGATCCGTATCGGACCGCCGTAGTGATCGCCACCGGCGCAGGCGGCACGAGCACATACGAAGCTCAGGCGATCGCTCACGCCGATCGCGGACGGCGCGGGGTAAGCGCGTACATGCAGTCCTCGTTCCTTCCCAACATGGCTGCGGCCCGCATTTCCATCGCCCTCGGGACCCGCGGCTACAGCACCGCAGTGGCAGCAGCGTGTGCGTCCGGCACCCTGGCTGTCGCCGAGGCGCAGCGGCTCATCCGTTCCGGGGATGCCGACGTGGTGATCTGCGGCGGGACCGAAGCGCCCATCAGCCCCACCGGGATCGCCTCCTTCGCCAATGCCCGCGTGCTCGCCCGAGGGTGGACGGACCCGGCCCAGGCGAGCCGGCCGTTCGACCGGCTCCGCAACGGATTCGTTCTCGGCGAGGGAGCGGCCGTGCTGGTAGTCGAGCGGACCGTTGATGCGGACGCGCGGGGCGTCGCCGGATACGCCGACCTGGTCGGCTGGGGCGCGACCAGCGACGCCTACCACTCCACGAGTCCACGCCCGACAGGCGACGCCGCAGCCGAGAGCATGCGGCTCGCTCTGCGCCGGGCCGGTCTCACCGCCGGGGACGTCGGATATCTCAACGCCCACGGACCCTCGACTCGCGCCGGCGACATCGCGGAGGCCCGGGCGATCCGTACGGTATTCGGCACTGAATCACCCCCCGTGAGCTCGACCAAAGGGGTGACCGGTCACCTGCTGGGCGCCTCCGGCGCGGTGGAAGCGGCGATCTGCGCCCTGTCCATCAGCAGCGGGCTTCTGCCGCCGACAAAGAACCTCGAAGATCCCGACCCGGAATGCGAACTCAACCATGTCCGTGGAGAGCCGACGCGAAGCCACGTGGGGGCGGCGCTCTCGAACTCGTTCGGCTTTGGCGGGCACAACGCCAGCCTCCTGCTCGCGCGCCCTTCGACCCGGCAGGTCCGGTCGGTGGCCGCGACCTCGGTCTCGAAAGGCGATCCGTTACGTCGATCGAGGACGATCTCCCGGTAGAGCCCAGCAGTTCCGCCGACATTCACGACGTTCATCTCGGCGGTGACAGCCCGGCCCACCTGTTCGCCGCGGCCGCCCGCCGGGCCGCCGAGAACGACGACGCCTTCCTCATCGAAGCTGTGATGTGGAAGGACCTGCGCAACAGCAACACGGCAGGCGAGCGCAACTTCGAGCTGACCGTCTACTGCCGTCAATAAGGCCCTCGACGCGAAGGCGGCGCTACCCGACTACGACGAGACCCGGCGACGCTACCAATCAGGCCAGGTCATCAACGCCACCATGACAGTCGGCCAGTGGCTCGACGAGTGGATCAAGGGACGGCGCAAACTCGCCAAGGGCTCCGTGCGGTCTTATGAGGCGCACATCCGCCTGTATCTGCGTCCGCACCTCGGGCACATCCCGATCGACCGCCTGCGCGTCGTGCAGATCTCCACGATGTTCGACGAGATCGACGCCGAGAACGAACTTATCCGTAACGCCCGCACCTCTGGCGACCTCGCCCAGGGACTGGCCGACCGCCCATGGGCAATACCTCGTGACGGTGGCGATCTGGACATGTGGTGAAGTCCTGCACGGCATGGTGGCCGGCGCGATCGTCGCCGATCTGGCTCCGGCCGGCGCCCGCGGCCGCTACCAAGGCGCCTTCGCCTCGGCGTGGGCGGTCGCCCGGCTCGCCGCCCCGGCTGTCGCCTCGATGTTGTTCGCGACCGTCGGACCGTCCGCACGTGCGAGCGCCGCCCGGGTCAGAAAGGACCGAGGCGGCGGCCAATATCACGCTGCGTAAGAGCGCTAAATCACTTAATAATATGGTTATAACGGTATGGCTTGTAACCGGTGTCCCGCTCGGTAATCACGTGAATTTGCTTATGGTTCATGTCGCTCGCGGTGCTGCCCTCTTCGTAGATCCAGAAGTCTGCCTTGGTGTCGGCGTTCACCCATTTGTCGAAAAGCTGCACGTGATCACCTTTCAGCAGCAGGGCGTCGCCCCGGAGCAGGTCGTTCCAGTTGATCACGTGGGAGACGGTGTCCAGCGTGCTCGTGGTCAGGCTGGTCTTCAGCTTCCACACCATCGAGACGTAACCGGAGCAGTCCGTCCGGTACTTCTTGCCGTGGTTCACATCCCACGCCGTGGCGCTCTGGTTGTACGGCACGTTCCGGCTGTACCAGTCCTTGCCGCGCTCCATGGCCGTGTCGCGATGGACGTCCCCGCCGTAGCCGGCCGCCGCCAGGCTGGCGTCCTCCGCAGTCGTGAGCGTCTCGGTGGACCCTTCATCCGAGGCCGTGGCGAAGGCCGGGCTCTGCATCGACACGATCGATGCCGTCGCCGCGAGCAGGGTCGCGACGGCGACGACCCGGACCCGGCGGTTGACGCTTTTCCACATACCGTTTCCTTTCCCGCAAAAGGGGAACAGAAGTGATCCGACCGCGCCCTATGAGTGGCGTGCCGGCGAATTGGGGGGAAAGCTAGCGACGGTCCGTATACGACCAATACATCCGGCCGAGAACGATAAATGTGCAGCGCCGATCTAGTTTCGCCGCAGCTGCGAACGCAGTGGCGAACAAGGAGGCGGCGGATTCAGCCGGTGGAAGCATGTGACTCTACGAGTTCGGTGAATATCTCGGA
>CAXSDA010000056.1:0-25575 GCA_964236515.1 uncultured Actinoplanes sp.
TCCCGGACCCGCCGAACCACAGCCTAGAACACTGCTTCTCGCCGCCTCTTGACATAGAGGGGTGCCATGAGCGGACGGGTATTTGGTCATTGGTCACGCCCCGACAGTGTTCGCGGTCCGGTCGGCGACGTCGCGTTCACGGTCGGTGTGGAGGTGGCGACGACGGTGGTCCGGCGCTGTTCGTAGCGGTTTTGGTGGCATTGGAGCCGCAGGGGCGCACGGCTTACTCCTTCGTAACCGGGTCGGTGCGGGACTGCGACGCACCGTGGCTGACGGCGAGCCGGCGGGCAGCGAGGAACATGCCGACACACAGCGGAATCGAGAACAGGGCACCGGCGGGGCCTTCGCCGGCAAGCAGACCGAGGAGCGCGCCGACGCCGATGAGCGCGGACTGCCACCAGCGCAGGGATCGGGCACGGGCAGCCGCGATGGCCAGCAGGATCAGCCCGGGGAGCAGCAATAGGTACAGCACGAACAGCACCGCGGCGGCCGAGCCGATGGATCCGGCGAGCACGTCGACAGCCGACGTCTGAGACAGGTGCGGGTCGGTGAGCCGGTACGGGACGAGATCGTTGACCGCGTTGACGGCCGCTCCGGCCGGCCCGGCGATCGTGACCAGGGCCGCGCCCGTGAGAGCCAGGCGGCTGCCGCCGGCGAGCCACGCCAGGCCGAACGATGCGACGACGAGCAGCGCAAGGCCGAGGACGACCAGCACCAGTCCAATCGGCAGCCGGGTCCGGTTGGGTGCGACCGTTTGCAACATGCGTAGCGTCTGCGCCCGGTCGGTTCCGTGGCGGTCGCCGACGGCGGCAGGTAGCACCGCGGTACCCAGCAGAAGCAGAATCGGGGCGGCACCGAGCGCGATGGACAGCAGCTGGCGGGCGCGCGTGGCGACGGTTCCGTCCGCGATAGGAGTGCCGGTCACGGTGTGGTCCGCATCGATGCGGCGGCATCGGTGCGGCGGCGGCGCAGCCACATGCCGAGCAGCAGCGTGCCGGTGCAGACCAAGGCCGCGGGGAGACAGAGGATTATCGCGTCGGAATAGCTGGTGTGATGGTTGGGCGCGGTCGACACGAACACGGCCGCGCTGACCAGGAACAGTACGACGGCGACCGGGATCACGACGCGGCGCGCGGCCAGCCGGCCGATCAGGAAGTTGCCGATCAACGGGAGTAGCAGGAACATTGTGGCCTCCAAGGCATCGATGAAGCGGTGCCTCTACGGTCGGCCCGGCCGGCGTCCCGGCACATCGTGGCGAGCCCGCTGGATGCGGGTGTCCTGGGTCCGTACCCGCACGGAGGTTGTCGGCGGGATGCCGGTGCGACCATGGAGCGGTGGAGGTCACGATGCTCACCGTCGCGCCGGATCGGCCCCGGGCCGTCGCGCTGGTCTCCTGGGCGTCGTGCACCGTTGTCGTTGTGCTCGTCGCGTACATCTTGATCGGGGCACCGCTGGACGGACAACCGATCGACGCGTACACGCTGTCGGCCGCTTCGACCGGGCTCTTCGGCGCGTTGTTCGCTGCGGTCCTGCTGCCCCGCGCTCCGCGGCACCCGATCGGCTGGCTGTTCCTCGTACTGGGGCTCAGCCGCGCCGTCGCCGGCGCAGCACAGGTGTGGTGCGTCTCGGCGCTGATGAACCACCCCGGCCGGTTGGGCGGTCTGCTCGCGTCGTGGCTACAGCTTTGGACGCCGGTGATCGGTGTGGCACTGGCCCCGATGATCATCATTCTGTTCCCGGACGGGCGACTCCCCGGCCGCATCTGGCGGGTCGTGCCGGCGCTGACCCTGGTGGCGCTGCTACTCGGGGCCGTCGCGGTCCCGGCCGGTGCGTGGCGGTTCCGAGGGGCGGCCCTGCTGCCGACAGCGCCGGTGCCCGACGATCCGGTCGCGCACCTGACCGACGCGGTTCAGGGAACCTGTCTCGCGGTCGTCGCGGTGGCCGCCGTCGTCGCGCTGATCGGACTGCTCCGCCGCGCGCTACGGACCGTCGGCGACGTACGGCAGCAGATCAAATGGTTCGGACTCGGCATCACCGCCGCGTTGGTGGCCAACGTACTCGTGCAGCTGACCGATATCGGGTGGCTGCTCGTGCCGGGGATCGCTGCGACGTTCGCCGGGATCGGCCTCGGGATCTTCCGGTTCCGGCTCTACGACGTCGACCGCGTGATCCGCCGCACGATCGTCTACGGCGTGCTCACCCTGGCGCTAGTGACCGCGTTCGCGGCCCTGGATGTCACGGTCGCGGTCATCACCGGGGGTCGGTCACCGATCGCTGCGGCGGTGGCGGCGTTCGTCGTCGCCCTGTTGCTGCGGCCGATCCGCGACTGGGTTCAAAACATCGTCGACCGCCTCTACGACCGGCGTGCCTACCACGAACTCCAGTTGGTCCGGCGCCTCGGGGAACAGATCGGCCGCGAAGCCGTCGGCCCTGACCGGGTGCGCGACACGCTGCGCCGAGCCCTGCACGACCCTACACTGGAGATCTATTACGCGGTACGGCATACCGACGGCGCATATCTGGTCGACGGCGACGGAGTCGAGGCCAGGATCGACCTCGGCGACAGCGCCGTCCTGCCCGTCCAGCGGCAAGGACAGGACATCGCCGTGCTCGTCCACGGACCCATCGATCCGGCCCAGCTCGCCGTCGTCGTGCCAGCCGCCGCGACCGCGCTCGAGCACAGCCGCCTGCAGGCCGAACTGAGCGTTCAGCTCGCGGCGCTGCGGACGTCGCGGGGCCGTATCGTCGCCGCCGGGGATGCCGAGCGCCGGCGAATCGAACGGGACCTGCACGACGGCGCGCAGCAACGGCTCGTCGGCCTGGCCGTGCACATCCAGTCGACTCGTCGTGACACCAGCGTGCCGTCCGACATAGACGAACTGCTGACCTTCACCGTCGACCAGCTGCAGGCCGGCGTGCAGGAGATCCGAGCGCTCGTGCACGCCATCCTTCCGCCTGCACTGGTGACCGGCGGCCTGCCGGCCGCCCTCGCCGAGTTACGTGGCGCCGCGATCAGCTGCCATCTACCCGACCGGCTTGATCCCGACATCGAAGCGACCGCGTGGTTCGTCGCCTGCGAAGGGGTGGCCAATGCCCGCAAGCACGCGGCCGGCTCACCGGTCACCGTCGCGGTCGACACCGGCGGAGGCCGCCTGCGTGTCGAGGTCGTCGATGCCGGGCCGGGCGGGGCCCGCCCGGACGGCGACGGCCTGCGGCAGCTGGCCGACCGGGTCGAGGCGCACGGCGGGTCTCTCACGGTCGTGAGCCACGCGGACACAGGTACCCGGCTGACGGCAGAGCTGCCATGCGGGTGATCGTGGCTGACGACGCCGTCCTGCTACGCGAGGGCATCGTGCGGATCCTCAACCGCGAAGGCTACGACGTGGTCGCCGCCGTCGGCACCGGCCCCGACCTGCTGTCCGCCGCCGAAGCCCTCACCCCCGACCTTATCGTCGCCGACGTTCGGATGCCGCCGAATAACCTGCACGACGGCATCGAGGCGGTCCGCGCAATCCGGATCACGCGACCGGCCACCGCCGCCGTGCTGCTATCCCAGTACGTCGAGGCGACCGCCGCCATGGATCTGTTCCGCGACGGGCCGGCCGGGCTCGGCTATCTGCTCAAGGACCGCATCGTGCAGATCGACGACTTCCTCGACGGACTGCGCCGGGTGGCGTCCGGCGGCTCGGCCATGGACCCGGCAATCGTCGCCCAGCTGCTCGACCGTCCGACGGCCAACGGAGATCCGCTGGAGACGCTCACCGACCGGGAACGCGAGGTACTCGCGCTGATGGCCGAAGGACTATCCAACGGCGGCATCAGCGCACGCCTGCACATCGGCGTCCGCACCGTCGAGACCCACACCAACCTGGTCTTCCGCAAGCTGGCGCTGTACGCCGCCCCCGACGAACACCGCCGCGTCCGCGCCGTACTGGCCTACCTCGACGCGACCCAGCGCTGACCGGCAAGACGGACGCCGACGTCTTCGAGCCCTGATCATGCACGCGGACATCGGCAAAGTCGCTTGCTCTGATCAGTCGCTCGCTGTTATGTGCCAGACGCCACGTAGGCGGCGAGGATGTAGTTGGGGTGTCGGTCGAGGTTCTTACGAGCCCGGTCGTAGCGCATGGTGGTCTTGGGATCGGCGTGACGGGCGGCGATGTCATGGGCGGCGATCTCGTCCAATTCCCGATCTCGTCGTAAGGCATCCGGCGCCTACACCCCGGCCTCGCACTTCGCGAAGAGACAGGGCGATCCCGGGTTCCGGACCAAGTTGCAGATCGCCGCGGACTTGATCGGCCAGGCTCAGACCGCCGGGGTGGTCTGCCGGGCCGCGATGCGGTCTCACCCGCCGCCCTTCGCCTCCACAGAGGCCATTCATACCACAATCCACCAACTTCGGAGCGGTACCATCCGACTACGCAATCGTCCTGCTCTGACGGGTATGATGGGCGGTCGGCTGGGTGGTCAGGAATGCGCCGGCTCGTGGTGCTGGTTCAGGGTTGGTGCTGGGCGTTGAAGGTTCGTCGGTATTGGGCGGGGGTCGCCCCGACGGCGGCCGTGAATGTGGTGCGAAAGTGTCCGGGGGAGCCGAACCCAACGGTATGCGCGACTGTGTCGACCGGGTAACTGGTGATTTCTAGGAGCGCCTCGGCGTGCCGGATGCGGGTCCGCGTGAGCCATTGCATAGGAGTGGTGTTCTGTTCTTGAAGGAACCGCCGGTTGAGGGTTCGGGTGCTCATGCGGGCTTGACTTGCGATGTCTTGCAACGTGAGAGGTTCGTTGGCGTGGTCCTCGATCCACAGTAAGAGCGGGGCAAGACTCTGATCGGCCTGGCGTGGTGACCGACGGTCGATGTACTGGGCCTGGCCGCCCGAGCGGCCCAGGGGCGCTACGGCGGCGCGGGCGGCGTCGGCGGCTGCGGCAGCGCCGTGGTCACGACCGATGAGGTAAAGGCAGAGATCAAGCCCGGCGGCTGCGCCGGCTGAGGTCAGCAGCGACCCGTTGTCGACGAACAGGACGTTCGGTTCGACGGTGATACGTGGGTACAGAGCCGCCAGCCGTTCGGTCGCACGCCAATGCGTGGTCGCGCGGTGGCCGTCGAGCAGACCAGTAGCCGCAAGCCAGAACGCGCCGACGCAGATCGAGGCGAGTCGCGCTCCCCGTTCGTGCGCGCGGCGCAGAGCGTGGCAAATGTCTGCGGGCAGGGGTCTCTCTGGTTCGTCCGAGCCTGGTATCACGACGGTGTCGGCACGCTCGAGCACATCGAGGCCGTGGGGGACGTGAAGGTTGACCGGCCCGGCGCGCACGGTGCCGGTAGCGGCGGCGACGAGCACTTGATAAGCCGGTCGGCCGTTGTGTAGACGCGCTTGCCGAAACACCTCCACCGGGGTGGCGAGGTCGAAAGCGATGACGTCATCGAATGCCAACACGACCACCGAACGAGGAGCACTGCCGCTACAGTCGCCTTGGCGAGATTCCGAGGTCATTTGGCTATCCTGCCATGGCCCTGGGTGCCAAGTGGCGCGTACGTTCGTGAAGTGATTAACAAATCGTCATTGGTGGCGCAAATCGTCTTATTCGACGGATTCGATCCGCTGGATGTCGTTGCCCCGTTCGAGGTGCTCGCCGCCGGGAGCGACGCCATCGGAGGGCAGCTTGCGGTACGGCTGGTCTCCGCCGAGGGAGCGCGTCGAGTTGTCGGAGGTACCCGCGGTCTCGCCCTGGAATCCTCCGCGATGCTCGACCCGACGCTGCCTGGATTCATCGTCGTGCCAGGGGCTTCCGGTCCGGTCGCCGGCGACCCGGACGAGATTGACACCATTCCCGTGGTACTCGCCCGCGTCGGCGAGACCGCGCTACCCGGCCTGATTGCCGACGCGCTCGAACGAGAAGGCGTCACGGTAGCGACGGTCTGCGGCGGGTCCCTAGCCCTAGCAATGGCCGGTGTACTTGAGGGCCGCACCGCCGTCACCCACGTCCAAGGAATGGAGGTGCTCGACGCCACCGGAGTACACACAATCGATGCGCGCGTCGTGGACGACGGGAACCTGGTCAGCGCCGGAGGTGTTACATCCGGACTTGATCTTGGCTTGTACTTGCTGGAGCGCAGTTTTGGGCCGCAGATTGCGCATGCCGTCGAGCGGCTGTTCGAGTACGAGCGCCGCGGCGTGGTCTGGCTCCCGACTGGAGTGGATCCGGTGCCCGCATGACGGCGTTACCTCTGCAGGTGCTCGGGACCTGGACCCTGACGATTTCGACGCTGATCGGCAAGATCGCCGTCTTGGTCGATCTGAGCGAGCATGACGGCCGGCTGGTCGGGGCGGCACAGGACCGAAATACCGTTATACCGTTGCACGACATCGCGACCGAACCCGGTCCGCAGGCGGAAACTACCCGCATCACGTGGCGGCAGTCGATCACCAAGCCTCTACGGCTTGATCTGCACTTCGACGTCGTCGTCGCTGGCGACACGATTACGGGCTTCTCCAAAGCGGGACGGCTACCGCGCTCCGCGGTGCGTGGAGAACGCCGGGTCACATCGTGAGTGCCGATATCGCCTTAAGTGCCTGCCTACGTTGTCGTTAATTCACACGTCAGCGTAGGCACCGGGTGTTTCAGGTTATTGCGCCGCGTATGGCACGCGTACCGGTCGAATGGCTTGAAGTCCAGATAGGAGCTGGGGCCAGCCCGAGTATTATCGTCGGCTATCTATGAAAGAAGAATGAGAGATGAAAGTTCTGGTTGTTGGTGCGGCCGGAAAGACCGGCCGCGCCGTAGTTGAAAAGGCCGTACAGCGCGGGCATGAGGTTACCGCCTTCGTCCACAGCCACAGCGTTTACCCGCTGTCCAACGTGACGGTTCGTGTGGGTGACGCGCGCGATGCGACTGCGGTGACCGTCGCCGTCGCCGGCCAAGACGCCGTTATCGACACCGTCGGTGGCAAGACTCCCTACAAACGCACCACACTGGAACAAGATGTCGCCAGAACCCTTATCGGGGCGATGCAGCAGACCGGCGTCCGCCGGCTCATCGTCACGTCGAGCGTACCGGTAGGCGACAGCGCCGCGAATTCGCCGATGATCGTCAAGATCCTAGCGAAGACGTTTTTGCGTGCGTCGACACCGGACAAAGCATTCATGGAAACCGCCGTTCGCCGCAGCGGACTCGACTGGGTGATCACCCGGCCGGCGGTCCTCACCGACAAACCCGCAACTGGTGAGGTCGGTGTCTACCTTCCCCACACCCGCGAGAAGGCCCGCACGATAACGCGCGCCGACCTCGCCACGTTCCTGATCGATCAGCTGACGAGCGACCTGCACCTGAACAGCACTGTCACCTTGGGGAGTACTCCATCGCCACGCTGAGGCGTGCGTCCGACAGGCCGAGTGGAGCACGAAAAACTACGCGGGTGGGCCTGACCCGCTTCGACGGACAGGGTCGGTGTGTTGACTTTAGTTAGGCCGCTCGGGCCGCCGGTTGCCGGTGGGAATCGGTGGCTTCGAACGCGGCGGGGCTGAGGTAGCCGAGGGTGGAGTGCCGGCGTCGGGTGTTATACCAGCCTTCGATGTACTCGAATATGGCCTGGCGGGCGGTGGTGTGAGTGGGCCAGACCTGCCGGTGAATGAGTTCGGTTTTGATAGTGGAGAAGAACGACTCGGCGACCGCGTTGTCCCAGCATTGCCCGCGCCGGCCGACTGACAGGCGAACACCGTGCGCGGCGGCGAGGCGGGCGTGTTGGGCGCTGACATATTGGGCGAGTTCAAACCTGTCGTTGCAACACCGGCCTGTTGGATCGAGCGTAGTTGCTCCTCGAACACCTCGGCCGGGGTGCGCCAGCCGAGGATTTTGCGAGGTCGGTTGTTGAGTGCCAGGGCGACGGCTGCGAGGCCGTCGGCGGTCCACCTCGACAGGTCGGTGCCCTTCGGGAAGTACTGACGCAGTAGTCCGTTCGTGTTCTCGTTCGTGGGCCGCTGCCATGGGGAGTGCGGGTCGGCGAAGAACACCTTCGTGCCGGTCTCGAGCGCGAATTGCGCGTGGGCCGACAGCTCCTTGCCCCGGTCCCAGGTAAGAGTCTTGCGTAGCTGTTCGGGCAGCTGGGTCATCGACGCCGTCAGGGCGGCGTTCATCGCGATCGCGCCGTAACCGCCGAGCGCAGGGCCGTTCTTCACCGGTGGCGTCTGGCCCCACCCGTCCAATCGTGGCAGGTGCACCAACAGCGTGGAACGGCTGGCGGGTTCCACGACCGTGCCGATCGCCGACCGGCCGGTGCCGATGATCAGTCGGGTAGCCCCGACGCATTGCTGCGCTGGCTAGCGCCCTGGTGAACCGGCTCGTCCTCGTAGAGGCCCGGCACGGAGGTGAAGTCGTGCCACTGGGGCGCGGTCACCAGGGCGCGGAAGTCGTCGTCGTGGGCGGCGCGCCAGGAGTCCACGGAGTCCCAATGAGCGAAGTTGACGAATCGGAACGGGGCGTTGGGGTCCAGCGAGCGGTGCAGCTGGTGGTCGACGTAGCCGGGCTTGGCCGCCATGTGCAAGTTCACTACCTTCCACAGCTCGAGGAACTCCTCTTCACGGCCGGCCGGAATGGTGAAGCAGTTGACGAAAGCGATCATGGTGATCTCCCCAAGTTAGTTGCACTGGTGTGCAATGACTGCATAGTAGTACCATGACTGGATGGTCAGCCGTCAACCCCTCGTAACGACACCAGCCCCTCGACCGCCGACAACAGGGGCGGGGCGAGAGGCGCAGCGACGCCGGACACGCCGGGCGCTGGTCGAGGCGACCCGCCGGCTCCTCGCGGCCGGGGGACAGACCCCGACGATCGATGCCATCGCGGTAGAAGCGGAGGTCTCGCGACGCACGGTCTACATGCACTTCCCCACGCTCGACCAGCTGCTGCTCGACGCCGCCCTCGGCGCCCTGAGCGATGCTTACGTGAACACGGCGCTGGAGAGCGCGGACGGCGACGCTGACAAGTTCGGTCGCGACGTCCACGCCCGGGTCGAGGCGCTCGTGCGCGCCCTCCTCGACCTCGCACCCCAGACCCTCCCGCTGGGCAGGCAGATCATCCGGCTCACCGTGGAGACGCCCGCACACCAGGAGCCGAAGGACGTCGAAGGAGTGAGCAACACCGCGGCACCCACGGCCCGTAGGGGCGTACGCCGCACCGGCTGGATCGAGGCCGCAGTCGCACCGATCGCCGAAGACCTCACCCCCGACCAGCACCGAAGACTGGTCGCAGGCCTCAGCCTTGTCATCGGCTTCGAGGCCATGGTCGTGCTTCGCGACATCTGCGCCTTGGACCCTGAGACGGAGGCTCGCACCACCATTTGGGCCGCTCACGCCCTCATCGACGCGATTCTCGCCGAGACCAACCCACGCTGAACCGAACCCAGTGGGCTCTCGGTGAGATCAGCGGCGTCCTAGGTAAGCATTCTGGCCGCGACTCGCGTGGGTCGACGAGGCCGGCTCAGGTGGCGGGACCACCTGCATCCGAAAAGCGTGTACCTGCCTCGCCGGCTGTCAAGCTAAGACCTCCAGCAAAGGCACTCTCATGGCCGAGGAGCAAACGCCTTCCATCCGCCATTAGCCAGGGGGCGAGGCTGCCTGCTTCAGGAGAGGCCGACGACTTGACCGGCCCTCTAGGTGAGCGGCCGACCAACGAGCTCGGTTCAGCTGACGCCGCCGAAAGGGTGGTCGATGACGTAACGCCAGGTACCGTCCGCCCCGCGGCGAGCGACCTCGTTCGTCACGCCGGCGAGCGTGACAGGGCTGCCGTCCTCGGCCGTTCCACCGTCCATCGTGAAGGCGATGCTGCTCAGCACCAGATTATCGTGCTCGAGCCAGTGCCGCGGCTCGTAGCGCAGCGTCCCGCCGAGTCTGAGGAACCAGGTGAGTGAGGCGCGGATCGCGTCGTGCCCGGTCACTGGGTCAGCGCCGGGGCCGGGAACCAGGACGGCGTCCGGCTCGTACATCGTCATCAGCAGGTCGAGGTCGCCGACGTTGAAGGCGTCACGCCAGCGTTCGTTGAGGTCGTGCGGGTGGTTGTTGGTAAGCGGGGTGGTCATGTCGTTGCTTCTCTCTGGTGGTTTTTTCAGGGGCGGCGGGTGCCGTGGACCCGGGCGGCGTACCGGGCGTAGACGCGAGGGGCGAGCCGAGGGACCAGGAAGCGGACCGGCGGCGGCGCGGCGTGGAGCATCATCGCGAGGATCTCGGGGTCGCCCTCGTAGGCGAACATCCCAAAGACCAGCAGCATGGCGCTCTTCGGGGTGCTGGCTGCGCCCGCCTGCCCGATCGCACCCCATTCGGACGCGGTGAGGTGTGCTGCGGCCAGCGGCAACAAGTACCGCTCCTCGGCCTCGAGGTGTTCGCGTACGAGCTCGTGCAGGCGGTCGAGCGCGGTGACGAGGTCGTCGGCCGCCTGCTCGTCCCGCCTCTTGGCCCAACGGGCCCGCGCCGTCTCGACGCTGACCAGCGCCTTCTCGATGCCCGCGTGCTGTGACTCCGCGACGTCGACCAGAGCCCGCTCCGCAGCTGACAACCGCGGTGCCAGGACCGGCCAGAGCAGCTCGTCCTCCCCGGTGTGGTGATGGTGCAACAGCGCGCACATCAGTTCGAGGTGGGTGAGCACCGCGTCGACCTGCTTACGGGTCCCGTCGTGGGCACGGTGTACGGCGGCGCCCGCGAGTCGGAACTCACGCAGCAGCGCAGTGTGCACCACGACCATGTCGCGGACGTCGATGGTGGCCGCCTCAGGGGCGGGAGCTTCAGGTGTTGTGTTCATGGCGACAACCTTTGTCGCAGCCCCACCGTTCACCTATCCCAAGAACTTGGGATCTTTCGTCGTCGCCGTTCCAGCGCGTCGATCGCCGACGCAAAATAGACCCATGAGCACGAGCAAGTGGCGCACTCTCGACGACCGACTCCTGGATGCGATCGCCCCGGACTTGGACCGCGCCGCCCTGGCCGAGGTCGTGTACAACGAATTGGCCGCGTACGTTCCGTACAACTTCGCGTGCTTGGCGACCACCGACCCCGCGACCGGCCTGATCACCTGGGCGTCGAAGACGCGCGATCTCGGCATCGGTGACGAGGAGTTCGCCTCGACCGAGTACGGACCGCCGGACGTCAACAAGTTCGAGGACGTCGCCTTGCGCAGACCTCCCGTGGGCGCGCTCCACTTGGATACCGGCGGTGAGATGAACCTCTGTCGCCGGCACCGCGAGTTCATGGCGCCGCGCTTCGGATTTACCGACGAGCTGCGAGCCTCGTTCGTCAGCCGTGGCGCGGTCTGGGGTGCCCTGGGCCTGTACCGAGGGGCGGGCGACCCGCCGTTCACAGCCGTCGACGCGGCTGAGGTAGCGGGCGCCGTGACCACGATCGCGCAGGCGATCCAGCGGAGCCTCTTCCGACCGTCAAACAGCACATCAACGGTCTTGGTGGCGAGCGAGGGTCCGGCCGTCCTCATCATCGACTCATCTGGGCAGGTCACCCACCTCACCCCGGCTGCCCGTGCTGCCATCGAGGACCTCGGCGGCCTGGACCACGGTCAACTGCCTGCCACCATCCTCGCGCTGGTCGCTCAGACGCGAACCAGCGCGGAGAACCTGGCTAGCCGCGTGTTGTCGCAATCTGGCAGTTGGATGAGCCTGCGCGCCGCGCGGATCGATGGCTCCGACAACGGCAAGGACGTGGTGATCAGCATCGAGGCCACCCCTCGAGCGACCCTGAGCCGACTCGCCCTTGCCGCTCACGGTCTCACCGCACGCGAAGAGGAGGTCGCGCTTCTAGTGCTCCAAGGCGTGAACACCCAGGGCATCTCCACCTCCCTGCACCTGTCCCCGCACACCGTGCAAGACCACCTCAAGATGATTTTCGCCAAGGTAGGCGTCCGTAGCCGCCGCGAGCTCACCGCCAAGCTCGTCCTCACCTGACGCAAGCATCTCCTGCGCCAAAGGTCCGTCGCAGCCGGGCTAGTACTGCAACGGCAGTTAGGTGAGTGGGTATCCACGGCGTTTGTAGTGGCTGAGGCGGGCTTGGTGTTGGCGTCGGCGGCGCCAGTGTGACCAGGCCCAGACGTGGTTTTTGGGGTGGCGGATGCGGACGATGAGTGCGGCGAGTAGGCGTCTGATCTCGGGTACGGTGTAGCCGATCATCATGCCGCTGCTGGTGCTGAGTCCCTTTTTATGGCAAGGGTTCTGGCGACGACGAGCCAGGCCTGCGCGGCCATCGACAAGGTGATGTGGGCGTGCCAGGCCCGCCAGTCGCGGACCTGGTACTCGTCCAGGCCGGCGGTGTTCTTGGCCTGTTGGAAGCACTCCTCGATCGCCCACCGGCTGCCCGCGATGACGGCCAGCCGGACCAGGGTGCTGCGGCGGGGTCCGTAGCACACGTAGTAGGCGATCTCGCCGGTGCTGATGCTGCGCCGGGCGAGAACCCAGTACCCGCGGCCGGGTTTCCAGCAGATCCGGATCGGCACCCGGGCCCAGTCGTAGTCCCGCGGGCCGTGCGCTCCCGGGCCGGCCGAGATCCTCGACCACGACTGGGTAGGCAGGGCGGCGATGAGCTCGTCGACGCGGGCGTCACGCCCGTTGGTGGTGATCACCAGGTCGTTGCGGCGGGTCGCCATCACATGCGCGACATCGCGTTCCTCGAGCCAGAACCGCAAATATCCGACCTGCCCGTAGGCCTCGTCACCGGTCACCCAACCGACCGGGACACCAGCGTCGAAAGCCCGCTCCAGCATGGCTTTGGCGATCTGCGGCTTGGTCGTGAACGCCACCTCATCGCCGATGCCAGCGCCCCGGCAACGGTCCCGGTCGTCGGTCCACGCCTGCGGCAGATACAACTGCCGATCGATCAACGCATGACCCTTCACGGAACGGTAGGCCAGGAACACCCCGACCTGACAGTTCTCCACCCTGCCGGCCGTCCCGGAGTACTGCCGGGCCACCCCAGCGGACTTGACGCCCTTCTTCAGGAAGCCGGTGTCGTCGACGATCAATACCGCCTGCGGATCTGCGAGATGCTCGACCACGTAGTCGCGCACGTCGTCGCGGACCGCGTCGACGTCCCAGTCGGCCGACCGCAGCAACCGTTGCATGCCGTCTGGCGACACGTCTCCGGCCTGCTCCGCCACCGTCCACCCATTGGTCCGCTCCAAACCCGCGACCAGCCCAGACACGTACTGCCGTGCCCGCCGCCGCGGCTCCGAACGAGTGAACCGGCCCGCGATCCGGGCATGCAACCGATCCAGCTCCGCCGACCAATCCGCAACATCGACATCCGTCACACCACACGAAACGAGTCGATCATCAATACGATTCGCACGGCGAGTGCCGTTGCAGTACTAGAGCGCATCTGACGGATCATGGTCGGCTGCGGTCGGGTTTGGCGCGGAGCCAGATGAAGATCGAGGCGATGGTTACCGTTGCGTCGTAACGGTCTTTCAGTTTGCAGTACCTGGTCGCGACGGCCCGGAACTGCTTGAGTCGGTTGAAGGCCCGTTCGACCTGGTTACGGTCTTTGTACTGCTGTTCGTTGAAGTTCGGGGGCCGGCCACCGCGAGAACCCTTGGTGGCTCGGCTCCTGCGCACATCATCGCGTTCGGGGATGGTGTGCGGGATCCGCCGTGCCCGCAGCGAGCGCCGGTTGGCTTTCGACCCGTAAGCCTTGTCCGCGAGTAAATGATCGAGGCGTTTACGGGGCCGGCCCTTGCCGCCAGGCCGGGCAACGGCGACATTGTCCAGCAGCGCCACCAACTCGCGGGTGTCGGACGCTTGCCCGGGTGTGAGCCGTATGACCAGGCTCCGGCCGCGTCCCTCGGCCAGCAGATGCAGTTTGGTGGTCAGTCCTCCTCGCGAGCGACCCATCCCTTGGGCTGCTCGCGACTCGGCCCGACTCAGCCCCCTTTACCAGCCCCCGCGGCATGCTGGTGGGCTCGCACGATGGTGGAGTCGGCCTGGGCGCGCCAGTCGAGGTCCCCGGCCGCGTCGGCGTCGGTCGGTAACTGTTCCTCGATCCGGGCCCAGGTGCCGTCCTGTTCCCACCGGGCGAACCGGTCATAGCAGGTCTTCGCCGGCCCGTAGCGTTCCGGGATCTGGTCCCACTTCGCGCCGTTGTCGACGCGCCACAAAATCCCATTGATCACCTGCCGGTGATCACGCCACCGCCCACCACGCTGAAACACCATAGATGGCAGCAACGGCTCCAGCCGTTCCCACTCCTGATCAGTCAGATCACCAGCCACAACACCCCAACGATCGATCACCGTGATCCGTGATGATCCATAAGATGCGCTCTAGCGACTTTAAGATCGCGGTTGTGCACGCTGACCTGCGAGTCCGACCTAAGTCAACCGGTTCGCCCGGACTCTGCAGGTTCGGGTTCGACTCTCCGGTGGGCCGGGAAGCCCCGAGACGTGGCCAGCAGCCAGCAACCCGCAACGATCGGCCAACCCATGTCGGGACAAGCGCGACCAGGCTGACCTACCTGAACGCCGTGGGGCGCTGATACCTCCGTCACCCAGAGGCAGGGCTCCCAGGCCGTCTCCGGGCCGTCGGAGGTTCGCGAACGTCGACCAACAACCATGACTGCTACAAACGTCTAACGAGCTCAAGCGCTCGATGGGCCGTGCCGGCCAGACACTAGGAGACGGACCGGTCGGTACGGACCAACTGGTTCAACCAAGCCGTTCCAGCACGCAGCGTTAGTTCGTTTGGGCGTACAGCGCGCTGAGGTCTTGGTACAGCCGCACGGAGGTGACCTTTCCGTCGGCGCCGCGGTCGGTCCAGGCGGTGGCGCGCACGGTGATGCGTCGTCCGTCGGTGGTGTCGTAGTGGTTTAGCGCCTCCATCACCCAGTGCTGGTCGTCGCCGTAGATGTTGAGGGGTTCGTGGAGCAGGGTGTAGCCCAGCGCGGTGACGGATCCCCAGAACTGGCTCAGGCCGGCCATAGCGATCTGGCGGCCGGTCATCGGCGGGTCGTTGTTGAACTGGATCTGGACGTCGTCGGCCAGCAGCGAGGTGTAGGCGTCGACGTCGTAACGGTCGAGGACCTCTAGGTACTGCCTGTAAAACGCCCAGCCGTCGCTGGTGAGCTGATTGATCCGGAGCTGGTTGAGGTTCATGGTCGTGGTCCCTTCGGGGCATCGGCGGGTGCGGGTGGATGTTGACGCCGTCATCCTCCGCGTGGTCGTCGTTGCCGGTCCAAGACTTGTTCCCTCTCTCGTGATAGACACGATCTATGGTTGGTGGGTGCTGGAGGGTATCGAACTGCGGCATGTCCGCTACTTCGTCGCCGTGGCCGACGAAGCGCACTTCGGGCGGGCCGCGCAACGGCTATTCATCGCTCAGCCGTCGCTCAGTTACGCGATCCGTCAGCTCGAGGACCGCCTCGGCGCCCAATTGATCGACCGGTCGGACCGCCGGAGCGTGCACCTGACTCTGGCCGGAGAGACGTTCTTGGCTCACGCTCGCGAGGTCTTGAGCGCTGTACAACTGGCGGTCAGCGCGACCCAGGCCGCCGAACGCGGCAGCCGCCAGCAACTGCGGATCGGCTACAACGACGGCGAACCGATGGCGCGCCGCGCCGGGGCACTCGGGGCGGCCGTGCGCCATCTCGGCATCGACGTCACATTCCGTCGGCTGGGGTGGGGCACCGAGGGTGACGCCGTCCGCGGCGGTGACGTCGACCTCGTCCTAGCGCGGCTGCCGATCGACGCCCGTGGTTTACGCATCGAGGTCATCGGCAGCGAGCCTCGCTCGGTCTGTCTGCCGGCCGACCACCGTCTTGCCCGACGACGGTCACTGAGCCTGTCTGTGTTGCGCGGCGTGCCCATTGTGCGTCCCGCCGGCGGCAGCCCCGACTGGCAGGACTTTTGGCGGGGCCTGCCCCGACCTGACGATCACCAGCCCCCGGACGGACCGATCACCTACGGGCCTGAGGACACATTCGACACCGTCGCCACCGGCGCCGCAGCTTGCTTCGTACCCAACTCGATGATCCCGACCGTCGACAGCCCGAAACTCGCTTTCGTCACCGTCGTGGACCTGCCACCGGTTCAGACTGCCATCGCCTGGTACGACGGTCGCCCTCGACCCGCAGGCCTCAGCGCTTTCACCGACGCCGTCAAGGAGCTCGCTCAGATCATCCGCTGACCTGACCCGGCGCTTCAACCCAACAGGCTGAGCGACCCGAGTCGGCGTCAGGCAAGCGTCACGTCAGCGACGTCCTGAGCCTCGGCTGCCACCGGCTCGGCGCCGCTTCCGAGCAGCAGCCGGTAGATGACTCCGGCTACTGCTCCGCCCGCCATGGGGGCCAAGAACACCGCCGGCCTCGACGAGTACCAGGTCCGTGACTGGCGGGCCTGGTATGCCCACATCACCTTGTCCATGGCCGCTCACGCGTGGCTTGTTGTCGCCAGAACCCTTGCTTTAAAAGGGGAACCAGCACGAGCGACGACATGATGACCGGCTACACCGTACCCAAGATCAGACGCCTGCTCGCCGCACTGATCGTCCGCTACCACCAGCCGAAACACCACGTCTGGTGGTGGTCACGCTGGCGCCGCAGACGCCAGCACCAAGCCCGCCTCAGCCACTACAAACGCCGAGGCTACCCACTCCGATGAGTGCCGTTGCAGTACTAGGGCCGCCGGCCGGTTCACCCCGGTCCACGACGCCTGGTGGGAAGCCGTCCGCAAGACTCACGGCGACGCCGCCGGCACCCGCGACCTGGTCGAGGTTCTACTGCTGCACCGGCACATGTCCCACGAGCACGTTGTTGCCGGGCTGGCCACCGCCCTGCAGACCGGGGCGCTGACCGCGGACGCCGTCGCACTGCAGGCCCGCAAATTCGCCGAGACCGACGACCACCCGCATCCCGTCGACCGGCGGGTCCGGCCGGTCAGCAACGTCGTCTCCCTGACCGAACGGCGCCTCGCTCAGCTGCCGGCCGATACCCGGCCGCTGCCCACTGTCACCGCCTACGACCAGCTGCTCCGCCTGCCCCCGCGCACCGCAGAAGGGAACCGGCCATGACACGCCACCGAGGCCTCACCGAACAAGCCGCCGACGCCGCCATCGATTCCGCCTGCCGTCTGTTGCGCCTGCCCACCATCCGCGGACAGTTCGGTGACCTTGCCGAGGCCGCCGCCCGCGACCAGCAGACCTACCGCGGTCTACTGGCCGAGTTGCTCATGGCCGAATGCGACGACCGGGCCCGGCGTCGTTCCGAACGCCGGATCAAAGCGGCGGCGTTTCCCGGGACAAGATCCTGCGCGTCTTCGACTTCGACGCCAACCCTCGCGTCGATCCCGCTGTCGTTCACACCCTCGCCAAATGCGACTGGGTCCGCAAAGGGCGACCGCTCTGCCTGATCGGCGACTCCGGCACCGGCAATGCTACCTGCTCATCGCGCTGGGCACCGAGGCTGCCATGGCCGGCTTCCGGGTCCGTTACGTCCTAGACACCAAGCTGGTCAACGAGCTCGTCGAAGCCGCCGACGAGAAGGTTCTCGCCAAAACCATCGCCCGCTACGGCCGCGTCGATCTGCTCTGCATCGACGAGCTGGGCTGCATGGAACTCGACAAACGCGGCGCCGAACTGCTGTTCCAGGTCCTGACCGAGTGCGAGGAGAAGGCGTCCGTCGCGATCGCCTCCAACGAAGCCTTCTCAGGCTGGACCAAGACGTTCACCGACCCGCGGCTCTGCGCCGCGATCGTTGACCGGCTCACCTTCGACGGCAACATCATCGAGACCGGCACCGATTCCTACCGCCTCGCGCAGACCCGCGCCCGCGCCGAGCAACCGGCACGACCGCACGCCTGAACCCCGGCATCCACACTGAGTCATCCAGGAGGACAGGAGTCCAGCCCAAAGAGCCTGATGACCTGTTACCGCTCCTGCTCGAGATCTGTGAAGACTACTTCGCTCACGCCGGACCGAACGGAGACCACGACGTCGACGATCTCCTCCGCGCCCGGGACATCACCGGCGGTCCCGGCTGGCTGATCGACATGCTCGCGTTGACTCGCCGACGTCTGCAGGGTGGGACCCAACCTCACGCCCATTGATCATGACGAAACGCCGATCCCTGGGTCCAACACAAGCGCCCATCCGGGTCCCGTTCCCACGACCGAAGCCAGCCGCGAGGCCGAGACGAACGGGTGCTATTTTATGCGTCCGTGGGCTATACATTTATCTATTGGATGAGCTTCGCAAGTTTCGCTCGACATTCTGTGGCGGCCGACGAATCAGGGCCTGACGTGGCAACCGTAATTGCAAGAGCGCGCTCATATAGATGGCGCGCGGCAGCGAGATCGCCGCCGCGGCGATGCAGGTCGGCGATCGTAGAGAGCCACGCCGCAACCCGAGGATGGTCGGGGCCAAACGTGGCTTCGTCAACGCGAAGGACCGTTTCATAAAGTTCGCGAGCCCGGACGAAGTCGTCCCTCTCAAATAACACCCAAGCTAGGTGATTCAGATGCATGACCTCGTGATGCGTGAGATCATCGGCGGCGAGGGACGCCTGCACGACGCATCGATCAAGCAAATGGGTCGCCTCATCTTTCCGACCGACTTTCAGTAGAACCCGTACGATGTTTACATTGATACCAAGTGCAGCAAGGCGGTTATCGGATTCTGACTTTTCAGCAATCCGGACGGCCCGCCGCAATAGGACGAGGGCCCGATTCTGATCGATGTCACCCTGACTCAGGCCCATGGCAAGGCCCTGGAGATCGTTAGCCACTTGTGGGTCGTCTTCGCCCAAGAGTTCGATGTGGAGGGCGAGGCTTTCTTCGAACATCTCTCGCGAGATCGTGTACTCTCCGAGCTCTATCCTCCACCAACCAAGGTTTGTGAGCAGGTCGGCCAGTTCGGTCTGGGTAACGTCCTGTCCGGAACGGGTCAGTTCGAGTACTCGGGAAAAAATCGGACGGGCACTCTCAGGTTGCATATCCCATCGCCGGAATGTCCCCGCGGTATTCAACAGATGGCGGCAGACGGCGACATTGGAGGTATAGCTAGTCGCGGCCAGCACATGCGGCATCAACCGGCGCCAGCGGACCCAATACTCGGAGTCAGTCGGGGCGACGGCGGACAGGACCTCGGCGAGCGCCGCATTGGCGGCCATCGCGTAGCGCGTACGCGTCTTGCCTCGCAGCTTGCGACGGATCGCCGCCGCGGTGAGTCGGTGTATGTAAAAGCCGTCGCCGATGCGGCGGGCAAGCGAAAAGGCGACAGCCGGTCCGACCGGGTCCACCGCCTTCTCGAGCAGCGACGGCAGCACGCCAGGTGGAACGTGAAGGATCCCTTCGGGAATTGGCTCCGGGCCAAGGAACGAGCACATTTGTATCAGTACTGCTGAAGCTGGCGACACTTCGCGTAGTGCTAGTAGCGAAACATCCCAGACATCGGCTATGCCGCTCCGTTGGGAGACCGGTATTCCTTGATCTAGCAAGACCTCGCCAGGACCAGCGAGATACGCCTCCGGCTGCGTTCCAGTCTGTTCCAGAAAGGCAGCGGCCTGATCGATTGCTAGCGGAAGGTCGCCAAGCCGCTCAGCGATCGTGTCGGCTGCCTTCAGCGTGACGCCAGACACTCGACGGCATAGCAGCGCCGTCGACTCCTCGCGCGACATGATATCGACCTCAATCGTTCCACCGATCGCGCCCCAACCGCGTCTCCTCGACGTCACAATCACCTGGCCTACTCCGCCCGGAAGGAAGGGGGTCAGCTTGGCCGGTTCCTCAGCGTTGTCGAAGATCAGTAGCCATCGCTCGCGCGGGCGAAGTTCAGTCTGGACAGCAAGCAGCGGGTCGACACCGTCCGGCAGGCCGAGCGCGGCGGCAAAGGCAACGTACTGATCTCGGAGCAGGTCGACACGCTCGGCCGCGAACCACCAGATCACGTCGTAGTCACGAGTGTGCTGGTGGGCATACTCGATGGCCAACTGTGTTTTACCCACCCCACCGAGGCCGTGCAGCGCCTCAACGGTCACCACCTTCCCGTCCAGCTGCTGCTTGATGAGAGCGAGTTGCTCCTCCCGGCCAACAAAGTGGATGTTGCGCAACGGTAGGTTGCTGATTGACGCCAGCCGCCGCGGCTCGTCCGCACTGGACCACCACAACGCGAGTTGCAGGATTACGGCCAACGCCGTCAACACCACCAGCGCCCACCAAGGATGTCGCCGAACCAAGTCCAACGCGCCCGGCCACCGCCCACCATCGGTCGCCGCGTTCACCGCCAACGCGACCAATACGGCACAGCCAGCGCTCGCCACGATCATAAGAGCGGCGGGTTTACGGCGCATACCACCATGCAACCAGGCCACCGCCATTCGGCGACAGAGTCACTTGCCACACCGTCTGAACGAGGCAGACGCGCGGGCGCCCTTGCGGATGCCGAAAATGCCGTCCGTGCTGGTCAGGCGGCATGATGGTATTCGTGGAGGAGTCCTCCGAGCTACGTTCAAGGACTCGACCTCACTACGCTGCCGTTCCCCGCAGTTCCTGCGACCGGTCACGAAGTCCGTGACAGCACACCACCACATCGCAACAGCCGTGGCCGGCCCGATGAGCCGTCGTGGTGGCCGCGCGATCCTAGTCATGGCGGGTGGCCGGGAGGCGATTCCGTCCCTCGGCCACCCGCCCACGTCGCCTGGAGCGCGCTGACCGGGCTGTGCCGGCAGCTGGCCGCCGAACTTGGGCCGGCCGGTATCCGCGTCGTATGGCTGCTGTCACCCGGATCACCGGACGAGGCGCTCGACGACGGACCGACCTCCGCGGCCGGTGACGATACGGGGTCCACCGGTGTGGGGTCCACCGGTCCGGACGCCGCCGCGGCGGCGCTGCTCGGCCGTCGACCGTCCTACGGCGACGTCGCCAACGCGGCGGTCTTCCTTGCCTTCGACTGGGCCCCCACCATGACTGCGACCGAGCTGAACCTCACCGGCGGCGTCGTTGTCGATTAGGCCCATCAACGGAAGGTCACCCCAGGTGAAAGTCACCCTCGGACGGATCGTCGCGGGCGCCGTCCGCAACGGACGACCGCACACTCTGCTGGGCGGTGGGGCGCGTGGCGAAGCCACTTCCAACCCCGCCGTGACGAACGGTTTCAAAGCCCCGACGAGCCGTACCCCCGGCACTGGCGCCCCGGCCAGCCGCGCCGCCTCGGCCCATTCGACCCGGCACGGACCCGCCGCGCGATCGAGGCGTTGCCGCGCACCTGGAAAGCGGTCCTCCGCGGTTATGACACCGGACGGTCCGAGCATGATGTCGCCGACCGGCTCGGGCTCTCCACCGCGCAGCAACGGCGCATCCTGCACCAGATCCGAACGGCGCTCCGCGACGACGCCGCGGCGGAGGGCGAGCCGCGGCGGCCATGAGCACACCACCCGAGACCGCACCGCGAACCTTGATGCGGCGGCTGATCCCGCTGCAAATCGGTATCGCCGTGCAGACCTTCATGCTGTGGACAGCGATCGAAAAGCTGTTCATGACCCAGACCGGCTTCACCCCCGCGAGCATCGGCATCATGGCCGCCGCGTACGCCGCCGTCGTCCCCCTGCTTGAAGTTCCCTCTGGCATCATCGCGGACCGGTGGAGCCGCAGCGCCTTCATGATCGTCGCCGGCGTCACCCTCGCCGTAAGCGAAACGATCGGCGCATTGAGCCACAGCGTGCTCACCTACACCGCGTCAGCCATGGTCCTCGGCGTCTACTTCGCGGTCAGTTCCGGCACCGTCGACAGCATCGTCTACGACACCGTCATCGAGGAAACCGGCTCCAGTTCCCTGTACGAACGGTCGATCGGCCGGATCCGCGTCGTCGAAGCGCTCGCCCTGTCCAGCAGCGCCGTCCTCGGCGGCCTGCTCGCCGGATGGACATCCCCGCGCAGTACCTACTGGATCAGCATCCAGTTCGCACTGATCTCGGTCGTCGCGTTCGTCGCGTTCAACGAACCCACCCTGCACCGTCAAGCCGAACCGGTCAGCCTCCGCCAACACGCCGCCACCACCATCCGCGTCATGGCCACCCAACCGCCGGTTCGGCACGCCATCGTCACGGCCGCGGCGGCCACCATGCTACAAGAGGCCATCTTCGAGTTCGGACCGCTGTGGCTCGTCGCCAACCGCAGCCCGGCCGCCGCCTACGGCCCATACTGGGCCGTCCTGGTCGGCAGCCTCGGCGTCGGCGGATACCACATCACCAAAGCGCACCTCGACCGCCACCGGAACCTCGCCGTATTGGCCACGCTGCTCGCGGCACTACCCATACCGCTGGCCCTCACCCACGCCCTCGTCGCGACCATCGTGGCGCAGACCATGCTCGTCGTCCTGCTGTCCATGCTGGGAATCCGCGCCGGCCTGCTCGTGCACGACACCGTGGCCCCCAACGTACGGGCCGGCGTCTCCTCAGGCGTCGGAACACTGTCTTGGGTGTTGTTCCTGCCCTTCTCACTACTCCTCGGCTGGGCGTCGCGGGCGCACGGCGTGGGCTGGGCCGGCTGGTGCCTCACCGCCGTCGCCGTCGTCCTGGCCGTACTCCTGCTGCGCTCCACCCGGCAGAAAGCTCCACCCGTCGCGGTGGCCGACGCTGTGGACCTCGACACCGTCCCGGCCAGCCACCTCCCCCCACCCCCCTCCCGACCTCGCTTGCCGCGAACTCGTCAGCCTGGCCACCGACTACCGTGACGGCGCCCTTTCCACCGACTGGCGCCACGGACTCGAAGACCACGTCCGCGACTGCAACGGATGGACCCACTACTTCCACCAGATGAACGACATCACCCGCACCATCAAGCAAGCCAATGAGCACCCGCTTCCACGACGAGAAATGGGTTCTCGCCGGGTTCAATGATTAGTTCTCACACACATTGACGAGCCTGGACTCGACGTAGTCTGTTGCTCGTCTCGAACGGAGGGTTCATGTCTTCATTACTGTCACGTATTGCCGCGATTCTTATTATAGAAGTCGTGACGGTTTCGAGTGTATCAGCCATTAGGGTGAGCTTTGCTCAAGCGGACTATCCCACGGTTATTTGTGGGAACCGGACCGGCACTCCGGACGTGGCCGTGTGCCATATCGGGCCGACCTGGACATACTACTGGGCCTACGTCAACACCGGAACCAACAACGACTGCTTCGGGGGAGTCATTCCCCGCACCCCCATCGACCCTTCATTATCAAATCTTAGCCCGGAAGTCCTCCATCGGCATGATCGTCGCTGGCCTGTGGATGAACAATCTGGGCGGACCGCGGCCTTATGCGGTCAGCCAGTTCCATTCGGTGGACGGCAGTGCCCGCGAGACCGCCGACGGCGCGTGGAACTGGGGAGGGAGCACGTGGAACTATGACCCCGCCGACCGCGACAACATTAACGATCCCAGTAGGTGAAATCGATTCAATCAGATGCAGGGCGGTGTTGCCGGCCACGTCTGGACTCGAATGGCCTTGCGGGATGGGCGATCAAATTCGCCTCATCCGATTACGCCGGAACCATTGGGATCCCGCTTCATGATGACGTCTGCTGGGAAGGCGGCGGCATCAACTTCTTGCGCGACTAGGAGTAATGCCCACGACTGTTGTTGACAAGGTTTGGCGGCTTGAGAAGCGAGAAGACCTCCGGCGAGGTGGGAATTGCGACGTTCTCCACAAACCGGAGGTCCTCATGGCCCACCGTAATGCCCGACTGACCGTCGCACGTCGTCCCTCCAAGTTTATGCCTGCTAAATCAGGATCCAAACAAGCCGTCGGGATATGGGCCGCCGTCAAATTTGACAGTAAACGCGGGCCAATGCACCAATAGGATCCATTTGCCAACTCCGACTCGCACTTGACCAGGACCGCAGTATTACGCCGACGTCTACATCTGACCAGACAACTAGGACCGGACATCCCGATACAGCTTTCTGGGATGGCCTGATAGATCGATCCGGTGTCCGAGGTCCTCGATATCTCGTCACCGACGAATGTGTACAGATGATTCGTTGAATTTTTGGTGGCTGTATCTAGCTGTGGCTTGTCGTCGAGCGCTGCTACAGCGCGGCTACAGAGCCTGAATCGAATCTTCCCTCATCGGTGGTACGAGCCATCGGTTCTTCGAGGGGAACTCATGAAATCAACATCAGCTTATGGCGGTCGTAAGACCCGGTGGGGCTGGCGAACCGTCATCGGAGTGGTCGCGGCTTTGCTGGCCGGAACGCTGACCGGCTTTACCGGCGTGTCACCTGCGCACGCGGCCTCGACCGGCGACGTCGCCTCTCTAGCGCTGGCCAACATCGGGAAGATGGCCTGTACCACCAACAGCCTCGGCGGGGTGGCGTACGGCTCCAGCTGTACCGGCGCTACCGGACAGCCCGAGTTCTGGTGCGCCGACTTCGCCAAGTGGGTGTGGGCCAACGAGGGCGTCGCCAATACCACTCAGCTCACGGCAGCCGCCCACAGCTTTTACACGTACGGAGTGAACAACGGCACCTTCTCGACCGGGACCCCGCAGGTCGGGGACGCGGCGGTGTTCTCCGACGACGGTACGGCCGCGGCGATCCATCATGTTGCCATCGTCAGTAAGGTCAACGCTGACGGCACGGTCGAGACGGTCAGCGGTGACTGGGGCGGCCAGACCGGCGGCAGCGCCGTGCTGTTCGCGAGCACTTCGCACGTCGTACACAACGTCCCTGCGTACGCCGGCCGCCCGGGCCGGGTCGCGACCATGGGCGGCACGTCTCTGGTCGGCTTCGTGTCGCCGGTGGGCGTGTCCGCGGCGCAGCCCGCGGTTGTCGGCGGTGCGGCTGCGGTGTACACGGGTAGTCAGTACCACGTGTACGGCATCGCCGGGTCGAACGGCACCCTGTACGAGGACACCTTCACCACGGCTTGGTCCGGGTGGCGTGGTTTGGGTGGCACCGTCACCGGCACCCCCGCCGTCACCTACCACGACAACCGCTACGACGCCTTCGCTATGAGCCCCGCCGGGATCGTCTACCAGAAAACCTGGCAAGGCGCCTGGGGCGACTGGCACCCCCTGGGCGGCACCTTCGCCGGTGGTGTCGCCGCGGACTACCACGACAACCAGTACGACGTGTTCGCCATCTCCACCGGCAAGATCCTCTACCAGAACAGCTACCTCAACGGGGCCTGGACCGGCTGGCACGCCCTCGGCGGCACCGTCGTTGGGACTCCCGCCGTCACCTACCACGACGGCCGCTACGACGTCTACGCCATGAGCCCCGCCGGGATCGTCTACCAGAAAACCTGGCAAGGCGCCTGGGGCGACTGGCACCCCCTGGGCGGCACCTTCGCCGGTGGTGTCGCCGCGGACTACCACGACAACCAGTACGACGTGTTCGCCATCTCCACCGGCAAGATCCTCTACCAGAACAGCTACCTCAACGGGGCCTGGACCGGCTGGCACGCCCTCGGCGGCACCGTCACCGGCACCCCCGCCGTCACCTACCACGACGGCCGCTACGACGTTTGGGCCCTGTCACCCAACGGCTCCATGTACCAGAAAACCTGGACCGGCACCTGGGACGACTGGCACAGCATCGCCGGCAACTTCAACTAGGACGGA
>CAXSDA010000056.1:25675-38975 GCA_964236515.1 uncultured Actinoplanes sp.
GACCGGCACCTGGGACGACTGGCACAGCATCGCCGGCAACTTCAACTAGGACGGACCCGATCATCGGAACGCCGCCCGGCCTGCGCCGGGCGGCGTTTCGTGATTGCCGGTTAGTTGCCTTGACTCGTGCCTGGCGGATCGGATTGGCTCAATGGATGACGACGGCGGTCACGGCGAGCCGGCTACAGCGGAACCACAGTGGCGTACGGCACCGTGGACCCGTGGACGAAATGGTGCTGCTCGCCGACCCGCGCATCGCCGCGGTGCCGGTACATGACTGTGGTGAACCGCTGGTCGACCTGCGCGAGTGGGACGGACTGCTGGTCGACGGTCGGCAAGCCGACCCGGACGGCGCGTATGCGCGGCTGCGCGTCGGCGCGGCCGGACGGCTGGTACGCGCGAGCGGCCTGCTGCCACCGTCGTGGCAGCTTGTCCTGGTCGAGGGGTTCCGTCCGGCGCACCTGCAGCGCCGCTACTTCGACGAGTACGTAGATTTTCTGGTCAGCCGTAACCCGGCCTGGTCCTGGCCGACGCTGCGCCAGCAAGCCAGCCGCTATATTTCGCCGCCCGAGGTCGCTCCGCACACCACCGGCGGGGCGGTCGACGTCACCGTCATGTCCGACGACCGGCCACTATGGATGGGAAGCGAGGTCAACGCCGCGCCCGAGGAATGCAACGGCGCTTGCGTCACTGACGCCCCGGCGCTGTCGCCGGAGACTCAACACCGGCGGGAGATGCTGCGCCGGGCCATGACCGGCGCCGGCTTCGTGAACTACCCGACCGAATGGTGGCACTGGTCCTATGGCGACCGGTACTGGGCGTATGTCACCGGCACCCCCGCCGCACACTACGGGCCGATCATCGGCGATCAGCCGCAGCGGCACTGACATCCCGCGAATACATCCCACGAACCGGGGGAGGGCGCGTGGAGTACCGGATTCTCGGCCCTCCCGAGGTGTGGGCGGACGGCCGCCGGCTGGCGCTGTCGGCGGTTAAGCAGCGAGCCCTGCTGACCACCGGGCTGCTGGAAGCCAACCACATCGTGTCGGTGCACCGGCTGGTCGACGCGGTCTGGGGCGAGAGTCTCCCGGCGACCGCGACGGCCCTGATCCAGACGTACGTCTCGCAGCTGCGCCGTATCCTCGGCCGGTACGCGGGCAGGGAGGTCATCGTGACCCGGGCGCCCGGCTATCTGGTCCGCGTCGAACGGGGCGAGCTGGATCTGCACGCCTTCACCGAGCTTGCCGTGGCCGGGCGGGCGTCCGCCGCTGCTCGGCGGCACGCTGAGGCCGCATCCACGCTGCGCGCCGCGCTGGCGCTGTGGCACGGACCGGCGCTGGACGGCATGGTCAGTTCGCTGCTGCGCGACGAGGCCACTCGGCTGGACGAGCTGCGTCTGAGTGTGCTGGAGGACCGCATCGAGCAAGATCTGGCCGTCGATGATCTGGATGCGCTACCCGCCGAACTGACCGGCCTGGTCGCCGTGCATCCGCTGCGGGAACGCCTGCGCGGGCAGCTGATGCTCGCCCTCTACCGCTCAGGCCGGCAAGCCGATGCGCTGCAGGCCTATCAGCAAGGCAGGCTGATTCTGAGCGCCGAGTTCGGCATTGACCCTGACACCGCTTTGCAGGACCTGCACCAGGCGATCCTCACCGCCGACCCCGCGCTGCGCCCTCTGCGGCAACGGACGGTCGCCGCTACCACCGCGGCCTCCACCGCTGATCGAACCTCGGTGGTGGTCCCGTGGCAGGTGCCGCCCGCCGTCGCCGAGCTCACCGGCCGGGCCGAGCAACTTTCCGCCGTATGCACAGCGTTGTCCTCTCAAGAGCACGCCGGTCCGCCGGTGGTGGGTGTCGAGGGACGGGCCGGCAGCGGCAAGACTGCCCTAGCGGTCACCGCCGCCCACGCCGTGCGGGATCTGTTCCCCGACGGCCAGCTCTACGCCGCCCTGCACGGCAGCGAACCCGACCGGTTCAGCCCGCCGGAGCTGGTGCTGGCCGCTTTCCTGCGCGCACTCGGCCTGCCGCCGGCGCAGCTGCCCGACACGCTGGAGGAACGCAGCGGCCTGTTCCGCAGCATGGTCGCAGGGCGCCGGATCCTAGTTGTGCTCGACGACGCCGCCGATGAAAGCCAAGTCCGGCCGCTAATGCCTGCGCACCCTGGCGCCGCGGTGCTCGCCACCAGCCGCTCCTCACTGGCAGGGCTGGCCCACCTGCCGATTGTCTGCGACCTGCTGCCCCCCAGCGACTCGGTGGCCTTGCTGGCCCGCATCGCCGGCGCCGACCGCGTCGCCGCCGAGCCGGCCGCCGCCGCGGAGATTGCGCGACTGTGCGGCGGTCTCCCGCTGGCCGTGCGGATTGCCGGCGCGCGCCTCGCCGCCCGCCGCGGCTGGCCGCTGACCGTGCTCGCCGACCGGTTACGCGACGAGCACCGTCGCCTCGACGAGCTGGTCGCAGGCGATCTGGAGGTCCGCGCCGGGCTCGCCCTGACCTACCGTGCGCTGCCCGAGGACATCCGGGCCGGCTTTCGGCTGCTCGGCGCGTTCGGTCCGGTCGAGTTCTCTACCGGAGCACTCGCCGCGCTGACCGGCGGCACCGCCCGCACGGGCGAGCAGCTCGCCGAACAACTCGCCGACGCCCGCCTGATCGACCCGGCGGGTGTCGGCGTCGAGGGCCAGTTGCGGTACCGCCTGCATGACCTGGTCCGTCTGTACGCTCGGGAACGCGCCGACCAGGAGCAACCCGCGCAGGCCCTAACCGCGGCGGTGGAACGGGTCATGGCCCGACTGCTGGCTACAATCCGTTCCACCGGCGAGCGGACGCAGGTGCCGGACCGGGACGCTTGGTTCGACCAGGAACGCCTCAACCTGGTCACGGCCGTCGAGGTGGCCAGCCGGCTCGGCCTGTACCGACAGGCGTGCGAAGCCAGCGCCTCCATGCTCACCTTCTACCAGCGGCAGAACAGCTTCGACGACTGGTGGCGCACCCACGACGCGGCCCTGGCCGCCGCCGACGCCGCCGGCGACCGGCGGGGCCAGGCCGTTCTCCTGCGTGGGCTGGGCCGCCTACGTTTCGAGCAGGACCGGTTGCTGGAATCGCGCCGCTACTACGAGCGCGCCCTTGAACTTTGCCGCGCCCTGGACGACATGCAGGGTGAGGCCGCCGCCCTAACCGGCATCGCCACCGCCGACCGGGAACTCGCCGCCTACAGTCCGGCGTTGGACGCTTTTCTGCAGGCACGCACGCTGTTCATCACCCTCGACGACACGGCCGGCCTCGCCGAATGCGCCTACGGCCTGGGCTACATCCACCGCGACCTCGGCGACGACCAGGCCGCCGGCACCCGCATCCGCGAAGCGCTCGCGGCGTACCGGGAGATCGGCGATCAGCGTGGCGCCGGGCTCACCCTGCGCTCCTTGGCGATGCTGCACCGTGCCACCGGCGACCTGGACCAGGCGGCAGCGGCAGCGCACGAGGCCATCGACGTCCTCGCCCATACCGGTGACCGGCTGCTCACCGCCTACGCCGGGCAGTCACTGGCGAAAGTCCACATCAGGCAGGGCCGGCTCGATGTGGCGTCGGCCCCACTGCAGGCCGCCCTCGACACGTGCCGCCGCTACGGCGACCGGTTCGGAACCGCCCTGATGCTGCGCACCCTGGGCGAACTTCGTCTCGCGAGCGGCACCCACGAAGACGCCTTTGTGAACCTGACAAGCGCGCTTGAGGGTTGGCGTACTCTCGGCCTTCCACTGTTCGAAGCCCGTACCCGACGGGACCTGGCCACCCTGCTGTACTCACGCGGCGACCACGACGCCGCACGGCGCGAACGTGACGCAGCCCTGGAAGTCTTCGACCGCTACGGCACCCGAGAATCCCACGAGTTACGGGCCGCGGCCGTCATTTGATCCGCGCTGATCTTCCCCGGGTTCCGTGGAGCCAGCTTGCTTGATCTTCTATGCTCGGCGCCCCTGAAGGAGATCCGTGCCGAGAAGCTATCCACCCGAGTTCCGTCGTAAGGTCCTCGACCTGCTGAAAGCCGGCAGAACCGTCACCCAGCTCGCCAGCGACCTGCAGATCAGCGGCCAAACGATCTACGTGTGGCGGCGGCGAGAAGCGATCGACAACGGCGAACTGCCTGGCGTGACGTCCACCGAGCTGGCCGAGTTGAGCAAAGCGCGCCGACGGATCGCTGAACTCGAGACCGAACTGGCGATCCATCGCCGGGCCGCCGAGTTGCTGAAGGAGGCGGTGCCCCCAAAGCCCGGTACGCGGCCATCAAAACCCTGGCCGCTGAAGGGTTCTCCGTCGACCTGTGGTGCCGCGTGCTCGACGTCTCGGTGTCCGGCTACTACGCCTGGCGCAACCGGCCACCGTCGGCTCGCTCACTGCGCCACGCTTGGCTCACCGAGAGAATCCGCGCAGTCCACACGGCTTCGTGTGGCACCTACGGTGCAGCGCGTGTCCACGCCGAGCTGCGCCTCGGCCACGGCATCATCGTCGGGCACAACGCGGTCGAAATGCTGATGCGCCGTGCCGGGATCCAAGGTCTGCCGACCCATAGATACCGCCGGCCGCTGCACGACACTGCGACCGCCAGCGACCTGGTCAATCGCGAGTTCGCCCGGGGCGCCCTGGATCTGTTGTGGGTCACCGACATTACCGAACACCCGACCCGTGAGGGCAAGGTCTACTGCGCGGTCGTGCTCGACTCGTTCTCTCGCCGCGTCGTGGGCTGGTCCATCGACGCGTCCCAAACCTCGTCACTGGTCACGAACGCCCTGAGCATGGCCATCAGCAACCGACAACCCGATGCCACCGTGATCCACTCCGACCACGGGGTCCAATTTACGTCCTGGGCCTTCACCGAACGCGCGTCCGGGCTGGTGCCTTCGATAGGCACGATCGGCGATTGCTACGACAACGGCCTGATGGAGTCGTTCTGGGGCCGGATGCAGACCGAACTGCTGAACCGCAAGCGATGGAAAACCCGCATCGAACTGGCCAACGCGATCTTCGACTACCTCGAAATCTTACACAACCGGCAACGCCGCCATAGCTCCCTGGGCATGCTCACACCCAACGAATATGAAAGGCTCCACACCACCCTGTCAGTCGCATAGAACCAGCTGTCGGTGTATGGGCTCAGGAGATGCTTGACGGTTCGTCGTCGGGACATGCTTGACGTCAGGCAGGGTGGGCGCCTTTGCCGCGGATGTGGAGGCGCGTGATCGGCGTGGTGTCATTGCGGGGCCGGATAGCGATTTCCTCGCCGTCGTGCAGGATCCGGAAGTGGGTGTCCTCGATGACAACGGTGACGAGTTTCCCGGCGTGACGCTGGCCGAGCTTGATGCGCTGCTTGTTGACCATGATCCGGCCGTTGGCGTGAACGCGGCGTTGGGCCTGGTTGAACCCGGCGGCAGTGGCGGCGGCGGCAGCGGGGTGGCGGCGGCGCGGGCCCCGGGCAGGCCGGCGACCCGGTCCGCCGGTAGTGGGCAGGGCCAGGTCCCGACGAGAGATCCGCCCGCAATGGCGTGCATCGGGTGTCCGTCGAGGCGCATGACGACGGTACTGCCGGCCAGCGAGAACCCGACTTGGGTCTTGCCGCCGGCGATCAGGACGTGGCCGTCGCGGTGGACTTTGCGGTCGAACTCGACGGCCTCGCCGGCGCCGAGATGGACCTTGCCGTTGACCCGGGTCAGGGCTGCAGCGGCGGGTGCGGGACCAGCGGGGCGTGCGCCGCGCATGCTCAAAAACTTCAGGTCGGCAGGCCGCAGCCGTGATGAGACGGTGCGCAGCACGTGTCCGTCGAGGGTGAGGTGGATGCTGCGCTGGTCGGCCGAGAAACTCAGGGTTCGCCCGGCCAGCGCGGGATGAACGTCGACCTGTTGCTTGCCCGACATCACGGTGATCGTGCCGCTGGGCGGGACCCGAGTCTCAAATTCGACCGCCACGCCGTCAGCTGCCGACTCCGCGGCGGCAACCACGACTGGGCGGTCCTGACCAGCATCGACCGGATCGGGGTCCGGCGCTGCGGTCGCGAGGTCACGGGCGGGCCCGTGTGGTCGGAACCGGCTGGCCGGCGTCTCCATATCCAACGACTGGTGTGGTCGCTGATGGTTGTAGGCGTGGACCCAGCCGTCGATCGCTTCCTGTGCTGTGGACAGCGATTCGAACGGGACGACGTGATCGAGCAACTCTCGGCGCAACGTCTTGTGCCAGCGTTCGATCTTGCCCGTGGTCGTGGGTGAACGTGGCCTGGTCAGCCGCTGCAGGATGCCGTTCTCCCGGCATACCCGCTCGAACATCACCTCGACCGGCTGTGGCCGATGGTGCCGGCCAGTGAACTGCTTGCCGTTGTCCGAGAGCACTTCGAACGGCACGCCGTAGCGCTGCATTGCCGCGGTGAACGCGGCGCAGACCGCCCGGCCCGACGGGACCGCCACGACCACGGCGATCACGATGAACCGGGAGTGGTCGTCGATGCCGGTGACCATCTTGCATTCCCGGCCGTCCGCCAGCGGGATCCCATCGACCAGGTCGAGCTGCCACAAGTGCATCGGAGCCTCACGCTGCCAACGCCGAAATTTGCGTGAGTGCTGTTGCTCCTCGGCAGCGACCAACCCGTTGCGCACCAGCACCCGGTGCACTGTCGCCCGGGCCGGCACCATCTCGAGCAACTGCTGGGCGGTGATCTCATAGACGATCCGCCGCGCGCCCCACCGCGGATGCTGCTGACGCAGCTCGCAGATCAACGCCTCGACCGCCGCAGTAACCGGTTCGGACTATTCCGGGGGCGCCTCGACCGGTCTGCCAATCCGGGCTTGCCGTCGGCCTCGAACCGGGCCCGCCACGTGTGTAGCGACTGCCGCGACGTCCCGTACTGGGCAGCGACCTGCGTCATTGGCGAACCCGCCAGCACCTCACGCACCGCCTGATAGCGGTACTCCACCAACGCCTACTGATCCACAATCCCGCCCCGAGCCACCCGAAATGGACGCCGAGAAGAAGATCAACCGTCAGGCATGATCGTCAAGCATGTCCCGATAACGAACCGTCAAGCATGTCCTGGGACCGCACATTGACACCAGCTGTCACGGCTCCACGGAACCCGGGGAAGATCAATTCGTGGGACAACGAGTTCCGCGGACTACAACCGGAATCCGGCGCTGGGGAAGCCTCAGGTCGGCGGGGCAACGGAGTAGACGGCGAGGTCGACGCGGTCGGCCGGGACGACACCGACGTTGCGGGCGGTGCCCTCGTAGGTGAAGCCGGCTTTCTCGGCGACACGGATGGATGCGGTGTTACCGGTGGCGATCCGCAGCACGACCCGTTCGAAGGCGGCCTCGGTGAGCGCCCACCGGGACAGGGCGACGGTGGCCTCGGTCAGCACACCCTGGCCGCGGAACGCGGGGGCCGCCCAGTAGCCGATCTCGGTCTGTCGAAGACCCCAGTCGGTGTGGTTGAGTTCGATCACACCGGCCAGGGCGCCGTGCCATTCGATGGCCCGGGTCAGCCCGTTCCCAGCGGCGCGCTGGGCCGGCGCCTTCTCGTGCACGAAGGCCAATGCGTCGTCGCGGGTGTAGGGGTTCGGCAGGGGCAGCCAGCGTTGGCTCACCGGTTCCGAGGAGGCTGCCGCGATGGCGTCGACATCCTCGTCCCACAACGCCCGCAGCACCAGTCTGCGGGTCTTCAGCACCACGTCGGGGAACATGTGCCCGCTCATCCACTCAGTCTGGACGATCTGCCAGCCGGTCGGAACCAAATCGCCGGGCAACCCGCGAGTTCGACACCGGGATCAATGAACACCACCCGGGCGAGCGGGTCGCCTGGAGAGCACCAGCGGCGATACGAAACAGGCCGGCGTCGTCACCTTCCACCGCCGAGGTAGGCGGTCTCGATTTCGCAGCGCTGGTGGTAGAGCGTGACCAGCTGGTCGGCGGTCGCGTCGTCAGGCGCAGCTAGGGCGCGGGCTCAGATCACCCGTACGCGACGGGTGGGCATCTGTCAGGTGTGGTTGGGTAGGTCGGTGCCGGGGGGATCGCGGCGCAGGGCGTCGAGGCGGTCTTGTGCGCGTTGGACAGCTTCTCGAGAGCGTTGCAGGAACGCGTCGCTGCGTTCCAGCCGGGCGATTTCCCGCGCGAAGGACTCCTGGACCTGTCCCATGGGGGTCCAGTGTTCCGCCTGGTGTGCGGTCGCGCTGGTCGAGGAGGCGTTCACGGGCGGTGGCGTGGAGTTCCCGGTCGTCCGCGCGGGTGTCGCGTTTGTCGGCGTGCTCGTCGCGTTGGTGCGCTTCGGTTTCGCGGTGGGCGAACCGCTGTTCCTGCCGGGCGAGTTGCTGGTTTAGCGTGTCCAGGGATGCCTGCAGAGCGTTCAGGCGTTGCTCGCGGGCGTCGAGCAGCCGTTCTCGCGCGTCTAGGTTGCGCCGCAGCTGGTTCAGGTGCTGTTCCCGGGCGGTGAAGTGATCGTCGTCCGACACGATTCTGATGGTAAGCCGCTGTCGCCGCCGGGCGTCCATAGACTCCCGGCAGGTCAGGGAGAAGCCTGCCTTGAAGGCATGGACGTCCCGATCAGCCCGTAGTGACGGTTTGTCGGTGGGGGCAGGGTTGATGCCGGTATTTTCTGAGCATGGGGCTGAGTCGTTTGCTGTTCATCAGTACGAAGAACCTGCTGGCGCCAGGGGAGATCTTCCGTATTCATGAGCAGGGTGAGCGTAACAACGCCCAGAACGGGTTGACCGGGATGTTGCTGTTCAGCCGGTCCTACTTCCTGCAGATTCTGGAGGGAGAGCGAGAGCAGCTCACGCAAACTTTCACGGTCATTGCCGCGGATCAGCGGCACCGGCGGGTCAGTTTGCTGAATGTCGACGACATCGCTGACCGGACGTATCCGGACTGGTCGATGGGTTTGCTGGATGCGGCGTCGCCGTCGGTGCAGGTGGTTTTGCAGGATGTGCTGCCGGGTGGGTTGTTCATGCCGGCGAACCTGATCGCGAGCGCCGCGGTGCTGATGTTGCGGCGGTTGCAGACTTTGCACCTCACCCGCTGCTCGCAAGCAACGGCGCAGGGATAGCGCCCTCGGGGTGTAGTGGGTGGCGGGTAGGGTGATGCAGAACCGGCTGCCGCCGTGCTCGTTACCGGTGACAGTGATGTGCCGTGTTGGCGTTCGATGATGCGGTGCACGATGGCTAAGCCCAGACCAGAGCCCGGGTAGCCTTCGCTACCCGCGGCGCGGGTGAACGCGGTGAACACGCTGTCGCGCTGGGTGTCGGGGATGCCGATGCCGTGGTCGCTGATCTCTATCTGCCAGGTGTCGCCGTGGGCTTCGGCGGTGATCTCCACGTGTGCTGGGTGGCCGTGACGGGTGTACTTGAGGGCGTTGCCAATCAGATTGTCGAAGGATCAGTGCCCCGGTCACCCCAGCCGTGGTCTGCAGGTGCAGTGCCGTATCCGGTAGGAGCCGGTTGGTCGCGGTGACCTGCAGCTGCCAGACGTGTTGCAGCACGTCGACAACGACGACCTTGGTGTGGGAAGCGTTCACCTGGGCGCCGGGAGGCAGCCACCCGGCCAGTGTGGCTTGCCGACCGTCGGTGGTGGTGTCGCGCAAGGCGACAGCGACGGTGCCGCGGGCCACCACGCCGATGCTCTGCTGCAGGAAGTCACTCCCGCGTAGGCCCAGAACGACCCAGCCGCGGAACTGTTCCTTGTCCGCGGCCTGCGGGGACGTGGCGTAGACCGGTGCGGCGAGCAGTGTCGACGGTTGTTGCTGCGCCACCGGCCGTGCGACGTCGTGCAGCAACCGGTACGGGCGGCTGGCCGCAACCGTGCGGGTGGTCCTCGACAAGGTCAGGGCGTCGACTGCGGCACTGGCCGTCGACAGGTCGCGGCCCAGGGGAGCGGGAGCACCGTCCAACGGCTGACTGAGGACCACGAACAGGTGCGAGGAGAACCGATCGTCCGGGCGCAGGGCCAAGGTGGTGGCACCGCGGGAGCGCCACCGTGTCTGCACCTGCGCGATCTGATCCAGATCGGCGGCCACGACCAGGGATATACCGGTGGCGCCGGGTAACATCGACCGTTTGATCGGCGCGGTGATCGCGGCGAACTCCACCGCGTTCAGCCGGCCCTGGGCGCCCACCGCGGCCGCTATGTCGGCAAGGGCATTGCCGTACCGGCGGATCTCCGCCGGCACCGTCTGCTCCACCGTGCGGATCAGCTCCGTCAACGCCTGAGCAGCCCGGCTGTCGTCACTGCGCCAAACACCACTACCGCCAGGCCGGTACCCAGCAGACCCAAGAACACCACCGTCACCAGCAGCACCGCCGATCGGCGGCGTGCACCAGCGCACCCCACCACGCCGACACCGGGCGCCGCCCGCCTATCACTTCAGCGACGCTACGCCCAGGGCGTAGTGCCCATCAGCGAACACCGAATAGCACTCCCAGGACTTAGATACCTAGACCTCTAGGTCAGGTTAACAAGATGGGCAGGTGGGCCATTTCGTTAGCAGTTCAACGTCAATCTGGCCACTGAGCTGGTGCGCCAGGTCAAGCACGCCGTGGACGTGCAGCTGTCACGGGTCCGACTTCGTCACCCGTGTGCCGGCGAACACTGCACGGTCCACGGTGTCGTCGTTGTTGAGCCGCCACCGAGTGGCCAGGTAGCGGGCTTGGTGACGCAGCGCAGCCCGGGCACGCTGACGGCCACCGGCCGGGCCGCCCCCCAGCGGAACCAACTCACGTCGGTCACCGCGAGACAGTCCCGGCGCGCACCGTACCCACGCAGCAACAGTACCGGCGATGTATGACGTACTAAACGTCTGCGACTCGGCGCGGGCCATTCGGACGGGGCCGTTGCCGCGTCGCGTCGCGGGCGCCTGGGGCCGCCGAGAGCCGGCCCGACGGTGGTGGGGCCAATGGTCTTGGTGGACCGGCGGGTGGGCTAACAGCAGTGGTAACCCTGGAGTTCACGACGAAGGACGTAGATCTGGTCGGCGGTGGTGGGTAGGCCGCTGACGGAGGTGGCGCGAACCCAGGTCCAGCGTGTTTCCCGGCGCCCTGGTCCGATGCGTTGCTGCCGCCAGTGGCCGCGGCGTAGATGCGGCCGGGTGGTGGAGCGGGGGTCGTCCGGGCGGTCGGAGCGGGTGGGTGGTCAGGTCGCGTCGATGTCCTGGACGTGGACTGTCGAGGTGGCCGCGGTGGCGTCCCGATCGGCCGAGGCGGCCGGCGGGGGTGGGGTTGAGGGGTTCGTGCCAGCAGCTCAGAGCGATCCCGGCGGTGATGTTGTCGATCTGGGAGTGCCAGGCGCTGGCGCTGCCGGAAGCCGGTGGGGTGCCCGACCGCGATGCACCAGGCGAAACTCGTCGCGGGGTGAGCCGTCCGGGTAGGCCAGAAGCAGTAGTCCTTCGACGGCGCCTCCGTACAGGTCAAGAGCCTGCAGCGGGGTGGGCAGTTCGGTGCGGTCGGTCAGCCCGGCGCCTTGCAGGCGGGCGAGGTGGATGGCCAGGGTGGCCGGGGCGTAGCGGGTGGCCTGGCCGCGGGCGTACAGCAGGAGCAGTGGCATGGCAGCGGGCTCGGGAGGCCGATCACCGGGGCGGTCGGGCTCGATTCGCCAGCCGGTGGCGAAGGCGGCGAAGACGGCGGGGTAGGGCAGCCGGATGCCGGTGCCAGGGGGCAGCGGGCGTGCCTACGGGTAGGTCACGGCGTGTTCGGTAGGCAGCCAGAACGGTACGGGGGCCGCCTCGGGGTGCCAGTGCTGGGACCAGGCGCTCCGCCGGTACCAGTAGGCGAGTTCGACGGCGTCGACCGGCTGAGTAAGGACCAGGGCGTGCCGCCACGGGACGCTCAGCAGGGCCCCGGGAAGCAGGGCCGGCCCGGGGTAGGGGTGGTCCGGCAGTCGGGGAGCGCCGCTGGTCGTCGCGCCCAACTGCCGGCGCAGCTGGGGTGCGTCGTCGCGGGTGTCGGGGTGCCGCAGCCAGGGTGGAATGGCCCAGGCGTAGCACGCCTGCGGGGTGGTGTCCCGTGGCGGTGGACAGGGCGAACGGGCGCAGGGTGTCCAGATCGTGGGGGATGCCGTCGGGAATCCAGCCCCGCAGCTGGACGTGTGCCGAGGGTCCAGGTCGTGGCCGGTCTTCTTGCGGTACCAGGTGGTGACGTAGCGTTCGTCGGCGGAGCCGTGCACATCGGGTAGCTGAAATGTCACCCCGAGCTGTCGGGTCTGCTGCACGGTGGGGTCGCTGAACGTCGACAGCTCCCGCTCGACGGCGGCGAGCTCGCTGCGGGCCTCGGCGATGGCGGTGCTGGCCTGCCTGGCGGCGCGGACCAGCCGGCCGGCGGCGCTCTCGTGGGGCGTGAGCCGGCGGGCGGTGGCGGCCTGTTCCCGGCTCAGCCGCAACCTCGATAACTTCAAGCCGGTAAATGACACTCTGGGCCACGAAGCCGGAGACCGGCTGCTCGTCACAGCTGCGGCCCGCTTATCCGCAGGGGTTCGCAACGCAGCGACCGTTGCACGTCTAGGCGGCGACGAGTTCGTCGTCCTCATCGAAAACTGCGGTCCAGATGACGCAGTCGCAGAGATAACACGATTGTTAGACCAGTTGGCGAAACCGGTTGACCTTGATGGCAATGTCTTCGCAATCCGTGCCAGTGTCGGCGTGGTCACCGGCTCTGTCGGTGACCACGCCGACGAACTACTACGACGCGCGGATACCGCGATGTACGCCGCCAAGGATGCTGGCGGAGCGCGGTGCGTGCTTCACGACGTCGCTTATATCCGAGATCCCCTACGGACGCCTCATTTTCGGGAGGAGGTCAACGCCACCTCGGTCCGGCCGTCAGTTCACCGCTTGGCACGCCTCCTGAGCCCGGTGTGGAGTCGGCGTCACCTAGGCCCGCGCCGCGCAGATCCGTGCGGATCAGGTACGCACCGCGCAGGTCCGCGCCGACCAAGTACGCCGTGGTTAGGTCCGCGAAGGACAGGTTTGCGCCGCGCAGGTGCGAGCACGGTTAAGGCTGTCTGGATGTCGACAGGCCTGTCGGCCGGTTCCCCACTGGAGGTGCCGTGCTGAGTACAGGGCGCTGGGGCGTGGACGCGGATGAAAGCGCTGAGGATCTCGACTACAGCCGCTTGGTCCTTGCTGGAGTCGCGCATGATGCGCTGCAAGGCGTAGATCGCTCCGAGCCGGACGTCGATCGCCTGCGAACCGGACTCGCCAAGTTGTTCAACGGCCTTGGTGAAACGGTCGGCGATCAGGAGCAATTGTCAATACCTGTGGATGACGTAGATTCTCAGGCCGCTACTGAGGTG
>CAXSDA010000057.1:0-34563 GCA_964236515.1 uncultured Actinoplanes sp.
CGACCTCGTGCCCGACCCGGGCGGTGCCGCGTTCTACGGCCCGAAGATCTCGGTCCAGGCCCGTGACGCGATCGGGCGCAGCTGGCAGATGTCGACGATCCAGTACGACTTCAACCAGCCCGCCCGGTTCGGCCTGGAGTACCAGGCGGCCGACGGCACCCGCCAGGAACCGGTCATGATCCACTCGGCCAAGTTCGGGTCGATCGAGCGGTTCTTCGGGGTGCTCGTCGAGCACTACGCGGGCGCGTTCCCGGCCTGGCTGGCCCCGGTGCAGGTGGTCGGCATCCCGATCCGGGACGACCACGCCGACTACCTGGCCTCCTTCGCCGAGCGCCTGCGCACGGAAGGCATCCGGGCCGAGGTGGACTACTCCACCGACCGGATGCAGAAGAAGATCCGCACCGCCCAGCAGCAGAAGATCCCGTTCATGGTGATCGCCGGCGACGACGACGTCAGCGCCGGCACGGTGTCCTTCCGCTACCGCGACGGCTCGCAGCGCAACGGCGTCTCCCTCGACGAGGCGATCGCCCACGTGGCCGAGGTGGTCCGCTCCCGCGTCAACACCGGCCCGTCGGCGGCCTGACCGTCAGCCGCTCAAGGGCACCCAGGTGGACGGATCCGTGCAGTCGGTGAATTCGGTGCGCTCGGCCAGCCGGACCAGCTGGTCCCGGGTGATGACCGCATTCGTCACCGAGAACTGGTACCAGCATCGGCCGGCTTGCAGCGTGATCGTGCCCTCGAAGCTGTGCGGCATCAGCATTCCCTGCCAGGCCGCCGGATGGCCGGCCACGTCCGGCATCCGGGTGCCGGTGAGGTCGTGGCGGTCGAACGCGGCGATCTGGATCGGAACACCGGGCGTCCCGTCGACCGTGGCGTCGAATCGGATTGCGGCCACCCGCGGGGTGCTCGTGCGGGCCGGCCCGTCGTAGGTGGTGCCGGTGAAGGACGACCCGGCCGGGATCGGACCCGGCCGGAACGGCATCGCCAGAGCCACCGGTGGCCCGATCCGGACGGCGCCGACCAGCGCCAGCAGCGCCGCCTCGCCAGCAGCGGCGGGGCCGGACCGCACCTGGACCGTGACGCCGCCGGGTAAGGTCCAGGCCACGGTGGCCGACCTTTGCGTGCCGTTGTAGGTGGCCGGGTGCCCTCCGACGGTGACCGTCTCGACCGGGCCCGTGGTGTTCACCCCGCCCGTCGGATTCTGGGTACCCGGATCGGACGCGGTGACGGTGGCGGCGAAGGAACCGCGCTCGACGGACAGTTCCTGCCGGCTCGCCCCGACGGACCGCGTGACCGAGGTGGCCGGGTAGGCCGGGTCCAGCCCGACGGTGAGTTCGAAGGCCTGGCGGCCGGCGGCCGGGTGCGGCCGGGCCGGCGGGCCGGCCTGTCGCCGCAGGGTGACCGGTACGGCGGTGGCCAACAGCGCTACCGCGACGGCGGCCGTCGTGACCAGCACGATCCGGCGACGCCGGTGTATCCGGACCGCCCCGGCCCGGGCCGCGTCGATCACGCCGGACGCGCCGGGGGCCAGCCTGGCGTGCTCCTCCAGCGACTGCCGCAGGTCGTCGAGACGGTTCATGAGAGCACTCCTTCCGCGTCGCCCAGCTCGATCCGCAGGGCGGCCAGGGCTCGGGACGCGTACGCCCGGACTGTGTCCGCCCGGGCAGGACAGCGTCTCGGCGATCTCGGCATCGCTCAGACCCTCGTAGTAGCGCAGCACCAGAACCGCCCGCTGCTGCCGGGGCAGGCCGCCGAGCAGCCGCCACATCTCGTCGCCGGCGCCAGGCTCGGCCGGCGGGGGAGCGGGTGGGTCGTACCCGTCGCCCCACGGCACGGTCCGGACCGTCCGGCGACGGCGGCGGGAGATGAACTCGTTGGTGAGCATGCGGCGGACGTACGCCCAGGGCTCTTCGATCCGGCAGATCCGTTCCCAGCGCACCAGGGCCCGGGCGAGCACGTCCTGCACGGGGTCGCGCGCTTCCTCGCGGTCGCCGGCCAGGAGCATCGCGTAGCGCAGCATCGCGTTCAGGCGCGCCGCCGCGAACTCCTCGAACCGCATGCCGCCCCTCCCCGTACGACCCGTCCGTCATCCAAACGCAGCCGGGTACCGATTCGCTGCTCCCGCGAGTCCATGATCGAGCGGCGTTCCTCCCATTTCCGGCAGATTCCTCGGCTTATCCGGGTCGGTTGAGCGACCCGGCGCAGGACTGCTTCGAACCGGAGGGACGTGGACCGCCCGATGAGCCTCGACATGACCCGCCTGGCCACGGCGCTCACGCCGATCTACAACACGACGCCGGCGAAGCTGATACTGACGGGGCGCATAGGATCGCGATGTGGCAGATGACGGAAAGCCCGACGGGCTGGAACGGCTCTGGACCCCGCACCGGATGACCTATATCTCCGGGGAGGCCAAGTCGGACACGTGCCCGTTCTGTGAGGCGCCGAAGCACCCCGATGCGGAGAACCACGTCGTGGCCCGGGGCGAGACGGTGTACGCGCTGCTCAACCTCTACCCGTACAACCCCGGTCATCTGCTGGTGTGCCCGTACCGGCACGTGGCCGACTACACCGAGCTCGACGCGGCCGAGACGGTCGAGGTGGCCGCGTTCACCCGGACGGCGATGCGGGTGGTCCGGCACGCCAGCAGCCCGCACGGCTTCAACCTGGGCATGAACCAGGGGTCGGTGGCCGGGGCCGGGATCGCCGCCCACCTGCACCAGCACGTGGTGCCGCGCTGGTCCGGCGACGGCAACTTCATGCCTATGATCGGCCAGACCAAGGTCCTGCCGCAGTTGCTCGCCGACACCCGTGACCTGCTGGCCAAGGCCTGGGAAGAGGTCGGCTAACCGAGCGCGGCGAGGGCCCGCAGGCCGGCCACGACCTGTTCCGGCGACGGCGCGGCCGACGGATCGGTGAGCCATTGGATGATCACGCCGGACATCAGGGCCATCTGCACCGAGCCCAGTTCGCGGACCACCGACGGCTCCAGAGTGGACTCCTCGGCGCCGGTGAGCATGGCGGCCATGCCGGAGCGGCCCTGCTCGATCGCCTCGGCCAGCTGAGCCTTCAGGTCCGGCTCGTGCTCCGCCGCGACCATCGCGTCGATGCTGGCGAACCACAGCGCGCGGTCGGTGGCGACGGTGCCGATCAGCCGGCGCCAGAACGTCAGCAGCGGGTCGGAACCGCCGTCGCCGGTCCCGGCGGCCAGCGCCGCGCCGACTTTCTCACCCCACTGTTCCATCGCGGCGATCATGGCCGCGTTCATCAGCGCCTGGGTCGAGCCGTAGTGATAACCGATCGAGCCGAGGTTCGTGCCCGAGGCGGCCACGATGTCGCGCGCCGTGGTCCGGGCGTACCCCTTTTCCAACAGGCACTTCGTCGCGCCGTCGAGCAGATCCTGGCGATGTCCCACAGATGGCATCCTAACTTCTATACAAACGTATAATACGTTTGTATAGTAGCTCGCATGACGACGGACGAGGTATTGATCAGCGGGGCCGGCGTGGCCGGCCCGGCACTGGCCTACTGGCTGCACCGGCAGGGCTTCCGCCCGACGGTGGTCGAGCGCGCGCCGGCCCTGCGCGAGGGTGGGTACAAGGTGGACGTTCGCGGGGCGGCCACCGAGGTGCTGAAACGGATGGGTGTCCACTCCCAGGCGCGGGCGCTGGACACCGGGATGCGGGAGATCACCTACGTTCGCTCCGACGGCCGCCCGATCGCCCGGCTGGACGCGAACCTGCTGATGGGCCGGCGCGGCGACGACATCGAGATCATGCGCACCGACCTCACCCGGGTGCTGCACGACGCCACCGCCGGCGACGTCGAGTACGTCTTCGGCGACTCGATCGCTGCGCTCGACGACACCGGGGACGGCGTCGACGTCACCTTCGCCGGTGGGGCGCAACGGCGGTTCGCGTACGTGATCGGGGCGGACGGGCTGCACTCGGCCACCCGGCGGCTGGTCATGGGGGAGGTGCCGCTGAGCCATCTGGGCGCGTACATCTCGATCTTCTCGGTGCCCGATCACCTCGGCCTCGACCACGAGGAGGTCATGTACTCCGAGCCGGGGCGGCTGGTGTTCGTCTACAGCAGCGGCGACGTCGCCAAGGCCGGCTTCACGTTCGCGTCCGGCCCGCTCGACCTCGGCGACGTCCCGGCGCAGAAGCGGCTGGTGGCGGAGGCGTTCGCGGGCGCGGGCTGGGAGGTGCCGCGGCTGCTGGAGTCGATCGGCGCCGCCGGCGACTTCTATCTCGACTCGCTGAGCCAGGTCGAGCTGCCGTCGTGGGCGGTGGGACGGGTCGGGCTGGCCGGCGACGCCGCCCACTGCCCGGCGCCCGCCTCCGGGCAGGGGACCAGTCTGGCGCTGACCGGGGCGTACGTGCTGGCCGAGGAGCTCGGGCGGGGTGGATCGTTCGCGTCCTACGAGCGGCGGATGCGGCCGTACGTGGCGAAGAACCTGGCCTTCGGCAAGAAGATGGCCAAGGACATGGTGCCCGGCGGCCGGTTCCAGATCGCCGTCCGCAACTACGGGATGCGCACGCTGAAGTACCACCCGCGCAAGGAACAGGTCATCGACAAGATCCTGAAGCCCCTGCACGAGGCCGCGAACGCCATCACCATCTAGCCGCGTGCTCCTTGCGGATGGCGTCGGTGAGGTGGGCGGGCATCGGTTCATGCCGGACGTACGTCCGGGAGAACGTGCCCGCCCCCGACGACAGCGCGCGCAGTTCCACCGCGTACCGGACCAGCTCGACCGCCGGCACCTCGGCCCGGACCAGGATGTAGCCGCCGTCGGCGTCGGACTCGCTGCCCATCGGGCGGCCGCGGCGGCCCGACAGGTCACTCATCACCGCGCCGACGTAGTCGTCCGGCACCCGCACCACGATCTCGTCCACCGGCTCCAGCAGCGTCACCTGGCCGGCCTCGGCTGCCTCGCGCAGCGCCAGCGCACCGGCCGTCTGGAACGCCGCGTCCGACGAGTCGACGCTGTGCGCCTTCCCGTCGACCAGCGTCACCTTCAGGTCGACCACCGGGTACCCGGCCACGATGCCGCGCTCGAGCTGGGCCCGGACACCCTTCTCGACCGACGGGATGTAGTTGTGCGGCACCGAGCCGCCGACCACCTTGTCGGCGAACACGAAACCGGACCCGCGCGGCAGCGGCTCGATCTCGATGTCGCAGACCGCGTACTGGCCGTGCCCCCCGGACTGCTTGACGTGCCGCCCGTGGCCGCGCGCGGCGGACCCGAATGTCTCCCGCAGCGACACCTTGACCGGCTCGGTGTCCAGCTCGACGCCGCCGGCGCGGAGCCGCTCGAGCACGACGTCGGCGTGCGACTCACCCATGCACCACAGCACCAGCTGGTGGGTGTCCGGGTTGCGCTCCAGCCGCAGCGTGGGATCGCCGGCGACCAGCCGGGCGAGGTTCTTGGCCAGTGCGTCCTCGTCCGCACGGGACTTGGCCACGACTGCGATCGGCAGCAGTGGCTCCGGCATCCGCCACGCTGACATCAGCAGCGGCTCGTCCCTGCCCGACAGCGTGTCCCCGGTCTCGGCGCTACCTGACTTGGTGATCGCGCAGATGTCCCCGGCGATGCACTGCGAGATCTCCCGCAGCGTCGCGCCCAGCGGCGCGTAGACGTGGGCGACGCGTTCGTCGGCGTCGTGGTCGGGGTGGCCGCGTTCGGACAGGCCGTGCCCGGAGACGTGCAGGGTCTGATCCGGCCGCAGCGTGCCGGAGAACACCCGGACCAGCGACACCCGTCCCACGTGCCGGTCGATCGTCGTCTTGACCACCTCGGCCACCAGCGGGCCGTCCGGGTCGCAGGTCAGCGGCGGCCGCGGCGAGCCGTCCACGCCGGAGACCACCGGCAGATCGTGCTCCAGCGGCGACGGCGCGCCCGAGACCAGGCCGTCGAGCAACGCGTCGAGCCCGACGCCGGTCTCCGCGCAGACCGGGATCACCGGGTAGAAGTGCCCCCGGGCGACCGCCTTCTCGAGGTCGGGGACGAGCACGTCTGGCCCGACGGCCTCACCGCTGAGGTAGCGGTCCATCAGGGTCTCGTCCTCGCTCTCGGCGATGATCCCCTCGATCAGCTCGTTGCGGGCGTCCTCGACCGGCGTCAAGTGGGCCGCCTCGGCCTCGCCGGCCCGCGGCGGGTAACCCTCCGAGTAGTCCAGTACCCGCAGCGTGACCAGCCCGAGCAGACCGGCCACGGACTGGCCGTCGTCGCCCAGCATCGGCTGGTAGATCGGCATCACGTTCTCGCCGAACGCGTCCTGGCAGGCTTCCAGCGTGCCCTCGTAGTCGGCCCGCGGGTGGTCCAGCCGGCTGATGGCGACCGCGCGGGGCATCCCGACCGAGGCGCACTCGTCCCACAGCGCCACCGTGGCCGGGTCCACGCCGTCGACCGCCGACACGACGAAGAGCGCGGCGTCCGCGGCCCGCAGGCCGGCGCGCAGCTCCCCGACGAAGTCGGCGTACCCGGGCGTGTCGAGCAGATTGACCTTGACGCCCTCGTGCACCAGCGGCGCACACGAAAGCGCGACGGACCGCTGTTGCCGGACCGCCGCGGGGTCATGATCGGTCGTCGTGGTGCCCTCGGCCACCGCTCCCGGGCGGGGGATCGTGCCGGTGGCCGCCAGCAACGCCTCGGTGAGCGTCGTCTTGCCGGCACCGGAGTGGCCCACGAGCACCACGTTGCGAACTCTGCCGGGGTCGGTCACCACCGGCGCGGCCGCGCCGGAGAGTCCCTTCTCCGAGGTTTTTTGCGCCATGGCGAGCGCACCTCCGTCTCCCGGACGTTACGACGCTGTTGGTGAATCCCACACCCAGCGCTACCAGAACCGCAACCCCATGTAGTCGGTAACCACGCCGGTCGTGCGGGCCGTTATTGTTGACCGGTCATGGTGAAGATCATCGGCGGGACCGGCCGCGCCCTTCTGTCCCACGTAGTCAACCCGACCGCCCGTTTCCTGCTGCGCATCGGGGTCACCCCGAACGCGGTGACCATCGCCGGTACGGTCGGCGTGCTCATCGGGTCGTACCTGGGCGCCCTCGGCCACCTGTTCTGGGGGACCTGGGTCGTCACCGCGTCCGCCCTGACCGACGTGCTGGACGGCACGATGGCCCGGATGCGCGGGCGGAACGCCAAGTTCGGCGGCCTGCTCGACTCGTCCATGGACCGGATCGCCGACGCCGCGGTGTTCGGCGCCGTCGTCTTCTATCTGCACGGCAAGGGCAATCCGTACGGCGGGATGGTGGCGGCGATCGTCTGCCTCGCCGCCGGCCAGGTCGTCTCGTACGTCAAGGCGCGCGCCCAGAGTCTCGGCCTGAACGCCGACGTCGGAATCGCCGAGCGGCTGGAACGCCTGATCATCGTCGGCATCGGCGGCCTGCTGGGCAGCGCCGGCCTGGACTGGGGCCTGCCCGCCGCGCTGTGGTTCCTGGCCCTGCTCAGCGTGATCACCATCTTCCAGCGGCTGATCCACGCCGCGCGTACAGAAGTACGCCCGGACGAGGTGCCGGCCGAGTGAAGGACCGGCTCACCGACCTGGGGTACGCGGCCGGCTGGCGCGTGGTCCGGGCGCTGCCCCGACCCGCGGCCGAGGCGGTGTTCAACGCCGCCGCCGACCGGGCCGCCCGCGGCAACGGGCCCAGCACCCAGCGACTGCGCCGCAACTTGCGGCAGGTGGTCGGCCCGGACATGCCCGAGGTCGCGCTGGACGAGCTCGTCCGGCAGGGTCTCCGGTCGTACGGCCGGTACTGGATGGAGGCGTTCCGCCTGCCGTCGATGTCGAAGCAGCAGATGATCGACGCCCTCGAGTTCCCGGGACAGGACGAGTTCCACGCGGCCATGGCCGCCGGCCGCGGCGTCGTGCTGGCGCTGCCCCACCTGGCCAACTGGGACACGGCCGGCGCCTGGGTCGCCGCCCAGGGCTACCGCATGATCACGGTGGCTGAGCGGCTCAAGCCGGAGAGCCTGTTCGACCGGTTCGTGGCCTACCGGGAGAAGCTCGGCATGGAGGTCGTGCCGCTGACCGGCGGGCAGAAGCCGCCCCTGGACGTGATGGGTGACCGGCTGGCCCAGGGCTGGGCCGTCGCGCTGCTGGCCGACCGGGACCTGGCGGCCCGCGGCGGCGAGGTGACGTTCTTCGGCGGCCGCACCCGGATGCCGCCCGGCCCGGCGCTGCTGGCCATCCGCAGCGGCGCGCCGCTGTTCGCGGCCGACCTGTGGTTCAGCCCCGGGAGGACCAACGCGGCGATGCGCCGGATCGAGCTGCCCGACCCGGCCGAGGGCGATCTGGCCATGCGGGTCAAGCTCGTCACCCAGCGGCTGGCCGACGCGTTCGCGATCGGCATCGCCGCGCACCCGCAGGACTGGCACATGCTGCAGAAGATGTGGCTCGACACCGCCCCGAAGGGGTCTGGATTCTCCGCGCCGTCCGAAGGACCAGGCGCCGGCAGCAGCACGGCCCGGGTCTGACGATGCGGGTCGGCATCGTGTCGCCGTACTCGTTCGACGTGCCCGGCGGGGTGCAGAACCACATCATGGACCTGGCCGAGGCGCTGATCGGCCTGGGCCACGAGGTCAGCGTGCTGGCCCCGGCCGACGAGGACGCCGACCTGCCGCCGTACGTGGTGCCGGCCGGCCGGGCGGTGCCGCTGCCCTACAACGGGTCGGTGGCCCGGATCGCGTTCGGCCCGGTCTCCAGCGCCCGGGTCCGGCGCTGGCTGCGCCGCGGCAAGTTCGACGTGCTGCACGTGCACGAGCCGATGACCCTCAGCCTGTCCGTGCTGGCCGTGCTGTCGGCCCAGGGCCCGGTCGTGGCCACGTTTCACACCTCGGTCACCCGGTCCCGGGCGCTGGCCGCCGCCCAGGGACTGCTGCAGATGGTGTCGGAGAAGATCACCGCCCGCATCGCGGTCAGCGAGCTCGCCCGCCGGACCCAGGTGGAACATCTCGGCGGCGGCGCGGTGGAGATCCCCAACGGCGTCACCGTGGCCCGGTACGCCACCGCCGAACCGCTGCCCGGCTGGCCCGGTGACGGCGGGGCGCTCGGGTTCCTCGGCCGGTACACCGAGTCGCGCAAGGGCTTCGGTCTGCTCGCCACCGCGTTCGCCGCGGTCGCCACCGACCGGCCGGGCCTGCGCCTGCTGGTCGCCGGGCCGGGCGACCGCGACGACCTCTACCGGCAGTTCCCGGCCGAGGTGCGCGACCGGGTCGAGTTCCTGGGCCTGGTCTCCGAGGCGGACAAGGCCCGGATGTTACGCAGCGTCGATGTCTACGTCGCTCCGAACACGGGCGGTGAGTCGTTCGGCATGGTCCTGACGGAGGCGATGGCGGCCGGCGCCGCGATCGCCGCCAGCGACCTGGACGCCTTCCGCCGGGTGCTGGAGGGCGGCCGGGCCGGCGCGTTGTTCCCCACCGGCGACGCCGCCGCGCTCACCACCCTGCTCGGTGAGCTGCTGGCGCACCCCGAGCGCCGGGCCGAGCTGTCCGCCCACGCCCGGGAGGCGGTCACCGCGTACGACTGGCCGAGCGTGGCCACCCGGGTGGTCGAGGTATACGAGACGGCGATCGAGGCCACCGACGGGCGCGTGATCGATCAGGAGTGGGCAGCGCCACCACCGGGCAAATGACTCTCCGAAACCTTGCGGCACTACGATGCCCCCTATGTGGTGGGTACCGGGCGTCGTCGCCGTGCTGGCGTTGCTCTCGGCGTACCTGCTCTGGACCGCCCGCCGTGTGAAGCGTGTGCACACCCGGGCCGCCAGTGCCCGCCGGGCCCTCGAGGGGCACCTGCTCCGCCGGGCGGCCGCCGCGGCGGTGGTCGCCGAACGGTCGGACTCGACCGAGTTGTACGCCGTCGCCCGGCTGGCGCTGGACGCCGTCCCGGCCGATCGCGAGGCGGCCGAGAACGACCTGAGCCGCCAGCTCGTCGCCGTGCCGCTGCGGGGCAACGACCCCGCCGTCCGTACGCTCCTGGACACCAGCCGCCGGGCAGTGCTGGCCCGCCAGGTGCACACCGACTCCGTCCGGGACGCGCTGACCGCCCGCCGGCGACCCGTGGTCCGACTGCTGCGGCTGGCCCGGCGCTTCCCGCCGCCGGAGTACTTCGACATCGTCGAGCCGGCCCTGCCGCTCGTGCCGCGTCCCGCCCCGGCCCCGGCCGTACCGGTGCAGGCCGCGTAGACCGGGCCACCTTCGGACCAGGCCACCCGTACCGCGATTGGCCATCGGTGTGGGCGTGCTCTGCGCGTACCGTGAAAGCTGTTCTTGTCCTGTGCCCGCGTCCGTGAGGAGCCCGCAGTGTCCGATGCCCAGCCGACCACCGGAACCGCCCGCGTCAAGCGGGGGATGGCCGAGATGCTCAAGGGCGGCGTGATCATGGACGTCGTCACCGCCGAGCAGGCGAAGATCGCCGAGGACGCCGGCGCCGTCGCCGTCATGGCGCTCGAGCGGGTACCCGCCGACATCCGGGCCCAGGGCGGCGTCTCCCGGATGAGCGACCCGGACATGATCGACGGGATCATCGCCGCGGTCTCGATCCCGGTCATGGCCAAGGCCCGGATCGGCCACTTCGTCGAGGCTCAGGTGCTGCAGTCGCTCGGTGTCGACTACGTCGACGAGTCCGAGGTGCTGACCCCGGCCGACTACGCCAACCACATCGACAAGTGGGCGTTCACCGTGCCGTTCGTGTGCGGCGCGACCAACCTGGGCGAGGCGCTGCGCCGGATCACCGAGGGCGCGGCCATGATCCGCTCCAAGGGCGAGGCCGGCACCGGCGACGTCTCCAACGCCACCACCCACATGCGCAAGATCCGCCAGGAGATCCGCCGCCTGCAGAACCTCCCGTCCGACGAGCTGTTCGTCGCGGCCAAGGAGCTCCAGGCGCCGTACGACCTGGTCAAAGAGGTCGCCCAGCTCGGCAAACTGCCGGTCGTGCTGTTCACCGCGGGTGGCATCGCGACCCCGGCCGACGCGGCCATGATGATGCAGCTCGGCGCCGAGGGCGTGTTCGTCGGTTCCGGCATCTTCAAGTCCGGCAACCCGGCCGAGCGCGCCCAGGCCATCGTGAAGGCCACCACCTTCCACGACGACCCGGACGTGATCGCCAAGGTCTCGCGCGGCCTCGGCGAGGCGATGGTCGGGATCAACGTCGAGGACGTGCCGCAGCCCCACCGCCTGGCCGAGCGCGGCTGGTAGCTACGGCTGGAAGACCCGCGGCTCGACCAGCACCAGCCAGTTCCCGGTGTCGTCGCGCATCACGGCCTCGATCCCGTACGGCCGGTCCGCGGGCTCCTGGACGAAGACGACCCCCGTGGCCGACAGCTCGTCGTAGGTCTTGTGGCAGTCGTCGACGCGCAGGCCGAGGCCGCCCATCTGGCCGGCCTCGAGCTGGCCGCGGACGAAGGCGGCGGCTTCGGGGGAGAGCGGCGGCCCGGGCGTCATCAGGGTCACCTCGAGCTCCGGCTGGTTCGGGTGCTTGATGGTGACCCAGCGGACGCCGGGGGCCATCTCGACGTCGACGCCCGGCACGAAGTCGAGGTTGTTCACGTAGAAGGCCCGGGTCCGGTCCTGGTCGAGCGTGTAGACCGTGGTCAGCGAGATGTTCTGAATCATGGCCTCACGCTAGGCCCGGCCGCGGGCCCGTGACTTCTCCTCGAAGGCGGTGTCACCCCCACATGCATGAGCGGATCGGCGAACGGAGATCGATGTGGTCATGAATCCGGCGCAGGGCGATCACGGGCCGGCCGTACGCCCGGCCGTCGGCGTGCTGGCTCTTCAGGGCGACGTGCGGGAACACCTGCGGGCGCTCGAGTCCGGTGGTGCCCAGGCGGTCACCGTGCGGCGCCCGGCCGAGCTCGAGTCGGTCGAGGCGCTGGTCATCCCCGGCGGCGAGTCGACCACGATGAGCAACCTGGCGGTCGCGTTCGGGCTGCTCGACCCGATCCGGAAGCGGATCGCCGGCGGCATGCCGGTCTACGGCTCCTGCGCCGGGATGATCATGCTGGCCGGCACCGTGCTCGACGGCCGCCCCGATCAGGAGTCGTTCGGCGGCATCGATATGACGGTCCGGCGCAACGCGTTCGGCCGGCAGGTCGACTCGTTCGAGGCTCCGGTGGAGATCGGCGCCATCGGCGGCGAGCCGTTCCACGCCGTCTTCATCCGCGCGCCCTGGGTCGAATCGGTCGGCCCCGACGTCGAGGTGACCGGGCGCGTCAGCGACGGCCCGGCCGCCGGTAGGATTGTCGCTGTCCGGCAGGGGAACCTGCTCGCCACGGCTTTCCACCCGGAGCTCACCGGAGACCTGCGAGTCCATCGGTTCTTCGTCGAGATGGTCCGCCGCGGATGACGACGACCGGGAAAGACGGAGGGTGAATCATGTCCGGCCACTCCAAGTGGGCGACGACCAAGCACAAGAAGGCCGTCATCGACTCCAGGCGCGGCAAGATGTTTGCCAAGCTGATCAAGAACGTCGAGGTCGCGGCCCGGGTCGGCGGCGGAGATCTTGCCGGTAACCCGACGCTGTTCGACGCCGTCCAGAAGGCGAAGAAGAGTTCGGTCCCGAACGACAACATCGACCGCGCGGTCAAGCGGGGCTCCGGCGTCGAGGCCGGCGGCGCCGACTGGCAGACGATCATGTACGAGGGGTACGGACCGAACGGCGTCGCCCTGCTCATCGAGTGCCTCACCGACAACCGCAACCGCGCCGCGACCGAGGTGCGCACCGCCCTCACCCGCAACGGTGGCACCTTCGCCGACGCCGGCAGCGTGTCGTACCTGTTCAACCGCAAGGGCGTGGTCATCGTCCCGAAGGCCGGCCTGTCCGAGGACGACCTGATGATGGCCGTGCTCGACGCCGGCGCGGACGAGATCAACGACCTGGGCGAGTCGTTCGAGGTGGTCAGCGAGCCCACCGACCTGATTCCCGTACGGACGGCGCTGGTCGACGCCGGCATCGAGTACGACTCGGCCGAGTCGTCGCTGATCCCGACCATGACGGTGGAGGTCGACGAGGACACCGCCCGCAAGGTGTTCAAGCTGATCGACGCCCTCGAGGACTGCGACGACGTGCAGAACATCTTCGCCAACTTCGACGTCTCCGACGAGGTCATGGCCGCCATTGACGCGTGACAACTGGTCGCGGACCGTGGCATCCCCGGGTACGGGATCGTCGACCGCACGCCGGACCGGGCGCACGACGACGCCACCGTGCACCTGCACCGCCTCACCCTCGCCGGCGAGGTGCCGGCGTACGCGCGAGCGGTCGGTGCGGTTGTCCGAGCGGGAGGCCGATTATCGGTCAGGAGGAGACCGCGGGCACAGCCTGGACCAGGGCGGCGAAGGCGAACAGGAAGAACGCCGCCGTGCGGGCGATCGCGTGCCACTGCGCGCGGCGGACGGCGTGGTCCCAGGCGATCGAGGCCTCGGCGACCGGGCGTAACGGGATCCGGACCGTGTCGTCCAGCAGGGCGGCCTTGCGCAACGCGATGCTGGCGTGATGGACCGATCGTACGGGCGGCCGGACCAACTGGACGTCGACGTCGTAGACCTGGTCGTCGCGCCACTGCTTGGCCCGGGTGGCCAGTCTGTGCGACACGAAACGACCGGCCTCGTCCTTGTGGGTCAGCCGGCGCCGCAGTCGCAGCCGGCGCCAGTGGCCGGCCGCATCGGCCAGCGCGGCCGGATAGATCTCCTCGGCGAACTGGTCGCCCCCGGTCATCCGGGCCGCCTCCCGTTGCAGGTCGCCCAGATGCGCGGCGACGAATGTGACAAAGTCGCCGGGCGGCTGGTCCTCCATCGGTGGCACCACGTACACACCCACATGGTCGGCGCGTCGTCACCCTCCGCGCAAGTCCATAGTGGGTCCGGCGCCACGCCGCGTGTCCGTCGCCGGGCGCCGGTCGCGCCGTACTAGGGTGTCTCGAACACACGTACACCTGACCGGGGAGGCCCAGCGATGCGCGTGCTCGGCATCGACCCGGGTCTGACCCGGTGCGGGGTCGGCGTCGTGGAGGGCGTGCCCGGCCGGCCCTGCACGCTGATCCAGTACTACGTCGTCTACACCGAGCCGGACGACGACATCGCGCTGCGCCTGCTGCATCTGGACAGCTCGCTGGCCGACCTGATCGCCGAGCACAAGCCCGAGAGCGTCGCCGTCGAGCGCGTGTTCAGCCAGCACAACACCCAGACGATCACCGGCACCGCACAGGCCAGCGGCATCGCCATCCTGTCCGGGGCGCGCGCCGGGCTGCCCGTCCAGACGTACACCCCGAGCGAGGTCAAGGCGGCCGTCACCGGCTCCGGCACCGCCGGCAAGGCCCAGGTCACCGCCATGGTGACCCGCCTGCTGTCACTGGACGGCCCGCCGCGCCCGGCCGATGCTGCCGACGCCCTGGCCATCGCCATCTGCCACATCTGGCGCGGCGGAACCCGCGCCCGCATCGAGGCCGCCGCCCGGCGTCTGCCGGCCCGCGCGCGCCGGGGAGGAATCCGATGATCGCCAGCGTGCGCGGCGTGGTCGCCGCGGTCGCACCGGACAGCGCGGTGATCGAGGTCGGCGGCGTCGGCCTGGCCGTGCATTGCACCCCCGGCACCCTGGCCGGGCTGCGCACCGGCGAGCCGGCCCGGCTGGCCACCAGCCTGGTCGTCCGGGAGGACTCGCTCACCCTGTACGGCTTCGCCGACGACGACGAGAAGCACCTGTTCGAGCTGCTGCAAACGGCCAGCGGGGTGGGGCCCCGGCTGGCCCAGGCGGTCCTCGCGGTCCACTCGCCGGACGTCGTCCGCAAGGCCGTCGCCGGCGGCGACCTGATCACTCTGACCCGCGTCCCCGGCATCGGCAAGAAGGGCGCCGAACGCATGGTCCTGGAACTGCGCGACCGGATCGGCCCGGTGGTGTCCGGCGAGGGCCCGGCCGGCGTTCTCTCCGGCGCCTGGCCGGACCAGGTCCGGCAGGGCGTGCTGGCGCTGGGCTGGAGTGCCGCCCAGGCCGACCAGGCGGTGGCTGCGGTGGCCGAGACCATCGACGGCGAGATTCCGCCGGTCGCGGTTCTGCTGCGACAGGCCATCCGCCTACTGGGCCGGGCCCGATGAGCGGCCGAGCGCGATGACCAGCGAAGATCTTGTTTCGCCGTACGCCGAGGACGCCGAACTGGACGCCGAGGCCAGCGTCCGCCCCCGCCGCCTGGCCGACTTCATCGCCCAGCACCGCGTCCGCGACCAGCTCGACCTCCTCCTGAAGGGCGCCCTGGGCCGCGGGTCACCCCCCGATCACATCCTGTTGTCGGGGCCGCCCGGCCTCGGCAAGACGACCCTGGCCAACATCGTGGCGGCGGAACTGGGGGCGGGGATCCGGACGACCAGCGGGCCCGTGATCGAGCGGTCCGGGGACCTGGCGGCCATCCTGACCAGCCTGGGTGAAGGCGACGTGCTGTTCATCGACGAGATCCACCGGATCGCCAAGCCGGCCGAGGAACTGCTGTACAGCGCGATGGAGGACTTCCGGGTCGACGTCATCGTCGGCAAGGGGCCCGGGGCCACCGCGATCCCGCTCGACGTCGAGCCGTTCACGCTGGTCGGCGCAACCACCCGGGCCGGGTTGCTGTCCGGGCCGATGCGGGACCGGTTCGGGTTCGTCGCGCACCTCGACTTCTACTCGCCGGAGGACCTGGACTCGCTGCTGCACCGGTCGGCGCGGATTCTCGGGGTGCCGATCACACCCGAGGGCGCGGCCGAGATCGCCGGGCGGTCGCGGGGCACGCCGCGGATCGCCAACCGGCTGCTGCGCCGGGTGCGCGACTACGCCGAGGTGCGGGCCGACGGCCGGGTGACGCTGGAGACCGCGCAGGCCGCGCTCAAGGTGTACGACGTGGACCAGCTCGGCCTGGACCGGCTGGACCGGGCGGTGTTGCGCGCACTGGTCGAGTCGTTCCGGGGTGGCCCGGTCGGGCTGTCGACGCTGGCGGTGGCGGTGGGGGAGCAGTCCGACACGGTGGAGGAGATGTGCGAGCCGTTCCTGGTACGGGCGGGTCTGCTGGCCCGTACGCCCCGGGGCCGGGTGGCCACCGACGCGGGCTGGCGGCACCTGGGCAGGACCCCGCCGGACGCCGGCCGGGGTGGCGTGGTGCAGGCCGATCTGTTTGCGCGTGACGCATGACTACAAAAGCGGAAAAACGCTCGTAACCGGACCGTGATGTGTGCCGCATTCGTGGTTCCCAGCTTGACCGATTAGACTCCCCGCCGTTCGAACGCTATGTGTATATCGCCCCGGCCTGCGCGCTCACCGCGGCCCGGCGGCATAAGGAGAAGCTTCCTCGTGGAGAATTTTGCAGCCGGAAGCGGCGGCGGCAGCAGTTTCACGCCGCTGCTGCTGATCGTCTTGCTTTTCGGTGTCATGTACTTCCTGATGATCCGCCCGCAGCAGAAGCGGCGCCGCGAGTCTCAGCAGATGCAGTCCACCCTGGGGGCGGGCGACCACGTCGTCACCATCGGCGGTCTGCACGCGACCGTCGTCTCGGTGGCCGACGACCTCGTCACGGTGGAGATCTCTCCCGGTGTCGACGTGCAGTTCGCGCGTCCGGCCATCGCCCGTGTGGTGCCCGCTCCGGCGGCCGCCGACGAGTCCGTGGTGCCGGACGACGACGAGCCGGAGGAGTTCGAGGAGCCCATGCCGATCGAGAGCCCGGTCGTCGAGACCCGGAAGTCCAAGGACTGATTTCGCGGGCCGGACCGGGCGGGGCAGCCGGCCGACCCATCGATGTGAATAATCGTCGCCGGGCGGGCGCGGTGCCGGCCGTCCGGCGCTTGTCGCCCGCCCCGCTCGTCCTGCCGTCGCGCTCCCGCGGCGGCCCGTTGCACAGGGAGACCTAACGTCGTGGCACGACCACCACAGGGCCAGTCGCATCCCGGACGGCAGCTCGCCGTGCTCGGCCTGGTCTTCGTAGTCCTCTATCTGCTGGTGTTCTTCGCCGCCGGCGCCAAGGGGTCCTTCGCCGATCGCGTGCAGCCGAAACTGGGCCTCGACCTGGTCGGTGGCACGCAGGCCACCTACCAGGCACAGCCGCAGGCCAACGGGCAGCTGCCGACGCAGCAGAACATGGAGGAGGCCCGGAAGATCATCGAGAGCCGGGTCAACGCGCTCGGTGTCTCGGAGGCCGAGGTCGTCATCGAGGGCAACCGCAACATCGTGGTGTCCCTCGCCGGCGAGGCCCGGGAGCAGCTGAAGAACATCGGGCAGGCCGCGCAGATGCGGTTCCGCATGGTGCTGCGGGCGACCGGGGACGTCAGTGCGACCGCGCTGAACCCGCCGTCGGTGGCGCCGTCCGCGCCCACGACGACGGCCCCGAGCACGCCGGCCAGTGCGCCCGCGATCACCCCGTCCGGTGGTTCCGGTGGTGGCACCGGGGGTCAGGGCGGCATGGCGCCGACCCCGACCCCGACCGCTCCGGCGGCGACACCGGCCGCCTCGGCCGCCGCTCCGGCGGCCACCCCGGCGCCGTCGGCCTCGGTCGACCCGAGCATCGTGGTGAAGCGGTCCGCGGTGGAGCAGAAGGTGGGCGCGACCGCGTGGGCGGCGGCGAGCAAGCTGACCGGCCCGGTCGACCTGACCACCACCCCGACCGCGGGCAAGATCTACGCGCCGTTCGCGAAGCTGAGCGGGTCCGAGATCAACGCGCTGACGCCGGAGATGCAGTTCGACATCCCGACGATCAGCTGCGATCAGCTGAACGCGCGGCCGAACGGCGCCATCGACGACAAGAACGCCCAGGTCGTCACGTGTGAGAGCAACGGCAAGATGTTCCTCGACGCGGCCAAGGTCGTCGGCACCGACGTGAGCGACGCGAGCCCGCAGCTGGACCAGCAGCAGGGCCAGTGGGTCGTGTCGCTGAACTTCAGCGCCGACGGCCAGAAGAAGTGGACCGCGCTGACCCGGGAGGCGTTCACGCCGGCCACCGGCTCGCCCTGCCTGACCGCCGCCCAGGCGGTGTCCTCGACGGCCACCCACTGCCTGGTGGCGGTGGTGCTGGACAAGGAAGTCATCTCGGCGCCGGAAATCCAGGGCGTGCTCACCGGGCAGTCGCAGATCACCGGCTCGTTCACCGCGGTCAGCGCGAAGGACCTGGCCAACCAGGTCAAGTACGGCGCGCTGCCGGTGACCTTCCAGCCGGCCGACACCGAGACGGTCTCCGCGACGCTGGGTTCGGCACAGCTCCGCGCCGGCCTGCTCGCCGCCGGCATCGGCTTGATCCTGGTCGCGATCTACGCGTTCTTCTACTACCGGCTGCTCGGCACAGTGATCATCCTGAGTCTGGTGCTGTCCGGGTTGCTGACCTTCGGCGCGCTGGGCTTCCTGGGCCGGGCCGCGGGCTTCACCCTGTCGCTGGCCGGCATCGCCGGTTTCATCGTGTCCCTGGGTGTGGCCGCCGACTCGTTCGTCATCTACTTCGAACGACTCAAGGACGAGATCCACGAGGGTCGAAGTCCGCGCAGTGCGGTGCCGCGGGCGTGGGCCCGGGCGCGGCGCACGATCATCTCCGCCAACACGATCACGATCATGGCGGCGGTCGTGCTCTACATCGTCTCGATCGGCGTGGTCAAGGGCTTCGCGTTCGCGCTCGGCCTGTCCACCATCCTGGACCTGGTGGTCGTGTTCCTCTTCCGGCACCCGATCATGACCATGTTCGCGAACACCAAGGCGTTCATGTCGCCGCGGGTCAGCGGCCTCGGCCGGGTCCTGCGCCGGCCGCCCTCGGAGGAGCCGGTGAACCCGCGCACCTCGCGCGTGAAGGAGGCCTGAGATGGCTCGGAACGGATTGGCCGACCGCCTTTACCGCGGTGAGGCGAATGTCAACATCATCGGCCGGCGCCGGCTGTGGTTCCTGATCGCGGCCGCGCTGGTGGTGATCTCGATCGGCAGCTTCGCGATCTTCAAGTTCCAGCTGGGGATCGAGTTCAAGGGCGGGTCCGAGTTCGTCATCCCGGCGACCGTCGGCACCCAGTCCGACGCGCAGAACGCGGTCGACAAGGCCATCAAGACGGCCGGCGTGCCGTCCGACACGCAGGTCGGCGCGGCGCAGAAGGTCGGCACGGGCAAGGCTGCGACGTACTCGGTGCGGACCGGCACGATGAGCCAGGACCAGGCCGACCAGGTCAAGACGAACCTGGTCGACGACCTGAAGTCGGTGGACCCGACGATCACGGCGGCCGAGATCACCGACAACCGGGTGTCGGCCGCCTGGGGCGGGCAGGTGACCCGGCAGGCGTTGATCGGCCTGGCCATCTTCCTCGTGCTGGTGCTGGGGTACCTGATCATCCGGTTCGAGTGGCGGATGGCGGTGGCCGCGGTGTCGTCGCTGCTGCTCGACCTGGTGCTCACGGCGGGTGTGTACTCACTGATCGGGTGGGAGGTCACACCGTCCACGGTGATCGGCTTCCTGACGATCCTCGGTTTCTCGCTGTACGACGTGGTCGTGGTGTTCGACAAGGTGCAGGAGAACACCCGCGGCATCACCGCGGGCAGTCTGCGGACGTACGACGAGGCGGCCAACCTGGCGGTCAACCAGACGCTCATGCGGTCCATCAACACCGGTCTGGTGGCGTTGCTGCCGGTCGGCGGTCTGCTCTTCATCGGGGCCGGCCTACTCGGCGCGGGCACGCTGAAGGACCTGGGCCTGGTGCTGTTCGTCGGTATGGGCCTGGGCGTGCTCTCCTCGATCATGTTCGCGTCGCCGCTGCTGACCGTGCTGAAGGACAACGAGCCGCGGATCAAGACGCACAACTCCCGGGTGCTGGCCCGGCGGGTGTCGGTGAAGTCCGGCGATGTGGCGCCCCGCAAGCCGGCGGCCAAGAAGGCGGCGGCGAACGTGACGCCATCGGACGAGGACGGCGAGGTGCCGGCGCTGGCCTCGGCCCAGCCGCAGGCCGGTTCGGCGCCGCGGCCGGGTTCCCGGCCCACGGCCAAGCGCAACACCAACCGCGGTGGCCGTCCCGGCGGCGGCAGCCGCCCGAGCGGCGGCGGGACCAAGCGCCGCTGATCCGGTCCGCCCGGCGGTGAGTGCCGCCGATCCGACCGGCAACCTCCGAAGATCACGCCGTCCACCCGTCGATAGGGTGGGCGGCGTGACTTCTGAGACGACGGGGCCCCGCGGGGACAGCGGCGACGAGCTGGCCGCGCTGGTGGCCGGCAGTGTGCTGGACGTGCCTGACTTCCCCAAGCCGGGCATCGCGTTCAAGGACCTGATGCCGCTGTTCGCCGACGGTCCGGTGTTCCGGCAGGTGATCGACGGGATCATCGCGTTCCATGGCGCCGGGTCCTTCGACGTGGTGGCCGGCGTGGAGGCCCGCGGTTTCGTGGTGGCGGCGGCGATCGCGTACGCGACCGGGACCGGCGTGGTGCCGATGCGCAAGGCCGGCAAGCTGCCCCGTCCGGTGTTCGCCGCGTCGTACGCCCTGGAGTACGGCGAGGCCACGTTGGAGGTGCACCAGGACGCGTTCGGAACTGGTCAGCGGGTGCTGGTGGTCGACGACGTGCTCGCCACCGGCGGCACGGCCGGCGCCGCCCTGGATTTGGTGGAGCAGGCCGGCGGCACGATCGCGGGCTTCACGGTGCTGCTGGAGCTGGGCGCCCTGGGTGGCCGGGAGCGTCTCGCCTCTCGTACGGTCCATGCGCTCTTGACCGTTTGAATGGCCTTTGACCGATCAGAGGAATTCTTTCGCCGGTTCGGGGCGGGCCATCGGGGAACACCAGCCGGGTAGGATGGCGTTTCTAAGCAGGTGGGGATACCTGGTGATGCGGGATCGACGGTGATCGAGCCGGGTTCCGGTGACGGTGTGAGGAGACCGGTGTCCAGCGACGTCGCCCCTTCAGCGCACGACGCGGGCGTTCAGGGCGAGGGCGTTCCCGGCGTGGCTCCCGGTACGAGTGAGCCCCGTGAGACGCCGGGCACGACCCCGGCGGGGCCCGGCGCGGCACCGCCCGCGGACGCCCACGATCTCGAGGCCACCCAGCCGCTGACGCCCGCCGACGACACCACCGGCTCCGGGTTCGGGCTGGCCAGCGCGCCGACCGGCCGCCGCGTCCGGGCGCGCCTGGCCCGGTTCAACGCGCCCTGGCAGAGCACCCAGGTCAGCGAGGTGCTCGAGCCGCTGATCGCGACCCACCGGGCCAGTCATCCCAAGGCCGACGGCCGGGCGCTGCAGCGCGCGTTCGACGTGGCCGCCCGCTGGCACTCGGGGCAGTACCGCAAGTCCGGCGACCCCTACATCACGCATCCGCTCGCGGTCGCGACCATCCTGGCCAACCTCGGCATGGACACCACCACCCTGGTGGCCGCGCTGCTGCACGACACGATCGAGGACACCGACTACTCGCTCGACGCGATGCGCACCGACTTCGGCGGCGAGGTCGCGCTGCTGGTCGACGGCGTCACCAAGCTCGACCGGGTGAAACTGGGCGACGCGGCCAAGGCCGAGACGATCCGCAAGATGGTCGTCGCCATGGCCAAGGACCCGCGCGTCCTGGTCATCAAGCTGGCCGACCGGCTGCACAACATGCGGACGCTGACCTTCCTGCCCCGCACCAAACAGGAGCAGAAGGCCAAGGAGACGCTGGAGATCCTGGCCCCGCTGGCCCACCGGCTGGGTATGAACACGATCAAGTGGGAGCTCGAGGACCTCGCGTTCGGCACGCTGTTCCCGAAGCGGTTCGAGGAGATCAACCGGCTGATCGGCGAGCATCAGCCGCAGCGGGAAGTGCTGCTGCGCCGGGTGACCGAGAAGGTTTCGCTCGACCTCAAGTCGGCGAAGATCAAGGCGGAGACCACCGGCCGGCCGAAGCACCTGTACTCGATCTACCAGAAGATGATCGTGCGGGGCCGCGACTTCAACGACATCTACGACCTGATCGGCGTGCGCATCCTGGTCGACACGGTTCGCGACTGCTACGCCGCGCTGGGCGTGATCCACGCGAACTGGCAGCCGGTGCCGGGCCGGTTCAAGGACTACATCGCGATGCCGAAGTTCAACATGTACCAGTCGTTGCACACGACGGTCATCGGACCCACCGGCAAGCCGGTGGAAATGCAGATCCGGACCTTCGCGATGCACCGTACCGCCGAGTTCGGCATCGCCGCGCACTGGAAGTATAAGGAGCAGAAGGGCGCGACGATCGTCGGGCCGCCGGCCCACATCGACGAGATGACGTGGCTGCGGCAACTGCTGGACTGGCAGCGGGAGGCGAGCGACCCGTCCGAGTTCCTGGACGCGTTGCGGTTCGACCTGTCCAGCCAGGAGGTCTACGTCTTCACGCCCAAGGGCGACGTGATCCCGCTGCCCACCGGCTCGACGCCGGTCGACTTCGCCTACGCGGTGCACACCGAGGTCGGGCACAAGTGCATCGGCGCCCGGGTGAACGGCAAGCTGGTGCCGCTGGAGTCCACGTTGTCCAACGGCGACGTGATCGAGATCTTCACGTCGAAATCGGCCACCGCCGGCCCGACGCAGGACTGGCTGGGTTTCGTCAAGAGCCCGCGGGCGCGCACGAAGATCCGCCAGTACTTCAACAAGGAGCGCCGCGAGGAGGCGATCGAGGCCGGCAAGGACGCGATCGTCAAGGCGATGCGTAAGCACGGCCTGCCGTTGCAGCGCATGCTGACCAACGAGAACCTCACCACCATCGCCCGCGACCTGCACCTGGCCGACGTGGCGTCGCTCTACGCGGCGATCGGCGAGAGCATCGTGTCGGCGCAGTCGGTGGTGCAGAAACTCGTTGCCGGGTACGGCGGCGAGGAGGGCGCGGTCGAGGACATCGCGGAGACCGCGGTCGCCACCCGGCCGCCGCGTAACCGCACCAGCGCGCAGGATCCGGGCGTGGTGGTCAAGGGCGTCGACGACGTGTGGGTCAAGCTGGCCCGCTGCTGCACGCCGGTGCCCGGGGACTCGGTGTTCGGGTTCGTCACCCGCTCCGGCGGGGTCAGCGTGCACCGCGACGACTGCGCCAACGCCGAGGATCTCCGGGTTCAGACGGACCGGGTCGTCGAGGTCACTTGGAAGCCGACCAGCGCGTCCACGTTCCTGGTGGCCATCCAGGTCGAGGCGCTGGACCGGCACAAGCTGCTGGCCGATGTGACCCGGGTGCTCAGCGAGGAACGGGTGAACATCCTCTCGGCCACGGTGACCACGACCCGGGACCGGGTGGCGGTCAGCCGGTTCACCTTCGAGATGGCCGACCCCAAGCACCTCGGCCACCTGGTGGCGGCGGTGCGCAAAGTGGACGGTGTGTTCGACGCGTACCGCGTGACCTCGGGCGCGTAGAAACGCTTACCGGTACGAGGAAGGGCGGGCCGCACACGCGGCCCGCCCTTCCTCGTTGCGGTGTCTAGGACATCTTCAGGCTGGTGATGTCGACTTCCTTCTTCGGGTGGCCGTCGCCCTTCCCGTTGGCGTTGTCGCTGCCGGCCTTGGCCACCGCCTTCACGATGTCCAGGCCCTTGGTGACCGTGCCGAGGATGGTGTACGACGGGTCGAGCGTGGTGTCGGCGTACACGATGAAGAACTGGCTGCCGGTGGTGCCGGGGTTCTGCGTCTTGGCCATGGCCAGCGTTCCGGCCGGGTACGGCGGCGTCTTGCCGGTCGGCAGGTTCTCCTCGGGGTACATGAAGTTCGGCCCGCCGGTGCCGTCGGTGTCGCGGTAGCCCTTGCCCTTGGCCGACGGGTCACCGCACTGCAGCACGCTGATGCCCGAGGTGACCAGGCGGTGGCACTTGGTGCCGTCCCAGAACTTCTTGGCCGAGAGGAAGTCGAACGCGGCCGCGGTGCACGGCGCCTTCGTCCGGTCCACGGTGGCGGTGATGACGCCCAGATTGGTGGTCATCGTCAGGGTCTGGATGCCGGACTTGGGATTGTTGACCGGCGGGGTGCCCGTGTTGACCACCTTGCCGCCCGAACTGGCGTCCTGCGACGTCCAGGTGCAGTTCGCCGTGCCGGCCGGCGCGGGGGGCGCCGCGGCCGCGCTGGCGCTCGCGGCGGGCGACGCGCTCGGCTTCTTGTCGTCGGACTTGAGGCTGGTGACCAGCCACACAGCGACGCCCGCGATGACGACCACGGCGATGGCCGAGCCGATCACCGCCTGACGCTGACGGCGCTTGTGAGCCGCCGCGGCCCGCTCGGCCATCTCCTTCTCGAGGCGGGCCCGCGCCGCTGCGCGCTGCCGGTCCTTGATCGACGACACGGTGTTCCTCCTGCTATGTGACTCGGCTCTTCGAGATTTACGGCTGGCTGCTGGCGGCCGGTGCGGCGGCCGCAGCCGCGGCGCCGACGGTCAACGTCTGAATGGTGACCTTCGTCTTGGGTGTGACCTTGTCGCCCGCGGTGTTGGCGACGGTCGGGATCTTGCTGATCTTCGTGAGCGTGTCCATGCCGCTGGTGATCGTGCCCACGATCGAGTACTGCGGGGTCGCCGGGCTGGCGTCTTTGAAGAACAGCAGGAACTGGCTGCCGTTGGTGCCCGGCGGGTTGCCGATCAGGGCGACGGTGCCCTTCGGATAGAGCGGGGCCGCGCCCGCTGCCGGGGCAGCACTGGCCGACGGCGTCGGCGCCGCCGGGGCGTTCTCGTTGTAGATGCTGTACGTCGGGCCGCCCAGGCCGTTGCCCTTCGGGTCGCCGCACCGCAGTGCGCCGTCGGCGGTGATCTCGGTGCAGGCGGTGTTGTCGTAGAACTTCTTGCCCGCCAGGTAGGTCAGGTCCTCACCGGAACACGGCGCCTTGGTCAGGTCGAGGCTGACCACGATCGGCGCACCCTGGTCGGTGGTGATCGTCATCGGCTTGGTCCCCGAGGTGGGGAAGCCCTTGGTCGGCGGGGTGCCGACCTCCTGCAGGTCGGTGTTGGTCTGGGCGCTCTGCGGCGTCCAGGCGCACAGGTCGGCAGAGGCGGCGGTGTCGCTCTTCTTCGAGTGGAACACACCGCCCAGCCAGCCCACCCCGGCGAGGATGAGGACCACGGCCAGGCCCGCGCCGACCCCGGCCATGATCCGGCGCCGGCGGCGTTCCCGCTCGGCCCGCCGGGCCATCTGCCGATCAAGCTTCACGCGCGCGAGCTTGCGCTGCCTGTCCTTGCTGGAAGCCACTGAGAGCTCCCCCTCCTCATCTGTCAAGCAGTGCGCCACGCCACACGCCCGCAAGAGTGTACGGGTACGTCCTGAGAAAGTGGTGTGCGCCCGTCCGGCTAGGCTTCTACTCTTCATCCCGTCTACGAAGGAGAGGCTCGCCGTGCTGGTCACCGGCTTCCCGGCCGAGGCGTTCGGGACCAACTGCTACGTGGTCGCCGCCGGCCCGGGGGAGCAGGCCCTCATCGTCGACCCGGGCATCGGCGTGCTCGAGCACCTGGACGAGGTTCTCGCGAAGCACCGGCTGTCCCCGGCCGCCGTGCTGCTGACCCACGGCCACCTCGACCACACCTTCTCGGTCGCGCCGGTGTGCGGCGCGCGCGGGATCCCGGCGTACGTGCACCCGGCCGACCTCGAGATGCTCGCCGATCCGCAGAAGGGGCTGAGCATGAACCTAGAGCAGATGTTCGGCGGCACCCTGCCCTACAGCGAGCCCTCCGAGGTCGTCGCGCTCACCGACGGCGAGACGATCGTGCTGGCCGGCCTCGAGGTGACCGTCGACCACGCCCCCGGCCATACCGGCGGGTCGGTGCTGTTCCGGCTACCCGCCGCGGGCTCGTCGTGGGACGCGGACCAGGTCTGCCTCTCCGGCGACGTGCTCTTCGCCGGTTCCATCGGACGCACCGACCTGCCGGGCGGCGACACCGCGACGATGCTGACCAGCCTGCGGGACAAGATCCTGCCGCTGGCCGACGACACCGTCGTCCTGCCCGGCCACGGCCCCGAGACCACCATCGGCCGCGAGCGTGCGTCCAACCCGTACCTGCGGGAACTGATCACGCTCTCCTGAAACTTCGGAGTACGACCCGTGCCTATTTCCGGCTTCCCCGAGTGGCTGCCGCCCCAACGGATGATCGAGCAGTACGTCCTGGACAAGATCAGGACGACCTTCGAGCTGTACGGTTTCGCCCCGCTCGAGACGCGGGCGGTCGAGCCGCTCGACCAGTTGCTGCGCAAGGGCGAGACCTCGAAGGAGGTCTACCTGCTCAAGCGGTTGCAAGAGGACCCCGGCGCCAGGTCTGACGACACGCTCGGTCTGCACTTCGACCTGACAGTGCCGTTCGCCCGGTTCGTGCTGGAGAACGTCGGCAGACTGGCCTTCCCGTTCCGGCGCTACCAGATCCAGAAGGTGTGGCGGGGCGAGCGGCCGCAGGAGGGCCGCTACCGCGAGTTCCTGCAGGCCGACATCGACGTGGTCGACCGGGACACGCTGCCGTTCCACTACGACACCGAGATGCCGCTGGTGATCGGCGACCTGTTCTCCTCGCTGCCCATCCCGCCGGCCGTCATCCAGGTCAACAACCGCAAGGTGTGCGAGGGGTTCTACCGCGGCCTGGGACTGGACGACACCGACCTGGTCCTGCGTACCGTCGACAAGCTCGACAAGATCGGCCCGGACAAGGTCGCCGCGTTGCTGACCGAGACCGCCGGCGCGACCGATGCGCAGGCCCGGGCCTGCCTCGAGCTGGCCGGGATCTCGGCGCCGGACTCGTCGTTCGTGGACTCCGTCCGCGCGCTCGGCGTCACCGAGCCGCTGCTCGACGAGGGCCTGGCGGAACTGGCCCGGGTGGTCGACGCCGCCGCCGCGTACCGTCCCGGCCTGGTCGTCGCCGACCTGAAGATCGCCCGCGGCCTGGACTACTACACCGGCACCGTCTACGAGACCCAGCTGCGAGGGTACGAGCGGTTCGGCTCCATCTGCTCCGGCGGCCGGTACGAGAACTTGGCGTCGTCGGGCAGCCAGCGCTTCCCCGGCGTGGGCATCTCGATCGGCGTGTCCCGGATGCTCGGGCTGCTGTTCGGGCAGGACGCGCTGGGCGTGTCCCGCTCGGTGCCGACGTGTGTGCTGGTGGCGCTGGCGGACGAGGAGCACCGCGGCGCCGCCGGCCGGATCGCCGCCGCGCTGCGGTCCCGGGGCATCCCTACCGAGGTGTCGCCGTCCGCGGCCAAGTACGGCAAGCAGATCCGGTTCGCCGAGCGGCGCGGGATCCCGTACGTCTGGTTCCCGGGAGAGCCGGACGAGATCAAGGACATCCGCTCGGGCGACCAGGTGGCCGCCGACGCCGCCACCTGGGCGCCGCCGCCCGCCGACCTGCACCCGGCGATCACCGGGTTGTGAATACAACGCGGCGGGCAGGGTAACCTCACCTACGGAAGCGTAGGTTACGCCTCCGTAGGGAGTGATCGCGGTGGACCAGACTGCCCTGCTCGTCGAGCTCGAGCCCGTGGTGGCCGCCAACCTGGACCGGCATCTGGGGCTGGCCAAGGAGTGGTTCCCGCACGAGTACGTGCCGTGGAGCGAAGGCCGCACGTTCGACGGCCTCCTCGGCGGCGAACCGTGGCGGGAGAGTGACTCGCCGCTGCCGGACGTCGCCCGTACGGCGCTGATCGTGAATCTGCTGACCGAGGACAACCTGCCCTCGTACCACCACGAGATCGCCACGCTGTTCGGCCGCGACGGCGCCTGGGGGACGTGGGTGCACCGGTGGACGGCGGAGGAGGGGCGGCACGGCATCGCGCTCCGGGACTACCTGACCGTCTCCCGGGCGGTGGACCCGACCGCGCTGGAACGGGCCCGGATGGCCCACATGCAGTCCGGGTACTCCAACGCGCACCCGGAGGAGATGCTGCACTCCGTGGCGTACGTGGCCTTCCAGGAGCTGGCCACCCGGATCTCGCACCGCAACACCGGCAAGGCCACCGGCGACCCGATCGCCGAGCAGTTGCTGGCGCGCGTGGCCGCGGACGAGAACCTGCACATGGTGTTCTACCGGAACCTGCTGTCGGCGGCGTTCGACCTGGCTCCGAACGAGTCCATGCGGGCGGTCGCCGACGTGGTCGCGGCGTTCGAGATGCCGGGGGCGAACATCGACGGCTTCCAGCGCAAGGCCCTGTCGATCGCGCTGGCCGGCATCTACGACCTGCGCCAGCACCGCGACGAGGTGCTGCTGCCGGTGCTGCGGCAGTGGAACGTCTTCGAACGGTCCGATCTGGACGGTGACGGGGAGAAGGCCCGCGACCAGCTCGCCGCGCAGATGGCCGAGCTCGACGTGCAGGCGACCCGGTTCGAGGAGAAGCGCGCCGCCCGCCGGGCCCGGCTAGACGCCCGGTAACTCGAACAGCAGGCAGCTCGACGTGGCGTGCGCGACCAGCCGGCCGTGGGCGTCGGTCATCCGCGCCTCGGCCAGAGCCGTGCGCCGGCCCTTCTGCAGCACCTGACCGGCGACGGTCAGCCGCCCGGAGTCGACGGTCACCGCCCGCAGGAACTTCACACTGAGGTCGAGCGAGGTGTAGCCGACGCCGGCCGGCAGCATGGTGTGCACCGAGCAGCCGGTGGCGCTGTCCAGCACGGTGGCGATCACGCCGCCGTGCACGCTGCCGATCGGGTTGTAGTGGAACTCCTGCGGGTCCAGGTAGAAGGTGACCCGGCCGTCCGCGACGTCCAGGCCGCCCATGCCGACCATCTGCATCACGGGCGGGGGCGGCAGCTCGCCGTCGCGCATGGCCAGCATGACCTCCAGCCCCGACCGGCGGCCGACCTCGCTCGCGTGCAGGCCCGGGTCGGTCCAGGTGAACGTGCGGCTGCGGGTTCCGGCCTGCGTGTCGGTCATGTCCGCAGCGTCGCACCCCTTGCTAGGTCTGTCAACGAGACTTAGCCTCGTGTGATGAGTCAGGCACCGGCGGCGCTCGAGTGGTCGGCCGACAACTGCACGATCGGCCGGGCCATGGCGATCCTGGGCGAGAAGTGGACCATGGTCGTGCTGCGGGAGGTCTTCACCGGGATCCGCCGGTTCGACGACATGCGGGTGCGGACGGAGATCCCGCGACAGGTGCTGACCAACCGGCTGGCCTCGCTGGTCGAGCACGGGGTGCTGCGCCGGGTGCCGTACCGGGAGCCGGGCGCGCGGGAGCGGCACGAGTATCGGCTCACCGACAAGGGGTTCGACCTGTACCCGATGCTGGTCGCGGTCAAGTCCTGGGGCGACCGGTACCTGGCCGGCCCGGAGGGGCCGCCGCTGACCCTGGCCCACCGCGACTGCGGGGCCGAGGTGCACACCGAGATCCACTGTGCCGCCGGGCATCCGGTGACCCGCCCGCGCGACGTCGTCCCGCGGCCCGGCCCGGGTGTGCGTCCCCGTCGTACCTGACCGCCCTCGTCGTACCTGACCGCCCCCGTCGTACCTGACCGCCCCCGTCGTACCTGACCACTAGGTTCGCGCTGTCTTCGCGATCTTCGCGGTGGTCCTGGTCCGTGGCGCCGCCGGCCGCAGCCGGGCGGCGGGCCGCCGGACCCCTTCACCGAGGCCGTACGGGCGGGGGAGCGGTTCGTCCGGTACTCGCCGCCCGTCCGGCGGGTCCTGATCTGAGTCGTCCGGTTCGTCGTCCCGGGCAGCGTGGTCTGGGGGTAGCTGCCCGTCGTCGCCCAGGACCACCTGCACCTGGGCGCGCGCGGTTTCGCGCGACCGCCGCGACGACCGGCGGGCCACGGCGCTGGCCGAGGGGCCGCCGACGGTCGCCATCTGCTGCCGCCGGACGCGGCCGCCGTCCCGATGCCGGAGTCATCCGATTAGCTAGATGTTTCGTAATTGTTCCGTTTAACCTCAGAGAAGACCATGCCGGTCGGCTGAGGAGGTGCGGCGATGAACGACGCCGAACCGCGCCGGCGACGCCTGCTCATCATCGGCGGCGCCGAACGCCGCGGCACCGCCATCCTCGCCCGGTTCGTCGAGCTGGCCGGCGGGCCGGCCGCCGACATCGTGGTCCTGGCCACCGCCAGCCGGGACCCCGACATCCTCGAGACCGAGTACGTGTCGGCGTTCACCGGACTGGGCGCGGGCACCGTCCGGGCGCTGCGGGCCGGCACCCGGGCCGAGGCCGCCGACCCGGCCGCGCTGGCCGGCGCGACCGGTGTCTTCTTCACCGGCGGGGACCAGCGGCGGATCACCTCCATCCTGGGCGGCACGGCGCTCGACTCGACGCTGCAGGCCCGGGTCGCCGACGGTTCCCTGGTGCTGGGCGGTACCAGCGCCGGCGCGGCGATGATGTCCGGCACGATGATCGTCGGCGGCGACGAGCCCGGCGTGACCACCACCGCCGTCCGGACCGCCCCCGGGCTGGAACTGCTGCCGGGCGTGCTGATCGACATGCACTTCGCCGAGCGGGGCCGGCTCAACCGGCTGCTCAGCGCGGTCGCGCTCTACCCGCACGAGCTCGGCCTGGGCATCGACGAGGACACCGCCATCCTGACCGACGGCGACTGGTTCGAGGTGCTCGGGCGGGGCTCGGTGACCGTGGTCGACGCCGGGTGCGCGGCCGACATCCGGGTGCCCGACGAGGGGCCGATCGCGATCGCCGGGGCCCGCATCCACGTGCTGCCCGCGGGCTTCACCTTCCACCTCACGGGCCGGCGGCCCGGCTCCGGCCGTACGCCAGAACGGGGACACCCATGAAGATCACCCAATGGCGCCGCCTGCGCGGGCCGAACGTGTATCTGTCCCGCCCGGCCGTGGTCGCCCGGCTGCGCCTGGACGAGCTGGCCGGCCGCGAGACCTCGGACGTGCCCGGGTTCGCCGAGCGGCTGTTGCGGGCGCTGCCGGGGCTGACCGAGCACCACTGCGCGGCCGGGGCGCCCGGCGGGTTCGTCAGCCGGCTGCGGGAGGGCACGTACTTCGGGCACGTCACCGAGCACGTGTGTATCGAGCTGTCGCAGCGGATCGGGCGGGACATCAGCTTCGGCCGGACCGTCTCGACCGGCGAACCCGGGCTGTACGACCTGGTGCTCGAGTGCCCGCCGGACGAACCGGACGACTCGGCGCTGCCGCGGGAGTTGCTCGACGCCGCCGTGGACCTGGTGACCGCGATCGAGGGCGGCCAGTCGTACTCCAGCGCCCCCGCCACCCCGGCCGATCAGCTCCTGGCCGCCCGGCTGGAGGGGCTGGCGGCGCTGGCCGAGCGGGAAGCGCCCGGCCCGAGCACGCACGCGATCATCGCCGCCGCCCGCCGCCGCGGCATCCCGGTGGAGCGGACCGGCGACCTCAGCCTGCTGCGCCTCGGCTGGGGCAACCGCCGCCGCCTGGCCTGGGCCGCGATGACCGACGCCACCGGCGGGGTGGGCATCGACATCGCCGGCGACAAGCAGGTCACCCGCCGGTTGCTGATCGAAGCCGGGATCGCGGTCGTGCCGGGCGGCGCCGCCCGTACGGCCGAGGCCGCGGTCCGCCTGTTCACCCAGCTCGGCGCGCCGGTCGTGGTCAAACCCCGGCACGGGCGGCAGGGCGAGCAGGTCGCCCTCAACCTGGCCTCCCGCGACGAGGTCGAGCGGGCGTTCGCCGCGGCCGGCGGCGACGTGGTGGTGGAACGGCAGCTGCCCGGCCACGACTACCGGGTGCTGGTGGTGGCGGGCGAGGTGGTCGCCGTGGCCGAGCGGGTGGCCGCGCACGTGGTCGGTGACGGCGAGAGCACCATCGCCGAACTCGTCGACCGGGCCAACGCCGACCCGCGCCGCGGTCCCGGGCACGCCCGGGTGCTCACCCGGCTGGGGGTCGACGAGACCGTGCAGGCCCTGCTCGATCAGCAGGGGTATGCCCTGGACGCGGTCCCGGCGGCCGGCGTGGCGGTGTGGCTGCGGGAGAACGCCAACCTGTCCACCGGCGGCACCAGCCGTGACGTCACCGACCGGGTGCACCCCGATGTGACCCGGCTCTGCCTGCGGGTGGCCGCCCTGGTCGGGTTGGACGTGGCCGGCATCGACCTGCGGCTGGCCGACATCGCCGACCCGCTGCCACCGACCGGCGACCCGGACGCGGTCACCGGCGGGGTGATCGAGGTGAACGCCGTACCCGGCCTGCGCATGCACCTGGCACCGGTGCAGGGCCGCGCCCGCGCCGTCGGCGACGCGATCGTGGCGGCGATGTTCCCCGGCGGCTCGGACGGGCGCATCCCGGCCGTCGCGATCACCGGCACCAACGGCAAGACCTCGGTCGCCCGGATGGCCGCGTTCCTGCTCGGCGGGTCCGGCCTGCAGGTCGGGGTGACCACCACCGAGGGCGTGAGCATCGACGGCCGGCTGATCCACCGGGCCGACGCCACCGGACCGCGCTCGGCCCAGATGGTGCTCGGCGACCCGGGCGTCCAGGCCGCGGTCCTGGAGACGGCCCGGGGTGGCCTGCTGCGGCGCGGCCTCGGGTACGACTGGACCGACGTCGGCGTGATCACCAACATCACCGCCGACCACCTCGGCCAGGACGGACTCGACTCGATCGAGGACATCGCGCACGTCAAGGCGCTCGTCGCCGAGCGGGTCCGGGACGGCGGCACGCTCGTGCTCAACGCCGACGACCCGTGGGTGCGCAGCCTCGCCGACCGGCCGCGGGTCCGGGCCGACCGCAAGCGGATCGTCTGGTTCGGCGCCGATCCGCACAACCCGGTGGTGTCCGCCCATCTCGGCCGGGGCGGGACGGCGTACGTGCTGGAGGACGGCTGGCTGGTCCAGGCCAGTGGCTCCCGCCGGTCGCCGGTGATCCGGCTGGCCGACCTTCCCGGGGCGTACGGCGGGGCAGCCGTCCACGTCGCCCTGAACGCCCTGGCGGCGGTGGCCGCCGCCCGCGCTCTCGGCGCCTCCCAGCAGGTCGCGGCCGAGCAACTGCAGGCGTTCGACCCGCCGCGGCACAACCCCGGCCGGGGCACGCTGCTGCGCCGCGGCGACGTGTCGCTGTTCGTCGACTACGCGCACAACCCGGCCGCCCTGGCCGCCGTCTTGCGCACCCTGCACAAGCTGTGGGGGCCGGACCGGTGCCTGGCCGCCGTCACGCTGCCCGGTGACCGGCGCGACGATCTGCTGGCGGCTTCGGCGCAGGTGCTGGCCGACGGGGTGAGCCGGGTCGTTCTGTACGACGACGAGGATCCGCGGGGCCGCGCCGACGGTGAGGTATCCGCGCTGGTCGAGCGCGAGATGCGGGCCCGGCGGCCCAATCTGCGTGCGGTGCGGGCGGACGGATACCGCGCCGCCGTGGAATCCGCGCTGGAGATGGCCACGCCGGGCGACGTGGTGCTGGTGCTGTTCGAGAGCGTCGGCCCGATGTTGTCGCTGCTGGCCGAGCTGGGCGCTGTTCCGGCCGAGGCGGTGCCGGTCGCGGCCGGTGTCCGGTGACGGCCGGGTCACCGTTCTGAGCGTGCGCGCGGCCAGCCCGATCGGCAGTGGCCGATGTCGGTGATCAAGGATGGTGAATGGGAGCGAACCGTCCGCGACACGCCGGGCCGTTTGAGGCTTCGCGGCAAACGCCGGATTTGTCCACGCCGATGAGGTGAGTGATCACAAGAAAGCATGATCGTCGGGCGACGGCTGACCGTTCAGGCAGGGTTGCGCAGGTCAGAGGGCACCTTTGGGGTTTCCTGAGGGGGCCTCGCGTTTCCGGCCCGCGGTGTCACCGACACGTTCCGCGACGGATTCCGTACCACCGTTGCGTGAGCGCGATGGACGCCGCGAACGCTGGGCCCGTATGTCACGAATTGGCAACGGAGCCGTGTACGGATAGCCGGCCAGCCTCCAGGATTGCGTACGAGCGCCAGACACGGAGCGTCACCGGGCCGGGTGACCGGAACTGTCCTGATTCGACGGTCGTCTCCGGCTCGACCTCGCCCCGGATCGGGCCGTTGCAGAGCCGCCCGCGAACGGTGCGGACGAGCGTGACGCATCCGCTGACTCTCCGTTACGGCTGGTGGCGTTCGCCGTGGCCGGCTCGGCTCGTCCGGATAGGGCCCGGACGAGTTTTCGGAGCCGCCGTCCCTCCGCTGAGTGATTCCGCAACCACCGAAGGTGTGGGAATCCGGGATGGACGACGGATTGCTTGTTCCATCGCGAGGTCCGACGAACCGGGCATCCCACCCCGGATTCACGCTCGTCCATTCCGGTCCGGGTCGCCGGTGGGCCGGAAACCGTACGCACCCACGGCACACACGCCCCGACTCGCCGTGACGATCCGCAGGTGAAAGCGGCCGTCGATCAGTCGTGAACCTGACCGATAGTCCGCTAACATCCTCGCCGTCGATGGGGAATGCTTCGGTCCAACGGCGGGCCGGACTCGCCCCGACATCGATTGCATGGCGGTGCAACTCGATGTTTCCCGGAATCGCGCATGTGGGGGCACATGAGCACGACCGACCTGCCCGGGTCCAGTCTGCTCGCCGGTCGTTACCGACTGGTCGAGAGGCTCGGAGCCGGCGGGATGTCAGTGGTGTGGCGAGGGTTCGATGAGGTCCTCGGTCGCCAGGTCGCAGTGAAGGTGCTGCCGCCGTCGACCAGTGCCGACCCCTCGTTCCGACGCCGCTTGCGCGCTGAGGCCCAGGCCGCCGCGCGTCTGAGCCACCCGCACATCACCAACGTGTACGACT
>CAXSDA010000058.1:0-32181 GCA_964236515.1 uncultured Actinoplanes sp.
GCGGCCACGAACGCCGGTCCGAGCGCGGTCGCCATCCGCAGGCGGACCGGCCGGCTCAGCAGTGGGACGCCGTGCGGGATCGAGATCGATGTCTGGGTCATGCGAGGCGTCCTCCTCCCCGGGAGGGCCGGGCCCGCCACCCTGGCGGGCCCGGCCGGGATACTCAGGAACTGGTGTTGAGGACGCCGTTGACGCCGGCCGGGTAGAAGCCGCCCTTGGTCGTCTTCGCCGGGTTGAGGTAGACGATGTTCAGGACTTTGTCGTACGACCGGCTGAAGGTGATGCCGTTGCCGTCGGTCGGGGTGATGTTGGCCTGCCCGCGGGAGTTGGTGAGTCCCTGGTCGTCGTCGCTCCGGCCGTCGAGCGAGTCGCGGGCTGCGGACAGCTTGGCGACCTGCGGCGCCAGGCCCTTCTCGAACAGCGACGTGCGGATCGTGGCCGCGTGGTACGCCTCGACCGAGAGGATGCCGGCGGCCGCCTCCAGGTAGGTGCTGTTGGTGATCAGCGGCGCCGCGCCCTTGTACGCGGTCACGCCGACGTCCTCGAACAGGAAGGCGGCAAGCAGGAAGTTGTTCTCGTTGGCGTACGGGTCGAAGGTCTGCTTCGAGCCGATTAGGCCGGCCGCCCGGGCGGCGGCGGTGAAGCTGTTCCGGATGTCGATCGCGGGCCGGGACACGGCGGCGCTGCCGAGCGCGGTGCGCAGGAACTTCACGTGGGCCAGTTCGTCGCCCGCGATCTCCGAGGCGTACTGGCGGATCCGCCGGGTCTTGAACGGGACCTTCTTGCCGCCGGTGACGCCGCCGCGGTGGCCGGTGCCGTGGGTGAGGTTGTCGGCGAGGCCGTGACCGTGCACGGCGTACGAGTAGAACTCACCCTCCAGGTACTCGAGGTTGAGGGCGAAGTTGAGCACCGCGCCGTCGCTCGGGCCGCCCGAGTTGTCGGCGAAGGCCGCCCCGGCGGGCAGCATGCTGGCGCCGACGATGCCGAGCCCGAGGGCGCCGGCACTCTGCAGGAAGCGGCGCCGGTCCTCGGGGTTCTCGGCGCTGCGGTCGATCATGTCCTTGATGAGCTTCTTTCCGAACACGTGGTACTCCTCAGGGTTGATACCGACGCCTGCGCTGCGCAGGACGTTTGTGTGGTGGTGGGGAGCTAGAGAGCGGAGAGTTCGTCGTCCGGGAGCTCGGCCGGGGCGTCGAGCACCTTCCGCCGGTCGTGCACTATGGCGACGATCAGGGATCCGCCGTAGAGCAGGGCGAGCGGCGCGGCCAGGGCGAGCATGGTGAACGGGTCCTGGCTGGGAGTGGCGCCGGCGGCGAAGACGACGATGCCGAAGATGATGAACCGGCTCCATTTCCGCAGCCGGTACGCCGGCAGCACCCCCACCAGATTCAGCATCACCACCAGCAACGGGAATTCGAAGGAAACACCGAAGATCAGAACCATTGCGGTGACGAAAGACAGATAACTGTCGAAACTCAGTAACGGGGAGACCCCACCGGTGGCGAATCCCAGAAGAAACTGCAATCCCCGGGAAAGGGTTTCCCAGGCGAAGGTTCCGCCCACCGCGAACAACAGGAGCGAGACACCGACGAACCAAGAGGCGTATCGGCGCTCGTTGCGGTGCAGGCCGGGGGTGATGAATCGCCACAGTTGATACAGCCAGACCGGTGACGACAGCAGAAGGCCGGCGTAGAGCGACAATTTGAGGGTCAGCCGGAACGCGTCCATCACGCCCGTGACGATCAGCGTGCATTGCCCCTGGAGCAGCCGGTCGTGGGCCGGCAGCGAGCAGTACGGCTGGGTCAGCGCGTGCAGCATCGTGCCGTGGAAAACGAAGGCGAGCACCGTGGCGGCCACCACCGCGAGGGCCGCGATGACGGCCCGCCGGCGCAGTTCGCGCAGGTGACGGACCCACATCGGCGGTCCGGCGGCCAGCTCCTCCGGCACTGCCGGTGGTTCGATCAGCCGTGCCGCCGGCGCCGCCTCAGCGCGGGCCATCGTCCGGGCCGGCCACGGGAGCGTTCTCGACCGTCACCGGCGTCACCGGCGTCACCGGCGTGGCCGGCGTCTTCGGCTCGTCGTGCATGCCGGTCAGTTCGGTCTTCATGATGCGAGCGGATCGGCCGAGTGAACGGGCGGCCTCGGGCAGTTTCTTCGCTCCGAACAACAGCACGAAGAATGCTGCGATGATGAGAATGTGCCACGGTCCGAGCGCGTCCATTTGACAACCTCCGGTCGTCGAGTACTGATGACGACTATTATTCGGATGCCGGGGCGGAGCGGATTGGTGCAGCGGCCAATTATCTGGTCGGCTCGCCGCGGCCGGTCACGTCGGTGCCGCCGAGGACCGGAAACCGTCGACAAATGATCCTTCGGTGTCCGTATTCGAGGCCCAGTCAGAATCGCGGGTGGTCCAGGACAGCTCGTCGTAATTGCCGTTACCCGCCTCCCGCAGCACCCATCGGGTGTGCAGACGCGGCCCGGCCGCCGGCTGCCAGGTGTACTCCCAGTACGCCTCCCGCCCCGTGTCGGCGAGGCTCACGCGCTGATAGCCGGCCGGCGTGCCCTGCTGGAGCGCGGTGATCTCGGCAGCCTGCCAGTACAGCAGCGGTGAATCCACCACCGGCACCACGGAGTCGACGGTGAAGACGCGGACGCCTCCGGGATCGCTGAAGCACACGACGCCGGAGCGGGCTGCCCGGGTCCAGCCCGAAGGCACCGGCAAGGAGAACCCCGCCGGGTCGTCCTGCGTCCGCCAGCCGGGCGGCGCCGGGGGCGGCGCGGGGGTGGAATCCGTCAGTGGCCGGGGGGTCGTCCCGGCGCAGGGTCCGGCGGTGAGCGGGGGTCCGGTGGAGGCCGGTGACGAGCCGGGCAGCGGCCTCGTCTCGGCGTACGCCAGAGCAGTCGCCGTGCCGATGGTCGCCGTGGCCAGCACCGCGATCCCGGCGACCACGAACCGGGCCCCACGTCGGGGCGGGCGAGGTGGCGGTGGCGCTTCGGCCACGTCGTCGTCGACGAGGACGACCGGGGCCGCGGCGCCGGCGGCGAAGGTCACGGTGTCCGGCGCCGGCACGCTCGCGACCCCCACCGCGCGGGTGGTCAGCGCTCTCAGCGCCGCCTCGATCGCGGCGGCGGACGCGCGCTGACCGGGATCCCGCACCAGCAGGCGGGCGATGACCGGGTGCAGCGGGCCGGGTCGGCGCGGCGGGTCGACCACGTCGGTGAGCACGGCCTCCCAGGATCCGGCCACGGAGTCGCGGGACAGCGGCGGCCGGCCTTCCACCGCGGTGTAGAGCGTCGCCCCCAGCGACCACAGGTCGGCGGACTCGGTCGGCGCGCCCCCGCGGAGACGTTCCGGCGCCAGGTAGTGCGGCGGGCCGAGGAGCTGCTGGGTCCCGGCGCCGACATGTGCCGCCCCGGCGCCGACCGGTCCGAAGCCGGTCAGCATCAGCCGGCCGTCATCCGCGATCAGGACGTTGAGCGGAGTGACATCGGTGCGCAGACCGCCCGCGGCGTGAGCGGCCCGGAACGCCCGGACCAGCGCCAGGGCCACCGGCGCCGCCGCCCGGTGGGTCAGCGGGCCGTCCTCGAGCACCCGGTCGTGCAGGGACCGGTACCGGGCGGGGCCGGCCCGGTCGTCCGGGATCATGGCGTCATAGCCTTCACAGCCTCCCCAGCGGTCACCGTCTCGACGGGGATTCGTCGCCGAGGGCCCTCCGGCTGGGTGCCTATGTGTTCCGGGGACGGCGGGCGACGAAGAAGACGTGGGTGACGGGCCAGTCGACCGGCCGGCCGGAGAGGTCGGTCAGGGCGGCCACCGGGGCCAGGCGGTTGTCGACGATCCAGTCGTTGCGGGTGGTGCGGCCGGCCGGGAGCATCTCGAAGCCGATGTCGGCGAGCAGGTGCTTCCAGTCGGCGAACTCGAAGCCGCAGAACTGTTCCCGGGTCTCGGACAGCCAGTTGTCGGTGTAGTCCTTGCGGGTCAGGTAGTCCATCGCGGCGGCCAGCGTCAGCTCGACCGTGTCGTCGCCGATGACCGAGTACGGGAACGGGAACCGGTAGTCGGCGGCGAACTGGTCGAACCGGGCCCTTGTCGACAGCCCGCTCACGTACGCCGCCACCTCGCCCGCCGGCCGGGACGCGAGATCCGGGCGTACGGCCGGAGGGTTGAGCCCGTCGTCGATCCGCAGCCGCAGCCGGACCCGGCGGTCCTTGCCGTCGGGGCCGCAGACGTCGCTGTTGATCCAGACGCCGCCGGGCGCCGTCTGGTCGAAGATGGCCTGCGCGAACGCCCGCATCGAGGCCGCCTGCGCACCGTACGACCAGATCTCGTGGGTCAGCGCGAAGGTCAGCGTGGTGTCGACCGACCGGTCCTCCAAGACCGCGCCGCCGAGGACGTTGCGGCGGTAGAAGTACACGTTGGCGTTGCGGAAGACGCCCTGCGCCTTCTTGTGCACGCACTCCTCGTACAGGTGCCGGGCGACCTCGACGCCGATCAGGTCGCTCTCGCGCAGCGCCGGCTCGCGGTCGGCCATCTCCATCACCGCGCCGGCGCCGCATCCGATGTCGACGATCCGGCCGGGGCGCACGTGCTCGCGCACCAGGTCCCACTTGCGCCGGGCGGCGGCCGCGAAGGCGTCGGCGTACGTCCGGTAGTCCCGTCCCGGCGTCAGCCCGCCCTCGTCGCCGACCACCGGGTCGTTGACCACCGACCGGACCGTGTCCACCAGCTGGTAGCGGTCGAAGACGTCGGTGGTCGCCGGGTGGGCGAGGTCGCGCCACCCCGGATCGCCGGCCGCCAGCTGCAGCAGCACGTCCCACGGACGCGAAGGCGCCGGGTCGTACGCGGCCTCGACCGGGTCGATGTCGAATCCCAGGGCCGAGTACAGCGCCGCCACGGCCGGGGTCGAGCAGGCAACGACCGTGTTCGCCGGCGTCAGGCTGAGACCGGTGGCCACGGTGATGTTCTTCAGCGTGATCTCGGCGAACCGGTCGGTGGGCGCGGTGTCGAACACCGGCACGACCAGCGACCGCAGCCCGGTGGCCACGCTGAACCGTTCCACGGCGGCCTCACGCCGGTCGTACGGCACCGGGTTGCGCCGGGTGTTCTCGTGGTTGGCCGAGGTCACCGCCCAGACCACGGTGCCGCCGAGCTTGGTCAGGTGCTCGGCCTGGAACCGGGTGAGCAGGTGGTGCCGGCCGGGGAACAGCACGTACGGGTGGGTCATCGTCGCAGGGCCTCGGCGGTGTCGATGTCGGTGATCAGCACGTTGATCCAGCCGCCGGTCAGGGCGGCGTGGATGGCGGCGTGTTTGGCGGCCCCGCCGGCGAAGCCGACCCGGTGCGGGACCCGGCGCAGCGTCCCGGCGCTGATGCCGACCACCCGGCCGTCGAGGTCGCTCGGCACCAGCTCGCCGGCCGCGTCGAAGTAGCGCTGGCAGATGTCCCCGACCGCGCCGTTGGCCTGCAGGACGTCCTGGTCGGCGGGGTCGACGGCGTTGCCGCTGGCCCGCAGCAGGGGCGACGGCGGCAGGCTGCCGATGCCGACCAGCGCCATGGTCAGCCGGTTCCACTCGTCCCGGGCCGACTCCATCGCCGGGTCGCTGAGCAGGCTGTCGCGGATGCTCTTCTTCCCGACCAGGCCGGGCGCGGGGACGAAGATCGGGGTGGCGCCGATCAGCTGGGCCAGCTCGGTCAGCAGCCGGTTGCCCTCGGCCTGCGCGGACGGCGCACCCAGCCCGCCGACGAGCTGGATGACGCTTTCCGCGCCGGGCAGCCGGAACGGGTGCATCCGGTCGACCACGGCCAGCAGCGTCTGGCTCCAGCTGGAGATGCCGACCCGCTCGCCGCCGGTGAGCGTGGTCTCGAGGTAGGACGCGCCGGCCGAACCGAGGGCGGCGGCGATGTCCATGTCACTGCCCTGCACGTCGACCACGACCGCCTCGGCCAGGCCGTACCGCGACTCCAGGGCCTCCTCGAGGTCGGTGTGCACGCCTTGAGCGACGGCGACCACGGTCCGGACGATGCCGAGTTCGGTGGCCCGCTTCAGCAGCCGGGACACCCGGGTCTGGGAGAGATGCAGCGTCTCGGCGATGTCCACCTGGCGAATCCCGCGCTCGTGGTACATCCGGGCCACCTTCGTGATGAGCCGGATCTGCCCATCGGTTGGTGTCCGGGCCGAGCCCCGGGTCGCTGTCCCCATGGGGTTCATTTTGCCACTCAGCGAATATCTATGCGGTAACTGGGGTCACTCACGCACAGCAGAACGGTTGGACGGCCGGGTTCACCGGGGATCGGCACCCCGTCCGGCGGGCGCTCGCCCTCCGCGATCACGGCTCCGGTGCGAGGGTCGATCATCCAGAAGCGCGACGGCACCCGGCCGGCCGAGTCGAGGAACACCCACGGGCCGCCGTGCTCCTGGTAGCCGAGGTAGAACACCCCCGGGTCGAGCAGGCCGCGGGTGGTCAGGGCGACGTCCCAGCACGGGCTCGCGCCGGCCAGCGGGAGGCCGGCCAGGATCCGGCCGACCAGCCCGACGTACGCCGCGCCTTCGTAGTCGAGGGCCTCCCGCCACCCGGCGCCGGGGCCGACGAAGAACTCGCCGTGGCCGGGCTCGTCCGGGTGCTTCCGCCACTGCCAGAGCGAGGCGGCCCCGTAGGCGACGCCCATCAGCGCGCCGGCGCACACGTTGGACCACGCCTCGTGGCCCTGCCACCAGCCCTCGGCCACGCCGCGGCGGCCGGTGTGCTCGTACGTCGGCTCACCGTTCATCACCGCCTTGGGCGGCGACTGCGCCCACATGGTGGCCACCCGGTCGGGTACATGGTCGCCGCCGTGTCCGGTCTGGGCGGCCTGGAAGTCCAGCCAGTCCGCGTCCTGGTGGGCGTCGGGGGTGTGGTGCGGGCGGTAGTGGATGCCGATCGGCTGCCGGTACGCGTCCGACGCCCGGAACTCGAGCCCGCCCGCCTCGATCTGCGGCTCGGTGCCGGCGCCGTCGGCACCCGGCAGCCACACCGCCGGGCGGGCGCCGTAGCGGGCCACGAGGTAGCGGCAGTATCGGGCGTACTCGTCCGGCGGCACCACATTCCCGGCCGTACGCAGGCCCTTCCAGCCGTATCCGTGGAACACCGGCTGCCACACCGGCGTGATCCCGTGTCCGATGAGGACGTCGATCAGCCGGTCCAGATACTGGAAGTACGGGACGTTGAGCTGCGTCAGCCGGCCGTCCGGCAGGTCCTCGAAGGCGACGTCGAACCCCTCGTCGAGGGTCCGGCTGCGCGGCCCGCGCGCGTCCATGTCCGGTTGCAGGCTCATCAGCAGGGCGGCAGTGAAGCCCTTGGCCTGCCGGTCGGCGGCGTAGACGGCCACCTCGTCGACGGTGGCCCGCCACGGCAGCGCCCACGCGGTGTCGAGGACGACGAACGCCGGTGTCCCGTCGGCGTGCCGGAACGCGCGCCCGCCGGCCCGCACGAATCCGTGGCGTAGCGCCGGGTGCGGATGGTCCGGCTCGGCGGAGGTCGCGGTCAGTACGCCGCTGCGCGGTTCGAAACGGTCGTCGTCGATCTCCCATTCCCACTGCCCGCGGTCCACCGGCGAGGCGAATCGAATCTTGTACGCGCCGTGCCCGTCGGAGAAAACCGGCCTCCACACTTCCGAGCCCCCGGAATGCCGGAACGTCACGCCCACCGATACGTCTACATAGGAGTTCACCGTTTCCGGCCCTCGGAAGGCGATCTCCACTTCCCGCCACCGCGGCGCGGCGGTCACCGGGCCACCTCCGGCTGGAAGCGGGTGCGTGCCACCTCGCCGGCCCAGTGCTGCCGGCGGCGGCGCCGTTCGTCCTCGTCCGCCTTCGGGTGGTAGATCTCGCCGCCGGCGCCGGGCCAGGACACGTCCCGCCCGAGCGCGGCCCAGGCCAGCCGGGCCGCGCCCAGCGCCGACACCTCGGCCACGTCGCCCACCTGGACGTCCCGGCCGAGCAGGTCGGCCTGGGTCTGCACGACCAGCGCCGACGCCGTGGCGCCGCCGTCGGCCCGGAACAGCCGCAGCGGCGTCCGGGCGTCGATCACGTCGACGACGTCGGCGATCTGGTGGCCGATCGAGTCGACCGCGGCCCGGGCGATGTGCGCCCGCCCGGACCCCTCCCCCAACCCCGAGATCAGCGCGTGGGCGTCCCGGTCCCAGTGCGGCGCGCCCAGCCCGGCGAACGCGGGCACCAGCGTGACGCCCCCGCTGTCCGGCACACTCTCGGCCAGCGCGATCAGCGCGGCCACGTCGCCGCCGGTCAGCACGCCGGCGGCCCAGGCCAGAGTCGCGCCGGACGACAGGATGTTGCCCTCCAGCGCGTACGTCGGCGCACCGCCGATCACCCAGGCCAGCGTGACCGGCACCGGCGACTCGGCGCCGTCCGGGCCGGCGACCGGGGCCATCACCGACGATCCGGTGCCGTACGTGGCCTTGGCCGTGCCCGGCGTGGTGCACCCGTGCCCGTAGAGCGCGGCGTGCGAATCGGCCAGCACGGCCACGATCGGCGTGCCGTCCGGAATCCCCGGCACGCCGGCGACCGTGCCGAACCCCGCGTCCGACGCCCGCGGCCGGGGCAGCGCCGACACCGGGATGCCGAAGGCCTCGAGCAGCTCCGGTGACCAGTCGAGCGCGGTGATGTCGTAGAGCAGCGTGCGCGAGGCGTTCCCAGCCTCGGTGAGGTAGGCGGCGCCGGCGGTGAGCCGCCAGATCAGCCACGTGTCCACGGTGCCCAGGCGGATGTCGCCGCCGGAGTGGTGGTCGAGCAGCCAGCGCATCTTGAGCGCGGAGAACATCGGGTCGACCCGGAGCCCGGTCCGGTCGTGCACGGTCCGCCGGGCGGCCTCGCCGAGGTGCGCGGCGCACCACGAGGCGGTCCGCCGGTCCTGCCAGCCGAGCAGCGGGCCGACCGGCCGTCCCGTGGCGGCGTTCCAGCCGGCCACCGATTCCCGCTGGGTGGAGAGCGCCAGCCCGGCGACCCGGACCTCCGGCGCGCCGGCCCGGCAGGCGGCGACCGCGGCGAGCAGGCTCGCCCAGATCCGCTCCGCGTCCTGCTCGACCCACCCCGGCTGCGGCGACTCGACCCCGACCGGTGCCGCTCCGGTGGTCAGCACCCGGCCGTCCGCGCCGACCAGCACCGCCTTGGTGTTGGTGGTGCCCTGGTCGATCGCCAGCACCGCTTCGAAGGTCATTCCTCAGCCTCCACCACATTCGGGGCTCAGTCGATGTCAGGGGTTGACTAAAATTGCGCTACCGCTAGATTATGCGAAAGTCACAACGTAGCCCATACATCACCGGGAGTGCCATGCAGCCGACACGTCACCGTCGCGTGATCATCGACACCGACGCCAACAACGAGGCCGACGACCAGTTCGCCATCGTCCACGCGCTGCTCTCCCCGACGCTGGACGTGCGCGGGCTGATCCCCGCCCACTTCGGCACGCGACGCTCCGACCGCAGCATGGAGGAGTCCCGGGAGGAGATCGACCTCCTGCTCAAGCTGATGGACCGCACCGGCGAGGTGCCGGTGGCCAACGGCGCCGCGACACCGATCCCGGACGCCACCACACCCGTGGACAGCCCGGGCGCCCGGCTGATCATCGAGGAGAGCAAGCTCGCCTCGGACGGCGATCCGCTGTACATCTCGTTCCTCGGCCCGCTGACCGACATGGCGTCGGCGATCCTGCTCGATCCGGCCATCGTGGACCGTCCGGTCGTGGTGATCTGGATCGGCGGCGTCGGCTACGACGGCCTGGAGAGCTACCCCGGTATCGAGTTCAACCTCAGCAACGACATCACGGCGGCCAACGTGGTGTACGACTCCGGCATCACGGTCTGGCAGGTGCCGACCAACGTCTACTCCCAGGTCTCGGTGAGCTACGCCGAGCTCGAGGAGAAGATCGGCGGCACCAGCGACCTGTCCGACTACCTCTTCCGCCAGATGATCGAGTGGAACGACATCCACCACCCCGAACCGATCGAGTCCCGGTCCCTCGGCGACTCGCCGGCCGTCGCTCTGATGCTCTTCCCGCGCGGGGGCCAGTTCCGCATCATCCCGGCACCCCGCTTCGGCGCCGAGGGCCACTACCTACCCGGTTCCGGGCATCCGATCCGGCTGGTCGAGTCCGTCGACGTCCGGTTCCTGCTCGAGGACATGTTCGCCAAGCTGCGGCGCTTCGGCCGCGGTCGCGCCTGAAACCCTCCCTCCCGTCCCAAGGAGACCCCTCATGACCCGCTCCTTCACCCGCCGCGGCTTTCTCGGCGCGACCAGCCTGGCCGCCGCCGGCGCCGGCCTGGCCGCCTGCACCGGCGTGTCCAACGACAGTTCGTCCAGCGGCGGCAGCTCCGGTGGCGGCTCCAACAAGCTGCGCCTGTTCACCTACGAGGACACCAGCACGATCCCGCTGCTCAAGGCCCAGACCGCCAAGTTCGACGCGGCGAACGGCACCACCACGACGGTCGACGACCTGCCCGGCTCGGGGGCCGCGGTCTACCCGGACAAGCTGCGCACCGAGCTGCTCGGCGGCTCCGGGCCGGACGTCTGGCGGATCTGGGGCGGTCAGATCGGCGCGCCGTACGCCAAGGCCAAGCAGGCGGCCGACCTCTCGTCGTACTACACGAAATACGGCTGGGACACCAAGATCAACCAGAACGCCGTCGCCGGCATGACCTTCGACGGCATGAAGGCCGGTGTCCCGTTCGTCGCCGCCGCCGTCGGCGCCTGGTACAACAAGGCCGCGTTCGCCGCGGCCAAGGTGACCGAGCCCAAGTCGTACGCCGAACTCGAGGAGGCCAACGACAAGCTGGTCGCCGCCGGGATCACGCCCGCCGGACTGGGCGGCAAGTACGGATGGGACATCATGCGCCTGTTCGAATACCTGCTCGAGCACGCGGCCGGCCCGGAACTGCACGACAAGCTGCTCACCGGCGCCGAGAGCTGGGACCGTCCCGAGGTGGTCACCGCGTTCACGCTGTTCAAGAAGTGGCAGGACAAGAAGTGGGTGCCCAACGGCGCGCTCGGTCTCGACCCGGCCGACGTCGAGCCGTGGTACGTGCAGAAGAAGACCGCCTACACCATCACCGGGCAGTGGACCGAGGCGAACGCGATCCAAAGCGCCAAGAAGCCGTCCACCGACTACGGCACATTCCTGCTGCCCACCGACCAGACGCCGGTGCGGCACTCCGGGTTCGTCGAGGGCTACATGATCAACGCCAGGTCCGGTAGCAAGGACAAGGCCGCCGCCCTGATCGACTTCCTGGTGTCGGCGGACACCCAGAAGGCGCTCGGCATCACCAACTCGCCGGTCAACGGCGCCGAGCCGGACAAGACCAAGCTGCCGCTGTCCTACCAGTGGACCGAGATCGGCAAGACCAGTCCCTTCTACACCATCCAGGACCAGGCTTTCCCGAAGCAGCAGGCAGACCAGTACTTCAGCGTCCAGAGCGACCTGCTGCAGGGCAAGACGACCCCCGCGGCCGCGGCCAAGACGATGCAGAGCGCGATCTCGGCCTGGGCGAAGACACAGTAATGGCCACCGCCACCCTGGCCCTCCCCCGACGCAAGAAACGGTACGGCGGTTACATGCCGTGGCTGTTCGCGCTACCGGCGCTGCTGGTCTACATCGCCTTCCTGGTCTACCCGGCGATGTCGTCGTTGTTCTTCAGCCTCACCGACTGGGACGGGCTGAGCTCGACCTACAAGATCGTCGGGCTGGACAACTACAAGGCGATGGCCCACGACCCGGTGGTCATCCACGCGGCCGTCAACAACGTGATCTGGACCGTCGTCACCATCGTCCTCCCGGTGGCCCTCGGCCTGGCCCTGGCCGTGGCGCTCAACGGCAAGGTCCGGGGCAAACCGGTGCTGCGCATGCTGTTCTACATGCCGGGCGTCCTGCCGCTGGTGTCGGTGGCCTCGATCTGGGGCTGGCTCTACAACCCGGACTACGGCGCGATCAACGCCGCGCTGAAGGCGATCGGGCTGGACAGCCTGGCCCAGCCGTGGCTCGGGCAGAACTCGACCGCGCTGTTCGCGGTGATGGTCCCGGCCATCTGGCTGCGCACCGGCTTCCCGATGCTGCTGTACCTGGCCGCGCTGCAGGGCATCTCGCAGGACCAGTACGAGGCGGCCACGATGGACGGCGCCACCCGCTCGCAGCAGTTCTGGCACATCACGATGCCGAACCTGCGGCCGGCCCACTACATCGTCCTGGCGTTGTCGCTGATCGACTCGTTCAAGGTGTTCGACCTGATCTACGCCACCACGTACGGCGGACCGGGCACGGCCACCCAGGTCATGGGCACGTGGATGTACTTCAACGTGTTCCAGTACTACCACGCCGGATACGGCACCGCGATCGCCGTGGTGATCACCCTGGTGGCCATCGCGGTCAGCATCCCGTACGTGCTGTCCCAGACCAAGGAACAGCACTGATGACGATGCCCTCGACCGTCCTCGCCCCGGCCGCGCTCGCCGCCGCCACGTCCGGCACCGCTCCCGGCCGCAAGCGCAGGGGCGGCATCCCGGGCACCGTCCTGCTGGCCGTCGGCGCGCTCATCTGGGTCTCGCCGCTGGTCCTGCTGCTCATCACCAGCGTCCGGCCGCTGGCCGACTTCATCTCCAACGGGCCGCTGGCGTGGCCGAAGCACTTCACCTGGAGCAACTTCGGCGACGCCTGGAACATCGGCAAGTTTGCCACCACCTACCGAAACAGCGCCATCCTGCTGGTGCTGAAGGTGCCGATCGGCGTGCTGTTCTCCGCGATGCTCGCCTTCGCGCTGGCCAAGCTGCGCATACGGTTCCGCCGGACGGTGATGTTCGGGGTGTTCCTGGGACTGACCATCCCGATCTACATCACCATCGTTCCGGTGTTCATCATGCTGCGCAGCCTGGGTCTGACCGACAACCTGCTCGGGCTGGTCGGCCCGTACCTGGCCTTCGGCATCCCGTTCACGGTGCTGGTGCTGCAGTCGTTCTTCCGGCAGCTGCCGGACGAGCTGATCGAGGCGGCGAAGATCGACGGCGCCGGCGAGTGGCGGATCTTCTTCACGATCGTCCTGCCGCTGTCCCTGCCGGCCCTGGTCACGGTGTTCATCCTGGACGCGGTGGCCACCTGGAACGAGTTCCTGTTCGCGCTGATCATGCTCAACTCCGACTCGCACAAGACGATCCCGGTGGGGCTGCTCAACTTCCAGGGTCAGTTCGCCAACAACAACACCGGACTGGCCGCGGGCATCCTCATCGCCGTGGTGCCGATCCTGCTCGCGTACGTGATCCTCCAGCGCTGGATCGTCGGCGGCCTGACCGCCGGCGCCACCAAGGGCTAACGAAAGGAAACTCCATGTCCGAGCTGCCGGTATTCGGCGCCGGGATCTGGCACTTCGCCACCTATCTGGACCGTTACGCCACCGAGGGCTACGGGCCGCCGGTCGGCCTGATCGAGCAGATCGACAAGGCGGGCGCCGTCGGCGACTTGTCCGTGGTCGATCTCAACTGGCCGTTCGCCGGCTTCGAGGGCACTCTCGACGACGTCCGGGCGGCGTTGTCCCGCAACGGTTTGCGGTGCATCGCGATCACCCCGGAGATCTACAACCGAGACTTCGTCAAGGGTTCGATCACCAACCCCGACCCGGCCGTACGGGCGCACACGCTCAAGCTGCTGAACGAGGCGGCCGACCTGGCCAAGCAGCTGGGCTGCGAGTACGTGAAGCTGTGGTTCGGCCAGGACGGCTGGGACTACCCGTTCCAGGTCGACTACCACGACATCTGGCAGCTGGCCGTGTCCGGGCTGCGCGAGCTGGTGTCCGCCCACCCGGACATCCGGTTCGTCATCGAGTACAAGCCGCGCGAGCCCCGCAACAAGATCATCTTCCCGAACGCGGCCCGCACCCTCATCGCCATCCAGCAGGTCGGCCTGGACAACCTCGGCATCCTGCTGGACTACGGGCACTCGCTGTACGGGCTGGAGACCCCGGCCGACGCGGCCCAGCTGTGCATCGACGCCGGGAAACTGTTCGCCATCGACGTCAACGACAACTTCCGCGGCTGGGACGACGACATGGTGGTCGGCTCGGTTCACCTGGTCGAGACGTTCGAGTTCTTCCACACGCTCCGCAAGAACAACTGGACCGGCGTGTGGCAGCTCGACCAGTTCCCGTTCCGCGAGGACAGCGTGCAGGCGGCCAAGGACGCCATCACCTTCCTCAAGGCGGTGCACCGGGCGCTGGACACGCTCGACGAGGACGCGTTGCGGGCGGCCCAGGCGTCGCACGACGCCCTCGCGGCCCGGCGGCTCGTCCTGAAGGCGCTGCTGAGCTCGATGGCGGACGACGAATGAGCAACGATCTCGCGCCCGGGCACGTGACCATGCCGGTCGTGGGGCGACTCGGTCCCGGGGCCGGGCGGGCCCAACTGGTGGCGCACATCGCCGAGGCGGCCCGGCAGATCCGGATCCAGGATCTGAAGCTGGTGCACCACGCCGGCGCCGGGCACGTCGGCGGCGACATGTCGGCCACCGACATCGTGGCCACGCTGTACGGCGCGGTCCTGGACGTCACCCCGGAGACGGTCGACGACCCCGAGCGGGACCGCTTCATCCTGTCCAAGGGGCACGTGGCCGGCATGCTGTACACGACGCTGGCCGCGTTCGGGTTCCTGCCGGTGGCCGAGCTGGCCACGTTCCTCAAACCGCTGTCGGCCCTCAACGGGCACCCGAACCGGCGCAAGGTGCGCGGCGTCGAGGCCAACACCGGGCCGCTCGGGCACGGGCTGCCGATCGCCGTCGGCCACGCCCTGTCGGCCAAGCTCGACGTGTCCCGCCGCCGGACGTACGTGCTGGTCGGCGACGGCGAGTTGCAGGAGGGCAGCAACTGGGAGGCGATGATGGCCGCGTCCCACCACGAGCTCGACCGGTTGACCGTCATCGTCGACCGGAACCGGCTGCAGCAGGGGGCGACCGTCCGCGAGACCAACGACCTGGAGCCGCTGGACGCCAAGGCCGCCGCGTTCGGGTTCGCGGTGGTCGAGGTCAACGGCCACGACCACGGCGAGCTGCTGGACGTGCTGTCGTCGGTGCCGTTCCGGCCGGGCAAGCCGACCTTCGTCATCGCCCACACCCACAAGGGCCACCCGATCTCGTTCATGAGCAACAACGCCGCCTGGCACCACCGGGTGCCGTCGCCGGACGAGCTGCGCCGGGCCCTCGACGAATTGGACGCCGCATGACGCACACGCTTCCGGACGCCCGGCAGTCGCTGGCCGACCAGCCGCGGTTCGACTGCCGCAACGCGTACGTGGAGACGCTGGCCGAACTGGCCCGGGCCGACCACCGGATCGTCGGGGTGGTCAACGACTCGGTCGGGTCGAGCAAGCTGGACGCGTTCAAGAAGGCGTTCCCGGACCGGCTGATCAACGTCGGCATCGCGGAGCAGGACATGGTCGGCGTGGCCGCCGGCCTGGCCAACGGTGGCCGGATACCGTTCGTCTCGGCCGCCGCCTGCTTCCTCACCGCCCGGGCGATGGAGCAGATCAAGGCGGACGTGGCGTACTCCGACCGGAACGTGAAACTCTGCGGGATGAGCCCGGGGGTGGCGTACGGGGAACTGGGGCCGACCCACCATTCGATCGAGGACATCGCCTGGCTGCGGGCGATCGACAACATGACCATCGTGGTGCCGGCCGACCCGGTGGAGACGGCGGCGGCGATGCGCTGGGCCGCGGCCACCGACGGGCCGGTCTTCATCCGGGTGAGCCGGATGAGCGTGCCGCAGATCTACCCCGATTCCCACGAGTTCGTCCCCGGCCGCGCGGTGACCGTCCGGGAGGGCTCGGACGTGACGCTGATCAGCAACGGCACCGTGCTGTGGCGGGCGCTGGTGGCGGCCGAGGAACTGGCCGCGTCCGGGGTCGAGGCCCGGGTGCTGTCGATGCCGACGGTGAAGCCGCTCGACGTGGACGCGGTGGTGGCCGCCGCGGCCGAGACCGCGGGCATCGTCACCGCCGAGGAGTCGACCTCCGCCGGCGGCCTGGGTGGTGCGGTCGCCGAGACGCTCGCGGAGAACCACCCGGCCCGGATGCGGATCCTCGGTTTTCCCGAGTTCGCCCCCACCGGCTCGGCCGCGTTCCTGCTCGACCGGTACGGCATGTCCCCGTCCGGCATCGCGGACGCGGCAAGATCACTGCTCGCGTAGGTTGGGGCGCGTGCGGCGCCTGCTCCCCCTCGCGTTCGTCTTCCTCGCCATCGGGCTGTCCACGGCAATGGCGGCGCCGTTCCTGACCCTGTTCCTGAACCAGGCCGTGCACGCCGGCCCGGTCCAGGTGGCGGTGTACCTGGCGGCGGCGCCGGTGGCGGCGGTGATCGTGTCGACGGTGATCGGCCGCTGGTCCGACCGGCTGCCGTCGCGAAGATGGCTGCTCGCCGGCACCGCGCTGGCCGGCGCGGCCGGGGCGGCCCTGACCGCGGTCGTCCGGGACTACCGCGTGCTGCTGCTGATCACGGTCACCGTCACCGCCGCGGCGACGGCGACCCTGCCCCAGGTCTTCGCCTACGCCCGGGAGGCGCTGACCGGCTCGGCCCGGATGGCGATGACGCTGGGCTCGCTGCGGTCGGTGTTCGCGATCGCCTGGGTGGCCGGCCCCACGCTGGCCGCGCTGCTGCTCCAGGCGGGCGGGTTCACGCTGGTCTACACGAGCGCGTCGGTGATGTACGCGGCGGCGGCGCTGGCCGCCGTGACCGGTCTCCGGGCCGTTCCGCACCCGCCGTCCGGTGCCGGCGAGCCGGCCACGGGGACGGACGCGGCGCGGCGGGTGCTCGGCCTGACGCTGGCCGCGTTCGTCCTCTGCCGCTGCTCCCTGGTGCTGGCCGTGCAGGGGCTGCCGCTGTTCACGCTGCACGACGCGGGCGGCACCGTCCGCGACGCCGGACTGCTGCTCGGCCTCTGCGCCGGGCTGGAGATCCCGGTGCTGATCGGGTTCGGGGCGCTGGCCGGGCGGGTGCCGCTGCGGGTTCTGCTGGCCGCCGGCATGGCCTGCGGGGTGGCGTACGCGGCGCTCGTCGCGGTGTCGGCCGGGCTCTGGCCGCTGGTGCTGGGCCAGGTGCTCAACGCGGCCTCGATCGCGTCGATCAACGGCGTCGGGATCCTGTACGTCCAGGACATGCTGCCGCGGCATCCGGGCCGCGCCTCCACCCTGTTCAGCAACACCTTCCCGGCCGGCGGGATCCTGGCCGGTCCCCTGCTGGGCGCCGCTCAGCAGGCCGGTTACCGGATGCCGTACGTCGCCGGCGCCGTGGCCGGCGCCGCCGCCCTGGTCCTGCTGCTGACCGTCCGGCCCGGGTCAGCGGCCACGGCGTAGCGGGATCGGGTTGCCCTCGGGCAGCACCGCCCAGATCCGCTCCACCAGCGGCTCGAGCAGCGCCGCGCAGCGCTCGGTGTCCCGCTCCCCCAGCGCCCGCCACGGGCCCGCCGCCAGGTCGTTGGTCCGCGCCTCGACCTCGGCGTAGACGTCCCGGCCGGCCTCGGTGGGCGCGCCGTCCGGGGTGAGCCGGCCCTTCTCGCGGAGGCCGTCCTCGGTCGCCGCCCACTCGGCGTCGGTCCAGCCGCGGGCCTCCTGCATCCGCACCCGCATCCCGCCGCCCTCGAGCGCGGCCCGCAACACCACCGACTCGGCGCCGCCGACACCGGCGGTGACCAGGGCGGCCACGTGGCCGTCGCCGCGGTGCTCGCGCAGGATCGTCGCCGCGTGCCACAGCCGGTCCAGCGGCTCGTCCGGGGCGGGCCCGGCGGCGTGCGCGGCGGCCAGCACCCGGCCCGACACGTCGGCGGCGCCGGCCGCGGTCATCAGCAGGCCGGCCGCCTCCGCCACGTCCGCCGCGGGCACGCCCGACAGCAGGTCGGACAACCCGGCCCGGGCGCCGGCGGCGCGGGCCGCCAGCGCGCCGGCCGGGCTGATCCTCGTCCACACGTCGGGCAGGGCGCGGGCCACCATGCCCGGCGCGAATCCGAAGAACGCGGCGACCACCGGCGCCGGGCCGACCGGGCCGAGCGGGGCGGACCGGCCGGCGAAGTAACGCCGCCAGAACCCGCGCAGCCCGGCCGCCTCGAACGCGCCGGCCGCCGCCGGCGAGAAGTAGGTGACGGCGTGCACCGGCTCGAACAGCGACCACATCCGGCGTGGCAGGGAAGGCTCAGCCATGCCCGCAGCCTACGGTTCGTCGTCCCAGGCGGCCGCGCTGATCCGCCAGCGACCGCCCATCCGCACGAACTGCAGCGTCTTCATCCCGCGGCCGGTGAACGGGACGCCGTCCTGGACACCCTCCTTGCCGTACGCGCAGAAGTGGTGCGCGATGTCGCCGAACAGCTGGGTCTGCCCGGGCTCGGCCCACTCGCGGAAGCCGGTCAGGGAACCGCCGGAGAGCAGCGCCCGGCGGGGTTCGAGGAAGCCCTCCACGTCGTAGACCACGGGCGCGCCGCAGGTCCGGACGATGACCGCTTCCGGGATGAGCGCGGCGCGCAACGCGTCCATCCGCTCATCCAGCCCGGGCCCGGAGGTGAACGCGGCGAAGAACGTCCCGACCAGCTCGGCGATGGCCGCCTCGTCCGAAGTCACCCCGTCACAGTACGAGCCGGCACTCCACCCCCTCGGTCGGAGGTTCGACAACATTCGACCAAATCAGTTTAAAGGACATGAGTACCGATCGAGGGGCACAATCGTCGCATAGGTGCTGTTTCGTCGAGAACGGCCTATACGGCCAAGGGGGAAGTTCAGTGACGTCCATCTACATCATCGGTGCGGGAGTGGTCGGTTCGGCCACCGGCAAGGGGTTCGCCCGGCGGGGCCACGACGTGTCCTTCGTCGATGTCGCCCCGGAGCGCATCTCGGCCCTGCGTGCGGAGGGATACCGCGCGTCCGACCGCCTGGTCCTCTCCGACGAGCCGGGATTCATCTTCCTGACGCTGCCCACGCCGAACGACGGCTACCGCTGGGACCTGGACTTCATCCGGGCCGGCACCCGGACGGTGGCGGCCGCGCTGGTCGGCAGCCGGGCGGTGCACACCGTGGTGGTCCGCTCGACCGTGCCGCCGGGCACCTGCGACGACGTGGTCCGGCCGATCCTGGAGAAGGGCACCGGGAGCAAGGCCGGCGAGGGCTTCTCGCTCGCCTCCAACCCGGAGTTCCTGCGGGCCCGGTGCGCGCTCGAGGACTTCCTGTCGCCGCGGATGACGGTGATCGGCTCGCACAGTCCGCGCACGCTGGAGCGACTGGACGACCTGCTGGCGCCGTTCGGCGGCGAGATGCGCCGGTGCGGCGACACGCGGATGGCCGAACTCATCAAGTGCACGCACAACCTGTTCAACGCCACCAAGATCAGCTTCTGGAACGAACTGTGGCTGGTCAGCCAGCGGCTCGGACTGGACCCGGGCACGGTGGCGGCGACCGTCTCCCAGTCCAGCGAGGCGTCGTACAACACCGGTTACGGCATCGACGGCGGGGCCCCCTACGGCGGCGCGTGCCTGCCCAAGGACACCAAGGGCTTCCTCGGCTTCGCCCGTACGCTCGGCCTCGATGTGCCGATGGCAACCGCCACCGACCTGGTCAACGAGCTGCTGCTCAACCGGGCCTCGGACATCCCGAAGCAGGCCGGGGAGGCCGGCGGCGAGGAGACCGGGGGCCGGGCGCCGGAGCTGGCCGTCCGATGAGCTGGCTGCTCGTCTACATCCCGCTCGGCGCCCTCGGCTTCGCCCGCTGGCTCAGCTGGCTGATCCGGCAGATCCCGGCCACCCTCTACCGGCCGGTGGTCAACGACCACCACGTGTCGATGACGGTGGTCGTACCGGTGTACCAGGAGGTGCCGGAGGTGTTCCGGGACGCGCTGCGATCCTGGCTGGTCAACGACATCGAGGAGGTCATCTGCGTCATCGACGAGACCGACCTTTCGCTGGCCGCCATCGCCCGCGAGCACGACCGGGTGCGGGTGATCGTCACCAGCGTCCCGGGAAAGCGGGACGCGCTGCGCCGCGGCTGGGAGGCGGCCCGCACGCCGCTGGTGGCGCTGGTCGACTCGGACACCATCTGGGCGGCCGACGTGGCCGAGCAGATCCGGATGCCGTTCGCGGACCGGGGCGTCGGCGGCGTGACCGCCCGGCAGAACGTCTCCGATCCGCGCACGGTCTGGCAGCACCTCAACGACATGTACCTCGATTACCGGTACTCGCACGAGCTGCCCTCGCAGTCGGCGGCCGGACAGGCGCTCTCCTGCCTGTCCGGCCGCACCGCCGTCTACCGGCGGGTGCTGCTGGAGAAGATGTCGGAGCGGTTCATGAACGAGACGTTCTGGGGGGTGCCCTGCCTCTCCGGCGACGACAAGCGACTGTCCATGTTGCTGCTCCAGGACGGCTACCAGACCATCCTGCAGCGCACCGCCCGGGTCTGGTCGCTGTTCCCGAAGGACGCGCGGACGTTCTTCAAGCAGCGGCTGCGCTGGTCGCGCAACACCTGGCGCAGCGACCTGCGCGCCCTGACCAGCGGCTGGGTGTTCCGGCACCCGTTCCTGGCGTACTGGATGCTGGACAAGGCGGTCGGCGGCTTCACGCTGCTGCTGGCTCCGGTGTTCATGACGCTGTCGCTGCTGAACCACCACTACCTGACGGCCGGGATCCTCGCCGTGTGGTGGATGTTCAGCCGTTCGGCCAAGAGCCTCTACCACCTCGAGCGGCGGCCGTCCCACATGGTCACCATGATGCCGATCTACATCGTGGTCAGCTTCGCCCTGTCGTTGGTCAAGCTGGGCGCCCTGCTGTCCGTACGGCGTCAGCGGTGGCTCACCCGCGACGTGAAGGTGTCGGCCAAGCAGCGGCAGGTCGTTCGTACGCGCAAGCCCGCCGACGCCAAGGAGCTGTCGGCGTGAGGGCGGCCGGAGCCGTGGCCGCCGTGGCGCTGGCGGCCGCCGTCATACCCGTGTCGCCGGCGTTCGCCGGTGGTGACAGCGGTCAACCGGCCCGCGCCGACCGGCAGAGGCTGACGCCCAGCCAGTTCGTGGCGATCGGTAAGCCGCGCCTGCTGACCGGGTCGACACGCAACCAGATCGTCATCCGGCCGGACCGGGTCGAGTTGATGACCGGCCCCCGGGTGCTGTGGAGCCACCCGTCCACGGCCCGGCTGACCCTGCCGGGCCTCTACCGGATCATCCACGCCGGCCCGAAGCCGAGATGGCTGATGGCGGCGGGGACCGGCGTCTACGTGATGCGCGCGGCGATCGTCCAGGCCCCGCACACCGACCTGCGCATCTCGGCCCCCGCGGTCCGGGACCTGCGGATGATGTCGACGCGGCGGGTGGATCAGGAGGTGTACCTGTCCGGGCAGTCCGCCGGCCTGACCATCAGCGGGACCCGCATCACCTCCTGGCGGCCGGATGGCGGGCCCGACTCCACGCCGAGCATGCGGCGGCCGTTCATCAGTTACGACCAGCCGGGCGCGGTGCTCACCATCGGCGGGGCGCAGGTGTCCTACCTCGGTGGGGACAGCAATATGGGGTACGGCGTCACGTGGGGCCGGGGCACCACCGGCGAAGCGCTGGAGTCCACATTCGACCACAACTTCTTCGGTGCGTACACCAACGCGGCGGTCGGCGTGGTCTTCCGGAACAACATCTTCCGGGACAACTATCTCTACGGCCTCGACCCGCACTCCGGCAGCAAGGGGCTGATCATCACCGACAACACGTCCTTCCACAACGGAAGCCACGGGATCATCTTCTCCAAGGACGTGACCGACAGCGTCGTCACCGGCAACAGGTCGTTCGGCAACCGGCTCAACGGCATCATGATGGACGCACGATCCGACCGGAACCTGATCAGTGGCAACCAGACGTGGAGCAACGACGGCGACGGCATCGTCGTGCAGAACTCCAGCCGGGTCACCATCCGGTCGAACCTGGTCACCGGCAACCGCGTCGGCGTCCGGATCACCGGGGCCTCGGTGCACGACACCGTCGAGGGCAACGAGCTCACCGGCAACCGGCGCGGCGTCGAGATCTACTCCGGCCCGGCCACGCCGAGCGCGATCACCGTGCAGCACAACGCGGTGACCGGCGGCGGCGACGGGGACGGCATCGCCGTGAAGGACTTCGCCGGCGTGCACATCACCGGTAACCAGGTCAGCCGGTTCACCAACGGGGTGCTCGTCACCGGCCGGGCGGCGGACACCCAGATCACCGCCAACCAGCTCGACCGGCAGGTCCGGGGCATCGAGATCGACCCCTCGGTGTGGGGCGCCCGGCTGACCGGCAACTCGGTCGACGACATCAGTGAGCGCGGCCTGGTGCTGGCCGGCTCCGGCACCGTCAGCATCGGCGACACGGTGCGGGGCGCGGACATCGGCATCGACGTCCGCAACAATGCGTCGATCGTCGGCGCCCGGGTCACCTCCGGGCGGCGGGGCATCAACCTCGACTCCGGTCGGGTGATCGTCACCGGCGCCCAGGTCGACGTCCACGAGTACGGCATCAACGTGGACCAGCCGGCGGTGCTCGACCTGACCCGGTCCACCGTGATGGCCCGGGAACCCGTGGTCGGGGCCGAGGAATCGGTCCGCGGCGGGAACACCCTCGGCTCGCACCGGCCGCCGATCCAGTGGCTGGCGGTGGCCGGCATCGCGTTCATCGTGACGGCGGTGGGGTTGCACTACGCCGGCCGGCGCCGCTCACCAGCCTGCCACCCGCGGGTCACGAACGCGCCCTCGGGCGTCCGGAACGCCTGGTGAGGCTGAGCGTACGGTGGCCGTCCCGAACCGGGTGGGCCGCCGTGCTGCTCGGGCTGGCCGGCCTCGCCGGGCTGCTGTTCGTGCTGCAGCAGCCGGAATCCGATCCCCCGCCACCGGTCCCGGGCCGGTCCCGGACGTACTTCGTGGCGGCCGCCGCCCGGCCCGGTGGCGACGGCAGCGCGTCCCGCCCGTTCGTCGCCGTGCAACCGGCCCTCGATGCCGCCCGGCCCGGGGACACCGTACGGGTCGGCCCGGGCGTCTACGCCGGCAGCGTCCACTCGGTCCGCGCGGGAACGCCGGCGGCGCGGATCCGGATCAGCGGTGACGGCGCCCGCCTCGTGCCCGGCGCCACCGGCTCGGGTCGGCTCGTCGAGATCGACCACGACTACCTCGACCTGACCGGATTCACCGTGGCCGGTGGCAGCACCGGCATCCGGCTGGACGGCGCCCACCACGTCCGGGTGCTGCACAACACGGTCCGCGACGCGTTCGGCGAATGCGTCCGGGTGAAGAACCAGTCGACCGACAACGAGGTCGCGTTCAACACGGTCAGCGACTGCGGCCGCGAGCATTTCAACCTGGCCGCGGACCGCAAGAACGGCGAGGGCGTCTACATCGGCACCGCGCCCGAGCAGCTCGGCCGCAACCCCGGCGGCCGGCCCGACCACTCCGACCGCAACTGGATCCACGACAACACCATCGACACCCCGGCCGAGTGCGTGGACGTCAAGGAGTCGAGCAGCCGGGACCTGGTCGAGCACAACACGTGCCAGGGCGGCCGGGACCCGGACAGCGCCGGCATGTCCGGCCGCGGCGACTACCTGGTGTTCCGGGGCAACACGGTGATCGGCGAGCAGGGCGCCGGAATCCGGCTCGGCGGCGACGAACCGGGGCAGGGCGTGCACTCGGTGGTGGTGGACAACGATCTGCGCAACCCGCACGGCTACGGCGTGAAGGTGATGCGCACCCCGCAGGCCGAGATCTGCGGCAACGGGGTGGTCGACCCGGGCCTGGGCCCGAGCAACCTCCCCGCCACCCGACCGTCGGCGGCCTGTCCCGCCGAGTGACTCAGATGCCCAGCAGCGCGCGGGTGGCCGGCCGGCGGTTGGCCACCCGCGCCAGGGCCGGCTCGTCCGCCCCGACACTGCGCCGGGCGGCCGGGCGGCCCTGACCGTCCAGGTCCACCGTGACCGACGGGTACGTGCCGAGGGCCGCGCCCAGCACCGGACTGCCGGCCTGCGGGCGGTAGACGCCGTACGGGTCCCGGATCAGTTTCGGGTCCTCGGCCCTGAAGCCGCCCGCCACCCCGGACACCGAACCCGACGCGACGTTGCCGACCCAGCTGATCCGGGTGCCACGGTCCAGTTCCAGCGACCGCTTGGCCGACGACGCGATGTTGTCGGCCACCGTGACCGTGTCCGGGTGCACCTTGTCGTCGTCGTCCCCGACGTCGATGCCGACACTTCCGTTCGCGCGCATCACGACCGTGTTGAAGGCGACCAGCACCCGGTCGGCGGCCTCGTGGTCGTTGGTGCTGCCGGTGTCGTCGCGGCGGTCACCGCTGCCGATCTCGATCCCCCGGCTGCGGGTGCTGTCCTCGACCACGTTGTTGGTGACGGTCTGGTCGTTGCCGAAGACGCGGATGCCGGTGGTGCCGCCGATCAGGAAATTGCCGTCGACCAGGTTGTGGCTTCCGTGCCGCAACGTGATCGTGCCGGTGCTGTCGCGGACGGTGTTGTGCCGGATGGTGTTGTACGACGCCTTGACCGAGATGGCCTCCTGATCGCCGTTCACCCGCTCGAACAGGTTGTCCTCGATGAGGGCGTACGCGGCGGCGTGCTGGCGCGCGCTGATCCCGAGCCGCAACGCCTCGCCACCGTTGGCGCCGCCGAACGTGTGGTCGGCGAAGTCGTTGTGGTCGACCCGGACCCGCCGGGCCATGCCGCTGGTACCGGGCCCGGAGATCTGCAGAAAGACGCCCGCGGTGCGCTTGCCGGTGAAGACGTTGTGGTCGACCTGGGCGTCGTCGCCGGCCACCGTCACCCAGTTCAGGGCGGCCGCGGTGAGCTGGAACGTGTTGCCGGTCAGGCGTGCGTGGGTGGCGCCCGCCTCGACCTCCACCGTGTCGCCGGTGTGGAAGGTGAGACCACTGACCGTGACGTACGAGCCGTCCACCTCCAGGCTCGCCGGCCCGCGCAGCTCCGGCTTGCGGCCGGTCGCGGCGGCGATGACGATCGGCGCGGCCGGGGTGCCGGAGGCCTTGACCTGCAGAGTGCTCCCGAGGACGTACGGACCGCCGGTGAGCAGGATCCGGTCTCCGGCCCGGGCCGCCTGGACCGCCGCGGTCAGCGCGGCCGTGGTGGCGACGGGCACGGTCCGGCCGGTGGGCGCCGCGGCGGCGGGGGCGGCCGGCGCGGCTCCGCCCAGCACCAGGGCGAGCGACACGGCGGCGGCGCGGGGGGTCTTCATCGGGCGGGGTCTCCTCGGCAGGGGTCGGCTTACTCAGACTGACCGGGCCGGGTTGCCGCCGGGGTGCGTGGCGGTGGTGTCTTCGGATCCCCGCCGATGATCTATCCTGCCCCGACCTGCAGCGAGAGGAAACTTGTGTACGAGCAGCCCGGACCTTATCCGCCGGCCGGTGGCGGCGGCAGCGCGATCGCGCTCACCCTGAAGTACATGCCCCTGGCGTTCCTTTTCGGGCTGTTCAAGCCGGTGGTCGAGATCAACGGCCAGGCCGCCGGGGTCCGGGCCTGGGGACGGCAGGTCATCCCCGTCCCGCCCGGGCAGTACCACCTGCACGTCCACGTGCCGTACCTGCTGCCGTCGAAGATCGGCAACGCCGACGTGCCGCTGTCGGTCGGCCCCGGCCAGACGGCCGAGCTCGAGTACCGGGCGCCCACCATCGCGTTCCTCAACGGCGCCCTGGGCGCGCAGCCGCAGAAGTACCCGGGCATCGTCGCGTCGTACATCCTGATGGCCGTGTCGCTGGTGATCCTGCTGTGCGTGTGCGGCGGCATCGTCGTCGGCGCGCTCAGCCACAACGGCAACTGACACCGCCGCCCGGTGCGCCTCTTGGCGCACCGGGCGGCAGCACGTCAGGGACGGGCCTCGTAGACAAGGTTGAACGGGGTCTCGGCGACCCGGCGGAACCGGGTGAAGCCGGCGTCGGCGGTCAGCCGCCGGATCGGCTCCTCGCCCGCCTGGGCGCCGAGGGCGTAGCCGCCGGGCTGGGACAGTGCGTTGGGCACGCACAGGAACGTCGAGAAACCGTAGTAGACCCGGCCGACCGGGTTGAGGTTGCCGGCCACGTCGTCCCCGGCGTACGGCTCGACGATCATCCAGGTGCCGTCGTCCGCGAGCCGGCTGCGGATGTGCCGGGCCGCGCCGAGCGGGTCACCCATGTCGTGCAGCGCGTCGAACGTCGTGACGAGGTGGTACGGGCCGCCGGTGAACGACTGCGCCGACTCGACGGCGAAGCTGACCCGGTCGGCCACCCCGGCCTCGCCGGCGCGTTTGCGGGCGGCGTCGATCGATCCGTGGTGGTAGTCGGAACCGGTGAACTCCGACTCCGGGTACGTCTGCGCCATCAGCACGGTCGAGGCGCCGTACCCGCAGCCGACGTCGGCCACCCGGGCGCCGGCGGTCAGCTTGTCCACGACGCCGTCCAGCGCCGGCAGCCAGGACGACACCAGGCCGGCCGAGTAGCCGGGCCGGAAGAACCGCTCGCAGCCGGCGAAGACGTCGCCGTCGTGCTGATGCCAGCCGACGCCCTCGCCCGAGCGGAAGGCCGCGGTGATCTCCGGCTCGGAGCGCAGCGTGCCCAGCGCCAGCTGGAACGCGCCGGGCGCGAAGACCGGGCCGTCCGGGTCGGTGAGCGCGAACGCCTGCTCCTCGGTCATCGAATACATCCCGGTGGCGGCGTCGTACTCGACGTACCCGCCCGCCGCCTGCCCGCGCAGCCACTCCTCGACGTAGCGGGGCGCGGTGCCGGTGGCCGCGGCCAGATCGGCCGGGCGCCGGGCGTGGCCGGCCAGCGCCCGGTACAGGCCCAGCCGGTCCCCGACGACCACGCCGCCGGCCGCGATCGTGGCGCCCAGGTCGCCGACGAACCGGTTCAGGAACTGCCCGAGCTTTTCCTCGTTGATCGCCATCGTGATCCTCCTCAGGTGTTCGACCCCGGAAGCGTCGCGCGCCGGCCGGGTCGCCCGAGTCGGTAACGGCTACCTAGATCTGCCGTCCAGCACACCGAGTTCGACGGCGGCCGCCGCGGCCTCGCGGCGGGTGCGCAGGCCGAGTTTGGCCAGTACGGCGGCGACGTGGGCGTCCACGGTCCGCACCGAGACCACCAGCCGCTCGGCGATCTCGGCGTTGGTCAGGTTCTGCCCGAGCAGCCGCAGCACCTCCAGCTGACGGCCGGTCAGGCCGGCCGGGTTCTGCCGGGTGCTCTCGAGGGGTCCGCGCGGGATCCGGGTGGCGCCGGCCTCGCGCAGGCGCGCCCGGACGCGGCGGGCGAGCGGCTCGGCCCCCAGCGCGTCCAGTGTGGCCAGCGCGGCGCGCAGCTCGTCCGGGTCGTCGCTCTCGGACAGCGCGAGCGCGTGCTCGTACGGGTATCCCGCGGTCTGCCAGATCGCCGCGGCCTCCCGCCACCGGCCGGTCGCCAGCAGCGCGTACGGATGACCGCTGTCGTCCGCCCGGATGGGCCACCCGAAGCGGGTCATCCAGTACGCCAGCTCGCTTTCGAGCCGGGTCGCCCCGAGCCGGCCCACCTCGGCGTACGTCTCCGCCAGGATGTCGGCGGCGTCCGGATCACCACCGAGCAGCCACGCCGCCTCGGCCCGGGCGGCGGCGGCCGGAACCGTGCGCTGCGGTTCGCCGACCTGCCGGGCGGTCTCCCAGGCACCGGCGATCTGCTCGGCCGCACCGGCCTCGCCGCGGCGGGCGGCCACCAGCGCCCGGATGATCAGCGCCGGACCACGCAACGACAGTTCGGCGTCCACGGTCTCGCCGGCCGCCCGGACCGCGGCGTCCCAGTCGCCCCGGGCGAGTGTGATCAGTCCGCGTTCCACGTACATGTAACTGAGGAACATCCGCTGGTCGGTGTCCTCGGCCAGATCCATCCCGGCGGCCAGGTCGCGTTCGGCGGCGGCCAGATCCATGTCCTCGACGGCGTTCCAGACCAGATTCACGTACGCCCGGCAGGCGTGCTCCATCTCGCCCGCGGCCAGCGCCACCCGCAGGCTCTCCCGGATCACGTCCTGGCCCCCGGCGTCGCCGAGCCACCGCCGCGCCGATCCGAGGTTGTTCAGCGCGTGCGAATAGGTCGCGTCGTCGCCGGTGGTCCGGGCCAGCTCGGCCGCCCGCTCACCCCAGAGGATCGCGTCGTCGTACCGATCGGCCAGCATGGACAGCTGGGAGCGGTTGCTGTACGCCATGGCCCGGAGCCGGTCCTCACCGGTGGGCTCGAGCACCGCGATCGCCTCGGCCGCGGCCTGTTCGGCGGCCGGCCGGTCGCCCACCCACCAGCACAGCCGGGACAGCCACCGCAGGCTCGCGCCCAGCCGGCCCGGGTCGCCCAGGGCGCGGCGCAGCTCGACCGCCTCCCGCTGCGCCTCCAGGCCGGGGCGGTCGCCGATCGTGTAGCACTCCACCGCGTACCGGTCGAGAAGGTCGGCCAGGTCCGCCGGCCCGTACGCGGACCGGAAGTCCAGGGCCTGCCGCAGGTGGGCGGCGGCCTCCCGGTGCGCGCCCGCGGCGATCGCCTCGACCGCCGCCCGGGGCGCGTACGCCACCACGGTCGCGGTGTCGCCGGCCTCGGCCGCGTGGTGCACGATCGCGGCCAGGTCGGCGCCGTCCTCGCTCAGCAGCGCGTCCACCACCCGCTGGTTGAGCTCGATCCGGCGGGCGGCGGGCACGGTGCCGGCGACGGCCCGGCGGATCAGCTCGTGCCGGAACGTGACCCGGGCCGGCGCCACCGTGATCAGGCCGTGCCGCTCGGCGGTGGCCAGCGCGGCCACCCCGCCCGGGACCAGCCGGTCGACCAGCCACCGGTCGGGCGCGGCCGGCACCACGGCCAGCTGCTCGAGCGCGTCCTGGGTGGCGGCGTCGACCGTCCGGACCCGGGCCAGGACGGCGTCGACGATGGTCGGTGGCGGATGGCGGGCGTCCCCGGCGGCCACCACTTCGGCCACGAAGAACGGATTGCCCGAGGTCACCGCGTACACGTGCCGGGAGTCCAGGTCGGCGGCGGCACTGAGCTGCCGGACCGCCTCGGGCGACAGCCGGGCCAGCGGCAGCCGGTGCACCCGTTCGGCCCGGGACACCAGCCCGAGCAGCGCCCGCAACGGGTGGTCGCGGTCGAGTTCGTCGTCGCGGTAGGTCAGCACCAGCACCGCCGGCAGCGACGCCACCCGGCGGACCAGGAAGCGCAGCACGTCCAGAGTGGCCTCGTCGGCCCAGTGCACGTCCTCGATCACCAGCACGGCCGGCTGCCCGGCCCAGCTCAGTTCGGCCCGGAGGGCGTCCAGCAGCTGGTTGCGGTCGGCGGTGTCGCGCAGGGCCCGGGTCAGTTCCGGGCCGACGCTGCCGGCCAGGTCCCGGAACGGGCCGAGCGCGCGCCGGGTGGCCAGGTCGTCGCAGTAGCCGATGAGGAACCGGGCCTCCGCCGGCACCACCGCCCGCGCCGCCTCGACCAGAGCCGACTTGCCGATCCCGGCCTCACCGGAGATCAGCACCACCGAACCCCGCCCGGCGGCCGCCGCCGTCGCCGCTCCGGCGATGCGGGCGAGCTCGGGCTCGCGTTCCAGCATCGGCCGTTTCACCGCAGCATCGTCGCACAACCGTTCCGGCTGCCGTCCGGCATTTCAGGTGCCGTCCGGGCCGAGCAGCTCGGCCATCCAGCCCGCGTTGGAGATGGAGATGATCCGCTCGGTCTCGGAGACCAGCGCGTCGTCGGCCGCGGCGTCCCCCGCGGCCCAGCCGGCACGCTGATCTGGTCGTCGACCCGGCGGGGTCTTGTCCGCGGCCCGCCCGGACCGGGCGGCCAGACCTCACCGGCCTCGATCTCGACGACGGCCGGACCTGGCTGACGCTGACCTCGGACTCGCCCTACTTGTCCTATGTCAGGATACTGACATAGGCTGAGGGCGTGAACTTCCAGATGCAGGCGCGCGGGCCGTTCTCGCTGGAATCGGCGGCCCGGTTCGTCGAGGCCTTCCCGGCCGGCCAGGGTGACGGCGACGGGCGGCTCGACATGGCGTTCCCAGCTGAGGGCGGCTGGACGACGCTGGGCGTGCGGGTCACCGCCGACCTGCAGGGCGAGATCGTCGCCAACCCGGGCCGGCTGCCGGTGACCGCGGTCCAGGAACAGGTCGAGCGGATCCTGTCGCTCGACGTGGACGGCTCCGGCTTCCCCGCGGTCGGTGAGCGCGATCCGGTCGTGGGTGAACTGCAGGCACGGTTCCCGGGGCTGCGGCCGGTGTCCTTCTACAGCCCGTACGAGGCGGCCGCGTGGACGATCATCGGCCAGCGGATCCGGATGACCCAGGCGGCGGCGGTCAAGACCCGGCTGGCCGAGCGGCTCGGCGACCGGATCGATTTCGGCGACCACGCGCTGCCGTCTTTCCCGGCGCCGGAGACGCTGGCCGGCCTGGGCGCGTTCCCCGGGCTCACCGACCGCAAGGTGGACCAGTTGCGGTCGCTGGGCCGGGCCGCCGCCGACGGCGAGCTGACCGCGGCCGATCTGCGCGGCCGGCCGGCCGAGGAGGCGCTGGCCCACCTTCAGCGGCTGCCCGGGATCGGGCCGTTCTCGGCCGAGCTGATCCTGCTGCGCGGCGCCGGGCACCCCGATGTGTTCCCGCTCAACGAGAAGCGGGTCCAGCGCGCGATGGCCGCCCGGTACGGTCTCGGCGCCGACCCCGAGCCGGCCGAGCTGGAGCGGATCGCGGACGGATGGCGGCCGTACCGCACCTGGGTCTGTCTTCTGCTGCGCGCGGCGGCGTAGCGGTTGATCTGCGGTGATCGACAGCGGACGATGGGTGGGCAGCTGGTACATCATCGGGTGCTGCGCGCTGGCGCTGGTCGCGCTGATCCTGCTGCCTCGGCGGCAACCGGCCGGCACCGAGGGGCTGCTGCCGGCCGACGCCGTACGGACGTCATAGCCCGGCCGACACGTACCCATGTCACAGCCAGCCGCGCCGCCGGAGGAACAGGTACAGGCCGCCGGCGAACAGGACCATGACGGCGACGCTGGTCAGGAAGCCGCTGTGGTGGCCGAAGCCGGGATAGGGCACGTTCTGGCCGTAGAAGCCGGTGACCGCGGTCGGCACCGCGATGATGGCGGCCCAGGCGGCCAGCTTACGGGTGATCTCGTTCAGCTCGGCGCTCTGCTCGTTCAGCTGCGTGTCGGCGATCCGGTCGACCCGGTCACGGGCAGCGTCCAGGGTCTCCGCCGCGCGCAGCGCATGGTCGTGGACATCCTGGTAGTACGGCGCCAGCACGCTGTCCAGCAGGTGCGCGTCGGCCCGCATGAGCCGGGTCAGCACCTCCTGCATCGGCGCCACCAGCCGGCGCAGCGACGCGATGTTCGCTCCCAGGTCGTACGCCTGGCGGCGCACGTCGACGTCGGTGCTGACCTGGAACAGATGGGTCTGCAACTCGTCGATGGCGTCGTCGAGGTCCTCGACCGCCGCGTAGTGTCCGTCCACGATCGCGTCCAGCAGCCCGTACACCAGGGTGCTGACCGGGTTGGCGTCGTGCACCAGGTCGTTGTTGAGGTCCCAGCGGGCGATCAGCGCATCGATGTCGAAGTCCTGCTTGCGGACGGTGATCAGGGCTCGCGGAGTGACGAACATGCTGACCTCGCCGACCGTAAACGATCCCTGTTTCCCGGTGAGCGCGACCGCGTACATGTTGGCGAAGAGGTGGGTGCGGTACCGGTCCACCTTGGCCCGCTGGTGCGGGCTGATCGCATCCTCCACGGCCAGCGGGTGCAGTCCGAACTCGTCGATGACGATCTGCAGGTCGTCGCGGGTCGGGTCGTACAGATCGAGCCAGATCACCGACGCCGGGTGACGGTTCAGCCGCTCGCTGATCGCCTCGGCCGCGAAACCCTCTTCGATCAGCTCGCCTGCCCGGTACTCCCGGGTCCGGGTCGGGCAGGTCGGCGGCACCATACGGGACACGCTCGCCGCGGCCGGACCGGGCGTCTGCGGGTCGCCGGCCGCCCCGACGGGCTGGGCCACCGGCTGGTGCTCCCCGTTCGGCGATGTATCAGGCTCATCCGTCACGGTCCCGAGCATGCCACCGGGTCCGGACGGCCGGCACGACCCGGGGTCGCGCCGGTCACCGTGTCGGGTCAGCTCTTGGGCATCAGGACGGAGTCGATGATGTACACCGTCGCGTTC
>CAXSDA010000059.1:0-27929 GCA_964236515.1 uncultured Actinoplanes sp.
CAACCTCAACCAACCACACAATCAGCCCGAAGCCGATCCACGGATCGAGGCTAAGTGACGGCGCAGGCCGGTACGGCGATGAGTGTTCCGGCGATGCCGCCGACCAGGGTGCCGGCGGTGACCGCGAGCAGGGTGACGACTGGGTGCAGCCGGACGGCGCGGCGCATGATGACCGGGTGTAGCAGGTCTGTGACGACGACTCAGAACTTCGGCGCGTCCGGAGCCTCGAGCAGGCCGAGCCGCAGCGCGGTCATCAGGGCCTGCGCCCGGTTGGCCGCACCCAGCTTCTCGTAGAGCTTCGAGATGTGGGTCTTGGCCGTCGACTCCGACACGAACAGCTGCTTGGCGATCCCGGCGACGCTCATGCCGTCGGCCAGCAGCCGCAGCACCTGACCCTCACGCGGGGACAGCTGCGGCCCGGACGGCGCCAGCCGCCGCTTCATCGCCTCGGCCAGATCCGCCGCGGTGAATGCGCTCGGCGCCGATGCGGCGTGCCGGGCGGCCGCCACGACCTCGTCCGCCGGCGCCGTCTTGGGTACGAACGCGGACGCCCCGGCCTCGAGCGCGCCGAACAGCTGGTCGTCGCCGGCGTACATGGTCAGCACCACGATGCCCATATTGGCGTTGTTCTTCCGCAGAGCGCGGGTGGCCTCGAGGCCGCTGCCGTCGGGCAGGCGCAGGTCCATGATCACGACGTCCGGCTGCAGCGCACCGGCCTGGCGCACCGCCTCGGCGGCGGTGGCGGCCTCACCCACGACCTCGAACTGCCGGTCGCGCTCGAATGCGTGTCGCAGCCCCTTACGGATCAGATCGTGATCGTCGACAAGGAGGACCTTGGTGCGCCCGGTCGGCGCAGGACTGGTCGACATGCTCGGGTTACTCCCCTTCTGGAGCGGAAACGCTATTCCGCACGCTATCGCGTCGAGCGTGCGAACCTAGCACGACGGCAACTGTTGTCCCGCCGCCGTGTCGCGGGGTGATCTTGAGTCGTCCGCGGATGCGCTCGGCCCGCTCGGCCATGATCGTCAGACCGTAGCGGCCGTCCGGCCGCTCATCGGCGAAGCCCTTCCCGTCGTCGGAGACCTCGATCTCCGCGTACGGCGGGTCGACGGTGCAGGTCACCCACAGGTTGGAGGCGCCCGCGTGCTTGCGGGCGTTGGTGATCGCCTCCTGGGCGATGCGCAGCAACTCGGCCTCCGTCGCGGCCGGAAGCCGTGCGGTGGATTCGTCGAACGTGAAATGCACCCGCAGACCGGCCGAGGTGCCGAGCGTACGCGCGTACTCGGCGATGGCCGCCGCCAGCCCGCCGTTGCGGTCCACCTCGCTACGCAGCTCGAACAGGCTCAGCCGCAGCTCGGTGATCACCCGGGTCACCTCGCCGCGCAACGTGCGCAGTTCCTCGGCCGTCTCGTCGGCCCCCTCGGGGAGGGTCGCCTGCGCGTTGTCGATGCCGTACCCGACCATCACCAGTTCCTGGGCGACGCCGTCATGGATTTCCCGGGCGAGCCGCTGACGCTCCTCATTGGTCGCCAGCGACCGCACGTCGTCGAAGAGCAGCGCGGCCTCCAGCCGCAGCGCGGCCGGGCCGGTCACCTCGGTCACCTGGGCGACGACCGCCGACGGGTACGCGCCGGCCGTGTCGACCTCGACGATCGCCAGCCCGATCGTACGGACCCCGGCGACCAGCGGGACGACCAGCGACGAGACGTCCCCGCCGCGGTGCGACCGGGCCTGCGAGCGGCTGGCCGTCATCGGCTGCTGGGTGGCCCAGGCGTCCGCGATGGCCGAGTCGGAGTCGAGCGTGACCTCCCAGTCGACCCGTTCGGCGCCGGTCTGGGCGAGCACCACCAGCCGGCCACCGCCGCTGGCCGACAGCACCGCGGCGCGGTCGGCCGGCGCCACCGTGCGCAATTCCTCCAGCAGGTGTTCGGAGATGCCGCCGGGGTCGAGCGTAGCTCCCGGCAGCGATCGGGCGACGCTGCGCAGCTGGGTCAGCAGGCGCGTGGCCTCGGCGTACGGCTGGGGGGTGGGTTCGGCCGGCTGCATGAACTGGCGCATGGTGTCGGCGGCGAACGTGATGATCGCGCCCAGCACCAGCCACTGCGCGCCGGCGGCGAGGTAGCCCGGCTGGGTGATGGGCAGGACGTCGCCGCCGGGCAGCACCCCGCCGACCACCATGGCCACGGCGCTGACGCCGAGCAGGGCGGCGCCCTCGGTGGGACGGCGGCGCAGGGCCGCGGTCAGCAGCGGTACGGCCAGATAAGGCAGGACGGCCTCGGCCCCGAAGCCGGCGTTGAGCGTGCTCGACACCGACGCCGCAGCGACCGACCCGGCGGCCAGCCCGGTGACCGCGACCTCGGCGAACCGGCCCAGCGGCGCGGCCAGCCGGTGGTCCGGGGCGACGAACGCGGGGAGAGCGGCCACCAGGAGCAGGGCGATCCAGCGCAGCTGACCGAGATCCTGGGTGGTGATCAGCGTCAGCGCGGCGACCAGGCCGAGCATGACGATGCGCGCGGCCATGGCGAGCGGCTGGCCGCGGGTCGGGGCGCTGGTGGAGGCGGGCACGTGACGGATGGTAGCCGTACCCGCCCGGTCATCAGAATTGTCGTGCCCACCGGGTAGCCTGCGCAGCATGGCGGACACCTCGACGCAGTCGATCCAGGTCCATGCGCCCCTCGCGAAGGTGGCCGCGGTCATCTGCGACTTCCCGGCCTATCCGGCGTGGGCCGAGGCGATGAAACAGGTCGAGGTCGTCGAGGAGTACGAGGACGGGTACGCGGCGCAGGTCCGGTTCGTGATCGACGCCGGGGTGATGGCCGACGACTACACCGTGGAGTACGCGTACGCCGAGGATCTGACCCGCATCGAGTGGCACCTGATCGCGCCGAGCAAGACGCAGAAGTCGCAGAACGGGTCGTACGACCTGATCGACAACGGCGACGGCACGACCACCGTGACGTACACACTTGAGGTCGAGCTGGCCATCGGCATGCTCGGGATGTTCCGTCGCAAGGCGGAGAAAATGATCATGGATCAGGCGCTCAAGCAGCTCAAACGCCGCGTCGAGAGCCTGGACTGAGACACGGGAGGACGCATGCCGGCATCCGCACGCGAAGAGGCCGAGCGGTTGGTCGCGACCGTCCTCGCCATGGCCACCGACGGGGGACAGCCGTCGCCTAGTTCCGGTGGTCCCGACCTCGGCGGTACGGCCAAACGCCTCGGGGAGGGGCTGGGGGCGCTGGCCCGGGGGGTCAGCGCCGCCGTCGACCGGCTGGCCGCCGCCGGTACCGACGCGCCCCGCGCCGCCGATCCGGACCCCGCGGACGAGGTCGTGGCGCCGCCGGAGCCGATCCCGGCGGACGGCGGCGTCTGGTCGGCCGCGACCCGGACGTCCCGACCCGGCGGGTGGGATTTCAGCGGTACGCCCGGGTTGGCCGAGGCGGCCGCGTTCGGGAAGTCGATCGTCTCCGGGATCGCGTCTTCCGGCCGGTCCTCGTCCGGTAGGCCCTCGTCGTCCGGTAGGCCCTCGTCGGGCGGGATGGTGTCCGGTGGGCACTGGGCCACCGGGAGCCCCGAGTGCTGCGTCTGCCCGATCTGCCGGACCATCGCGGCGATGCGCGACCCGAGCCCGGAGACGGCCGTCCGGCTCGCCGCCGGCGCCGGTGACCTGGCCGGCAGCGTGGCGTCGCTGATGCGGGCGGCGTCCGTGATCTCCCGGATCACCCGGCCCCGGCCCGCCCGCCGCACCCAGACCCGCCGCACTCAGCCTGGTCGTTCCCAGACCGGTCGCAGCCAGACCGTCCGTCCTCAGCCCGCCCCCGACGAGGCCTGGTCGGCGGCCACCCGCCGGGACGCCTCGCCGGGAGTGGTGAACGACCCGCCGCCGGCCGCGGGCGCCGACTCGCCGGTTGCGGGTGCCGTGCCGGCGGCGGACGCGGGGCCGGCCGAGGTGTGGGCGGCCGTCGCCGCCGCCGATCGGGCCGCCGCCGAGTCGGCCCGGTTGCGCAACGAGGCCGAGGCCGCCCGCCGCCGGGCCGAAGCCGCCGCCCGCCGCGTGGCCGAGGCCGCCGCCGCCCGTGCCCGGGCCGACGCGCAGGCCGCCGAACGCCTGGCCGCCGCCACGGCCGCCGCCGAATCGGGCCGGCCCGCGCCGCGCCCGGCGACCGGCCGCGCGGCCGGTGACGTCTGGGCCGCGGCTACCGTCACCCCCACGTGGTCACCCGCGGCGTCCGTCACCCCCACGTGGTCACCCGCGGCTACCGTCACCCCCACGTGGTCACCCGCGGCGTCCGTCACCCCCGAGCCGTCACCCGCGGCGTCCGCCACCCCCACGACGTTCGCCTTGCCCTCGCCGTCGTCCGCAACGGCTGTCACCCCCGCATCGCCGGCCACCCAGCCGGAGACCCCGCCCGCTCCCGGGGAGGTGCCGCCCACTTCACCGGAGACGCCGGCGGCGCCGCCCGCCCCGGCGGGGACGTCGGCCGGCTCGGCGGAGACGCCGACGCCTGCCGATGGGTCGCCGAGCGCCGGAACCGTGCCTGGAACGCGTACGGCCGATGCCGTTGAATCTGAGGGGGAGTAAGCGGCACGCCGGAACGGTGCGGAACCGGCGTGGCGGCCGGGACCAGCGTGGATCATGATGTTGCGGGCCATCCGGGGACGACGGCCGACTATGCGGGATAGGGAGTTGGCAGCGTGACGCTGACCATCGGGATCGACGTCGGCGGCACCAAGGTCGCAGGCGGCGTGGTCGACGAGCACGGCAAGGTGCTGGCGACCACCCGCCGGGACACCCCGGCCGAGGACCAGGCGGGCACTCGGGACACCATCTCCGAGGTCGCGGCCGAACTCGCCCGGCAGTACCCGGCCGCCACCGCGATCGGTATCGGCGCCGCCGCCTGGATCGACGCGTCCGGCTCCACCGTGCTGTTCGCGCCCAACCTGGCCTGGCGGGACGAGCCGCTGCGGGACTACGTGGCCAAGGCCGTCGGGCTGCCGACCGTGCTGGAGAACGACGCCAACGTGGCCGCCTGGGCCGAGTTCCGGTTCGGCGCGGCCCGGCACGCCGACGACTCGATGGTGATGATCACGGTCGGCACCGGCATCGGCGGGGGCATCGTGCTCAACGGCCGGCTGTGGCGCGGCGCCAACGGCATCGCCGGCGAGCTCGGCCACATCCAGTCGGTGCCGGACGGGCATCCCTGCGGCTGCGGCCGGCTGGGCTGCCTGGAGCAGTACGCCAGCGGCAACGCGCTGGTCCGGTTCGCCCGAGCCGGCGCCCGGCAGGAGCCCGACCGGGCCCGGCTGCTGCTGGAACTGGCCGGCGGCGACCCGCTGGCCATCGCCGGCCGGCAGATCACCGAGGCGGCGCACCAGGGCGACGGCGTCGCCCGGGACGCGTTCGCGCAGATCGGGTACTGGCTGGGCGTGGCCATGGCCGACCTGGCGCAGATCTTCGACCCGCAGGTGCTGGTCGTCGGCGGGGGCGTGATCGACGCCGGTGACCTGCTGATGGGACCGACCGAGACGACGTACCGGGATCAACTGAAACAACGCGGCCGGTTCCCGGTGGCGGAACTGAAGGCCGCCGAGACCGGGAACACCGCCGGTGTGCTCGGGGCGGCCGACCTGGCGCGAAGGATCTGAGCCGGCGATGGTGCCGCTACGGGTGTTGAGCTACAACGTGCACGGTCTGCGCGACGACCGCGCGGCCCTGGTCGGGATGGTCCGGGACCTGGCGCCGGACGTGGTGATCGTGCAGGAGGCGCCGCGCCGGTTCCGGTGGCGGCACAAGTGCGCGGCGCTGGCCGACGACATCGGCATGGTGGTCGGCGCCGGCGGCCAGCCCGCGCTGGGCAACCTGCTGCTGGTGTCGCTGCGGCTGCGGGTGCATGAGACCTGGTGCCTGCGGTACCCGCTGACCCCGGGACGGCACCTGCGCGGGGCGGCTTTCGCGCGCTGCTCGGTCCGCGACGCCGCGCCGTTCACCATCTCCGGGTCGCACCTGGCCACCGATCCGGTCGAGCGCCCGGCGCAGGCGGCCGAGTGGAAGGCGGCGCTGGCCGCGGCCGGCGGCCCGGTGATCGCGGCCGGTGACCTCAACGAGGGCCCGGGTGGCAGCGCGTGGCGGATGGTCGCCGACGGCCTGTCCACCTCGTCCGGCGGGGCGCTGACATACCCGGCCACACTGCCCCGGCACCGGCTCGACGCCATCTTCGTCACTCCCGACATCTCGGTCGATTCGTACGACGTGCTCGACACCGACCAGGCCCGGCGGGCCAGCGACCACCTGCCCGTCCTGGCCGAGTTGTCGCTGCCTTCCTCACAACCCTGAGGATCTGCAAGGATCCTCGCGTGCAACCCACCCCTGACATCGCCGACCGGCACGACGCCGTCTGCGTCATCGGCGCCGGCGCCAGTGGGCTGGCCGCGGTCAAGAACCTGCGCGAGCACGGCTTCGCCGTGGACTGCTACGAGCGCGAGACCTCCGTCGGCGGGTCCTGGAACTGGCGGCATGACCGGAGCCCGATGTACGCCGGTACGCACCTGATCTCGTCGCGGCCGCTCACCGAGTTCCCGGACTTCCCGATGCCGGACACCTGGCCCGACTACCCGGACCACGGCAAGGTGCTGTCCTACCTGGAGCGCTACGCTGAGCACTTCGACCTGGGAGACCAGGTCTGGTTCGGCACCGAGGTGGTGTCGGTGACCCCGGCCGGCGACGGGCACTGGGACGTGACCACGCGCAGCACCGGCGGCGGCAGTTCGAGGGTCCAGCGGTACGCGGCGGTGGTGGTCGCCAACGGGCACAACTGGGCGCCCAAACCGCTGGTGGTCGAGGGCTACGAGGGGTACCGCGGCCAGGTCATGCACGCCAGCGCGTACAAGGATCCGGCGCAGTTGCGCGGCCGCAAGGTGCTGATCGTCGGCGGCGGCAACACCGGCTGCGACATCGCGGTCGAAGCGGCCCAGCAGGCCACCGCGGTCTGGCACTCGACCCGCCGGGGCTACTGGTACGCGCCCAAGTACGTCTTCGGCCGCCCGGTCGACCAGATCAACGACCTGATGCTCAAGTGGCGGCTGCCGCTGCGGCTGCGCCAGTGGCTGGTCCAGCGGACGGTGAAGATGACGGTGGGTGACGTGACCCGGTTCGGGCTCCCGGCGCCCGACCACCGGCCGTACGAGAGCCACCCGATCGTCAACAGCCAGCTCGTCTACTACCTGGGCCACGGCCAGATCACCCCGGTGCCGGACGTCGCCCGGTTCGACGGCATCGGGGTCGAGCTGCGCGACGGCAGCCGGATCGAGCCCGACCTGGTGATCACCGCGACCGGTTACCTGCCACGGTTCGAGTTCCTCGAGCCGGAACTGCTCGACATCGACGCCGACGGCCGGCCCGACCTGCACCTGCACGCGTTCGCCCGGCGGCACCCGACGCTGGCCGTGGTCGGCCTGATCCAGGCCGACGCCGGGCTGTTCCCGATCGTGCACTGGCAGAGCGTGGCCGTCGCCCGCTGGCTGCGGCTGCGGGCCGCCGACCCGGCCCGGGCGGTGGCGGTGCAGCAGAAGGAGTCGGTGCGGCCGGTGAAGAGCTGGGCCCGGCAGCACGTCGTGCCGTCGACGCGGCACTGGTTCGAGGTCAGCCACACCAATTACCTGCGGGCGTTGGAAGGTCTGTTGTCCGAGTTGGAGCCGGTATGAGCGGGAGCGGGGAGGCTACGGTCCGGGCCACCACGACGGATGATCGCCGAGTCGCGGAGCGGGGGTGGCGATGAGGTCCGAGGTGTTGCGGTTCGACGACTGGACGTCGCCGGTGCCGCCGGTGAAGCGGGAGGTGCTGCGGGCCCGCCCGGTCCCGGCGTCGGCCGGTGACGAGGGGTTGCCACCGATCCTGTTCGTGCCCGGTCTGGGACACGGCGCGTGGGCGTTCCGCGAGCACTGGCTCGGGCACGTGGCGTCGCGCGGATTCGCCGCGTACGCGCTGACCCCGCGCGACAACGGCGACTTCCGGGCGTACGCGCACGACGTGGTGCAGGTGGCGGCGTCCCTGCCGCGGCAGGCGGTGCTGGTCGGGCAGGGCGCCGGCGCGCTGACCGTGGCGCTCGCGCTGGGCCGCTACCCGGCCCGGGCGGCGGTGCTGGTGTCGCCGGTGTTGGACGGCTGGGCCAGCCTGTGGGCGGCGCTGCGGACCAATCCGGCCGGTACGGTGCCGGCCCTGTTCGGTGGCGGCCTGAAGCTCAGCCGCAAACAGCTGTTCAGCGCCGAGCTGCCGGACGACGAGGCGACCGCCTTCCGCGAGCGGCTGCGCCCGGCCGGCGCGAAGGCCCAGCGCCAGCTGGTCACCCACGGCAAGCTGCCGCGTCCGGTGGGCCGGCCGCCGGTCCTGGTGGTCGGCAGCCCCGACGACAAGGTGGTGCCGCGCCCGTCCCTGGACCGCACGGCCGCCCGCTACGGCGGCGCGCCGCTGCTGTTCCCGGGCATGGGTCACGATCTGATGCTGGACTCCACCTGGGTCGAACCGATCGACGCCATCCTCGACTGGCTCACCAAGGAACTGTCCGACTGACTGTCGGGAACCGGACAAGATCAGTCTGCGGCGCCGTCCGATCCGTACCGGACGGCATGAAGGTGGACATCACGGCCGACGGCGACGGCACCCGGTCCCTGGCGGCGTGGCTCGACGAGGACCCGGAGACCCGCCGGCACGGCGGCGTCCGGTCCGACGACCGGCCGCTCGCCGGTCAGCTGGGCGTGCTCGAGGTCGCGCAGGCAACGATTGACAACCTCAGCGGCCTGGCCGGTCTGCTGATCGCGATCGACGCCTGGCGCAGCCGGCGGAGCGAACCCGGCGAGGTGGTCGTCGTCCTGGTCGAGGCGGACGACGACGAGCGCGGCCCGGCGCAGGAGATGATCGACCGGTCGACGGACGAGTGAGCGCGCTACCTCGGGCAGAAACACCTCGCAGCCGGCGAGGCCGTGGTTGCGCGGCAGGTCATCCAGGAGTTCCTGGGGAATGGGAACTCACCGCGGGGCGACGCGGACCGGGAACGCGGGCGGCCAGCTGGCCGGTGCCGTCCAGGGCGCGCAAGTAGGTGCGGGCCCACGCGATGATGTCGTGCTCGCGGAGGTTCGCCCGCATCGACTCCATCCGGCGGCGAAGGTCGGCCGGGTCGGCGTGCAGGGCGTGGACCAGCGTCGCCTTCAGGTCGTCGACGTCGTGCGGGTTGACCAGATACGCGCCGGTGAGCTCGTCGGCGGCGCCGGCGAACTCGCTGAGCACCAGCGCGCCGGTGCCGTCGGTGCGGGCGGCCACGTACTCCTTGGCCACCAGGTTCATCCCGTCCCGCAGCGGGGTCACCACCATCACGTCCGCGGTCTGGTAGAGCGCGGCCAGTTCCGCCCGGTCGAACGACTGGTTGAGGTAGTGCACGGCGGGTTCACCGACCCGGCCGTACTCGCCGTTGATCCGCCCGACCTCGCCCTCGATCCGGTTCCGCAGGCCGCGGTACCGGGCCAGCCGTTCGCGGCTGGGCACCGCCACCTGCACCAGCACCGTGTCCCGGACCTTGACCCGCCCGTCGCGCAACAGTTCGTCGTACGCGGTCAGCCGGTGCTCGATGCCCTTGGTGTAGTCCAGCCGGTCCACCGCCAGCACCACCCGGTGCGGCGCGCCCAGCGCCTGCCGCAGTTGGACCGACCGGGCCAGCACGTCCGGCCGGCGGGCCAGCGCCTCCATCTCGTTGACGTCGATGGAGATCGGGAAGGCGCCGGTCCGGACCGTACGGCCGTCCAGCTCGATCTGGTCGTCGGCGGTGACCGTGGCGCCGAGCAGCCGCGTCGCGAGCTGGGCGACGTTGTGCGCGGCCTGCGGGCGCTGGAATCCGACCAGGTCGGCGCCGAGCATCCCGCGCAGCAGCTCGACCCGCCGCGGCAGCTGCACGAACAACTCCGGCGGCGGGAACGGCACGTGCAGGAAGAAACCGATCAGCAGGTCCGGCCGCATCTCCCGGAGCATCGCCGGGACGAGCTGAAGGTGGAAGTCCTGCACCCAGACCGCGCCGCCGGGCCCGGCCACCTCGGCCGCCGCCTCGGCGAACCGGCGGTTGACCGTCTCGTACGTCTGGAACCAGTCCCGGTCGAACACCGGTGGCTCCACCGCGTCGTGATAGAGCGGCCACAGCGTCGAGCTGGCGAATCCGTCGTAGTACCCGCGCAGTTCCGCATCGGACAGTCCGACCGGCCGGATCTGCAGCGTGCCCAGGTCGGGCAGCTCCGGTGCGGGGCCGACGCCACCGGGCCAGCCGACCCAGGTGGCCGGGGTCTGCTCGAGGATCGCGTGCAACGCCGCGGCCAGGCCACCGGGACTGCGGCGCCACTCGCCCGGCCCGTGGAGGGAGATGTCGCCCAGGGGGAGCCGGTTCGCGACCACTACCAGGGAGCTCTGGCGCATCACGCCAGGTTACGTTACCGCTACCAGAGGCGACAGAGACCGGTGTGAATCAGACGACGGCGCCGTCGTCGAAATCGTCGTCTTCGTCACCCGATCGCAGTCGCCACACCAGCGTCACCGCGCCCCCGATGACCGCGGAGAAGCCGATCAGCGTCACGAAGTCCCGGTCGATCGGCAGCAGGCTGGGACGCAGGAAAAGAATGAATCCGACGATGATGCCGATGATCCCGGCGATCGCGTACTTGGAGATGTGCGGCAGCGGCGGGGGCGGTGGCGGGACGTACCGCTCGTCCTCGTCGTCGAGTTCGTCGAACGCCTCGGGCGGCGGGGGCGGCGGGTCGGTGCGGCGGCGGTTGAGCGTGATGTTGGTGAAGTCCGCGGCCGAGGGCATCTTGGGCGCCGGGCGGGCGGTGTCCACACCCTCGGCGGCCGGCCAGGTCGGTTCGGCGGTCGTGGTGTGGAAGCCAGAGATGATCTTGGCCCACTCGGCGTCGACCTCGCTCTGCGACCCGCCGGCGCCGGGCCGGTCGTCCACCGGCTCCGCCGACACGGTGCCGGTGCCGCCGGTCAGCCGGCTCATGGTGGCTCGGGCGTCGGCGAGGTGGGTGCGGTCGACGAACAGCCGGTCGGTCGGGCGGCTGGGCAGAGTGGTGGCGCGCAGGATCGGATTCTGATCGGCCGACGGCTGCAGGTAGGCCGCGATGCCCTCGAGGGCGAGCACGTCGAGGAGATGTTCGCCCACGCGAGGATCGACGTCGCCCGCAGCCGCGAAGTCGGCCGCGTCGAGCCCGTTGTCCCGCCGCCCGCGACGGGCGCCACCCGTTGACACCCTGCACACTCCCTCGCCGACCGTGCCTTGAATGGTGACACGACAGGTGCCGGTTGCGGGAGTGCGTTGTGGCGTGCCGCTCCTGCTTCGTACGCTCTGCTGTGCCTCCCGGGTCGCCCGATCCGCGTAGAAAGGACCCCGGTGTTCTATTGGCTGCTCAAGTACGTGCTGCTCGGGCCCGTGCTCAAGGCGGTGTTCCGGCCCCGCGTGGAAGGCCGGGATAATGTGCCGGCCCACGGGCCGGTGATCCTCGCCTGCAATCACCTCTCGTTCTCCGATTCGATCTTCACACCGTTGGTCCTCAAGCGGAGAGTGACGTTCGTCGCGAAAGCGGAGTACTTCACCGGTAAGGGCAGTAAAGGTTGGCTTATGCGGCATTTCTTCCTCGCCACCGGGACCATTCCGGTGGACCGGTCGGGCGGAAAGGCGGCCCAGGCGGCTCTGGACACGCTGCTGCGGGTGCTGCACGACGGGCAGGTGGCGGGGATCTATCCGGAGGGCACCCGCTCGCCCGACGGGCGTCTCTACCGGGGCAAGACCGGGGTGGCGCGGCTGGCGCTGGACAGCGGGGCCGTGGTGGTGCCGGTCGGGCTGCTCAACACCGATCAGATCCAGCCGACCGGTACGACGATTCCCAGGATCATGCGACCGCACATCCGGTTCGGGCAGCCGCTGGACTTCTCCCGGTACGTCGGCGGGCGGGGCGATCGCCTGGTCGAGCGGGCGATCACCGACGAGATCATGTTCGAGCTGATGGCCCTCACCGGCCGGCCGTACGTCGATGTCTATGCGGCCAGTCTCAAGAACCCGCCGGCCGCGGCCGAGAACCGGGACAAGGCCGACGCGACCTGAGTGGCGTCAGAGGGTCTGCATACCCGCGCGCCGACGGAGGGCGGCCACGTCGGTGACGACGATGCGCCGGCCCTCGGTACGCAGCCACCCGCGGCTGGCGAACGAGCCGATCGCCTGGTTCACGCTCTGCCGCGAGCCCCCGGCCATCTCGGCCAGCTGACTCTGGTTGAGCTCGATGGTGATCATCGGCGCCTGACTCTCGCCGGCCAGCCGGACCAGGGTCTTGGCCACCCGGCCGGGCAGGTCAAGGAAGACGTAGTCGGAGTTCTGGTCGGTCAGCCGGCGGATCAGCGCGCCCACCGACCGCATCACCGCGTCCAGGATCCGCGGGTTGGAGTGCACCAGATCCATGAAAGCGGCCCGGGACAGGGTGAGCGCCTGGGAGTCCTCGATCGCCTCGGCCGAGGCGCTGCGGGTCAGGGCGTCCAGCAGGGACACCTCGCCCAGCACGTCCGGCGGGCGGACCACGGTGAGCACCGCGCGCTCACCGGTCGGCGCGGTGCGGAAGACCGCCACCGCACCCCGCCTCATGATGATCAGCGACTCGCCCGGGTCGTGCTCGACGAACAGGATCTGACCCTTGCGGTACGTCCGCGGCACGGCCGCCGCGATCACCCGTTGCCGCACGTCGGGCTCGAGCCCGGCGAACATCTCTACGCCGGTGAGCGAATCACCGTTGTCCGGCATTCGATGGTCCACGGCCTGCCCTCCCCGTCGGTGCCGCTGCCGATGCCCGCCGCCGGCCCTACGGCGCGGACGATCACTCTTAGCATGAAGAGTCTCGGGGACGCCACGTGATACATCGGTGTCCGTCCACGATCATGTCGCGTGGATCGCTGTGTGTATACCCCCGAACGGCGGAGAGTGACAGTCACCCATCCTGTCCGTCTGATATAGGGAGTACGGCCGGATAATCCCGCGGTGCCCCGCCCCGACGACCTCCGCTCCGTCCTACGTGACCAGTGGCATCTCACCGCCACACGGATCGACCCCCGGCCCGGCGGGCTGCTGTCAAGCGCCTGGGACGTCGAAGCCGGCCCCGAGCGGTACGTGTGCCGCCGGGTCGACGCCGGCGGCCGGACCGCCCTGGCCGCGGCGCTGTACGCAGCGCAACCGCTGCGGGACCACGGCGTCGAGGTCGGCCGTCCGGTCCGGACACTCGGCGGTCTGCTCACCGCGGTCGTCGACGGCGGCGCCCTGGCCGTCTCCGGCCGGGCGCCGGGCCGCGCGCTGAGCGGCGGCGATCCGGTGGACCAGCAGTTCTGGGGCGACCGGCTGGGCGCGCTGCACCGGGCCCTGGCCACCTTCCACCACCCCGGGCTGCGGTCGTTCCAGGTGCTGGATCCGTACGCGCCGCACCTGGACACCGAGCCCTGGCTGCGACCGGCGGTGACCGATGCGATCAGCGCGACCACCCGGCTCACCGTCACCGACCGGCTGACCTACGGCGTGCTGCACGGGGACCCGGCGCCGGGGGACTTCGTGGTCGACGCGGACAGCGGGCGGGCCGGGCTGCTCGACTGCGGCGTCGGCGGCACCGGCCCCCTGGTCTACGACGTGGCCGCCGCGGTCGCCTACGCCGGCGGTCCCGGCCGGGCGGCCGAACTGCTCGACGGCTACCGCGCGGCCGGCCCCGTCCCGGCCGACGAACTGCACGCGGCGCTGCCCGTACTGCTGCGCTTCCGCTGGGCCGTCGCCGCCGATCGGGCTGCCCTCGACGGCGACGCCGACGCGCTCGGACGGGCACGGGAGGCCCTGGAGGCGACGGCCGGATCGCCATGAGACAGGATGGTCCGCGATGGTCTATCGCTATTTCTACGACTGCGAGTTCATCGAGGACGGTCGCGTGGTCGACCTGGTCTCGATCGGAGTGGTCGACGAGTACGGCCGCGAGTTCTACGCGGTGTCCAGCGAGTTCGACGACAGCCGGGCGGTCCCGTGGGTCCGCCGCAACGTGCTGGACAAGCTGCCGTCCCCGGCCGATCCGGCGTGGCGTTCGCGGGAGCGGATCCGCGACGACCTGTACGCGTTCCTGACCGAGCCGATCACCGGCCGGTCGGAGCAGATGGAGCTCTGGGCCTGGTACGCCGCGTACGACCATGTGGTCCTGGCCCAGCTCTGGGGGGCGATGCCGGCGCTGCCCCGGGACATCCCGCGGTTCACCAAGGATCTGCGGCAGCGCTGGGACGACCTCGAGCGGCCGCCGCTGCCCGGGGCCACCGGCCGGCACGACGCCCTGGTCGACGCGAAACACAATCTGGCGCGCTGGCGGGCCATGACCGGCGAATAACGGCCGGATGTCTCACGAACGCAGCGATGCCCGGGAGCGGTGGCAGCGGATGCCGCACTGGCAGCAGGCCGGAGTGGTCGCGCTGGCCGCAACCGAGGTGGTGCTGACCACGCGGGCCGTGGCCGACCTGGCCCGGCGGAAGAAGTCGGCGGTGCGCGGCCCGAAATTGCTGTGGTGGCCGGTGCTCACCGTGCAGCCGTTCGGTCCCGTGGCGTACCTCAAGTGGGGCCGTAAGCGCTGACCGGCAGTTTCGGCCGTTCCCGCTCGGGAATCCTCCAGGAGAAGGATGATCACTGAGCGTGAGGAGTATGACCATGGCAGAGAAGACTGAGCAGGAGCGCCGCGAGACCCTGAAGGATCTCGTCAAGCACGCCCGGATCGGCATGCTGACGTCGATGACCGCCGATGGGCGGCACGTCAGCCGGCCGATGGGGATCCAGGACGTCGATTTCGACGGCGATCTCTGGTTCTTCGCCTACGCGGACTCCGACCTGGTCGCCCAGATCGCGGCCAACCCGCAGGTGAACGTCGCGTTCAGCGACGAGAAGCACCACAACTGGGCGTCGGTGTCCGGCACGGCCGAGCAGCGGACCGACCGGGCGAAGGCCGAGGACCTGTGGAACCCGTTGCTCAAGGCCTGGTTCCCGCAAGGGCTGGACACGCCGAACCTGACCCTGGTCAAGGTGCACGCGGAGACGGCCGAGTACTGGGAGGCGGCGCACAGCAGCACGGTGATCACGCTGCTCGGATACGCCAAGGCCGCGGTAACCGGAAAGACCCCGGACGCGGGCGAGAACGAAACAGTGACGTTGTAAGCGGGGCGCTTTGGCCCGGTGCGGCCGCGACGACTACAGTGCGTTTGCGGCCCGCCCCGGACCCGGCAGTGACGCCGACGACCGCCCTCAGGTGAGACGGGCATTCTTCGCGACCCTTTTCAGGGAGGACGAGCATCATGCGCATCGGCGTGCTCACCGGCGGCGGCGACTGCCCCGGTCTGAACGCGGTGATCCGGGCGGTGGTCCGCAAGGGCGTCGCCGTCTACGGTCACGAGTTCGTCGGCTTCCGGGACGGCTGGAAAGGCCCACTCGAAGGCCTGACGAAGCCGCTCGGCATCGCCGAGGTCCGCGGCATCCTGCCCCGCGGCGGCACCATCCTGGGCTCGTCCCGGACCAACCCGTTCAAGATCGAGGGCGGCGTCGAGCGGATTCAGGCCAACCTGGCCGACCAGGGCGTGGACGCGCTCGTGGCGATCGGCGGCGAGGACACCCTCGGGGTCGCGACCAAGCTCGGCGACCTCGGGGTGAACGTCGTCGGCGTACCCAAGACGATCGACAACGACCTGAACGCCACCGACTACACGTTCGGCTTCGACACCGCGGTCAACATCGCGATGGAGGCGATCGACCGGCTGCACACCACCGCCGAGTCGCACCACCGCACGCTGGTCGTCGAGGTCATGGGCCGGCACGCCGGCTGGATCGCGCTGCACGCCGGCCTGGCCGGTGGCGCCAACGTCATCCTGCTGCCGGAACGGAACTTCGACGTGGACCAGGTCGCGACCTACGTGACCAAGCGCTTCCAGGTCGAGTACGCGCCGATCGTAGTCGTGGCCGAGGGCGCACAGCCGCTCGAGGGCCAGATGCGCTTGGTCAACCAGCAGCTGGACGCGTTCGGGCACGTACGCCTGGGTGGCATCGGGCAGTGGCTGGCCGAGTCGCTGGAGGAGAAGACCGGCAAGGAGGCCCGGACGGTCGTCCTCGGTCACGTCCAGCGCGGTGGCACGCCGACCGCGTTCGACCGGGTGCTCGCGACCCGCTTCGGCCTGCACGCCATCGACGCGGTCAACGACGGCGACTTCGGCAAGATGATGGCGTTGCGCGGCACCGACATCATCCGGGTGCCGCTGATCGAGGGCACCGGCGAGCTCAAGACCGTGCCGCTGTCCCGCTACGAAGAGGCCGAGGTCTTCTTCGGTAGCTGAGCTGGTCTCTTTCAGGGGCGAGCCGCTCGGCTCGCCCCTTTTGCTCAGTCCTTCTAATCAGGAGGCTCTCCCATGGCGAAACACACCGTTGCCGTCATCGGTGCGGGCAAGATCGGTGAGCTCGTACTCTCCGGCCTGCTGCGGGCCGGGTGGCCCGCCGATCAGTTGCTGGTCACCGCCCGGCGTCCGGAGCGCGGGGCCGAACTGTCCGAGCGGTACGGCGTCCGCCACGTCGACAACCTCACCGCCGTGGGCCAGGCCGGCGTGCTCGCGATCGCCGTGAAGCCCCAGGACGCGGGCGCTCTGCTGGACGAGATCCGGGCCAAGGTCCCGGCCGACAAGCTGATCGTGTCGCTCTGCGCCGGGCTGCCGACCAGCTTCTTCGCCGCCCGGCTGCCCGAGGGCACCCCGGTCGTACGGGTCATGACCAACACGCCGGCCCTGGTCGACCAGGCGATGACCGCGATCTCCGCCGGCCCGCACGCCACCGCTTCGCATCTGGCGATCGCCGAGGAGATGTTCTCCCCGCTGGGCGCGACCATCCGCGTGCCCGAGTCGCAGCAGGACGCGGTGACGGCCCTGTCCGGTTCCGGCCCGGCATACTTCTACCTGCTCGTCGAGGCCATGATCGACGCCGGCATCCTGCTCGGGCTGCCGCGCCAGGTCGCGCACGAGCTGATCGTGCAGACCGCGATCGGCTCGGCGATCATGCTCCGCGACTCCGGCGAGCACCCGGTCAAGTTGCGCGAAGCGGTCACCTCGCCCGCCGGCACGACCATCTCGGCCATCCGCGAGCTGGAGAACCACGGCGTCCGCGCCGCCATGCTGGCGGCCTTGGAGGCCGCCCGCGACCGGGCCCGCGAGATCGCCGACCAGGCCCACTGACGGCCGCCGCTGTTTCGGGCTGGCGTTGCCCGTTGTTCGCGCTGGCGTTGTTCGGGCTGGCGTTGTTCGGGCTGGCGTTGTTCGCGCTGGCGTTGTTCGGGCTGGCGTCGTAGGCGTTGCCGTTGTTCGCGCTGACAACGCCGCCAGTCCCGCCACTTGGTGTGCCACTGGTACACCAGTAGCCCTATCCGGCCGTCGAAACCTCCGTGGTGTACCACTGGAGCGCTCCAGTGGTACACCAAGTGAGTGGCGGGCACCGTGGCGTACCAGTGGAGCGCTCCAGTGGTACAGCATGGTGGCGCAGCACGGGCCGCGGGCACTGTGGTGCGCCAGTGGTACAGCATGGTGGCGCAGCACGGGCGGCGGGCACTGTGGTGCGCCAGTGGTACAGCATGGTGCGCAGCACGGGCGGCCGGCACTGTGGTGCGCCAGTGGTACAGCACGGTGTCGTAGCACGGGCGGCGGGCACCGTGGTGCGCCAGTGGTACACCAAGTGAGTGTGGCGGGCACCGTGACGTACCAGGGGAGCGCTCCAGTGGTATACCAAGTAAGTGGCGGGTACTGGGGCGACCCGATGAAGACGGGCTGGGGACCGGGGCGCCGGTCAGTACCAGATGGCGATCTTGACGCCGTCGTTCTCCTCGGGCGGATTCGGGTGCGAGAGCGCCGCGCCCGTCGCCACCCGGTGGGCGCTCCACGCCACCGCCGCCGCGTCCAGGATGTCGTCGGGCGGGGCCTGCCCGGCCGGGCCGAGCTGGTCGGGCAGGACTATGCCGTGCCGGGCCAGCAGTTCCCGCCGCCGACCCTGGCCGGTCCAGGTCTTCTTGGCGTACGCCAAGGGCTCGCCCGCCATCTCCCGGAACGACACCTCCGGATGCGCCTCGAACAGTAGGCGAGGGTGCCGTTCCCAGATCGCGTTGGCCTCCAACAGCTTCGGCCGGAGCGCCCACGACTGGCGGCTCAACCCGGCGCCGGTCAGTTCCCGGCAGAGCCGGTTGGCGCCGGCGAAGTCGGCCTCCATCCACACCGCCCGCGGCGGCACCCGGAACACGCTGCTGCGCCGCGGGCCGAGCTGGTCGGCGGCGGCGGTGTCGGCCGCCCGCCACCGGTCCGGCAGCATGCCCAGCGGGATGTCCACGCCGATCACCGCCGCGCCGGAGCTGCCGGCCACGATCTCGTACAGGGTGGAGGCCAGCACCGCCCGGCCGAACACCCCGTCTCGCAGCTCGACCCCGACCCAGCCCAGGGCGTACGCGTCGACGCCGATCACGTGAATGGTCATGGTCAGCCGGGGAGGTGCTTCTCGACCGCCGAGATCAAATCGTCGTCCGACGGCGTGACCTGCGGGGAGAACCGGGCGGCCACCGTCCCGTCCGGGGCGACCAGGAACTTCTCGAAGTTCCACTGGATGTCCGGGCCGTCGCCGATCAGGTCGCGGTAGAGCTCGTGCCGCTCGGGCCCGTTCACGTCGACCTTCTCGGTCATCGGGAAGGAGACGCCGTAGGTGGCCGAGCAGAACTCCGCGATCTCGCCGGCGGTACCCGGTTCCTGCTGGCCGAACTGGTTGCACGGCACGCCCAGCACGACCAGGCCGCGGCCGGCGTACCGTTCGTACAGGGTCTCGAGTCCGGCGTACTGCGGGGTCAGGCCGCACCGGGAAGCCACATTGACCACCAGGACGGCCGAGCCGCGGTAGCGGTCCAATTCGGCCGGACCCCCGGCGAGTGCATCCATGTCGACGTCGAAGATGGTCATGACCGCAGACTACGCGCTGCGGTGGATTGATGACACGCCGTCGCCCCTTCGCGACTCTGAGTATGCGCTTTTGTAACCATTCCTAACCGCTGGGGCCGGGCGGCAGAGGAGTGCGTCGCTTCATTAGGCTGCGGATATGCGACGCGAGTGGCATCAGCTCAGCCATCCCTCGGCCGGAACCCAGGCCCTCCAGACCTCCCGGCCGTCCACCGACTCGGCGGAGGACGCCGCGCTCGGGCTCGACATCTGGCGCACCCGGCCGCGGGTCCAGATGCCGCCGTGGCCGGACATGGCCGAGGTGGCGTCGGTCTGCCACGTGCTCGACAGCGTGCCGTCGATCGTCGCGCCGTACGAGGTCGACCAGTTGCGGGTGAAGCTGGCCGAGGTGTGCGAGGGCCGGGCGTTCCTGCTGCAGGGCGGCGACTGCGCCGAGACGTTCACCGACAACACCGAGAGCCATCTGCTGGCCAACGCGCGCACGCTGCTGCAGATGGCGGTGGTGCTGACGTACGGCGCCTCGATGCCGGTGGTGAAGGTGGCCCGGGTGGCCGGCCAGTACACCAAGCCGCGGTCGGCGCCGCTCGACGCGCTGGGCCTGCCGGCGTACCGCGGCGACATGATCAACTCGCTCGACGCCAACGAGACCGCGCGGGTGGCCGACCCGCAGCGGATGATCCGGGCGTACGCCAACTCGGCCGCCGCCATGAACATGCTCCGCGCCTACCTCGCCGGCGGCCTGGCCGACCTGGCCGGGCTGCACACCTGGAACAAGGACTTCGTGCGGGCGTCGCCGGCCGGTGAGCGGTACGAGGCCATCGCCCGCGAGATCGACCGGGCGCTGGACTTCATCCGGGCCTGCGGGATGACCGACGACGAGGCGCTGCGTACGGTCAGCCTGTACTGCTCGCACGAGGCGCTGGCCCTGGAGTACGACCGGGCGCTGACCCGCGTCTCCGACGGCAAGGCGTACGGCCTCTCCGGGCATTTCCTGTGGGTGGGGGAGCGCACCCGGCAGCTGGACCACGCGCACATCGACTTCATCCGCCGGCTGGCCAACCCGGTCGGCGTGAAGCTCGGGCCCGGCACCTCACCCGAGACCGCGATCGAGCTGTGCGAGAAGCTCAACCCGGACAACATCCCGGGCCGGCTCACGCTGATCAGCCGGATGGGCAACGGCAAGGTGCGCGACAGCCTGCCGCCGATCGTGGAGAAGGTGGCCGCCAGCGGCGCCAAGGTGGTCTGGCAGTGCGACCCGATGCACGGCAACACCCACGAGTCCAGCAACGGCTACAAGACCCGGCACTTCGACCGGATCGTGGACGAGGTGCTCGGGTACTTCGAGGTGCACCGCGGCCTGGGCACGCACCCGGGCGGGATCCACATCGAGCTGACCGGTGAGGACGTCACCGAGTGCTTGGGCGGCGCGCAGGGCATCGAGGACCTGGACCTCCCCGACCGGTACGAAACGGCCTGCGACCCGCGCCTGAACACCCAGCAGAGCCTCGAACTGGCCTTCCTGGTGGCGGAGATGCTCCGTGGTTGATCTCCGATCGGACACCGTCACCAAGCCGACCGCGGCCATGCGGGAGGCGATGGCCACGGCCGAGGTCGGCGACGACGTGTTCGGCGACGATCCGACCGTCAACGCGCTCGAAGCCCAGGTGGCTCAGCTGTTCGAGCACGAGGCGGCGTTGTTCTGCCCGTCCGGCACGATGGCCAACCAGATCGCCCTGCAGCTGATCGTCCCGCTGGGCAGCGAGGTGCTGGCCGGGGCGGACGCGCACGTGCTGGTCTATGAGATGGGCGCGGCCGCGGCGATCGGCGGCATCTCGTCGCGGACCTGGCCGTCGGTCGGGGCCCGGCTGGACCCGGACGAGATCGCCGGGATGATCCGGAAGCCGGGCGGCTACACGGTGGCCACCCGGGCCATCGCCGTCGAGCAGACCCACAACCTCGGCGGCGGCGCCGTGGTGCCGCTGGCCACCCTCCAGCGGCTCCGCGACGTGTCCGACGCGGCGGGCATCGCCCTGCACTGCGACGGCGCCCGGATCTGGCACGCGCACGTGGCCGACGGGGTTCCCCTCGCGGCCTACGGCGAGCTGTTCGACACCCTGAGCGTGTGTCTCTCCAAGGGCCTCGGCGCGCCGGTCGGCTCACTGGTCGTCGGCAGCGCCGACAAGATCGGCCGGGCGCGGGTGCTGCGCAAGCGGATGGGCGGCGGGATGCGCCAGGTCGGCATCCTCGCCGCGGCCGGCCGGTACGCCCTCGAGAACCACGTCGAGCGCCTGGCCGAGGACCACGCCCGCGCCCAGCGCCTGGCCGGGGCGCTCGAGAAGTACGGCGTCGTCGACCCGGCGGCCGTACGGACCAATCTCGTGCTCCTCGACCTGACCGGCACCTCGCTGGACGCGGCCACCCTGACCGCCCGGGCCGCCGAGCGGGACGTCCACCTCGCGCCGATGCTGCCGCACCTGGCCCGCCTGGTCACCCACCTCGACGTCGACGACGCGGGCGTGGACCAGGCCGTCGACGTGCTCAGCTCGCTGCTGGCGGCCGGGTGAGCCCGGCGTCGCGGAGGAAGGTCAGCACCGCCGCCACCCGGCGGTGCACCGCCGCCGTACCGGAGAGAATGCGTCGTACCCCTCTGGTTGACTCGACGCATGACTGAACGAGCCACCGGCACCTTCGAGGTCACTTTCGAGTCCCTGCCCGGCGACGAGGAGTGGCTGGGCCGGATGCGGGTGAACAAGGCCTTCGCCGGCGACCTGGTCGGCACCAGCCTGGCCCAGATGATGTCGGTCGGCACGGAGGTCGAAGGATCGGCCGGCTACGTCGCCATCGAACGCGTCACCGGCACCCTGCACAGCCGTGACGGCAGCTTCACCCTTCAGCACAGCGGCCTGATGGCCCGCGGCCACGGCACGCTGACGGTGACGGTGGTGCCCGACTCCGGCACCGGCGAGCTGACCGGGCTGGCCGGCGAGCTGGCCATCACCGACGACGACGGCAAACACACCTACGCGCTGGACTACACGCTCTGACCGAAGTTCGGCACCATGGCAGGGGTGGGAACTCTGCGGTCGGTGAACGTCGGCAAGCCCAAGGACATCAGCTGGCACGGGCGGACCGTCCACATCGGCGTCGGGAAGGCACCGGTCGGCGGGCCGGCCCTGGTCCGGCGCCTCACCATCGACGGCGACGGGCAGGGTGACCTCGGCGGCCACGCCTGGCCCGGATTCCGTCCGCTGCGGGTGACCGCGGTCGAGTCGGAGAGCAGCACGCATGTACTTCTTCGGCTTCAACACGGTCGAGTCGTTCAGCGCCCCCTGAGACCGACCCGGCTTCCGGGGCGCAGGGATTTCAGCAGCGCGATGTCGGCCGCGTGCGACTCGCCGGCTGTCTCCACGATGACCGGGATGCCGGCCGCCGCCGGGTGGGCCAGCAGTTCGGCGAAGGCGGCCGTGCCGATCTGCCCGGCGCCGATCGACTCGTGCCGGTCGCGGGTGGAGCCGCACGCGTCCTTGGAGTCGTTGGCGTGGATCAGCATCAACCGGTCCGGGCCGGCCGCGGCGATCAGCGCGTCCAGCGTGGCCGTCATGCCGCCCGGCGTGGCCAGGTCGTGCCCGGCGGCCCAGGCGTGGCAGGTGTCGAAGCAGACGCCCAGCCACGGGTGGTTCTCCACGGCTGCCAGGTACGGCCCGAGGTCGCCGACGGACGAGGCCAGGCTCCGGCCGCCGCCCGCGGTCGGCTCGACCAGCAGTTTCGGCAGCCCGCCGGCGGCCGCCCGGTCGAGCAGCGGCAGCAGCGCCTCGCCCAGCTGGTGCAGGGCCTTGGCCTCGTGCGCCGGATCGACCGCGCTGCCGGCGTGGAACACCACGCCCGACGCCCCGATCGCCGCGCCGCGCTCGAGGGCATGGCTGAGCGTGTCGACCGACCTCGACACGGTCAGCTCGGTCGGCGATCCCAGGTTGACCAGAAGGGACGCGTGCACGTAGGTCGGCAGCCCGCGATCGCGAAATTCGAGATCCTGTGCCGGGGCGCCGGGCGGCAGCGCCCAGCCGCGTGAGTTCGACACGTACACCTGCACGACCTCGGAACCGGCCTTGTCGGCGTACGGCAGACCGCCCGTGGCCAGGCCCCCAGCCGTACTGGTGTGCGACCCGACCGGGCTCAGACGCACTGCAGGACGACCGTGGACTGCGGGGCCACCGGGGTGTTGGCCGGCGGCTGCTGGTTGCGCACGAACCCGTTCGGGTTGAACTGGACCTGCGGCTGCAGGCTCATCTTCTGCAACGTCTGCACGGCCTGCTGGCACGGCTGGTTGCTCAGGTCGGGCACGGTCACCTGCGGCGGGCCCTGGCTGACGTCCAGTTTGATCTCGGCGTCCTTGGCCACGCCGGTGCCGGCTTTGGGAGACTGCCCGATGACCGTGTCGGCCGGCGCGTTGTCCTGCTTGTACTGCTCGACCGCGGTCAGGCCGAGCGCGGCGAGCTGAGACCGGGCGTCGTTGATGTTCTTGCTGGACAGATCGGGCACGGTGATCGGCGCCTTGCCCTTGCTGAGCACCACGGTGACGGTGTCGCCAGGCTTCAGCGCCGTGCCCGCCTTGGGGTCGGTGGAGATCACCGAACCCTCCGGCACGGTGTCGCTGTACTGGCCGGTGGCCTGCTTGATCAGCAGCTTGTCGGCGTCCAGCTGCCCCTTGGCCGCGGACAGCTCCACGCCGCCCAGGTCGGGCACCGGATAGCGTTCCGGGCCGAGCGACAGCTGCAGCGTGATGGTGCCGCCGTCGACGATCTTCCCGGTCGCCGACGGGTCCTGGCTCAGCACCGTGTCCTTGGGGGAGGTCTCGCTGAACCGGCCGTCGACGTAGATCAGGCCGAACCGGCCCCGGTGGGCCGCCGCTTCGGCCTGCGGCTTCGTCATGTTCACCAGCTGCGGCGCCTGCGTGTAGCGGCCGACCGTGACGTACCAGACCGTGCCGAGGACGGTCAGCACCATCACCGCGACCGCGGCCAGCAGCAACAACCGGCGGCGGTCCCCGCGCAGCGACTGCAGCCGTTCCATCGGCGTGCCCGGGGCCGCGACCCGGCGGCCGCCCTGCTCGGGCAGCCGCGCCCAGGTCGGCCGGGCTCCGCCGTACGCCGAACCCACGGTCGGCACCACGGTGGTCGCATCGATGGCGGCGTGCCGGGACGGGACCTGCCGCAGCAGCGCCGTCTCTACGTTGGCCGCGCCCAGGTCGTCGCGGACCACCTGCACCTCGGCCAGCATCGCGCCGGCGTCGGTCGGGCGGGCGCCGGCGTCCCGGCGGGTGGCCCGGGCGACCAGGTCGTCCAGCGCCGCGGGCACGCCGTGCACCACGCTCGACGGCTTCGGCACGTCGTTGTCGACGTGTTGCCAGGCGACGTCGACCGGCACGTCGCCGTCGTACGGCACCTTGCCGGTGAGCATCTCGAACAGCACGATGCCGGCCGAGTAGACGTCCGTACGGGCATCGGCGTGGCCGTCCGTGACCAGTTCCGGCGCCACGTACGCGACGGTCGCCATGAGCTGCCCGGACTCGTCGATGCCGCTGGCCTCCACGGCCCGGGCGAGACCGAAGTCGGCCACCTTGACCACGCTGTCGATCAGGTTGGCCAGGCCGCCGCTGGGCGCCTCGGCGACCAGCACGTTCTCCGGCTTCACGTCCCGGTGCACCAGGCCGGCGCGGTGCGCGGCGGCGATCGCCGACAGCATCTGCTCGAGGATGGCCAGCGCCTCGACCGGGTTGAGCCGGCGGCGCTGGTTGAGCAGGTCCCGCAGGGTGCGGCCCTGGACGTACTCCATCACCAGGTACGGCAGGCCCTCGTGGCGGCCCTGGTCGTACACGGCGACGACGTTGGGGTGGGTCAGCCGGGCGATCGTCTTGGCCTCGTCGGTGAACCGGTCGACGAAGTGGACGTTGGTCGCCTGCGACGGGTGAATGATCTTCAGCGCGACGGTACGCTCGAGGCGGTCGTCCACCGCCGTGTACACGGTCGCCATGCCGCCACGGGCAACACGACCGGTGATCCGGTAGCGCCCGTCAATCGTGGTGCCGATCAACGTGTCGGCGACAGTGGTGTCCATCGGCGTGAAGTGTATGTGCCCTTCGGGTGATGACAGCTCAGGATGTCACAGCTGAGTCCGAACGGGTACGACACAACGCCGTGACCTGCGCCCGGATCCTTCTCAGGAACGGCTTGGGAGCGGCTTGCGGCGTCTCAGGGACTCGCTGCTGCCGGACGGATCAGGGGACGCCGACGCCGAGGGTGAGCCACTGGTCGCCGACGGTGACGCGCCGGCCGACGCCGCCGACGACTCCGAGCCCGACGACGACTCCGAGCCAGACGACAACTCCGAGCCCGACGACGACGCTGACGACGACTCCGAGCCCGACGCCGACGACGACTCCGACTCCGAGGCCGACGCCGACGCCGACGCCGAGGGAGTGCGGCTGGGCGAGCCTGACGGAGCGGTCGGCGTGGGGATCGGCGGGGTCAGGCAGTCACATTCGACGGTCGGCGCAGTCACCGGCTTGATCCGGCGGACGGCGGGCGTGGTGGTCCGCACCGCCTTCGGACCGGCCGGATCGGCCACCGGGGTGGCCGGTGCCGTCAGCGGCGCGGCTCGACCCATTCCGGCGTTTCCGGCCGGCGTGTCGCGGGTCGCCGTGAGTGGAGAGGTGTGACCCTCGGCCCGCTCCTGCTGCGCGGGCGACTGCTCCCCGGCCGGCGCCGTCCCGACACCGTGCAGGATCGCCAGACAGCTGCCGATGCCGCCGGTCAGCGCCAGAACGCCGAACGCGGACACCGCCACCAGCCGCCGCGGGCGCCGGGGCAGGTCCTCGCCGTATCCGCCGGTCAGGTCGCCGGCCCGACTGCCGAAGGTGCTCATCCCGGTGGAGACGACGTCCGAACCGGGCCGCAGCGGCGCCGGCGTGCCGGCCGGACGCCGGCCCATGTCGTAGCGCAACGACCGCCACGCGCCGGCCACCTCGGTGCGGGTTTTCCGCAACAGGCTCATCGGGGGCGTACTCCGCTCTTCGTCTCCGCGGATGCGGTCCGGGGCCGTCCCGGAGGGATATGGCAGGCTAGAGTCGTGAACGACTCCATTGCCGCAGCTCCCACCGCGTGGGTCACCCTCCCGGACATCGCCGACAAATTAGACGTGTCCATCAGCAAGGTGAACCAGATGGTTCGCGACGGGAATCTGCTGGCGGTCAAGCGTGACGGGATTCGGGTCGTGCCGGCCGAACTCGTGGCCAACAGCACCGTGCTCAAGCACCTCCCCGGCATCCTCACCTTGCTCCGCGACGCTGGGTACAACGACGAAGAGGCCGTGCGGTGGCTGTACACACCGGAACCGGATCTCGACGGCAACGCGGCGCGCGGTCTCGGCGGCGACCGGGCCCGTGAGGTCAAGCGGCGCGCGCAGGCCCTGGGCTTCTGACCGTGCAATACGGGTTCTGACCGTGACATGCGGCATCCGACCGTGACATGCGGCTTTTGACCGTGACATGCGGCATCTGACCTACGTGGCGGTCCTGGCCGGCTGCCTCGCCGCCGCCGTCTGGCTCGAGCCGCTGCTCAAGGTCCACGTCTTCCGCCGCTGGCGCCGCCTGCTGCTCACCCTCCTGCCGGTCGCCGCCGTGTTCGTGGTCTGGGATCTGCTGGCCATCCGGGCCGGCCACTGGACGTTCGACCCGGCCCAGATCACCGGCATCCGGCTGCCCGGTCGGCTCCCGCTCGACGAGGTGCTGTTCTTTCTGGTCGTGCCGGTGTGCGCGATCCTCGGCTTCGAGGCGGTCCGGGCCGTCCTGCGGCGTCCGGCCGGCGACGAGTGACGTACACCGCCGCGGCTCTGATCGGCGTCCTGGGCGCGCTGGCCGTCGACCTGCTGGTGCTGCGGACCCGGCTGGTCGGCCGCCTGGTCTTCTGGGCGACGTACCCCATCGTCTTCATCTTCCAGCTGCTGTCCAACGGCATCCTGACCGGCCGCCGCGTGGTGATCTACGACCCGGCGGCGATCCTGGGGGTGCGGATCGCGTACGCCCCGGTCGAGGATCTGCTCTTCGGCTTCGCCATGGTCCTGCTCACGCTGTCGATCTGGGTCTGGCTCGGCCGCCGCGGCCTCCAGCGCACCCCCCGCGCCGGCGAGGGAAGCGCGCTCCTGTCCCGGATCCGCCGTCGCTGATCAAGATCATTCCTTTCCCACGTCCGTCGTGGTCCGGGACGTATGCTCCCGCGGGCACCGGGCCGGGGCCCACCTGCGGTGCCCCTGGCCCTGCCAGGTCCGTGCGCGGCGCGCTGGCGTACCACTGGAGCGCTCCACTGGTACGCCAGGGTGCGACGCGCCGGACGACACGCCGGCTGAGGTACCACTGGTACGGGGCTGCGGCTTGGCGCGGACCGGGCTGGTGGCGTACCAGTGGTACGTGACGGTGGGGCCGGCTCGCGTGGTGTGCCAGTGGAGCGCTCCAGTGGTACGGCAGGGTGGTTTCGTGGGGTGGTTCGGGCTGATGGCGTACCAGTGGTACGTGACGGTGGGGCCGGCTCGCGTGGTGTGCCAGTGGTGCGCTCCAGTGGTACGGCAGGGTGGTTTCGCGGGGTGGTTCGGGCTGCTGGCGTACCAGTGGTACGCCGTGAAGCGACGGCTCGCAGGATCGGCCGGGCAGGTTTCGTGACGGCTATGTTCTTCCCCGCCCTCGGCGCGTGCGAAATGGACAACCACGTGGTCGGGTTCGGACCCGACCGGTACGTGAGGGGAGCCGACGCCGGCACCACCGCTGGTCGTACCGCCTGACCCCGGACGGCCCGGACGCCACCGAAGTGGTCGAGGCTACGACTGCTCCGGCGGGGTGAGG
>CAXSDA010000060.1:0-27926 GCA_964236515.1 uncultured Actinoplanes sp.
CCGAGATATTCACCGAACTCGTAGAGTCACATGCTTCCACCGGCTGAATCCGCCCCGGACTACCTGATGAGCCTGAGACCGACGGTGGTTCAGCCATCGATTGAGCTGGCGCATCTAGAAGCGCTGGGGACGGTTATCGTTTGGGTAGCTCCCTGGGCGCGGTGGCGGCACGGCTTGGTCTGGGTGCGGAGTCGACCACACTGGTGGTGACGGCCGTCAGTTCGAGCACCGTTCCCACGGGCATGTTTCCGAACGTCTCGCTCAGTACCAGGCGTTCACCGATGTAGTGACCGCTGATCGGGTCGATCACTATTTCTTGGCTTTTGCCGGCCGTGGCTGTGCTCACCGCGAAGGCGGTCCCGGAAGATCCGTCCAGCACGACGCTGTTCGCGGCGATGATGATGCCCGGGACAAGCGCGAGGGCACGATAAGCCGTCGCACGTTCTTCCGTCGTCGCGCCGGGTCGCCTGATAATGTCGGCCAGTTGCTCGAACAGGTGCTCGGTGATCGATTGGCTCGCTGGGTTGTCGGTGGCACGTAGCTGTTCCAGCAACTGCGGTGGGTCCTCGGGAAAAGACACGGGAGCCGGCGCAGGGTCGTCGCGTTCGACAGAAACCTTCGGCGTTTCACCCGTACCTGTGGGTGCAGTTTCAGCCCAATCTTTGGCGGCAACGGCGGCACCGCTCGTGCCGTAGAAGGTCGTGGGTTTGAAATGTGTGATGCGCTCGATCACGGGCTTCGTCGGGTCGGATGGCAGAAAGGTCTCGTGCACTTCCGGTGACAGGTAGCCGTTCCCGTCGCCGTCCATGCCGATGTATTCAGCGCGGGTTCGCACGCGCAGGAACTGCCCCGGCCCGGGCACGGGATCGCCGATCGATCGCTGGGCAGCCGCAATGAGCATGACCGGGGCTCGGTCCGACACCGTGAGCCGGTTGTCCGATGCCTGCGGGGTGGCAGATATTACCACTGCAACAGCCGCGGCCCCGAGTATGGCCGTAGCGATGACGGACGCTGCGATCCGATGAGACTTCGGGCGGCGGCTGGATGTCGCATTGACTTCGGCGATGAGTACATCTCGCCAGGCCGTGCGTCGATCGCTAGGTGCGGGGAGCATCATGTGGTCCTTTCGTGGAGATTCGTAACCATCCGTTCGGCCAGGCGTTTTTTCGCCCAGTGCAGCCGTGACTTGACCGTGCCCTCAGCGATTCCCAGCGCTGCGGCGGCGTCCTTAGTACTGAGATCCTGAAGGACGCACAATGCGACAACGTCCTGGTGGCGACCAGAGAGCGTGCGCAGCGCCTGGAGAGCCGATCCGTTCTCGACGAGGTCAGCCGGGTCAGGAGCGTCGAGTGAGGGCGGTATTCGTTGCAGGAAGCGCTGATACCGTCGCGCCGCACGGGACATGTTCTGCGCGGTGTGGGTCGCAGTCACAAGCAGCCACGCCAACAAAGACCCGTTGACGAATCGGACAGATTTACGTTTACGCCAAGCCTCGAGAAAGGTGATGCCGACGATGTCATCCGCGTCCTCCGGCGCGAAAGCCAGTCGCCGACTGTGACGCAGTAGAGGCTGCTCGTAACGGTCGAAGATTTCTGCGAACGCCGCCCCATCTCCGGACAGGGCGGCGTTCCAGGCTTCGAGATCCGTTCTCGGTGAACTCACGTCATGTAGTGTCCGCACCCGCTCGATCGGTTCAAATCTGATGCACAGGATCCTTACGCGGCTGGTGACTGTGCCCGTAGGGCCTCGACCGCACACCCGGGCGAAGCGGCCCGCTCGGATCAGGGTCGTGCGCCCCGACCAGCGGGGACGTGGCAGAGCTCGGCTCACCAAACGCCTCCGGGGCGTTCCCGGTCTCTGCCCGGCGCGACTGCACCACCTACTGATTACTGGGAAACTGGCGCGTGGAAGAAGAACAAGAACCAGGTTTTCCAGTTCAGGGGCCATCTGTGGCCTTCGAGGCGGTCCGTCCGCGCAACGCACCGCCAAGATTGTCAACGGCCATCTGGACTTGGCTCAGGCACAAAGATCGTGAAGCGCCCTGCGGAGAGCTGCTGATCCGATGTAGACGATGATCTTGGTGGTGTGTTGAGCGTGGTGTAGAGCTGTTGCTGCCGCATCTGAACGGTCTGCGTGTGGTCAGGGTTCGAGCGGGGCAGCGGTCGGTCGTCCTGGACGCCGAGGTGAAGGCCGTCGAGGCGGTCTGCCCCGGCTGTGGTGCCAGGTCAAAGCGGGTGCATAGCCGCTGTGAGCGGGTGTTGGCCGATCCGGCGGTCGGGGGCAGGGCGACGCTGTTGCGGCTGCGTGTGCGCCGGTTCTTCTGCGATGCCGGGGGACTGCGGCCGGCGTACGTTCGTCGAGCAAGTTCTGGGAGTGACCGCACCGTATGCGCGCCGGACGCCGTTGCTGCGTGCGGTGCTGGAGAAGCTCGCGCTGGCTGTCGGTGGGCGGCCGGGATCCCGTCTCGCCGGCCACCTCGCGGTCGCCGTCTCGCGGACGACACTGCTTCGGCTGGTCCGGGCGCTCCCGGTTCCGGAGCCGGGGACGGTCCCGATCGTCGGGGTGAACGACTTCGCGTTCCGCAAGGGCAACACCTACGGCTCCATCATCGTCGACATGGACACCCGCCGGCCGGTGGATCTGCTGCCCGACCGGCGCGCAGCGGGGTTCGCCACTTGGCTGCGGGAGCATCACGGAGCACAGGTCGTGTGCCGCGACCGGGCGGGCAGCTACGCCGAAGGCGCCCGCTGGGCGCTCCAGAGGCTATCCAGGTCGCGGACCGCTTTCACCTGCTCTACAACCTGACCCACGCGGTCGACCGGGTGGTGCGGGCGCATCGCGGATGCCTCAAGGACCGGCCTGACCTGGAGGTCGTCGCGCAGGCCGTCCCGCCGGCCCGGACGAGGATGATCAGGGTCGCCGGGCGACGCTGACGCGGCAGCGGCACGCCGAGGTCCACTCCCTGCGCGAGCGCGGCGTTGGCACCACCGCCATCAGCCGGGCACTCAACCTCGACCCCAAAACGGTCCGCCGTTACGCCCGGGCCGCGACGGCTGAGGAGATGCTTACCGACGCCGCTGGCCGGACCAAGGAGCTCGACGAGTACGTCGCATATCTCACCGAGCGTTGGCAGCAAGGCTGCACGAACGCGGCTCGGCTCACTGCCGAGCTGCGCGAACGCGGCTACCGGGGCAGCGAACGCAACGTACGTCGCCTGCTGCAACGCTGGCGGGCCGGAGTCGTCACTCCCACAGCGATCGCGGTCAACACGGCGAAGCCGCGCCAGGTCACCGGGTGGATCATCCGTCCGGCTGCCGAGCGCACCGCCCGCGAGACCGCCGACCTGACCCGCATCCTGAACCGCTGCGAGACGCTGCGAAACGGTGAACTACCTGGTCGGCGACTTTGGCGGGATGCTGCGCAGCCGTCAAGGCCAGCACCTCGACTCCTGGATCGCCGACGCCCAGGCCAGCGGCGTCGCCGCGCTTGCAGGGTTCGCCACGGGCCTCGGCAAGGATTACGACGCCGTCCGCAACGGCCTCACCCTGGGCTGGAGCAGCGGTGCGGTCGAAGGACACCTCGGCAGACTGAAAATGTTGAAAAGGCAGATGTATGGCCGCGCCAACTTCGACCTGCTCCGACGCCGAGTACTCCTCGCCGATTGAGTCGGAGCAGTGATCACGATCTTTGTGCCTGAGCCAGTATTCCGTGGCCGCGGACAGTGATCGCCGACAGTGTCGGCGCGCCGGCGTGGATCCGCGAACTCTCACCGTTCGCTCACCTGGCACCGGTCCCGCTCATCGGCGCCGACTGGACCACCACGCTGATCATGACCGGCCTGGCCCTGATCCTGGCGGTGGCCGGAGCGATGAGGTACAAGCGGCGTGATCTCTAAGGTTGATGAGATCCCGGTCCGCCGTCAGACGGTTTCCAACCGATCAAGGACCTCCGCTAGGTAAACGTCGGGGAATATCGCCAGCGGCTCGGTCAGCTGACCGGTTGCCTCAGTCCAGCACGCGCGCCGTTGGTGGCGGAGGGGGTGCCCGGATAGGGCGCCTGGTAGCGCGCGGACGTCCTGGCAACAGTCAACAATGCCCCCGTTTACCCCCCGAAAACCCGGGCCAAGGCTCGCCTTTCAGTGACAAGCGTTGATGGGTAGACGATGGCGTCTGTGCAGGTCAGCGACGGATTTTGACGATCAGTGACAAGCTCGGGACCGTGAGGGTCGGTAAGAGGGGGTCAGGGGTTGACAATCAACGACAAACCCCGAAAGGGGTTCGGTAGTAGGGAGTCTTAGATTCGAATCTCCTTTGGCGGGTGTCACCCATCCGGCCAGCGCCGGAGTCGCGTCCTGCACCGCACTGCCGCCACGTACCGTACCAACGGCAACATCCCCGTAACGCAACGACATCACTCGCGCCTATCCCACAATCGGCTATTGCAGTAGCGAGGCGTTCGGTTGGTCCGTTGTTGCACGTGTATGCCGCTCGGTGGTCCTCGAACGGATACTAGTACGGCAGCCGCCGTTCGTGAGCTGACCTCGGGATCCCGCGGGAACGAGGACGGCCACCGTATGATCGTCTGTGCGTTGTGGACACAACATCAGACCTTGCGGTCGCCGAGAGCCACAGCGTAGAGCCTGCCCAGTGGCGAGCAACCATCGACCTGGTGATCGACTCGTTCGCCGGCCGGTTCTGCCGAGTCGAGCCCCGCCGAGCTGCGGCTAGGTTCGTCACCGGGCTGCTCACCGACGTGGAGATCAAGACCTGCTGGCAGGTGGCCGAGCAGGCTGGACATGCCCGGCCGGATGCGATGCAAAGGTTGCTCTACCGAGCCAAGTGGGACGCCGACGCGGTGCGTGACGACGTTCGCAAGGTCGTCGCCGACCGGCTCGGTGACCCCGACGGTGTCCTCGTAGTCGACGAGACCGGCGATCTGAAGAAGGGCGTGCACACCGTCGGTGTTCAGCGCCAATACACCGGCATCGCTGGACGGATCGAGAATGCCCAGGTCGGCGTGTTCCTGGCCTATGCGAGCAAACACGGCCACGCCTTAATCGACCGCAGAATCTACCTGCCGAAGTCCTGGACCGACGACCGGGGCCGGTGCGAACAGGCCGGCGTCCGGACAAGACCGCGTTCGCCACCCGATCCGAGCTGGCCGACGACATGATCACCGCCGCCGTGAAGGCTCTGGTTCCGGCCCGATGGGTCGCCGCGGACGAGGCCTACGGCAACAACACCCGACTACGCGGTGAGCTCCGCAAACTGCGCCTCGGCTACGTCCTGGCAGTTCCTGCGACCATCTCGTGCCGATCGACGGCGCCGAGATCCGCTGCCGCGCCGACCGGCTGGCTGCTGACCTGCCCGCCACCGCGTGGACCCGGCGCAGTGCCGGCGACGGGTCGAAAGGGCCACGGTTCTACGACTGGGCCTGGCTGGCCGACGTCGGCGCTGACGGTGACCCCGACGACGACGGCCGGCACAGCCTGCTGATCCGCCGCAACAACACCACCGGTGAGCTGGCTTTCTACCGCTGTTGGGCACCCCGCCCTGCCACCCTTGCCCAGCTGGTCCGAGTGGCCGGAGTTCGGTGGATCGTGGAGGAGTCGTTCCAGGCCGGAAAGGGCCAGGTCGGGCTTGACCAGCACCAAGTTCGCCGCTGGACGTCCTGGCACCGGTTCACCACCCTCGCCCTGGCAGCGCTTGCGGTCCTCGCGATCTGCGCCGCCGACGCCCGATCGGCAGACCGTCCCGCACAGCCCGACATGATCGACCTGACCATCAACGAGATCCGCCGCCGATCGGCCTGCAGTTTCTCATTCTGCCGGCGCAGTTTCTCCAACTCGAGTTGTTCACTGTTCTTCCGCTTCGGCCGTCCCGCCCCCGCCGGCGTGCCGGAACTGCTCTCCCGACCGGGTTTGCCGAGCAGGCCCGCGTCACGAGCCCGTGTCCATTCGATGATGTGCGACGAATACAAGCCTTCCCGGCGCAGAAGAGCACCCTTTCTCCGTTCGGGGCACTCTGGTACGCGCCGACCATCGCCAGTTTGTACGCCGGGCTGAACGCTCGACGCGACGGCTTCGGCGCCGGGTCGACCCCGTCACCGACCGACGCCGGCTGCTTGTCAGATGAAGTGGACACGCTCACAAGGATCTCCGATCCCCGCCCTCAGGTCATCACCCCAGCAGTCACACGGGGTGTCTCACCTGATCTTGACCGAGAGGGGTACGGCCCGCAGCAGGCGACGGCCGGGGCGCGCCGGTTCGGTGCGGTAGGCTGAAAGGGGGTCGCACGACGGTGATTCCGCTGTCTTTGAGGCAGGTTTCGGGACCGGGTCATGACACAACACAGAGGAGTCTGGAGGATGGTCACCGCGATCCGGCACAGCAGCAAGAAGCGGCGCACCGATTACCCGGTCACTGATCGCCTATGACCAATGACCGGGCTCGGAACTTCTCCTCTAACTAATTGTGAAGAGTTGAGATGATCGGTAGTCGGTGGTGGCCTTGGCGGTGTGCACGCGGATGATGAAGGTGTCTACTTCGCCGCCGGCCGGGCCGGGCCACCAGGCGCCCCACCAGCTGTGTTTGGCGCTGGTCTGGATGACCTGGCCGTCGCTGAGGATCAGGTCGACGCCGGTGACTGAAGGGTCGATCCGGCCGATCACCGTGGAGAACTGGTCGTCGCCCGAGCCGTGCGAGCTCTGGGTTTCGATGGTGATCGGCTTGCTTGCTGATGCCGGATGGGATTCGTCGAGGCCCATCGAGGCGAAGTTGTCATCGACGCCGACCATCATGCACTGGGCCATCGCCGCGGGTCCCTGCTTCAGGATCAGCATGGTGGCGCCGCCGCGCTGCTCGGCGAGCACCACCTGATCCGGTGTGACGATCCGGGGGTCGAGCCCGTCGATGCGTGTGTCGGCGCAGGCCTTCGCCTGCGGCAGCACGTCGGCGCCGGTCAGCGAGCCGGGTACCGGTGTCCAGTCGGCGACCGCCTTACCCGCGGCGTTCGGGAACAGAGTAGGCACACCCAGTGTGCCGGTTACCGTCACGGCCGCCGCGGCGACTAGGCCTACGGCGAACCGGCGGGACATCGCTATCCGGGCGCGCTGGCCCGGGGCCGCGTCGTTCATCGTCTGTTCCAGCCTATTGATGGACCGGTTCCACTCGACCGGGCCCGGTTCCCGCCCGGCGGCCGGGTCCAGCGCGGTGAACTGCTTGAGATCCTCGAGATTGATGCTCACGACTGCCCCCTGATTGCCTGTGGACGGGTGGTAATGACCGATGAGCGGCCCGGCGATCCGGCGTACGTGTTGAGCAGCCGCTGCCGGGCCCGGCTCAGTCGCATGGCGAAGGTCGACGGGCGACAGCCCACAACGTCCGCGGCCTGCTCGACGGTCAGGCCGTCGAACAGCACCAGCGCGAGCGTCTCCTGGTCGGCGGGACGCTGCGCACACCAGGCGCGTGCCATGTCGACGCGCGTCGCGGTGGCGGTGGAATGGTCATCCACCGGGCGGTCTTCACCGACCAGCCGGACGTCCAGCGCCCGACGGCGCAACCAGCCCCGTGTCTGGTTGGCCATCACGCCACGGGCGACCCCGAAAAGCCACGGCCGCGCGTCTTCGGGAATATCGGCGTAGCGCCGCCACGCGGTCAGGAAGACCGTCGCGACGACATCCTCCGCGTCGGCGGGCGGCACCCGCCGTTCCACGAAACGCAGCAGATCTGGGTACGTCTGCGCATGTACTTGCCGGAAGCGTTCCTTCCGGTCGTCGATTGCCGTCATACCCCCTACCTGTCCGGGCCCACAGCAACCATCACACCAAGATTTTCAGGCAGCGCCGAGGAGCTGCGGCCTTGGGCCTGTCACCACCGGCTGGTCGAGGCGACCGCGAGCGCCGAGGTGTCGTAATCGACGCCGACGTTGACCCAGCAAGCGTCTCCGGTCAGGTCGTAGACGCCGGAAGGGAACGCCGCCTCACCTGTCGGGCCGGAGAAGAAACTTTGATCATCGATTTGACCGGGTTGCTTTCCGGCCACCATTGCCGGCCCGGGTTGGGTAACTGCCGAGCATCTCCTTCCGCGTGGTGTCCACGCTGATCGCCGGCTCGTCCGCCGCCGAGATAGGTGCCCCTGCCGGGCGAACTGCTCGGCCTGTTCCGCAGCGACTTCGTGGTTCAGCACCGCGGACATCGGGTCGCCCCGTTCGTCCGGCTCGACCAACGCCAACAACACCGGCGTCAGAACGGGATCCCGCTTGGCAGCACTTCTACGACCTCCGCCCGACCGGCGCACCCGCCCCTTCGGTCAGCGGTTGCGCACCAGCCGCCAACTCGAACACGCCCTCGCGGACCGTGGTCTCGCTGACTCCAACGATACGGTCCATCGCCCGCACACCGCCACGCCCCGATCAGCCGCCAACATCAGCTGACGGTACCGCTCGTTCAATGCGGCAACACCCCGAACTTCGCCGAGATCCTCCGCGCTGAGAGCCTCGCCCGGCGCCCCCGCTTACTACGACCGGCGGCGCCAGCTGCAACGCCGCGCTGCGCCAGCTTCGTCAACCGGCTCGTCGGCATTCTGCACGATCGCCTCAACACCAGCACCCCGTACGACGAGACGACTGCCCGCCGCCGTCGAACGGCATGGTGTCCCCCTCGGAGAACCCAGACTGACAACGTAGTTAGAGAAATCGGGCCCGGTCAAGAAGCGCCGACCGGGACCACCCCGGCCCGACCGAGTCCGTTCCGGTAGCGGACCGGGATCAGGTCGGGCAGATTTCTGAAAGATGACAACGTTGACAACCGGTACGCCCAGATCGTTGACATCTGCCTCGCGTTCATCTTTGATTGTCGATGTCTTACTTTGTTCGACTAGTTGTCGACGATGACTGCCCGCACGTACCGGCTCGGCGGGAAGACCAGCACGCCCCTCCCCCTGAACGCACCGCGCCGGAATCCCCTAACCGGCTCCCGGCTCGATGAACGACTCCTGGCGACCCCCCGCTCGAAGGAGAAAGTCGATGTTCTCAAACCATCATGGTCCTGGGTTCCGCACAAAAATGATCACGCTGGCGGCGTTGTCGGTGCTGACCGCGGGCGCCGGTGTGGTCTCCGCCGCCGCCCCCGCCCAGGCAGCCACCACGACGATCAATGTGAACGGTGGCATCGTCGGCCGGACGTTCGACGGCGTCGGCGCGATCAGCGGCGGCGGCGGGAACTCCCGGCTGCTGATCGACTATCCACCGGCGCAGCGGTCGCAGATCCTGGACTACCTGTTCAAGCCGGGTTACGGCGCGGCGGTGCAACTGCTCAAGCTGGAGATCGGCGGGGACGCGAACTCCACCGACGGTTCCGAGCCGAGCCATGAGCACGTCCGCGGGGATGTGAACTGCAACGTCGGCTACGAGTTCTGGCTCGGTGAGCAGGCCGCCGCCCGCAACCCGAACATCAAGCTGGTCGCGCTGCCGTGGACGGCGCCGGGCTGGATCGGCAACCACAACTTCTGGTCCCAGGACATGATCGATTACGACATCGCCTGGCTGAACTGCGCCAAGGGCCACGGGCTGACCATCAACTACCTCGGCGGCTGGAACGAGCGCGGCCACGACAGCGGGTGGTACAAAAATCTCCGGACCGGGCTGAACAACGCCGGCTTCGGGTCGGTGCAGATCGTCGGGGACGACAGCAGCTGGGGCATGGCCGACGAGTTCGCCGCGGATCCCACGCTGAAGAACGCGGTCGGGGTGCTCGGCAACCACTACGTCTGCGGGTACCTGTCGCAGGCCGACTCGTGTTCCACCACCACGAACGCGCGCAGCTCGGGGAAACCGTTGTGGGCCAGCGAGTTCGGCTCCCAGGACGACAACTCCGGGGTGGTCCCGTACATCCGTACCGTGAATCGGGGTTATCTGGACGCGGAGATCTCCGGGTACATGAACTGGCCGCTGATCGCCGCGATCACCCCGAATCTGCCGTACGCCACCGTCGGTCTGATGGACGCCGGCTCACCGTGGTCGGGCGCGTACCGCGTCGGTAAGAACCTCTGGGCCAACGCGCACTACGCGCAGTTCACCCAGCCGGGCTGGCATTACCTGAACAGCTCGGCCAGCGGTTACCTGGGCGGCAACCGGGCCAACGGCAGCTACGTGTCGCTCAAGTCGACGAACAACACCGACTACTCGACGATCTACGAGACCAGCGGCACCACCGCCGCGCAGACCGTCAACGTGACCGTGTCCGGCGGGTTGAGCACCGGCACCGTGCACGTCTGGTCCACCGACATGGGCTCGAACAACCAGGCCGACTGGTTCGCCGAGCAGGCCGACGTGGCAGTGGTCAACGGGTCGTACTCGCTGACCCTGCAGCCGAACCGGATCTACAGCGTGACCACCACCACCGGCCAGGCCAAGGGCACGGCGACCAGCCCTGCGAACGGCAACCTCGCGCTGCCGTACTCCGACAACTTCGACGGGTACGCCACCCGCACCCAGCCCCGGTACACCGAGGACATGCAGGGCTCCTACGAGACCCGGGCCTGCGCAGCCGGCCACAGCGGGCAGTGCCTGCAGCAGGTCGCCCCGGTCCAGCCGATCAACTGGCAGGACGACAGCGACGCGTACACCCTGATCGGTGACCCGTCCTGGGCCAACTACACCGTGAGCACCGACGTGGACATGCAGCAGGCCGGCACCGTCACTCTGCTCGGCCGGGCCAACACCCAGCTCCGTCCGCAGAACCGGCAAGCCGCCTACCAGCTACGGATCAGCAACACCGGCGCCTGGTCGATCGTCAAACACACCACCACCAACACCGACACCACGCTGGCGTCCGGCACCCGGGCGGCGCTCGGCCTGAACACCTGGCACACCATCCAGCTCGGCTTCTCCGGTACCCAGATCACCGCCACCGTCGACGGCACCGCCTTGGGCACCGTGAACGACGGCTCCTACCTCACCGGCCAGATCGGACTGGGCGTCAAGGGTTACCAGACCGACCAGTTCGACAACCTCACCGTCACCCCGAACGCCGGGCCCACCCCACCAGCGCAGACCGTCGGTGTGCTGCGCGGGCAGGAGTCCGGGCGCTGCGTGGACGTGCCCGGCGCCACCGAGACCAACGGCACCGTGGTCGCGCTCTGGGACTGCAACGTCGCCGCCAACCAGTCGTGGACGGCCACCTCATCCAAACAACTGACGGTGTACGGCAGTAAGTGCCTCGACGTCAGCGGCGCCGGTACGGCCGATGGCACTCCGGTGTTGATCTGGGACTGCACCGGCGGCACCAACCAGCAGTGGACGGTCAACGCCGACGGCACCGTGGTCGGGGTCGGCTCCGGCAAGTGCCTCGACGCCACCGGCCACGGCATCACCAACGGCACCCTGCTCGAGATCTGGACCTGCAATGGCGGCACCAACCAGAAGTGGTCCCGTAGCTGACCCCATCCCCGCACCACGTATCAAAGGAATGTTCGATGCGCATCTCTCTCCAGCGCGTCCTGGCCGGTCTGGCAGCCGCGGCACTGTCCCTGGGACTGCTTGCCGGCACAGCACAGAGCGCTTCAGCCGCGACCCCGGCCTCGTCCAGCATTGCTGTTCTGATGAAGTCCTATGACGCCACCTCGGGCCGGATCGGCGGTGGCTGGTGGACCGGTGCGGTCGCGCTGAGCACCGTGATGACCTACCGCCAGGCGAGCGGTGACACCCAGTACGACTACGCCATCTCCGACGCGTACGCCAAGAATCCGAACTTCACCAACGACTACATCGACGACACCGGCTGGTGGGCGCTGGTCTGGTTGCAGGCCTATGACATCACCGGCAATCGCAACTACCTGAGCATGGCCGAGACGACCACGATGTACATGCACAACTACTGGGATTCCCAGTGCGGTGGCGGCGTGTACTGGAGCACCGCGAAGACCTACAAGGCTTCGATCGCCAACGAGCTGTTTCTGGCCGCGACGGCCGGGCTGCACAACCGGATTCCCGGTGACACCACCTATTTGGGCTGGGGAAAAGACGAGTGGAACTGGTTCAAGAGCACCGGTCTGATCAACTCAAACATCGTCCAGGACGGGCTCAACGTCAGCGGATGCAGCTTCAGCACCGCGGCCTATACCTACAACCAGGGCGTCGTCCTTCAAGGCCTGACTGAGCTATCCAAAGCCACCGGCAACACCACCCTGCTCACCACCGCCCGCTCGATCGCCACCGCCGCAACCCAGAAATTCAACCGCAACGGCGTCCTGTACGAGGGATGCGAGCCGAACTGCACCGGCGACGGACAGTCGTTCAAGGGCGTCTTCATCCGGTACCTGCGGACGTTGGCCACCGCGGCGGGCACCACCGAGTACGACGGGTTCATCAGCACCACCGCCGCCTCGATCCTAGCCACCGACACCAACAGCGCCGGCCAGCAAGGAAACTCATTCGTCGGACCGTTCGCCCAGTGGACCTACAACACCCAGGCCGCCGCTGCGGCCGCACTGGTGGCCAACCTGGGCAACACCACACCACCGACCGGCAGCACCACCGGCGTGCTGCGCGGCCAGGAGTCCGGGCGATGCCTCGACGTTCCCGGCTTCACCCAGACCAACGCCACCCACGTCGACCTCTGGGACTGCAACGGCGGCACCAACCAGAGCTGGACCACCACTGCGTCCCGGCAACTCACCGTGTACGGCACCAAATGCCTAGACGTGAACGGGGCCGGGACCGCCGACGGCACACCAGTGCTGATCTACGACTGCACCGGCGGCACCAACCAGCAGTGGACCGTCAACGGCGACGGCACCGTGGTCGGCGTCGGCTCCGGCAAGTGCCTCGACGCGACCGCGCACGGCACCGCCAACGGCACACTGCTGGAGATCTGGACCTGCAACGGCGGCACCAACCAGAAGTGGTCCCGTAGCTGACCTTCCGTTCCCCTCTCAGCCACCGCCACCCGTTCCGCTGCCCGGACCCGCGCAGCGCGGTACCACTCTGCCTTTGGAGCCCTGATGAGAACACGATGGTGGGGTATCCCCCTCGCCGCGAGCGTCACCCTGCTCGGATTGCCGGTACTGTCTGCTACCCCGGCCGGCGCCGCGGTCCCCGACCCGGCCGCCCTGGTCAATCCCCTGCTCGGTACGTCGAACGGCGGCAATACGTTCCCCGGCGCGGTGGTGCCGTTCGGCATGGTCCAGTGGAGTCCCGACACCCCGTCGCGCCCGGCCGGCGGCAACTACTCCTACAGCGACAGCACAATCACCGGGTTCAGCCTCAACCACCTGTCCGGACCCGGCTGCAACGCGACCGCCGACGTACCGATCCTGCCAACCGTCGGCGCGGTCAACGGGACCGCCACCTCGAGCTTCACGCACAGCGCCGAGTCGGCCGGTGCCGGCACGTACGCCGTGACCCTGGGCAACGGGGTCAAGACCGAACTGACGACCACCGCCCGTACCGGGATGGCCCGGTTCACCTTCCCGGCCACCGGGCAGGCCAACCTGCTGTTCAAACTGGGCGCCGCCGGCACCCGGACTGACGCTCAGAGCTTCACCCGGGTGAGTGACACCGAGATCCGCGGCTGGATCACCTCCGGTCATTTCTGTGCCGACAGCCCGACGTACACGCTGCATTTCGACATGCTCTTCGACCGGCCGATGACCTCCAGCGGCACGTTCAGCGGCGGGAACTCGGCCACCTTCGACGCCGGCAGCAACCGGGTCGTGCAGGCCAAGGTCGGAGTGTCCTATGTGTCCGACACGAACGCCGCAGCGAACCGGTCCGCGGAGAACCCGAACTGGGACTTCGACAGCACCCGCCAGGCCGCCCACAACGCCTGGAACGACATCCTCGGCAAGATCAAGATCGACGGGGGTACAGGCGACCAGCAGAAGGTCTTCTACACCGCGCTCTACCACTCGCTGCTGCATCCCAACGTCTACAGCGACGTCAACGGGCAGTACACCGGCTTCGACCGGCAGGTGCACACGGTGGCCGGCGCGCAGAAGGTCCAGTACGCGACGTTCTCCGGGTGGGACATCTACCGGTCGCAGGCGCAGCTCGAGGCGCTGGTCGCCCCGCAACAGGCGAGTGACAGTGCGCAGTCGCTGGTGAACGACTACGCCCAGAGCGGCTTCCTGCCGAAGTGGGCGCTCAACCAGGCCGACACCGACGTGATGAACGGTGACCCGGCGCCGATCATCATCGCCGACTACCACGCGTTCGGCGCCCGCAACTTCGACACCGCGGCCGCAAAGAACGCCATGGTCAGTCAGATCAGCACCACCAACATGGTCCGCAAGGGCGAGCACTACGTCGACGAACTCGGTTACCTGCCGTCGGACGGCACATACGAGAGCGGGTTCTACGGCTCGGTGGCGACCACCCTCGAGTACGCCGCCTCGGACTTCGCCACCGGTGCGTTCGCCGGGGCGCTCGGTGACACCGCGAACCAGACCAGGTTCGTCAACCGCGCCCAGACCTGGCGCAACGTGTTCAACCCGGCCAGCGGTTTCGTCCAGCCCAAACAGGCCAACGGCCAGTGGCGGCCCGGCTTCGACCCGAAGACCAGCCAGGACATGGTCGAGGGCACCTCCTGGCAGTACACCGGCATGGTGCCGTTCAACCTGCGCGGCCTGGCCGACGCCAAGGGCGGCAACGCCGCGATGGCCGGCTACCTGGACAGCGTGCTGTCCAACCTGCACGGTTCCAGCAACAACTCGGCGAACGCGGACATGGGCAACGAACCGTCGATGAACCTGCCCTGGGCCTACGACTACATCGGCCAACCGTGGAAGACCCAGCAGAAGGTCCGCCAGGTCCAGAACGAGCTGTGGCCCAACTCGCCGGCCAACTGGGGCGTGGGCAACGACGACCTGGGCACGATGAGCGCCTGGTACGTCTGGTCCGCCATGGGCATCTACCCCAACACCCCCGGCACGGCCGACATGGCGCTGGGCAGCCCGCTGTTCACCGACGTCACGATCGCCCTCGGCAGCGGTGGCACGATCAGCATCACTGCACCGCAGGCCGCCACCAATACGCCGTACGTGCAGAGCGCCACCCTCAACGGCGCGAACTGGAACAACGCGTACGTGCCCCCGTCGTTCATGACCGGTGGCGGCAGCTTGGCGTTCACCCTCGGCACGTCGGCCAACACGTCGTGGGCGACCGGCGCGTCTTCCGCACCCGCGTCCTATCCCGGCAACACCACCGGTGTCACCGCGGTCATCCGGGGCCAGGAATCCGGGCGCTGCGTCGACGTGCCCGGTGCTTCGCAGACCAACGGCACCAAGCCGGCGCTCTGGGACTGCCACGGCGGCGGCAACCAGCAGTGGACCGCCACCACCGGCGGACAACTGCAGGTGTACGGCAACAAGTGCCTCGACGTCGACGCGCACGGCACCGCCGACGGGGCGACGGTCCAGATCTGGGACTGCACCGGCGGCACCAACCAGCAGTGGAACGTGAACGCCGACGGCACCATCGTCGGCGTGGAATCCGGCAAGTGCCTGGACGCCGTGGCGCACGGCACCGCCAACGCCACCGCCCTGGACCTCTGGACCTGCAACGGCGGCACCAACCAGAAGTGGTCGCGTAGCTGACCCGGGGGCGGAACGCCGGCCGGCCCCGGTCGGCGTTCCACCCCCTTTCCCCCGTTCGACATCCCCCAGCACAACAGGAAAGGACCTGCTATGCGATGGAACCTCAAGCGCCTGGCATCGGCCGGCGCCGGGCTCGCTCTGGCCGCCGGGCTGGTGGTCGCGGGAGGCACACCGGCGCAGGCGGAGTCGAACGGCGGCGTGCGGATCATGCCGCTCGGCGACTCCATCACCGACGGGCTCAACACCCCCGGCGGCTACCGGATCGGGCTGTGGCAGCGGCTGGCGAGCGCCGGCCGACTCACCGACTTCGTCGGCAGCGCATCCAACGGGCCGGCCAGTCTTGGTGACCACGACCACGAGGGCCACTCGGGCTGGCGCATCGACGACGTCGACGGGAGCATCACCGGCTGGCTGCGTACGGCCAACCCGCGCACGATCCTGCTGCACCTCGGCACCAACGACATCGGGCAGAACCACGACGTGGCCAACGCGCCGGCCCGGCTGTCCACGCTGATCGACCACATCCGGGCGATCGAACCCAACGTGGAACTGTTCATCGCGCAGATCATCCCTACCGCCGACGCGGGCAATGAGGCCAAGACCCAGACGTTCAACGCCGCCCTGCCCGGCATCGTCGCGCAGAAAGGACCGATGACCCACCTGGTCGACATGCACTCCGCGCTCACCACCGCCGACCTGGCCGACGGGCTGCACCCGAACCCCGGCGGCTACGACAAGATGGCCGCCCGCTGGTGGTCCGCCCTGCAGTCCGTGCCCGGCAGCCTCGACACGATCACCACACCACCGACCGGATCGGCCGCACTGCTGTCCAACCCGCAGGCCACCCGCTGCCTGGACGTCTCCGGGGCCACCGCGGACGGCGGCCAGGCCCTGATCTGGGACTGCCACGGCCAGACCAACCAGCGCTGGACCCGCACCGCGGCCGGTGAACTGAGGGTCTTCGGCGACCACTGCCTCGACGTCAACGGCGGCGGCGCCACGAACGGCACCAAGGTGCAGAGCTGGACCTGCAACGGCACACCGGCACAGAAATTCACCTTCAACGCCAACGGCACCATCGTGAACACGGCGTCCGGCAAATGCATCGACGTCAACGCCAACGGCACCACCAACGGCACACTGGTCCAGCTCTGGGAGTGCAACGGCACCGACGCCCAGGTCTGGGCCGTCCGGTAGAGCGCTCTCACACCACTTCGGAGGTCTCCTTGTCCCTCTCCATCGCACGCCGGCGTCTGCTGGCCGTGCTGGCCGTCGTCGCCGCACCCCTGCTCACCCTGACCGCCCCGCAGCCGGCACAGGCATCGATCCCGGCCGTACCGTCGGGGTGGACGACCACCTTCAGCGACGACTTCACCGGCGCGTCCGGCTCCGGCATCAACACCGGTGACTGGCTCTACGACATCGGCACCGGCTACCCCGGCGGCGCCTCGGGCTGGGGCACCGGCGAGGTCGAGACGATGACCAGCAGCACCGCGAACGTCTATCAGGACGGCCAGAGTCACCTGGTCATCAGGCCGATCAGGGACGGCTCCGGTCACTGGACCTCCGGTCGCGTCGAGACCCGGCGCACCGACTTCGCCGCGCCGGCCGGCGGGAAGATGCGGATGGAGGCCTCCATCCAGCAGCCTAACGTCTCCGGTGCGGGTGCGGCCGGGTACTGGCCCGCCTTCTGGGCGCTCGGCGCCGCCGCCCGCCCGGCCGGTGCGACGAACTGGCCGGGCATCGGCGAGCTGGACATCATGGAGGACATCAACGGGCGCAGCTCCGAGTTCGCCACCCTGCACTGTGGAGTCGGCTCCGGTGGCCCGTGCAACGAGACCACCGGCCTCGGCAGCGGCGAGCGTGCCTGCGGCGGCTGCCAGACCGGCTTCCATCAGTACGCGGTCGAGTACGACCGCAGCGTCGCACCCGAGCAACTGCGGTACTACCTGGACGGGAACAACTTCTTCACCATCAACGCCGAACAGGTCGACGCGACGACCTGGAGCAACGCCGTACAGCACGGCTTCTTCATGATCCTGAACGTCGCGATCGGAGGCGGTTTCCCGGCGGCTTTCGGCGGCGGGCCCACCGGCGCCACCCAGTCAGGCGTCCCGATGCTCGTCGACTACGTCCGGGTGCTGACCAGCTCGGGCGCGTCGTCCGGCAACCGGGTGATCAGCAACTTCAACGGCAAATGCCTCGACGTACCCGGTTTCAACTACACCGACGGCCAACAGGCCGACATGTGGGACTGCAACAACGGTTCGAACCAGAACTGGGATTTCACCGGCGGGACCGTCCGCACCCAGAACAACAAATGCCTCGACGTCACCGGTAACGGCACCGCCAACGGCACCCCCATAGAGATCTGGACCTGCAACGGCGGAGCCAACCAGCAATTCGTCCTGAACGCCGCCGGGGACCTGGTCAACCCGCAGGCCAACAAGTGCGTCGACATCCCCGGCTTCACCAACACCAACGGCGCCACCCTCGACCTGTGGGACTGCAACGGCGGCAGCAACCAGAAATGGCACCGCGGCTGACCCGTCCGTTCGCCCCCTTCCCCTTTCTGACAGGAGTGCCATGAGACCGTATCGGCAAGTTGTCCGGGCAGTCGCCGTGCTGGTGGTGGCGGCCGCCTCCACGGTGACCGTCGCCCTGCACGCGGACGCCGCCACCGCGCCCTCGCTCGCCGCGACGACCGCGATCGCCGTCAACGGGGCGGTGGCCGGCCGTACGTTCGACGGGGTCGGCGCGATCAGCGGCGGTGGTGGCAACTCACGGCTGCTGATCGACTATCCACCGGCGCAGCGGTCGCAGATCCTCGACTACCTGTTCAAGCCCGGCTACGGCGCGCAGGTACAGGTGCTGAAGCTGGAGATCGGCGGGGACGCGAACTCCACCGACGGCTCCGAGCCCAGCCATGAGCACGTCCGCGGCGATATCAACTGCAACGTCGGCTACGAGTTCTGGCTCGGCGAGCAGGCAGCCGCCCGCAACCCGAACATCAAGCTGTACGGATTGCCGTGGACCGCGCCGGGCTGGATCGGCAACCACAACTTCTGGACCCAGGACATGATCGACTACGACATCTCGTGGTTGAACTGCGCCAAGGGCCACGGCCTGACGATCAGTTACCTCGGCGGCTGGAACGAGCGCGGATACGACAAGGGCTGGTACGAGAAACTGCGCTCGTCGCTGAACGCCAACGGTTTCGGCGCGGTCAAGGTGGTCGGCGCGGACTCCGGGTGGGACGTCGCCAACGACATGGTCAGCGACTCGGCGTTCAACAACGCGGTGGACGTGATCGGCGCCCACTACCCGTGCAGCGGCGGTGACGGCGGCGACGCCACCTCGTGTTCCACCACCGCCAACGCCCGCGCGACGGGCAAGCCGATGTGGGCGTCCGAGAACGGTTCGCAGGACCAGACCTCGGGCACACCGGCCCTGATCCGGTCGATCACCCGCGGCTACCTGGACGCCACGATGACCGCGTACCTCAACTGGCCGCTGCTCGCGGCGATCACCCCGAACCTGCCGTACGCGACGGTGGGGCTGATGACAGCGGGACAGCCGTGGTCGGGTCAGTACTCGGTCGGCGCGAGTACCTGGGCCACCGCGCACGTCACCCAGTTCGCCCAGCCGGGATGGAAGTTCCTGAACGACTCCGCCAGCGGCTACCTCGGCGGCAACCGCACCAACGGCAGTTACGTGTCGCTCAAGTCGACGAACAACACCGACTACTCCACCGTCTACGAAACCACCACCACGAACGCGGCGCAGACGGTGAACGTGGCCGTCAGCGGCGGTCTGAGCACCGGCACCGTGCACGTCTGGTCCACCGACCTGAGCTCGACGAACCCGGCCGGCTACTTCGTCAAGCAGGCCGACATCTCCCCGGCGAACGGGTCGTACTCGCTGACCTTGCAGCCGAACCGGATCTACACGGTCACCACCACCACAGGCCAGGGCAAGGGTACGGCGACCAGCCCCACGCCGGGCGCGCTGCCGTTGCCGTACTCGGATAACTTCGACGGGTACGCCACCCGCTCGCAGGCCAGGTACTTCTCCGACATGCAGGGCTCGTACGAGGTGCGCGACTGTGCCGCCGGACGGTCCGGCGGATGCCTGCAGCAGGTCGCGCCGGTGCAGCCGATCAACTGGCAGGACGACAGCGACGCCTTCACCCTGGTCGGTGACCCGTCCTGGTCCAACTACACGATCAGCACCGACGTGAACATGCAGCAAGCCGGCACGGTGACCCTGCTCGGGCGGGCCAACACGCAGACCCGCCCGCAGAACCGGCAGGCCGCGTACCAGCTGCGGATCGCGAACACCGGGGCCTGGTCGATCATCCGGCACACCACCAGCAACACCAGCACCACCCTGAGCTCCGGTACCCACGTCGCCCTGGGCCTGAACACCTGGCACACCATCAAGCTGGGCTTCTCCGGCAACCAGATCACCGCCACCCTCGACGGCGCCACCCTCGGCACCACCAGCGACGGCTCGTACGGCCGGGGCCAGGCCGGGCTGGGCGTCGTCGGCTATCAGACCGACCAGTTCGACAACTTCACTGTGACCGCGAACGACGGGCCGCCGCCGAGCAACGACAGCGGCTTGCTCAAGGGTCAGGAGTCCGGCCGCTGCGCCGACGTGCCGAACAACTCCCAGACCGACGGCACCGCGGTTGCCCTCTGGGACTGCAACAGCAACGACAACCAGACCTGGACCTCAACCGCATCAGGGCAACTGACCGTGTACGGCGGCGCCAAGTGCCTGGACGTCAACGGGGCCGGCACCGCCGACGGCACCGCCGTACAGATCTGGACCTGCACCGGCGGCAGCAACCAGCAGTGGACGGTCAACTCCGACGGCACCATCGTGGGCGCCGCCTCCGGTAAGTGCCTGGACGCCACCGGCCACGGCACGACCAACGGCACCAAGCTCGAGATCTGGACCTGCAACGGCGGCACCAACCAGAAGTGGAGCCGCTCCTGACCCAGCGCGTACTGACCACGGACGTTGATGGCAGGAAAGATCAGAAATAGCTGAGGGCCTCCGGGTTCGGTGTGTATCGCAACGTCCACCCGAACCACCGGAGGCCCTCATGCTCTGCCGTCATGGCCCCCTGCCCGAGCCCGGCAGGCTTGCCCACATTGAGGTGGGTCGATGTGGTTGTGTGCGCGGGTGCGGGTCAGGTGGTTGAACCGGGAGTGCAGGGCCGGGGTTGTGGGGCGGCACGCACCACACCGCGCGCCAGGCAGCCGGTCCCGTAGTCTCCACGGACCCCGACGCGATCGCCGCCGCGCCGATGCCCGAGACGCGGGCGGGGATCGAGGACATCAACGCACGCAGGCCCAGCGCGTCCAGCACGACGGCAATTCGCTGTTCCACGTCACCGAGCCGGTAGCGGTCCCGCCGGCCAACCCGCCCGGCCCTCCGGCGTTCCGGGTCCCCGCGGCCGAGCAGAGGTCGAATGCTTCCACCCCAACCTGCTTGACAAATGGGCCCGCGACGGCCGCGGACCGCCGCACATTCGTCGCGGGCGTACGGCAAGAAGGAGGGCCTTGAGGGGATTGGATCCGCCTCAAGGCCCTGCCTTCTGCTTCCGACCCTACTTGTCGGTGGGTGGGTCAGCCGCGGTGCCACTTCTGGTTGGCGCCGCCGTTGCAGTCCCAGAGGCTCAGGGCCGCCCCGTTGTCGGCGCTCCAGCCGGTGATGTCGACGCACTTGTTAGCCTGCGGGTTGACCAGGTCGCCCGCCGAGGACAGGACGAACTGCTGGTTGGCGCCGCCGTTGCAGGTGTACAGCTGGATCGCCGCGCCGTTGGCGGTGGAGGCGCCGTTGACGTCCACGCACATGTTGTTCTGGGTGCGCAGCGTGCCGCCGGTGAACTCCCAGTTCTGGTTCGCGCCGCCGTTGCAGTCCCACACGACGAGCCGTTGCAGGTTCGCGTAGTTGTAGCCGGGTACGTCGATGCACTTGTTGTTCCAGTTGCTGATCAGCCGATTGCCGCTGCCCGCGGCGGTGGTGAGGAGGGTCAGCCCGTACGCGCCGAGGATCTCGTTGACCGGCTGGAAGAACGTGGTGCCGCCGCTCGTGCAGTCGCCTGACCCGCCGGACGTCGTGCCCTGCGCCTGGTTGCCGGAGATCCACGCGCCGCCCGAGTCGCCGCCCTCCGCGCAGGCGTCGCTGCGGGTCAGCCCGGACACCGAGCCGGCCGCGTAGTTGACTGTCTCGTTGCGACCCTGGATCGTGCCGCAGTGCCAGCCGCTGGTGCGTCCGGAGCGGCACACCGCGCTGCCGATGGCGGCTTCCTGCGAGCCGGCCACGTCGACGCTGCCGCCGGAGTAGTTGTTGACCGACGGCCGCGGGGTCCAGTCGCCGTTGGTCCGCACCCAAGCGTAGTCGTTGCCGGGGAACGACGATCCGGCGAACGTGCCCTGCAGCACGTTGTTGGAGCCGTACGTCTGGGAGCCGGTCGCACCGCAGTGGCCCGCCGTGACGAAACCGCCGACTACCGAGAACCCGACCGAGCAGAGCACGTACCCGCCGGTGACGGGCTGGCGGTACTCGTCGCCGCCACGGATGTCGTACATCGGGCGGGGCGCCAGCTCCGATGTGGACAACACTCGGACGGCCGCGGGGTCGGCACCGCTCGCCCGGACGAACGCTGCCGCTTCGGTGGTGGCGGTTCCGGCCGCCCGGACCACGACGGTGTTGGTGGCGACGTCGACGTACCAGCTGTGGATTGCCGGGCCGGCCTTTGCGCCGTACGCGTCGAGAGCGCCCTTGATCTTGTCGAGATCGCGTTCGCCGCGCTTGACGACGGTCGCGTCGGCGCCCTCGGCCCGCACCGCGGCGACGGCGGACGGATCCGTGACCGCGACGGTCAGATGCTGCTCGCCGCTCTTCAGCCAGGCCCCGGCGAACCTCGCGCCCAACGCCGATCGCAGGCGCTTCTCTACCACGGCGGCGCTCGCATCCGTCCGCAGGCGTCCGGCGATCTGATCATCGGTGAGCTTGAGGTCGCGCCGCATCGCGGCGGCCACCTCCGGATTCAGGCCGGTGGCAGCGGTCGCGGCCGGGGCCGGCCCGGGAGTGGGACCGGCGACCGCGGCGCCCGCCCAAGCGGACATTCCGGTCGTCGCGACCACGGCCGCCGCCAAAATTCTGAGGGTACGGATCCTGGAACTATGGGGACTGATCTTCATGGAAACCTCCTGGGGAAAGGCGCCCTGGGGCAGAACGCCTGGTGGTAGGGACGGGCCGCGCCGGACGTCAGCTGCGCACCCACCGCTGGTTGGCGCCGCCGTTGCAGGTCCAGATGGCCAGCAGGGTGCCGTTGGCCGTGCCGTGGCCGGTCGCGTCGAGGCACTTGCCGGAGCCCACGTTGACGACGGAGCCGTCGGGGCTGACGGTCCACTGCTGGTTCGTACCGCCGTTGCAGTCGTAGATCTGCACCGCCGTACCGTCGGCCGCGCCCGCACCGTTGACGTCCAGGCACTTGCCGCCGTACACCGTTAGTTGCCTGCCTGCGGTGGTCACCCACTGCTGGTTGCCGCCGTTGTTGCAGTCCCACAAGGCGACCCGGGTGAGGTTGACCTGGGTGGCACCCGGCACGTCGACGCAGCGGCCGGATTCCTGACCCCGCAGCGCGCCCGTGACCGCGCCGCCGGTCAGCGTGATGTCGACCGTGTGCGCGCCGGTCAGCGTCGCGGGTAGCGAGGCCGCCTGGCTGGTGCCGTCGAGTTTGAACGCGCTGACGACGTTGCCGGCACCGTGCAGGGCGACGGTCAAGGTCGCTCCCCGGTACGGCACACCGGCCAGGGTCACGTCGCCCCACCCGGCGGGTAGCGTCGGCTGGAAGCTGAGACCGTCGACACCGAACCGTAGGCCGAACAGGTCGTTGTGCACCATCCGCAGGTACGCCGTGGCCGACCAGGTCTGGTCGGCGAGCCCACCCCAGTGCCCGCCGGTCTGCCAGCCACCGTCGGGGACACCGGTCTGGGCGTTGTAGACCTCGTAGAAACCACCGCTGGTGTTGGCGAGCCGGGCGAGGGTCTGCAGCGAGGAGGCGAAGCGGGTCTGGTCGCCGGTCTGCGCCGCGGCGTCGGCCCAGTATCCGGCGACCATCGGCCAGATGCTCACGTTGTGCCGGCCCGGTCGGTCGGCGCTGTACCGGGCGAACGTGGGGTAGGTGTCCACGATGCCGTACGGCTGGAGGTGGGTGGTACGCAGGATCGACTGCGCCTGGCCCGCGTCGGCGATGCCGGTCAGGATGGCCAGCGAGAGGCCGGTGCCCTCCTCAGTCTGGTCGACCGTGCCGGACATGCTGTCGCCGTTGTGGACGAAGTACGCGTAGGTTCCGCGTCCGGCGTTCCACAGGTACTGATTAATCTTGGCCTTCAGAGAGTCGGCCGCCGAGGTCAGCGCACTCACCTCGCTCGCCGGCCGGCCCAGGACGGAGGCCATCTGGGCGGCGCTGCGATAGGCGGAGTAGTAGATGGCGTTAGTGCTCAGCGTCATCATCGTGGCGGTCGCCGGGTAGTCGCCGACGAATCCGCCGTGGCTCTCGGTGGCGTCGGCGGGCGGAGCCGGATATCCGGAGATGCCGTCGTTGAACATGCCCGGCCCCTGGAACAGCCCGTACGTCGCGTTGTAGTTCTGACCACGGCGCAGGGTGAGCGTGTTGGCGGTGGTCTGGTAGGCGTTGTCGAGAAAGGCTCGGTCGCCGGTGACCAGGTAGTGGTTCCACGCCCCGGTGGCCCAGATGACCTGGTCCCATTGCTGGTTGTCCTGCTGGACGATCAGTTGACCGTTGGACTGCCGGACCACCGCCGCCCACAGCGTGTTCGCGGCGACCTTCGGCTCGAGCAGGCTGCCCGCGTTCCAGGAATTGATCGAGGCGTCCCTGGTCCACGGCTGGGGATAACCGCCACCGGCCCGGATGAACGTCTGCGGCGAGGTCGTCATCAGGCCTGATCTGTTGTAGACCGCCGGATCAAAGGTGACGGTATTGACGTCGAGCACATTCGCCAGGGCCCGGGTGTAGGCGGCGCCCAGAGTCGCTTGCGCACCGGCGTCGGCGAAGGTCAGAGCGGGCCGGGAAATGGCCGCCCAACCGGCCGACGGACCGGGGCCGAAGATCATCGCAGCGATCAGGAAAAGGGCGCAGAAACCGGCCTGGATCAACCGGAGGCCGCGCCGGGCCGGGTTGGTGTCAGAGAACTGCGGGCGGGCTGTGGTCCACACGATGAGTCCCTCATGGTCTTGAGAAAGTCCAGCACGAGGCGCATGACAACGTTGCCATCCAGGCTCAGCGTACGGAGGAGTTTCCATGTGTCAATACGATGTCCACAGTGTTTCGCGATCTGGGCGCCCACCCTCGCGGGCATTGACATCGATGGTTGCCGCAGACAATGATGTCAACGTTGTCAGGCTGGCGTGTGGGCCCCAGACTCTTCAACCCGCGAGGGCAACCCGCCGTTCATCGCGGGTGCGAGCCGGTGAGCGAATGACGGCTGAGGATGCCGCATCGCCAATCCGCAATTTTGCGCAATCCCAAGCACGAATCAGCCTGCCCATTGCTCCCCATCGGAGTTTGATAACACGCTTTCGAAATGGTGACGAAGCGTGGACGTCTTATGGCGGAGGGCACGGCCAGTCGATGTCGATCAATGCGGCGACGGCGATGCCATACTGTCGGCACCACCGCCAACAGTTCGGAGCCCCATGTTCGTACCGCCGCCCACCGGTCAAGGGGCTCGACGTCGGCCGACCCTTCCGCAGGTGGCCAAGCTCGCGGGCGTCAGCGCCAAAACGGCATCGCGGGCGCTCAACAGCGAACCGTACGTCGCCGAAGCGACCGCCCGCCGGGTCCGGGAGGCCGCCGACCTGCTCGGTTTCCGGCTCAACGGCATCGCCCGGGAGCTGCGCCTCGGCGGCACCTCGACGCTGATCGGCCTGGTCAGCGGCGACCTGACCAACCCGTTCTATTCAGCCATGGCCAGCGGCATCGAGCGTGAGCTGCGTCAACACAACCTCCAGTTGGTCACGGCGAACAGCGACGAGGACGCGGACCTGGAACGCCGGCTGATCGACACGCTGCTGGAACGACGGATCCGCGCATTGCTCGTGGTGCCCAGCGGCGACCGCCACGGACACCTCGTGATCGAGGGTAGCCGCGGCGTTCCGTTCGTCTTCCTGGACCGTCCACCCAGCGGGTTCGCGGCCGACGCGGTGATCATCGACAACCACGGCGGGGGCGAGTCGGCCGGCCTGCATTTGCTGGACGGCGGCCACCGCCGGATCGCCCTGATCGGCGACCTGGTCAGACTGCCCACCCAGAAGGGGCGGGTCGACGGATTCCTCCAGGCGATGCGGACGCAGTCTCACGCCGCATGGGAGCCGTACGTCCGTACCGGCATCCACGACGTGGCGCACGCCGAGCAGGCTGTACATGAACTCCTCCAGTTGGACTCACCGCCGACCGCCGTGTTCACCACGAACAACCGGCTCACCGTCGGCGCCATGCACGCCCTGCGTAGTCATCCGGCACCACCGGCACTGATCGGTTTCGACGACTTCGATCTGGCTGATCTGCTCGGGGTGACGGTCGTGGCCCATGACCCGGTGGCGATGGGCAGAACGGCGGCACGGCTCGCCTACGACCGGATCAATGGCAATGCCGGATCGATCAGCACTATCACCGTGCCCACCAAGCTGATCCCCCGTGGATCGGGCGAACGCCGTCCCAGCTGAAAGAACGGCGTCGCCCTGCACCACGGCCGGTTAGCCGCGGTGCCATTTCTGGTTGCTGCCGCCGTTGCAGTCCCACAGGTCGAGGGTGGCGCCGTTGGTGTTGGTGAAGCCGGGGATGTCGACGCACTTGTTGGCCTGCGGGTTGACCAGGTCCCCGGCGGCGTTCAGGACGAATTGCTGGTTGGCTCCGCCGTTGCAGGTCCAGATCTCTATGGGGGTGCCGTTGGCGGTGCCGTTACCGGTGACGTCGAGGCATTTGTTGTTCTGGGTGCGGACGGTCCCGGCGGTGAAGTCCCAGTTCTGGTTGGCGCCGTTGTTGCAGTCCCACATGTCGGTGGTTTGGCCGTCGGTGTAGTTGAAGCCGGGTACTTCCAGGCATCTACCGTTGAAATTGCTGATGATCCGGTTGCCGGAGGACGGCGGGTTCGGGGTCGAGACGCCGGCGAACCGGGCCGAGTACTTCGTGAACTCGTACAACGACTGCGGGACACTGCTGCACGTACCCGAGGTGGTGCTCTGGTTCGGATCCGCGCACTGCCGGTCCCGGTTTACCGACCAGTTCGTGTACCGGGCCAGGTGATGACTGGTCGCATAGTCCAGGGTGGTCTCGAAATCAGCCTGCCGGAAATACTCTCCGGCATCGCTACGACCGTTCATCTGACTGATGCCCTCATGCGCGAACGCCGTCGCACTGTCCCACCCGAACGTATTCATCAACAACGCGTGGAACGCATCCAACGCCGCCGTCTGCGAACCACCACCGTTGAAACCACCATCGAACGGCATGATCGAGTAGTTCGCCGGGGTGAACCCCTGCGACTTCGCTTCCAGCAGCATCTGCGTGCCGAACCAGCCGGTACCGGCCGTGGTACCCGCGGTGGTGATCGACACGTACAGACCCGCGTTGTTCTGCTGCAGGATCTTCGCCGCACCGACCTCGTTATGCACCGCCGCCGTGTTCTCGTACTCCGGCTCCTCCAAGTCGAAGTCGATCGCCTTCAACGCGTACTTGCTGATCACCTGCTGATACGCGGCCGCCGTGGCTTCAGGGCTGCCGCAGGTCTGACCGAGTTTCGTACCGCCGTACCCACCGATCGACACACTCACATCACCACCGTTCCCACGGACCCGGCTGATCAACGCGGCGGCGTCAGAATCGGACGACACCGCACGGGTGCCATCCCAGGTGGGCGTACAACCACCGCCGTTCGGAGCCAGGATGAACGCCAATTGGAACGCCTTCTGACCCGTGGCGTTCATAACCTCCACTGGATCAGGAGGACTGTTGTCGAACGGCATCAGATACGGCGCCGAGGCGTACCAGTTACTGCTCAGCGTGGCGGCCGAGGCGCTGGTGGCCTGGACGACGCCCACCAATGCGGTACCGATGACGACCGCCCCGGTACCGACGAGTCTGAGGAAGGTGCGACGTTTCATGGGTTCTCCGATGCTGGGGGCGTCAACGTAGGCAGTTCTGGAATTCGCCGGCCAGGAACGAACGGTCAGCCACGGTGCCATTTCTGGTTGCTGCCGCCGTTGCAGTCCCACAGGTCGAGGGTGGCGC
>CAXSDA010000061.1:0-27531 GCA_964236515.1 uncultured Actinoplanes sp.
CCTGACGCACTTCGAATACCGCTACCTCAACAAATCTTGCTGAGATCACGTCACTGGGCGGACGAAGGTTTGCGCACGTGCCGGCCCAATGTTCATCGGCCTCGGCCGGATCCTGGAGCGCCGTCGGTCGCGGGGTCGGTGTATCGGCGGTGTGCGTGCCGGGAGCCGTTGACGGGACGGCAGCGTGGCGCGCAGTGCCACATGTTGGATGATCCGTCCCACGGACGTTGGTATTACTGGATCAAGGTCACCGGTGGTGACGGTGCCCGGCGCCGCCCCCTGGGCCAGCGGGGTCGCCGATGCGGCCGTGCAGGACCAGCCGGGTGCGCCGAGGCCGCGGAGGACGGCGGCCGCCTCCTGGCCGGTGCCCGGTCCAACAACTCGAGGGCCTCACCAGCGGTCAGGTCGTCGAAGGCTTGCCGGGCGGCAGGGAAGAACTCCCGCAGTGTGGACCGCAGTCGCAGGACCTGCCGGGTGCGGTCCCAGATCAGGCTTTGATGCGCCCGTGCCACCAGCTTCACGGCCTCCGCGAGCGGGTTGTCCCCGGCGACCTGCCGGTGATGGGCGTGGTCCAAGCGCACAATCTCAGCCAGGACGTGAGCGTCGCCGGCGTCGGACTTTGCACCCGATGTGGAGTGCCGTTCCCGATAGCGGGCTGACGACATCGGGTTGATCGCATACACCTGATAGCCGGCCGCAAGTAACGCCTGCACCCATGTGCCGCGGTCGGTCTCGACCCCGATCCGCACCCGCCCAGCCGCCTCGCCCGGCTCCAACTCGGCCCACGACACCGGCATGTGTTCCGAGATCAACGCAGGCAACCGGGTGATGCCATCAAGACCCTCGGGCAGCCGGGCACGGGCCAGCCGCCGCCCGTCCTCGCCCTGTATTTCGACGTCGTGGTGGTCCTCGGCCCAGTCGTCTCCGACCCAGATCATCCGCACCCCCCTGTTCGGAATCTGCCTGGTAGCAGCCCGGAGGAGACGCCAGCGATCCAATAGCCAAGTGCTCACCACAGCTGGGTGGGGCACGTCATCTCATCAGCTGTCACATCTCCTCACGACCAACGGGCGCACGGTCTGCCGCAAGACCTCGAAGGGTCCGAAGAGTGGAGTGCTGACCCGCCGGCCGCTACCGGAGCCATCCTGCACCCAGCAGGCTGACCAGAACCTGTTAGATGAGCGCACCGCAACCGGCACAGTTGCATTGCGATGGGCGCGACATGCGTAGCAGGCCGAACGCCGTGCCAGATCGCTCGGGCAAGCTCGGTAAACGCCGCGACGACTCGCTGCGCCGGGGACCGCGGGAGCGGAAATGGCCGCGAGATCACTGTCGGCTGAATGGCGTGACCGGCTGGACCAGTCGCCGGCCGTCGACGGTGACGTCTGTGTGTTCGTTGAGGAAGGCCACCAGCCCGGCGATCGGCTGCAGCGCCGCGGTTGTGAACGCGTATGTCCAGGCGGCGTCCGGAACGACCATGCCTCCCGCGTGCGCGTCCCAGCCCTCACTCGTCCGGCCTTTGTACGGGCAGGCCGTACGGGTGGTGTTGGGGACGAGGCGCGAGAAGTCGACGCAGCTGCGGTCGACGTAGTACCGGGTCGGCAACCCGGTCTCGAAGACGAGCACCGGGGCGTGGGACTCGGCCAGGACCACGCCGCCGAGTTCGACGACGACGTGCCGGCTGGCGCGCAGGGCGTCCACGCGCGTGTAGGGGTTGCGCGGGTGGACGAAGACCTGCTCCTCTTCCTCGTACCAGGCGTCCAACGCGTCCCACTCGAAGCGGGCTGCGCCGGCGACCCCCTCGGTGGCATCGTCGCCGTAGATCCGGACAACGCCGGGGCGGTTCACCTCAGGCGCGTCGACATGCAGCCCGTACCGCCGGGCGGGGCCGAGCCGGAGACGTTGCGGATGGTCCTCGTCGCGGAGGACGGACGCGTCGATGTCGGCCAGCGGAATGTAGTACTGCGGGTACCGCGGCGACTCCCACACGTACATCGCCCGGACGGTGTCGAACACGGTCCGGCCGGCCAGGTACCCGCGCACTCGCCGGGGCGCCGGCTCGATCCGGCCCGTCATGGCCGCCATGGGCGGGTAGTCACGCCAGATCTGGGTCTCCCCGTGACGGGTGGCGTCGATCATCACGTCTCCTTCTCGACTCGCCCGGGCCGACGAGGCCTCTGTCACCGGAGTACGTGGCCGCCCGGCCACAGGTCCTTACCGCCATCGTCCGGTCCGTAATATCAGGGGCAGGCGGCCAGACCGCGGAGGTCGGTCCTGGTGCGGACGGACGGCAGCCAGGCGTGCCCCTGTGAGCCGGTATCCATGGTCACCCGTACCCATACGGCTGAGCTCGCGCCGTCCTCGGCCCGCACCACGCGGCCGCCCGGGAACGCGCAATCGGCGGTCAGCCGGTCTCCGTGCCAGACGCGATGGCTGGAAACGTTCGAGGCGTCGTACGACCGGGTCGGGTCCAGCGCCAGGCCGATGCTGCACGCGTACGGCCGGTTGGTCTTCGCCCGGCACGTCGCGTCGGCGTTATACACGACGACGGGGAAGTCCGGTTTCACCGCGGCGGCCGGGTGCGCGCCGTCGTGCCGCGGCAGTGCCCACAGCAAGCCCGCGGCCACCAGAAGCAGGAACACCGCGGCGGCGAGCCACGCCCACCGGAGCCGGCGAGACCGTCGTAGGTTGGGATGGCGGTCGGCCAGCTCCTCCGCGCGTTCGCGCAGGGCCGACGCCGTGGGGCGGCGGGCGGGATCGGTGTCCAGGCACTCGGTGATGAACGTCCGCCAGTCCGGGTCGAGGCTCGGATGCAGGCGCAGACCGGCGCGGCCCGCGGCGATCTCCTGCGCGGCGGCGGCCCGCAGGCTCGGCGTCGCACCCTCGATCGGGTACGCGCCGCCGGTGAGGACCTGATGCACGGTGACGCCGAGCGCCCACACGTCGGCGCTCTGCCGCGTCGGGACGCCCCGCTCGCTGAGCCGCTCGCCGCTGCGCTCCGGTGGCGTGTAGTCGACCGATCCCAGCGGCAACCCGTAGCCGTGCGTCCCTTCGATCCGGGTGACCAGGCCGAAGTCGGCGAGGCAGGCCGATCCGTCGGGTCGCAGCAGTATGTTCGACGGTTTCAGGTCGCCGTGCACCCAGCCCGCCTCGTGCAGATAGGCCAGCCCGGCGCAGATCTGCGCGACGAGCCGTTCCGCGTCGGTCGGGCCGCCGGCCGAGAGCGAGTCCTGCAAGCTCTGCTCGGCCAGTTCCATGGCGAGCACGACGGAGCCGTCGGCCGGCCCGCCCGGATCGTCGACCACGAACGAATCGAAGACTGTGACGATGTTCTCGTGCTCGGCGTGGCTGCTGAAGTCGGCCTCACGCCGAGCCGATTCCTTTACGTCCCGGAACTGCCGTTGACCCATCGGCGCGACCGCGATGAACTTCAGCGCCGCCGTACGGTCCGGATCTTCGCCGCCGGCGTGGCGAGCCGCATAGACGCTGCCGAAGCTGCCCTCAGCGATCGGGGCGGTCACTTCGAAACCACCGACGCGGTATCCGGCCGGCACGCGCAGGTACCAGTCGCGGTTGTTCGCCTGCAGGCTCATCGGCCGCCTCCGGTCGCCACGGGTGCATGGCGCGCGGGCAGCAGGCTCAGGTGACTTTCGCGCACGAGGCCGAAGCGCACCGCGACCGAGACCAGTGCCTCCCGTTTCCAGGCCGGGCCCTGCCGGGGCGGCGGTTTGAGGCGCAGCTTGGTGTCGGCGAGGTAGTCGATGTGGAACCCGATGGCGGACGGCGACATCCGCGGGTACTCCGGGTGCAGCCGTGCGACGACATCAACTGTGGTCGGCACCGCGACGGCGGACACGTCCTTAAGCCGGGGTTCGCACAGCGCGACCAGCACCAGGAAATACCGCGACTGCTCGTCGAGCGAGAACGGGTTGACGGTCGCCGTGCCGGAGCGGCTCACGTCAGCGCCGGCGTCGAGGTAATGGTGATCCGGCGCGTACACCTGGAAGCTGAGCGTGCCGGACCGGACGGCCAGCACGACCCGGCTGAACTCGAAGGGCACCGGCGCGAACAGTCGTCCCGGCGCGACCCGGAAGTACTCCCCCGCACCCTCCGGGTTCTCGACGAGCAGACTGCGGTCGCGGCTCAGATTGCTCAGCTGCCATTCCGAACCGGTGCACAGGATCTCCCCGGCCACCCGGGGAACGGCCGGGTCGGCCAGTTCGACATCGACCGGGCTCCGTGGTTCCCCGCGCCCGAACCGCGCGATCTCGCCCGCGCTCAGCAACAGCGAGTACGCCGGTCGGTCAACCTGCGCCGGAACGTGAATCTCCACCGTCGCCACAGCCGTCTCCGCCTCCCCGTGGACGATGTCCTCACGATACCCAGGTGCGCCGCCCTCGATCAGCCTCGGAATACGGCGAATCGGTTATCCGACGATCCACCCTGGAGCGCCACAGGTACCGGGAGCGGACGGCGGCTGCCGATACTTCGCCCGTCCGGCAACAGACTGACGGAGATCGAAGATGCGCATTTCCTCGTCCGGCCACCCCTCACCGCGTACGCGCACGGTGGGCTTCCTCGCTCTGCTCCTCCTCATCTGCGTACTCGCGGTCGTCGGCGGGCCGGCGGCACCGGCGTCCGCCGCTCCCGCCTGCGGCGTCAAGCAGTCCGGCGCTGCGGCGGCGGCCAACACCGCCGTGACCAAGGCCTGCGGACTGATCGGTACGCCGTATTCCTGGGGCGGCGGACACGGCGCCACCCCGGGCCTCTCGTACGGCGCCTGCGACCCCTCGAACGGCGCGCCCAACGACTGCAACGTCCGGGGCCTCGACTGCTCGGGAATGGTCCGCTACGCCTACTACCTGGCCGTCGGCGCCGACGTCGTCGCCGGCACCTCGGCCTCGCAGTTCGTGTCGCCGCGGGCGGTCGCCCGGTACTACCGGTCGGCCGGCACCGCCCCGTTAATACCCGGCGACCTGGTGTTCTTCGGCGGCTCGGCCAGCACCATCCATCACGTCGCCATGTACATCGGCCAGGGTTACATGGTCGAGTCGCCGAACTCGGGCAGCTTCGTCCGGGTGAACTCGGTCCTGGCGTACGGCGACTACTACGGCGCCATCCGCCTCTACAACCCCGACGGCAGTACGCCGCCCGCACCGCCGCCTCCGCCCAGCGACCCGGACAAAGCCTGGGTGGACACCTTCTCGGCGGCCGCAGTCTACGCATCACCGACGTCCCTCACCCAGACCGGGACCCTCAAACAGGGCACCAACTACGTGTACTGCCGGACGTGGGGCCGCCAGATCGGCAGCGGAAGCACCTTCAACCATTGGTGGCTCAAGACCGACCCGGACACCGGACCGGCCAATCAATGGGTTTCCGCCTATTACTTGAGCCGCTGGGGCAACGACCAGGCGAAGGACAACAGCGGTACGGACATCCGCGACTGCACCTCGGCTCCGCCGTCCGCGCCGTCGGTGTCGAAATACTGGGTCGACACCTTTGCGAATGCCCCGGGTTTCGCCACTGCGACCAGCACGAGCCAGACCGGCACCTTGAATCAAGGCACCAGCTACGTCTACTGCAAGACGTGGGGCCGTCAGACCGGCACGGGTAGCACCTTCAACCATTGGTGGCTCAAGACCGACCTGGACGTCGGGCCGGCGAACCAATGGGTATCCGCCTATTACCTGAGCCGCTGGGGCAACGACCAGGCCAAGGACAACAACGGCACAGTCATTCCCGACTGCGCCGGCACCCCGGCCACGCCGGCCACCACCTATTGGGTGGACACGTTCGCCAACGCGTCGGTGTACGGGTCGCCGACCAGCCTCACGCCGACCGGCACGCTCTACGGCACACGCAATTACGTCTACTGCAAGGCATGGGGCCGCCAGATCGGCAGCGGCACCGCCTACAACCACTGGTGGCTCAAGACCGACCCGGATGTCGGAGCGGCGAAGCAATGGGTCTCCGCCTACTACCTGAGCCGCTGGGGCAACGACCAAGCCAAGGACAACAACGGCGCGGTCATCCCGGACTGCTGAACCCCTCATTGGAGTGAGAATGCGACGTACGATCCGGCACCTTTCCGCCGCCCTGGCCGCCCTCCCGATAGCCGCCGCCCTGACCCTCGGGATCGCCGGCCCCGCGTCGGCCGCCGCCGGCTGCTCCGGTTACGGCGGTGCACACACCGACGTTTTCGGCGACACATACGGCACCACGAACTGTCACGTCTACAGCTCCGGTTACGTCCGCTACAACGGAACGAATTCTGGATATCTGTACGCCGGCACCAGCTGGTTTGTGTGCCAGGAGAAGTTCCCCGGCATCGACAACCCGGCCGTCGGCAGCGCCCGCAATAACTACTGGCTCTACACCCAAGGTGACGTCAGCTATGCGCACAGCGCGTGGGGCTGGTTCCCGGCGACCAAAGTCTCCGGAGGCAACAACTACAGCCCCGTCCCCGGCTTGCACTCATGTGACGACTACCCAGTCTTCGCCTTCCCCAGCCCTTAAGGAGCATTTGATGACAACCTCAATGGCCCGGCGCGCCGCCGTCTCGGTCGCCGCCCTGGCCGTGGCCGCCGCCGGGCTGATCGGCCTCACCCCGTCGACCGCTCAAGCCGCCGGTTCGTGTACACCCGGACCGAAACGCACCGAGCCCATCCACGTGGTCGTGCCTACCAAGTGGTGCCCCACCTGGCGCGGCACAACGGTCTACTACTACGAGTACGTGGCGAACGGTGGCGGTGTGCCGACGACCTCCGGCCAGTCGGGCTATCTCTACGCGGCCACGAACTGGATGGTCTGCCAGTTCCCGGGTGCCGACAATCCACACTACGGCGGCTACCACAACCACTACTGGCTGCTCACCCAGGGTGACGTGGGATACGGCGGCAGCGACGCGTGGGGCTATATCCCCGCGACGGTGGTGTCGTACGGAGCCAACGAGCAACCGATTCCCGGAGTGCCCCAGTGCAACGGCGGCTGGTACTGACGGCCGCACCCATTCGGTCTTCTTGAGACGACCTCGTCGAGATGAGTGCCGAGCCTGAGACCACAGACCCGGGCTCGGCATCATCAGCGTCGTTCAACGACCACGTCCACCAGCAGACTTAGCAGTTCTGGGAACTGCGCCGGCACCGGCTCGGGCGTCCAACGGGCCTGTCAAACGAACGGTGTAACAACGGTTGATTATCGGTTGGATTGAGGTGCCACTGTCCGACTCCGAGGACCGCCACGCCGACTCGGCCGAGCACCTCGCCCGAGCCCTGGATGCGTATGGCCGGGCCGACGACACCGACGGCGAGGCCGGGGCACTCAACGCCCTCGGATGGGCCCGGATGCACCTCGGCGAACCCGGGGCGGCCCTCGACCACTGCCGTCGCGCGCTCATCCTGCACGGCTTGGCCGGCAACCTCCACGGCGAGACGTCGACCCTCGACACGTACGGGCTGGCTCTGCACCGGACCGGCGACGTGGGGCAGGCGGTCGACGCGTACCTGGCGGCTCTCGACCTGATGCCGGCGATCGGCGACCGCCATCTCGAATCGACGATCCTCGAGCACTTCGGCGACGCCTGGGAATCGTCCGGCAACCTCGTCCGCGCCCGGCCCACCCGGGAGCAAGAGGTGGCGGACAGCCGGGCGGCCGTGATGTCCAGCATCCACGGGGGCAGGTCAGCAAGCTGAATGACCTCAGACGCGACCGTCGGGTCAGTGTATTCGACCTGTCGGTGAGAACTCGGACTCCCCAGCGCCGACCACCGTGGACACTGCCATGAGAAACTACCGACGCCATGGGGCCACCTCCACCTCGCCCCGAGCGCTTTGTTGGCAATGTGGCCCGCCTTCCTCGGGCGTAGCCCTGGTAGTTGCTCGCGACATCGGACCTTTCGGTACCCGGGTCAGACCCATCCTTCGTCGCAGGCCCTGATCATGGCTTCGGTGCGATTGGCTGCACCGATCTTGGTGTAGAGGTCGCGCAGGAGCCGGAACATCATCCGCTCCGAATAGCCGGCCCGGGCGGCCACGGTGGCGACGCTGTCGCCCCGGGCGAGGTGGCGCAACCACTCCTGCTCGGCGGTGGACGGGTGCGCGGCCGCCATTTCTTCGTTGGTCTGCCGCCCGGTCAGGGCCCGCAGCACCGACGTCAACGCCAGGCTGTCGCCGCGGACGGCAGCCCCGACCACCTCGCGCCCGGATGTCCGTCAAAACGGGGCAGGCCCACCTCCTGCCGACAGGTGTTCTCTGATGACATCGACCATCGAGTCCTCGATCTGAGCGCGTCGGCGAACACTGTTCCTGACTACCACCCGGGCGGGATGCGTCCAACCAGCGCGGCTTCCAGTTGCGTGCCGACGTACGACGCTCGCCGGGAGTTGACCGGCGCGCCCGCTCGTCGACGACCTTGAGCTGAGCTCCGCAGCGGGAGACCTCGTTGAACTAAACCTGAGCACTTCACTGCCGATATGACGAAGGTCGACGGCTACCGGTCGACAGGAGCGGAGAAGTGGGTGCATAGGCTAGGCGCCGTCCGACACGTCGACCCCGGCCTGGTCGTGATCGGCGTGGCCGGCATGCTGGCGTTGCCGTGGTTCGTGGTCGATCAAAGCAGTTCGCGCTGGCTGGAACTCATCGGCTGGCTGCTGACCGCAGCGGCCGCGACCGGCTTTGCCGTCACCGCACGGCGCATCGCCCGGGTTTCTCCGTCGCGAGCGGTACGGCGATTCTGGGGCACTTGTGTGCTCGCCGGAGCCTGCTTCGCGGCGGCGGGACTCATCCAGGTATGGGCGTTGGCCCGGTGCGATACCGGCGCGTCGACGGTCTTGGGCACCCAGGGCCACGCCTTGGCGCTCAGTGCCGCGACGGGGGTGATACTTGTCGGCCTGCTGAGTGGGCCGCCGGCTGTGGCCTCGGGGGACGCTCGCACCCGCTACCGGCTCGACGTGACCATGGTCATGGCCGCGGCCGTCACGATCGGGGTATATGTCGTCAGCCTGCCCGGCGGTAGCCATTATTGGGGTCAGACGGGACTGGCGGTACTGATCGGGCCTGTTCCTATCCTGATCGCCATTCTCGTGATGATCAAGCTGGTGATGGGAGGAAACCCGCCGTTCGCCGCGAGCGCCGCCATGATTTGCGGTGCGGCTGCCGGTTTCGGGGGGATCCCACAGCTCGTGCCGTCCGGCTGGGCTACCGGGCACGGCGTCTGGATGGTCGGCGTTTATGTGCTCAGCTGTCTGCTGTTGGCGGCCGGCGCTCGGGTGCAGCTTGGGCACAGCCATGCTCCGGACGCCCAGGCCCACGACCGCGATCCCCGCTACAGCTTCGTCCCCTATCTCGCCGTCGTTGCCACCTTTGCGCTGCTCGTCGTCGAGCTGGCGGTGCATGGCCGGACCGGCCGAATGTGGGTACTGCTGACGGGAATGTTCGTGTGCTGCGTACTCGTGTGGCTGCGACAGCTCGCCTCGTTCCGGCAGATTCAGGAACTTTCCGAGCGGCTACGAGACATGGCCTATCACGACCGGCTGACCGGGCTGGCCAACCGGGGAATGTTCATGGATCGGCTGGCTGCGGCGGCCGGTCCCACGGTCTTCCTCATCGATCTCGACGGGTTCAAGCCGGTCAACGATCAGTACGGGCACGCTACCGGCGACCGGTTACTCATTGAGGTGGGTCAGCGGCTGCGCCGATGCGTGGGCCCGACCGACGTCACGGCGCGTCTGGGCGGCGACGAGTTCGCGGTGCTGGCCGACGATCTGGGCCCGCGGCGCCGGAATGACCTGGCCGTCGCGCTACGGCATGTACTGCACGGCGACGTTCGTATCGGCAACACCGTGGTGCCCTTGAGCGCAAGCATCGGTTCCGCGACGGCGGATACGACCTGGGACCCAGACACCTTACTGCACGAGGCCGATATGGCGATGTACGGCCACAAGCGGGGCCGCCAGTCGGCGCCGGCGGTCTGAGCCGTACGTGTCGTGCTCGAAGCTGTCGAATCGAGGGTGTCGCCTCGGGTGGCGACGAATCGTTCGGTGCGGGCAAGACACATCGTGTCGCCCACAGCCGTGGTGGTCGGCCCCGGCCGATCTGCGGTCCCCAGCCGCCCACGGCCACGGATCAACCTCCCGCGACGCGTCGAGCACGAGGACAGGCCGGCGGCAGATCTAATCGAACTCGCAAGGAACGCCTCGATGAAGAAAGCTGGCCGCGCACCGACGTCGGCGGGACCCTTTCTCAGCGGACTACGTTCGTCAACGTTGGCCGCGTACACCACGTAAGCCGACGCGACGCGCAGGCCGGACCTTCGTGACAAACCTGAGAGGCCGGCAAACGCCCGCCGGTTGACGATCACCTTGAGTCGGTCAGTCTGGTGCGCCTCCACAATGTGTTGGCCCACCGGTAAGAAAAGCTGTCGCACGGCCATTACCAGGTAGAAGCTCAACCTCGACTGGAGGGCGACTTGTCCCTGAGACACGATGAACCACAGCAGCGATTTTCGGCTCTGTACAACGCTCACTACTCGCAGCTATACGGCTACGCCATGAGTCGGACCGATCACCAGCACGCGGGTGAGGTCGTGAACGACACGTTCATGGTGGCGTGGCGGCGATTCGATGAGATTCCGGACCCACCGTTGCCGTGGTTGCTTGCCGTCGCCCGCAACGTGGCCCGCGATCATGCTCGCCGGTCCGCCCGCCAGGCATCGGCCGAAGCCGCCTTGCGAACGTCGACGTCGGCCGCCGAGACCGTCGCCACCGATCCAGCCGACGCTGTCGCCGACCGCATCGGCGTCATGGCCGCCCTGGCCACACTGAGCCACGATGACCGGGAGCTGCTGACTTTGGTCGCCTGGCACGGATTGTCTCCAGCCGAAGCCGCGACGGTGATCGGGTGCTCCCCCGCCACTTACTCCGTTCGCTTACACCGCGCACGTCGTCGCCTCGAGCGCGCGATGGCCATCGGCGATGCGTCCGAACGCCGGCGTGACATCTATCCACTCACCGCTGTCCGAAAGAGTGTGGCCCGATGAACGATCAACTCGACGTCATGCGTCTCCTCACCGACGCACGTCCGACGTACTTCAATCAGCCCGCCGATCCACACCGCCAGCAGGCCGACCTTCGCCGGATAATGGCGCAGCCCAGCTCGACCGTCGAACAACCAACCCCACCCAACGCTGACCCGCGACGGCTCTCGTCGGGAACACGCTCCGGGGCGGTGCAACTCTTCCGTCCCACCCGGCCCGGGATGCGGCGCCGTTTGATCGGCACGTCGGTCGCCGCCGGCGTGGCCGCGGTGACACTGACAGTCGTGGGCGCCGTTGCCGGACCGCAATCGGCCGGCCGGAGCTCCACCGGTCCGGCCCCCGCCGTCGACGTCAGTCATTCGCACGTTTTGTTGCTGGCAGCCGAGCATGTCGGTGCGGCTACAGACAACGGTCGGTACTGGCGTACCACCACGGAGACGCGCGACCTGGAACTAGGCAGCGCACACGGCGGCACGTTCCGGCTGATCTACCGCGGTGTCGACGAGACTTGGGTGGGCCGTACCACCGCCATCACCAGCTGGGAGGTGACTCATCCGTGGTCGCGGGTACCGGCGAGCAGCCGTGACCGCAGCAACTGGCAGCGAGCCGGTTCGCCGGCCACATTCGACCTGAACGATCTGAACCGAGCCGGACACTTGGTTACGGTCATCCCCGGAGTCGGCGCCCGAGGCGGTAAGAACGTCGTCGACCCCTTCAACCCGGAAAGCGAAGTTTTTTCCATCGGCGGCCTGGACAAATCGATGAGCGACATCCGCCGATTGCCGGCTGAGCCGAATGCGCTCACGACCGTACTTCTCGAAAATTACCAACGCAGCGTCGACGCCGCTGTCCGCTCTGGCCGCAACCAGGCTGGCACTACGGGCACAACCAAGCAAGCCTGGCTGTTCGGCACAGCTGCGGAGCTCTTGACGCTGCCGGTCACCCCACCGGTACGGGCCACCGCCTACCGCATCATCGCGGGGCTGGACGGCGTCGTCACCATCGGACGAACGCGCGACGTCACGGGTCGCACCGGCGACTCAGTCGCATTTCGTTCGGACAGCTCGCACGGGCTGCAGGAAGACCGTCTTGTCATCGATCCGACAACCGGCATGCTCCTCGCCGAGGAGATCCGGTTGCTCCGGCCAGTGCCGGCAATGTCGTGGGTCCAACCCACGGATATCTACCGTACCTCGATTGTCACCCGAATCGGCTGGACCGATGACAAGCCACCCGCCCGCACCAAGTACGTACCGTCAGGGAAAGGACTCGGCTGACCCCGGGCGGTGACCACATCACTCACACCGCGGGGTTCCCAAAGGGTCCCTGCGATCCCGCGGCGGGACGGCGAGCACGCCGTTCCGCCGCTAGCACCGCGGCGGCGAGCAGGACGTCGCTCGCATCGACCTGGTCGCTTTTCCCCCAGCCTTGAGCTTCTCGTCGCTGGTCGCCCTACCGGCGCCCTCTCTTTGAGCTTGCCCGCCGCGCCGGCGGACGCATTGCTGATCTTGTCGTCGACTTCCCGCACGCTACCCAAGTCAGCACTACGGTTATTGATCTTGAATCTACTCGCTGACTTGGGATCTTGCGCGGGCGATCCGGACGCGCGCGTGGGTTCTTGCAGCAGGCAGTCGAGGTGGGTGAGCCTCACTTGGTGTCAGCAGCCATGATTTCTACAAACCGTGGCCATAATCCGCGGCTGGGCATTCTCGAACGCTTCGACGCTGAGCATTCGAGAAAATGTGACAGATCAGATCCAGCATGCCCTGCGGTTGATGCACAGCCACAACCCTCAAATCAGGCAAGACGGGCTTGACCAGCTGCGACCCACATCGCGCAACATCTCGAAGCGCTGATCACCGAGTTCAACCGCGAGGTCGACCACGGCCTGCACTGCTGGTTGCTCGAACTGGTCGGTGAAGTGCGCTCAGCAGACGCGCTGCCCGTGCTGGCGGAACAACTGCATGGCGACGACGAGTCATTACGGTCCTGGGCCGTCAGAGGCCTCGAGCAGCTTGATACCAAAGCGGCGCGTTACCAGCTACAAAGAGCCCGAGTTACCGGCTTGATTCCCTATGAGGACGTCTGATTAACGTATTTTGTGGTTTACTCGTTTTGGGGTCATGCCGGGTTGGGGCGGTTTCGTCGGTGAGGCGGCGGGCGAGGTTGTCGATCATGGCGGTGGTGATCATGCTGGCGGAGTTGTCGGGTCGGGCTTCGTAGTCGCGGGCGAGGCGGCGGTGCTGCATGAGCCAGCCGATGGTGCGTTCGACGACCCAGCGGCACTTGACCACGCCAAACCCTTAGTGTGGCGCCATGTTCGACGGTTTTGACCTTGAAGCCGGCATCGACCCAGCGGCCGCGCGCAATGCGGCCATGGGGGCAACCCCGCTGCCCAGACCCTTCATGCGGGTGGAAGCTGTGCATTAACGAATCCGGGTGAACACGATCACCGCCAAGCCAAAACCTCGCTACGGCTGCCAACGCCGACGCCCGGCCGTATCGGAATAGGCTCGACCACCCCAATCTTGCTCAGATACCCCCTCCCGGCGCCGAAAGGTAAAGGACGTCGGTGGGCGGCGTCATAGCTCATGCGGGTGTGCTGCCAGGCGCAGGTAAGGAGACCGCTCATGCAGTCAGCCCCCGTCGGCGACAGCCTCAACCTGTTGCTGTGGCAGCCGGGCGACCCGGATCACGACGAGGTCGAACGGCTGCTGAACCTGGTTCGTCACCACCTCGGTGTAGAGGTCGCTTGGGTCTCGATGTTCACCGCCGATCAGCAGACGATCAGCGCTGCGGCCGGCGCCGTCGAGGCGATGAATGTTCCGGTTGGTGAGGGAACCGACCTGCAGGGCTCTTTCTGCATTCGGGTCATGGCGGGCACCCTGCCGCAGGTCATCACCGACGCCCGCCGGCATCCGGTCACCCGCGATTTGGCAGTCACCCAAGCCCTGCAAATCGGTTCGTACGCGGGAGTACCGTGGCGGCGACCCGACGGCAGCGTCGCGGGCATGTTGTGCTGCGTCAGCCGGCACGCGGACCCGTTCCTGAACGAGCAGACGGTGAAATACATGGGGTTGGTCGCCGACCTGATCGGCGACCACATGACCAGTCCGCTGACCCAGCAGCGTCGCGCCACCTCCGCCGCGCGGCGCACCGTGCAGGCGGTGCTCGACACTGACGCGGTCCGCATGGTATTCCAGCCAGTCATACGCCTTCACGACCGTCACACGGTCGGTTTTGAAGCCCTCGCCCGGTTCGAACCCGCCACGTTCGCGGGGCCGGACAAAGCGTTCGCGGCCGCCGCGCAGAGCGGCCTCGGCGTCCCGCTGGAATTGCTGGCGGCGCGCCAGGCCTTGGACCAGCTGTCGGAGGTACCGGCGGACAACTGGCTGGCGGTGAATGTATCCGCCGAGGCGCTGCTGGACGGCCAGGTACACGACACCCTGCTCGCCCACGCAGGGCCGCGCCTAATGATCGAGATCACCGAACATACCCAGGTCGCCGACTACCGCACGCTCACCGAAGCACTCAACCCACTACGCCAGGCCGGTATCCGATTAAGCGTCGACGACGCAGGCGCGGGCTACGCCGGCCTGCACCACATCGTGGCGCTGAAACCCGACCTGATCAAAATCGACATCAGCCTCGTCCGCGACATCGACACCGATCCCGTCAAAGCAGCTCTCGCCAAATCCCTCACCGACTTCGCACTGCAGACTGGTGCAGAGTTGATCGCGGAAGGCATCGAGACCGCCGCTGAACTGGCTCACCTGACCGAGATCGGCGTCACCCACGGACAGGGCTACCACCTCGCCCGCCCTGCACGCCTGCCGGCGCTGTGACACCGCTCAAGTTCTATAACGAGTCATACGTCGCGCCGACGGCACCTTGTCGGCGACAGATCCGGATGCTGCGGCGCGACCCAGGCCGGTCGCAAGCCATTGGCCGGCAGGCTTCGAAGGACTTACTCGCGCCGGCGGTGGGTCGCTCGGGTCCGTGTCGTCCAAGGTGTGGTGGCCATTCTAAGAAGGCCATGCCGCGGTGGGTGTGACTGCGTGTTCCTCTTCAGCCGAGGTGAGGAGGTCGTCGATCAAGTGGGACAGTTGTACAGCGTGGGAGAAGTCGGGTGCGGTGGTAGTGCCGTTGGTGATGTCGTCTCGGAGCGCGGCGTATACGTGTGACACGTTGGCCGCCGATTCGGACAGCTTGTACTGATCTTCTTCATCGGGGTCGAGGTCGACAGGTTCGCCGTTGATGTCCAGGTCGAGCAGGCCGGCTTGGAAGCCTCGGGCGGCGCCTCCGCTGAGGGTCAAGAATCCGTCTTCGCCGATGATGTCCATGCGGAACGGGGTGTCGCCGGAGGGCCTGCCGCCAGCGACTTGTACCGAGAGGGCGCCCCCGGAGGCCAGCCGTCCTTGCATGAGGACGTGGTCGGCGACAGTGCGCCGCAGCGGGCTGGCAGTGTCGCCGACTTTCAGGTCGGGGTATTGGATGGTTGTCAGAGCGGATAGCGAAGCCAGCGGTCCGGTCAGCTGCAGCGCGAAGTCGATGGTGTGAGCGGTTTGGATGGTGGTCAGGTTCATCCCCGTGTCGGGGTCCTCCAAGTACTTTGCAGCTTCCGGGACGACCGGTCCGAAGCCCGCGGTTGTCGATAGCACGGTGGCGTAGAGGATCCGCCCGATAGCTCCGGACGACAACATTTCCCGAGCGCGTCGGGCGGCAGGGTTCATCAGCGACTGCAGGTCTACCACTGCGCGCAGGCCGCTTCGCTCGGCGTCCGACGCGATTTCCTGCGTCTGGCGTGTGCTGGTACCGACCGGCCATTCGGTGACGACATGCTTGCCTGCCCTGAGCGCAGCCCGGATCAAGTCGTGATGCGTCGGCACCGGGGTCGCGACGGTGACAATGTCGATGTCCCGGTCGTTGATCAGGTCGAGGGGGTCGCCGAAGCCGAGCGGTACTCCTAACGAGCCGGAGATTTCATCCGCTGACTTTTGGTCGCGCGTAGCGATAGCCGCGAGGGCGAGCCCCTGCACTGCCTGTACGGCTGGTACGTGGGCTTCTCGCCCCCAACTCATCTGGCTGCTGACTCCGATGACGCCGACGTTGAGGTCCGTCACGCAGCTCCCCCCTAAAGATTTTCCGAACGATCAGTACGCAAACCTTAGCCCGGCGGGAGCAGGTTTTGCAAACTCGTCGTTCGTTAAACGGTGCGTCCGGGTCAGGCGCGGCGATCGAGAGGAGGCCTCTCTTATGGGCCTCAGTCGTTAGGTTGCGGCACGGTGAGGGCCCGCATGGCCATTTCGGCGATGGCGTGTGCCTGCTTGACGGTGATCGGGGGGAGCCCGTTGAACAGGCGAAACACGATCGCGCCGAACATCAGGTCATTTGCCAGGTTGACGTCGAGGTCCGGTCGAAGCTGGCCGTTGGCCATTCCTGTTTCGATCAAGGTGAGCGTGTCGTTGCGTCGCGGGGCGAAGAACTTCTCGCGTACCAGCGAGGTTCCTTCGCTGGTGTCCATTCCGGCGGCGAGTAGTTGGGCGATGACTCGCCCGCGCGGGCTGCGGTAGAACCGCGCGAGGCGTACGACCTGGTCAGTGAGGTCGGCAACGGTATTCCCGGTGGACCGCACCGGCACCAAACTGGTGACCCGGTCGCCATAGGCCTCGATCGCGACCGCGTACCCCGATCGCCAATGTTTGTAGATAGTCGCCTTGCTGACGCCGCAGCGTCGTGACACCTCATCGATGGTGAACCCGCTGTAGCCTCGCTGCTCGAGAAGATCGGCTGCTGCATCGAGCACGGCTTGTCGGGAGGCCAGGCTCACCGGCCTGCCCGGCCGCCGCTTCTCCGTCGGCGTGTGGGCAGATTGCTCTGTATCACCCGGTCTCATGTCTGCCAGATTACCGAACGAGCCGTTCAGCCGCTGACGCCTTTCACTGCTGGAGCTGTGTTCGACGCAACCCGTGACGGTCGGGTCAGTCAGCGAGTGAGCTCTGGCGCCTAGACGACAGGCCGGGCGATCGGTTTCTACGGCTGAGGATTCGTTGCTTCACGAGGCGGGGTCTGGTCAGTACCGAGAACGTCGCGTTCGGTACGGCCGGCGTCGAACCGCAAAGATCTCCTGATGTGGCCGCGGCCGTTTCGGGGTCGCGAGTCCGGCTCGAGTCGCTCAAGCAGCGTAGGCCGAACATGAGCGCTGCCAGGTCTCTGGCGCCAGGAAGGCATCAGTTCACCGAAGACGCACTGTGTCTGTTCCCAGAGATGTCCGAAGGTGACGTACCCGGACGGCCTGCGTCAAATCGAAGGTAACGCCCCAAAAATCAATCGTGCATCGCGCCAGGGCTGGGGGTGAGGTTGCCGATGCGGGTGAGTTTCTGCCAGTGCAGTTGCTTCCCGCTCAGTGCCGAGATGACGGCGCTGACGAGTACCAAGTACATGAGTTGCCGGTAGATGATCTGTTGCAGTGGTAAGAGAAGCAGTGGCCATGGCCGTTCCCGGTCGAGTCGGAAGGCGTAGAGGGCGGTGACGGCTTGGATGGCGAGTAGTCCGAGCCAGGCGGCTGCGGTCCGAATGGGGCTGATGAAGATCATTCCGTAGAGGGTGAAGATGTCGATGAGTGGTGCGAACAGGGGCAGCAGGATCTGGAATGCGGCGGTCAGCAGCAGACCGCGTCGGCCGAATCGGCCTGACGCGCCGGGCTCGGTGATCGCGTGGCGGTGTTTCCAGATCGACTGCATGGTGCCGTAGCTCCATCGGTATCGCTGTCGGGCCAGTTGCCGCAAGGTTGCTGGGGCTTCGGTGTAGGCCAGCGCGTCCTCGGCGTAAACAACGTGCCAGCCTGCGCGTTGCAGGGCCATGGTGATGTCGGTGTCCTCGGCGAGTGTGTCGCCGCTCATCGCGCCGGCGTCGATCAGAGCCGATCGGCGGAACGCGCCGATGGCGCCCGGCACGGTGGGCATACAGCGCAGTACTTCATACATACGGCGGTCGAGATTGAATCCGATCACGTACTCGATGTGCTGCCACGCGGCGACCATCTTACGGCGGTTGGCTACTTTGGCGTTGCCGGCGACGGCGCCAACTGTCGGTTCGGCGAGGCGTTGCACGAGCAGCCGGATCGAGTCGGTGCGGAAGACGGTATCCGCGTCGACCATCACGATCAGTTCGTGTCGCGCTATTTTGATGCCTTGGTTGAGGGCGGCGGCTTTGCCCATGTTGCGTTGCCGTACGACGGTGACGTTGGGCAGGCCAACCGCGCGGGCGCGTGCGGCGGTGTCGTCGGTCGAACCGTCGTCGATCACAATAATTTCAATCGGGTGGCCGCTAGCTGCCAGCGATCGCAGCGTGGCCTCGATGCACCGGTGCTCGTTGTAGGCGGGCACCAGGACGGACACGGGATCGGTCACCGGGGGGAGATGGCTGCGTGCCACGCGGAAGGCATGCCGTTGGCGGCGGACGAACAGCAGCATCATCAGCGACCGAGTGACTGTCAGTACCCCGACCACGGCGAGCAGGACAGCGAACACCGCCACACCCGTGCTCGAGCCCTCGATCGACCAAACGAACAGCCGCCCCAGCCATAAATGTTCGGTGGCAGCCGGATAGTCGGCAGATGGCATGCCAAGCGCACCGGTCATCGTGGTGAACCGATACCCATTGTGTTGCATGACGGTGATGAACTGATCCACCGCGGCCACCGTCTGTGACCGGTCACCGCCCGCGTCGTGCAACAGCACTACCGCGCCCTGACCCGACGGTGGTATCGAGTTGGTGACGACGCGGGCAACGCCGGGCCGGGTCCAGTCTTCGGAGTCGGTGTCGACGAATGCCACCAGATAGTTTTTCCGGCCGAGGCCCTGCACCACCGGCCAGGACAGATTGTCCAAGGCAGAAACCTCTGACGAGTACGGCATCCGCACCAGCGAGGTGTTGATCCCGGCGGCGCCGGCTACGGCCAGTTGGGTCTGTGATAACTCCAGATTGACCCGCCAGGCCGGCTGATACTCCAGGTCCGGGTGGGTGAACGTGTGGATGCCGACTTCGTCGCCCTGGTTGACCTCCTGGCGGATCAGCTGTGGATGGCGTGCCGCGAGTTCGCCGACCACGAAAAAGGTGCCGGGAACGTGATGGCGGGCCAGGACGGTCAAGATTTGCGGGGTCCATGTCGGGTCCGGGCCGTCGTCGAAGCTCAGCACGATCGTCTTGGCCGGGATGTGGTAGGTCCGGACGGTGTGACCGCGAGGGTCCACCAGCGGGCCGCCGTTCAACACCGAGGCTGGCACGGCGTTGTTTGGCGCTGGCGGGTGTACCCGGGAATCACGGCCGATCACGGAACTGCATAAGCCGTTTACCAGCAGCACCAGCACGAACGCAAAAACAAGGATGACAGCCAGCACCGTCCGCGCGACACCGGACCGGGCTACCGGCATACGCAGCTGTCTGCGGCCGTTCAACAGACGCCCGTAGACGTTGCCTGGGTGGTCACAACGTCCAACGACTTTGAAGGGGGCTGGCTGGGCATGGTCGTCATCGCCACGCCCTCAGGCGCCGCTTCTTGGCCGACGACCTCCGCGACAGTTGTTTCCACAACGGCACGGTCACGGCGGACACGGTCGGCGTCGCAGCATCCGGAGAGCCGGCAGCGACCATATGCGGGGCCATCGGCGCGGCCGACATACCGTCGAAGACGGTCACGCCCAACAACACCGCGAAAGCGACACACACGAACGCCACCAGCCCACCGCACCAGCGCACCAGCCGCCGCCGCCGCCCCGACTGATCGACAAAGACGGCGCCACCCGCAGGATCCCCGATCCCGGCGCCCGTAGCCCAGACCGTGGCCGAACGGCGAACCGCGAACGACCCGGGTTCGAAATCTATCAACGTCGTGCTGTCGCCTAAATCGGCAGTCCAGTCGTCCGCGCCATCCGGCCAGCACAGACTGATGACCTCGGTGGCATCCGCCCCCGGACTAAGTTCAGACATGCCATGAAGGATCGTGTCTATCGATCAGCCATAGGTGAGACCAAAGTAAGAGTTCGGTAATTGCGGCAAAGTTGGATGTCCTCATCCCGCAGTCAAGGCGCTCGCACTTCAGGGGCAGTCACTCTCGGTAACAGCGGCCGGGGCGTAGGGTCGACGTCGGCGCGCGTTAGCGGCAGCTCTCTGCCCCGCCCCTGAACCACTGGTGGACGCGGCCTGGCCTTGACTCGCCAACTATCGTCCGCAGACTCGCCAACTAACGCCTGGAGTCACAACTCCTGTGAGTCACCTGGACGGTGGGCCGTGGGGTCGATCTTGACAGTGAGTATCGGCGATCCTTACAGCCGCCGACACGCGACCACCTTCGTCACGCTCAGTCGCAACGAGCGTCCGTCGGCGCGCGGATCGCGGCGATCCCGGTGGCGGCGCGTCGATAGCATGCCCGGCATGCGTGTTCCCCCGCTACCGGGCGTCTGGGTCCCCCGAAAAATCTGGTTGAGGGTTGGCGGGGAACGTTACGGAGGCAGTTAGCATCGCCGCGCCTCGCCCAATCCGTTCATACCCGCGAGAGGTACCACCGAGTAGCGAAGGGCTGGTTCGATAGGTCGATGAGTGGGTTCGAAGTGACTTTGCTTGTCATTGCCAGCGTCGGGTCAGTCGCCGCGGCGGCCGGGGCCTGGTTTCAGGAACGGCACAGCTCGGCGACTCAGCTGGCGGCCGTACAACGGAAACTTAATTTGGTGATCGACCACCTTGGCATCGCCGCGCCCGAGGAGTCCGAGGTGATCCATCACCTGGAGAACGGGCGGACGATTGAAGCCGTTCGCGCCTACCGCAGGCAAACAGGGCTGAGCCTGCTCGAGGCCAAGCAGGCGGTGGATCGCATCGCTGCCGGCCGCGGCCTTACCGAGCAGTGACGCGGGGCAGGAAACCGGGCGTTGATTTTGGCTTGGATAACGTCCAAAGCGGGTTCGCACCGCTCATTGCCGGCGGCAAAAGAGTGCAGCAGTCCATCGTGCTGGAGAGCTATCCATCTCCGGACCGTGGCTCCGAACTTCTGCGCAGAGAAACGCGCTTAGCGCCTGCAGAGCGGTATCACGCCGCATGCAGGCCCGGCGCGCAGGATGCGACCGCCCCCGTTCCCTTCGCTGTCGCGCTCCAAATGACCGGGCGGATGTCAGGGGCGGCGACCGGCCGGACGGTCGCAGCGCATTGACACGCCGTGCAGCGATGACGAACGACCGTGCCGTCACGGCTGATAAGCCGGCCGCGAGCCACCTCTTGGAAGTGGCCCGCGGCCGGATGGATCTGGTGCGTCCCGGACGTGAAGCTGACGGCGATCGTCGTGTTTACCAGGCCCCGGTAATGGGCTTGTCGGTGGCGGCTGTGCCGTACTTGACGGGGGTGCCGTGGGTGATGCCGTCGAAGTAGCTGCGGTACCAGAGCAGGTTCCCGTCCGGGTCCCGCCGAACCACACCGTTGTCGGTGGTGCCGTCGTTGTTCCAGTCGCCGGTGACGGGAGTGTCGGTGGCCGCTGTGCCGTACTTGACGGGGGTGCCGTGGGTGATGCCGTCGAAGTAGCTGCGGTACCAGAGCAGGTTCCCGTCCGCGTCCCGCCGAACCACACCGTTGTACGACGGGACCGAAATGCCGCCGGCGAGCGCGGTTGCGCATTCGGGTAACCGCGAGTCGGCCGGCGGTACGTTGATCTCAAAGTGCATCTCGTCGACGGTGCTTCCGGTGTAGTCGCCGCCCCACCGGACAACGGTGTTGCCGCACAGCGCGAGGATGGCGCGGATAGCGGAGTTCTGGCCGTCGGAGAACGTGCCCCGGCTACCCTGGGGATGGACGTCGGAGTTGAGGTCGATCGCCGTACCGGACGAATGGTTGCTCAGCGTGGAGCTGCCGCTGATGACCCGGTAGTTGTAACCGCTGGAGTTGGGTCCGATGGGCTCGACCGTGCTGTTGAACCGGCGGACCACGTTGATGAGGATGGCCGACACGACCCCCGACTTGACGGTCAAGGACCGGCTCGGGCTGGTGCCGGGCACGGTGAATGCCTGCACGCCGATGGCGGTCGCGTCGGAGTTGGCCGGCCAGCCGTTCTGTGAAGTGCCGGCGGCAAGGAGCCGTGGCGCGACCGGCGCCCCGTCACTGCCGGGCACCTGGTTCGAGCAGACCCGGTCGCCATCGTCGGTGGAGCTTCCGAACCAGCGGCACGAGTTGCCGTCCCCCTGCGGCGGCGCCCCCGACGCCGCCGGTGAAATGACGGCGAGACCTAACGTAACGGTCAAGGCGAGCAACACGAGCGTGGTCAGTTTCCGCATGGTTCTCCTCTATGTGCGGTGGTGCCGTCCGGCTCGGAAACCGTCGAGTTCAGTTACAGCCGGCGCCGCGACGACCGCCCGCGGCCGGGCCGCCGAGCGCAGACTGTGGTCGAGATCGACGTCGGCCCGGAAGGTCGCGCGTCCGGGTGTCGGCCGCTCGCCCGCGCATGGCCGCGACGGAATTGGGCGGACTGACTTGCAGCGGTGATTCTTCGGCGGCCACCTTGTCGGAAACTTGTCGTGCGGCACCACGCCTTGCCCTCCTGCCCGTACCGCAGTTGTATAGGACGAGTGGCATCGAGTGATCGCGATGGGCTCGGGTTCTTTCTGCTCGGTGGTGTGGACGTACGCCGTCACGGGACGCCGGTCGACATCGGACCGCCGCAGCGCCGAGCCGTTCTGGCGGCATTGCTGGTCGACGCCGGCCGGCCGGTGACCGTCGACACGCTGACCGGGCGGGTGTGGGGCGACGACGTGCCAGACGGATTCCGTAGCGCGTTGTACGCGCACGTGCACCGACTGCGAACGGCGCTGTGGCCGTCCACTTCGTCACGGCTTATCCGCCGGGCCGCAAGCTACGTCGTGGACGTGCCACGCGAGCGGGTGGATCTGCTGCGCTTCGAGCAGCTGTGCGGGGCCTCGCGGCACCCAGGTCTAACCCCGGACGGTGAGGACGCTCTGCTGCGCGAGGCTCTGGACGCATGGCGAGGCGCGCCGATGGACGGCATCGCCGGGTCCTGGGCCGATGCGGTCCGGGTGCGGACCGGCAGCCGGCGCCTCGACGCGGTGGCGCGGTGGTCGGTGCTCGCCGCCCAGCGCGGCGACTTCCGGGCGATCATCGAGCAACTGCCGGCTTATCTCGCCGACTATCCGCTCTCGGAGCAGCTGATGGCACAGCTGATGCTGGCGCTGCACCGGGAGGAACGTTCCGCCGAGGCGGTCGACTGGTTCGCCCGGTTCCGGGCACGCTTGGCTGACGAGCTCGGCGTCAATCCCGGCCCAGAACTGCAGCGGGTCCACACCACGGTGCTACGTACCGCGGACGACACGGACCCGGCCACAGCGGTCGTCCCGGCGCAGCTGCCGCCGATCGTGTCCCGGTTCGTCGGCCGGTCGCCGGAGCTGCGCCGGCTGAACGGGGTGATGACCCAGTCTCGCCGGCTTGGCGGGCCGGCGGTGGCCGTGATCTGCGGCAGCGCCGGCATCGGCAAGACGAAGCTCGCGGTGCGCTGGGCCACACAGGCCCGCGACCACTTTCCCCACGGCCAGCTCTACCTGGATCTGCACGGCTTCGACGCTGTCCAGCCGACCGATCCAGGTTCGGCGCTGGCGACCTTGCTGGTAGCCCTGGGAACGCCTCCCAATGCCCTGCCCCCCGGCGCGGAGGCCCGCATGGCGCTCTACCGCAGCGCGCTCAGTGATCGCCGGATACTGATCGTCCTGGACAACGCCCGCGACGCGACGCAGGTCCGGCGGCTGCTGCCGCCGGCCACGGGCTCGTTCACGGTCGTCACCAGCCGTAACCGGCTACCTCGCTGGCCGCCATCGATGAGACCGTGCTGGTGCCGCTCGACGTGTTCCCGGTCCGGCAGGCGCGGCAGATGCTGGCCGAGCGGATCGGCGCCGTCCGTATGCTGACCGAAGGCCCGTCGGCCGAGCGAATCGTCGCGGCGTGCGCGGGGCTGCCGCTGGCCCTGGCGATCGCGGCGGCCCGCGTCCAGGAAAGCGAGTTCGCCCTGGACGAACTCGCCAACGAGCTGTCGGACGAGCACGCCCGGCTGGACGCCTTGGACACCGGCGACCCGGCGGGACAGGTCCGGGCGGTGTTCTCCTGGTCTTATCACGCCTTGCCCGTCGAGAGCCGGCGGTTGTTCCGTCTCGCCGGGATCCATCCGGGCCCCGATCTCACGGTGGCGTCGATGGCGTCACTGGCCGGCGCCGACGAGCGGGAAGTGCGGCAGCTCCTGCGGACGCTGAGCCGGACTGGGCTACTGAGTGAGCCGTTCCCAGGACGCTACGTCTGCCACAGCCTGCTGAGGTCCTACGCCGCCGAGCTCGCGGCGCGGGATGGATCTGACGCGGACCGGCAAGAGGCGCTGCCACGGCTGGTCGAGCACTACGTCGTGATGGCCTACGCCGCCGCCAGGCTCCTCGCGCCGGCCAAGTGCGAGTTGCCCAGCTGGGCCTCGGCCACCATGCCGAGGCCCAGCAGAGCCTGCAACAGGCCGCCGCGCGCGCCCGCGAGGCCGGCGACCGTTTCCTCGAGGCTACGATTTTCGACCACCTCGGCGACGCCTGCCAGGACGAGGGAGAACAGGCCGGAGCCCGGGAAGCGTGGCAATGCGCACTCGAGATCTTCGATCGTCTGGGCCACGACCACGTCCGGCGCGTTCGCGCCAAGATCAACCTGCTGGATGCCGCATGAGCCGCCGCGACAGATGAATGCGACTCAGTGCCGGCAGCTTGTAGGTGCTTCACCGAAGCCATCCACGCCGCGGTCGCGTAGCGCCCGGGCGACGATGATCGCATTGTCGTCGAGGACTTTGGGACGGCCGCCGTGGTTGCCGCGGCTCGCGGCGGCGCGTTGGCCTTCGTTGGTCGGCGCCGTTGCGTTGTGAGATCGGCGGACGCGCCGGCCTCGGACTGGACCGGTGTCAGATGGCTCGGGCGAGTTCGGTGAACGCGGCGGCGACTCGTAGCGGTGGGATGGTGTCGATACCGAGTTCGTAGTGGCCCCCGGCTTAGGTTCTGGGTGAAGGCGTGCCCGGCGATCACGGTCTGGGCGGTTCGGTCCGTCTGGAGTTCACGCGTCGGTCTGAGAGGACGTCTGAGCTGGCCGTGGTTGGCTTCGATCGGATTGTTGGCGTACTGCTCGACGTGGTGCCACGCCGCCGGCAGCAGCTTGTCGAGAACGGCCGGGTAGACCGGCGCGGCGTCGGTGATCACTTCGGTCGGGATGACTTTCAACGTGTCGAGGGCTTGGGCAAAGAATCGGTGGGCCGCGGCGGCGTCGCGGCGGACGCTCAGCAGCACGTCGATGATCTGGCCACACTGGTCAATGGCCCGGTAGACGTAGCGCCACACGCCGTTGACCTTGACGTAGTTCTCGTCTACGAACCAGCGGTCGCCCGGCGCATGGCGGGCGAATCGAGCGGCGTCGGCTAACAGCGGTGTGAAGCGCTGCACCCATCGGTAGACGGTCACGTGGTCGACCTTGATGCCACGTTCGGCCAGTAGTTCCTCGACATCGCGGTAGGGCAACCCGTACCGCAGGTACCAACGGACGGCGACCACGATGACGTCGGCTGGGAACCGGAAGCCGGCGAACGCCGAGCGAGGAGGCGACCAGACTCGAGACAACACTGCACGCTTCTGCTCAAGCGTGCCTTGATCTTCGGATCGGCCAATGCAACTGTAAGCCAACAAGTAGCCGAGAACAGTGCATTCGATCATGCCAAGGAAACCCAAGCCGTCGATCTTATGGCCGCGACGGAGGGTGCACTGAGGCTTTCCGAGTAACGGCCGTTTACGTTGGGTGACGGGTTATTCAGGTGGTCCGGCGGTGTTCGATATGCAGGATCACGAGGGCCGCGGCGGTGATCCTGCCGATGGTCCAGGGACAGAGGCTGACGTTGCGCAGGGCTTTGAAGGTGGTCTTGAGCAGGGAGTTTCCGCGTTCGCCGATGGCGCGGACCGCGTTGTGGGCTCGGTTGAACTGCTACTCGATGATGGTGCAGGACCGGTTCCTCGGTTTCTTGAACGCGACGGTGATGATGGCCTGTTCGCCTTCGTAACCCAGGTCGCCGAGCAAGCGCAGATCGTCGTTGGTCCACGTGGTCAACAGCGGCAGGATGTTGTGGTGTCGCAGGGCGGTGGTGTCGTGTTCCCGGCCGGGTCGCACGGGTGAGGTCCAGAGCGGCCAACCGTCGGGGGGCGGTGATGACCTGCACGTTCCCGCGGTGATTGTCGTGCTTGCCCGACCACCAGAGATCGATGCCGGGGGTTGGTCCTGGCGTGCGGCACCGGTCGGTCTCGATCGGGGTGCCGTCGATGCTGACGTGCGCGTAGCCGGCCATCTTCGCGGCGATCAGGACCGATGACAGGCCGTGAGCCTGGTCAGCGATCACGGTGAGGCCTTCGTGCAGGTAGGCGTACCCCGTCGAGCGGCTGACGTGGTTGTCGATGGCCAACTGGTTGATCCGGGTCCCGTCGAGCAGCCAGCGCAGGATCAGGATCGCCTGGCGGTAACAGCCCAGCGGACGGGGTTCCGGCCCTGGTCCCGAGCCGACGGCGTTCGGCGTACAGCAGTGAAGTGCTCTGTGAGAAGTCAACTTCCTACCGGGGTTCTGCGCTCTTTCGTTACACCCCAACAGGTTTGGGTGTGTCCACACCCGACCAACCGACCACCACCCTGAGCTCTCGGACCGTTACTCGGAAAGCCTCAATAGCTCAATTGGTGAGGTCGCACCGCGCGTGCCGCCAGGCGACCTCCGATCACGGTGTGGGCAGTTGCGCGCTGCGCCTGCGGTACATTTCTGCGAGTTCCTCCGGCGGTAGCGAGGCCGCCCAATCGGCGCGTTGACGGTTCATCTCCGCCAGTTGCCCTGCCGTCAGGCCTTCGGTCATCCGCTGACGGTTCTCGTTCATCTCTGCCAGTTGCGCAGGAGTCAGCTCCCGGTCCATTACGGTCATCACCTCGATGATCTCGACGAATCTAGTGGCGGGTGGCTCGGTAGCCCGCGCGAGGGCATCGAGCACACCGAGCAGAGCGTGCCGCAGCCGGTATCCCGCCGCGATCCGTTCGTTGACCTGGTCCAACTGGACACGGATCAAGTCCCTCGGGTCGGTCTCGCCGTCAACGAGCCGGCCGATGTCGGCCAGCGCGAGACCGAAGCTCTTCAACATTTGGATGTGGTGCAGCCGCCGAATATCACCGGCCGTATACCGGCGATGCCCGGCGTGATCGCGGAACGACGGTACGAGCAGGCCGGCACTGTCGTAGTGATGCAGGGTTCGCACGGTCAGACCGGTCAACCGGGCCAGTTCGCCGACCCGCCACGTAGGTTCGTCGTTCACACCGGCGACAGTAAGGCCCGACGTCGGGTGAGGTGCAACCCATCCCGGCCAGCCTTCGCCAAGGCTGACATACGACCATCAACGACCCGGCGCCGCAACGACCTAT
>CAXSDA010000062.1:0-15233 GCA_964236515.1 uncultured Actinoplanes sp.
GCTGCCGTACCCGTCGAGCCACGCGAAGTGCGTGCCGCTGTGCGCGGTGCTGGTTTGGAGTTGGACCGCATTGCGTCGCTCGCGACAACCAACTAATGCGAGATTGTGCATTTCTTCTACTGATTCTCTTCCGGCCGGCCCCCTGGAATCGAGCGAGCGACGAGACTTCCCGCCATGCGGCGGCACGCGACGTGCAAGACAGTTGAGAAAATCTTCAATAGTGCTCGGATGCGAATTAATGCATGCTGAACGTCGATCCAGCGAAGGAGACCTGATGACCACTGAACAGCGCGGGAACGAGCATGTGGCGGTCGTGCACGTCAAGGCCGAGGACCACGCCGACCACGCCCACGCTGAGGGGTGCGGGCACCAGACAGTGGTTCACGGCGATCATGTGGACTATCTGCACGACGGGCACCGGCACGCCGGTCACGAGACCCACTACGACGAGCATTGAGTCTTGCCGACGGATCCATCGCTTTACTCGGGCGCAAATCGGCGGCAATGCTCATCTTTCGTGGGTATGGCGATTTGGCTTCCTCACCCGGGCATCCGACCGGTATTTTGGTCCTCGGCCTGAAAGCTGACGAATGGGACAGTGAGTGAATGCGCCCGGTAGAACCGCTGATGGTCGCGGCCTGAAGGCCGACGATATCGATTGGACGGAGGTTCCGGCTTCAGTTCGGGCGCGAAGGACGCGGCGGCCGAGACCAATCGGCTCGCTCGAGGTGCTCACCGGTCTCCTGATCATTCTGATTCTTTTCCAGATTCCCTTGAGCCGGCTGGTCTCCGGCGCCCGTCTGCAGACCTGGACCACCGTCTTCGTAGCGGTTCTCGTCCAGGCCACGCCGTTCTTGGTGTTCGGCGTGGCCCTGTCAGCGGTGATCGCGGTGTTCGTTCCCCGTTCGTTCTGGGCAAAAGCGCTGCCTCACCACCCCGCCGTCGCCGTGCCCGTCGCCGGCCTCGCCGGGGTGGTGCTGCCGGGATGCGAGTGCGGCAGCGTTCCCATCGCCGGCTCGCTGATCCGTCGCGGGGTCACTCCGGCCGCCGCCCTCGCGTTTCTGCTCGCCGCACCGGCCATCAATCCCATCGTGCTGACCGCCACGGTGATCGCGTTTCCGGGGCGGCCGGAGATGGCCATCGCCCGCGGTGGAGCCAGCCTGGTCGTCGCCGTTGCCGTGGGCTGGCTATGGCTCCGCCTGGGCAAGAGTGAATGGATCCGCCTTCCGCACCGGCCGGATCTCGACGACGTTTCCCGAGGCCGCGCCTTCTGGGCCGCCTGCCGGCACGACATCATGCACGCCGGCGGTTTCCTGGTCGTGGGCGCCGCCGCGGCGGCCACCATCAACATCGTGGTTCCCGCCAGCTGGCTGCAGAACCTCGCCGGCAATCCCGTCATGTCGATCTTCGCTTTGGCCGTACTGGCGGTTCTGCTGTCGATCTGCAGCGAAGCTGACGCGTTCGTCGCTGCCTCTCTGTCGCAGTTCTCCCTGACCTCGCGGCTGGTCTTCCTGGTGGTCGGCCCGATGGTGGACCTCAAGCTGATCTCGATGCAGGCCGGAGTATTCGGTCGCCGATTCGTGATCCGCTTCGCCCCGGCCACCTTCGGCGCGGCGGTCCTGGTGGCCACCGGGGTCGGGTTGGTCATGCTGTGAGCCGGCTGACTCAAGCCGTCGTCGCGCTGTTGTTCGGCGGTGCGATTCTCAAGGTGAGCCTCACCGACATCTATCTCCGCTATGTCAAGCACGGGCTGCGACCATGCTTGATCGCCGCCGGTCTGCTGCTGGTCGTCGCCGCCGTGATGACAATCTGGTACGAGCTCCGCCGACCAGACGAGGAGCACTCCGAGGCCGGTCCCTCCGAGCACGGACACGCCCACCACGAACCCGGCGTCGGCTGGTTGATGCTTCTGCCCGTGCTGGGCCTGTTGCTGGTGACGCCTCCGGCGCTCGGATCCTTCACCGCCGGCCAGGCCGGATCGGTGGTCGCCACGGCGTCCGACTCGGACTATCCGCCCCTCCCGCCTGGAGATCCGGCGCCGATCAGCCTGCTCGACTACGCGTCCCGCGCGCTGTTCGACGGAGACAAGAGCATCGCCGGCCGGAACCTCAAACTCACCGGGTTTGTCGACCCTGGTCCCGATGGGAAACCGATGCTGGTCCGCATCGTCCTGACCTGTTGCGCCGCCGACGGCCGCCCGATCAAGGTTGGCCTGACCGGCGACGTCGTCGTCGACGCCGCGCCCAATACGTGGGTCGACGTGATCGGGGTGTACAGCTCGACGGTCGGACAGGATCCGGTCAACAAAGCTCCGGTGGCGTACGTGAAGGTGACGAGTTGGCAGCCGATCTCCGAGCCGAAGCAGCCGTACGCATGACACTGGTCGCCGAGCCGGCGACGGCCGTGCGCCCCCGCCTGGTCATCGTCACGTTGGTGATCGCCCTGCTTGCCGGTGGTGTGATGATGGCGCGGACCACGACGCATCCCCTGACGCCACAGCCGGGGAGGCGGGCAATCGGTGTGGCGTGGGCACACGCACAGCGCGCGAACATGCCGGCCAATCTGCCTGATGGACCGGTCTTCCAGCCGCTGCTGTTTCTCAACTCGACCACTGTCCTCGGCACGGCTTCGTCGGCCGACGCACATTGGATAAGGCTTGTCCTGCATGAGGCCGACGGCAGCGTCCGGACGCTCCGCCGACTGCCTTACGGCGACGGACCGTCGTTCGAGAACGCCACCGTCACCGGTGACGTCATCGCCTGGACCGAATCAACCGGAGACGGACCGATCCAAATCTGGTCCGCCGACACCCGTACCGCTGCCCCGGCTCGGCGGCTGACCGCGGACACCGGAAACTTCACCTCATCCGGCAATCAGTACGGCCTGATCATCGCGGGCGGCCGCGTGTACTGGACGGCCGTGCACGGCGACGAGGACACGACCGAACTCCGGTCCACCGCCCTGGACGGCGGACCCATCCAGATTCGGCCCGTGTCCGGGTCGTGGGCTCTGTCGGCTTGGCCGTGGCTCAGCAATGACACCGGCGATCACGTCGGCGGCACCGCCCTGCGGAATCTCGCCACCGGCCAGGATGTCGAAGTTCGTAGCACCGGGTCGGAACTCACCGCGTGCAGTCCGACGTGGTGCCGCATGATGGTCCAAAATGCTGGCGGACTGGTCGAGATCGACGAGATGCATGCCGACGGCTCCGACCGCCGGCGGATAGCGGGGTCCGGTGCGCGGGCGGCGCTCACCGACGTAGCGGTGCTCGATCGGTTCGAAGTCCTTTCGGAGCCCGGCCCGTACTCGGATCTGACCGGCACCGCCAAGCTACTGGTCTTCGACCTCAAAACAGGCGGCACGGTCGACGTAGCCGCTGACGCCGGGACCGTCGGTTACGGCGCTGGTGTGCTCTGGTGGTCCACGGGCAGCAACGAAACCACCACGTGGCACAGCGTTGACCTACGCACAGTGTGACCGAAGTCAGAGGAAACGTCGATGAGTTGAAGGATTGCCGCGACCACCCCGCTGAATCGTGTCGCCGCGCAGTGCGTAGATGATGCGGCCACCACGGCATCTCCGCTCGATGAGCCGCGCGGCCTTCAGCACCCGCAGATGACTTGTCGGCGGTCGGGGTGCGCCATGGCGCGCAACGCCAGCACGGCCCGTTCTATCGAGGCGGCCGTGACGGGATCCTGATCGACGATCATGCGCGTTCCACGTAACGAGCTCAGCGTGAAACTCACGCGACAACGACATCGGTTTTCAGCGCCAAGCAGGCAGATGGCTTGTTACCACAGCGATGCAGAGGGGCCGTTCACCCCGGTTGGCTGCCGAGCCTCGCCGAACCAGCTGCCGCCGGTGGCCGGCACGACGAACACCACCGGCCCTCGAGCCGCCCCTCTCCGCCGCTGATAGATGATCCGAGCGGCATCCTCGCGCTGACCGCCGGCTTCTCGTACGAGATCGTCACTCGCGAAGGCGTCACCGGCCCAATCCTTCGGCCAAGGCAAGACCCCGCTGCCACGACGGCACCGGCGTCGTTTCGGCCGGCCAAAATCGCCCGACCTTCATCCAGAACCACGACATCACCCGCACATGTCGGCCGAGTTCGGCGTCCCGCACAGCCTTTGCTGCCGCCGATCTGGTCGCCTATGCCAACGAGCACGACGGGATGGTGTGGCTCTACGACTACGCCGACCGGACTATCAGGCTGGTGACGTACTTCCCACATAAACCCGCAGCCGAGACCGACGGCGCTTCCCCGCGGTACGCTGACTCACGCCCGCAACCAGATCAGCAACGGCACCTCGAACGGGCTCCGATCTACTCCGAGTTCACCGGCCCGACCTTCGCCCCGGACGGCAAAGTGCTTTTCGTCAACACCAGATTTCCGGAATTGCGCGGGCCTTACCGGCCCGTGGGAGAAGTATCTGGGCTGATTCCGGCACGCCGTTCCTCATCGGCAATGGTCCGGGGCTGGGGTTTCTCATCGACGGCCGAGCGATCGCGGACGCGTCGCGCGGCGAAGCCCAGCACCTGATCGAGAAGGTGCTTCACATCATCGCCGGACAACGCATAGAAGACATTGCGTCCACGTCGCTGCCGGCGAACCAGCCGGGCATCGAGCAGGTATCTGAGATGGTGACCGATCGCCGTGCGCTCGGCGGGCACGGCTTCGGTGATGGCGGCGAAGGTGAGTTCGCCGGAGCAGAGTTCTGCGAGTATGCGCATCCGGTGCCGGTTGGCCATGCCTTGCAGGGTGATGACCGCGCGTTCCATCACCTCATCCGTGCGCTCGACGTCGGCGCTCATGTGGTCTGCGTCGACACGTAGTGAGAACTCACGCCATCACCCCGCAGTTGAAACGATGACGATATTCGTTTTCGTTAAATATCGTCTAATTGCCAGATGGAGATGGATGCGGGTTGCACGGGTGCATGGCCGGGCCGAGTCGTCCGGCGAAGCAGGCACCCCCGCACTGAGCCGACGGGCCGCTCTGTGCGTGTATAGAGATGTGGCTCGGACAGGTAAGCGGCTGGACGCATTCGCCGGCATCGGCGTCGCGCTGGTGGCGTGCGCGGCGCTGCTGCTGTTGCCGGCGGCCGGCCGGCCGCCGACGCAGGCTCCGGTGCCGGTCGATCTGGCCTGGCCACAGGCGAAGAGAGCGGCAGTCGCCGCCGACCTGCCGGACGGGACCACGTACGCGCCGGGCTTATTCCTGGACAGCAGCCTGTCGATCGGCAGCGCCCCTTCGGTTGACGGCACATCGTTGAGGCTGCTGCGGGTACCCGCCAACGGTCCGGTACAGGAGATCCGGCGTCTCCCCCAGAAGAGCTATCCGTCATTCACCGGGATCACGGCGAGCGGCGACATGCTGGTGTGGGTCGAGCGCACCGGCGGCGCGCCGGCCCAACTGTGGATCGGGAGCGTGCAGTACGGCCGCCCCCGGCTGCTGACTCGAGACGTCGGTGACATCCAGTTCACGAAGTCGGAGGATGACCTTGTTATCGGCCCCGGCCGGGTGTACTGGGCCGCCACCGGACCGGCCGGCGCGACCGACGTCCGTTCGGTCGCCCTGACGGGCGGGGCGGTGACCCATCGCGCCGAGGCGGGCGACTGGGCCCTCTCCACCTGGCCCTGGCTCGTCAACGGCCGCACCGAGACGGGTGGTGCCACCCGCTTGCGCAACCTGTTGACCGGGCAGGACAAGCCTTTGGTGGCCGCCCCACACGGGATCACGCGGTGCAGCCCGACCTGGTGCCGCGTTGCCGGACTGGATTCCCGCGGCACCTACATCGAACTGATGCACATCGACGGTGCCCATCGCGAGCGGATCGGCGACACCACCATGGCTGCCGTGCTCACCGACCCGGTGCCACTGGGACGGTTCGAAATCATAGGCAAGATCAACGACAACACGGCACTGACCAATCACGTTCAATTGATCGCGTACGAGATTGCCACCAAGCGCTTCGTGATGCTCAGTCCGGACGCCTTCGACATCGACTACCGGGCGGGCGTGCTCTGGTGGTCAACCGGCAACGACAGCTTCGTCCGGCATGCCCTCGACCTTCGCACCGTTCGTTAAGGACTGATCCGATGAGCTCGGCAACCCAAACGGCCACTGAATTGCCCGACAGCGGCGTCGAGCGTCCGAGCGCGGCGACGCCCGGCCGGCGCCGGGTCGGCTCGGTGGAACTCCTCGCCGGCTTCCTCGTTCTGCTCATCGCGCTGCGCGACTTGATCGCCGCATTGATCTCGGCGGCCTGGCTCGAGACCTGGATGACGGTATTCGTGTCAGTCCTGGTGCAGGCCACCCCGTTCCTCATCCTTGGGGTACTGCTGTCCGCTGTGATCGCGGTGTACGTGCCGCGGTCGTTCTGGGCCAAGGCGCTCCCGTCGCACCCGGCGCTGGCCGTCCCGGTCGCCGGCCTCGCGGGCGTCGTGTTGCCCGGTTGTGAATGTGGCAGCGTGCCGATCGCCGGATCGCTGATCCGCCGGGGCGTCAACCCGGCCGCGGCGATCGCCTTCCTGCTCGCCGCCCCGGCGATCAATCCGGTGGTACTCACCGCCACTGCGATCGCGTTCCCGCAACACCCGATGATGGTGGTCGGGCGCGCGGTGGCCAGCCTGGCCGTAGCTGTCGCGATGGGCTGGCTGTGGCTCCGGGTCGGCAAAGTCGAATGGATCAAGCTGCCACACCGGCCAGATCTGGAGGATGCCGGGCGGTTCCGGGCCTTCGTCGCCGCCTGCCGACACGACGTCATGCACGCCGGCGGCTTCCTGGTGATCGGCGCCGCGGCCGCCGCCACGATCAACGTCACCGTCCCGCAGGCATGGCTGCAGTCGCTGGCCGCCCACGCCGTCCTGGCCGTAATCGCCCTCGCCCTGCTGGCCGTGGTCCTGTCGATCTGCAGCGAGGCCGACGCGTTCGTCGCCGCCTCACTGTCACAGTTCTCGCTCACCTCCCGCCTGGTCTTCCTCGTCGTCGGCCCGATGATCGACCTCAAGCTGATCTCCATGCAGACCGGCTCGTTCGGGCGCCGCTTCACCAGCCGCTTCGCGCCCGTCACCCTGTTCATGGCCGTGCTGGTCGGTTCGGCCGTCGGGGTGATGCTGCTGTGAACCGGCAGATCCAGGCCGTCCTGATGCTGCTGCTCGGTGGCGCGGTTGTGAAGATCAGCCTCGCCGGGACATACCTGCGGTACGTCAAACACGGTCTGCAGCCGCTGCTCATCCTGGCCGGCGCGATCCTCATCATTCTCGCCATCTTCACGCTGTGGCACGACCTGCGACCGGGCAAGTCACACGAGAGCCACGACCACCACGATCCGCGCGTCGGATGGCTGCTGATCCTGCCGGCGCTGGGGCTTCTGCTGCTCTCCCCGCCGGCCCTCGGGTCGTTCGCCGCCGACAAGTCCGGGACGGTCGTCGCCTCCCGCCAATCCGACTACCCGCCGCTTCCGGCCGCCGACCCGGCCCCGCTCTCGCTGCTGGACTACGCCTCCCGCTCGATCTTCGACGGCGGCAAGAGCCTCACCGGCCGCCGAGTGCGCCTTCTCGGCTTCATCTCTCCCGGTCCCGGCGGTCGCCCGGTCCTCACGCGGATTGTGCTCACCTGCTGCGCCGCCGACGGCCGCCCGGTCAAAATCGGTCTCACCGGCAATGCCCCGACCGGCCTCCCCGGCGGCACCTGGGTGCAAGTCGACGGCACTTACACCGCCCAGGTCAGTAAGGACCCGGTCAACAAGGCCCAGGTCCCTTACCTCCAGGTCACCGATTGGGAGCAGGCCGCCGAACCTTCCCAGCCCTACGAGTGATCCCCAGGTCTTCGCTGCTACCAAGAAGCCGCGAAGTTCGAATCAAGTCACTGCGATTACTAGCCTGCGCCCAATGGACGCAGTCGCCCCGCCCAGATGCTCGCGAATGAATCGTCAATGAGCGGGCGGCATGCGGAAGGGGCCGAAGTTGCAGCGAAAGCCGCTCCGCACAGCGCTTGCAGACCAAGACAGGCGCACGCCCATGGACCGCTGCCGCCGGCGTCGCGGCACACACGCCGAATCATCACCGCGGTGCTCGTGCCGGCGGCGCTGGCGACGATCGCCGCAATGACGTCGGCCGAGGGAAGCGAGCAGTCCGACAGCCGCGTGCAGCAGTGCGGCTCGGCGACGGTACGGGTCACCGACGGCCCCGGCGCTGGAACCCCGACCACGGTCGACCTGCCGCAGCGACCGGTGCCCCCGAGATGTCACCCGGCGACGACGTGGTTCTCGACTACGATCCTGGTGCGGTGGCCGGCGCCCGGTCGTACGCCGTAGTCGACCATTCGGGGCCCTCGAGTGCTTGACGATGTCACCGTTCCGCAGGCTGCCACGGCCGCCGAAATGGCCGAAGCAGGCCCGATCGGCCAATGGCCACTCTACCGGGCGGCCAGCCGTATCGGCCGAGCCCACGTCGCCTCTGCGGTTAACACCATCGTCCTGGCCTACGCCGGGACCTCGCTGCCGCTCATCCTGCTGATCGCCGTCAGCACGCAGCCGATAGGCCAAGTGCTGACCGGCGTATTCCTCGCTCAGGAGATCATGCGCAGCGCCGTCGGTACGATCGGGCTGGTCGCCTCTGTTCCGATCACGAGGGCTCTCGCATCCCTCGTCACCGACCGCCCACACGCCGCTCACGTTCATCCGTGAGCCGATTTCTACTCGTACGGACTGACCGGCCGGGCGACCGGACGCACTGCCGATGCCCGGATCCGAGCTACTGAGCCGTGCAATTCGCCGGGATCACAGGGTGTCCACGTGCCGGTGACCGCCACCCACTCGTTGGCCGGGTACCGCCGGCTGGAACCGACCACCGCCACCGCGGCCGGTACGGCATCGGCAGCGCAACAGACGATGTGGAGACGGGACACGTACCAGACATCGCCCACCGACGCGGCGACGAACCCGGTGAGAACCACCGAGTGGCCAGCCAACGTGCGGCCGTGATCCCAGACGGCGCGCATTGCATAGTCGCGAACTGTCAATTCGGTCGGCCCGGCGACCGGCAGTCCGGAGTACGACGCTCGACCGCCCGGCGCAGGCGCCGACCCACCGGTCCGGGCCGCCGCATAGGAGCCGAGCGCCGGCGGCGGAAGGACGAGCAGCAGGAACAGCGGGACGCATACCAACCATCCGGCTCCGTGGCCGTACCAATCGTCATGAACGTGCCCACGCTCGGGAACCGGGCCGGCCGCCGCGCCGGGTCCATGGGTGCGCTCAGCCGTACGAGCCCGGCGCCGTTCGACCGCCTGCCGCGCCTCGGTGGAGCGGAAGTCGCGAACGATCCCGGCGGCACCCAGCAGGCCGAACACGATGCCCGCCGCAATCAGATAGGGCCACAGTCCCGGCCGGACATAATTCAGGTACTCCTTCGTGACGGCGAGTTTCACCAGGATCGCGCCCAACATCACCAGCACGAAGGCCTGCACCGGCCGACTCATCCGGCTGTCGTCATGTCAGCAGCAGAGCACCGGCCGCGAGGCTGGCGGCCACCGCGACCGACCAGCTGAGCGGGGCTGTCCGCACGACGAACCGACGGCCGAAGGTACCGGCTTGCATGGTCATCACCTTCAGGTCGACGGCCGGCCCGACGACCATGAAGGCTAGCTGGGCCATCGGCGGAAACGCGGACAGGCTGGACGCCACGAACGCATCGGCCTCCGAACAGATGCACAGCCCGACCGCGAGCAGCGCCAGGACGATGGCCGAGAACACGGGTATCCCGGCGGCGGCGTTGATCCAGGACGGTGGCACGGCCACGTTGAGCGTTGCCGACATCGCTGCGCCCAGAACGAGGAAGCCGCCGCCCTGGAAGACATCGTGCTGGGCGGTGAGGCGGAACGACTCCCACCGCCCGGTTCCAGCGGTCCCGATCCGAGCCGCGATCGCCGGCCACACCGTGTGGGTCCATCGGGTCCAGCACCATCCCACAACGAGCGCGGTCACCGATGAGGCCACCAGCCGGGCGACCACCATCATCGGCCGCTGCGGAAAGGCGACCGCGGTCGCGACCAGCACGACTGGATTGATGGCGGGCGCCGACAGCAGGAAAGCCACCGCCGCGGCCGGGGAGACGCCCTGGCGCATCAGCCGATCAGCGACCGGCACAGAGGCGCATTCGCAACCTGGAAGCAGCGCGCCGGCCAACACGCCGACGGGCACGGCCGCCGCGGGACGGCGCGGGAGTGCCTTCTTCCACACGCCGACCGGGACGAAGGCGGTGACCGCGGCCGACAGAACCACTCCCAGCGCCAGAAACGGCAGAGCCTGGACGACGATGGCGACGAACACGGTGGTCCACGTGGTGACCGGGCCGTCGCCCGCCCACCCTGACACGATCGGCCGGCCGGCCAACGCCGCGGCGACAGCCGCAAGGCACACGACAATCGGTACGGTCGTGGACGCCCCAGGCGAACGACGATCGCCGGCTTGGCCGCCACCGACCGCCGGCCGCAGAAGAGACGGCACGGCGGCCACCGTAGCCGGGCAGTCCACCCGGAGGCACGTCGTTCATCCCTACGTGTACAATCGCGCGACTTAGGTATAATGGAAATCAGTTTCAGCTCCTTGCGACCGCCGCCCCAGCGCTCTACGGTGCTATCAGTATTGAACATCGTTTCGGATAGCAGCGGAGGATCGATTCGTGTTGGCGCATCGGGGTACGAGATGGTTGGGAGTCAGCACGCTGTCGCTGGTGTTGCTCGTGGCGGGTTGTGGTTCGTCGACGAAGAATTCCCCGTCGGGCGGCGCCAGTCCCGTCAGCGGCACGTCGCTGTCGGTTGTGGCGTCGACGAACGTGTACGGAAACATCGTGAAGCAGATCGCCGGCAACGCGGTGGAGGTCACGTCGATCATCAGCGACCCGGATGCGGACCCGCACTCGTACGAGGCGAACAGCCGCACGCAGTTGGAGCTGTCCCGGGCCGACGTGGTCGTCGAGAACGGCGGTGGCTACGACGATTTCGTGGCCACGATGCTCAAGGCGGCGAAGAACAGCAACGCGGACGTCATCAACGTGGTCGACCTCTCGGGGAAGACGGCGTCGGCCGGCGGAGAGCTGAATGAGCATGTCTGGTACGACTTTCCCACCGTACAGAAGCTCGTCGCCGAACTGGTCAGCGCCTTGTCGGCAAAGGACCCGGGCGGCGCGTCCGCCTTCACCGTCGGCGCCGCGGCGTTCACGCGGAAGCTGACGCAGATGGAATCCACCGAAGCCTCGATCAAGGCCGCGAGCGCCGGAGCGGGAGCGGCGATCACCGAGCCGGTGCCGCTGTACATGCTCGAGGCCTGTGGCCTTGTCAACAAGACCCCGGCGGAGTTCAGCGAGGCAATCGAGGAGGGGACCGACGTATCCGCGAGTGTCCTCGCCGAGACGTTGAACCTCTTCTCCCAGAAGAAGGTCACCCTGCTGGCGTACAACGAGCAGACTTCCGGGCCGGAAACCGAAAAGGTGCTGGCCGCGGCCAAGGCGAGCGGGGTGGCGGTGGTACCGGTCACTGAGACTCTGCCCGCCGGCAAGGACTACGTCACCTGGATGACCGCCAACCTCACAGCGATTCAAACGGCGCTCGGATAGGGGACCATGTCACCGCGGTTGAACGGATCGGGCACCGGCGCCCCGCCGGTGCTTTCGATCGACAACGCCTCGCTGCGCTTCGGCGCCCGACAGCTCTGGACCCATCTGAATCTGACTGTCCGACCAGGTGAGTTTCTGGCGGTGCTCGGGGCGAACGGCTCGGGCAAAACGAGCCTGCTGCGTGTGATCCTCGGCCAGCAACGCCTGTCCGGCGGCACCGTGACCATCGCGGGACACCCGGCGCATCGAGGTAGCCAGGACATCGGGTATATCCAACAACAGCGGCGCGTCGACCCTCTCACCCCCTTACGTGCCCGCGACCTCGTCGGGCAGGGCCTCGACGGCCACCGGTGGGGGTTCGGCCTGCGGGACAAGGGCCGGCGCCGACGCATCGACGCCATCCTCGACAAGGTCGGAGCAAGCGAATACGCGGACCGGCCGGTCGGCCTGTTGTCGGGCGGCGAACAGCAACGCGTACGGATCGCTGAGGCGCTCGTCGCCGATCCGCGGCTGCTGCTCTGCGACGAGCCGTTGTTGTCGCTCGACCCGCAGAGCCAGGGGGCTACGACCGCACTGGTCGATCAGTGCCGGCGCGCCGACAACACGGCCGTCGTTTTCGTCACCCATGAGATCAACCCGGTACTGCCGTACGTCGATCGCGTCTTGTACCTGGCCGGTGGTGAATTCCGCGTCGGTCCGGTCGAGCAGGTTCTCAACTCCCGGACGCTGAGCGAGATGTACCGAACGCCGATCGACGTGATCCGCCGCGGCGGCCACATCCTGGTAGCCGGCATTCCGGAGGCCGCCGATCCTGCGCATCACCACACCCACCACGTAGTCGGTGCTCCGTGAGTTTCTGGCATCAGATCTTCAACTTCGCCGACTACGGCCAGCTGCTGGCGCTCGTACACAACTCGATCATCGCCGGCCTCATTCTCGGCGTCGTCGGCGGCCTCATCAGCACCTTCGTCATGATGAGAGATCTGCCTTTCGCCGTGCACGGCATCAGCGAACTCTCGTTCGCCGGCGCCTCGGCGGCCCTGCTGCTCAGCGTCAACGTCGTCGTCGGCTCGCTGGCCGGCTCCATTCTGGCCGCTCTGACCATCGGCGCGCTCGGCCGCCGGGCCCGCGACCGAAACTCCATCATCGGTGTGCTGATGCCGTTCGGCCTCGGTCTGGGCGTTCTCTTTCTATCTCTCTACAAGGGACGCTCAGCGAACAAGTTCGGTCTCCTGACCGGCCAGATCGTCGCTGTCGACACCCCCCAGCTGAAATGGCTCATCGGAACCTCGGCCGTGGTGCTCATCGGCCTGCTGGTGATCTGGCGGCCGTTGACCTTCGCCAGCACCGATCCGGAGCTCGCCGCCGCTCGCGGTGTGCCCGTCGCCGCCCTGTCACCCATGTTCATGGTTCTGCTCGGCCTCGCGGTGGCGATGTCGATCCAAATTGTCGGCGCTCTGCTCGTTCTGAGCATCATCTGTACCCCAGCGGCCGCGGCCATGCGAGTTACGGCCACTCCGCGAGTGGTCATCCTGTTGAGTGTGCTGTTCGGGGTCTGCGCCATGGAAGGGGGCATATTGCTCGCACTGGGCAGCAGCGTTCCGATCAGCCCCTACGTCACCACCATCTCGTTCGCCATCTACCTCATCTGCCGGATGATCGGTGGCCGGCGCACCCGGCGTGGTTGGGCGACCCTTCGCGCGGAGCCCGCGCTTGCCTCCCCCGTCGCCATTCCTCTGCGTTGATCCAGGCAGAATCAGCGGGCGCAGTCACGGCAGGTGCCGAAAACTTCGAAGGTATGCCCGACGTCGACAAATCCGTGGTCGGCGGCGACCCCGTCGGCCCAGCGCTCGATGCCCTTTCCACTCACTTCCACCGTCTTGCCGCAATGACGGCAGACGAGGTGGTGGTGATGGCTGCGGCTGCACCGGCGGAACAGTTGATCGCCTCCGGGAATCCGCGTCGCATCGACCTCTCCGGCGTCGACCAGGAGCTGCAGCGTCCGGTAGACGGTGGTGAGCCCCACCTTGGCGCCGCGGTCGGTCAACATGCGGTGCAGCTGCTGTGCGGTGTGGGACGTCCGGACATCATCCAGCAGCGCCAGAACTTCGGCGCGCTGGCGGGTGTTGCGGGTCGTATTCGGCACCGAGATCACAAGGCTGCTCCGTCGCGGGTATCGGCCGGCCCCTGCTCACCGGAGCCGTCCCGCAATTATGCACCGTCAGCCATGAATCGGTCCGCTCACGCCGCCACGCCGACCGCGGCGAGGTCGCTGTCGGGCATCGTTTCGGCCGGCGAAACCAGCCGGTGTGTTGAGACCGGCAAGCACCTCGAGGAGCCGGTCGATCTCCTCGGTGAGGTTGTAGACGTGCATGCTCACCCGAACCGACGTGGTCTCTTCACCGCGCTCTCCCTGGCAGTGGCCATCGGCGCGAACCATGAAGCCTTCCTCCGACAGGATGAAGCCAAGGTCGTTGGACCCGACACTCCGGTGACGGAAAGTCACAATCCCGTGGCGTTGCTGCACCGCTGAGTTCGCTGCGAGGCTTTCCTGGCAGCCGAGCACCTCGTACGCGGACAGCCGACTCAGCCCGTCGCTCAGCCGGGCCGCCAGTGCCACCGTCCATCGGGCGATCCGGTCGAGACCGGCGTGGTCCAGCCAGTCCATCGCCGCGACCAGGCTCACGATGCCGCTGGTGTTCGGAGTGCCGTCCCAGCCGCCGGGAACGAAGCGCGGCCCGCGGCGGTTGCCGGCCCAGACCGCGCCGCTGCCGGGAAGAGCCATCGCCTTGTGCCCGGAGAAGACGACGAAGTCGACCTCCAACTCGGTTACCGAGACGGGAAGATGCCCGACGCTCTGCGCAGCGTCGAGACAGAGGACCACGTCCGGGCCGGCCGCCGCCCGCAACCGGGCGATATTCATGTCGCCGCCGTAGACGTGATGGACGTGGGTGGCAGCCACGAATCGGGTCCGTTCGGTGATCATGGCGGTCAGCCGGGCCGTGTCGTAGTCGTGGGCACTGTCGTACGGCATCGGGCGCACCGTGATCCGTACGCCCTGCCGTTCGAGCAGCCCCACGGCTTCCAGCCACGGCTGGGCGTTGGCGCTGTGGTCGGCGTACGGCACGATGATCTCGTCGCCGTCCTCGAGGTAGCTCGTCAGCCAGTCCCGGGCGATCGCGCGCAGGCCCTCGGTGGCGCCGCTGACGAAGTGAACGGTCGAGTCGCCCGGGTGCGGGTCGTCGAGGAATCGGCACAGCCGTTCGCGAGCCTGTTCGATGCGGGTCGTGGTCTGATTGGCCCAGGTGTACGTGCCGCGACCGGCGTTGGCATTGTCGATCGTCAGGTACTGAATTACGGCGTCGAGAACCGGTTGCGGCTTCTGCGCGGTGGCGGCGCTGTCCAGATAAGCCTGATGCGGATTTGCCGTGATGATCGGGAACTGTGCGCGCCGTTCGCGTTGCCAGAGTCGCAACTCGTCCGGGAACGCGGCGCCGTGGTTGTACCGGCCGAAGGCGGACGGTGCAGACATGTCAGTCCCGGACCAAGGGCGCGCCCGCATCGCGCCAGGCTATGACCCCTCCGGCCAGCGACCGGACGTCCGGGTGACCCAT
>CAXSDA010000062.1:15243-27327 GCA_964236515.1 uncultured Actinoplanes sp.
GGGTCAGCAGCGCGGCATAGCGTGCGGACTGCTCTCCGACCGGGCAGACGAACAGCACCGGTTGACGGCGGCCGAACGGCAGTCCTCCGTGCACCATCTCGGCGAGCAGCTCGTCCACGATGTTGACGGAGCGGTCGATGTGGCGAGCGCGGTAGGCGAATGGGCTTCGGAGGTCGACTACCAGCACGTTGTCCTTGCCGATCCACTTCTCGGCCTCGGCCACGCCGATTGTCGTTGCTGCCTTTAGTTCATCCTTGGTCAGGGCACCCACCGAGTTCATTCGAGCCGGTTGCCGGAACAGTTGGGGCCGGCGGTCACGAAGGTAGCTCAGATAGCTTTCCACGCGGTCGCAGACGACGAAGACGGCCGTACGGCGTTCGGTCAATCCGGCGTCGATCCGGCGCAGGTATCGGACGGCGCCGTGGTACGCGCCGCCTCCCGTCGGTCCGGTGAGCACCCCGCAACGCCGGACAAGCGTCAGCAGCCCGTCGATGGCCTCATCCGCACTGACCGCCTCGACCGCGTCGTAGACGGCGGGGTCGAACAAGCCGACCTCGTGTACTTCGTCGATGTTGCGGATCCCGGGGATGAAATCGGATTTGTCCGCGACCAGACCGACCACTGTGACTCCCGGGTTGTGCCGCCGCAGCACACGTGCCACGCCGGTGGAGGAACCGGCGGTGCCGATGCAGGCGATGAAGTGGTCGGGGGACAGACCGTCGAGGTCGGCGATGATCTCGGGGCCGGTGCCCCGGGAGTGCGCCTCCGTGTTGAGGTCGTTGAAGTACTGGTCGGTGTGCAGGTAACCGGTGTTGCCGACTGCCAGCGACTGATACATACGGGTGAGGGGGTCTTCGACGTCGGTCGGATCCAGGCACTCGGCTTGTCCGGGTAGTTCGTCGATCTCCGCGCCGAGAAGGAGCAGTAGGTCTTTGATCTCGGGGACCTTCATGCGATTGGTCACGCTCTTGAACGCAAGCCCGTACATACCGGCGATCACGGTCAGCGCTTTGGCGGTGTTGCCGCTGGACAGCTCGACCAGCGTGTCGCCCCGCTCCGCGGCCTGCCGCAGGTGCGGGCGGGCCATATTCCACGCGGCCCGGTCCTTGACGGAGCCGAAGGGATTGAGCAGCTCCAATTTTGCGTACAGATCGATGTTTTGCAGACCGTGTACGGCCGGGTCGATGCGAAGCAGTGGCGTATTGCCAATGATGTCAGTGACCGTGTCGTACCTCACGACCGCTCCTCGCCAGTGCGTACGGGCCAGTACTGCTCATCCAGGCACCACCGCCAGCGACCGCCGTCGCGGTAGGCCGCCACCGTTCGGGCGTTGGGCTGCATCAACGCATCACCGGCACTGAAGTCCATGAAGTAGCCCGCTGTGTTGACGAAGGCCAGTAGGTCGCCAGGCCGCGGCTGGTCGGGCAGGAACACTTTGCGCCGGGTGAGCAGATCCGCCTCGAGGCAAAGATTGCCGAGCAGATACACGCCAGCCGCATCGGTCACGGATCGGTCGACCTTCCGGAGCAGGATTGGATCCATCAGCACGCCGTGCTCCTCCAGGCTGACGTCGCGGGCGTTACAGTCGAGGCGGACCAGCGTCTCGCCGTCGCGCTCCCGAGTCTCCACGACCTTGACCAGTACAGCCCCGCACTGGTCAAGCAGAGATCGACCTGGTTCGATGTGAAGGTCGGACATCATATCCAGTAGGAGTGAGCCCAGGGTCCGACGCAGCGACGGTACGACGGTGTCGAGCAGCCGGTCGAGGTACTGCGATCCGGCCAGTGGCCGGTACGCCGGATACACGGCGAGCGAGCCACGCACGGTCCCGTGCTCGTTGCGCAATCCGTAGCCGTGACCGTTCCAGGTGAGTGGCTTCCGGCGGCCGAGTACTGCCCTGGTCAGCTCGGTGGTCCACGCATCCCACTGCTGTTCCTCGGCCAGGTAGTTGACGCCGAAGCCTCCGCCGATGTCGATGGCGGAGGGGTGCAGATTCCGTCGATGCGCGTCGTCCGTCGCGCGCAGGCAGCCCTCCAGCGCCGCAGCCTTGTCCGACAGTCCGATCGTGTCCAGGTGGTACGCCGGTCCGAGGTATTCGAGCTCGTCGGGATGTCTGTCCAGGATGTCCCAGACAGCGCTGAGATCGCCGGCCGCGGTGCCGAACCGGCTCCCCCGTGGCTTGGGTTGTACGCCCGTCGAGTCGAACTGGGACAGTCGTGTCATGGTCCGCACCGGCGGAAGCTTGTGAGCGGCCACGATGGCAGCCAGTTGGGCCAGCTCGGCCGCCGAGTCGGCGTTGACGATCACCCCGGTACGAGCCGCGAGCCACAGGAACTCACGGTTCTTGGGGCCGGTGGCCATGATGTGGCGGGGACCGAAGCCGGATCCAAGTGCGTGCTGTAGTTCGACTAGCGACGCCACGTCGATACCGGCATCGGTAGCCGCAAGCTGACGTGCCAGGGCGTGGGATCGGTTCGCCTTGTGGGCGTAGTAGATCTGGCCGCCGAGGTGGTGACGGCGGTACACCTCACGAAAGGATCGCAGATTGCGTTCAACCTGTACGGGCAGAACGAGGTTGACCGGCGACCCCAGCGCAGCGACGAGCTGCCGGACCAGTTCATGATCCTGCAGAATCGCCTGTAGGTCGCCCTCGAGCCGTGGGTGCAGGTAGGGCACCATGGCGCTGCTCCCTGTCGTCGAGACGGTGGAACTTTCAGACAGATTCTGGAGTCAGCTGATCGGTGACGTCGCCGTACGCGCTGCGTACCCAGTCCTTTTGCGCCAGCTTGAGATGGAGCGCGCGTAGCTGAGCCGCGCGCCGCTGAGCCGGCATCGGCCGGACCTGTTCGACGATTCGTCGCAACGGCGACACATCATCCAGGTCGTCCGGACTCGGGCAGCTGCCCGCCTGCCGTGCCCGCCGGAGTCCCGCCTGGGCCGGCAGGACGGCCACCGGCTCGGCACCGAGCTCGCGGCGAAGGTAGTCGACGTCGATGTCGTCGACCACCTTGTTCCCCACCAAGATCACCAGGTCGGCGATGCCGGCCGCATCGGCGAGCTCGCGGTAGCGACACGCCACGGTTACCGACTCAGGTGTGGGCTCGACCACCACGACGATCGCGTCAAACTGAGCGTGTAGCGAGTTGGCGAACGCGTCGGTGCCGGCCACCATGTCGCAGACCACCCAATCGCCGTCGCCGGGCTGTAGGTGAGACAGCACATTCTCCAGGATGGCCAGGTGCCCGTGGTAACAGCCCGCGCCGATGTCCGCCCGCTCGTAAGTGCCCACATGCATCACGTGGGTGTATTCGTCCAGCGCAGTCGCGTGCCGGACGAGCACCGGATCGTTCGCTTCCAGGGTGATCAGACGCGATCCAGGGCCGGACGGCGTCGTCGCTACAAAACGTTCCACGCCACCGACGAGGGAGTTAGTTCCTAGTAGGTGACCACGCACGGCCAGCATGTTTTCCGGGTGCGACAAAGCAGAGTCGGCGTCCGCGGTGACGCCGAGCAGGGGCGCCAGGTGCACATTGACGTCGGCATCGATGGCGAGTACCCGGCGCTTGTGAAGGCGCAGGTAACCGACGAAGAGCGCCGCAAGGGTGCTCTTCCCGCTGCCGCCCTTCCCAGTGAAAGCGATTTTCATTATCGACAACTTAGTGACAGTGTCCGCACGGCGCAAGGCGAACACGCCGTCGTCACCTGACCGACGGACCGGCATCGCGCCGGTTGCGGACGCGGGCCAACCGGGAGGGGCCTACTGGCTGAACGACTGCGACGGCGAGATCTTCGCCATCGAAGGAGGCGCTCCGTCCTGCCACTGTGCTCAGCGTCATGACAGAGCGAGATCTTGGCATTAGAGCTCGCTCCGTCATGACGCTGAGCGGTACGCCTTGACGGCGCGGCACCCTCAATCGCCGGAGGCAAAGCTCGGATCAGTCAGGGCGCTCATCCATGAAGCCGCGGCCGGGGTGGGTGCTCGACTCTCGGCAGCGTAGTGCGGCTTCCCGGATCAGGTAGCCGGTTTGCCCAAGGCCCGTCGACTCGGGCGAGCAGACCCTGCATGTTCCTGCGCACGTGACCTCGTTCCCGGCCCGCGCCGATGGACGGCCTCGGCGAGCCGAGGGCGGCCCGCGCCGAGTCGATCTCCGCGGGCGGCCTCAGGTCTGCCCGACCGCCTCCTTGCGGGCATGGGGCTTCATCCTCTGCCGGACCGGCCGATAGGAACGACGAAGATGTCCGCGCACGGAGGAGTGAACCACCCGGTGAGCCGTCTGCGTTTCCGATGGGGTACGGCCCTTGTTGCACTATGTCTGATTTACGTGTGCGGGACGGCCGCCGCGTTCCTCGTTGCCGCCGGCCGGGGTGCCCCGGAGCGGGTCGCCGGCCCGTTTATGGTCCTCCTCGCCGGGATCGGCCTCCTGGCGTCCTTACGCGCTTCACGGTTGAACGAACAGGAACGCCAGGCCTGGCGCCTGGTGGCGGTCAGCTTCGAGTTGTTGCTGGCGACCCTGGTGTTGTTTCTGATTCCCGGGGGGAAGACCACTTTTCCGGCTCCCGCCGACGGCACCCGGCTGGGTCTCGTCCTCGCCCTGATAGCGGCTTCCTACTGTTTCCCGCTTCGAGTTTCCACGCCGCTGGGACGGCGCATCTCGGCTTTCGACGCGCTCACGGTGGTCGCGGGCGCGTCGATGGCGCTGTGGTACCTGATCGTGGGGCCGGTTCTGGCAGTGCGCGGTGCGGCCGCGGCGGCCGCCGCGATCTACGCGATCGCCGACCTGGTGTTGCTGTTCGGCTTCGTCCGGGTGTTGATTCGGGGCGCGGACGGCTCCACCCGCCGGCCCGTCTGGCTTCTCGCCTCGGCGGCGGTGCCCCTCTCGGCCAGCGACGCCTTTCTCGGATACAGCCAGGCTCATCACTCGGACGATCAGCGAACCAGCGTCATCCAGCTCAGCTGCATCATGACGATGACCTTTCTGCTGGCCGCCGCCGCTGTCGAGCGGTGCCGCGACGTGGGCCGGCCGAGGTCGACGACGCCGGGGGGTAGCGGTGTCGCGAGCAAACTTCCCTACCTGGCGGTCGCGGGCGGCTGGACACTGATGATCATTGCCGCGTCGGACGAACAACTCTTCCCATGGACCGGGCTGGTGAGCGGAGGCTTGGCGATCACCGGACTCGTCGTGCTCCGGCAGATCACGGTGCAGCAGGCGACCGAGGTCGCCGCGGCGACGGATGATCTCACCGGGCTCCCGAACCGCTCGCGCTTCACCATGGCGCTGGCTAGCGCGCTCAAGGGCGGGGCCCAGAACCGACACGGCACGGCAGTTCTGCTCATCGACCTGAACGAGTTCAAACAGGTCAATGACACGCTGGGCCATAAGGCAGGCGATTGTCTCCTGTCGGCGTTCAGCCTGATCCTGCACGCCAGCATTCTCGGGTCGGACGTGGCGGGGCGCCTGGGCGGCGACGAATTCGCGGTAGTGCTGCACGAAATCGACACGCTGGACGCCATCGAGGCGGTCCTTCGCCGGATCGCTTCGGCGACGGCCCCGCCAGTCCTCATCGACGGAGCGGCCGTACTACCGTCCGCCAGCATCGGTATCGCCCTGTCAGGCCCTGGAGAGCTGACACCGGACGAGATCCTGCATCGAGCCGACCTGGCCATGTACGAGGCCAAGCGCGGGACCGATCAGATTCGCTGGAAGTACTGGAACGCCAGGGGCGAGGCCGCTGACCATCCGCCTGTCCGGGAAACCCGAGGCACTTCATAGTCTTCCTGGCATTGACCCAAGACGTCCTCGGCAACGCGTACGTGGGCCCGGACGGTTTCCCCAGCTTCAAGGGTTACCCGGGTCGTCGGCAGGCTGAGCGAGGTCGGCTTCGACCGGGACGTGGCCGCCCGCCTGTGGGAGGCGACCGCCGTCATCACGGCGGCCGTCGGTCCCCGGAATGAAACGAGGGGTGTGCCGCGGCGGTTGCCCGCGGCACACCCCTCGATCCGGGTTAGGTCTCGTTCGCCGGCATCTACCGGGCGCCAGGGTTAACTGGCGGGGGTCGCGTAGACCTCGAATTCGGCGATCTGGCCTGAGGTCGCCCCGTTGTTCGAGTTCGTGACGACCTGGACGTACCGGTACTGAGCGGCCGCGAAGTTGATGACGACCGTGTTGTTGTTGTCCGCCGGATCGAACGTGTAGTCGGCGGCGGGCACGACGGAGTTGAACGTGGTGCCGTCGTTACTGCCCAGGACCTGGAAGTTCTGGACTCGTCCGCCCCAGCCACCGGCGAGTTTGAGCTGGACGCGAGCGACGGTGGAACTCGCGCCGAGGTCAACAGTCAGGCTGGCAGGGAAGCCCAGGCCCTCCCAGTAGGTGTCGGTGTTGGAGTCGGTGGTGTTGCTCGCCGGGAAACCATCGTGCTCGCTGCTGCCGGTGACCGGCTTGCCGGCGGCGAGGTTGCCGACCGTCGTGGCGATCACCTGTCCGCGAATGTAGACCTGGTAGCGGCCGGCGGGCGTGCCGTCCGAGATGGTCAGCGCACCTGAACGGTCACCGCGCTGGGTCGGCACGAACCGGAGCGCGACGGTGCAACTAGCTCCGGGCGCCAAGGAGGCACCGCAGGTGGTGGACACGGTGAAGGCCGCGGTGTTCGTCACGGAGGCGATCCGGACCGGTTTCGCGGTCGAGTTCGTGACGGTAACGTTCTGCGGGTCGCTGGGGTTACCGAGGGCGTCCGTCTTGAATTGCAAGGTGTTCCCGAGATCGCTGACGGTCAGAGCCCCCGGCGCCGGATACCCGCACTTGCTGGTGTTCCAGCCGTGGTTGCCGCCGAGATCGGTGACCGTGAAACCGGAGCTGCAGTCGTAACGTCCGTCAGCACCGAGCCGCGTGGCTATCACCAGGTGGAAGGTGGCGGAGCCGGACTCGTTGAGCTGCAGACCGACGGTACCAGTCTTGTCGATCAGGTCCTGATCGAAGTGGACGTTCGAGACGGGGTTGCCGAGAAACTGAACCGCCGAGTAGGCACTGTCCTCGACCAGGTTGCGGGTCACATTGAGGGTGCCGGTCAGCGGAGAGTCGGCACCCCAGAACAGGAGCGCGCCGTTACCGATGTGCGAGAACAGGTCCAGAGTTCCGGTACGTTCCAGAACGTTCCGGTCGATGGTGTTGGTGCCGGCCAGCGGGACCGAGCCGAACCGGTTGGCGACCTGAACGCCGCTGCCCTGGGTGACCGTGTCGGTAAGCAGGTTGCCGGAGACCGTGATGTTTTCGCCGCCGTAGATGCCGACCGTGTTGGCGAGGATAGGAGACCGGACGGTGTTGCGGGCGAACGTGTCGTTCGCGTCCTGGTCCTTCTCCGACCACATGGCCAAGCCGTCGTCACCGGTGTTGCGGATATAGCTGTCGGTCACCGAGGAGTTGGTGATTCCGTCGTGGAAGTTGATGCCGTCCGCGGTCTGGTCCAAAATCCGGACCCGGGTGATCTTCAGGTTGTTGAACGGCCCGTCGAACCATCCGCCCACCTTGGTGTGCTGGATCCAGATGTTGTCGATGGTGGAGTCGCCGAGCGCGCCGCCGATGCCGTTGACCTGGTCGGTGTCGTTGCGCTCCTGGACCTCACCGAAGATGGCGAAGCTCGAGACGTGCACGTTGCTGCTGGGCGTGGGGTTGTACTTGCCGTAGACGCCGACGCCCTTGCCGTGCAGGACGCTGTACCAGGGGCCGGCCCCGGTCACGGAGACCCTGTCCACGATCAGGTGCCGGGTGACGGTGAAGGTGCCTTGCGGGATCCAGACCGTCTTACCGGTGCCGGATGCGCTGTCGAGGGCATGCTGAATGGCGTCGCTGGAGTCCTTCGCGCCGGTGGGGTCGGCCCCGAAGTTCACGATCGAGACGGCGCCGGCCGGCTTCTTGGCCGGGGCGCTCACGTTCTCGAAGTCGGCTTCGTCGATGACGAACAACGGCGCGGTGTCGGCGGCACCGACCTGCAGCCGGACCTTGCTTCCGGCCGGAAGCGTCTTTCCGAACATGACTCGCGAGTCGTCGAACAGCTGACGACGGCCCCCGTCGGCGGGATTGTTGGACCACGGGTACACGCCGTAGTACCAGCTGTAGCGAGAGGTCAGGTTCAGGGCGCTGATCCGCTTGCCCCCGACCACTACGCCGAGGGTGGAGTCGATCCCCGCGCCGTCGGCGGAGTCCGGGATGCTGTATCGGACGTCGACCGAGTTGGCTGCCTTGACGAGCGTGAACTCCACATAGCGGCCGACGCCCTGGAGCTGCACGGCCTTCCGCTCAACGGCTTCGGCGCTCAGCGTTCCGTAAGCCCAGTCCGGCCCGATCACCTCCCCGTTGGTCTTACCCTGCTCGGCTTGGTACTCGGTGAACGGCGTCGTCGCACCAACTGGAGCCGACGGCAGGCCGAAGGAGGGGACACCAGCCGGAGCCGGCGCCGCATTGGCGACCGCCGCGTTCGCGTAAGTAGTCGGTAACGCCAGCAGGGCGGCGGACAGCGACGCGAATGCGACGCCTTTCGCGGTTCTCTTCATGAGATTGCGCTCCTCTGGGTCCGCAGCCGGTTCCGCCGACCAGGGACAGGCGGCAGCGCCGGCCCGGGGCGGTCGACAGGGACTTGAGGGGTGCCGAGAGAAAACATTTTTTGTTGCAACGTTGTAACCACAGCAACGGGACGCTAACACACCGACCGTTGGTGCAACAGGTTTAGTTTACTTCTTTCGTTGCTTCATCCCGCTACGCGGCGCCCGTCTATCAAGATATTTCTGCTATCGCATAGAAATTTTCTGTGTTTTGCTTCAAAATTGCGCTGAGGCATTCGGGACGGGTCACCGCCGCGTACATATTCATCGCCCCCGGCCCGGACGCGCCACTCCGACCGCCCAGTCCGGGTGGCGGCCCTTTAAGGCTGCCGGCCGTCCTACCTACTTCTGGCTGCCGGTCTTCCTCTGTGCTGGCTGCCGGTCAAGCGGCTTTCAGGTGCCGGGCGAAGAACCGGTTCCCGGCGTCCCCTCGAACAGCGGGACGCCGGTGTGCCCGCCCATCTTGGCGTTGATCACCTGGCGGTGCTCGCACCACCCTCGCGACCTGCGGCCCGGCGGAGGTAGCCGTTCGGGCAGCGGCGCAAACCCCGATGGTGGCGTAGATCCACCGCTGCGTACTACTGAAAGACATTGAAGAGTCACTAAGCGAAACGCTAGGGTCCCACCGACCACACCGGACGGGTGTCGAGGGGGAATCTCCACCATGCGCACGCGTCGCGGAATCATTGCCTTCGGCCTGGTGTCCGCGTTGTTCCTGGTCGGCATGTCCGGGGTCGAGGCCGACGCCGGCCGGATCAAGCCGGCCGCGCCGGCCAAGCCGCACCTCCACGCCGCCGCCGCCGACGCCGGTGATGACCACGACGCCGACGGCCACGACGAGCACGAGCACATGCTCGAAGACCTGGCCCAGACACCGATCGACGTCATCGAGAAGCAGACCCGCGCCAACGCCGTACGGATCCAGATGGCGACCGGGGTCCGGCCAGGCGCCGCCCGCGCCCGGGCGGCCGTGGCCGCCGACCCGGGGAAGTCGGGATCGTGGAGCGCGGTCGTGGACACGCCGGTCGTCCCGGTGTTCCAGGCGGTGCTGCCGAACGGCAAGGTGCTGATCTGGGACTCGGTCGGCGACAACGCGGCCGAGTCGTACCCCGTGCACGATTTCACCCGGGCCATGGTCTGGAACCCGGCTAACAACTCGTACAAGCGGGTCGACGTGCAGGGCACCAACATCTTCTGCTCGGGCTTCGCGCATCTGTCCAACGGCAATATCCTGGTCGCGGGCGGGAATCTCAACGCGCAGACCGACGGCACGGTCACGACGTACGTTTTCGACTGGCGGACCGAGATGTGGACCCGCGGGAAGGACATGGCCGCCGGGCGCTGGTATCCGTCGGTGGCGGAGACGGCGAACGGTGAAGAGGTCATCGTGGGCGGCGGCCCCTCGACCGCGGAGGTGTACCAGACCGACGGCGGCATCCGCCCGCTCACCGGGTTCACCAAGTACGGCCTGCGCGTCTATCCCTTCATGGGGTCCCGGCCGGACACCCAGCTGGGGTTCTTCGGCCCGTACGCGACCGGCTACACCATCAGCACGTCGGGAAGCGGCGTCATCACCGCAACGGGCGCCCGCGACAGCATCGCCCGGGAGTACGGCAGCTTCGCGACGTACGACATCGGCAAGACCGTGGTCGTCGGCGGCGGCGACCTCACCGAGGACGGCGTCGCCAACGTTCCCACCCGGACCGCCGTCGTGCTGGACAGCAACGCCGCCGGGTTCCCTACCGTCGCCTCGACCGGGTCCCTGTCGACCGGGCGGCGGCAGCTCAACTCCACCCTGCTGGCCGACGGCTCGGTGCTGGCCACCGGCGGGATGAGCAGCGCCGCGACCAGCCCGCTGGTCGATCTGGACCACGCCGTGACGGCGGCCGAGCGCTGGGATCCGGCGACCGGGCAGTGGACGGTGCTGGCGAGCGCCAGCCGCATCCGGGAGTACCACTCGACGGCTGCGCTGCTGCCGGACGGACGCGTCATGACGGGCGGCGGCGGGGTGTGCGCCATCTGCATGACCGACGGATATCTCGAGAAGAACATCGAGTATTTCACCCCGCCGTACCTGTACAAGAAGGACGGCACCGGTCGGCGCGCGGCGCGTCCGGTCATCTCCACCGCGCCGGCCAGTGTCGGTATCAATGCCGGGTTCACCGTCTCCACCCCGCAGGCGAGAAGCATCCGGAAGGTCGCCCTGGTCGGGCTGGCCGACGTGACCCACAGCATCGATCAGGGCCAGCGGTACGTTCCCCTGACGTTCTCGGCGTCCGGCACGACGCTGTCGGTGACCGGGCCGCCCAACGGTGGTGTGACCCCGCCCGGCTACTACATGCTCTTCGTCGTGGATGCCGCCGGCGTCCCGTCGATGGCCAAGATCGTGCAGGTGACGAAGGGCCCGGCGCCGGTGATGAGCCCGCTCCGGATCGGCACCGGCCGGTGCGTCGACGTGCCGCAGAGCTCGACGGCCATCCGTACGTACCTCTGGCTGTACAACTGCAACGGCGGCACCGCGCAGTCGTTGAGCCGTCTGCCGGGCGACAAAACCGTCCGGGTCCTGGGCAACTGTCTCGACGTCTCTTCGGGGAACCTCGTGCCCGGTCAGAAGATCTGGGCCTACCGGTGCAACGGCACGACCGCCCAGACCTGGTCCTTCCGTACGGACGGCACGATCCGGCCGCTCGGCAACACCGCGCTGTGTCTCGCCGCAGCCTCCTCGGCCAACAAGGCGACACTCGAGCTCGCCACCTGCAACGGCTACATCCTCCAGCGCTGGACGGCTCAGCCGGTGCGGTGAGGTCGTGGACAGAGCCCTCGAGAGTGCGGCTGGATGAGCCCGTACGCTCGGCCGGCTTCGACGGCTTCCGGGCGCGAGGCAACGCCCCGCTTTCGGTACAGGCTTTTGGTGTAGGCCTTGACCGTGTTGATCGACAGGAACAGGGCCGCCGCGCCGATCTCGCGCTGACTGGCGGAGCCCGGCAGCGCCCGCAGGATGGACCTTCTCCGCGGCAGATCACTAGGTCTCGCCACACCATCCGTGACGTGGTCATAGTGGTTGCCGTTCGTGCTGGGTCGGAATGGCGGCGTCCAACGCGACTACTTGCGTCGGTGTCCGGCGTGACCTGTGGCCGGTCCCAACCTAACTGCAATAGCTCAATTGGTGAGGTCGCACCGCCCGCGAGGGCATCGAGCACACCGAGCACACCGAGCACACCGAGCCGCAGCCGGTATCCCGCCGCGATCCGTTCGTTGACCTGGTCCAACTGGACACGGATCAAGTCCCTCGGGTCGGTCTCGCCGTCAACGAGCCGGCCGATGTCGGCCAGCGCGAGACCGAAGCTCTTCAACATTTGGATGTGGGGCAGCCGCCGAATGTCACCGGGGCGACGGTAGGGCCCGACGTCGGGTGAGGTGCAACCCATCCCGGCCGGCCTTCGCCAAGGCTGACATACGACCATCAACGACCCGGCGCCGCAACGACCTAT
>CAXSDA010000063.1:0-26993 GCA_964236515.1 uncultured Actinoplanes sp.
CCCCAGACCCCACCTCTTCCAGCCGCACCACCTCCGGCGCCGGCCGCGCGAAGGCGGCGGCCGCTTCCGATCACCCCGATTACGTCGCCGACCCGTGGGCGCCCCGGGCCCTCGACCAGATCCCGGCGGACCAGCCGGTGCTGCTGATCGGCGCCGGTCTCACCGCGATCGACGTCGCCCTCACTCTCACCGCGGACGGCCGCCGCAGCGCCCCGATCACCGCCGTCAGCCGCCGAGGCCAGTTGCCGCTGAGCCACACCGTCGCCGCCGCGCCCCCGGCCGAGCTCGCCCTGGACGACTGCGCCACCCTGCGGGACGTCGTCCGGGCCGTACGGGCGGAAGCCGCGCGGGCCGGCGACTGGCGGGCCGTGGTCGACGGGCTGCGGCCGCACCTGGACGAGCTCTGGGTCGCCCTGACCCCGGACGAGCAGGACGCCTTCCTGCGCCACCTGGCCCGGCCGTGGGAGTGTCACCGGCACCGGATGGCGCCATCGGTGGCGGCCCGGGTCGCCGACCTTCGCGAGCAGGGGCGGCTCGAGGTCCGCGCGGGCGGCCTGCACTCGATCGAGCCGATCGCCGCCGGCGGCCTGCACGTGGAGCTCGAAGCCGGTCGGCAGTGGTTCGGCGCGGTGGTCAACTGCGCCGGTCCGGGACGGCTGCCGGGCGCGGCCGGCCCGCTGATCAGCGGCCTGCTCGACTCTCGCGTGGCCCGGGTCGGGCCGCACGGGCTGGGGCTGGACATCGACCGGGCCGGCCGCCTGGTCGGGGCCGACGGCGCGGTGCGGGACCGGCTGTGGCTGATCGGCCCGTTGCGCCGCGGCGCCCAGTGGGAGACCACGGCCGTACCGGAGATCCGTGCCCAGGCCCGGCGGCTCGCGACGGACCTGGCCGCCGTGACCCCCGTTCTCGAGGCGGCGTAGGCGACGGACGCGGAGTCTGTCGCCGATCGGGGCTCCCGGCGCGCCGCCAGGCGTTATATACCTGTGCCGGCAGGAACGGGCGGACATCCGCTTCGAAAGGATCCGCTCCATGGCCGACGCGCTGCACGGCGTCCTGCGTCAGATTCCGACCGCGTTCGCCTTCGCCGTCATCCTGGTGATCGGCTGGCTGGTTGCCAAGGCGGTGGCCGTCCTGCTGCCGGCCGCGCTGCGCCGGTTCGGGTTCGCGCGGATGGCGGACCGCGGGGGACTGACGGCCGCCCTGGCCCGCTCGAAGCACGACGCGAGCACCCTGGCCGGCCGCCTGGCGTACTGCGGGGCGCTGTTGCTCACGGCCGAGATCGCTCTCGGGGTGTGGGGCCCGAACGCGGCGTCGGCGGTGCTGTCCGACGTGGTCCGCTGGCTGCCCCGGGCGTTCGTGGCGATCGTGACGGTGGTGGTGGCGACGGCGATCGCCCGGGTGGTCAAGGACGTCATCACCGCCGCGCTGGCCCCTCTGACGTACGGCCGTACGCTCGGCCATCTCGCCTCGGCGACTATCGTCGGCCTGGGCGTGATCGCCGCGCTGAACCAGATCGGCGTGGCCGGCGCGGTCACCGTCCCGATCCTGATCACCGTGCTGGCGACCGTCGGCGGAGTGACCGTGGTCGGGGTCGGCGGCGGCCTGATCCGCCCGATGCAGGAGCGCTGGGCGGGCTGGCTGAACCGCGCCGAGCGCGAGGCGCCGATCATTCTCGAGCAGGCCCGGGCGTACGGGTCGGGACGTCGCGACGCGCCGGCGGGGTCGGCCACCATGCCGTTGCCGAGCACGGAACACTCTGGAGAAGATGGTCAGAGAACCGTCGTGATCGGCGGTGGCCCCATCCCGAAACAGTGATATTCCCATGCTATGGAATACATGTACGCGCAGCTCAGGGCTGTTTTGATATTGATCGAGGCCACTTCGGTAAAGCTGTAACCGGCCTTGAGTCAGCATCGATACATGTCGATAGTGAAGGAGCACCGTCAACCCCAACCCTGGGAGGCACCCGTGCTCAATCCGAAGCTGCGCCGACCGATCGTCGGCCTGGCCGTCGGCCTTCTCGTCGGCAGCGCATTCGTCGCCGCGTCCCCCGCGTCGGCCGCCCCGGCCGCCGGCGACGCCTCGTTCGCCCCGTCGGCGCTGGCCACCAAGCTGGACCAGAAGTTCGGCCACCTGACCGCCGGCTCGTACATCGACTCGTCCGGCAAGATCGTCGTCGACGTCACCGACGCGGCCACCGCGAAGTCCGTCGCTGCCTCGGGCGGCACCGCCCGCTTCGTCGAGCACAGCGGAGCGGCCCTGGCCGCGGCCACCAGCACGCTGTCGGTCAAGCTCCGGACCCCGGGCACCGCCTACGCCGTCGACCCGGTCAGCAACAAGGTCATCGTCAGCGCGGACAGCACGGTCACCGGCGCCGCCCTGGCCGCGGTCAGGTCGACCGTGGCGTCGCTGGGCAGCGCGGCCACGCTCGAGACGGTGTCGGGCAAGCTGTCCACGTTCATCTCCGGCGGCGACGCCATCTACGTGAGCGGCGCCCGCTGCTCGCTCGGCTTCAACGTGCGCAGCGGCAGCACGTACTACTTCCTGACCGCCGGCCACTGCACGAACATCGGCGCGACCTGGTCGAACGGCTCGGCCACGCTGGGCACCCGGGCCGGCACCAGCTTCCCCGGCAACGACTACGGGATCGTCCGGTACACCAACACCTCGATCACCAAGAGCGGCGCGGTCGGCTCGCAGGACATCACGAGCGCGGGCACGCCGGCCGTCGGCGCGACCGTCTACCGCCGCGGCAGCACCACCGGCATCCACTCCGGCCGGGTGACCGCCCTGAACGCCACGGTCAACTACTCCGAGGGGTCGGTCTCCGGCCTGATCCGGACCACCGTCTGCGCCGAGCCCGGCGACAGCGGCGGCTCGCTCTACTCCGGCACGACGGCGCTCGGCCTGACCTCGGGCGGCAGCGGCAACTGCAGCTCCGGCGGGACGACGTACTTCCAGCCGGTCGTCGAGCCGCTGAGCGTGTACGGCGTCTCGGTGTACTGATCGCCCCGCCGTGCTGATCGTCCGGTTTCACCAAATGGACCCCACCTACCCGGGTGGGGTCCATTCTGCGTGGGTACCCCACATTGGTGACGTTCGTTCGCCCAACGAGCATCGTCGATGCCTCACCCCACCGAGGAGTTCCGCCATGTCCGCCGAAGCATCCGTCACCACGCCCCGCAAGGTGGACCGCGGTGACCTCGCCCCCGGCTGCCCGGCCCACGCCGGCGCCGACGGTGTCTGGCACGTCCAGGACTACGCGACCGCCCGCGCGCTGCTGCGGCACCCGGACACCCGCCAGGCCGGTTTCGGCGCCGAGCACACCGCCCGGATGGAGTCGCGGATGCGGGTGCCGGTGCTGTACCGCGACGGTGCCGAACACCGCGAGCACCGGCGGCAGACGGCGAAGTACTTCACGCCGAAACGCGTGGACACGGCGTACCGGGAACTCATGCACCGCCTGGTCGACCGGCAGTGCGACGTGCTGCGCCGGCGTGGCCGGGCCGACGTCTCCGAGTTGAGCTTCTCACTCGCGGTGGCGGTGGCGGCCGAGGTCATCGGGCTCACCGAGGGGCGCGGCGACATGGCCCGCCGGTTGGAGCGCTTCTTCGACAACATCCCGCAGGGCGCCGAGCGCCTCACCGCGCGCACCGTGTGGGGGCGGCTGCACAACAGCTTCTCGCTGGCCGCCTTCTACTTCCGGGACGTACGGCCGAGTGTGGCCGCGCGCCGCCGGACGCGTACGGACGATCTGATCTCGCACCTGATCGGCGAGGGCTGCAGCAACGGCGAGATCCTGGGGGAGTGCGTCACGTTCGCCGCCGCCGGCATGATCACCACCCGCGAGTTCATCACGCTCAGCGCCTGGCACCTGTTCACCGACGGCGAGCTCCGGGCGTCCTATCTCGACGGTGACGAGAAGGCCCGGACAGCGATCCTGCACGAGATCCTGCGGCTGGAACCGGTGGTGGCCAACCTGGCCCGGACGACCACGGCTCCGATCGAGGCCGGCGGGTCGGTGATTCCGGCGGGCGTTCGGGTGGACATCGGCGTCGCCGCGGCCAACATCGACGATCACGCGGTGGGGGTCGGGCCGGAATCGCTGTGCCCGGCACGGATCAAGGCCGACGGTGTGCCCGACGCCGGACTGTCCTTCGGGGACGGTCCGCACCGCTGTCCCGGCGCGTACATCGCGATCCAGGAGACCGACATCTTCCTGACCACGTTGTTCCGGTTGCCCGGGTTGCGCATGATGAGCGAGCCCGCGGTGGGGATCCGGCCGCAGATCGCGGGCTACGAACTGACCGGTCTCACGGTCGCGCTGACCTGACCGGATCCTCTTCGTCGTCGGGCTCGAGGTCCGGTGGACGCGCCAGCCTCTCCTCCACCCCGAGCTCGATCTCCATCCGCTGCGTGGCCGACAGCTGCAGGTACAGCAGCGTGCCGAATGGCGGTCAGGCTGACTCTTCCTCCGCCACGCGCTCCTCGCCCCGGCGGCGCAGCATCTTCAGGCCGGGCAGGCCGGCGATCGCCAGGTGCAGATCCTCGGTCACCTCGAGCAGCTTGTGCAGATCCGGGCCGACCTGGTCGAGCTTGCCCAACAGGGGCAGGACGTCGTCGGTCAGGTACTCGCGGAGCTGGGGCAGCTGGTCGATCATCGTGATGGCCGCGGTGACCTCGTCCGGCGAGAGTTCGCGGACGAAGCGGGCGGCGATCGGGGCGGCCTGACGCAGCGTCGGGGCGTACGCGTCCAGCAGCTGGGTCGCCTCGGCCGTGGTCGCCTCGATCTTCCCGACCACCTCCTGGGCGGCGCCGGTGATCTCGCTCGCTTGCAGGACGATCACCGAGGCCGCGTCGGTGGTCGTGGCCGCGCCTTGCACCACCCGGCCCGCCGCGGCGGCGATACGCGTCGCCTCCTCGATCGTCACGCCCGCGGTGGCCGCGATGGCCCGCGCCTCGTGCACGGTGTCCTCGGCGTCGACGGCCACCATGCGGACCCGTTCCACCAGGTCCTCGGCCTGCTCGACCAGCATCGTGATCCGGGTGACCAGCAGTTCGGCCTGGCCCAGCAGCGCCACCGCCCGGATCGGGAGGGTGGCCAGCGAGGCCGCGGACTCGAGCACCTGCCCAGCGGCGGACCGGGCCACGTCGAACAGGGCGGAGGGCAAGGAGAGTCCGAAGCGCATACGGCCATTGTGCGTCGCCCGTCCAACCGGACGAGTGACCCTCCGTGAACATCCCTACGCCACGAGTCGAAACTTGCTGCCAATTCCGCGGTGATTCCGACTTCGGGTGACGATTCGAAGGGCAGGCACGGCAGTATGCATGGGTGCGACGTTCGGGAGTGTGGGTTTCGGCGGCGGCCGCCTTCGCCGTTCTGGCGGGCGCGGCCCTGGTGGGAGTGGGTATGACGCGCGGCCACACCGACGTGCTGCCGCTGGCCGGCACCTTCCACGATTCGTCGACGCCCTCTCCGACGCCGTCGCCCACGCCGACCGGGCCCAGCCCCGAAGAGCTCGCCGCCCAGAAACACGCCGCCGGGGTCAAGAGCCTCACCGCCGCGCTCACCAAGTACGCCAAGACGGCGCCCGAGTTCTCGGTGGCGGTCTACGACCGTAAGACCGGCCAGGTGTACGCCTTCCGCGGCTCCGAGAAGTACGAGACCGCCAGTGTGGTCAAGGTGCAGGTGCTGGGCTGCTTGCTGCTCACCGCTCAGGACGGCCACCGCAGCCTCACCTCGAGCGAACTGGCTCTGGCCAAGCGCATGATCCGGGCCAGCGACAACGACGCCACCACGGCGCTGTTCCAGCACCTGGGCCGGCAGAGCGCGGTGCAGAGGTGCGACAAGCGACTGGGCCTGACCTCGACCACGGTCGACGGCGAGTGGGGCCTGACCCGGACCACGGTCGCCGACCAGGTCAAGCTGCTCAACCAGCTGGTCGACTCGAAGAGCCCGCTCACGTCGAAGTCCCGCGCCCTGGCCTTCAGCCTGATGAGCACGGTCGAGCCCGACCAGGACTGGGGCATCCCCTCGGTCGCGGCCAAGGGCGAGACCACCACGGTCAAGAACGGCTGGCTCCCCCGCTCGACCGAGGGCAACCGCTGGATCATCAACACCGTCGGCCGCGTGACCAGCGACGACACCGACGTCTCGATCGCGGTCCTGTCGCACCGGAACCCGAGCATGTCGAGCGGCATCAAGCTGGTTCAAAAGGTCGCCCAAACCACCCGCCAATACCTGAAGTACTGAGCTGATCAAGTTCCTGACCTGCGGCTTTGCGTGCATTCCCCGTCGGTGGGCCGTCATCCGGCCATGAGACGGTGGACGAACCAGACGTCCGGGCCGACGACCGTAGGATCGGGAGATGGAGCTGTGAGCGGTCGGTGGCGCTCGGCCGGCTCGGCGGCGCGACGCTTACCCTCGGCGGAACGTGGCCGACGGTGTTCTGGATTCTGGTCGGCTTCGGGTTGACGATGATGCTCGCCGCGATCGTGTTCGTGTCGGGGCCGCTGCCGCCAGGGCGTTGAAGGCCCGGTATTTCGGTGAAGTCTTCGGCCGCCCGTTTCCGGAAACGCTGGGGCGATGGCCGGACGGGGCGGCAGCGACCTGTGGGTGACGACGATCCAAGAGTTTCCCGTCGACGCGCCCGGTCTCGTGCCGTGGTGGTCGCGGTCCGACGTCAAACTGTTTGCCATGATGATCCATGTCCTTCGGGAGACCACCCGGCATGCCGGACACGCCGACATCCTGCGTGACCAGCTCGATGGCCGCACCGGGGTGACGCCTGACTACGTGGAGCAGATCGACATGGCGGCCCGCGAGGCGTACCGGGCGAAGCTCGAGCGGGCTGCGCGGGAAAGGGACAACGGCTCGCGTCCTGCTGGCCTGTCCGACACACATGGTGCGGTAGGGACTGTGCTGTGAGAGGTTTGGACCTCGGGAAGGGTCGCCCGTGAGAGCGGTCATCGTCGCGGCCGCGGTGGCGTTCATCGTCTCCCTGTTCGGCACGCCGGTCGCGATACGCGTTTCCACCGCGCTCAAGGCCGGTCAGCCGATCCGCTCCATCGGCCTCGCCAGCAATCTCGGCAAGAAGGGCACCCCCACGATGGGTGGCGTCGCGTTCATCGTGGCGACCGTCCTCGCCTACATCGCCGGGCACATCGCCCTGACCACCCTGCCCGAACGGCAGATCGCGCAGGAAGGGCCGACCATGACGGCCCTGGTCCTGCTCGGGCTGTTCGTCTTCTGCGGTGCAGTCGGTTTCCTCGACGACTTCCTCAAGGTGCGTAAGCGCAACTCCGACGGACTGTCGGCCAGGGGCAAGCTGCTCGGCCAGGTGATCGTCAGCGGCGGATTCGGTATCGCCGCGCTGTACGTGACCAGCACCAACGGCCAGACCGTGGCCAGCGAGCACATTTCGCTGATCCGCGACATCAGCTGGCTCGACGTCGGCAAGGTCGGCGCAGTGATCGTGTTCGTCTTTGTCATCACGGCCATGTCGAACGGCGTGAACCTCACCGACGGTCTCGACGGACTGGCCACCGGCGCGTCGACCCTGGTGCTCGGAGCGTATGCGCTGATCGGGTTCTGGCAGTACCGGCACTGGTGCGCCGACGATGCGTACGCCCGCGTGAACGACTACTGCTACCAGGTCCGGGATCCCCTGGACATCGCCATGATCGCGGCGGCGGCTGCCGCCGCGTGCGTGGGCTTCCTGTGGTGGAACACGTCCCCGGCGCGGATCATCATGGGTGACGTCGGCTCGCTCAGTCTCGGCGGCCTCATCGGCGGCCTGGCGATAGCCACCCGGACCACGCTGCTGTCGATCCTGATCGGTGGGCTGTTCGTCATCATCGTGACGACCTGGGTGATCCAGATCGTCTCGTTCCGGACCACCGGTAGACGCGCATTCCGGATGGTGCCGTTGCATCACCACTTCGAGCTGGCCGGATGGACCGAGGTCACCATCGTGGTCCGGTTCTGGATTGTGGCCGGGATCGGCGTGGCAGTCGGCCTGGGCTTGTTCTACTCGGATTTCCTGGCAGCCGTTGGATAGAAGCCAGGCGACACGCATGGGCCGCGCCACAGGCGGCGGTGCTGTCCCCGCGCGGGTGCTTGCCGGCGCCGCGTCCGCCGTCCTGGGCGTTGTCCAGGCGGTCGCCCTGCTGTCTCGGCACCGTTGGCCAGCTCCGGAGGTGGCCGGACCGCGGTTTCCATGATTGCGGTGATGTTCGTCGGTGTCGCCGGCTCATTGTTACCTGGTCGTGTCCCGTCCCGAGGCGCCGGCCCGCTCCGGCGCGAATGCCCCCGGCCGCCCAGGTCTCACAAGACGGTGGGCGCCGAGTCAGGTGTACAGCAACTGTCGGTGCAGCCGGGCCCGCAACGATCCGTACGGTCGGCCGTGGCCGGCGGGGTGCAGTCGTCGCAGTGTTCTCCGCGCCAGGCTTCGATGCCTTCTCGGGTGGCTACCGCGGCGATGAGTAGCCCGGCGACGGGGTCGGCCCAGGTCCAGCCGAGGGTGGCGTTGAGGACCAGGCCGGCGAGTACGACCGCAGATAGGTAGGTGCACAGCATCGTCTGCATGGAGTCCGCCACGACGGTGGCGGAGCCCAACTCGCGGCCGGCCCGGCGTTTGGCCCGGACCAACAGCGGCATGATGACCAGCGACGCCGCGGCGACCGCGATCCCGGCCCGCGACGGCTCGGCGTGTTCGGCGCCGAGCAGGGAACGGACGGCGTCGAGGGTGATCCACGCGGCGAGGGCGAAGAACGACACGGCGATCAGCCGCAACGCCAGCCGTTCGCGGGTTTCCGGCAGCCGTGACCGGAACTGCCAGATCACCACGAGGGCGCTGGACACCTCGATGAAGGAGTCGAGGCCGAAGCCCAGCAGGGCGGTGGAGGTCGCGGCTGTACCGGCAGCGACGGCGACGATGCCTTCCAGCAGGTTGTATCCCGCCGTGGCATACGCCAGGTGCAGGCTTCGGCGGTTGAGTACGGAGCGCCGTTGCGGGGTGATCGCTGCGGTCACCGGGGTCGTCATGGTGTGTTCGCCGGCTCAGGCGTGGGTGGCGTGTTCGTGGGCGGCGTGGGTGACCGGCTCGAACTGAAACGTCGAGTGTTCGATGTCGAAGTGCCCGACCAGGCATTGCTGCATCTGGTCGAGCAGCCGCGGGAGGTGCCCGTCGCTGAAGCACGAGTCGTCCACGACCACGTGCGCGGTCAGCACCGGCAGGTCGCTGGACACCGCCGAGGCGTGCAGATCGTGGACGTCGTGGACGTGCGGCACGGCCAGAATGTGGGCGCGAACCTGCGCCAGGTCGACCCCTTTGGGGGTGGCCTCCATCAGCACGTCGACGGTTTCGCGGAGCAGCTTCCAGGTGCGGGGCAGGATCATCACGCCGATCAGGATCGACGCGACCGCGTCAGCACGTGACCAGCCCGTCCAGACGATGACTCCAGCGGCGATCAGCACGGCGATCGAGCCGAGGGCATCGTTGACGACTTCCAGCAGCGCGGCGCGGGTGTTGAGGTTGTCGTTGCCGATCCGCGACAGCAGCAGGATCGACACCCCGTTGCCGACCAGGCCGATGACACCGAACACGACCATCGCCCCGGAAGCGACCTCGGGGGGTTCCAGCAGCCGCCGTACGCCTTCGATCAGGACGAACCCGCCGACGGCCAGCAACACGGCGGCCTGCGCGGCAGCGGCGAGGACCTCCGACCGCTGGTAGCCCCAGGTGCGGGCGTTGGTGGCGGGACGTCCAGCCAGGTAGGCGGCGAACAGGGCCAGTGACAACCCGGCGACATCAGTGAGCATGTGCCCGGCGTCGGCCAGCAACGCCAACGACCCGGACCAGAATGCGCCGACCACCTCGACGGTCAGGATCGTTGACGAGATGCCGAGGACGGTGGCCAGGGGCCGGCGGTGTCCAGCGCCGGTCGGGACCGCATGGTCGTGCCCGTGACCGCCGCTGTCGCTGTGATGGCCGCTCATGCCACTGCTTCGCAGTCCAGGTCGCCGTAGACAGGACACAAGGCCACGGCGTTACCGGTCGCGGCGAGCAGTTGCTCAGCCGAGCGCAGAAGCTCGAACAGCTCCGGGCGGGTCAAGGCATAGAACGACTGACGACCCTCGGCGCGGAAATCCACCAGCCCGCAGTCCCGCAGACACGACAAATGCTTCGACACCGTGGACTGCGCCAACCCCAGTTCGTTGGTCAGGTCTACCACGCGTGCTTCGCCGGAGGTGAGCCGGTGCAGAATCCCGAGACGAACCGGATCACCCAACGATCGGAACAGCGCCACGGCTGGATTCAACCCTGGTGGGAAATCAATCGTCATCAGGCGATGATACCGCTCCAGCGGGATGTCGTCGGCACTTGCGGATGTGCTGCCGGGCCGACCATGGGCCACGGACCGCGACATACGAGGACCGGTCAGGCCTGGGCCTCGGGGGTGGCGGGCGCGGGGGTCTTGGCGCGGGCGCGGCGTTTGTTGACGAAGCTGATGGTCTGGTTGACGATCACGATGAGGATGACCGCGGCGACCACGCCTTCCCACGGCTTGGGGAAGATCGAGCCGCCGGCGATGCCGATGGCGGCGTAGACCACCGACCACAAGGCGCACGCCGGCAGGTTGGCCACCACGAACGTACGCCAGGGGAGCCCGAGGAAAGCCGCCGCCAGCAGGACCGGGACGCGACCGCCGGGCAGCAGGCGGGACACCAGCAGGACCGGGATCTGGCTCTTGCTCAGGCGTTCCTTGACCGCGGCCAGATGTTCCTCGTCGCGCAACCAGCGCAGACGTCGCGCCAGTTGTTCGCCGCCGGCCCGGCAGGCCGCGTACACGACCAGATCGCCGACGTAGGCGCCGGCCGCGCCGGCCAGCACGGCCAGGGCGATGACCGCCGGCTGGGTGTGGAAGGCGAGCGCGGCCGCCCCGCTGACCGCGGCCCCGGTCGGGATGACGGGGATGATCGCGCCGAACGCCACCACCAGGAAGAGCCAGCCGATCGCGCCCAGTTGCGACATCACGGGCGGTCGTCCTCGCGGGCGATGGTCAGCGTCTCGCCCTGGGTCAGGACGCGGACCTGGGTGTCGGGGGCCATCCGGCCGGCCAGCCGGGCGAAGTCGACGCCGGGGTCGGTGAACATGTGGGTGCGGACCCGGCCCAGGCCGATCGGCCAGAACGTGCCGTAGTGCACCGGCACCGCCCACGACGCCTTCACCCGGCGCAGCGCCTCCGCTCCGTCCCGGGCGTCGAGGTGGCCGTGCGCGCCCAGCGTCGGACCCCAGCCGCCGACCGGAACCAGGGCCAGGTCGAGCGGGGCCAGATCGGACATCCCGTCGAACAGGCCGGTGTCCCCGGCGTACCACGTCCGGGTCGAGCCCTCGACGACGAAGCCGATCGCGGCCGCCTCGGCCCGGGACCACGGGCCGCGTCCACCCGGATGGGCGGCCTCGACCGCCTGGACCCGTACGCCGCCGACCATCGTGTCCTGGCCGGGGGCGAGTTCGACGCAGCGGTCGGCGTACGCCTTCCCGAGGCCGGCGGCGACGAACGCGCGGGCGCCCCGCGGCACGATCAGCCGCGGCTCGCCCGGGAGGGCCCGCAGCGACGGCAGGTGGAAGTGGTCGGCGTGCAGGTGCGAGAGCAGCACCGCGTCCGGCGGGCCGGGCAGTCGCGGCACGGGACCGGCCATCCGGCGCAGGTGGATGAGGCGGTCGGTGAGCAGCGGGTCGGTGAGCAACGTGACGCCGGAGTCGGCCAGCGACATCGTGCTGTGCCCCCACCAGGTCACGGTCGTCTCGGTCACGACCCCACGGTACGGGACGACCGGACCAGACCGTCACGTTGCCGACACCGGGGTCGGGCACACTGTGTGCGTGACGGGACCTCGTTCGGCAATAGTGGTGAATCCGGTGAAAGTGCCGGACATGGATCTCCTGCGGCGCACGATCGACGCCGGCCTCGGCGACGCGGGGTGGCCCGCGCCGGCCTGGCTGGAGACCACTCCCGACGATCCGGGCGGGGGACAGGCGCGGAAGGCGATCGACGACGGCGCCGAGCTGATCTTCGTCTGCGGCGGCGACGGCACGGTGATGGCCTGCGTGACCGCGCTGGCCGGGACCGATGTGGCGCTGGCGGTGCTGCCGGCCGGCACCGGGAACCTGCTCGCGTCCAACCTCGGCCTGGCCGGCGACGTGGCCACCGGCGTGCAGGTGGCGCTGGAGGGCGGCCGCCGGTGGATCGATGTCGGGGCCGTCGGCGACCAGTGTTTCGCGGTGATGGCCGGGATGGGCTTCGACGCGCAGATGCTGCAGGGCACGTCGGACACGGCGAAGAAACATCTGGGCTGGCTTGCGTACGTCGGGGGTGCGGTCAAGCATCTGAACGGCAGTCCGATGCGCGTGCGAATCGTGCTGGACGGCGGTGCGCCGATGCCGCGGCGGCCGCGCACCGTGATCGTCGGCAACGTCGGCCGGCTTCAAGGGGGCGTACGGCTGCTCAGGGACGCCGACCCCAGCGACGGCAAGCTCGATGTGGCCGTCCTCAGCCCGAACAGCCTGTCCCACTGGGCCGCGCTGGCCTGGGCGGTGGTGCGGCGGCGCAAGTCGGTACCGCTGATGGAGACCTTCACCGCGGAGCGGGTCGAGATCCGCAGCGACCGCGAGCAGCCGCGGCAGCTCGACGGCGACCTGATCGAGCCGGCCAAGACTCTGAAGATCACGGTCCGCCCCCGGGCGTTGCTGCTCTGCGTGCCGCGCCCGGCGGCCGACCCCGACCTGGCGTACGACGCCGGTGTCGCGGCCGACGCGGCGCAGAGTGTCCGCGAGGCGTCGAAGGGGTAAACGGACGCGATCGCGGCGGTGATCGACCGGGTCCGGCCGGACGTCCTCGCCCTCCCGGAGTTGCGCGGGTTCGACGCGAACTTCACCCGGTGGTGGCCGACCTGGCGTGGTCGACGGCGTGGTCGACGGCGTGGTCGAGAAGGTCGAACGCCCGGTTGATCAGCGCGAAGGCGCGCTCGCGGACCTCGTCGGCCGGAACGCCCTCGGCGGTCCACCTCTCGACCATCCGCAGCGTCATCGGGTGGATGCTGAACGCCTGGTGGGCCAGGACCCGCGCGGCCAGGCCGTCCACGTATCCGGCCAGCGCCGTGGTGACCGCGTCCTCGTGCGCGGCCCACATCTGCTGCCCTCGCGCCTGCAGCACCGGGCTGCCGGCCATCACGCGCAAGAAGTGCGCGGACGGCCCGTTCGGATGGTCGGCGAACCGGGACAGCGCCCGCCGCCGTACGCCGGCCAGCAACGGCTCGTCCGGCGTCCGGTCGGCGACGGCTTCCAGCCACCGCTGCTCGATCTCCTCGGCGCGGTCGAAGAACAGGTCGTCCTTGGCCGGGAAGTAGTTGAACACCGTCTTCACCGCCACGTCGGCCGCCGCCGCGACGTCCGCAACCGTCGTCTGGTCGAAACCACGCTCGGCGAACAACCGCAGCGCGGCGTCGGTGATGCGGGCACGGGTCTGGAGCTTCTTGCGTTCCCGCAGGCCGACCTCGGTCATCGCGCACCTTCCTTGCCGAGTAACCTACATCGTGGTAAAAACTTACAGCACAATATAAGTTTCTATCAAGGTGTAGGAGTCGTCATGGAGCGTACCTCGGTGCTGATCGTCGGCGGGGGACTCGTCGGGCTGTCGGCGGCGCTGTTTCTGCAGTATCAGGGCGTCGACTTCGTCCTGGTCGAGCGGCGGTCGGGCGCCTCGGTGCTGCCCCGGTCGCGCGGCGTGCATCCCCGTACGGTCGAGATGTACCGGCAGATCGGCCTGGAACAGCGGGTCCAGGAGGCGGCGGCCGGCGCGCTGAAGGCGGGCGCGTTCGGGGGCGCCCGCATCGGCCCGACCCTGATCGACGCCGCGCCGCTCGACATGGGGGCCGTCCGAAAGGGCATGAGCGGCGACCCGAGCCCGTCCCACTTCTGCTTCTGCCCGCAGGTGCTGCTCGAACCGGTGCTGGCCGCCGCGGCCCGCGAGCGCGGTGGCGACCTCCGGTTCGGCGCCGGCCTGGACGCGCTCGCCGCCGACCCGGACGGCGTCACGGCCACCGTCGGCGACACCACCGTCCGGGCCGACTACGTGATCGCGGCCGACGGCGCCGCCAGCGGCATCCGGACCATGCTCGGCATCTCCGGCTGGACCCGGCCGCCGCTGCACCGCTACCTGAACGCCTTCGTCGAGACCGACCTCACCGACCTCGTCGAGGGCCGCACGTTCAGCCAGTGCGAGATCACCGGGAACGCCGCCCGCGGGGTGATCCTGTCCAAGAACAACACCACCGAGTGGTCGTTCCACTTCGAGTACGACGACACCCCGCCCGCCGACGTGGCCGACCGGGTGCGGGCGGCGGTCGGCCGGGACGTCGACGTGCGGGTGCTGGCCACCAGCACGTGGGACGACGGCGTGCACGTGGCCGACGACTACCGGCGCGGTCGCGTCTTCCTGGCCGGTGACGCCGCCCATCAGCACGCGCCGTGGGGTGGCTTCGGCGCCAACACCGGCATCGCCGACGTGCACAACCTCGCCTGGAAGCTGGCCCTGGTGCTGGCCGGGCAGGCCGGACCGGGACTGCTGGACACCTACCAGCCGGAGCGCCGTCCGCGGGCCGTGCTCGCGGCCGAGCAGGCCCGGTGGCGCACCGACTTCCTGGCCCGGTACGGCATCGTGACGCCGGACAACGCCGTCGACGTGGCGAGGCACGTCGACGCCGGCGCGATCATGACCCGGTACGACTACGCCGGCGGCGGGTTCGTGGACGAGCTCACCGGGCAGGCCGGCACCCGGGTGCCGCACGTACGGCTGGCCGACGGCCGGTCCTCGCTGGACCTCTGCGGGCCGGGCTTCGCGATCCTGGCCGGCCCGGACTCGCCGGACTGGCCCGGCGGCGTGCCCGTCCACCGCATCGGCAAGGGCGCCGACCTGGCGGACGCCGACGGCGACTGGCTCGACCGCACCGGCCTGGCGAGCGACGGCGCGCTGCTCGTACGCCCGGACCAGCACGTCGCCGCCCGCACCGACACCGGCCTGCGCCCGGACACGCTCGACGCCGTCCTCCGCGGGATCATCGACGGGTGACAACCGGACGGATCATCCTGCTCAACGGCGCTTCGAGCGCCGGCAAGAGCAGCATCGGCCGGGCGCTTCTTCCCCTCCTGAGCGACCCGTGGTTCCTCGTGCCCGGCGACGCGATCGGAGCAATGCGCTCCACCGTTCACACCCGCATCCTCGACGACGCGGAGATCGGCGAGATGCTGCGACGGACGCGGCTCGGCTACCACCGGGCCGTGGCCGCGCTCGCCTCGGCCGGGAACGACGTGATCATGGACTACCCGCTCAGCGAGCAGTGGCGCCTGGACGACCTGCTGGAGACGCTGGAGGGGTACGACGTCACGCTGGTGGAGGTGCGCTGCACCCCCCGGCCGAACTCGAGCGGCGTGAGCGTGACCGCGGCGACCGGCCGGTCGGTCTGGCCCGCTCGCAGACGTTCGTGTACGCCCACGGCGACTGCGACATCGCGGTCGACACCACGAACGCCGGCCCGGACGAGTGCGCCACGATGATCGTGGACACGATGGGGGCGCTGGCCCCACCGAAGGCGTTCGACCGGCTTCGCCGCTGACGTCGCCGCCGGTCAGGTGTCGAGGACGACGCGGTCGCGGCCGGCGCGCTTGGCCGCGTACAGGTTGCGGTCGGCCTGGGCCAGCAGGGTCGACGCGGTGCTGCGACCGTCGGCCGACGCGGTCACGCCGATGCTGGTGGTGACCGGGAGGGTGCCGGTGATCGGCTGCCAGGCGTGGGTCCGGACCCGTACCACCAGCTGCTCGCAGCACCGTGCCGCCTCGTCTGCCGGCACACCCGGGAAGACCAGCAGGAACTCCTCGCCACCCATCCGGGCGGCGAACCCCGGGCCGGTCGCGGTCTCGGCCAGCAACTGGGCGATGTGCTGCAGCACGGTGTCGCCGGTGCTGTGCGACAACGTGTCGTTGACCTGCTTGAAGTGGTCCAGGTCGAGGATGGCGAGCGAGAGCGGCGTACGGCGGACCGACGCCTCACCGAGCAGGGCTTCCAGCCGCTCGTTGACGTACCGGCGGTTGTACAGACCGGTCAGCGGGTCCCGGTGGGCCATCTCGCGGAAGTGCTCGCTGACCCGGCGGGCCTCGGTCGCCTCGAACACCGCCTGCAGCGCGCGGGCGCGGGCGTCGCGCTGGCTGGAGTGCATGGCCGCGGCCTCGGCGTGGAAGGCGCGGTGCTCCTCGTACGCCTGCGCGAACCGGCCGGTCGTGGCGAACAGGGCGGCCTGCTCCTCGCGGGCCCGGGCCCGTACGCCCGCCAGGCCCCGCTCGTCGCAGATGCGCCGCGTGGCATCGAGGGCCTCCTGCGCCGCGTCGTACCGCTGATCGATCCGGCGGGCCTCGGCCAGGGTCAGCCGGCACTCCGCGACCGCGTCACCCTCGGTGCTCAGCGCGGTGGCCTGACCGTCGTCCAGCATCGGGCGCAGCGTCGCCTCGACCGCGCCGAACCGCCGGGACAGCAGCTGGACCCGGGCGATCGTGTCGAGCTCGTTCGCGCCGAACTCGCGCCGGCTCAGCCGCTGCACCTCGCGCATCCGGTCGACCAGGCTGTCGGCGGCGGGCACGTCCTCGTTCTCGTACGCCGTGTACGCCATGTTGTTGAGCACGTAGAGAGTCAGCTCGTGGTCGCCGACCGCGGTGGCGATGTCCAGCGACTCGGTGAACCGCCGGCCGGCCTCGTCGCCCGAGCCGCTCTCGTCCAGCGCCACCGCCAGCGACAGCAGGTGCCGGGCGCGGATGGCGGGCGACACCTCGCCGGTCAGGTGGGCCACGCACTGCACCGCGTGGGTCAGGGCGGCCGACGTGTCACCCATCATCCGGTAGAAGATGGCCAGCTCACGGTGGGCGCGGGCGAGCAGGTAGGGGCTGCCCTGGTGTTCCGCCCAGGCCAGCACCTGGTGCGCCGCCCGGCCGCCCTCGGCCGAGCGCCCCTCCCGCAGCATCACCCCCGCCAGCACCAGGCGGGCGCGCTGAACCAGTTCCGGCGCCTGCAGTTCCTCGGCCCGGCGGACCGCCTCCGTGGCCGGCTCGCCCAGCGACTGGAACATCGACACCGGGCGGCCTTCCAGCTCCGCCAGGACCGACGCGAGCGCCGTGCGCTCCGCGTCCGTCCCGGCGGCCGGAGCCACGGGTGCCGCCTCGATCGTCACCAACCCTGCTTCCGCTCGTGAGAGTCCTGCCCCTGACAGTTCACGATCGGCGGGTGGAGGGGGGTGGTTGAGGGTTCTGGTCAGTGACGGTGGGTGCAGAGCGGGGCCGACGCCGACACCTGGCTGGTGGTGTACGCCACGGCCACGGTGAAGCAGTAGTCGAGGCCTTCGTTCAGCCCGTAGACCACGTAGTTGGTGCTGCCGGCCGGGAGCGTCTGGAAGGCGCTCGTCCCCGCACCCTGGCGGCCGCCGGAGATCAGCACCGGGCCGTCCGCGCCCTTCGGATAGTCCCAGTCGAGCGACACGCTGTCCCGGTTGTCCCGCAGCCGCAGGTCGGCCGGGGCGCCGGCGGCGGTCAGCGGCGCCCGGCTCGCGGCCGCGGAGGGCGACGGGGCGGGCGGATTCTCCTGCCCGGCGGCCTTGGGCAGCGTCATGATCACCACCGCCGCGGCCACCGCGACGCCGGTGATCAGCGCGGCCACCAGGACCAGGGGCTGCCACGAGCCGCGGGGTTCCGGCTTCTCCTTCTCCACCACCACCGGCAGGCGCCGGTCCGGCGCCGTGATCTTGGCCGGGGCCTGCACCGCGGCGGCGCCGATCCGGATCGGGCGGCCGTCCAGTCCGGGCTCGGGCGGCCGCTGACCCGGCAGCGGCGGCGGGGTGTCGGCCCGGGCGTGGCGGCCGGTGCGTTCGCCCGGAGGCGCGTGCACGTCGGCCAGGTACAGCGGCTGCTGGTAGAGACCCTTCGGCTCGGTGCTGCGATCGTCGGGCGGACTGTCCCACGGCCCGTACGCGCCCTCGTCCGCCAACTCCACGTCCAGCGGCGGAGACCCGGCCGGCGGGGTGTCGTCCCACGCGCCGGGGCGCTGCGGACCCAGGTAGCCGGGCGGGGCGGCGGTCGGCGCGGCGAGCGGGCTGCCGGGCGGCAGACGGTAGCCCGGCGCGGGGCCTCCCTCGGCGTAGCCGGCCGGAGGCGGCCCCGACCAGGCACCGGTGTTCTCAGCCGGCCGGTGTGCGGGCGGATCGGCCGGCTGGACGGCGGCCGGGCCGGCCGGCCGGGACGGCGCGGGGTTGGCGCGACTGCTCTGGCCCGGTGTCATCGGCATGGACCGGCTGATCGACTCGGCGGCGGTCGCGGACCGGGGCATCGGGACCGGGCCGGACGGCGGCCGCGGGCCGTGGGGTGGCCCGACCGGCGGGGTGCCGGTCGGCGGGGTCGGGGCGTCGGCCGGGGACCGGTCGTCCGGCGTCCGGTCGATGCGGGTGCGCCGCACCCCGGGCGCGGTCGGTAGGTGCACCGGGACCACGCCGGGTGCACTCGCCGGTCCGGTCGAGCGTTCCACCCGGCCGCAGATGTGCCGCCCGGTGGCCGGCGCGTGGGCCAGGTTCGCCGCCTGCATGGCCAGCGGATGATCACCCGGCAGGTAGCGCGCGCACAGTTCCTGCACCAGCGCCAGGTGCTCGCGCGACTCGGTCGTCCGCCCGCACTCGCGTTCTATCGCGCCCAGCCGGGCCAGCATTTTGATCCCGGCCGGGTGGGCGTCGCCGTAGACCTGGTGGAACCGCGTCCAGGCGTCGGTGAGCCGGCCCCGGGCGGCGGTGCAGTGGCCGGACGCGTGCTCGGCCGTGGCCAGGTCGGCCTCGGCCGCCAGCACCCGGGCCGAGTCCGGCCCGTCCCATGCGGTCAGTTCGCCGACCAGGTCGTGGTAGAGCTGCGCGGCCCGGCCGTAGTTCCCGACCCGATGCAGCACGGCCGCGTGCAGGGCGGCCGCGGCCACCGTCCGCTCGTCGTGCGGCCCGTACAGCCGGTCCTCGGCGGCGTGCGCGAACGCGGCCCACAACCGGGCGTTGTGCGGATCGCCGAGGGCGATCAGGATCCGAGCCAGCAGGGCGGCCGCATTGGCCAGATCGGGGGAGGCGCGCTGCGGGTCGGTGTCGGCAGGATCAAGCAGATCGACCAGCACGTCCCGGGCCGCCACCAACTCGCCCGCAGACGTCAAGGTCTGCGCGCGGGCGGTCAACTCGGCGATCGGCGGGGCCACATGCCCCATAGTGCTTGCTCGACCACCGTAGGTTCAAGTCCGGAGCGTGATCAACTTGTCACTACGTGTCCGGGACTGGACACGATAGAACTAGAGCTCCGACGATCGGAGGCGTGTCATGACGGTTGCCGACCTCAAGCGCGAGGTACTGGTCCGCCACCTGGAGACGTGGGTGCCGGCGGCCCTGCACCGGAGGCGGGCGACCTATGTGCACGGTTACGCCGACGCCGACGGTGGAGAGCTGGCCGAGGCCGCACTGGGCGTCTTCGCCGAGCAGGACGACCTGGTCCGGGGCCGCGAACTGACGATGATCGCGGTGGGGGAGAAGGTCGATGCCATCCGGTCCCGGCTGGATGCGGTGGGTCCGGCCGCGTCCGGCCTGTCGGTTCACCTGATCGCCGGCCGTCCGGCGGAAAGTCTGGCCGTGGCGGTCAAGGCCGCCGGGGGCGTACGGGGACCGCTGCTCGGTTTCCTGGACGCCGCGACCGCGACCGAACCGCCCGGCCCGGAAGCGATCGCCGCGATCGCGGCCGGAAAGCCGGCCGAACTGCTGCTCACACTGCCTCCGGCGACCGCCGCGGAGGTCGAGGACCGGCGAGCTGCCTTGCGCGACGCCGGATTTCCGCTGGCGGCCGCGGTCGACCTGGTCGACGACGCCGGCGCCGAGCTGATGATCTTCGCTACCGGCCTGGGCAAGAGTCTGGAGGCGTTCAAGGAGACACTGTGGGCCGTCGACGAGTTCGCCGGGGTGCGTTACCGCGACCCCGGCGACCCGGACGGCCATCTCATCGACGTCTCGCTCAACCCGCACCCCGGCCCGCTGCGCCGCGAGATGCTGCGGCATCTGGCGACCGGACCGGCCACGGTGTCCGAGCTGCGCACCTTTGCGCTGACCGAGACCGTCTACCGCGCCGCCGACGCCAACCGGGTGGTCCAGTCGCTGATCACCGCGGGTGCGGTGCGGCGCGAGCCGGAACTCGGCCGGCTCGGCGGCGACGTGCTCATCTCGGCGTGACTACGACTTGTCCTGCTTCCACGACAGCGGCCCGGGCAGGTCGATGCGGTTGGCGCGGGTCTTGGAGTTCCAGGACCAGCGTCCGATCTTGATGCTCCAGGACGAGAAGCCACGCTGGGTGAAGTTCAGGATGATCGGGCCGAACTTCTTGCGACTGCGGAACATGACGCCCATTGCTGCGTCCCTCCAGAGTGGTCGATGACCGCCCTGAATGCCCCATCGGCGCGACCGGCAAACTCAGCGAGGTTGCCAGGCGTCCGGGCGGGTGGTCAGTTTCCGCACGTGCGCGGGCATCCGGCCGCTGATCAACTCGGCCAGGCTGACCTCGTCGACGACCTCGCGCACGGCGGCCCGTACGGCCACCCAGAGGTTCGGCAGATTCTCGGCCGCGCCGGAGTACCGGGTCTCCTCCGGACGCATGCCCCGGACGCCGGCGAGCGGCCCGTCGACCGCCCGGAGGATCTGTCCAATGGTCACATCGCGAGGAGATTGTGACAGTGTGTAGCCGCCCTCAGCCCCGCGCTGCGCCCGTACGACACCGGCCCGGCGGAGGTCCGCCAGCACCGCCTCGAGGAACTTGCGCGGCATGTCCTGGTCCTGGGCAATGGCCTGGGCAGACATCAGGGACGGGTACGCCTGGGCGAGGCTCAGCGCAGCCCGAACCGCGTAGTCGCCGCGCGCGGAGATCTGCATGACTCCATCATGCCCCTTCTGACTGCGTGGCGTGACCGCCACCCCCATACCTATCGGGATATAGGCAATCGGTCCACCGGTGGGCGCTGCATCTGGTCCATCGGGGTCGCTCCGCTAGTCCATCGGGGGCGCTGCGCCTAATCCACCGGTGGACGCTGCGCCGGCACGCCCGCCGGCTCGGGGCCGCCCATCGCCGCCCGGAACGCTCCCGGGCTCGCCCCGGCCTCGCGGTGGAAGAACCGGCCGAAGTTCGTCGGCTCGGGGAAGCCCAGCTGTCGTCCGATCTCCGCCACCGACAAGGGTGTGCAGGCCAGCAGCCGGCGCGCCTCGAGCGCGACCCGGTCGTCGACCGTCTGCTTGGCCGTCCGGCCGGTCACCGCCAGGCTGGCCCGGGTGAGCGTACGGACGGAACAGCTCAGTCGCTCGGCGTAGTCCTCGACCCGGCGGCTCTCGGCGTGCCCGTCCTCGAGCAGACGGCGGAACCGGGCGTACGTCCGGGCCTCGGCGCTGGTCGACGCGGGCCGCTCGGCCGCGGCCAGCAGCGCGATCCGCAGCAGCAGAACGGCCAGCTGGTGGCGCAGCAGCGCCGCCGCGACCGGTCCCGCCGGGTGCCGGGCGCAGTCGACCGCGAGCTGGCTGACCTCGCTGATCACGGCGTCCTCATCCTCGCCGGCGAGCTGCCACCGGGCCGGCCCGGTGGGGTCGTCGACGGCCACCCCGGCCAGCTGGTCGACCGGCAGCAGGTTCGGCTCCCAGGTGATCAGGGCCGCGTCCATGCCCGGCTGCCCGCCGAATCGCACCGCCTGCCCCGGCCGGATCCAGAGCAGCGTGCCCGGGCGGCAGACCTCGGTGGTGAAGTCGACCTCGACGGTGCCGTGCCCAGCGGTGGTCAGGGCGATCAGGTGGTACGGCAGACGAGCCGGCCCCGGGTAGGAGGCGGCGAGCGAAGTCTCAGGCAATGCGCAGGTGCCGACGCCCGCCCACGCCGGTGCCGGCGGGTCGGATTCGTGCTGGCCGAGAGTGAGCATCGCGCCCGAACATATCGGTCTACCAGCAACAACGCACGCGGGATCACGTGGATCACGGATTGTCCACGACCTGCTTACGCAATCGGCGGCGTAATGGGACATTAATCGCAAGGGCTACCGGTATTCGCGATAGGGGGCGAATCCGAGGGTTTGCCACTTCACGATTTGTTTGTCCGTTCCCTGCCCACCTGCGCCCGGCGTACCAAAAAGCAACCCGTACGGACCGGCAGTGTCCGTACGGGTTGCTGAAAGGGTTACGTGCTAGCGCCCGGCCAACAGCCGGTTGACCGCCGCGTCCACATCCAGGTGGTCGGATTCCCGGCCCCGGGGCACCACCACATAGGTGCGCCGCAGGAACCGGACAAGGACGCTGCGCGGCACTTCGAACAAGGCATTGCCGTCGGGCGACGACAAGGCCAAGGCAACGAAGTCGCCGCGTGGCGTGGCCCACGGCCACACCCGGACGTCTCCGATGCCCGCCGGCTCATCGAGCCCGGTGACGAGCAGTTCTCGCGCAAAGGACCAGCTAACGGCTTCCCCACCGGCTGATTCTGCGTGGAACAACACGTGCACCGCGTACGGATCGGCTGGGTCGTAGCGGAGACTGGCACGAACGGGCAGAGCCGTCGCATCAGGCGCTACAAGTCTCAGCGAGGTTTCGACCTCGACGGTCGTTGGACGAATGGTACTCATGGACGAACTCCCCCCGGCACCGCTGCGGGGCTGGTGAACCCCGCGTTTCCCATACTCAGGTGATCCCTGTCATTACGCTCCGCCATACGCTGATCTCACCCAGTAGTGGGAAGACGGTTCCGAAAACGTCTCCGGGCAGGACGCTTAGCGATATCTTGTCCCGTTCTACGACGATCCCGGTTTCCGCCCGGCGTCGGGTGGTCCAGCAGTTGACTTACTCCGGTAACGTCCATTCCTCCCGGGTAGTGACGGGACTGCGGAACACTGGGGGATGAAATGGGTACGAAACCGGGCGTCCTCGACCGCATCCGGGGGAATCCGACCGGCCGGCTGACGCTCCGGATCGGCGTCGGAGTGCTCGGCGCCCTGATCGTGGCGCTCGGCCTCGTACTGATCCCGTTCCCGGGTCCCGGCTGGGCGGTCGTCATCCTCGGCCTGGCCGTCTGGGCGATCGAGTTCACCTGGGCCAAGAATCTGCTCGAGTTCACCAAGCGCCACATCCAGTCCTGGACCCGCTGGATGGGAAGACAGTCCTGGCCGGTCCGCCTCCTGGTCGGCATAATCGGTTTCATCTTCGTAGCCGCGGTCGTGTGGGCGTCGGTGCGGCTGAGCTTCGGCGTCAACCTGGTCACCGTCATCGGCGACTGGCTGGCGCGTCGCTGACCCCGGGTTCGCGCGCGCGAGCGAGGGTCCGGTACAGTTCATGAACATCCCGGGCGATTAGCTCAGCGGGAGAGCGCTCCGCTCACACCGGAGAGGTCACTGGTTCGATCCCAGTATCGCCCACCAATGTTTCCGCAGCTCATAGGCCCGTTACCGGGATTTCGGTAACGGGCTTTCTTTCATCTGCTCCTTACGGAGGGAGCACATAGGGAGCACATGATCATCTCCTACTCATGTGCCTCGTAACGTGAGCTGGTCGAGCCGGGCAAATTCTGCAGCGGCGGTCCGCCCGGCCGCGTGTCGGCAGAGTTTGCGTGGTGGTTGAGCGCGAGGACGCTCGGTGAGTAAGGGCCCGAACCGGCTGTCCGGTCCGGGTCCTTGCTGGTCGAGCGGAATGCCAATCGCTGCCTTTGTAATGGTGCGGTCAGGCGGCGTGGAGCTGTTGGTGCGTGGCGGAGGCGGCGTGGCTGGCGTGTCAGCGGGTTCGAGGCTGTTGGTCATGCGAGCGGTGCTTTTCGGACTAACCGTTATATTGAGAATAAGGACGCCAGCTGGCTGCTGGCCGTGGTGCTGGTCTCGGCTGTGGCCCTGGCCTGCGGGTTCCTGACGAACCACCTTCGCGACCGGTTCCTGCTGTGGGCGACTGCCCTGGGTGGTGCCGCGGTGGTCGTCAACGCTGTCGGCCGGCTCATCTCCGGCCTCGACGAACTGCATCAGCCCCGGACCGTGGGTCAGCACGCGCTGGCCGTGCTGGCCTGGCTGGCGGTCGCGGTGGCCGGATGGCTTGTCCAGCGGCGGATCTTCGCCCGTCGGCTGGAGGCGGTCGCGCACTGAAGCTTCCTTCATCCGTTCCGGAGGACGCTGTGTCGTTCTGGCTGCGCCACTGTCGACTCACGAACAAAGGTCAGCCGAAGGGACGTCGTATGAGGACGCCGCGGTTTTCAATCGGTGGACGGCCGTGAACGAGGTGCTCGGCGACCTGAGCCTGCTCAACGCGGTCATCGGCGGCGCAGTATTGACCCTGCTGCGCGGTGTGGCCGCCCGGACGGCCGGGCTGGCATTTCGAGGTTAAGGACGGAATGTGGGAAGCACGGTCGCCATCGAGGCGCACTCGCGCCGGACGTGCAAGTTGTAGCCCGGGTAGCCGGTCGACGACTCGGCGATTGTCGCGAAGCCGTTGATGGTGGTTACGGCCGGTGAGAAAGACCGACCGGGTGGGTGAGCACAGCGCTGTGGTGTGCCATTGCGGATACGTCACCCCGTTGTCGGCCAGGCGCTGCATGGTCGGCATCTGGATGCGGCCACCGTACGGCGACCACGCCGCGCAGCCGGTGTCTTCGTAAGGACGACAAGAACATTCGGCGCGTCCGGTGGTGCCTTGTCCGGCAGGAAGGCGTCTCAGTCAGGGCGCGAAACGCGGACGTCGAGGTTGGTCGTTCCGTTGAAGGGTCTTGGCATGCCCGGCCTCCCGGTGGTGTGCGTTGCCGTCGATACCGACGCTAGATTTGCGACTGGTGCCCGGGATCGCCTGATGCCAGGACGGCGATCAGCGCGCCTGAGACTGCGTAGCGCGCGGCGTTGTGGTGCAAGGAGAAGAAGTTGAGTGGCGAATGGTCAAACCTCACGCCTGCGCGGCGGCTGCGTCTTGTACGCGGCGACTATGCCGGCGATGAAGAAGATGGGGATCAGGGTCCACAGCAAGAGGAAATCTTCGCGGCCGTCATTTTCTAGGATAGCGCCAAGACCAATCGACGACAGCATCAGGCCCACCGCCGAAGCCGCGTAGAAGCGCCGCGAATGCGGTCGTGGAGCCGGCTCATCGGTAGCGACTACGCCGGGGTTCTGCCGAACCCATTCATGCGCGACCGCCAATGGCACATCAGGGATGCGTAAACCCCCGGATCGATCGCGACGCGGCGCCTGCGCCGGCAGCCGGCCCTGGACCAAGGGCCACATCAAGCCGACGGCAACGGGAGCGACGTGCCCCACCAGGAACGTGCGGGTCGAGAGGTGCACAGCACGGTCGAGGGCCATGCTGAAATACCAGGACAGCGCAGCGAGGGACAGAAGGCTGATGACAAGCGACCAGGGCGCCAGGCGTACGTACCGGCGGGCGCTGCGAGCGGTACGCAGATCCAGCGGGACCGCCAGAGAGGGCTGTCGCTGAAACCGCAGGCCCAACGGCACATCGACCCAAACCGGATTAGGCGCACCGTTGGTGATGGCGAACGGTGGTGGCCGGAGGCCAGGCACGACCTCGGCCGGAATGACGAGATCAGTCCGAGTCATATGACCACCAGCCTGTTCCACCTTCGATGATCATGACGGTAGCGTGACAGGGACCTGCGCCCCGCCAACCACAAGTGGGGCGGCCGACGCCCAATCAGCTACTTATCGTTAGGCCAGATGGAGCCAGACCGACAGTTCTGTGACTGGGTGGTGCCAAAGGGGTGTCCCACCGTCCGTGCCGTGACATGCCCGGTTGTTCGATGAACCTGTCGAGCTACTGTCGGCCAATCTCCTTTAAGCGCAGGATCATCCCGATCGTCGCTGCAACGACGAATAGAACGCCACCCACCCCGCTCATGGGGTGGTCACATCCCGGGCCCACAGCGGCCTCGGCCGGGGCCCAACTCTCACTGTGGCTCCCGCGTCGGTGAGGATCGAGGCCAACTGATCGGCGCTCTTAGTCGTGAGGTCGTCCCAGAGTGGTCGGGAAGGGTCCTCCACGCGCTTGAGAGCCTCGCCGAGTTTTAGGCCGCTGTGCTCGCTCAGGTGTGTAGCTACTAGATGACCTATTCTAAGGTCAGTGGTCGTAGGCGGTGAGGGAGCGTAGGACTGGGGCGCCGGTCTTGTCGTTGTGCCAGATCGCGGCGGTCAGGGCAAGGATGCGCTGTAGTACGCGGACCATGACGCCGGCTGGGGTGTGGCCGCCGTGGCGTTCGAGGTCGAGTTGGCTTTTGAAGGTTTGGTTGATTGACTCGATGGTTTGGCGCAGGGGTTTGAACAGGTGGCTGCCGGGGCGTGTGGGTTCGCCTTTGCGGGCGGGGCGGAGCAGGTCGATCCCGGCTGTGGCCAGGGTGTTCTCGAAGTCTTTGCCGTGGTAGTTGCGGTCGCCGATCAACGTCTGACCGGGCCGGTCGCCGATCAGGGTGGGGTCGGTGTCGAGGATGCCGAGCAGGGTTTGGCGTTCGTCGGCTTTCGCGCCGGTCAGCGCGAACCCGATTGGGAGGCCGCCCAGGGTGCAGACCAGGTGTAGGCGTAGGCCCCAGAAGAAGCGGGAGTGGGAGGCGCAGTAGCCGTATTCGGCCCAGCCGGCCAGGTCGGAGCGGCGGGTGGTTTCTTTCGAGCGGCCGCATTCCACCGGGGTGGAGTCGACGACCCAGACGTCGTCGGTCCACAGCTTGGTGTCGGTGGCCAGCAATCTGATCATCGAGGTGATCAGGGCGGTGGAGCGTCGTAGGCGTTTGTTGTAGCCGGGTTGGCGGGGCAGGTAACGAAACAGGTGGCCCAGGTGTTGGTGGGAGCAATTGTCAATACCTGTGGATGACGTAGATTCTCAGGCCGCTACTGAGGTG
>CAXSDA010000064.1:0-15513 GCA_964236515.1 uncultured Actinoplanes sp.
ACGGCCCGGACGCCACCGAAGTGGTCGAGGCTACGACTGCTCCGGCGGGGTGAGGACGGGCCTCGTGCCCCGCCGGAATCCGGTCGCGCGCCGCGGAGATTGCCGGAATGCTGGCGCGCGGACCGGACGGCTGGCGCGGAAAGGAGCGACCGATGAGCGGTGACGAGGTGGTCGAGCGGCGCGGGGTGGCGGTGCTGGTGTGCGCGGCCGGCGGTCCGGTCGTGAGCACTCCGCAGGACGCCCTCGACCTGCTCGGCGACGCGTTCGGGCGGGCCGGCGTCGTCGCGCTGCCGGTGGAGCGGCTGGATCCGCGGTTCTTCGAGCTCCGCACCGGTGTCGCGGGCGAGATCATGCAGAAGTTCGTCAATTACCGGACGCGGCTGGCCATCGTGGGCGACATCTCCCGACACGTCACCGGGAGCGAGGCGCTCGCCGCGCTGGTCCGCGAGTCCAACCGCGGCCGCCACACCTGGTTCGTCGACGACCTCGACGGCCTCGACGACCGCATGACCCGAAGCGCCGGATAGCCGCCGGGCACGCGGCCGGCAACGCCGACGGGCAGCGCGGTCAGACGGCGCGGCGGGTGGCGGCGTCGGCCAGGTCGCGCAGGACCGCGTGCGCCTCGTCGTCCAGCAGCGGCGCCGCGTCCAGCGTGGCCAGGGCGGTCTCGGTCAGGACGGCGATGCGTTCCTCGGTCCGGGCCAGCGCCCCACTGCCGGCGATCAGCTCCCGCAACCGCGCCACCTGGGAATCGTCCAGGCCCTGGTCGCCCAGCCCGGCCTCGAGAGCCGCCCGGCCACTGTCGCCGAGACCGGCCCAGGCGCAGGCCACCAGGTACGTGCGTTTGCCCTCGCGCAGGTCGTCGCCGGCCGGCTTACCCGTCCGTACGGGATCGCCGAAGACGCCGAGCACGTCGTCGCGCAACTGGAACGCCTCGCCCAGCGGCAGCCCGAAGCCCGCGTACGCTTCCTGTAACCCCGAAGGAGCCCCGGCCAGCGCCGCCCCCAGCTCCAGCGGCCGTTCGACGGTGTACTTGGCCGCCTTGAACCGGGCCACCTTGCTCGCCCGCTCGACCGTGTGGTCGCCGCTGGCCTGGGTCAGCACGTCCAGGTACTGGCCGACGTTGACCTCGGTCCGCATCTGGTCGAACACCGGGCGCGCGCGCAGCAGGTCAGCCGGCTCTACGCCGCTTTCGTGCAGCAACTGGTCCGACCAGACCAGCGTGAGGTCCCCCAGCAGCACGGCCGCGCTGTCGCCGAACGCAGCGGAACCGCCGAGCCATTCGGAAACGGTGTGCAGGGTCTCGAAGCGCCGGTGCACCGACGGCTCACCGCGCCGGGTGTCGGAGCGGTCCATCAGATCGTCGTGGATCAGCGCGCTGGCCTGTACCAGCTCGAGGGCCGACACGGCGGCGACCACGGCGTCCGAGTCGATCCCGCCGGCGCCGCGGTAACCCCAGTAGGCGAAGGCCGGACGCAACCGCTTGCCGCCGAGCAGGACGAAAGCCTCGATCGCATCGGCCACCGGCTCGAGGGCGGCATCGATCTCCAGCAGCTGGGCACGCCGGGCCGCCAGGAACGCCGCCAGGGCCTTGTCGACACGGGGGCGCAGGCCGGCGCGGTCCAGCGGGGAAGTCACGGGCCTCAACCTAACCGGTAAGCTGCTGGGTGTGTCTCTCGGACTGCCCTCCCGGTTGCCCGCCGTTCCGTCGATCGGCGAGCTGATCCGTGGTCCCGGCCCGACGTTCTCCTTCGAGTTCATGCCGCCGAAAACGCGGGAGATGGAGACACAGCTCTGGCAGACGGTCCGCCAGTTGGAGCCGCTGCGGCCCGATTTCGTGTCGATCACGTACGGTGCCGGCGGCACCACCCGGGACACCACGGTCACCGCGACCGAGCGGATCGCCACCGAGACCACCCTGCTCCCGATGGCCCACCTGACCGCGGTCAACCACTCGGTGGCCGAGCTGCGCAACGTGATCGGGCGCCTGGCCGGCGCCGGCATCCGCAACGTGCTCGCGGTCCGCGGCGACCCGCCGGGCGACCCCACCGCCGACTGGGTGCGGCACCCCGAGGGCGTGCTCTACGCCGAGGACCTGGTCCGGTTGGTCAAGGAGTCCGGCGACTTCAGCGTGGGCGTGGCCGCGTTCCCGTACAAGCACCCGCGCTCGGCCGACACCGAGTCGGACACGCGCAACTTCATCCGCAAGTGCGCCGCCGGCGCCGACTTCGCGATCACCCAGATGTTCTTCGACGCCGACGACTACCTGCGGCTGCGTGACCGGGTGGCGGCGGCCGGCTGCCCCGCGCCGATCGTCGCCGGGGTGATGCCGGTGCTGCGGATGGGCACCATCGCCCGGTCGGAGCAGCTGTCCGGGGCGCCGTTCCCGCGGCATCTGCTGGAGCGGTTCGAGCGGGTCGCCGGGGACGACACCGCCGTCCGTACGCTCGGGATCGATCTCTGCAGTGAGATGTGCCGGCGGCTGCTCGACGAGGGCGTGCCCGGCATCCACTTCATCACCATGAACCGGTCGACCGCGACCCGTGAGGTCTGGCAGCACCTCGCCGGACAGGCGTCGCCCGCGGCCGTCTGACCGCCGGTGACCTGGCAGGAGTACGCCTCCGCGTGGTCGGCGCTGCATGGCGGCTTCGATCCGGAGAAGGCGTCGTTTTTGGTCCGGGGCTGGGTGCGGCTGGCCTGGCGGGGCGGCAACGCGCTGGCCCGGTTGCGGGTCGGCCCGAGCACGGTGACCTCGCTCGGCCTGCTGCTCTGCGCCCTGGTGCCGGTGGTCGCCCTGGCCAGTCCGGTCGCGGCCGGCGTGGTGGTGCTGCTGGCCAGCTTCGCCGACGGCCTGGACGGTGCGGTCGCGGTGGTCAGCGGCCGCGCCACGCGGATCGGGTACGTGTACGACTCGGTCGCCGACCGGCTCGGCGAGGCGGCCTGGCTGGTGGCGCTGTGGGTGGCCGGAGCGCCCGCCGGGCTGGCCATCGCGGCCGGCGGCGTCAGCTGGTTGCACGAGTACGTCCGGGCCCGCGCCGCGTCGGCCGGCATGGCGGAGATCGGCGTGGTGACCGTGGGGGAGCGGCCCACGCGGGTCTCGGTCGCGGCCAGCGGCCTGGTCGTCGGCGGCGTGGCCGGCCTGGTCCACCACGGCTGGGGCGCGATCGTCATGACGGCGGCGGTCGCGGCCTGGCTGGCCCTGGCCCTGATCGGACTGGCCCAGCTGGCCGCGGCGGTCCGCCGGGCGCTGTCCGCATGAGGCCCGCCGGGCCGGCCCGGCTGGTCCATCTGAACGGGCCGCCCGGCATCGGCAAGTCCACCCTGGCCTCGGTCTGGGCCGACCGGCACCCGGGCACCCTGAACCTCGACGTCGACACGCTGCATCACCTCGTCGGCGGGTGGCAGGATGAGGAGATCGACACCTGGCCGGTGGTGTGGTCTCTGGTCCGGGCGATGGCGGCGACCCATCTGGACGGTGGCCGCGACGTCCTTCTGCCCCAGTACCTGGCCACGGCCGGGGAGATCGCCGGGCTCGAGACGCTTGCCCGCGAGCACGGCGCGACCTTCCGGAAGATCGTTCTGCTCGACGACCGGGAGGCGGCGATCGGGCGGTTCCACCGCCGCGCCCGGGACAGCGACGACCCGTGGATCCGGCACCACCACCGTCTGATCGAGCAGAGCGGTGGATCGGCCGTGCTGGGCGCCATGTACGACGCCCTGACCCAGGTCGTGCGGCTGAACCCGGACGCGGTGGTGGTACCGAGCGCGGCGGGGGCGGTGGAGGCGACCTACCGGCTTCTGTCGGACGCCCTGGACGGCTGAAACGGCGGTCAGTCGACCGGTTTGCGCTGAGGCTGGACCTCCATCGTGCTGGTCATCGCCCGCAGGTCGTCGGCGTGCCGGGTCGTCTGGACGATGAGGACGTTGCAGAGCGCGTTCTTGACCACTTCGCCCGGCACCGAGCCGAGCAACTGACCGTCGGCTGCGCCGAGGCCGCGGTTGCCGACCACGATCAGGTTGCGCGGATTGTCGCCGGCCGTCTCCAGGAGCGCCTGCGCCGGGGCGGCGGCCACCACCCGCTGCTCGAACTGCTTGATCTTGTCGTGGCTCAGCTCCCGCAGCGAGGTCTCCATGGCGAGCTGTGCCGCCTCCTCGCCGTAAACGACCTGGTGTCCCGCGACCGGGGCGGCGTTCGGGGCCGCGGCGTTCGGGTCGTACGCGGTGACCACGATCAGCTTGGCCTCGGCCGCGGAGGCGACGCCGGCGGCGTGCCCGACCGCCACCAGCGAGGTCGGGGTGCCGTCGGAGCCGACGATGACGTTGTCGTACACCGACTTGATGTGCCGGGGCGCGCCCAGCGGGACGATCGACGAGTCGTCGTCCGCGGCCGGCGGGTTGACCCACAGCATCACGATGCCGCCGATGCCCAGCAGCACGCCCGCGACGACGAGCGCGTTGGTGCCCTTGCCGCCCAGCCAGTGCTCGAAGATCCAGCCGAAGGTCAGCGTCTCGATGAGCATCGGCACGACGATCATCATGTTCAGGATGCCCATGTAGACGCCGGTCCGTTTGGCCGGGACCATGCTCGCCACCATCAGGTACGGGACGCCGACGGCGCTGGCCCAGAAGATGCCCACGCCGATCATCGGGATCAGGGCCACGTACTGGTTGCCGGTGTGCGCGAGCGCGATCAGCGCGACCGCGGCCAGGGCGAGCGCGATGGCGTGCACCCGTTTGGCGCCGATCCGCTGGCAGAAGCCGATCAGGAACAACGCCGAGACCATGGTGACGAAGTTGTACGCGCCGTTCTCCAGGCCGCTCCAGGCGATCGCGCGGTCCCAGGCGTTTCCGCCCGCCTCGGGAGTGGCGTGGAACACCGACTCGCCCAGGCTCACCGCCACGAACTGCCAGTAGATGAACATGGCGTACCACTGGAACAGGAACACCGCGCCGATCTTGTGCATCGCGACCGGCATCTCCCGCACGGCGTCGGCGATGTCCCTGATCGCCGGGCGGAGCCCGCGCGGAGCCGTCCGGAGCTCGTGCAGTTCCTCGTCGGTCGGCGGGATCTCTCTGGTCCGGGCCATCGCGAGCAGGACCGTGACCAGGATGCAGACCGTGCCGATCCAGAAGCACGTGTACATCCACCAGGGCACGCCGTTGCCGGCCGTACCGGTGATGATCTTCTGCAGGAAGAACAGCGACAGGTTGGCCAGAACCGCGCCCGCGCCGGTGAACAGGCTCTGTGTGAGGAACCCGCGGGCCAGTTGATTCTTCGGCAGCCGGTCGGAGATGAAGGCCCGGTACGGCTCCATCGAGGTGTTGTTGCCGGCGTCGAGCAGCCACAGGCAGAGCACGCCGGCCCACAGGACGCCGACGAACGGGAACACGAACAGGATGATCGCGCAGAGGATCGCGCCGCCGGTGACGAACGGGCGGCGGCGGCCCCAGCGCGGGCTCCACGTCCGGTCGCTGATCGCGCCGATCAGCGGCTGGATCAGCAAGCCGGTGATCGGGCCGGCGATGTTCAGAATGGGCAGCTGCTCGGGCCGGGCACCGATCAGCGTGAACAGCGGGTTCACGGCCGACTGGGTGAGACCGAAGCTGAACTGGACCCCGAAGAAGCCCAGATCCATCATCAGGATCTGGCTCTGGGACAGCGGCGGTTTCCGCCGCCCCTCATCCGCGACATCGCCCGTGGTCGTGATCGTCTGCTCGGTGACCGTCATGTGTCCTGGTGGAAGTGAACCAGATCACACCCGCCACCTGGACGCTACGTCATCACTCCGTTACGGGGCAATGACCGATTTAGCGTCGGTTCATCGGCGATGATCCGGTACGGGATGATCCGGCGGTAGGATCACTTCATGGCTGCACCCGAGCGTACGGTCCGCGACCTCACCGGCCTGCTCAATCAGGCCGGGCATGTGCTGTCCAACCGGCTGACGGCCGAACTGGCCGGCGTCGGCCTGACGCCGCGGATGCAGTGCGTGCTGGTGCACGCGCTCGAGGGAAAGCGCACCCAGATCGAGCTGGCCGCCCTGGCCGACCTGGACAAGACCACCATGGTCGGTACGGTCGACGACCTCGAGCGGGCGGGTCTGGCCGAACGCCGACCGTCCGCCGCCGACCGGCGCGCCCGCATCGTCGCCGTCACCGCCAAGGGCCGGCGGGCCGCCCAGGACGGGCAGAAGATCGTCGACCGGGTGCACCGCGAGGCGCTCAAGGCCTTCGCGCCGGCCGACCGGGCGGTGTTCGTCGAGGTGCTGGGCGAGCTGGTGGACGCCCCCCCGGCCAAGGGGCCGGTCCGGCGCTCCCGTAACAGATAGTCCGCTAGCAGATTATCTGTTACGGTCGGATCATGGACGCATACCCGGCCCGTCGCGGCGCGACCGTCGCCGTCCTCTGTGCCATGGCCCTGATGATTGTGCTGGACAGCTCCGTCGTGGCCGTTGCCGTGCCGTCGATCCAGCGCGACCTGGGCTTCTCGCCGGCCTCGGCTTCCAGTTCCTCAACGCGCTGTTCCTGCAACGGGTGATGGGCCTGGACGCGCTCGGCACCGGGCTGGCGTTCCTGCCCACCCCGGTCACCATCGGGCTGATGTCGCTGTTCGTGGCGCCCCGGGTGATCGCCCGCTTCGGGCCGCGGGCGGTGCTGGTCGCCGGGCTGGTCCTGCTCGGCGGCGGCCTGCTGTTGCTCAGCCGGGCGCCGGCCGACCCGTCCTACGCGGTCCACGTCCTGCCGTCGCTGATCATCATGGGTCTGGGCGTCGGCGTGGCCATCCCGGTCCTGATCATGCTGTCGATGGCCGGCGCCGCACCGCGCGACACCGGAGCCGTCTCCGGCTTCACCAACACCGCGCAGCACGCGGGCGCGGCGCTGGGGCTGGCCGCGCTGGCCGCGGTGGCGGCCGCGCACACGAGCGCGCGGTCGGCCGCGGGCGCGCCGGCGGTGGCCGCCCTGCGCGACGGGTACAGCGTGGCTTTCCTGGTCGCGGCCGGCTTCGTACTCGGCGCCCTGCTGATCACGCTGCTCGCCCTGCGCCGCGCCCCCGCCCCGGCCGCGCCCGACATCGTCGGCACCGCCCCTGGGCTGTCCATGGACCGCTGACATCGCCGCGGCCGGTGTGGGAGCTGGTGGAACCGGCGGCGGTAGCGGCGCGCCGGCGGCGACGCGCCGGGTCGCGACCGCCGGCGATCCGCGGTACGGCGACGCCATCGTCCAGCTCCGGACCGCGACCGCCGTGCGGCATGCCCGATCTCCGCCGACGCCGGCTGGAACTGGTCCGCGTGGTGGTCAGTCGACGGTGCCGATGTAGTTGTCGGGGCGGATCAGGAAGCGGGCCGGAACCGCGATGTCGTAGGCCTCGTGGGCGTACCCGTCCACGTCGACCAGCACGCCGTCACCCGCCGGGGCACCCGGGCGCACGATGTGCCGTACGCGCAGATCGGATGTCTCGGCCGGCACCGCGGCCGACGGGTCGTCGAAGACGAGCAGCGTCCAATGCGGACCGCGCAGCAGGTCGAAGATCCGGACGTTGCCCATCGGGGCGTCGGGGGCCCGGTCGCCGGCCCGGACCAGGCCCGGGGCGGACCGGTTCTCTCGCGACAACGAACTTCCGCGGTAGTGCAGCGACAGCTGACGCAGTACCGGATCGTCGCGGCGCATCGCGTCCTCGACGGCGAGGTCGGTGTATCCGCGGTGCAGGCGCGTGCTGATGCCCAGCACCTCCGCGGCCACCGGCAGCCGTTCCTCCTCGTAGGTGTCGAGGAAGGAGCCGGCGGCCAGCTTCCAACCCAGGTTGTACGCGTCCTGGATGCCGGTGTTGAGGCCCTGCCCGCCCGCCGGGGAGTGCACGTGCGCGGCGTCGCCGGCCAGGAAGACGTTGCCGACCCGGTACTTCTCGACCATCCGGATGTTCGCCCGGAACCGCGACCCCCAGCCCACGTGGGTCAGCATGATCCCCGGCTGCACCTCGCCGACCAGCTTCTGCAGCGCCTCCAGAGACAGGTCGTCCCGCATCGGCGCGGTCAGCTGGAAGTCCTCGGTGCCGGGCAGCGGGCACAGGCCGAGCCGGAACGGGTTCGGCTCGGCCCCCGGCCACACGTGCCAGTGGTCGCGGTCCAGCCCGGTCAGCCGGACGTCGGCGACGAGCATGGTCTCGGTGTCGTACGTGTCGCCCTCGAACCCGACGCCGAGCAGGTGCCGGATGGTGCTGCGCCCGCCGTCCGCGCCCACCACGTACGTCGCGGTGACGGTCTCGCCCGTGCTCAGCGCGACGCGCACGCCGTCGTCGTCCTGGGTCAGGCCGGTGACCTCGACGCCGAACTCGACCCGGCCACCGAGCTCGGCCAGCCGGGCGGCCAGCAGTTCGCCGGTGCGCCACTGCGGCACCATCCACACGTTCGGGTACGGCACGGACGGCGTCGGCGCGTGCAGTTCGTCCATCCGCCACGTCGTCGTCCCGCCGTCCGGCCGGTGCACGAGCAGCTCGGGGTAGTCGGCGCCGTACTTCTGGAACTCCCCGATCAGGCCGAGGTCGTCGAGCACCTCCTGGCTGCGGGGCTGGATGCCCTTGCCGCGGGAGCCGTCGAACGGCCCCGGCGACCTCTCCACGATCCGGTGCGGGACCCCGCGTTGCGCGAGCTCGATGGCGAGAGTGAGGCCGGTCGGCCCGGCGCCGGCGATCAGTACGCTGAATTTAAATTCACTGAACATGGATTCACCGTACGACCCCTGTTAGCCTGCGGTCAACAGGTGACGCCTGCGGTCAACGGGTGACGCTTGCGGTCAACGGGTGACGCCTGCGGTCAACGGGTGACGAGGGAGGCGAAGCGTGGCGGTCGGTATACGCAGGCAGCAGGCGGCACAGACCGAAGCCGACCTCAAAGCCGCCGCGATCCGCGTGTTCGACCGCCTGGGTTACCTGAACGCCAAGATCACGGACATCACGGCCGAGGCGGGCCGGGCCACGGGCTCGTTCTACACGCACTTCGCGAGCAAGGAGGCGCTGCTCGAGGCGCTGCTGGCCGACCTGCTGGCCGAGGGTGACCGGAGCGCCCGGGCCGACGGGCACGGCGACGACTTCACCGGCCGGGCCGCGGTGCGCTGGCACGTGGCCGTGTACTGGGGCTTCTACCGCCGGCACCGGACGGTCATGCAGGCGTTGCGGCAGGCGTCCGCGGTGGACGAGACCTTCGCCCGGCGCAGTCAGGAGATGCTCGACCCGGACCTGCACCACATCGCCGACCACCTGGCGTCGCTGAAACTGCCCGGCGACCCGATGGTGGTGGCGACGATGTTCACCGCGGTGCTGTCCGGCTTCGCCGAGCTCTGGCTCTCCGGCGCCGCCCCGGATCTCGGCCGGGCGCTGTCCGACGACGAGGCCATCGACTCACTGACGACCTTCATCCATCAGGGCGTCGGCGGCGCGTAACCGTTCTCCGCCAGCCAGGTCGCCGCCCGGCGCCTGGACGCCCGGGAGAGCCAGGCGTCCTGCACGACCTCCGTCAGTTCGGCCAGCGTCAGCTCGCCGATCCGGGACGCCCGCAGCAGGACGGACGGGTGCCCGTCGAAGTGCGGCGTGGTGAAGAACGGCAGCGACCCGTCGGCCAGCATCGCCTGCTTGTCCGCCTCCGACTCGACCCAGAACACGATCACGTCGTCGTAGCGCTCCTTGGTCACCGGGTCGAACGCGTCGGGCCGCGGGGTGCGGAAGAAGACGAACGACTTCCCGCCGACCTGGTACACCGGGTTCTCCACGGTCTCGTCCCACACGGTGGCGTACGGCATCCCGGAGGCCAGCACGTGCACGTCCGAGATCCGGGCCTTCCGACTGCGCGCCATCGGCCGAGTCTAGAGCCCGGCCAGGATCACCAGGCCGAGCACGATGAACACGAGCGGGACGAGCCAGTGCCCGTACCGCTCGACCACGGCGATCACCCGCCGGTGCGCGCCGAGCCGCGAGGCGACCAGGCACCACACCGCCGCCAGCACGGCGAACACGCCGATCGTGATCGCGCTGCCGCCCGGCCCGAGCGTACGGAACACCGGTGTGTAGACCGCGAGGTTGTCGGCCCCGTTCGCGATGGTGATCCCGGCGACTCCCAGCACCCCGCCCGCGGTCAGCGGCTTCTCCTCCGCCCGGCCGGGCCGGATCGCCCGGGCCAGGCCGTACACGCCGATGCCCAGCGGAATCAGGCCCAGCAGGCCGATCCACCGGTCGGGAACCAGGGTCAGTCCCAGCGCGGCCGCGGCGGAGACGGCGACGAGCGCGGCGATGCCCAGGTACTGCCCGGCCCAGATCTGGCCGGGTCGTGGCCGGCCGGAGGCGCGGGCGGTCAGGAACAGCACGGTCAGCACGACCAGGTCGTCCACATCGGTGCTGGCGAAGATGCCGGCCGCCCCCGCCACCGTGCCGATTGTCCCGACCATCCGGGAACGGTATCTATTTCCGCCGTACGGCGTGGCGGTAGTCGCTGTTCAAGCGGCCGATCAGGGTCAGCGGGATGCCCTTGGGGCAGACGGTGGTGCACTCGCCGGCGTTGGTGCAGCCACCGAAGCCGGCCGCGTCCTGGGCCGCGACCATGTCCAGCACCCGGGAGTCCCGTTCCGGCTGGCCCTGCGGCAGCAGGCCCAGGTGGCCGACCTTGGCCGCGGTGAACAGCATGGCCGAGCCGTTCGGGCAGGCGGCGACGCACGCGCCACAGCCGATGCAGGTGGCCGCCTCGAACGCGGCGTCGGCGTCGGCCTTGGGCACCGGGGTGGCGTGGGCGTCGGGGGCGGCGCCGGTCGGGGTGCTGATGTAACCGCCGGCCTGGATGATCGAGTCGAACGCGCCGCGGTCCACGACCAGGTCCTTGACCACCGGGAAGGCGGCGGCCCGCCACGGCTCGACGTCGATCACCGCGCCGTCGTCGAAGTGCCGCATGTGGAGCTGGCACGTCGTCGTCGCCCGGGACGGGCCGTGGGCCACGCCGTTGATCATCATGCCGCACATGCCGCAGATGCCCTCGCGGCAGTCGTGGTCGAACGCCACCGGGTCGCCGCCGTCGAGGATCAGCTTCTCGTTGAGGACGTCCAGCATCTCCAGGAACGACGCGTCGGGGGAGATGTCCGTGACGTCGTACGCGACCATCCGTCCCTTGTCGGACGGGCCGGACTGGCGCCAGACGCGGACCTTGATGTCCATTACTTGTAGCTCCGGGTGCTCGGTCGGACGTACTCGAAGGTCAGTTCTTCCTTGTGCAAGATCGGCTTCTCGGCGCCGAAGCCCCAGGCGGCGACGTACGAGAACTCATCGTCGTGTCGCAGCGCCTCGCCGTCGGAGGTCTGCGACTCGGTCCGGAAGTGGCCGCCGGCCGACTCGCGCCGGTGCAGCGCGTCGATGCACATCAGCGCGGCCAGCTCGAAGAAGTCGGCGACCCGGCCGGCCTTCTCCAGGTTCTGATTGAGCTCTTCGCCGGTGCCCGGCACCTTGACCCGGGTCCAGAACTCGTCCCGCAGCCCGCGGATCAGGCCGATCGCCTTGGTCAGGCCCTCGTCCGTACGTTCCATCCCGCAGTATTCCCACATGATGTGGCCGAGTTCGCGGTGGAACGAGTCCACGGTCCGGTCGCCGTCGACGGCCAGCAGCCGGGCGAGGCGCTCCTCGACCGCCGCTCGTGTTGCGGCGACCTCCGGCCGGTTGATGTCGATCTTGTCAAAAGGCCCGTCGGCCAGATAATTGCCCACGGTGTACGGCAGGACGAAGTAACCGTCGGCCAGTCCCTGCATCAGCGCACTGGCCCCGAGCCGGTTGGCGCCGTGGTCGGAGAAGTTGGCCTCCCCGATCACGAACAGTCCCGGGATCGTCGACTGCAGGTCGTAGTCGACCCACAGCCCGCCCATCGTGTAGTGCACCGCCGGGTAGATGCGCATCGGCACCGCGTACGGATCCTCACCGGTGATCCGCTCGTACATCTCGAACAGGTTGCCGTACCTGGCCTCCACCGCCGGCCGGCCCAGCCGGTCGATCGCGTCGGCGAAGTCGAGGTACACGCCCAGCCCGCCGGGTCCGACGCCGCGGCTCTCGTCGCACACGTTCTTGGCCGCGCGGGAGGCGATATCGCGGGGGACCAGGTTGCCGAACGTGGGGTAGATCCGCTCGAGGTAGTAGTCCCGCTCGCTCTCGGGGATATCGCCGGGCGCCCGCTGGTCACCGGCGGCGAGCGGCACCCACACCCGGCCGTCGTTGCGCAGCGACTCGCTCATCAGGGTCAGCTTCGACTGGTGGGTGCCCGATTCCGGGATGCAGGTCGGGTGGATCTGCGTGTAGCAGGGGTTGGCGAACAACGCGCCCTGCCGGTGCGCCCGCCAGGTTGCGGTGACGTTGCAGCCCTTGGCGTTGGTGGACAGGAAGAACACATTGCCGTACCCGCCGGAGGCGAGCACGACCGCGTCCGCGACGTCGGTGGAGATCTCGCCCGTGACCAGGTCGCGCACCACGATCCCGCGGGCCCGCCCGTCGATCACGATCAGTTCCAGCATCTCGTGCCGGGCGTGCATCTCGATGGTGCCGGCCGCGATCTGCCGTTCCATCGCCTGGTAGGCGCCGAGCAGCAGTTGCTGGCCCGTCTGCCCGCGGGCGTAGAAGGTCCGGGACACCTGGGTGCCGCCGAAGCTGCGGTTGTCGAGCAGGCCGCCGTACTCCCGGGCGAACGGCACCCCCTGGGCGACGCACTGGTCGATGATGTTCACCGACACCTGGGCCAGTCGGTACACATTGGACTCGCGGGCGCGGAAGTCGCCGCCCTTGACCGTGTCGTAGAACAGGCGGTGAATCGAGTCGCCGTCGTTGCGGTAGTTCTTGGCCGCGTTGATGCCGCCCTGGGCCGCGATCGAGTGGGCCCGGCGCGGGCTGTCCTGATAGCAGTACGACCGGACGTGGTACCCGGCCTCGGCCAGGGTGGCCGCCGCCGACCCGCCGGCCAGCCCGGTGCCGACCACGATGACGCTCAGCTTGCGGCGGTTGGCCGGATTGACCAGCTTGGCCTCGAACTTGCGGCGGTCCCAGCGGGTCTGGATCTCGCCGTCCGGGGCGGCGGTGTCCCGGATCGGTGCGCCGGTGTCGTACAGATCCATCTAGCTCACCACACCTGTCAGCACGGCGAACGGCACCGAAAGGTAGCCGGCCACCAGAATGAGGGAGAGGACTCCGGCGGTCGCCCGGGCGACGCGTTCGCCGCGGGCGGTGCGCTGGCCGAGCGTGCGGGCGGCGCTGAAGATGCCGTGCCGTAGGTGCAGGCCGACCGCGACGATGGCCAGCACGTAGAACAGCGTCACGTACCAGCGGCCGGGCGCGAAGTCGGCGACCACGTTGCCGTACGGGTTCTGCGTGTCCCCGGCCGGGTTCAGCGTGCCGGTGGTCAGGTCGAGGATGTGGTAGATCACGAACAGCAGGATGACCACGCCGCCCCACCGCATCGTGCGGGCGGCGTACGACCCCTGAACCTTGGGGCGGTGGGCGTACCGCACCGGCCGGGCCTTCCGCGCGCGCCGGGCCAGGATGGTGGCCGCGACGATGTGCCCGAGAACCGCGAACGTCAGCACCGCCCGCTGCACCCACAGATACCAGCCGTACGGCAGCAGCGGCTCGCCGATCGTGCGCAGCCAGGCCGCGTAGTGGTCGAACGTCGGGCCGCCGAAGAAGATCTTCAGGTTGCCGATCATGTGCAGGTACAGGAACCCCACGAGCAGGATCCCGGTGACCGCCATGAGCATCTTCAGGGCCACCGAGGAGGTCTTCTTGCCGACGGCCGCGACCGGCCGGACTCTGCTGTCTACCGCCACGTCCCGAACGCTAGGTAGCCGCGTTCGATTCGTCCAATGCATGATGGTCTCGGTGACGATAGATGGAGACTATGAGAATGCAGCTGCAGCAGCTCCGGTACTTCCTGGCGGTGGTGGATACCCGGCATTTCACCCAAGCGGCCGATGCGCTGGGTGTGAGCCAGCCGACTCTGAGTAAGCAGATTCACACCCTGGAGGCGACCCTCGGCGCGGCCCTGTTCGACCGGGTGCGCGGAGCGGTCGCCCTGACCGCGGCCGGCGAGACGCTGCTGCCGCTGGCCCGCCGGATGGTCGCCGACGCCGACGCCGCCCGGGTCGCCGTCGGGGAACTGACCGGCCTGCGCCGCGGCGAGGTCCGCCTGGGCGCCACCCCGTCGCTGTGCTCGTCGCTGGTGCCGGCCGTGCTGCGGATCTTCCGGACGGCCCACCCCGGTGTCGCGCTCCACATCACCGAGGGCGGCTCGTCCGACCTGATCGCCGGCCTGCTCGCCCACCAGCTCGACCTGGCCCTGATCGTGTCGCCGGATGTCGGCCTCGATCCGGGGCTGGAGGCGGCGCCGATCCTGGCCGAGAGTCTGGTCGTCGCGTCGCAGCTCGCCGGTCCACCCCCGACGGTCAGCCGGGAGCTGGAGCTGACCGAGCTGCAGTACCAGCCGCTGGTGATGTTCCGGCCCGGTTACGACCTGCGCGACGCCACCCTCGAGGCGTGCCGCCGGGCCGGGTTCACGCCGTCGTACGCGGTCGAGGGCGGCGAGATGGACGCGGTGCTGGCGTTCGTCGAGGCCGGCCTGGGGGTGGCCGTGGTGCCGAGCATGGTGCTGGTCAACCGGCCGCTGCTGCGGGGGACGCCACTGGCGCCGCCCGGGATGCGCCGGACCATCGCGCTGGCCCACCGCGCCCGGTCGGTGCTGCCGCACGCGGCCGCGGCCCTGCGCGCGACGCTGCTCGGCCACATCGCGACCGGGGGAGCGCTGCCCTCCGGCGTACGGGTTCTCTAAGCCTCCCTCAAGCGGCTTGACCTTGCTTCATCGAACCCCTTAAATCAGCGGTTGAAGGAAGCGTAGGAAGGCTTCCTGATCTCGTTCGGCGGCGCATCCGGCACCGAGCTCACCTCGTGCTCCACCGTGGCGGCCCTGCAGGCGCGGTACAAGAAGGTCATCGACCAGTTCAACCTGACCCGGATCGACCTCGACATCGAGGGTTCCACTCTGGACGACACGGCGGCCAACGACCGCCGGAACCAGGCACTGGCCAACCCCCAGCAGCGGTACGCGGCGGCCGGCCGGACCCTCGCCGTGGACTACACGCTGCCGGTCAACCCGACCGGGCTCGAGGCGAACTCGCTGAGTCTGCTGAACAACGCCTGGTCAACACCGGCTCGGGCAAGTGCCTGGACGCCACCGGCCCGAGCTCGGCCGACGGCACCAAGCTGCAGATCTGGACCTGCAGCGGCTCCGCCAACCAGAGCTGGACCTTGAGCTGACCCTGTCCCGGGGGGACGAACCGTCCCCCCGGGTCTCAGGGCTGGATGTTCTCCAGGTCCTCCAGGAGGCTCGGGTGCACCGGCTTCCAGCCGAGCGCCTCCTGAGTGCGGGCGCTCGACGAGGGCTGGTCGACGGCGAAGATCGGGCCGATCGGGCCGTACGTCTCCACCGGCACCTCCCGGACGGGCAGGCCCAGTCG
>CAXSDA010000064.1:15523-26349 GCA_964236515.1 uncultured Actinoplanes sp.
TGACGGCGGCGATGTCCCGGACGGCGTCGCCCTCGTCGGCCACGGCGTGCCAGGCACTCCCGGCCGGGGCCTGCTCCAGAGCCAGCCGGAAGAGGACGGCCGCGTCGAGCGCGTGCACGGCCGGCCAGCGCTGGGTGCCGTCGCCCGGATACCCGGACACCCCGGACTGGCGGGCGACCCCGGTCAGCAGACCGGCGAACCCGCCCGTGCCGTTGTTGTGCACGGTACGCGGCAGCCGGACGGCCGTGCTCCGGACTCCCTGCGCGGCCAGACCCAGGATCGCTGTGACGGTACGGCTGCGACCACCGACCGGTCCGTCGGTCGGCAGCGGGTCGGCCTCGGTCGAGACGCGACCCGGCACCCATGGCGTGCCCGAGACGGTGACGAGCGGACGGTCGCTGCCGGCGAGCTCCTCGCCGAGAGTGGTGAGAGCGGCGGTTTCCTCGGCGACCGCCTGTGCCAGCGCCTCGGGACTGCTGAAGTCGTTGGCGAACGCCAGGTGGATCACCCCGTCGGCCCGCCCGGCGCCGGCGCGGATGACGTCCAGGTCGGCGAGCGCGCCCCGGATCGGTTCCGCGCCGGCGGCCTCGGCGGCCTCCGCGGAGGCGTCGGATCGGGCGAGGACGAGGACGGTGTGGCCGCTGCCGATCAGCTCGGGGACGACGGCCGAGCCGATCAGGCCGGTGCCACCGGTGACGAAGACGTGCATGCAGATCCTCCGGAAAATGACGGGACTCTTGTCCCGTCACGCTAGCAGGTGATGGGACAGCAGTGCCATCACCTATGATGGAGTCCATGGCCCGATGGGAACCCGGAGCGCGCGAACGACTCGTCGTCGCGGCCGTCGACCTGTTCACCGAGCAGGGGTACGACGCCACGACGGTCGCGCAGATCGCCGAACGCGCCGGCGTCACCAAGAGCACGTTCTTCCGGCACTTCGCCGACAAGCGTGAGCTGCTGGTGGCCGGCCAGGAGACGCTGAGCCGGCTGCTGGCCGACGGGATCGCCGAGGCGCCGGCCACCGCCGGTCCGCTCCAGGCGGTCGCCGCCGGTCTGATCCGCGCGTCGGGCGCGATGGGCCTGATGAACCGCGACCTCGGCCCGCGCCTGAAGGCGGCCGTCGCCGCCAGCACCGAACTGCAGGAGCGGGACGCCCTCAAGACCGTCAGCATGGCGGCGGCCATGACCGCGGCCCTCGTCGCCCGGGGGACGCCCGACGCGACCGCGGCGCTCGCGGGCGAACTGGGTGTGCTCGCGTTCAAGCGGGGCTACGCCGAGTGGTCCGAGGGCGACCGCGGTGACGACGACGAGCTGGCGCACCACACCCTGGCCGCCTTGGAGGAACTCCGGGCGGCGAGTGCGTCGCTGGGCTGATCGGGCGCCTACGCTCACCCGATGAGGTTCGATCAGCACACGGTCGTGTTGTTGGTACGGCCGCCGGACGCGCCGGAACTGAGTCCGGAGGCGGCCGACGCCCTTCAGGACGCCCATCTCGCGTTCCGCGCCGATCTTCGGGACCGGGGCTACCTCATCGGTGGTGGTCCGCTCCTGGACCAGGACGACGAGAGCCTGCGCGGACTCTCGGTGATGGCGGTCGAGCCGGCGAGGGCGCGCGAGCTGTGCAACGCCGATCCGGCCGTACGGGCGGGCCGGCTTGCCGTGCAGGTGATGACCTGGATGGTGCCGGCCGGCAACCTCCGCTTCGAGGACGTGCCCGCGCCCCGCTCATCGGCCGAGGCGGCGGCCGGCTGAAGTCCGGGCCACGTGGTGCCGGCGGGCGAATGCGTGGCCGGTCATCCGCGAGCTTGGGAAGATCGCCGCGCCGGGCCGCGGCGGTTGGGATGATCGTTCGGTGACGACGAGCCCGCTGGCGCTGGACCTGCTGCGCGTGGTCGGCACCGGGGTGCTGATCACCGGAGCGGGCGGGGACGTGCTCACCGCCAACGACGAGTTCGCCGCCGTGTTCGCCGATCCGGCCGACGTGCCGGCTGACCTGTGGCGGGCCGAAACCGGCCGGCGGAGGCGTAGCCGGCTGCCCGGCGACCGTACGGTCGAGGGAATCTGGCACGAGCTGACCGGCGACGACGGTGCCCGGCTGCGGGCGCTGGTGGTGCGCGACCTGACCGGCGGCACCGGGGTCCGCCGCCGCCTCCGCGAGCACAACCGGGCCCTGGCCGAGCTCGTGGCGACCAAGACCGAACTGGTCAGCGCACTGCTGCACGAGGTCCGGACGCCGCTGGCGGCGGCCCGGTCGATGGCCGAGTTGCTGCCCGGCACGCTGGACGACCCGCTCCTGGACGACGCGCTGCGGGCAGTGGTGCGCAACCTGGACCGGATCGCCGACGTCACCGGCGAGATCGCCACCGTCAGCGGGATCGAGAACGGCACCGTCGAGCTGGACCTGCGGCCGCTGGACCTACCCGGGTTGCTGTCCCGCGTCGCCGCCGGCCAGGAGGGGACCACGATCACCGCGCACCCGGGTGCGGGTGTGGTCACCGGCGACGCCGACCGGCTGGCCGAGGTGTTCGACCGGCTCATCGCGGCGGTGCACGCGATCGGCGGCGGGACCGTCCGGGTCCGGGCGATCGACACCGGTGGCGAGTGGCGGGTGGCGCTGCCGCTGCCGCCGGATACGCCGGCCGATCAGCTGTTCACGGCCACCGGCACCCGCAGCAACGCGACCGCGCTGATGCTGGCCCGGGCGGTGATCGGCCGCCACGGCGGCACCGTCGGCGTGGAGACCGACCAGACCGGGCCGGCCCTCACCGTGCGACTGCCAGCGCTGCCACCCGGTTCAGCAGGTCCTGCGGGGCGAACGGCTTGACCAGGTAGTCGTCGGCGCCGGCGTCGAACCCGGAGGCCACGTCCAGCCACTGGCCGCGACCGGTCAGCAGGATGATCGGCACGTCCGCGGTCTCCACGTCGTCGCGCAGCGCCCGGCACACGTCCAGCCCGGTCATGCCGGGCATGCTGACATCCACCACGGCGCAGTCCGGCGGCTCGTCATGGGCGGCTTCGATGCCCTCGCGCCCGGTGCTGCGGGTGGACACCTCGAGGCCGCCGGAGCGCAGGACCATCTCGACGATCTCCAGAACCGCGGGATCGTCGTCGACCACCAACACCGACGTCATGACACTTAGAGTAACCGTGTGCTCACATCGAGGTGGCGGGTCCGATGGACCGTGGGGCGCATGCTGACAGTGGGTTTCCTGCTCGCCCTGGGGTCCCTGGCGGTCGTCGGGACCAGCGCGTACATCCGGATCGGCACGCTCGTGCACGACCGCAGGCCGGTCGACCAGTCGCACCGCACGCTGGGCGAGCTGTCGCACCTCGGGGACGCGCTCAATCTGCTCGACCGCAGCGAGCGCAGTTACGTGTCGACCGGCGCCGACGCGTACCGGCAGACGTTCCTGGACGCCTCGGGCGGCGTGTCGGAGTCGATGAACCACCTCGGCCCGCTGATCGTCAGCGACGCGGTGCACCGGCAGAACTACGCGCAACTCCAGCGGCTCGTCCGAACCCAGCAGACCGAACTCAGCACCGACGTCCGCCTCCGGGCGGGCGGGGCCGCGCCGCCGGGGCGGGACGCCGACGACATGAGCCGGATCCAGGCGCTGATCACCGCCATGCACGACCGTGAGAACACCAAGCTCAACGCCCGTACGACGAGGGCCGACGCCAGCGCTCGGCACACCCGGCAGCTGATCCTGTGGGTCTCGCTGGTCACGGCGGCGCTGGTGGCGCTGTGCGGGCGCTGGATCACCCGGCACATCACCGACCCGGCCGGGCAGGTGACCGCGGCCGCCCAGCGGGTCATCGACGGCGACCTGACCCGCCGGGCCGAGGTGACCAGCCCGGAGGAGCTGGCCGTGATGGCCCGCGCCGTCAACGCGTCGATGACCGCGATGGCCACCGCGCGGGACGAGGCGCTGGCCGCCACCGCCGCCAAGTCGGCCTTCCTGGCCACCATGAGCCACGAGATCCGCACCCCGATGAACGCCGTGATCGGGATGACCGGCCTGCTGATGGACACCGAGCTCGACGACGAGCAACGCGAGCTGGTGGAGACCGTGCGCACCAGCGGCGAGTCGTTGCTGGTGATCATCAACGACATCCTGGACTTCTCCAAGATCGAGGCGGGCGAGCTCACCCTCGACGACCGGGCCTTCGACATCCGTACGTGTCTGCAGAGCGCCGTCAACCTGGTCGCCCTGACCGCCGACGCCAAGGGGCTGCATCTGTCCGGCCACGTCGAGCCCGGCTGCCCGCAGACCCTGGCCGGGGATGCGACCCGGCTGCGGCAGATCCTGGTGAACCTGCTCGGCAACGCGGTCAAGTTCACCGACCACGGCGCGGTCACCGTGTCGGTCGGCACCATCGACGCGCCGGCCGGTGACCGGGGCCGGGTCGGGCTGCGGATCACCGTGCGGGACACCGGGATCGGCATCCCGCCGGATCGGCAGGACCGCCTCTTCCAGCCGTTCAGCCAGGTCGACGCGTCGACCTCACGCAGCTACGAGGGCACCGGACTGGGCCTGGTGATCAGCCAGCGGCTGGCCGAGGCGATGGACGGCGGCATCACCGTGGACAGCCAGCCGGAGCAGGGATCCACGTTCACCGTGACGGTGTACGTCGGGACCGCCCCGGCGGCGCGGTCCGACCCCGCCGCCACGGTCACCCTGACCGCGCTGGTCGTGGTCGGCGACGGGCCGGTCCGGCGGCGGCTCGAGGGACGGCTGCGGGGATGGGGGATCGTGGTGCTGACCGCCACCACCGTGCTGGACGGGCTGCGGCTGCGCGACGAGCACCGGATCGACGTCGCCCTCACCGACCTCGACCTGCCGGAACTGGGGATACCGGTGGTCGACCTGACCGACGGGCCGCCCGCTGCCGGGCGCACCGCGGTGCCGGCCGGCGCGGCCGCGCACGAGCTGCACCGGGTGCTGCGGGCGGTCACCGGCGGCGAGCCGCACCGGCCGCGGGAGCCGCTGCGGGTGCTGGTGGCCGAGGACAACCCGGTCAACCAGCGGGTGGTGGAGATGTTGCTGTCCCGGCGCGGGCACCGGGTGGACATCGTGGACAACGGCGCGGCCGCGGTCGAGGCGGTGCGGGCCCGGCCGTACGACCTCGTTCTCATGGATGTGCAGATGCCGGTGATGGACGGGTTCGACGCGACCCGGCGGATCCGGGCCGACCCGCCGCCGTACGGCTCGCCGCGGATCGTCGCGCTCACCGCCAACGCGATGGTCGACGACCGGATCGCGGGCGAGCGCTCGGGCATGAACGACTTCCTGGCCAAGCCGATCCAGGAACCGGCCCTGGACGCCGTCCTCGCCGGTGTCGAGCCGGTCGGCACCCCGGCTCGGCCGGGGCGGTCGCCGTCGGCGCCGACCGAGACGGATGGGGTGCGGGCCAATGTGGACACCATCGCCGGGCCGCGTCCGGACAACCGGGAGCGGCTGGGCGAGATCCTGGACTCGTTCGCCGGCCGGCTGCCCGGGGTGCTGCGGCAGATGGACGAGGCGGCCGCGTCCGGGGACGTACGAACCCTGACCCGGCTGGCGCACGGGCTCAAGGGATCGTCCGGGACGCTGGGCGCCCATCAGCTGGCCGCGGCCTGTGCCGAGGTCGAGGACCAGGTCCGGCGGGAGGGTGTGGCCGACGTCTTCGAGGCGCTGCGCGACCTGCACCACCGGGCCGAGGCCGCGGGCCTGGCCGTGACGACCGTACGGTCGGAGCTGATCTCGTCCTAGGCCGGCCCGATGGCCTCGGCCACGATCTGGGCGGACAGGGTGACCATCGGCAGGCCGCCGCCCGGGTGGGTCGAGCCGCCGACCAGCCACAGGCCGCCGGCCGGGCCCTGGTTCGCGGGACGGATCAGGCCGCCGGCGGTGCCGTAGATGGCGCCGCCGGGGGCGCCGGTGGCGTCGGCCAGGTCGGCCGGGGTGCGGGTCTCGGCGAACACCAGCCGGTCGCGCACCTCCAGCCCGCGGGCCGCCAGCACGTCCAGGATGTGCCGCCCGTACGCGTCGGCCAGTCCCGGCCGGCGCCAGTCCACGGCCCACTCGTCGTGACCGTGCCGCGGCGCGTTGACCAGCACGAACCACGCCTCGTGGCCGTGCGGGCGGACCGCCGGGTCGTCGGCCCGGGTGACGAACACGGTCGGGTACGACGCCGGGCGCGGCCGCCGCCCGGCGTCCCCGAACACCGCGTCGAACTCGGCGTCGTAGTGCGACGGGAAGAAGACCGTGTGGTGGGCCAGTTGCGGGGTGTCGCCGCGGACGCCCAGCAGCATCACGAACCCGGCCAGGCTCCGGTCGGTCAGCCCGCGCAGCCGTCGCGGCGACGGCAGCAGATCCCGGTAGACCGTCAGGGCGTCCACGTTGGACACCACCTGGTCGGCCGGTTCGAAAACGCCGCCGGCCTCGACCCCGGTGACGTGCCCGCCGGTCACCCGGATCGCGGTCACCGGGGAGGACAACTCCACCCGTACGCCCAGGGCCGCGCACCGGGCGGCGAGCGCGTCGCCCAGCGTGCCCAGGCCGCCCGGCAGGTACCAGCCGCCGAAGGTCAGCTCGGCGTACGGGACGGCGGCCAGCGCCGCCGGTGCCCGGCGCGGGTCGGCGCCGGTGTACGTGGCGTACCGCTCGAGCATCATCCGCAGCCGCCGGTCCGCGAGGTACCGCTCGCCCAGCCCCCGCAACGTCCGGCCGGGCGCGATCGCGGCCAGGTCACCGACCCGCCAGGACAACGCGGCCAGCGACGCCGGGGTGATCGGCCGGCGCAGCACCGACCGCCAGGACGCGTCCCAGATCCGCTGCGCCCGCCCCCAGAACCGGGTCCAGTCCTCGGCCGCCCCGTCGCCCAGCGCCTCCCGGATCCGCCCCCGGAACACGCCGGCGTCGGACGACGAGTCGAGCACCGTCCGGTCTCCGAAGACGTGGCGCACCACCGGATCCAGCGGCACCGGCTGCAGGCCGAGGTCGTCGAAGACCTGGGGAAGGGTGAGCAGGCTGGGGCCGGTGTCGAAGCGGAAGCCGTCGCGTTCGTAGACGGCCAGTTTGCCACCGGCGGTGGACGCCTTCTCGTGCACGACGACCCGGTGGCCGGCGGCGGCCAGCCGGGCGGCGACGGTCAGCCCGCCGACCCCGGCGCCGATCACCACGATCCGGCTCACAGCGCCCGTCCCCGCCACGTCAGCCGGCCCTGCCGCCGGCGCCGGAACGACCGGGCGACCAGGCCGGCGAAGACCACGATGGACAGTGGGTGGGCGAGGGCGTCGGGCCAGGCGCGGCCGCCGGTGGCGTGGGCCGTGACGACGCGGCCCGAGACGCCGAGCAGGTATGCCGCCCCGCTGGTGGCGGCGAGCGCCCAGGCGCCGGCCGCCACGGCGGTGCCGGCCACCAGAGGAGGGATCGCGTACAGAACGAGGAGAAGGACCACGACGGCGGTCGCGCCGCCCGCCGAGCCGAACGACGCCCACAGCGATTTGGAGTATCCCTCGACCATGTCGCCGGTGGTGTCGTACATCCGGCACCGCGCCAGGCGGGAGCCGTCGGCGAGCGCGATCCGGCCGCCGGAGCGTTTGACCGCCCGGGCCAGCCCGATGTCCTCCAGGACGTCGTCCCTGACCGCCTCGTGACCGCCCGCCCTCCGGTAACCGGCGTGGTCGGTGACCAGCCACTGGCCCCCGGCGGCGGCGAGCGACGGGCGCGGCGAATTCTCCATCGCGCGCAACGGCAGGAACGTCAGCCAACTCCACTGCAGCAGCGGCTGGACCAGGCGGCCGGCCCCGGTGATCCGCGGGTACGGCGACAGGAGCGTCACCCCGGCCGTCCGCAGTTCGGTCACCGCGCCGGCGATCGCGGACGGATCGAGGACGACGTCGGCGTCCAGGAAGACCAGGACGTCGCTGTCCGCCGCGTTCGCCGCGAGCTGGGCGCACGCGTGCGGTTTGCCCAGCCAGCCGTCCGGCAGCGGCTCCCCGGTCAGCAGCGTGACCTTGTCGCCGGCGACGGCGCGGACCACGTCGGCGGTGCCGTCGGACGAGTTGTCGTCGAGGACCAGGATCCGCATCTCGGCGACGCCGCGCTGGCCCAGCAACGATTCCAGGCACGGCGTCACCCGGGCGGCCTCGTCCCGCAGCGGCAGCAGGACGGCGATGCGCTCGCCGGTCACCGCGCCGCCAGGCGGGCGGCGCAGGAGAACGGCGTTGACGGCGGTGTGCGCGGTCAGTACCAGCCAGGGAAGCAGCGCGAGCCAGATCATCGCCGGGCCACCCGGATCGCCGCCGGGACCACCACGGCGCCCATCACCACGCCGCCCCACACCGCCGACGCGGGCAGGTGAAGGAAGACGGCATGGGCGAGCACGGACGAAGCGTACGTCCAGAACCACAGCGCCAGCATCGGCGCATCCTCAGTGGCCGGTGTCCTCGCGGCCGTCCCCAGAACCGCCACCAGCACAATCGCGAACCCGGCCCAGCCGAGGTAGTTGCTGACCGGGATGCCGTCCAGGCCGGGGAGCGCCGGCGCCGGATGGCGCCACGTCCAGTAGCCCTCGGACACCATCTGCGGGTCGAGGAACAGGTCCCAGGCGGCGAGGCCGAGCGCCGCGCCGCTCACTCGCACCCCGGTGTTGCGGCTCAGGCGTTGCGCCGCCAGCCACGCCGGCCACGCCATCCACGTCCAGGCCAGCGGGATGATCAGTGGTACGCCCAGCAGCTTCGGCCCGAGCTGACCGGAGTAGTCGTACGTGCCGAACGGGAACCCGGTGGCCACCCCCGCCGCCTCGATCGCGAACCCGCCGAGCGTCGCGATCCCGATCAGCGTCAGCCCCGCCCGTACGCCCCGGGTCAGGAAGGCGTGCGACACCGACAGCAGATAACCCAGGATGACGGTGGCCACGGTCACCCCGGCGCGGGCCGGGCCGTGGGTCAGCGGGTACGAGATCTGGGTCAGGACGAGGACGCCGAGCAACACCCAGGAAACGGTGGTGCGCACTAGATCCCGACGATGCCCGGGGCGTCCTCGCCCGTACGCTCGGACAGCGGCAACTCCCGGCCGAGGATGGCGAAGGCGCGCTCGTCGCCGGGGAAGATGAAGTCCCGCAGCACGTCGACGAACCCGAACCGGCGGTACAGCCGCCAGGCCCGCGACTTCTGCTCGTCCGCCTCCGGGGTCGACAGCAGCACCGTCTTGCCGTCGGCCATGGCCAGCAGCGCGCGCAGCTGCCGGGCGCCGACGCCGTGCCCCTGCGCGGCCGGCCGCACGTGCAGCTCGACCACCTCGAAGCAGTCGGACAGCCACTGCTGGCGCTCGTCCGGGGACAGGGCCGACCGCACCTGGTCGTGCCACCACTGACCCGGCCCGGAGGTGTAGCCGTACCCGAACCCGGCCAGCCGGCCGTCGGTGGCGAGGGTGGCGACGGCGCGGAACCCGGCCCGGCGCACGTGCGCGCCGATGTAACCGCGACGGGTCTGCAGCAGCTCGGCGCGGTAGCCCATCGCCTCGCCGTACACGCTCACCACGTCGTCCAGGCGCCGGAGCAGGTCATCCGGTTGCCAGGGGACCAGCCTCATCGCTCTTCCCGCCATCCCAACACGTCTCGGTCGCCCTCGATGTCGTCCACCGCGAACCGGGCGAACAGTTCCTCCGCGTACCACCGGTCCCTCGGCGTCCGGGCGATGACCGCCCGATGCTCCGGCTGACGGTACGCGAAGGCGGTCAGATCCGCCGTGCTTCGCCACACGCTGACGGTGCCCTGAAAGCCGACCGGCGCCTCCCCGACCCCGAACCGGGCGAGCAGCCCGGACGCATCGGCGAGGTTCGCGGCCACCGGCGGGACGGCCCGCCAGAACGTCAGCGCCTTAGCCGGGCGGATCCGCGCCCGGGTCAGCGCCAGGACCATACCGTCCGGCTTTTTTCCCGCGGGTCGTCCGAAAGGCTCCACCCCGGACCAGGTTCCCCGGCTGGTCAGCGGGGTGAGGTCGACCCGGGCCCGGCTGGTGGCGGCGCCGGCCCAGTTCTTCTCGACCGCGTCGACGTCCGGTTCCACGTCCTCCCACACCACGACGGCCGCCCAGCGGGACAGGTCGGCGTCGCCGACGCCGAACGTGGTGCCCGTCCCCGTGCCCATCAGCTTGGCGAAGCGCACTCCGGGGATCTTCCGGACGCGGCGCGGCTCGAGCGCCATCCGGGGGAACGCCTTCCGGGCGGGGGCCCGCCAGAGGTGCAGAGTGACCCGCATTCAGGCCACGTCGGCCGGGGTGCCGCCGGTGACCCGGAGCAACTCGTCGTAGGTGGTGGCGAACACCGCGCGGGGGATGCCGCCGGCCGCCCAGACCACGATGTACGGCTCCAGGGCGGTGTCCACGAGCGTACGGACCGGCTGGGGGTGCCCGACCGGGGCGACGCCACCGATCGCCTGGCCGGTGTGTTCGCGGACGAACTCCGGCGTGGCCCGCTTCAGCTTGGTGATACCGAGCGCCGACGCCACCTTGGCCGTGTCCACCCGGTGCGCCCCCGAGGTGAGCACCAGCAGCGGCTCCCCGTCGGCGTCGAAGATCAGCGAGTTCGCGATCTGCCCGACCTCGACGTCCAGCGCCGCGGCCGCCAGCGCCGCGGTGTGCACGGCCTCGTCCAGCACCAGCACCTCCGGCGACCCGCCGTCCTGCGCCCGCGACCCGGCCGCGTACAGCGCGTCCCGCACCGCCTGCACGTTCGGATGGCTTTCCATACTCTCCATCTTGCCCGCCTCCCGCACGCCCGGCGTCACTCGGTCCGCTTACTGGCGGTCGGCTGACCTGGCGCCGGGGGCCCGAGCCC
>CAXSDA010000065.1:0-25928 GCA_964236515.1 uncultured Actinoplanes sp.
CGTCCATCCCGCTGGACTACGCCGGGTACGGCATCGTCGGACTGTTCGTGATCGCCTGGATCATCGCCATCGCGGTCTGGCGCTTCGGCCACATCGAGGAACGCTGGTCGGCGAACCTCATCGCCAAGTAGCTCCGGTCAGACCGTGACGTCCAGCGTCCCGCCGTTCGCCGTGGTCCCGCCGGCCACCGCTGCCGTGCCACCGGCCGCCGCCGCAGGGTCGTAGCCGGGCGAGGACGGATCGGTGGCGGCCAGCGTCGGGTCGTAGTACGGCGACGACGGGTCGGTGGCCGCCGCGGCCGGGTCGAAGTCGGGCGACGACGGGTCCGCTGTCGCGTCGGCGGACTGGACCCGGGCGGCCCGGCCGGCGGAGAGCTTCTGCTGGTACCGGGCGATCACGTCCTGGGCGCTGCTGGACGAGCCCGACCCGGCGGGACTGATGGCGACCATGGTGACCGCCGGTCAGACCGTGACGTCCAGCGACGAACCGGCGCTCGCCGACGCGCCGGCCGACGCCACCGCGTACGTGTCGGTGGACTCGGTCGTGGGTGTCTGGCTGCTCGCCGACGAATCCTGCTGGGCGGCCTGCTGGGCCTTGGCCACGGCCACCTTGTCGGCGGTGATGACCTTCGCGGCGGCCTTGGCGGCCAGGTCGGCGGCCAGCTTCTGCTGGTACTTGACGACTTCGGACTGGGCGTCGCTGGACGACGAGCTCACGGCACTGACGGCGGCCACGGTGACTCCAAGGTTCGCGGTAACGGTGCTGTCGCCCTTGCCGATCGTCCGCCCGGGCCCGTACGTGCACACTTCACGGCTGTGAATCACCTATGAGGGCCGGCCGATCGGTGATCGGCCGGCCCTGGAGACGGAAACGTCAGACGGCGAAGCCGCGGTGGCGGCGCACCAGCTTCCGCAGCATGAACACGGTCTGGGCGATGGTGGCGAGGTACAGCACCGGCCAGCCCAGGGACAGGATCGCCGACTGGACGCCCAGGCTCTGCTGGCTCCAGGCGAAGACCGCCCCGCCGATGAGGGCGACCAGCACGACCAGCGGCATCACGTAGGCCGAGCCTTTGCCCTTCTCCGCGTTCGCCTGCGCCGCCCAGTTGTCCTGGTCGGATTTGGCGAGGAACTGCGTCCAGGCGGAGACGAAGTGGCCCATCCGGACCCACATGTACATCTCGGCCGGGATCGCGAGGGCGGCGTACAGCATGTCGGAGGCGCTCTTGTCCTTCATCGCCAGCGCCAGCCGGAGATTCAGCAGCGCCGCGATGGCCGGCGGAATGAGCCAGATGGGGTTGAACACGAAGGCGTGGATCGACAACGCCGCCACCAGCAGCAGGATGAAGCCCAGCCGGGAGGCGATGTTGAAGCCCATCGACACGTTCTCGTACCACCGCAGCCGCAGGTTGGGGTGCAGCGGCTGGCCCTTGTTGTCACCGCGCTGGCCCGGCCAGAACAGGTCGATGGCACCGAAGTTCCACTTGACCTGCTGACCGTGCAGCGAACGGAGGTTCGTCATCGGGCCGACGAACGCCCGCGCGCTGGCGCTGATCTTCGTACTGAAGCCGGCGTCCTTGATCTGCAGGGACAGCTTGCTGTCCTCGACCTCGCTGTCGCGCACCCACGGCGCCTGCTGGTGGTGACGGACCATCACCATCTCCAGCGCCCGCATGCTGAACAGGCTGCACTGGCCGCCCAGCACGGCCATGTTGCGGCCGCGCAGCAGATTGTCCATGTTGAACGCGCCGAACTGCGCCCGCTGCCCGGCGACCAGGAAGCGCGCCATCAGTCCCTTGTAGCGGCTCTTGTCGATGCTGTAGATCGCGCTGAGCCCGCCGATCCGCGGGTCGTCGGTCATCTCCAGCTCGAGCCGCTCCACCGCGTCGCGGGCCAGGGTGGTGTCGCCGTCCACGCCGAGGATGTAGTCGAACCCGCGGGACAGGAAGTAGCCGTAGTTGAGCGCGCCGACCTTCTTGTCCGGGTTGACGCCCATGTCGTGGACGAAGACGGTGGTGACGAACTCCTCGCCCTTCACGCTGCGGGTGTGCCGGCCCTCGAAGCCGCGGGCGATCTCCGGGGTGTCGTCGTCGGTGTTGTTGATGATCACGTGGACGACGTCCGGCAGACGCGTCTGCGCGAGGAGGCTCTTCAGCACGTCGGCGATCGTGTCCTGCTCGTTGTAGCAGGGGATGATGCAGCTGATCGTGGCGTTGCGCGGGGTGGCGCTGGTGGTGGCCGCGGCGATCTCGCCGGCCACCGTCTCGACGGCCTCCAGCTCGAGCAGCTGGGGTACGGTCGGCGGCAGCGCCAGCGGGCCGGCCTTGGCGCTGCGGGCCAGCAGGATCTGGCGGTCGGTGGCCCGGCGTAGTCCGGGACTGGGCTCGGTCATTGCTTGGCACCATTCGTGAGCAGCGGAAGGTTCAGGGTGTCGAGCGCGGTGGAGCGGTAGTAGCTGTTCGACTTCGGCGCGGTCTCCACCAGAAAATCCATCCGTACGGTCAGCGTGAGCGTCGTCGCTCCCGCCGTCGCCGCCGGCAGCGTCACGACGGTGTTGTACGGATACGGCGGGGTGACGTCGAAGGTGCCCTTGTCGGTGGCCACCGCCGTCCGCGCGGAGCCGTCGTCCTGGATCACCTGGAAGGTGCCGACGACGATGCGGTGGGTGCTGTCGGTGTCCTCGATGTGGGCGGCGACATTGATCGTCTTGATCCCGGCCGCGGTGTATTCCTTGGCGTCGTCGGAGGTCCAGTACGTCAACTGCACGGTGAAGTTGCCCTGCTTGAGGCGGTGCACGACGGTGCCGGTGTCCAGCGGGCCGCTGGGACGGACGGCCGCGCTGGCCGACACCGACGGCGTGGGCGTCGGCGAGGCGGTGGCCTTGGGGCTGCTCGCCGGTTTCTCGTTCAGGAGCGGTTTGCTGCTGCTGGTGAGGTCCTTGAGGTCGCTGCAGCCGGTCAGGCCGCCGCAGAGCATGACGGCGGCCACGCCTGCGGCCACACTTCGGGAGAGGCGGTTCAGGGGAGCGGGAGTGCGAGTCATAGGGATGTCCTGCGTTCGGCTCGGCCAGGGGTCGACACTCCAGGTCGGCGACGAGCACCGGCAGTTGAGCGTTCCGCCCCCGGCCGTGACCGCGAACACCGACATCCCGCTACCCGGCGTCCCCCTTCGCAAAGATCGAATTCACGGCCCCGTACGATCGGGGGGCGACGGACGAGTTGGCTGGGCGGTCGCGTCGGTGCCCTCCGGGGTGCCGCCGAGGAACGTCCGGACTCCGCAGAGCAGGGTGGTTGTTAACGGCAACCCGGGGCGACCCGCGGGAAAGTGCCACAGAGAACAGACCGCCGGCGTACGCGCCGGTAAGGGTGAAACGGTGAGGTAAGAGCTCACCAGCACCCCGGGTGACCGGGGTGGCTTGGTAAACCCCACCCGGAGCAAGGCCAAGTGAGACCGCCGCTTCTTCGGGGGTGGCGGTCGGCGCAGGCGTTCGAGGGCTGCTCGCCCGAGCCTGCGGGTAGGCCGCACGAGCCTGCCGGCAACGGCAGGCCGAGATGGATGGCCGCCACGGCGGTTCACGCCGCCGACAGAATCCGGCGTACAGGCCGACTCGTCCGTCGCCCTCCTGTTCAGGGTCATTCTCGGTGCGGTTGACCTGTTTTTGCGTACGTCAGTTCTGGTCAGTCTTGGTCAATATTGGTCGACGTTTGACGGCCCGGTGACGGCCCACACGGCCCAGCAATGATCTTGATTTGGACAAAGCGAGGTCCCGTTCGGCTGTTGTGGCATCCCGTTGCGCGACCTTCGCTCGGCCGGGCCGCGTCTGGCTGGTCCAGGTGGAGCGCTCTACCGGACGAACGACCTGGACCAGCCAGGCGCGGTCTGGTGGCCTCCGGTGTGCAACTGGTCGCGACAGGGTGCTGGGCATCCCAGAGTTGCCGGGGTCCGAGGGTCGAGCCTTGGGACCTGCGCGACAGATCAGTATTAGGAGGTGCGTGACCACGACGAATACGTGAGGCGCGGGGCGTAACCAAACGATCAAGCCATACGGGGGCAGTACCGGGAAGTTGACTTCAGCTGGTGCGAGCGGCGGTACGCCGGTAGGCGAGCAAACCCAGGACGGCGCCGATCAGCCCGAGGACCAGACCGACGATCGCGATCGGGAGAGCGGCACCGCTGCCGTTGGACGCCTTCGCGGCCACCGTCGCGGCCGGCGTTTCCGCGGCCGGGGCCGCCGGCGCAGCACTGGCCGTCGTGTCGCCGCCTTCAACACTCTTGACCAGAGTCAAGACCGGTGCCGGGTGTTCCGACTCGTCGGCGCCGGCCGGGGCGGGATCATCAATCCAGCGCACCACTTTGCCGTCGGAATACGTCTGCAAAGCCTTGATCTCAATCGAATCGGCGTCCGGCAGCGAGTCCAGCGACACGAAGAACTGCTGAAACTGCCCAGGCTTGATGCCGGCGCCGGCACTGGCGGTCCAGACGACCTTCGTCACCGCTGCGGTGACCTCTCCGTCGTCCGACTTGATCGGTGTAGCCAATTTGGACGTCGTCGCCACCGCGGTCCACCCGGCCACCGGCTCGGTATCCACCGCCGCGATGGGCCGATCCACCGGCAGATCGATCTCCAACTTGGTGGTCATGGCGTCGTCCTCCTCGTTCGGCACCCGGAACGCGACCGTCGCATCACCACCCCGCGGAGCGGTATCCGGGCTGATCGTCACATGCGCGAACGCAGTTCCGGCGAAGCCGAGCACGGCGGCGGCACCGACCGCAGCCACGACACCAGCACGCGTCAAAAACCTCTGCCGCATAGTCACTGAAGTTCCTCACGATCGGATTTGAGCCAGCTGATAGTCGTCGCCGCAAACCGAAAAGTTCCCGGTCACCCACAACGTTGCTGCGCCCTCCGGAACCGCCGTTACCGATCGGGTGGTGCGGGCGCCGCGGCGAACACCAGGTGTGGACGGCTGGTGAGCGGATGCGTGGTCACTGCTCCGCGCACGCCGAAGACGTCGGCCAGGCGCTCCGGTGTGAGCACCGTGACAGGTTTGCCGGCGGCGACCACTCGGCCGTGGTCAAGCAGGACGACCTCGTCGCAGTAGGCCATCGCGTGGTCGAGGTCGTGCAGGGCACAGACGATGGTGAGTTCAAGCCCGCGGATCAGGTCGAGCAGTTCGAGTTGCGCGCCGATGTCGAGGTGGTTGGTGGGTTCGTCGAGCAGCAGGACCGGGGTGCGCTGGGCCAGGGCGCGGGCGAGGAGAACCCGCTGGCGTTCCCCGCCGGACAGGGTGGCGAACCGGCGATCGGCTGCCCACTCGATACCGACCCGCGCCATGGCCTCGTCCACGATCTCGCCATCGGACGAGCTTTGCCGATCGAGCAGCCGCTGGTGCGGTATCCGGCCCATGGCCACGACATCCCAGGCGCTGAAGTCGTTGTCGAGCTCATGATCCTGCGCCACCACCGCCCGCAGTTGACCGGCCCGGCGGGCCGGCACCTGCCAAATGTCGTGCTCACCGATCAGGACGGCACCGGTTTGTGGCCGGATGATGCGATAGAGGCAGCGCAACAGGGTGCTCTTGCCCGAACCGTTGGGCCCGATCAGGCCGGTGACCGTACCGGCCGCGCCGGCCAGCGTCACATCCTCGAGAATCGGCGCGCCGTCGATGCTGACCGACACCGCGGACGCGGTGACTTTCACCGCAGGGTCCCGGACTGACTGCGCAGCAACCACAGGAAGAACGGCGCGCCCAGCACCGCCGTGAAGATGCCGATCGGCGTGTCGTTGGGCCGGTCCAGCGTGCGCGACAACAGGTCGACGAGGATCAGGAAGATGGCGCCGACCAGCAGTGACACCGGCACCACTCGCCGATGGTCGGGGCCGACCAACAGGCGGACCGCATGCGGCACCATCAGCCCGACAAATCCGATGCCACCGGCGACGCTGACGATCGTTGCGGTCAACAGCGACGCGGCCGCCAGCAGGCCTAGACGCAACCGGTTCACGTCGATGCCGAGGCCCGCCGCCGACGTGTCCCCCATGGTCAGCGCATTCAGTCGACGACCGTCGACCAGAAGCCACAGCAAGCACAGCAGCAGCGCCACGGCCGGTGCCGGAAGGTCGGTCCAGGATGCCCCGGCGACCGAGCCGAGCAGCCAGAACATGATGCCGCGGAGCTCGGTCGGGTTGGCCTGCAGCTGGACATAACTGGTCACCGCGGCGCCCAGGTAGCCCACCGCGACGCCGGCCAGGATCAGCCGGCCGGGAGCGACCCGGCCGGCCCGCTGGGCCAGTGCGACTACCAGCGCCACGCTGGCCAGCGCGCCGGCGAACGCCGCGCCGGCGACACCCAGGCCGGCGGTTATTGCGGACGCGAAGGTCAGCGCGAGGACCGCACCGACCGACGCGCCCGACGAGATGCCGAGCAGGTACGGATCGGCCAGCGGGTTTCGGACCAGCGCTTGCAGGCACACTCCGGCGATGCTCAGCCCGGCGCCACTCAGCCCGGCCAGTAGTACCCGTGGCGCCCGGAAGTCCCACACGATCTGGTTGTAGAGCAAGCTCCGTTCGGAGTTCCCGGGAGTCAGGTGAGCCCAGGTCACGGCGACCACGTCGGCGAGTGGCACCGGTACCGTGCCCACGGCGATCGCCACCGCCGCCGACACAGCCAGCGCGACGACAAGCAGCCCCATCAACAGCGGAAAGCCACGGCCGGACACCAGATGCGCGGGCCGGACTTCCCGGCGTGCCGATGCCGGGCCGGCCCGGCCCGGCCGCTCAGCCAGCCGCATGGACGGCATCGCTGATCCGTGTCACGGCGACCGCGTTCATCGGTCCGAGATAGACGCTGTCGGACAACGAGGTGTAGGTCTTCGTCTTCGACGCCGGCCACTGCGGGAACTGGGCGAACAACTTCTCCGCGTATTTCGCGGCGTCGTCGTCCGGCTGCCAGAGTCCGACCACCAGAACCTCGACGTTGGCGGCGGCCAGCGCCTCGACGTTGATCGCGGCGAGTTGGTGATCGGTCTTGCCGGCGAACGCGTCCACCCCGCCGCCCCGGTTGATGATGTCGTCGAAGATGCCACCGCCGAGGACCGCCGGTACTCCGGTGGTCGTCATCATCGACATGCTCGGGTAGGCCAGGAGCACGCGCTTGCGCGGGCCGGACGGAGACGGGATCGCCGCCAGTGCCGCCCGGGACTGGGCGACGATCCGCGCGGCGCGGCCTTGCACGTCGAAGATCCGCCCGAGCTGGGTCAATAGCTCGAACGAGGACTCGACCGTCCGATTCGCGTACGTCTGGACATCCTGCGGTCGCGGTGCCGCGGCGCCGTTGGCACAGTTCGACGGGGTCACAAAGCTGTTTATACCGGCCTTGGCCAGCTCATCCCGGGAGATCGAACCGATCTTGTCGTCGAATCCACCCGCCCATGTCGAGATCACCAGATCCGGCGACTGCGCGAGCACCTGTTCTCGCGGGACCTCGTAGTTCTTGTTCAGCTTGACCCCGCCGGTTGGCACGGCTCTAATCTTCGCGACCATCGTCGGGTCGTCGGACACCCCGTAGGTCTGACTGTTCGCGACGATGTCGCCGGGAACGCCGAGCGCGATCATGGACTCGACCTCGGCCACGGACGCACCGTTGAGTAGCACCACGCGGTGCGGAGCCTGCTTGAACGTGACCTCGGTGCCGCAGTTATCGATCGTCAACGGGTAGCTCGTCCTCGGGCCGGCGTCCGTGGAAGCGACGATGGCCGCGGACGGGGCAGTCGGCACCTTGGTACCGGAGCACGCGGTGAGGAGTAGGACCAAGCCCGCCACCAGGACGGCGCGGCCGAGGCGGAGTTCAGAGAGGCGACCAGCAGTCACGCCGACAACTCCTTCATCGCGTTCTCGACGATGGCGGCCGAGGCCGAGTCCACGGAGCCCGCATCGTAAGGTGGTTGGGGGGCGTACTCGATGATCAACTGCACGGTCTGCGCCATCTCATCGCCGGCGATACGACCGGCCAGGGACAGCGCCATGTCGATACCCGCCGATACGCCCGCTGCGGTCACGTAGTGACCGTCGGCCACCACCCGCTCCTTCGACGGTGTGACGCCGTAATCGGCGAGTTGCTGCAGACCAGTCCAGTGCGTTGTGGCCCGACGGCCGCGCAGGACACCGGACGCGGCCAAGATGAAGGATCCGGTGCAAACGGACGCGGTCCAGGCGCTGGTCTCGTCGACCGCTCGCAACCACCGGTGCAACGGGCCATCGCCCATCTGCGCCATTGCGCCTGGGCCCCCACCGATCAGCACGACGTCCGGGGCGGTGACGTCGTCGAGCGACGCGGAGACGTCGACGGAAAGACTGCCGAGGTCGTTACGCACGAGGCCGGGATGCTCCGCCACGAAGACAACCTCGGTATCCGGAAGTCGGCCCAGGACTTCGTATGGTCCGACAACATCCAGAGAGGTGAATCCTGGATAGAGGACAACAGCAACCTGCATATGGTCGCTCCTTCACGTCGGCCGCACGAGCCGGCGCGCGCCGGGTTCAGTTCCGTCGTCTTGTAGTCGCCCTGAGGGCTCGCAAAGTTCCGGCCACCACGTCACGGTGGCGTCGGGAACCGCCCTGCACCGCTAGACGACACAGGGCATGGGATGGCTGTTGCGGCATCCCGTCGCGCAAGCTTCGCTCGGCCGGGCCGGGGTCGGGGTGTCAAACAGCTCCACCGTTTGACACCCCGGGACGGGGCTGGTTGCCGCCGGTGCGCGCCGGTTCGCAGCAGGACGGCTGGGCATCCCAGAGCAGCCGGGGTCCAGGGGCGAGTAGCCCCGGTCGCCGGAGGCTCTCCCCGGGTTGTAGGGCCGGAGGCCCTGCCCGCCGGAGGCCGCCTTGCTGCGCTGTCCACTGCAGCAGTCGAAAGTCGGGAAAGCCGTTATCTGATGCTCGGAGGATGCGAATCATGGAGGCATGTTCCTCGACAATGATCCGTTCCTGGTGATCCTGCTCTGCCTGCTGATCGTCGTCGCGGTGGGCTTCACGATTCTGTACTACGTGATCCGCGCAGCCGTCCTGTCAGCGCTTGGGCAGCATGCGAAGTCGCGCACCGGCTCGCCGGGGTACGTGGAACTGGGGCTTCGACCTCAGGATCAGCCGGAGGGTCCGAGCACCTGGGGTTCCAGAGGCGAGTAGCCCTGGAAGCAGGAGGCTCGATCCGGGTCGTACGACGGGAAGGCGTACCCGCCGGAGGCGTGGAACTCGTCGCAGCGTACAGGCCGACTCGTCCGTCGCCCTCAAGGGCGCCTGTTCGCCCGCCGTCCCAGCAGCTTCCGCCGGCCGCCCCGGATGATTCGATCCATGGCGGGCAATACCCGGTCGCCGACCACGTCACCCACTGCACCGATGGCTCGGCGATCCAGATCCATCAATGCGTCAAGTCCTCTGACCAGGAAGCGGTCCGCTACGTCGAGCACGTCAGCAGCGTAGGACCGGCAGCGGCCCCACGTCCGGCGAATGCCGCCGGAGGCATCTGCGCCGCCGGTAAACCCGGTGACGCCGGTAGCCGGGCCCGGGACAATGGCCGGCGTGGAAGAGGTCCAGGTCGTCGTCGCTCACAACGAGCGCGCAACCCTGCGCGTCGGCGACGTGTTCCTGAAGATCGACGGGGATCAGACGCGCATCGACCGGGAGGTCGAGGCGATGGCCGCGGCCCCGATCCCGACGCCGGAGGTTCTGTGGCGCAAGCCGCCCGTGCTGGCGATCGCCGCCGTCCCCGGCGCGGCGCTCGGGCGCCTCGGCCGGCCGTCGCCCGCGTCGCCGGCGGCGTGGGCCGCGGCGGGCGCCGCCGTCCGCACCTTGCACGACGCGCCGCTGCCGCCGTGGTCCGGCCGGGACTTTGACGCGATGCCCGCGGAACTCGACCGCGAATGCGAGTGGCTCGTCGCGAACGGTGTCCTTCCCGCCGATCTGGTCGCCCGCAACCGTGAGGTGGCCCGGCGCACGTTCCGGCCGTGGACGCCGGTGTTCGCGCACAACGACCTGCAGATCTCGCACGTGTTCGCCGACGGTGACGAGATCACCCTGCGGCGCGAGCCCTCCGACGGTGGCGACCGTGACGAGATCACCGGCGTGATCGACTGGTCCGAGGCACGCCAGGGCGATCCCCTGTACGACCTCGCCATCTTGACGCTCGGCCACGAGGAGCGCCTGGACGACGTCGTCGCCGGCTACGGCCCCGGTGTCGACCTCGACGTGGTCCGCGCGTGGTGGTCGTTGCGCAGCCTGATGGGGATCCGGTGGCTCACCGAGCACGGCTTCGACCCGTTCGTGCCCGGCTACGAGGTCGACGTGTTGAAAGCCCAGATGTAGAACGGCACCCCAATCCACCCCCGTGGCGCGCTTCATTCCCTGAGACGGCAACGAGTACGAACGGGGCAGCGGGCCGGGCAGCGCCGTGGCAAACTCGGCGCCGGTTCCACCATGGACAGATTTCGCCTCTGCTTTCAGGAGCTCCCGCATGCGTCAACGCGTCTCGGCGGCGTCGAGCCAGGCGTCCAGCTCGTCGTCGCCGCTGCGGCCGACGTCGATACCGGGGGGTACGGCCGGTTCGAGGTCGCCGCCGAGCGTACGGCCGAGGACGTTCTCGAACGAGACGAGACGGTAGCTCCGCCTGGCCAGCAGTTATAGAAGTGCGGGATCGGCGATGCTCGCGACCTCGGCTTGTACCGGGGCACCCCGGGCCGCGAACGCGTGCTCGACATCGTCGAGTTCGGACGGTGCTGGGAGACCGGCGAATCCGAGACCGGCCACTTTGTTCTGCGGTGAGTCCGGTTCGGCGAAACCGGCGACGCCGCCGGAGATCGGGATGACGAAGCCGTCCCGATCTCCGCGGCGCCGGCCGGTGGCTTCGCAGCACGCCGCGATGAGCTGCGCCTCGGCCCGCTCGATGCGGCCGGCGAGCGTGACGTCGCAGAACAGCGGGAGACGGTCGGTCTGGGTGATCATCTGCACTCCCCGAGTTGGTATGCCGGTTCCGGCATCTGCGGACTTGCGGGACGGTGCAACAGCCAGGCCAGGGCGATCAGGATCGCGGCGCCCCCGGCCAGTTGCGGGAGTGCGGGGCGGTCGCCGAGGAAGGCGACGGCGGTCAGCGTGCCGACGACCGGGGTGAGGTTGCCCAGCTGCCCGGCACGGGTCGCGGGCACCTGCCCGATCCCCCGGTTGAACAGGACGCTGCCGACGGCGCCGCAGATCACCACCGCGATGCAGGCCGCCCAGCCGGAGGCGCCGAGCGTGTCCAGCTGCGTGCCGCCGGTGGCCCAGGACGCCGCCACGAAGGGCGTCACGGTCAGCGCGCCACCGATGCTCTGCCAGGCGCTCTCGTTCAGCCCGTCGCTGTCGCCGTTGAGCCGGCGGGTGGCGACCAGGAAGGACGACGATGCCACCACGGCCAGCAGGACCAGCACGTTGCCGAGGGTGGTGCCGGAACCGGCCGGGCCGCCGGGCTCCACGGCGACCAGTGCGCCACCGGCGAGGCCGAGAATCAGCGCCGCTGTCGCCCGCCCGGACAGCCGCTCCCGCAGGACGACGAGCGCCAGCGCCACCGACAGCAGCGGTTCGGCGGACAGCAGCAGGCTTCCCGTCGACGCACTGGTACGCGCCAGGCCCAGGTCGCCGAACAGGAAGGCCAGCCCGGGCACGAGTGCGCCGAGCATCATCTGCCGCAGCGCACCCCGGCGCCGCAGCCGGCCCCGTACGGCGGCGGTGATCAGCAGCATCGCGGCCGCGCCGGAGATCTCGACCGCCAGCAGGTCGGCCGGACGGACGGCGCGCAACGCGACCACCGAGACGGTGGTGCTCACTCCGTAGACCGCGGCCGACAGCAGCAGCGTCAGCTCACCGGAGTGCGTGCGGGTGGTGTTCATGTCATGTCCGTCTCGGGCCGCGCGGCCCCCGTTACGTACGCCCAGGAAAAAGATGCCGTGTAACGTTCCGGCCGGATCGGAGACGGACAGGTATGACCGCGACCCTCACGCACCCCGGCGCTAGAGTGCGTGACGTGTCCGAGACCGTGCCCGACGAGGCCGTGCTGGTCGACGGGCTGCGGCGGCGCGACGAGAAGACGTTCGGCACGCTGGTCGACACCTGGTCGCCGGGGATGCTGCGGGCCGCCCGCGCCTTCGTGGCCGACGAGCACGCCGCTCAGGACGTCGTGCAGGAGACGTGGCTCGGGGTGCTGCAGGGCATCGACCGGTTCCGCGGCGAGTCGTCGTTGCGGACGTGGACGTACCGGATCCTGATCAACCGGGCCCGGACCCGCGGCGTCCGGGACGCCCGGACCGTCCCGGCCGGCCTGCCCGGCGACGAGAGCGGCCCGACCGTGAGCCCGGACCGGTTCCGCGGACCGGGCGAGGCGTACGCCGGTCATTGGCGTAACCTCCCGGCGGCCTGGCCGACCCCGGAGGACGGCGTGCTCGGCGGGGAGACGCGCCGTCACCTGGCGTCCGCGCTGGCCCGGCTGCCGGTCCGGCAGCGGGCGGTGGTGATGCTCCGCGACGTCGACGGGTACGGCAGCGACGAGGTCTGCGATCTTCTGAGCATCTCGGCGGCCAACCAGCGCGTCCTGCTGCACCGGGGCCGGGCCACCCTGCGCGCCGCCCTCGAGGACTATCTCGCCGAAGTGAGGCCGGCATGAACTGCAACGAGTTCGTCGAGCTGGTCACCGCGTACCTGGACGGAGCACTCGACACCGGCGCCGAGCAACGGTTCGTCGGGCACCTCGCCGAGTGCGACGGCTGCGACCGCTACCTGGACCAGATGCGGACGACGGTCACCGCGCTCGGCCACCTGCCGGCCGAGAGTCTCGACCCGGGCGTACGCGACGACCTGCTGTCGGCGTTCCAGAACTGGAAGGCCGACCGCGGCTGACGGGTGCCGCTGCTAGGCGAGCTGGTCGCGGCGGCGGTTCAGGTGGGCGGTCTCGGCGGTGTTGCCGGCCACCGCGATGGCCCGGTCGTACGCCGTCCGCGCGGCTGCTCCGCGACCCAGCCGGCGTAGCAGGTCGGCGCGGGTGGCGTGGTAGGCGTGGTAGCCGGCCAGCGTCGACTCGAGGCGGTCGACGAGCGCCAGCGCCACCTCGGGACCGTCCAGTTCGGCAATGGCGATGGCCCGGTTGAGAGCGACGATCGGTGACGGGTCGAGGGCGGCGAGCTGGTCGTAGAGGGCGACGACCTGCGACCAGTCGGTGTCGCGGACGTCGTGGGCCGAGGTGTGCACGGCGTTGACCGCGGCGAGGATCTGGTACCGCCCCGGCGCCTCCCCGGCGGCCAGTCGCTCGCGGATCAGCTGGTGTCCCTCCGCGATCAGCGCCGCGTCCCACGCCCCCCGGTCCTGCTCGCCGAGGGTGACCAGGATGCCGGTGGCCGACACCCGGGCGGCGCGGCGGGCCTCGGTGAGCAGCATCAGCGCGAGCAGGCCGGCCACCTCGCCGTCGGCGGGCAGCAGGGCACGGATCAGGCGGGTGAGCCGGATCGCCTCGGCGGTGAGGTCCTGCCGTACGGGGTCGGCGCCGGAACCGGTCGTCAGGTAGCCCTCGTTGAAGACCAGGTAGAGGACGGCGAGGACCCCGGAGACGCGGGCCGGGAGGTCCTCGGCCGACGGCACCCGGTACGGGATGCGGGCCGCCTTGATCTTGGCTTTGGCCCGGGTGATCCGCTGCCCCATGGCCGTCTCCTGGACCAGGAAGGCGCGAGCGATCTCGGGGACGGTCAGGCCGCCCACCATACGCAGCGTCAGGGCCACGCGGGTCTCCACCGCCAGTGCCGGGTGGCAGCAGGTGAAGATCAGCCGGAGGCGTTCGTCGTCGATGGCGCCGGGTGGTTCGAGCGGGTCGTCGTCGTACCACATCTCTGCCTGCTTCTGTTTGTCGTCCCGTTTGCTCTCGCGCCGGATCTGATCGATGGCCTTGCGGTTGGCGGTGGTGGTCAGCCAGGCGCCGGGATTGGGCGGTACGCCGTCGGCCGGCCACCGGACGACGGCGGTGGCGAACGCCTCCGCCGCCGCCTCCTCGGCGATGTCGAGGTCACCGAAACGGCGGGTCAGGGAGGCGACCAGCCGGGCCCACTCCTCGCGGTGGGTCCGGGTGATCGCCTGCCGGATGTCGGCGTCGCTCACTGGAACGGACGCACCTCGACCCGGCGGTTGCAGGCCTTGGACCCGCCCGCGGCGAGCTTGAGCGCCACGTCGAGGTCGGTCGCCTCGATGATCCAGAAGCCGATGATGTGCTCCTTGGACTCCAGGTACGGCCCGTCGGTGAACATCGGCTCCCCGCCCCGGTTGTCGATGACGGTGGCCGTGCCGGGTGCGCCGAGGCCGCCGGCGAAGACCCAGTGGCCGTCGGCCTGCAACTGCTCGTTGTACGTGTCGATGGCAGTCATCTCGTCCGACGTGGCGGAGCCGGTGCCATCGTCGAGTACGGAAACCAGGTATTGCATCGTGGTCCTCCTGTGGCACTGCTGTTCGGGTCGGGCCCCGGTGGACCCACTTCTGCTACGAACGCCCTGGCCCCGATTCGACACCCTCGCCGTGGCGGATCTCCGGGCGCGCCTCCCCCGGGGTGCCGGAATCCACAGGCAACTCGCAGCCGGAGTAGATCACAGGCGTTACGAGCGGCTTTAAGCAGAATAGCGACACCAGCTGGCGGACCCTCACCCACGAATGCCGCAAAACCTCCGCCTGAGCGGGCAGTGGATCCGGCTGCCCCTTGCATCTATGCTGCGTCCAACTTCGTATGCTTAATTCATAGTCAGGCCTGCATGTAAGTTGACGCAGAACTGACCTGGCCTCGCCCGATGCGATCGACGAATCAGCTCAGGAGACCGGAGAAGACGCCATGGCGGATCACAGCACAGTCCTGGACACCATCGAGACCCAGATCGCGTATCTCATGCGCATGGGTGAGGCGAGCCGCCGGGCCACCGCCGTACGGCCGCACCGCGCGCTGGACCAGGCCGCGTACGTCATCCTCCGCTGTTTGCAGGACGAGGGCCCGCAGAACGTCTCGGCCATCGCCGATCGGCTCAACCTGGACGGCTCGACGGTGACCCGGCAGGTGACCGCGCTGCAGCTGGACGCGCTGATCGAGCGCCGGCCCGACCCGCGCGACGGGCGCGGCACGGTGATCGAGCCGACCCCGCTGGGGCTCAAGCAGGTCGACGAGGTCCGGGCGGCGCGGCGCGAGCTGTACGACAAGGTGCTCGCCGGCTGGTCCGACACGGACCGCGACCAGCTCGCCGCCCACCTGTCCCGGCTGACCCACGCGATGGACACGTTCGTGAAGTCGGCCTGAGACCGGCGGGCGGCGGCGCTGAGCGAACGGCCTACGTCGAGGAGACCGTCTCGACCGCGGTCCGCTCCTTCTCGATGCGGGGATCGCCCTCGTCGGCGAAGTAGTCGCCGGGCGTGGTGCCGTCCACGCCGTCCGGGGTCTTCGCCGCCCGCAGGATGAGCGTGACGACGACCGCGATGAGCGCGTTGACCAGGACCGCCACGAAGCCGACGTAGATCGTCTTCGGGGTGTCGAAGCCGAACTTGGACAGCGCGAACGCCGACCCGCCGAAGTGCGCCCGCTTGGTGGCCACGTTCGGGATCTGCCACAGCATCCAGAACGCCAGCCCCATGCCGGCCACCCATCCGGCGATCAGGCCGCCGCGGTGGAACCACCGTGTGTAGAGCCCGAGCGCCACCGAGGGCGCCGTCTGCAGGATGATGACGCCGCCGATGAGCTGCAGGTCGATCGAGAACTGCGGGTCCAGGAACACGATGAACGCGATCGCGCCGACCTTGACCACCAGCGACGCGATCTTGGAGACGGCCGCCTCCTGGGCGTCGGTGGCGTCCCGCTTGAGGTACTCCTTGTAGATGTTGCGGGTGAACAGGTTGGCCGCGGCGATCGACATGATGGCCGCCGGCACCAGCGCGCCGATGCCGATCGCGGCGAAGGCGATGCCGGCGAACCAGGCCGGGAACTTCAGGTCGAACAGCAGCGGCACGACCGTGTTGCTGTCCAGGCTGCCCGGCTTGTTGCCGGCCAACGGTTTGACCCCGGCCGCGATCGCGGCGAACCCGAGCAGCGCCAGCAGCCCCAGCATGAAGCTGTAGGCCGGCAGCGCCGACATGTTGCGCTTGATCGTGTTGCGGTTCTTGCTGGCCAGGACCCCGGTGATGCTGTGCGGGTAGAGGAACAACGCCAACGCCGAGCCGAGCGCCAGCGTGACGTACTGCAGCTGGTTGTTGGCATTGAGCAGGATGCCGTCGGTGGGCGCCGGGGACGCGGTGAACTTCTTGTTGGCGGCGTCGAAGATGCCGCCCCAGCCGCCCAGCTTGGCCGGCAGGTAGATCACCGCGACGATGATCACGATGTAGATCAGCGTGTCCTTGACGAACGCGATCAGCGCGGGCGCCCGCAGGCCGGACGAGTACGTGTACGCGGCCAGGATGGCGAACGCGATGATGATCGGCAGGTGCCGGGCGATCGCGCTGTGGCCGGTTACGCCCATCGTCTTGAGCACCGACTCGATGCCGACGAGCTGCAGCGCGATGTACGGCATGGTGGCCACGATCCCGGTGATGGCGATCAGCAACGCCAGCGTCGGCGAGCCGAACCGGGTCCGCACGAAGTCGGCCGGCGTGACGAAGCCGTGCCGGTGCGACACCGACCAGAGCCGGATCAGGATCAGGAAGAACAGCGGGTAGATGATCACCGTGTACGGCACGGCGAAGAACCCGGCGGCGCCGGCGCCGAACATCAGCGCGGGGACGGCGACGAAGGTGTACGCGGTGTAGAGGTCGCCGCCGACCAGGAACCAGGTGATCCAGCCGCCGAAGCTGCGGCCGCCCAGGCCCCACTCGTCGAGGTGAGCCATGTCCTTCGGGGCGCGCCACCGGGCGGCGATGAAGCCCATCGCGCTGACCAGCAGGAACAGGATCGTGAAGATGACGATCTCGGTGATGTGGTCACTCATGGGGACCACCCGCCCGTTTGCGGGTCATCTGGTAGACCAGCGACGTCGTTGCCACCCCGACCAGGATGAACAGGAACTGCAGCCAGTAGAAGCCGGGGAATCCCCACAACCGTGGGGTGTCGAAGTTGAAAATCGCGGTCAGCAGCGGCAGCACGATCGGTATGAGCAGCAGCCAGTTCCACGGGCTGCGGTCGGATCGGACCACCGGAGATTCGGGCTCGGTCATGAGCCGTACCTCCCTTGTCGACGGGAAGAACCACCTTCGACCGTATCGATGACCGCTGATCGGGATCGATCATCGTGCGCCGAACGGCAGAGGTGGTGCGCCGAACGGCGCACCACCTCGGCCAACTGATCTACCAGTGCCGGGGTGATCCCAGACCGGCGGAAACCGCCCTGGTCAGTGACCCGTTGGCGTCGTCGCCGTCGAGCGACCACACCATCGCGCCGCCGAGTCCCTTGCCACGGATGTAGAGCATCTTCTGCAGCACCTGCGCCGGGTCGTCGTACGTCCAGAACGTGGTGCCGTTGGACAGCCAGGAGTTGCCGTCCCGCCAGTCGCGGTGCAGCGTGTAGCCCTGCGACTGCAGCGTGGCCAGCACCTTGTAGTCCTCGGTGCCCGGACCCCAGGTACCGAGCGCCGCGCCGGTGGCCGGGGCGAAGAGCCCGGAGCCGGTGGTACCGGTCCAACCCTGGCCGTAGTAGGGCACGCCGAGCACGAGCTGCGTGCGGGGCGCCCCGCGCCCGATCCAGGCGTTCACCGCGTTGTCCAGCGAGAAGTCCGGGTTGTCGGGCGCGCCCTGGGGCACGAAGATCGAGGACTGCTGGTTGGTCCGCAACTCCCACGAGCCGTGGAAGTCGTACCCCTGGACCGTACCGAAGTCGAGGTACTTGAAGATCTTGCGCGCCTCGAAGCCGGCGTCGATCTTGGCCGGGGCGGCCGGCAGGAAGGCGCTCAGGTCGTAGTGCTTGTGGGTCTTACGGCCGAACGCGTCCAGCTCCTTGCGGAACTCCGCCGCCAGCAGCGTGAAGTTCTGCTTGTCGGCGGGCCGGATCACGTTGCCGGCGTTGCCGTCCGAGCCGGGCCACTCCCAGTCGAGGTCGACGCCGTCGAAGATGCCGGCGGCGACGCCCGCGGTCAGGTCGGGCAGGTTGCCCTTGATCCACAGGTCGAGGCAGGAGCTGACCAGCTTCTTGCGCGAGGCGTCGGTCAGGGCGGCGTCGGAGAAGTACGCCGAACCGGACCAGCCGCCGAGCGAGATCAGCACCTTCAGGTTGGGGTTCTTCTTCTTGAGCTCGGCCAACTGGTTGAGGTTGCCGGAAATGGGCTGGCCGGCCACGTCGCCGACGCCGTCCACGCTCAGGTCGGCCGAGAACGGCGTCTGCCAGTCGGCCCACGGGTCGGCCGAGGCGCACTGACCGGCCGCGGTGACCACGCCGAACGCGTAGTTGAGGTGGGTCAGCCGGGCCGCCTGCCCGGAGCTCTGCACCTTGCTGAGCTGGTAGTTGCGGCCGTAGATACCCCACTGGGTGAAGTAGCCGACCTTGACGTAGGACGGCTGGTGGCCGTGGCCGTGGGCCTGAGCGGCGGCCGCGGGTGCGGCCGCGAGAACGGCCGTGGTGGCGGCCGCGACCGCAATAAGGCGACGGGAGAGTCCGCGCATGAGCCCTCCAGGGGCGACGATGTCGATATCAGGAAACAAAGTTTCCTAATCGACGAAGCTAAACGTCGTCCCCGGCCGAGGTCAATGGGCCGTTGGGCTCCAGCTACCGCAGATGGGCGGTTTCGTTCACCGATCTGACCGCGATGCCGCCGTCGGGCCAGACATCCATGGTGGACACACCCGCCGCATCCAGGAACAACCGATGCAAAAAGGCATCTTCGGCGGCGAGCGCGCTCTGCAGGATCAGCTTGATCGGCGAGACATGGGAGACGACTACGACCACCCCCCGGCCGTACGCCCGGAGCACGGTCGCCAGCGCGTTCTGCGCCCGGACCCGAACCGTGTCGAACGACTCCCCGCCGGGCGGCGCGACCGACGGCGACGCCAACCACGCCGACATCGCCTCGGGCCACCCGTCCTGGGCCTCGGCGAAGGTCAGCCCCTCCCACCGGCCGAAGTCGCACTCGATCAGGTCGGGCAGCACGGTCACGTCCACGCCGCCCAGCTCGGCCGCGATCAGTTCGGCGGTGCGCACGCACCGGGACAGCGGCGAGGTGAACACGGCGGCGACGTCCCGGGCGATGCCGGCCACCCGGGCGCCGGCCGCCATCGCCTGGGCCTCCCCCTGTTCGGACAGCGGCGGGTCGCCCCGGCCGCAGTAGCGGCCCTGCTGGGTCAGCGCCGTCTCGCCGTGGCGGACCAGGACGATCCGCAGCGCCTCGTCGGTGGAGGCCGGGGGCGCCCAGGACTGCTTCGGCGGCACCGGCGCCGGGAGGCCGAGGTCGCGGACGGGTCTGCCGGTGGCCTCGTCCATGGCCCGGTTGGCCAGCGCGTCGGCGGCCCGGTTGCGTTCGCGCGGGATCCACTCGTACGTCACCGACTCGAACTGCCCGGCCAGCGCGGCCGCCTTCGCCGCCAGCGGGCGCAGGCCGGGGTTCTTGATCTGCCAGCGGCCGGACATCTGCTCGACGACCAGCTTGGAATCCATCCGGACCTCGACCGCGGTGGCGCTGAGCTCGAGCGCCGCCGTCAGCCCCTCGATCAGGCCGGTGTACTCGGCCACGTTGTTGGTGGTGGTGCCCAGCGACCCGTACCGCTCGAGCAGCGTCTGGCCGCCGAGGTCGAGCACCACCGCGCCCCACCCGGCCGGACCGGGGTTTCCGCGGGAACCGCCGTCGGCCTCGACGGTGACGGTCCGGCTCAAAGCCCCGACTCCGTGGTCCGCACCATGATCCGGCGGCACTCCTCGCACCGGACGACCTCGTCGGCGGGCGCGTTCTTGACCCGGGCCAGGTCGGCGCCGTAGAGCTCGATCCGGCAGCCGCCGCAGCGGCCGGCCCGGACCAGCGCCGCGCCCAGCCCGGAGTCGGCGCGGATCCTGTCGTAGAGCTGGATCAGGTCGGCCGGCAGGTCGGCGACCAGCGGCGCCCGCGACGACGACCTGAACTCCTGCTCCTTGGTGATCTCGTCGGTCGAGGCGTCCCGGCGGCGTTCGGCCGCGTCGCGCCGCCCCCCCGCCGCGGTCAGCCGGCCCTGCACGTCGCCGAGGGACTGCTCGGCATTCTCGCGCTGTTCCATCAGCTCCAGCTCGGCGTCCTCGAGCTCGGACTGCCGGCGGTTGAGGGTGGCCAGCTCGTGCTGCAGGCCCTCGATCTCGCGGACCGCGCCGCCGGCGTCGAGGCGGGCCTGGTCACGGGCCTTGCGCGTACGGACCTGGTCGATGTCCTTCTCGAACCGGGCGATGTCGCGGTCGAGGTCGTCCACCGCGATCTGCGCCCGGATCCGCTCGTCCTCCAGCGCGGACAACTCGCGGGCGACGGCGTCGATCTCGGCCAGTTCGGGCAGGGTCCGGCGCCGGTGCGCGAGCTGCGCCAGGGAGGTGTCGACGGCCTGCAGGTCGAGCAGGCGGCGCTGAGCTTCGGGAGACGCCTTCACTGGGGGAACTCCTTGTCGGAAGGGCTGACCGCGTGCACGGTCCAGGGGTCGGTGTCGAGATCGGACACGATCGTCTCGACGGGGAACTGCCCGCGCAACCAGGTGGCGACCTCGTCCAGCCACGGCCGCTCGCTGGCCCAGTGGGCCACGTCGAGCAGGGCCGGGCCGCCGGCGGCGAGGTGTTCTCCGGCCGGATGGTGACGCAGATCGGCACAGAGGTACGCGTCGACGCCGGCCGCCGCGGCGTCGGTCAGGAACGAGTCGCCGGCGCCGCCGCAGACCGCAAGCGTACGGACCTCGCGCGCCGGATCGCCGGCCGCACGGACGCCCGCGGCCGTGGCCGGTAGCACGCGGGCGGCCAGCGTGACCAGATCGGCCAGCGGGAGCGCGCCGGGCAGCGTCCCGATCCGGCCGATTCCGCGTCCACCGCCCTCGGCCGCACCGCCGGCCGGCACCAGCGGACGCAGGCCGGTGAGCCCGAAACGGGCGGCCAGCGCGTCCGAAACGCCGGGATTGGCGGTGTCGGCGTTGGTGTGCGCGGCGTACAGCGCGACGCCGGCCCGGATCAGCCGGTGGATGATCCGGCCCTTGTAGGTGTCCGGGGCGATCGACGACACCGGCTTGAGCAGCAGCGGATGATGGGCCACGATCAGGTCGGCGCCGGCCGCGAGGGCCTCGTCCACGGTCTCCGGGACGCAGTCGACGACGCACAGGACGGTGCTGACCGGGGTGTCGAAGTCGCCGAGCACGAGACCGACCCGGTCCCACGACTCGGCCCACGCCCGCGGATAGCGCCGGTCGAGGGCATCGACGATCTCGCGGACCACGGGCTGAGCGGGCTGGTTCACGGCCGCCAAGCCTAGTACGTCTAGGAGACGGCCCCCGGCTCGACGCGGCTGTTCGGGACGACGGCGGCGCTGACCGCCTGAAGTGCCCGGCGCCAGGGGAACGCGCTGCGGAACCGATCGGTCTGCCCGGGGCCGCCGAACTCGCCGTGGACCACCTGAACACCCCAGTCGCGCAGCTTGGCCAGGCTGTCGTGCAGCGCCGGGTGCAGCGCCATCACCTTGTTGGTGTACGGCACGACCGCGGTCGGCACACCGTACCCGTAGCCCTCGACCAGCAGGCCGAGCACGAGGGTGTCGGTGATGCCGGCGGCCCACTTGTTCACCGTGTTGACGGTTGCCGGGGCGACGATCATCGCGTCCGCGGGCGGCAGCACGTCAGGTTCGCCGGGCGCCTTGTAGTAGGTGCGTACCGGATGTCCGGTCTGGGTGCGCAGCGCCCCCACGTCGACGAACTTCCGGCCGTCCGGGGTGGTGACGACGCAGACCTCCCAGCCGTCGCGCTGGGCGAGGTCCACGAGGGTGCCGACGTCCCGGGCCATGGGCGAGCCACAGACCAGCACGTACAGCACACCGGGAGAGGGGTTTCCGGTCATCACGCGGGCACCCACCTCAATGCCGGCTCGCGTTCCGCGACTCGACGATCATTCTTCGTCGTGGTACGGGCCCGTAGCCTCCCCGCTCCACTCATACGCCGACTCCCATCTGCTCGGCCAGCTCCGCCACGGGAGCCGGTGGTGTGCCCCGCGTACGGCGGAGCACGTCGGAGAGAACCTCGTGGGCGAGCGGCCGGCAACGGATCTCCGAGGGGGCCAGCCGATCACCTTCCAGCAGCATCTCGCTGGCCTTCTCGATGTCGCCGATCTGCGTGTAGCCCCGGGCGATGTCGAGATAGTGGTGCGCACGCCGTTCCGGCAGCATGGCGGCGAACCCGTCGGGGTCGAGCCGCTCGTGGGTCTCCACCGCCGTACGGCCGTCGCCCAGTTCGACCGCGGTCGCGCAGCGGTGCAGCTGCACGTTGGTCGGACCGAAGCTGGTCCAGTAGTGGTTCTGGTCACCGCCGACCGCGATGGCCGCCTGGTCGGCGCCGGCGATCAGGTCGCGGACGGTGGCGCTGTCGCCGATCCGGGCGGCCGCCATCGCCCCGTTGAGGAGCAACATCCCGTACACCGAGAGGCGTTCCGGGCCGCGGTCGGGTGCGGCCGCCAGCCGGTTGGCGATGTTGACATTGACCTCGAGAGCCGGGCGGACCCGGCCGAGGGCGAGCAGGGCGCTGCCCACGCGGTAGCTGGCCAGCCCGGCCAGGAGCTGGTCGCCGGCCCGCTGGGAGACCGCGATCGACCGGTCCGCGGCCAGCCAGGACAGTTCGTGCTCGCCGACCTTGCGCAGCGCCGACGACGCGATCTGGTACACCTGTCCGAGCAGGTGCGCGGCGGCGCGGGCCTCGTCGGTGTTGGCGTGCGCGCTGTCCGCCGCCTGCGCGTCGCGCAGCAGCTTGGGCAGCATCCGGGCGAGGACGCCGTACTTGGCGTGCTGGTAGGTCAGCCAGGCGTGGCTGACCGCCTTGCTCATCTCCGGCAGCGGCGGCGAGTGCGGCACCGCCTGGAAGAACGCACTCATCTGGTCGTACCGCTCCAGAGCCGCGCGAATCTCCTCGACCTCGACCTGGTCGATGCAGTTCTGCGTCTCCGGGCGCCGTTCCACGTCCTTGCCCAGCAAGAGCTGGACGTCCACGGTCAGGACATCCGCGATCTCGTAGACCACAGAGAACTTGTCGAGCCGGCGGACGCCCCGTTCCACCTTGTCCACCCAGCTCTTCGACTTTCCCAGTCGATCCGCGAAGACCTGCTGAGACATCTTGCGCCGGCCGCGCCAGTAAGCGACGCGACGGCCGATCGGCAGCTCGTCCACGGGTGCCTCCCTTGCTCTCCGGCGACCCGTGCCGGTGAGCGTTGTTGTCTCTGTCGCAGTCTGACCGCATCGCCACCGCACTGATCGCACAGCGTGTGTGATCGCCTGCCTACCGACGCTCGTAGTTTCTCATGCAAGTTGCAAAAAGTGGATCTGTCCGGACCAACGACGCGTGTCGGGCTTAGGAACGCCACACGCAGCTGATAGGGGTATGGATCCGTGGGATTGAGTAATGGCCGGCCGTTCGGCCCACCCGCTCTCCTCGATCGGCTCCGGTTACGCTCCGCCGCTCTGCGTTACGCGCGGCACGGATGGGCGGTGACGCCGGGTGCCTACCCGGACGGTGCGCGGTTCGCGTGTGGACGGGTCGGGTGCTTGATCAGGAATGTCATCCGGCGATCGAGTCCTGGGAGGACCACGCCAGTACCGACGCCGGGCTGATCCGCCGCTGGTGGCGTCACCGGCCGCACACCGTTCTGCTGGCCACCGGGTGGCGGTTCGACGTGCTTGAGGTGCCGGCGGCGCTGGGGCGGCGCGCGCTGGGCGCCGTCCGGGACGGCGGTGCGCTGGGCGGTGCCGCCGGAGCAGACACAGTGGTCCTTGCCGACCTCGGCCTCGGTGCAGGCCATGCTGATCGACGCGCTGGGCTCACTCGGCCACCACCCGGTCGTCGCGATACCACGGCAGATGTCGACGACCCGGCGGGCCGCCTGAGTTCCGGCCTACCTGCCCGATCGCCAAGATCGTTGAACTCCCCGCCTCGTTGAGCAGGGGGCGCACGGTCTTTGGGGCATGGGCAGGGGCACGCATGTCGAAAATCAACGTAACGGACACCTGTACACGGGTCGAGTCACCCGAAGGGATGAACGCGCGGGCCAGGGCGGCGGGAACCCGGCCGACCGGGTCCCGTCCGGCCGGGCCGAGGCCGACGGGGTCCCGCCCACCCCGCCGCCCGCATTTGCCGATGTAGCAGGAAGTCTCCGGCGGACGGGCGGGTTCCGGGCCGTCACCGTCCACACCGGGATCAGGTGGACCGGGCCCGGACGTGGATGCGCTCGCCTTGGGGCCCGAAAATGCTGAGCAGCTCGACCGGCCCGCCGTCGGCACTGCCGAACCAGTGCGGCACCCGGGTGTCGAACTCGGCCGCCTCCCCGGCGGGCAGCACCAGGTCGTGCTCGCCCAGGACCACGCGCAGCTTCCCCGCGATCACGTAGAGCCACTCATATCCCTCGTGGACCTGCGGATTCGGCTCGCGGACCGGGCCCGCCGGCAGCACGTGCTTGAACACCTGGAGGCCGCCGAGCTGCCGGGTCAGCGGCAGCACGGTGTGCCCGTGCCGCTTGATCGGCCGCGGGTGGATCCGCGGGTCGCCGGTCGGAGGCGCGCCGACCAGCTCGTCCAGCGGCACCCGGTACGCCCGGGCCAGCGGCAGCAGCAACTCCAGCGTCGCCTTGCGCTGACCCGACTCGAGCCGGGACAGCGTGCTCACCGAGATCCCGGTCGTCTCGGCCACCCCGGTCAGCGTGAACTTGCGTTCCAGGCGCAGTTCCCGCAACCGCGGGCCGACCGCGGCGAGCAGCTCGTCGTTTGCCACCATGGCAAAGAAGTTTGCCACTCCGGCGTCGACGCGACCAGGGTGAGCTCATGACGAGCGAATACGACGTGATCGTGGTCGGCGGCGGGCCGGCCGGACTGAGCGGCGCGGTGGCGCTGGGCCGGGCCCTGCGCTCGGTGCTGGTGATCGACGCGGGCGAGCCCCGCAACGCCCCGGCCGCGGGCATCCACAACTTCCTGACCCGCGACGACGTGTCGCCGGCGGACTTCCTGGCCACCGGGCGGGACGAGGTGCGCCGGTACGGCGGCGAGATCGTCGAAGGGCGGGTCGTCGGGGCCGAGCCGGGCTTCACCGTCCGGCTCGAGGACGGCCGGACGTTCTCCGGACGCCGGCTGCTGGTCACCACCGGCCTGGTCGACCTGCTGCCGGACGTCCCGGGGCTGCGCGAGCGGTGGGGCACGTACGTCCTGCACTGCCCGTACTGCCACGGCTGGGAGGTCCGCGGCCGCGCGATCGGAGTGCTCGGCACCGCGCCGATGTCGGCCGACCAGGCACTGCTGTGGCGACAGTGGACCGACGATCTGACGCTGTTCTGGCCGGTCGCCGAGCTCGGGCCGCTGGACGATCAGCGACTGGCGGCGGCCGGCATCACCGTGGTCGAGGTACCGGTGGCGGCGATCGAGGACCGGGGCGTACGGCTGGCGGACGGTCGCCTGGTCGAGCGGGACGCGGTGGTGGTGGCCGCCCGTACGGTCGCGAAGCCGATCCCCGGCCTGGACCTTCCGACGGCGCCCTACCCGTTCGGCGAGACCATCGAGACGACCGACCCGACCGGCGCGACCAGCGTGCCCGGCGTGTGGGTGGCCGGCAACGCGAACAACCCGATGGCCCAGGTGATCTCGTCGGCGGCGGCCGGGCTGGCGGCCGGCGCGGCGATCAACATGGACCTGATCTTCGGCGCCTACAAGCCGGACTCGAGCTCGCGGTAGGCGGCGATCACCGCCGGGTC
>CAXSDA010000066.1:0-3101 GCA_964236515.1 uncultured Actinoplanes sp.
CCAGGAGGAGCAGGTCGAGGCGATCGTCGAGCACATCGCCGACCACGGCCACGTCGTCGACGCGCCCGGGCTGCGGCCGGAGCACTACAGCGTGTTCGACTGTGCGATGGGCGAGCGGTCCATCGCCCCGATGGGTCACGTGCGGATGATGGGCGCGATCCAGCCGTTCATCTCGGGCGCGATCTCGAAGACGGTGAACATGCCGGAGTCGGCGACCGTCGAGGAGATCGAGGAGATCCACTACCAGGGCTGGAAGCTCGGCGTGAAGGCGCTGGCGATCTACCGCGACAACTGCAAGGTGGGCCAGCCGCTGTCGGCGGGCAAGCCGAACAAGGCGGCGGAGAAGCCTGCGGCCGCGGTCGAGAAGGTCGTGGAGAAGGTCATCGAGTACCGCCCGGTCCGCAAGCGGCTGCCGAAGAAGCGGGCGTCGGAGACCGTCTCCTTCTCGGTCGCCGGCGCCGAGGGCTACCTCACCGCGTCGTCCTACCCGGACGACGGCCTGGGCGAGGTCTTCCTCAAGATGTCCAAGCAGGGCTCCACTCTGGCCGGTGTGATGGACGCCTTCTCGGTGGCCATCTCCATCGGGCTGCAGTACGGCGTCCCGCTGGAGACCTACGTCAGCAAGTTCACCAACATGCGGTTCGAGCCGGCCGGTATGACCGACGACCCGGACATCCGTATGGCGGCGTCGGTGATGGACTACATCTTCCGGCGGCTGGCGCTCGACTTCCTGCCCTACGACACCCGCGCCGAGCTGGGCATCTTCACCGCCAAGGAGCGGGCCGCCCAGATCCAGGCCGAGGCCGAGGCGGCCAGCGCGGACCTGACCGGCATGGCGGTGTCCGCGACCACCGTGGATCTGGCCGGAATGGCCGCGTCCGCGCCGGTGTCGGCTCCGGTGGGGGCGATCGAAGCACCCAAGGTCGAGATCCCGAAGGCGGCGCCGGCGCACGAGGTGCACTCGTCGACCGAACTGCTCGAGGTCGTCCTGGGTACTTCCGCCGACGCGCCGCTCTGCTTCACCTGCGGCACCAAGATGCGCCCGGCGGGCAGCTGCTACGTCTGCGAAGGCTGCGGCTCCACCTCCGGCTGCAGCTGATCCACCAGCTTCACCTCCGACGGATGCCCCCGGTTGTCGCCACCGGGGGCATCCGCCCCTTCCGGGCCCGGTCGCGGCGCGCGGGCGGCCTACCATCCTGGGCGTGACCTCGACTCCGATCCTGGCGACGAAGCTGTTCGCGCCGGCTCGGCGCCCGCGGCTCGTCGCCCGGGAGCGAGCACGCCGGTCTTCCGCACCTGGAACAGGTACATGTCGCTGACGCCGGCCAGGGCCAGTACCGCCATCAGCACCTTGAGCGAGTCCCGGACGACCACCTGGGTCGTGGTGACGGAGGCGGCGTCGAGGTAGGGGTGATTGATCTGCACGCCGATGAAGATCAGCCCGGCGACGGCGGACGCGACGCCGGCGCCCCGGGCGAGAGTGGTGGGGGTGATGGCCATGTCCGGCTCCTGGTTCCGATGCTCCGTGGCCGGTGCCGCGGAAGATGTCCGGAACCTATGGCGGGACGTGGTGACCAGGCGTCACCACATGTGGTGACCCGTCATGTGACAGTTCGCGTCACGCCCGGGCGAGCGGTGACCGGGTAGTCGGGGAGGGCGAGGGCGGTGGCGGCCCGGCGGCCGGCGCGGCCCAGCAGGCCGGTCGCGCCGAGCAGCGGAGCCAGCTTCAGCAGGACGTTGTTGCGCAGCCACAGGGCCCGGTTGGTGGCCGGGGCCAGGAGCGAGCCTCCGCCGTCGGCCAGGGCCTGATTCAGCCGTACGAACGGGCGCGTGGTGCGCTCGTACGCGGCGAAGGCAGTGGCCGGATCCGCCCCGGTGGACAGTTCGCCGGCCAGCACGTAGGCGCCGGCCAGGGCGATGCTGGTGCCCTGGCCGGAGAAGAACGAAGGCGCGTGGGCGGCGTCGCCGGCCAACGCGACCCGGCCGCGGGACCACGCCGGCATGTGGATCTGGCTGGTCACGTCGAAGAAGAGGTCGTCCGCGGCGCGCATGCCCTCCAGCAGGTGGGGCACCAGCCAGCCGTCACCGGCGAACGCCTCGGCCATCAGCGCCACCGGATCGCCCATGTCGGACCGGGCCGGCAACGGGCGCCGGGTCATCAGCAGGCCGTGCAGCGTGCCGGTGCAGCCGGGGGCGTAGACCGTCGCCATCCGGCCGGGCGCCGACCAGGTCAGCCCTTCGTGGGCCAGGCCGAGGTCGTTGGGGACGGTGAAGCCGGCGAAGCAGAAGCCGAGGTAGCGGCTGAACTGCTCCTCCGGGCCGAAGACCAGCCGCCGGGTGTTCGAGTGCAGGCCGTCGGCGCCGACCACCACGTCGAACTCGCGGGCCGGGCCGCCGGAGGCGAAGGTGACGGTCACGCCGTCGCCGTGGTCGTCCAGCGTGGCGATGGAGTCGTCGAAGATCCACTCGACGTCGTCCAGGACGGCGCCGGACAGGATCGTGGTGAGCCGGCCGCGCGGCAGTTCGAGATCGCCGCCCTCGTCGCCCCCACTCAGTTTGGCCGGCCCGACCGAGGCGGCGGCGCGCCCGTCCGGGGTGATGAACGTGAGCCGCTGCGTGTTGACGTGCGCCGCCCGTACCGCAGGCAGCACGCCCATCCCGTCGAGAACACCGAGTGCGGTGCCGCGGATGTCGATGGGATAGCCGCCGCCGCGGATGGCGGTCGCCTTCTCCACCACCGTCACGTCCCAGCCGTACCGGTGCAACCAGTAGGCCAGGGTGGGCCCGGCGACGCTGGCGCCGGATACGAGTGCTTCCATGGAGACTACACTACACCGTGCAGTGTAGTACCGGTAGGCTGGTCGGGTGCCAAGTACGAAGACGCTGCGCAAAGGGTCGGCCGAGAAGCGGGCGGCCATCCTGACGGCCGCCCGCGGACTGTTCCTGAGCGACGGGTTCGACCGGTCGAGTGTGGACGCGGTCGCCGCCCGGGCGGGGGTGTCCAAGCGGACCGTCTACGACTACTTCGGCGACAAGCAGTCGCTGCTGCAGGCGGTGGTGACCGGTATCTCCGACTCGCTGGTCGACGCGGTCCGGCGCAC
>CAXSDA010000066.1:3111-24978 GCA_964236515.1 uncultured Actinoplanes sp.
GCACCATCGACAGCACGCTGACCGGGCTCACCGACCCGGACCGGCTGGAGGGGGCGCTCGTCGGCTTCTCCATGGGGAGCGTCACCGACATGCTCGGCTCGGCCGATTACGTGATGTTAATCAAGCTGCTCGGCGGGGAAGGGCACCTGGCCGAGGCGCCGTTCGGGGACGCGCCCGAGGACGCGCTCGCCGCCCAGCTGGCCGTACTGGGGGAGGCCGGACTGCTGACCGCGCCCGACCCTCGCCTGGCCGCCGACCACCTGATCGCGCTGACCTTCGGCGTGGCGCTGAACCGGCTCGGGACCACGCTGGTCGCCGGTGACGACCGGATCGGGCCCCTGGTGCTCGCCGGGGTGCGCGCGTTTCTTCGTGCGTACGCGCCCGTCAGAAAATCGTGACCATTGCTTGCCGCAGCAGGCGGCGACGGTGTGCCATCCCGGAGGCGCTGCGGGCGCGCCCGGTGACGGCCCACAGGATCGGACAGCCGTCCGCGGTCACCGCGTCGGCCGTGTCGTCGTAGGTCACGGCCTCGGCGCGGGCGTTGTGGGCGGCCACCGCGATCAGCCGGTCGCAGAGGTCGTCCCGGTCGACGGCCTGCCACGGCCAGCCATTGTGGAGGCGGAAGCATCCGTACGGCTGATGTGCCCGCAAGCCCGACCCGCTTGTCTGATCGAAGATCAGGGGCGGATCCGGGGAGAACAGAATATGGGACGACGGTGGCTGGCGACCGTGCTGATGTGTGCGCTGATCGGCGCCGCGCTGGTGTTGCATCGGGGAACGCCGGCGGTGGTGAGCGATCCGCACGCCGGGCACATCATGCCGCGGGCGGTTCCGGCCGCCGTCACCACGCCGGCGCCGCTGCCGCACGGCGGGTGGACCGTGGCCGCGGACAACGCCGCCGGTGGGGCCGCGGCCAACGCGCTCGACGGTGACGCGGCGACGATCTGGAAGACGGCGGCCACCGCGTTGCCGCACACGCTGACCATCGACACGCACAACCTGGTCGCCGTCAGCGGTCTCAACTACCTGCCGCCGGCGGCCGCCAACGGGCGCATCGGCCAGTACCGCATCACCACCAGCCCGGACGGGACGAACTGGACCCCGCCGGTCGCCACCGGCACGTTCGCCGACGACACGGTGCTGAAGACGGTCAGCTTCACGACGGTCATCACCCGGTACGTACGGCTGACGGCCGTCACCGAGGCCGGCCACCGCGGCACCTGGTCCGCCGCGGCCGAGGTCGACCTGCTCGGCGGCACCGACCCCGCCCTCGGCCGCACCGGCTGGACCGTCACCGCCGACAGCGCGGAGACCGCGGCCGAGAACGGCGCGGCCGCCAACGTGCTCGACGGCAACACCGCGACCATCTGGCACACCGCCTGGAGTGTCGCCCCGGCCGCGCCGCTGCCCCACCAGATCACCGTCGACATGCACGTCACCAACCTGGTGTCGGGGCTGAGCTACCTGGCCCGGCAGGGCGGGACGAAGAACGGCGCCATCGGCCAGTACCGCATCGAGACCAGCACCGACGGCACCACCTGGGCGCCGGCCGCGGCCACCGGCACGTTCGCCGACATCCAGACCGCGCAGACCATCACGTTCGGTTCGGCGCTGGCCCGGTACGTCCGGCTGACCGCGCTGTCGGAAGCCGGCAACCGCGGTCCGTGGAGCAGCGCGGCCGAGATCAACCTGCTCGGCCGGGCCGACCCGACGCTGGCCCGGACCGGCTGGACCGCGACCGCGGACAGCCAGGAGACGGCGTCCGAGAACGGTTCGGCGAGCAACGTACTGGACGGCGACCCGGCGACGATCTGGCACTCGCAGTGGAGCAGCACGCCGCCGGCGCCGCTGCCGCACGCGCTCACGCTGGACCTCAAGGCGGCCGTACCGGTGGGTGGTCTGTCCTATCTGCCCCGTCCGGCGGCTTCACCCAACGGGCGGATCGGCCGATACACGATCGAGAGCAGTACGGACGGGACAACATGGACGGCCCGGGTGACCGACGGTGCGTTCGCCGACAGCCCGGCGTTGCAGACCGTGGTGTTCCCGCCGTCCACCGCGCGTTACTGGCGGCTGACGGCTTTGTCGGAGGCGGGTACGCGCGGCCCCTGGTCCAGCGCGGCCGAGATCAACCTGCTCGGCCCGGCCGGATCGGTGGTGGCGCAGCGCGGCACGTGGAGCGCGCCGATCGGCTTCCCGCTGGTGCCGGTGGCGGCGGCGCAACTGCCCAACGGCAAGATCCTGACCTGGTCGTCGTACGCGATCGACACCTTCAGCGGGGGCCCCGGCGGCCGTACCCTCACCGCCGTCTACGACCCGGCCACCGGCGTGGTCAGCCAGCGGACCGTGACCGAGACCGGGCACGACATGTTCTGCCCCGGCATCTCGGCGCTGGCCGACGGCCGGATCATCGTCACCGGCGGCAACAACAGCAACAAGACCAGCCTGTACGACCCGGCCACGGACGCCTGGACCAGTGGCCCGGACATGACGACGCCCCGCGGCTACCAGGCCAGCGTCACGCTCGGCGACGGCCGGGTGTTCACCATCGGCGGGTCGTGGAGCGGCGGCACCGGTGGGGTCGGCACCACGCCGCACAAGGCGGGCGAGGTCTGGTCGGCGGCGACCGGCTGGACGGCGCTGCCCGGGGCGTCGGTGGTGCCCATGCTGACCGCCGACGCCAACCCCAACGGCGACTATCGCAAGGACAACCACGCGTGGTTGTTCGCCTGGTCGGGCAACACGGTGCTGCAGGCCGGCCCGAGCAAGGCGATGAACTGGTACAGCGTCGGCGGTACGGGCGGGGTCACGCCGGCCGGCACCCGCGGCGACGACGGCGACGCGATGAACGGCAACGCCGTCATGTACGACGCGGGCAAGATCCTCACCGTCGGGGGCGCGCCGTCGTACGAGCAGAACGACGCGACCGCCAACGCGTACGTGCTGACCGTCAACGACACCACGGTGACCACCCGCAAGGTGGCGCCGATGGCCAACACCCGGGCCTTCCACAACAGCGTGGTGCTGCCGGACGGTCAGGTGGCGGTGTTCGGCGGGCAGAACTTCCCGGTCCCGTTCTCGGACAACACGGCGGTGCTGACGGCCGAGCTCTGGAACCCGGCGACCGAGCAGTTCACCGCGATGGCGCCGGCCGCCGTGCCCCGGACGTACCACAGTGTCGCTCTGTTGATGCCGGACGGCCGGGTCTTCACCGGTGGCGGCGGCCTGTGCGGCGCCGGTTGCGCGACCAACCACCTCGACGCCGAGATCTTCACCCCGCCGAACCTGCTGAACGCGGACGGCACCCCGGCCGCGCGCCCGGTCATCACCACCGCGCCCGCCACCGCGGCCAACGGCGCGAGCATCACGGTGGCGACCAGCCGCGCGGTCACCGGCTTCGCCATCGTCCGGATGGGCACGGCCACGCACAGCGTCGACACCGATCAGCGCCGCATCGCGCTGACCCCGGCGGCGGTGACCGGCGGCTACCGGCTGACCATCCCGGCCGACCAGGGCGTGGCCGTCCCCGGCTACTGGATGCTGTTCGCGCTGGACAGCAAGGGCGTGCCCAGCGTGGCCAAGGTGGTGCGGATCGGGTAGACAACACAGCTAGGGCGCTGGTCAGCCGAGATCGACGGTGAGGGCGATGTCGAACGTGCCGGCGCCGTTCTGGGCCAGGCCGACAGGCGCGCCGGCGGGGGCGACCTTGGTGATCTCCCCTCTGCTCTCCGCGGGTGTCGGGGTCGTGGCGCTCTACGGGAGCAGCCGGCCGTCCGGGCCGAAGCGGTAGGACTGCGGCCCGGACGACGCCCAGTCGGACAGCGACCGGTCGTACGCGGCCCGGAACGCGGCCCGCTCGCCCTGCGTCCGGCCGGTGACCTGGAATCCGGCCAACCGAATGCGGGGCGCCTCCGGCTCGCCGATGCCGGCCAGCCAGCGCAGTGCCCGCTCGCCCAGGGCGGCCGGCGACAGGCCGGGCAGCTCGAACGGCAGCGGCGCCCCGATGTCCTGGACGACGCCCCGCCGCTCGTTGGCGCTCCGCGCCCGGACGATTTCGCCGTCGGTCCAGCTCGCGAACGTCACCCAGTCGGTGACGGGTGAGGTCAGGAACAGCACCGCGTGGCGTCCGCGGGACATCTCGGCCAGGTCCGGCCGGTCGTCCCACAACCGGCGTGAGACGAGCACGTCCACGCCGGGGTGACTCGCGGCGAACGCGGCCCCGGGCGGCGGTGACAGCACGCCGGCCAGGTCGAGGACGGTGCCGGCGGCGGCCACCCGCGCGATCGGGAACGCCCGGCGCACCAGGTCACCGGCGGCGGCCTGCTCGGGCTCGGCGTCGAACACCGCGCGCAGCGCTTCCGCTGCCACGGTGTCGGAGACCACCATCAGGGCCACCATCACGTCAACGATAGCCGTGGACGTGAGCTTTAACGTGTAAGTCTGGAGCCCTTGCCGCTCGAGCTCGACCCCCGGCGACAGGAAGCGGCCTCGAGCGGCCACCGGAGCGCGCTGGCCGCGCGCAACCCCCGCACGCTGGTGATCGGCCTGATCCTGCTGGGCTTGCGTCCTGGTCGCGCTGGCCCTCGGGGGGTACGCCTCCCGGGCGGCACGTCCGCTGATCGGGGCCGACTCGTGGCAGAGTGGCCGGGATGAGTGACGACAACTCGGCCGAGGTCAAGGTCCATCTCGACGCACCGCCCGTACGGGTCTGGGCGGCGCTGACCGAGGCCGCCGCGCTGACCACCTGGTACTGGCCGGCGACGCTGGAACCGGTCGCCACCTCCAATCCGGTGGTCGGCGGCGCGTTCAGCATGGCCACCGCGTCGCCGGACATGGGCTTCTCCGGGCGCTATCTCGAACTCGACCCGCCCCGGCGCCTGGTCCAGACCTGGCGGTGGGCAGGGGCGCAGCACGACAGCCGGGTGGCCATCGACCTGACCGCCGCGAACGGCGGCACCGACCTGGTCGTGGTGCACGATCACGTCGACGCCGAGACGGCCGAGATGTACCGCCAGGGCTGGGAGAGCTGCCTCGGGCGGCTGCCCGGTTACCTGGCCGTCGGTTACCGCGTCTGAGCGAGGAACTCGGTGATCAGGGCGGCCAGGGTCTCCGGCTGTTCGATCACCATCGCCTGCGAGGCGTCCTTGAGCTGCACGTACCGGACCGTCGACCCGTCGAGCTGCGCGCGCTGGAACCGGCGGAAGGCCTCGTACAGGCCGGCGAACTGCTCGTCCTCGGGCAGTTCGCGGGTGGGCAGGACGACCAACGCCGGGGTGCGCAGGGCGGCGTAGACCGGCGCCAGATCCAGCCCGTTCACCATCGACCGGATCTGGCCGGCGGCCTCCGCGCTCGGCCGGATCGACGTCTCGCCGTCGGAGTGGGCCAGGTTGCGCCGGAAGCCCTCGATCCACACCTTCTCGTTGGCGCCCATGTCGCGGGCCCGCATTTGCTGGTTCTCCACCAGATCGGGCAGCTGGTCCGGCGGGATCACCCGGCCCATGCCGGCGTGGCACCGGTCACCGGCCGCGGTCAGCTGCTCGAGCTCGGCCGCGGCCCGGGCCGGGTCGAGGCCGGGCAGCTGGGCCGGGCTGGTCGGCGTCGGGTTGCCGTCCAGGCTGACCACGCCCGGTGACTCGGGGTGCCGTTGACCCCAGAGGACGGCGATCATCCCGCCGAGCCCGTGGCCGACCACTGCCGGGCGGTCGAGCTCCATCTGCACCGTCACCGAGGCCAGGTCGCCGAGGGCCGCGTCCCAGCTCCACGGCCCGTCCCCGGACCGGCCGTGCCCGCGCAGGTCGACGGTGATCACCCGGTGGCCCGGGCGCAGGTGCCGGGCCAGCGTCGTCATGTGCGCCAGGTTGCCGCCGGCGCCGTGCAGAAGCAGCAGCGGCGGCCCGTCACCGCCGAAGTCGCGGACGGCCAGGGGCAGCTCGCCCGCATCGATCAGCCGGTCGTTGATCACAAGCGTTCTCCCGTACGTCGTCGTCGCGCGACTGAGCGTTCCGTCGCTCGATGCTGACTGTCAAGTGTGACTCTGCGTGGTGCGATGATGCCGGAGTTGGCCTTTCGTCCGCCACGGCCGACCAAGTACGGTGTGCCCGAATTCTTCGGGAGGACAACCGCCGTGCGTACGCCCCTCGCTCTTGCCGCCGTGGCCGGACTGCTCCTGCTGACCGGGTGCAGCGCGCAGGCGGAGGCGAATTCCGTCTCGGCGGTGCCCGCCCCGCCGGCCGTGGAGCAACCGGCCGCGTCCGCCGGCGGCGCCTGCATTCTCTGGGACTACGGGTTCATCCAGACGAAGATCAGCGTCCGTTTCACCGTGGCCGCGGCCGATCAGGTCGACGACACGTCGACCTGCGTCGTGCAGACCGAGAACGGCGATTACCCCGACCTCGCGCTGGCCGTGGTGGAGAGCACCACCGCCGACGCCAAGCTCTTCCTGGACACCCTTGCCCCGGCCGGGTCGACCGCCCTGAAGGGCCTGGGCAAGGCCGGGTACCGCCTGGTCTCGGCGGCCGGTGACGGGCACGGTCCGACGGTCGAGGTCGGGTGGCTGAGCGAGGCGGCTCAGCTGCAGACGCTCAAGTTCACCTTCGCCGAGGGCGCCACCAACACCGCCGTGACCGACATGTCCAACCGCCTGGTCGACCTGGCGAAGGCGATGGACACCACGAATTAGTGGGCGTCCACGAACACCCGGGACGCCACCTCGCGCGGCAGGCGGATCGTGTCGCCGGACCGGTCGATGGTCACGCCGTCGCGTTCCTGGGCCACGGTCACGGTCGCGCCCGGGTCGATGCCGGCCGCGTGCAGCTGACGGAGCACCCCGGCGTTGGTCTGCACGCTCTCGCAGATCCGCCGGACGACCACGCTGCCGCTCAGTCCCGGGAAGGCCAGGTTGCGCTCGCCCGGCCCGGCCTCGCTGACCGCCGACTCACCCTCGGTGAGCACGTCCAGGCCGGGGATCGGGTTGCCGTACGGCGACCGGGTCGGCTTGTTGAGCAGCTCGTAGACCTTCTTCTCGACCTCGTCGCTCATCACGTGCTCCCACCGGCACGCCTCCTCGTGAGCCTCCTCGTACGGCAGACCGATGACGTTGACCAGCAACAACTCGGCCAGCCGGTGCTTGCGCATGACGGAGACGGCGGAGTCACGGCCGGCCTCGGTGAGTACCAGGTGCCGGTCGCCCTCAACGGTGAGCAGGCCGTCCCGCTCCATCCGGGCGACGGTCTGGCTCACCGTCGGGCCGCTCTGGTGCAGCCGCTCGGCGATCCGGGCGCGCAGCGGCGGCACACCCTCCTCCTCGAGTTCGAGGATGGTGCGCAAGTACATCTCGGTGGTGTCGACCAAGTCATGTTTGTGTTCCGTCGTGTTATGCGTCCGCATGACCCTGACGACCCTCCTGGAGCTGCGTAGAGACGATCTAGTCTAGCCGAGGCCGGGCGAACCGCCTGCCCCGCGCAAATCGAAAGCCGTGCCACTATGACAGGCATGGTGGACGCGACGACGACGGTCGTGTGGGATCCGGCGCTGCTCTCCTACAACATGGGCGACCACCCGCTTAATCCGGTGCGCGTTGAACTCACCATGGCGCTGGCCCGTGAGCTGGGCGTCCTCGACCGCCCCGGCGTCCGGACGATCACGTCGGCGCCGGCGAGCGACGAGGCCCTCACCCGGATCCACCGGCCCGACTACCTCAATGCCGTCCGTGCCGCCCCGTTCGATCCCTTCTTCTCGGGCTGGGGGCTGAACACGCTCGACAACCCGGTGTTCGCCGGGATGCACGAGGCCAGTGCGCGGATCTGCGGCGCCACCCTGGCCGCGGCCGAGGCGGTCTGGCACGGCGAGACCACCCGGGCCGTCAACATCGCCGGCGGCCTGCACCACGCGATGGCCGCCCGGGCGGCCGGCTTCTGCGTCTACAACGACCCGGCGGTGGCCATCGCCCGGCTGCTCGACCTGGGCGCGCAGCGGGTGGCGTACCTCGACATCGACGTGCACCACGGCGACGGCGTGCAGGCGGCGTTCTGGGACGACCCGAGGGTGCTGACCGTGAGCCTGCACGAGACGCCGCTGGCGCTGTTCCCCGGGACCGGGTTCGCGGACGAGATCGGTGGCCCCGGCGCCGAGGGGATGGCGGTCAACGTGGCGTTGCCGCCGGGCACCGGGGACGCGGCCTGGCTGCGCGCCTTCTCCGCGGTGGTGCCGTCGGTGGTCCGGGCGTACGCGCCGGAGGTGATCGTCAGTCAGTGTGGCTGCGATTCGCACCGGCTCGACCCGCTGGCCGACCTGCAGCTGTCCGTCGACGGGCAGCGGGCCGCGCAGCTGGCGATCCGCGACCTGGCCGACGAACTCTGCGCCGGTCGGTGGATCGCCACCGGCGGCGGTGGGTACGCCCTGGTCGAGGTCGTCCCCCGGACCTGGACGCATCTGCTGGCCACGGTCACCGGCGAGCCGCTCGATCCGGGCACGGCGACCCCGCCGGCCTGGCGCCGGCTGGCCGCCGACCGCCGGCCCGGCACCGAGATCCCGGCGACGATGACCGACGGCGTCGAGTCGCCGGTCGAGCGCTGGGAGCCGGGCACCACGCCCGACCCCGTGGACAAGGCGATCCTGGCCACCCGGATGGCGGTATTCCCGATGCACGGGCTCGACCCGCACGATCCGCGGGACTGACCGGTGGCTCCCGACGTGCTGCTGTCGGACGGCAGCGCCGTCCACATGCGCCCGATCCGGCCGGACGACGCGACCGCCATCGTGGACTTCCACTCCCGGATGAGCGACCGCACCCGCTACCTGCGGTACTTCTCGCCCTACCCGCGCATCCCGGAACGGGACCTGGAACGGTTCGTCAACGTCGACCACCACGACCGTGAGGCGTACGTGATCGTCAACGGGCCGCGGATCATGGCCGTCGGCCGGTACGAGCGGCTCGGCCCGGACTCGCCCGAGGCCGAGGTGGCGTTCGTGGTGGAGGACGCACACCAGGGCCGCGGCATCGGCTCGGTCCTGCTCGAGCATCTGGCCGCGGCCGCCCAGGAGAACGGCATCACCCGGTTCGTGGCCGAGGTGCTGCCGCAGAACGCGGGCATGCTGCGGGTCTTCAGCGACTTCGGCTACCAGGTGCAGCGGAAGTACGCGGACGGCGTCGTGCACCTGGGCTTCCCGCTGGCGCCGACCGAGAAGTCCCGGGAGGTGCAGGAGAGCCGGGAGCAGCGGACCGAGTCCCGGTCGATCGCCCGGCTGCTGAGCCCGCGGGGCGTCGCGGTGTACGGCGCCAGCGCCAGTGGCCAGGGCATCGGCGCGGCCGTGCTCGGCCACCTCCGCGACGGCGGCTACCCCGGCGCCGTCGTGCCGGTGCACCGCCGCGCCGGCCGGGTGGCCGGGCTGCCCGCCTACTCCTCGGCCGTCGACGCCGGCCTACCCGTCGACCTGGCGGTGATCGCGGTGCCGCCGGAGGGCGTGGCCGCAGCCGTCGCCGACGCGGCCGACGCGGGGGCGGCCGGGATCGTGGTCGTCTCGGCCGGCTTCGCCGAGACCGGCCCGGACGGCGCCGCCGCGCAGCGCGCGCTGATCGAGAGCGCGCACGCCGCCGGCCTCCGGGTGATCGGCCCGGCCAGCATGGGAGTCGCCAACACCGATCCGGCCGTACGGCTGAACGCCACGCTCGCCCCGGCGCTGCCGGCGCCCGGCCGGGTCGGGTTCTTCTCCCAGTCCGGGGCGCTGGGGGTGGCCCTGCTGGCCGAGGCGGAACGCCGCGGCCTCGGGTTGTCCAGCTTCGTGTCGGCCGGCAACCGGGCCGACGTGTCCGGCAACGACCTGCTGCAGTACTGGCAGGACGACCCGGGGACCGACGTCGTCCTGTTCTACCTGGAGACGTTCGGCAACCCGCGCAAGTTCTCCCGGATCGCCCGCCGGATGAGCCGGACCAAACCGGTGGTCGCGGTGGCCTCCGCGACCCGGCCGCCCGGCCTGGCCGGCGACCTGCCCGCCCCGGACGCCCACGCGGTGACCGCGTTGTTCGCGCGCTCCGGCGTGATCCGGGTGGACACCGTGGCCGAACTGTTCGACGTCGGCCTGCTGCTGGCCCACCAGCCGCTGCCGGCCGGACGCCGGGTCGCCGTGGTGGGCAACTCGGCCGCGCTGTCCGGGCTGGCCGTGGCCGCCTGCCGGGTCAACGGCCTGACCGTGGCCGAGGGATACCCGCACGACATCAGCCCGCAGGCGGGCGCCCACGAATTCGGCGACGCGCTGGCCGACGCGGCCGTCGACGACGGGGTGGACGCCCTGGTGGTGGTGTTCGCGCCGCCGCTGCCGGGTCAGTTGCCGGACGAGGACGGCGACTTCGCGACCGCGCTGTCGAGTGTGGCGCTGGCGGGGGAGAAGCCGACCGTGGCGATGTTCCTGCTCGGGACGGCGCCGCCGCGGGTCCCGGCGTACCCGTCGGTGGAGGAGGCGGTGCGGGCGCTGGGCCGGGTGGCCGGGTACGCCGACTGGCTGCGGCGGCCGCCGGGCGTACTGCCGCTGCTGTCCGGTGTGGACCCGGCGGCCGCCGATGTCGAGGGACCGCCGTCGGCGCTGCTGTCGGCGTACGGGATCGACGTGGTGCCGTCGGTCGCGGCGCAGTCGATCTCCGGCGTGCTGACCGCGGCGGCCGCGGTCGGGTACCCGGTCGCGCTCAAGGCCGCCGGGCAGGCGCTGCGGCACCGGATCGATCTGGGTGCGGTGCGGCTGGCGCTGGCCGATCCCGGCGACGTACGGGCGGCGTACGCGGACCTGTCGGCCTCCTTCGGACCGGACGTGCTGGTCCAGACCATGGTCGCGCCCGGCGTGGCCTGCACGGTCGAAGTGGTGGAGGACCCGGCGTTCGGGCCGGTGGTCGGCTTCGGGCTGAGCGGGGTGGTCAGCGAACTTCTCGGCGACCTGGCCTGGCGGGCGGCGCCGCTGACCGACCGGGCGGTGGCCGCGCTGGTCGACGAGCCGCGGGCGGCGCCGCTGCTGCACGGTTACCGCGGGTCGGTGCCGGTGAACCGGGACGCCCTCATCGATCTGCTGCTGCGGGTGGGCCGGCTGGCCGACGAGCACCCGCGGATCCGGTCGCTGTCGTTGAACCCGGTGCTGGCCCGGCCGGACGGGTATTCGGTTCTGCACGCCGCGATCGAGCTCGGCGAGCCCTCGAAACGCCGCGACTCCGGCCCGCGCCGCCTCACCGGCCTGTAGTCACGGCGCTCTCCCCGCCGGCTCCGGTGTGCAGGCGCCAGAGGAGGATCAGGTTCACGGCGCGCGCCGGATCTTCGTACCAGCAAGCAGGCCGGTCGCGGAATGCGCGACCGGCCCGAAATCGGCGGGGAGTCTCAGCCGGCGTAGGCCTCGAGGCGGGAGGCCCGCTCGGGGTCGCGCAGCTTGAGCATGGTGACCTTCTCGATCTGCCGGATCCGCTCGCGGCTGAGCCCGAACTCGCGGCCCACCTCGTCCAGCGTGCGCTGCCGGCCGTCGTCCAGGCCGAAGCGCAGCCGGATCACCGCCGATTCCCGCTCTGACAGCGTGGACAGCACGATCTCGACCTCGCTGCGCAGCTCGCCCCGGGACGTCCCGTCCCCGGGTTCGCGCGTGCCGGCCGCGATCACGAAGTCGCCGAGGGCGCTCTCGCCGTCCTCGCCGACCGTCTGGTCGAGGCTGACCGGTTCCCGGTCGTACGAGATCAGCTCGATGATCTGGAACTCCGGCACCCCCAGGGCCGTGGCGATCTCGGCCACGGTGGGTTCCCGGCCGAGGGCCGCGGCCAGGTCGCGGCGGGCCCGGACCATGCGGTTGACCTGCTCGACCATGTGCACCGGGATGCGGATGGTGCGGGCCTGGTCGGCCATGGCGCGGGTGATGGCCTGCCGGATCCACCAGGTGGCGTAGGTGCTGAACTTGTAGCCCTTGGTGTAGTCGAACTTCTCGACGGCGCGGATCAGGCCGAGGTTGCCTTCCTGGATGAGGTCGAGGAAGGCCATGCCGCGTCCGGTGTAGCGCTTGGCGATGCTGACCACCAGCCGCAGGTTCGCTTCCAGGAGGCGGTCCTTGGCGGCCTTGCCCTCGGTGGCGACGATCCGGAGCAGCGCGGCCAGGTCGCCCGCGACCGGCTCGCCCGAGCACAGCTTCTCGCCGGCGTAGAGGCCGGCCTCGATCCGCTTGGAGAGGTCCACCTCCTCCACCGCGGTCAGCAGCCGGGTGCGGCCGATGCCGTTCAGGTACGCCCGGACCAGGTCGGCGGAGACACCCCGCTCGTCCGTCGCGTCCAGATCAGCGAGCTGCTCGACACCGTCTGTCATCGTGTTGTCAGCGACATCCGCCACGGAATCCGACGCCTTCATGTGCAGGACCACCTTTCAGTCCCCTCCCCGCGAGAAAAGCTCCGTCGTGCGTTCACCAGCCGCAGTTGCGCCGGTGATCACAAGCTTGGACGCACCGGCGTTAAGCGGAGGTGAGGCAAGCGTCCAGGTGGCATGAATCAGGGAGAACCCTGAGGTCGTCGATCCGACACGCTGCCCGGCATCGACGGATATATCCGTCTGCCGGCGTCGTCAGATCTCCAGGAGCAACGTACGAGGCCCGACGTTGACGCTCTCCACGAGCATGTGCGTACGGAACCGGCCCGTCTCCACGGTCGCGCCGCGGCTCCGCAGCGCGTCCACGAACGCGGTCACCAACGGTTCCGCGACCTCCGCCGGAGCGGCGGCCGACCAGCCGGGCCGGCGGCCCTTGCGGGCGTCGCCGTAGAGGGTGAACTGACTGACCACGAGGAGCGGCGCCGCGGATTCCGCGGCCGAGGTGTCGCCGTCCAGGATCCGGAGCTCATACACCTTACGGGCCATCGTGGCGGCGGTGACGGCCGTGTCCGAGTGGGTGACGCCGAGCAGCACCAGCAGGCCGCCGGAGATGGCTCCGGTGATCTCGCCGTCCACCGTGACGCTCGCCCGGCTGACCGTCTGCACCAGGGCCCGCATCAGCGGGCGGCCCGGACATGCGCGGCGGCGGGCGGCGCGGCCCGCTCGTCCGTGGTCATCGTGCGGTTGTCCAGGCGCATGTCGAGGGCGGCGTCGAGTCCGCGCAGCGGGTCGCGGGCGCGTGCTCGGAGAAGCGGTCCAGGAACTCGCCGGCCGTCGCGATCAGTTCACGCGGGATCGATCCGATGGCCGGCTGGGCCAGCGCGGACAGCGCGGTGTCGAGGTCGGCCGGACCGGTCCGGGCGTTGCACCAGTCGATCACGACCAAGCCGGCCCCGGTGATCAGCACGCTCTCCGGATGAAGGTCCTGATGCAGGATCGCCTCGGACGGCGCCGGGGATCGCCGCCTCGCCGCCTCGCCGGAGACGTCGGCCGGGCGCCGGTAGCGGCGCGGCACCCGGCCGTCGTCGAGGGCGAAGACGTCGGCGTCCCGGCCGGCGGCGATCGGTTCGGTCACCCGATGAAGCTAGCTGACCGAGTTGCTGTTGTTGTCGCTGGTGGAACCGTCGGCGTCCGGGTCCATGGCGCCGGTGGTGGCGTCACCGGTGGTCGTGTTGGCGACGCCCGGGCCGCTGCGGGGATGGCTACGGAAGCTGTTCGGCCCGGCCGTACCGCCCGTGGTCGTCAGAATGCCCTGGCCGTCGTGCGGTCCGCCGTCCAGGAGCTGGTCGGTGTCGGTGCCGGCGGCCAGCGTGCTGGACTGGCCCGGCTCGGGGTCGCCCTTCTCGGGCCGGTAGGTCTCCGGCTCGTCGAGCAAGCCCGGGCCGTACTCTCCGTGGCCGATCTCGTCCACGATGCGCTGCTCTTCGTCACTCATGGCGACCAGTCTTCCCGACGTCATCGCCGCCAAACAACGGTGTCCTCCGCCACGGGCCGGCTAACCGTTCCGGTCGGCGGCAGAATGACAGTCAGCCTGGCTAACTAGGGAGTCTGCATGGCCGGCCTGTCCAGCAGCTAGGACGCGGTGCACGCCGGCGTGCCGGACCAGGGCGTCGGCGGTGACCGCGGTCGCGGCGGTGCCCCCGGTCAGCCTGATGTTCGCGGCGTTCCTGGGCAGCAAGGAGTGCGTCCGGATCGGCGGTCCGGGGGCCGTGTCCCGAGGCGAAGTGCACTGTTGCCAGAAGTTCGAGGCTGTACGGAGTCTCAAAGCCCTCGACCAGTCGCAGCAGAGACGCCAGACGATCCTGATCGTCACCATGGCGGCTCAAGATTCGATCGGCCGTTGCTCGTCGCTGCGCACAGCGACCCACCGGATGACATCCAGCGGCAGCTCGCCGTAGACCAGCAGCTCGGCCTGCCGCCTCCGCTGGCGGTCTGGATCTTCCGGTGTGTTGTTCGGCCCGCGTCAGCCCGTCGCGGGCGACAGCGTCGCAACGCAGAGCGTTCGCCGCCCGGATCGCTCCGAGGTTGTCGACATGAGTGAAGTGGTAGGTCCAGCGGTCCCCGACGGCTGGAACAACTGACTGAGTCATGCTGTAGTTGTCTCCACCCTCGGCGAGCCGGCTCCGTCGCGGATCGAGGATGTCACCCATCGCCAACGGCGAGAAGTTGGCGTACCCGGAGACCGTCGCCCGGAAGGACAGGACCGAGCATGGCCATGTCACTGCCCATTCCCGCGGAAGCGAACGAGCTGCTCAACCGCGATGCACTCTCCCTGCTTGTCGGGATGGTGCTTGATCAGCAGATTCCGCTGGAGAAGGCGTTCAGCTCACCCTACGTGCTGGCGCAGCGGCTCGGGCACACGCCGATTGCGCCCGAACTGGCCGATTTCGACGCCGGGCAGCTGGTGGCGATCTTCGCCGAGCCCCCGGCGTTGCACCGGTTCCCGAAGGCGATGGCGGCGCGGGTGCAGGAGGTGTGCCGGGCCCTGGTCGAGCACTACGACGGGGACGCGGCCGGGCTCTGGGCGAGTGCGGGCGACGGGGCGGAGCTGGTCAAGCGGATCGGGTCACTGCCGGGGTTCGGCAAGCAGAAGTCGCAGATCTTCACCGCGCTGCTGGGCAAGCAGTACGGCGTCCGGCCGCCGGGTTGGCGGGAGGCGGCCGGGGCGTACGGGGAAGAAGGCTCGTTCCGCTCGGTCGCTGACATCGTCGACGACGCGTCGCTGGCCAGGGTCCGCTCGTACAAGAAGGAGATGAAGGCCGCCGCAAAGGCCTGATGCTGGATCGGTCAGGCGGCGGTCGGGTGGGCGAGAGCGGCCAGCGCGCGCCGGACGTCGGCCAGCGTCACCATGGTGGAGTCGTCCAGGTCGGCCAGGCCGTAGAGCGGAGATCGGCGAGGCGTCGTCGGTGAAAGTGTGGCGGCCGCCCACGATCTGAACGTACTTCGCACGGGGTACGCGACGGGCTGCGTCGATGCTGGGCACTTGGCTGACCACGGTGCAAGGATGGCGGTAACGATCGGAGATGCAAGCGTGAAGAAACAGCCGGAGCGGACGGTGGTCATCACCAACGCCTCTCGCAGCCAGGGCGAACAGCTCCGGAGCCGCGAGATCCGGTACGTCACGATGATGGGCCTGCGCGTCGCCTGCCTGATCGCCGGCGCGATTCTGATCAGCGTCCGGCCGCCGCTGCTCCCGGTGTGGCTGGTGCTGTGCGCGGCCGGCATGGTGCTGCTGCCCTGGATGGCGGTGCTGATCGCGAACGACCGCCCGGCCCGCACCAAGGCCGAGCGGATGGCTCCCGGCCCGGCGCGCCCACGCACGCAACTCACCTCCGAGTCGACCGAATCCACCCAGAGCCGCATCATCGACCCGGACTGAAAAGATACCTGTCGTAGCTCGGTGGGTGGTACGGACCGCAGTTCCCACCGAGGCCGGGCGGGGCCCAGCTGACGCCGGCCCGGCCCTTCGTTCTACGGGAGTGGCCGCTCGGGCCATCGCTGCGCTCGGCCCCACCCGTCAGCGAGCCGGGCGGGCGCCGAGCCGGGTGACGGCGGCGGCGCCCGAGGTGCAACCGGCGGCCAGGGCGGCCCCGGGCGTGGCGCCGGCGAGCCAGGCCGCCAGGAGGCCGGCGGCGAAGGCGTCCCCCGCTCCGGTCGGGTCGACCGACTCGGCGGGCGTACCGCTGACGGATGCTCCGCCGTCCGGGCCGTGCCACACCGCCCCGGCCGCGCCGAGCTTGACCACCACGATCCGGGCGGTGGCGGCCAGAATCCGGGCCTGCTCGGCCGGGGTGCCCGGACCGGCCAGCACCGCTGCCTCGTCCCCGTTGACCAGCAGCAGGTCGACGCCCCGGATCCAGGCCAGGAACGCCGGCGCCCCGACGTCGCGCAACGGCGCCGCCGAGGCCGCGTCCACGCTCGTCGTGAGGCCGCGGGACCGGGCCGCGGCCAGCGCCGCCCGACCGGCCGCCCGCGATCCGGCGTGCAGCAGCGAATAGCCCGACAGGTGCAGATGTCGCGCATCCGGGAAGTCCGACACGGCGGCGACGACGTGGGCCGCGGGTAACCGGCCCGACGCGCCCCGGTCGGTGATCATCGTGCGCTCGCCGGCCGAGGCCAGGACCACGATGCTGCCGGTGGCCAGCGACTTCTCGACATGCACCGCGCACCGGACGCCCGAGTCGGCCATCTCGGCCATCCGCTCGCGGCCGGCCGTATCGTCGCCGACCGACGCGACCAGAGCCACCGCGTGGCCCGCGGACGCCAGCCAGGCCGCCGTGTTGGCGGCCTGACCGCCCCCGGCCACGGTGATCCGGGCGTCCGTGTCGGAGCCCACCTCGATCGGCCCGTCGTGTCCGACCAGCACGTCGGTGACCAGGTCACCGACCACGAGGATCACGCGGGTACGGAGAAGCCCAGCGGCGCCGGCGCCGGCGCGGCCGCCGCCGCGATCTGGGCCGCCAGGGCCGCGTTACGCAGGATGATCCGGATGTTGACGGCCAGGCTGCGGCCCCCGGTGGAGGAGTGGAAGTGGGCCAGCAGGAACGGTGTCACGGCCTTACCGGTCACATGCTGCGACGCCAGCAGCTCCAGGCCCGACGCCAGCGTCCGGTCGTGCAGGTCCGGGTCGAGCTGCTCGTCGGCGGGCAGCGGGTTGGCCACCAGCAGCGCGCCGGGGCTGACGCCCTGGTCGTCGCGGGCCTTCATGGCCGCGGCGATCTGGGCCGGCGAGTCCAGGCTCCAGTCGATGTCGAAGCCGCTGTCGGTGATGAAGAACCCGGGGAAGCGGGTGGTCCGGTAGCCGGCCACGGTCACGCCCAGGGTCTCCAGCCGCTCCAGGGTGGCACCCACGTCGAGGATCGACTTGACCCCGGCGCAGACCACGGTGATCGGCGTACGGGCGAGGGTGCTCAGATCGGCCGACTCGTCGAAGGTGACGCCGGCGTCGCGGTGCACGCCGCCGAGCCCACCGGTGGCGAACACGCCGATGTCCGCGGCCGCCGCCACGGCACTGGTGGCGGCCACGGTGGTGGCGCCGTCGGCCCCCCGGGCGGCGGCCAGGGGCAGGTCGCGGACGGACAGCTTGGCCACCCCGTCCGTACCGGCCAGATGGGCGATCTGATCGTCGGAGAGCCCGACCACCAGAGACCCGCCGATCATCCCGATGGTGGCCGGGACGGCGCCGTGGTCGCGGACGGTCTGCTCGATCTCCCGGGCCACGCGCAGGTTGTCCGGCCGGGGCAGGCCGTGCGAGACGATCGTGCTCTCGAGCGCCACCACCGGCCGGCCGTCGCGGCGCGCCCGGTTCACATGGTCGCCGTACTGGATGGCGAAGTCAGTCACGATGACCACGGTACGGCGGTGCGAGATCACTATGACGTTGGACCGGCCCGGCATGAGATGCGAGACTTGTGTGTTGGAACTCGAGCACCGGGCAAGTTCCGGTGATGCGGGCAGCCGTGTCCGGGGGGCCAGACGGCGGTTCGTACGCGACTGACGCGACGGAAAGGCAGAGATCGTGAGCACGGAAGTTTTGGAGCGCCCGGAAACCAAGGATGCCGACACCGGGCCCGAGATGTTCCACTACGTGCGCAAAGAGAAGATCGCCGAGAGTGCCGTGATGGGCACATTCGTGGTGGCGCTGTGCGGCGAGAAGTTCCCGGTGACCAAGTCGCCCAAGCCCGGCTCGCCGGTGTGCCCGGCCTGCAAGGAAATCTACGAGTCGATGAAGGTCTGACCCACCTGCTCCGCAGCGGCCGCCGTACCGGTCCGAGGATCGGCGCGGGGCCGCTGCTCGCGTTCACGACCCGGGGTGGCGGTCGGCGCCGGAGCCGGAAAATGTCGGACCCCGTCGCTATGCTGGGCCTAGCCTCCGGCGCATCGGCAACGGAGGCTGCTTCGTGTCACGCGGCTCCCGTGGAGAGGAACAGTTTGCCCCCGCCCCTCCCCGATCTCGACGCGTTCCCGCCCCTGCGGGCCTGGCAGCGCAAGGCCCTGGTGGTCTATCTCCGCCGCCGCTCCGAGGATTTCATGGCGGTCGCCACGCCCGGCGCCGGCAAGACCACGTTCGCGCTGCGCATTGCGGCCGAGATGCTCGCCGACAAGACGGTCGAGGCGATCACCGTGGTCTGCCCGACCGAGCACCTGAAACTGCAGTGGGCGACGGCCGCGGCCCGGGTGGGCATCCAGCTCGACCACTCCTTCCGCAACGCCGACATCCATTCGTCGCGCGACTTCCACGGCGCGGTCCTGACGTACGCGCAGGTCGGCATGGCCCCGGCCCTGCACCGGCGGCGGACCATGACCCGCCCGACCCTGGTCATCCTGGACGAGATCCACCACGCCGGCGATTCGCGCAGCTGGGGCGACGGCGTCAAGGCGGCGTTCGAACCGGCGGTGCGGCGCCTGATGCTGACCGGCACGCCGTTCCGGTCGGACGAGAACCCGATCCCCTTCGTCACCTACGAGCGGGGCGACGACGGCCTGCAACGGTCCCGATCGGACTCGTCCTACGGGTACGCCGACGCGCTCCGGGACGGCGTCGTGCGGCCGGTGCTGTTCATGGCGTATTCGGGCGAGACCCGCTGGCGCACCAACGCCGGCGACGAACTGGCCGCCCGCCTCGGCGAGCCGATGACCAAAGACCTGATCGCCCAGGCCTGGCGCACCGCACTGGACCACCGGGGCGGCTGGATGCCGCAGGTGCTGCGCGCGGCCGACGCCCGCCTGTCCCGCCTGCGAGCCAACGGCATCCCGGACGCCGGCGGCCTGGTCATCGCCAGCGACCAGCAGACCGCCCGGGCGTACGCGAAGCTCCTGCACGACCTCACCGGCGAGGCCCCGGTGGTGGTCCTGTCCGACGATGCCGGCGCGTCCGCCCGGATCGCCGAGTTCGCCCTCTCCCAGCAGCGCTGGATGGTCGCGGTGCGGATGGTGTCGGAGGGCGTGGACATCCCGCGCCTGGCCGTCGGCGTGTACGCGACCAGCGCCTCCACCCCGCTCTACTTCGCCCAGGCGATCGGCCGGTTCGTCCGGGCGCGGCGCGAGGGGGAGACGGCCACGGTGTTCCTGCCCAGCGTGCCTCACCTGCTCGGCCTGGCCGGCGAGATGGAGGCCCAGCGCGACCACGTGCTGGGCAAGCCGAAGAGCGAGGACGGCCTGGACGACACGCTGCTGGAGCGGGCCCAGCGCGAACAGGACGCGTCCGGCGAGCTGGAGAAGCAGTTCGAGGCGCTGTCCGCGACGGCCGAGCTCGACCAGGTCATCTACGACGGCACCTCGTTCGGCACCGGCGCGCTCAGCGGCACGGCCGAGGAGGAGGCGTACCTGGGGCTGCCCGGGTTGCTCACCCCGGACCAGGTGACCCTGCTGCTCACCCGGCGCCAGACGGAGCAGCTGGCAGCGCAGAAGCGGGCCCCGATGGCGGACGCGGCCGTGCCGGAGCCCCGCGCGCCGGTGGTGCTGAGTGCCGGGGAGCGGCGGGTCACGTTGCGGCGCCAGCTCAACACCCTGGTCGCCGCCCATCACCACCGCACCGCGCTGCCGCACGGCAAGATCCACGCCGAGCTGCGCCGGCTGTGCGGCGGCCCGCCGAGCGCGCAGGCCACGATCGAACAGCTGGAAGAGCGGATCGTGACGATCCAGACAATGTAAAGCCAACGTGACGTTAAGTGGACTTGACGTCACGCTGGAGGGCATGACCACGACGACAGCGGGTTCCACGGGCCGGGCGACGCGCTGGCTCCTCAGTGACGATCTCTACGGCGACGAGCGCTCCCGCTTGCGGTGGTACGAAGGCATCGCCGTCGCCGCCACGCTGCAGTGGATCGCGGTGCCGTGGGCGGCGGCGGTGCTGGTGTGGGTGCTCGGCCGGCCGGTGGTGTTGTCGCTCGCCGTGATCATGGGCCTGATGTACGTGCTGACCGCGTACGTCAACGGCTACGTCAAGCGCCGGCGGGTGGAAACGGTGGCCGTCCGGTGGACGCCTGAGCGGATCGCGCTCGGCGTGGTCGGTGGTCTGCCGTTCGTCGTCTTCGTGATCGGGCTGCCTGCACGCGTACGACCGCCAGTCGCTCAGCGCGAGCCTGGGCGCCGCCGTCGGCGCTACCCTCGGGCTGCTCCTCGTCGTCCGGCGGACGCGGCAGGTGTGGGCGCAGGAGGCGGCTGCGGCGGCCGCGGACGAGGACTGATGGCGCCACCGGCCGGTCCGGTCCGCGCGCCGGAGGCCGGGAACGCGGCGGGCCCGCGCATCCGGGCCGTACGGAAGGAACAGGGTCTGACCCAGCAGGGGCTCGCAGCCGCGGTGGAGGTGAGCCGCCAGACGATCATCGCGATGGAGACCGGGGACTACGCGCCGTCGGTGTATCTCGCTCTCAAGATCGCCCGCACGCTGCGGACGAGCGTCGAGGATCTGTGGGATCCACCGGTCGGGTGACACACGAAAGGGCGCCCCACACCGAGGGCGCCCTTTGGTCATCGCGTAATCCAGGAGGACAGCTAGTTAGAATTGGACATCATGTCCGCACCGCGCCAGGCGAAGTCAGGATCCGCGGTGTACTGCACCGCGATCTTGACCAGGTCTTCGGCGTACCGGTTGGCGTGGTGTCCGCAGAACACCAGTTCACTTCCACCAGCGAGAGTCAGACGGAGCTTTCCGGCTGCGTTGCAGCGGTCGCACCGTTCATCGGCTGCTGGTCCGGCGACACTTGCCGCCGGCGGCGTGAGAGTCGGGGTCATCGCCTTCCTCCTCTGATCGTCACCGATGAACATGTTCGTCGGCTGTAGCTCACGTATCCTGCAACACCCTTGAGCCTTGCAGCCTTCCCACCGTGCCCTCGGGGGATCCAAGTCACACCTGGTCCGGTCAGTGTGCCGTGCTTCAAGGGTGCCACGTCAACGATCTCTTCTGCACAACGGTCTGATCACCACCCGATGATGTACGGGTGGTGACCAATCGGGCACCATATGTTGACTTCTCGGGCTAGTCCAGGTAGTCGCGCAGGACCTGAGATCGGGACGGATGCCGCAATTTCGACATCGTCTTCGACTCGATCTGCCGGATCCGTTCCCGGGTGACGCCGTAGACCTGGCCGATCTCGTCCAGGGTGCGCGGCTGCCCGTCGGTCAGGCCGAACCGCAGCCGCACGACGCCCGCCTCGCGCTCGGAGAGTGTCTGCAGCACCTGCTGAAGCTGGTCCTGCAGCAGCGAGAACGACACCGCGTCGACGGCGACGACCGCCTCGGAGTCCTCGATGAAGTCGCCGAGCTGGCTGTCACCCTCGTCGCCGATGGTCTGGTCGAGCGAAATGGGCTCCCGCGCGTACTGCTGGATCTCCAGCACCTTCTCCGGCGTGATGTCCATTTCCTTGGCCAGCTCTTCCGGCGTGGGTTCGCGGCCCAGGTCCTGGAGCAGCTCACGCTGTATGCGGCCGAGCTTGTTGATGACCTCCACCATGTGCACCGGGATGCGGATGGTGCGGGCCTGGTCGGCCAT
>CAXSDA010000067.1:0-4069 GCA_964236515.1 uncultured Actinoplanes sp.
CGAGGTTCTCGAGGCCTTGTTGATCTGTCCGAAGTGAGCCATGCCCGCGTCGCCATCATCGCTGATCGCTGCATTGTCGTGTGCATCCGGCGGTGTCGCCGTGCCCGACACCGCCACCGGACTGCCCGCGGTGCTGGCAAATCTACCGGATCTACGCGCTCGTCACCCGTCGGCCGCCGCCTGACCATATTTGGAGCCTGGTTTGCCGCGGTTTACCAGAACGCCGTTTTAGGTAGGGGAGGCGAGTTGCAGGTCGTGGCCTGGGCGAGACGCTCGGGCGGCTGACCGGGTCAGACGCGAGTTGCGCCGCTGTTTGGCTGCTCGTGCCGACGCGTCGCTCGCGTTGAGTGAATCATTGAGCCATTTTCATCGTGACGTGGCTGGTCACGGGCAGGGTGGCAGCCCAGTGTCGAGTTAGGACGAGGCTCCCGGTAAGACAGCAGTCGACCAAGATCAGATGCCCCAACCGGGAGCCTCGCTGTGCTGTCTTACCCTGCCTCGATTCCGCTGTCTACCCGCTCGCTGAACCACCTGGCCGGACTCATCCGCCGCCACCGCAGCCAGCTTCGATCGAGGTGGCGGCGCCTGGACCCCGGCCGGCAAGCGCTACTCGCCCTGGCTCACCTGCGGAACGGCGACACCCTAACCCGCCTGGCCTGCGGTTTCCAGATCGGCGTGTCCACCGCCTGGCGATACGTGCGCGAGGCCGTCGACCTGCTCGCCGCCACCGCCGACGATCTCGACACCGCCATGGCCAGGATCCGGGCGCTGGCCTACGCCATCCTCGACGGCACCCTGATCCCGATCGACCGGGTCGCCGACCAGAAGCCCTACTACTCGGGCAAGCATCACCGGCACGGGGTGAACGTTCAGGTCATCGCGGACCCGGCAGGACGGCTCGTCTGGGCGTCGGCGGCGATGCCTGGCGCGGCTCATGACCTGACCGCGGCCCGCACCCACCGCATCATCGATGCGCTGAGCACCGCCAACGTCATGACCCTCGCCGACAAGGCTTACCAAGGTGCCGGCGGCAGCGTCCGGACCCCGTTCAAACGCCACCGCTACCGGCCGCGGCTGTCCGCCCGTCAGAAAGCCGTCAACCGGTCCCACGCTCGTATCCGCGCCCGCGGTGAACGCGCCAACGCCACCCTCAAAACCTGGAAGATCCTCACGAAACTACGCTGCAGCCCCTGCCGGGCAACCGCGATCGTCCAGGCCATCCTCGTCCTGCACCACGTCGAGCGGCCCACCTACCCAGGATGAAAATGGCTCATTGAAGGCTTTGTAGCTTCTGCCAGATGCGAGTGATAGCGGTGATGTCGTCGTCATCGAGCGGGTCGATGAAGTATTTTTGCATCGACTTCTGGAACGTGCGAAGGACGGTCCAAGCGAAGAGTCGTCCGGGCTGGGTGAAGCTGATCAGGGAGATCCGCCCGTCAGTCTGGTCAGCGCCACGTTGCAGATGCCCGGCGTCGACGAGATTCTGCATGAGCCGCGAGGCCTGCGTTGGACTGACGCTGACCAGCTGACTGGCCAGGGTCCGGACGGGCTGAGGTTCGCGCTCGAGCAGGCGGCAGAGGATTTCGAACTCACTGAAGGAGAGCCGATGCTGTTCGTCCAGGACGGCGTCGATCTGTGCGGTGACCGCGGCATGCATGTAAAGCAGCGCGAACCAGGCATTCTCCTGCGCTGACGGGCTGAACGCTGCCGTCGAAGGGAGGCGTTTCACCCGCTCTTTATAGCAGCTATGTGCACAGGCTTTTGGGTGTGCGTGCACGCATCTGGTACGGTCCGAACATGTACCGATGAAGGAGAGCGGACTGAGTGTCGCGATCTGTCCGGTGGGGGCCAGAGCGATGACGTGACGTCGAGCCGCCGCCCGGTGGCTATTCTGCGGAGAGGAGCAGGTGATGGGTGCTTCGGTGGTCAAAGCGTTCCACGACGCGATGAAGACGATGGACATGGCCGCGATTCTGACGATCCTGGCCGACGACTTGATCGTCGTCGAGCCCGCGTCGTTGCCTTACGGCGGAACTACCTCGACCCGGAAGGAGTTCTTTGACAAAGTTTTCAGCTACACGAACGAGCGTGCGTCGTTCAGGGTCGATGCGTCGGAGGTGTTCGGGGATGGTAACCGGCTCGCCGGCCATTTCACTGCTAGGTTCACCGCTCACCGCAGCGGCGAGACGTTCGTGCTGAACCAAACCGAGCTCTACGACGTTACCGCAGGCGTGATCAGCAAGGTGGAGGTCTTCCAGTACAACACGAACGAGCTGATCGAGTTCCTCGACCGGAACCAGCCGGTGACCTGAGTTGAGCCGGCCTCTGTCCATAGCGGCCCACGTTCAGCCTTGTCACCGACGAGCCGCGTCGCATCACTGGTAGCGGGGAAGCCGGGTCCCCCCAGGCAGTCTCCCCAGCCCAGCGGCGGAAGCGCCGGCTTGCGGGCCGTGCGGTGCCGAAGCGAGGTTAGGGTCGCCGCAGCCGGCTTCGTCGCCGGCGACCCATCGGCAAGGCAGTCCGCCGGTCACCGCGGTCGAGATCAGCCAGCGCGCAAATTGGGGTTTGGTGGTGAAGCCGGTACTGGCGTTGGACACCGCGGTGTGGGCGCTTCTTCAGAACCCGCGCATCGGTCTGAGTCGGCGCTTGAGCTGGCCGTGGTCGGCCTCGATCGGGTTGTTGGCGTGTTGCTCGACGTGGTGCCCGGCCGCCGGTGTCAGGTCGTCGAGCTCGGCAGGGTTAATCGGTGCGCGGTCGGTGACTACCTCGGTCGGGATCACCTTGAGCGCACGGAGTCCCGGGGTGAAGAATCGGCGGGCCGCCGCGGCATTGCGGTGGGTGGTGAGCCACACGTCGACGATCTGGCCGTGCTGGTCGATCGCCCGGTAGAGGTCCGACTACTCATCCCCAACACCGAAGGTGCTTGTGGGACTGGCCGGCGCTGGAATTTCGGCGGCGTTGGGACGTTACGCCCGGGCGCGCGACTGCGACTCATGAGTAAGCTCCGGCCGGTCATGTCGCACCGGTTGGCGGCTGCCGTACGGATCGCCGCGGCGTTCACCGAACTCGCCCGCGTGATCTGACGCTTGCCCCGATGGCCGGCCTCAGGCGTCCGCTGTCTCGTAACGCAAGAGCGCCCCAATCCGCACGTCGGCTTCGGCGTAGGCTCGCGCATCTGCCTGGGCGCACCGCTGGCCCGCGTCGCACTTTAGGCCTCGCTGGCCGCTTTGCTCGATTACGCCTTTGACCTGGAGCTGGCCGCTGAGCCAGTGGACTGCCCGACATTCGTCCGGAGTGTATCGCCACTAGAATTTCCGCAGCTCACATGCCTGTTTCCGGGATCTCGGTAACCGGTCCTCTTCTTCTGCACCTTCAGGTGGGAGCAGATCGGGATCCCATGGTGGTCACCGGTCATGTGGGCGCACACCCCGGAGTTGAACCGTCGGGACGGGAGCGGACAGTACGGGATGTGAGTCCTCCGAGAACGGATGTCGAAGCCTGGAACGCGGCCCTGGCCGGTGACGGTGCCGCGTTCGCCGAGATCTTCGACCGCTACGAGCAGCGGATCCTGCGGCACAGCCGTCGGCTGGTGCCCTCGCCTGAGGACGCTCAGGATATCGTCGGCATCACCTTTCTCGAGGCCTGGCGGAAACGTGACTCCGTCCGCTTCGTCAACGAATCGTTGCTGGCCTGGCTGCTGCTGACCGCCACCAACATTGCTCGCAACATGTCGCGCGCGACCCGGCGGTATCAGCGTGTCCTGGAACGGATTCCGCCGTCCCAGCACGCTCCCGACCCGGCGGATCTCATCGACGGCGGCCCGGCCGTACAGGCTCTGCGGAAGCTTTCCCGCCGCCATCAGGACGTGGTCGCCCTCTGCGTACTGCAGGGCTTCAGTACGGCCGACGCGGCCGTCGCTCTCGGGATCGCCGAGGGCACCGTCAAGTCGCGGCTGCACTGGGCGAAGCGCCGCCTGGCCGACCACATGAACCGAACCCTGGTGGAGAGGACGGCGTGATGCTGGAAATGACGGCCGAACAGCGGGCGGCCTGGCGAGACGTGCTAGTGG
>CAXSDA010000067.1:4079-24395 GCA_964236515.1 uncultured Actinoplanes sp.
TCGCGGCGACGGCGCGCCCGCGGGCGGGACATCGCCGGATCGCGGTACCCGTCGTGGGCGCCGCGGTGCTCGCCGCCGCCGCAACGATTGCGGTCCTGACGAACGGCACGGCTCAGCGGCCCGATCCGCAGCGCGCCCCGATGATGCTCGACGCGGCAGCTCGGGTCGTCGCCTCCGACCCGGTGCCCGGCCCGGGCGAGTACCTGCGGGTCCGCACCCAGGCCGAGTACGTGGGAATGGACGGGAGTGGCAACGGCTATGTGTCACCGGAGCTGCACGAGACCTTCCTCCCCGCCGGCTCCGGTCGGCCGGTGATCAAGCGGATCACGTACTTCAAACCCAGGGTCTTCTTCGGACCCAGCGGCCCGGCCCTGGCGGCGAGCGACTGGGCCGCCCTTCCCCCCGCGGGCCCACCGGACCGCCCGAAAGTCCACGTCGAGCGCGACACCGCGCCGGATCCCGAGCCGCTGCCCCAGGATCCGCGACAACTCCTCGACCAGCTCCGGACGAGTGACAATCCGGCGGACCTTACCGCCGACCAGTTCCTGTTCGATCAGCTGGCCGACATCCTGCAGCGCGACGGGGTGACGGCGGACCTGCAGGCCGCCGCGTACCGTGCCCTTGCCCTCATCCCGGGCGTCAGCGTCGCCGCGGGCACCGCTGTCGAGGACGGCATCACCGGCACCGCGTTCGCGTTGAGCGACAGCGGCCTCGACAGCACCAAGCAGATCGTGATCGACCCGGGCAGCGGGCGTTACCTGGGTGAGCGCCTCATCCTTAACCGGGCCGACGGCGCGATACCGGCGGGAACGCTGCTGGAATCGACCGCGGTGAGCACCGGTGTGGTCAGCACCGCACCACGCCCGACCACCGTCGCCATCCCACCGGTACAGCTGCCTCACCGCTAGCCAAGCGACGAAATGGACTTGGCGTGAAACCAATCGAAGGCATCCCTCACGCCTCGTGTATCTTCATCGCCTCCGGCATCGAACACGACCGTCCTCGTGGGGGCCACACCCAGGGCCCGGCGAAGTCGTCAAACGACGCCGAGGAAGGCCAGCGGGCGGGTGCTGTCGCGGGCGTGATGCCGGGTGCCGGCGGCGATGTTGGTGATTCCGGCGGTGTGTAAAGCGCCGATCGCGGCGTTGCGCAGAGCGGCCATGACCTCGGGCCCGGTGCCGGTGCGGATCTGGCTGCGGTCTTCGTCGTAGGTGACATCGCGGACCCAGTGAATCCTGTTCTCGATGTGCCAGTGCCCGCGGATCCAGGTAGCCAGTTGCGCGGGCTTCGCCTGGTGCACTTGCAGGTCGGTGATGGCGTAGACCGTTTCGGTGGTGAAGCGCTTCGGCTGATCGAGACGGTGTCTGCGGCGGCGGATCTGGATGGCCTGCGTGGCGTGCGGGAAGTCGATGCCGGTGGAAATCGTCAGGATCTTCAGGGTCCGGATCTCGCCGCGGCCGTGGCCGCGGTCGGTGTCGCGGGTGGAGTCCGGGACGGCTCGCCAGGGCAGGGCGGCGAGCTGGGCATGCAGGTGCGGCTGATTGCCTTTGACGGTCAGGATCCAGTGGGCGCCGCGTTCGGCGAGGTAGGTGACGTGCTCACGCTGACAGTGCAGGGCGTCGGCGGTGATCACCGTGTCGCGGAGGTCACCGATCTGGTCGAGCAGCGGCGCGAAGCGGGTGATCTCGTTGGTGTGGCCGTCCACGTCGGTGTCGGCCAGGACCACGCTGCTGACCTGGTCGCAGGCTGCGGGGACGTGCCGGGCGGTGGTGTCGGTAGTCCGGGATCCGCGCAGTGTCTTGCCATCGACGGCGATCACCCGCCGGCCTGACGCGGCGCCGGCCGTGACCCGCCCGGCGAGCCAGAGGCCGATCGCCGCGGTCAGCAACTGCGGATCCAGGGTCTGCAACAGCCGGCGGATCATCGCTTCGGACGGCCGCCGATCCGGGGTGATGCCCAGGGCCAGGACAGTCGCCTCGGGAGCGTCGGCGACTCATTCGGCGATCGCAGGGTACGAGCGGTAGCCGGCCACCACGGCGCACGCCGCGGCGCTCACCACGACCGGTAGTCGGTGCCGGACGCCTCGCCGGGCTCGCGGATCAGGCAGAGCGGCGAGTGCTGCGGGCAGCCCACCGACGGCTTCGGGCACGGTCAGAGCCGGTGCGCAGGACAACGATGAGATCAGCGATGATGGCGGAGCGGGCATGGCTCACTTCGGATAGATCACCGTGGCGTAGGAACCTTGATGATCTTCTGAACCGGTCATGCCCGTCTTGCTGCCCTCAACAGCGGCGCTTCTACTCCATCATGTCTAACTTGGACACCATCACGACTTTGCCGGGGCCCTGCCGGGGCACCCCAGTCGTTCCGCCAGCAGCACCGACACGGTCGTCTTACCACTGCCGCGATCGCCGTTGAGAACAACCGTCCTGGGTAGCGTCATCGAGCAACCATATCGGTCCGGCTGTGACGCTGAGTAGCGGGCGGATCGCGGCAGATCCGGATGCCGGACCAAGCCGGTCGGGGCACGATCGCCGGGTGGACCGCTTACAGATCCATCGCGTACACCCGGACGTGGCGGCCGGTGTCCGGCTGCACCGTCTCGCGTTCCAACGTCATGCCCAACTTGACCATCACGCGCGCCGACGCCTCATTGCCGACAACGTGGACGCTCACCAGCCGCCGCAAGCTCAACTCGGCACGAGCATGGGCGACCACGCACTGGGCTGCCTCGGTGGCCAGGCCCCGGCCCCAGTACGCACGGCCGAGCCGCCAGCCGATCTCCACGGCCGGCATGATCTCGGGCAGGAACGTCGGCACCGCCAGCCCGGTGAAACCGGCCAACTCGCCGGTCTCCTTGATCTCTACCGCGTACAAGCCGAAGCCGTTCTCAGCCCAGTGCCGCTGATAGGTCGCCAGGCGCTCCGCGGTCACGGCCCGATCCAAAGTGCGACCGTCATGGATGTAGCGCATCACCTCGGGCTGAGCGTTGACCGCGGCAAAGCCGGCCAGATCCTCGTTCCGCCAGCGGCGCAACAGCAGCCGCGGAGTCTTCAGGGACACGGCATCGAGGGAACCGGTCATGTCAGGCACCTTCCCTTTGTAGCTCTTCGGTGTTGAGGCCAGCCGCGGACCACGCTCTGCGTCACCAGCAGCAACCACTTCGAACGCCGACGGTCAAGCAGGTACGGCAGAGACGGCAGCGCTCGTTGTCTGCGGCATGTGAGTGCGTTGAGCGATAGTCGAGTTCACAATTTATGTTCGGTTGACCTTTGCTCCCTGAATGCCTTCCTTGAAATCGCGGGCCCTGTCTGGCCGAGAGTCCATCTAATTGATTTTGAGAGGTCCTAACATTGCCTTCCTACTACTTTCACGCAGGGTTTTATGCCGGCGCGTAGATCGTCGAGGAGTTCCGCAAGGGCGCTGCTTGCTGTCGGGCCGAGGGCTGTGATGGCTGCTTGTTCCAGAGTTGTGATGGCGTCGTCAGCTTGTTCAATTAGCGCAATTCCACTATCGGTTAGGTGCAGTTCGATGACGTGCGGGTGGGCGATGAGGGGGCGGCGTTGGATGAGGTCGCGGTCGCCCATGCGGTTGACCAGGCCGGTGATATTTTGGGGTGTCACTGCCAGCAGCCGAGCCAGATCGGCGGCTATCACACCGGGCTGAGCCTTAATGTTCATCAACAGGGCGTAGTGCGCCGGCAGAAGGTTGAAGGGCGCCAAGATCTCGGCTTTACGGGCCTCGACCGCTGCAAAGCACCGTTGGAGCCGGTAGATGAGCCTGTCTGCGCCTGCCGCCCTGTCGGCCATGACACACCCCTGTCAAGTGGTTGACACCCTTCAAGGGATTGATCATAGTGCAGGAGTTCCGTTCGGCAAAGTTCAGCGAGGTGGAGGTTCTGATGAGGCTTGACGGCGTGATGATCTGGGTGCGCGACGTTCCGGCCACGGTCGCCTTCTATGAAAAGGCATTCGGGTTGGCCGTGCAGATGATGGATGACAGCAAGCAGTTCGCGATGATGGACACCGGCGAAACGACCTTGCAGTTCGCCGATGAGAGGGCAGCCGCTGCTACCGGGGTCTTGGTACGGCCGAATCGGGTGGATGACACTGCCGCGGCGGCCCAGCTCGCACTGGTCACCGAGGACGTTGAGGTCGCCTACGATCGGGCGGTAGCCGCGGGCGCGATCGCGGAGGTCCCGCTGGTGCACAAGCCATGGGGGCAGACGGTCGGCTACCTGAGGGACCTCAACGGTTACCTCGTCGAACTGGCCAGCCCGTCCCCTCGTTGACGCCGTGAGTATCCCGCGACCGCCACCGGTCGCTCACCGATGCCACCGGAGTCGATGTCTTCTTCGCCGCACCACGCAGCCCATGGCAGCGAGGCACCAACGAGAACACCAACAAGCTGATCCGGCAGTACCTACCGAAGGGCTCCAATTTGAGCCCGCACAACCAAGCCGATCTCGATGCCCTGGCCGCCCGGCTGAACAACCGGCCCCGCAAGTGTCTCGGCTACCGAACTCCGGCCCAATGTGTTGCGTTGACTGTTTGAATCTAAGACGGCTTTCTTCGCGAAGGAGGCCCGGTGAACGTGTTCCCGTTCATCGCCGCGGGGCAGGCCGTCCGGCGCAACGTCAAACGTGTGTGCGAACTGCTCGAGGTCTCCCGATCCGCCTACTACCAACAGCAATCCGGTGTTCTGTCGCGCCGGGACCGTCTCGACGCCGAGCTCACCGACACGATCACGCGCCTGCACGCGGTGTCGAAAGGAACCTACGGGGCGCCCCGGATCCATGCCGATCTCACCGAGGTCGGTAGGCGGCACGGCCGTAAACGCGTCGCCCGGCTCATGCGCGCCGCCTGCCTGGCCGGCAAGAGCCCTCGTCGGTGGCGGGTCACCACGACCCCGGACCCTGACGCCGCCAAACGCCCTGACCTGATCGGCCGTGACTTCACCACGGATCCGGCCGCGGCCGACACCCGCTGGTGCGGCGACATCACCTAATGGCAGGGCCGGAGAGGTTTCCGGTGCCTGAGGATGACTGGCAGAGGCCCCTGAGATATCACCGGCCCAAGATCGGGTGCAGGGTGTCGGGTGAGCCGCTGGCTGGTGTCCACTCGCTTGATGCACGCGGTCGTCGAGGCCTGAATGTAGACGGTGGTCCTGCCAGTCGTCGGGTTCGTGATCGGCTTGTGAGATGCCGCGCCCTCGAGCGCTTCCATTAGGTCGCCGCGCGTGCCCTCGGGCTCAATAGTTTGTTGACCACGAAGGGACACGAGTGCAGATCACCTGCGGCATCGATTGGGCCGAACAGCATCATGACGTAGCGGTACTCGACGCCGACGGCCGTGTGCTCGCCCGGGCCAGGATCGACACCGGCGCGACCGGATTCACCCGCCTGATGGCCCTGCTGAGCGAGCACGTCGACGACGCCGGCCAGCTCGCCGCGGTGCCGATCGCGATCGAGACCGACAAGAACCTGTTCGTCGTCGCGTTGCGGGCCGCTGCGATGACGGTGTTCGCGATCAACCCGCGGGCGGTCGCCCGTTACCGGGAACGACACGGGCAGGCCGGTAAGAAGTCCGATCCGGGCGACGCGTTCGTGCTGGCCGACCTGTTGCGCACCGACCGGCACCAGCACCGGCCGCTACCCGCCCGCCAGCGATCATGCCTGCGCGATCAAAGCCCTGGCCCGCCAGCACCAGGACGCGATCTGGGCGCTCACCCAGACCGTCAGCTCACGCTTTCCCGAACCTCAAACACAAGGCCGCGTTGGCTGTCCTGGCCGCCGCCCCGACACCCGAAGCGGGCCTGCGACTGACCAGCCGCCGCCTCATCACGGTGCTGCACCGCTGCCGGCGACGCAACGACCCGCCACTGGTCCAACGCGTCCTCGCCGACCTGCATACCCCCGCACTGCGCCAGCCCGCCGCCGTCGAGGCCGCCTACGGCGTCACCGCCCAGACGATGATCGCCATCGTCGTGGCGATGCAGACCGCCGTCGAACAACTCGAACAAGCGTTGGCGGTCGAGTTCGACCGGCATCCCCTCGCCGGCATCCTGCGATCGGCTCCAGGGCTAGACCCGGTCCTGGCTGCCCGCGTCCTGGCCGAAGTCGGCGACGACCCCGCCCGGTTCACCACCGCCGCAGGCCTACGCGCGTTCGCCGGCACCGCACCGGTCACCCGCGCCTCCGGCCGATCCCGTTACGTCAAAGCCCGCAAGGTCCGCAACAAACGCCTCGGCGACGCCTGCCACTGGTGGGCGTTCGTGACCATCACCAAATCCGCCGGCGCCCGAGAACACTACGATCGCCGCCGAGCCGCCGGAGACCATCACAACGCCGCCCTGCGCAACCTGGCCAACAAGCTCATCGGGCGACTCTGGTGGTGCCTGCAAAACAACGAAACCTGGAACGAAAACACCGCCTGGAACACGTCCGTCCGGACGCCCGCTCCGAGCGCTGCTTGACACCTGACCCGCGTGGGATGTCTACATCAACACGTGGCAGGGCTGGCTCTACCTGGCCACCGTCATCGATCTCGCGACACGCCGCGTCGTCGGCTGGGCCGTCGCCGACCATCTCAAGACCCACCTGGTCGACACCGCCCTCTCTTCGACTCGAGCGCCGCTGGGAGTAAACGATCATGCGCTCCCCATTTGCTCTCACCGTAAGGACCAACTACAGACTGGCCCGTTACCGAAAGCCCGGCAACAGGCCTCTGAGCTGCAGAAACATTGGTGGGCGATACTGGGATCGAACCAGTGACCTCTCCGGTGTGAGCGGACGGACCATAAGCCCCTGACCTGCGACTTCGCAGACAACCTGCACAGGCGCGATACAGTTCTGCGCAGCTCAGAGCCGTTTCAGGTCGTTCAGCGCGATTGGGAGCAGGCCGCTGCTCCCAATCTGCTCCCTCGCCCCTTCCCGCGGAACCCGCCAGAGGCCGCCGCACGGCTTACCTGAGCGCCAGCCGCGGACCACCAACCGCCGTCCGAGCCACCGTGACCGCATCGTTTCCGACGCGACGTCCTGACCTCGGCGCAGACGCCCGCGGACAGCAGCAGATCCGGATGTCCGGGACAGTGGCGCCGTCACCAGACCGGGCGCGGAGGTCAACCACCTGGACAGCGTGTGTCACCACCACTGCGTTCGACGCAGTGGCTGGGCGTTGTCTCGTGGGTGGCGGCCGGAGCCGGTACCCAGCCGAGGTCATTCAGCCCCCAGGGAACGAGAAGGAAGCCCGCCGCCAGCCCCGCGGCTGTGATCAATGCGCAGACTGCGGCAACTATCGGTCGGTGATTCCGGAAACCGGCCACGGCCGCCGCAGCCGGTGGCACTACCAGCACCACGACAAGGGCCAGGATCAGCGTCCCGCTCTTGGCCGCTTGCTTATGAGAAAGGGGGCCGGCCTCGGGCAACCTGAACCCGGTGAAGAAGGCCAATGCGGCAAGTACAGGCACGGCGAAGAACCACAGCGCCATGGAGATGACGATCACCGGTGCGGCATGATTGCGGCGCGTTGCCTCCATCTCGGGGCCGGACGTCGACATGTCCACACTGTAGGTCTTCCCGTCGACCGTTCTTCCACTCAGCCAGAACGGGCGGCGGGGACGAGGACCGCCGTAGCACTCCGTGGCAAACCTATTGCCGTTCAATGCAGAAGTTCGGGAATGTTCGACGGCCCTCAACGCCCGGCAGGCCGCGCACGCTTCGCATGACGCTCCGCCGCTGATACTCGTCGTCACGGTGACTCGGTTGTCGGGCGCTGTGCGGCGTCACTAGGATCACGGGGTGTCCTCGCGCGTGAACGGGATCGCCGGTCTCCGCATCGTGGCCTTCTTTCCGGTTGACTTTCCCCACGTCACTGAACGCAGCGGGTGGCCGTCGGAGCAGCTCGATGGGCTGCGTGGCGACGGGTGGCGCGATCCCCGGCCCACCGAAGATCTCGCTTTGCAGGAGTACGGCCACGAGGTGCTCGACAATCTCATCGCGTCGATGCCGACAGCGGTCCTGGAGCTTGTCGTCGGACCGGAGTTGACCGAGAGCGCTGATCCGGCTGATCGCGCCGCACTGCGGTCCCCCGCGCCTGGCTGGTCGCTGGTCGAGGGCCGGATCAGCTTGTGGAACCTGGGCAACGGGCTTGCCACGCTGACCTACGACGTCAGCGCCGGTCCTGATGCCACAGGGCTGGTCGCGTACACCCGCCCGCACGTGTACGCCGCCGTGCCCGCGGTACAGCGTCTCCTCGCGGCGCTGACTTCGTGGCGGGACAGTGGTCCGGTCGTTCTCTGGGGTAACCCGACTTATGTCGCGCGAGTCGAGCCCGATTGCCCGCCCGAAACCCGGCGAGCCATCGGGACGGCCCTGACCGCCGAAGGGCTGGACTGCCCGCTGGAAGAACTACCCGATGCCAAAGTGCGGATCGGCCGCCACTGCTCCGTGGTAGCCGATTCCTATTCCGATCCGGGCGTCGATCTGCTGGTACGGCTCGCCGGTGTACACCAAGTGTGCTGGGGTGCGGCGCTCATCTACGACGCCCGGCTCAGCGGCGAGCTCGACGTGATCCGTCCCGACGATCCCGGGCTGAGCATCGCCGACCTGGAACGCCAGGCCGAACGCATCCTGTCCACCTATCACCTGGTCCGGCTGTTCCGATTGCGGTACGACTCGGTGGAGGCACATCTGGACAGCGGCGCGGCTCGCGTCTGGCAACGGCTGGAGGAGAGCTGGAAGTTCCCCCGGGTGCTGTCCAGCCTGGACGACCGGCTCGACTTCGTGCGTACTTACCACCAGCAGATCTTCGCCCGGCTGCAGGACGGCCGGTCACGGCTGCTGAACGAACTGGTGCTGGCCTTCACGTTCCTGAATCTCTTCAGCATCCTGCTCAGCGCGATGACCTTCGCTGCGCTCGGTGCGTTGTCCGTTCGCGTTGTCGCGGGCGTCGCGATGGTGTTCGCCCTCGTGCTGAACGTCGTGGTCTACCTCTTCTTCCGCCGCCGCTTGGCCGGACGTTGAGACAAGCACCTCCCACAGGCTGCACGGAGGTCTCAGACTCGCGGATGTTGATGGTTCCGTTTGCCCCTACGGTGAGCAGGTGACCGATAGGGTCAGGCGCTCCTCCCGTTCTCGTGTCAGCTTGTTGAGGTCGTCGACGTGCTGCGCGGCGCGCTCGGCTGGAGACTTGGCTTCACCCGCCGCCTTATTGGCGGCCAAGCTCCGCTTCTGCCTGTGATCAGACTTCACCGTCGGCAGCACGGAGCAGCATCAGGCCCGGATCGAGAAGCACCGGGAGCGTATGTTCGCCGCGTTCCGGCCGCAGCCGGTCCACGCGTACGTCGACGGTCATCTGGTCGTCGAGGTCACCGCCTGACCCCGGTGCCGGTCGCCGGCCCACTCCCATCCAGCGCCGTGGCGCCGGGCCGAGTCCGCCGCCGAACTCGTGACGTCCCCGGGCGCGGTTCACCGTCGGCCCCGGACATCACACTGTCACGGCAAGTGCGCAAGCGGTCGAAAAGGCTAGAGCGCATCTGACGGATCATGGTCGGCTGCGGTCGGGTTTGGCGCGGAGCCAGATGAAGATCGAGGCGATGGTTACCGTTGCGTCGTAACGGTCTTTCAGTTTGCAGTACCTGGTCGCGACGGCCCGGAACTGCTTGAGTCGGTTGAAGGCCCGTTCGACCTGGTTACGGTCTTTGTACTGCTGTTCGTTGAAGTTCGGGGGCCGGCCACCGCGAGAACCCTTGGTGGCTCGGCTCCTGCGCACATCATCGCGTTCGGGGATGGTGTGCGGGATCCGCCGTGCCCGCAGCGAGCGCCGGTTGGCTTTCGACCCGTAAGCCTTGTCCGCGAGTAAATGATCGAGGCGTTTACGGGGCCGGCCCTTGCCGCCAGGCCGGGCAACGGCGACGTTGTCCAGCAATCGATCACCGTGATCCGTGATGATCCATCAGGTGCGCTCTAGGGCCCTATCTGTCCATCATCGGAAGGCACTTTCACGGTGCAGGGTACCGGCACGCGTCCGAAGGTTGTGGTTACCGGTGGCGCTCGCGGGGTGGTCGGTCATGCCGGTGCCCGCCTGCTTACTGATCTGGCTGACAAGACTGGGTTGAGCAGGGGTTTCGTTCAAGCCCTCGGGCTGGACCGGGTGCGCCGCCCGGCGCATGAGCCGGGCCGCGTCGCTGTTGATCTCGCGGTGTTGATGGCTGACGGCGGCGAGGCGATCGCGGATCTGGCGGTGTTGCGGCAACAGCCGGCTCTGTTCGGGCCGGTGGCTTCGGATCCGACCGCGTGGCGGGTCCTCGACTCGATCGACATCGCGGCGCTGACCCGGTTGCGGGCGGCTCGCGCCGCCGCGCGGGAACTGGCCTGGTTCCAGTTGCTCGAGACCCACCGGAGATTGCCCGCGACCACGGTCCTGGGCCAGGTGCTGCCCGGGTTCGTGTTGGACATCGACGCGACGATCGTGCTGACGCACTCGGAGAAGGAATCGGCGGCGGCGACCTGGAAACACAGCATCGGGTTCCACCAGTTGTTGTGTTTCCTCGACGCGACCGGCGAAGCCCTGGCCGGGATGCTGCGCCCGGGGAACGCTGGGAGCAACACCGCCGCCGACCATGTCACCGTCCTGGGCCGAGCCCTGCAACAGATCCCCGAGCCCTGCCGTTACGGCACCCCGATCCTCATCCGGTCCGATTCAGCGGGCAGCAGCCACGAGTTCCTCGCCCACATCCGCGGCCTGCGCGACGGCGCGGACCTGGTCGAACTCACCGACCTGCTCGACCCTGGCCTGCTGGCCTCGTTCCCGTCCGGCGCCCGGCTGATCTGCCGCCGGGAACGTCCGCACCCTGGCGCGCAACTCTCCCTGTTCGACCAGATCAACGGGATGCGTCACCAGGTCTTCGTCACCGACACACCCCACGGCGGCGGGTCGATCCAATTCCTGGAAGTCCGGCACCGCTGCCACGCCCGGGTCGAGGACCGCATCTGCACTGGCAAAACCACCGGGTTCGGCCGATTCCCGTCCAGGGTGTTCGCGATCAACCAAGCGTGGCTGGAACTCGCCCTGACCGGTATCGACCTGCTCTGCTGGACCCAGCACCTGCTCCTGGACGGGCCACTGGCTGCCGCCGAGCCGAAAAGGCTGCGCTACCGGCTGCTGCACGTCGCCGCGAAGCTAACCCCCACCGCCCGCAATACGACCCTGCGCATCGCCGCTGGCTGGCCCTGGGCCGATGACCTTGTGAAGGCGTTCCGACGCCTCGCCGAACTACCCGAACCCGTTACCTGACAACAGAATCCGCCGCCCGAGCAACCAGGAACCACGGAGCAACCCGGCCTGCGGCCGGGTACCACCGCTTGCCCTGCCACTCCCGCCGGCACCGAACCGCCATCCAGCAACGACCGAACGAACAGCCGCCGCTTAATGAAAGAAGGAGGCTAGCCGCTTTCGGGTCTTTCGGCAGCGAGCTGGCGATCGCACCGAGGAGTTCGCCGACGATAGCGTCGGGTGTGCTCAGCGCCCAGGGCAGCAGCCTGCCCGCGCCCGCCCATGTGTTCTGATCAAGTCCGGCGATCACCAGGTTGACGGTACTGGTCTTGCCGCTCCCCCAGGGCCCGACCAATGCGATCACCGAGCTGCTGGGACGGCTCCCGATCTGGTCGAGCATTACCACGATCTGTCGTACGAACGGGCCGCGCCTAAGTGCCTCCTCCGCCTCCACATCTCTGATCCGGTAAACCCGCGGCAACGGCCCTACAGCTTCGCTCTCGACACCGGGGTCGCAGCACGTTCGATCGCACGGTGGACCGTCGAGCGAACCACACCGAACAGCTCGGCCAGCTCAGTGCTGGTGTGCTCACCGGCCTTGTGCAGCGCCACCAAGTGAGCTTCCTGCCTCACACTCAGCTTCGGTGCCTTGCCGCGCGGGCGGCCCTTGGCCTTGGCGATCTTCATACCTTCGCGAGTCCGTAGCCGGGTCAAGTCCGCCTCAAACTCCGCTCTCGCCGTCCTTGTTCTGCCTGGTCGACGCGACCGCCATCGACGTGTCGCGTACAGAACAGCAGATTCGACGATCATCCGTCGAGACGATCACCCCCAAGCGTCACGGTGATCCGCTACATACCCCACCCGAAACAGGTCCTAGCGCCAGCCGCCGTAACCGGCCGTGGGGTCGCGCGGAAGTCTGACCGACATTCCCATCCACTCGCGGACCGACCGAGGCAGCCAGTCGCGTGCCGCGGCCCGGCCGAGCCAGAACCGGGTGCCGACGTCCCAGCCTAAAACGGATGGGGCAAGTTCCATGGCCCAGACGAGCTCGCCGAGATCCAGGTCGACGCTGGAATCACCCGCCCGTACGGCATCTGCGATCCGGCGTCTGGCATCAGCCCGGCAATTCTCGAGCTGAGTGCGGTCCAGGTTGCCGACGCCCGCCGAAACCTGTTTCGTCACGGCGTCCCGAAGTGTTTCCAGCCAGAGATGGGGCGGCTGTGACTCACCGGCGTCGATCTTGGAAAGAACCTCGTCCGCTACGGCGGAGCCGATCGGCTGCGGGTTGCGAACCTGCACCGAGCCGGTGTCGTTGTCCAGCCCAAGCCGGTCCCGCCGGCGCAATTCAGCCAGGCAAGCCGCGGCCAAGCCAGCGCCGAGAACGGAACCGCTCACCCTCGAGTCACCCGACGGGCGACGTGCCAGCAAGAAGATCTTGTCATACAGCATGGTGGTACCTTTCAGCCGGTCACCGTACCCCGGTTACGCTGTCCGGCCGGCCTGATGCACCAGTAGGGCGGCTTGGCCGCGGTTCTCGCAGTTAAGTTTGTCCGGCAACCGGCTGACGTAGGTTTCCCGGTAGCCTCGCCGATCCATAGCCATCGGCCGATGGGGTTCAAAACAAGAAGCCCGCACGTACAACCGAACGAGACCGATCTTCATCTTGTCGCGCTGATCAACATCAATTCCGCAGATCGAGTAAGGAGCTTCAAGGCCGGTGCGGAAGCAAGAAGGCATCGTCATACAACATCGTGCGGCCGCCTTTCGGCCGGTCGCCAGACGGCCGGTCGCGCCCCGACATCAGTCACGTCACGCGACCGGCCTGATGCACCAGCAGGGCGGCTTGAACCCGGTTCTCGCAGTCAAGCTTGCTCAGCAGCCGGCTGACATGAGTTTTCACGGTAGCCTCACTGATCCAGAGGCGTTCGGCGATGGTGGCGTTGGACAAGCCCTGCGCGAGCAACAGTAGTACGTCGCGTTCCCGGCCGGTCAGGGCCGCGATGCGCCGATTCGCCAGTGCTGCCGAAGGGTGCGGCCCGCTGGGAAAGCGATCGATGACATGCCGGGTGACCGAGGGACTGAGGTAGGCGTCGCCGTTGGCGGCGGCTCGGACGGCACGGGCCAGTTCCTCGACCGCCGAGTCCTTCACCAGGAAACCCGCTGCGCCGCCGGCGAGCGCCGCCGCGATGTAGCCGGCCTCTCCGAACGTGGTCAACAGAAGCACCGCAGCGGAGGAGACCCGGCGGATCTCCGACAGGGCAGCGATGCCGTCCATGACCGGCATTCGTACGTCGAGCAGGACGACGTTCGGGCGGTGCCGGAGTGCCAAGTCGATGGCCTCGCGCCCGTTGACGGCTTCGGCAACGATGTCGATGTCGGGCAAGGGATTGAGGATGAGTCCGATGGCGGCCCGGACGAGCCGGTCGTCGTCAACCAGGAGCACACGAATGGGTTCGGTCATGACGTCCCTGCGTTCGAGTCCTGGACGACGTTCTTTGCCACCAGCACACCCCGGTCGAAACAGAACCGATACATCACGAGCCCAGCGCCCTCACCGGACCGTAACTGAGCGCCGATGGTGGCCAGATAGGTCAGGCAGGTAGAGCCGGCCGGGGCAGAGACGGCGCCGGGACCGGCGCGTTGAGCGACGGCCGGCGACGGGAGCTGTGCGCGTACGGATACTTCATCCTCTCCGACGGACGCGGTGCGAAACGTCGAGTCGTCGACCGCCACCCATCGGTCCAGCACCAGAAACACTGCTCCGCCGAGCCCACAGATCACGACCAAACCGGCGGTCAAGACGGTGAGCCATCGCCGGCGGCGCCGCACGGAACGGTACATCCGGTCGGTGAAGTCACCCCTGTCAACGGCCGCGGAGTCGTTGGTGGCGCCCGCGCCCAAGATTCCGGTCTCCGGCACCCGCGCGTCGTAAGGCAGCATAGCGGCGACGCGGAAACCCCGGTCTGCGGTAGGGCCGTGGTGAAGCACTCCCCCGGCCAGCCGGATCCGCTCAGTCAGTCCGATCAACCCCAGACCACTGGTCACCCCGACCCGCGAACGCCCGGGGCCGTTGAGCACCTCGGCAACCACCGCATCCGGCTCGTACCGCAGGGTGACCCGAACTGGCGCGCCACCAGCATGACGCAGAGCGTTGGTCACCCCTTCCTGAATCAGTCGGTAAACGGCGTGCTCGATTAGAGGCGCGAGCGGCCGCTCCGGGCCGGTAAGGCTCAACGTGACCGCGGTGCCGGTCGAGGCGGCCGATTCCACCAGAAGATCGACGCTGGACAGGGGCTGTGCCCCTGCGGCCGTACCGCTGTCCTCCTGCCTCAGGACACCGAGAATCTGCCGCAGCTCCTGCATGGCAGCCGCTGAGCTATCCCGAAGCAGGGCCAGGGTCTCCGCACGCTGCGCCGGCGGCGCCGATTCCAGCGTTCCGGCGTACAGCGAGAGCAGAGTGAGTTTGTGCCCGAGGGAGTCATGCAGATCACGGGCGATCAGCGTGCGTTCCCGATCACGGGCCTGCCGGGCTATCGCCGCCTGCTGATCATGCAGCTGGACGTTCGTGCGGTGCATCGTGATGATCAGTCTCCGGCGACGGCCCACCAGGACGGCGAGCGCCGCCGGTACGAGGGCGACGACGGCGAACAGCGCCAACGCGACAGCCTCCAAGGCCAGACTCCTGGCATCAAGCCAAAGCCAGGCCGCCGCCGCCCAACACGCCGTAGCCGTAAGGAAAGTCACGGCGGCGCGGCGCGGCCGGGTCATCCGGTAGCCGGCAGAGGCAGCGATCAGGCCCGAGAACCACAGGTTGTACCACCCGGTGGCCACCGTCACGACCGCGGCGCCCAGCAACGCGCCGTTAGGATGGGTGAGCCGCAGCGGTACCAGCACAAGCGTGGCGACGACAGCGGTGACCACGAGCCACTGCGGCGCACCATAGAGGCCGCCGGCCGCGGCGGTGACCGCGGCCATCGACCCGGCCAGAACCACCTCGTAAGCGATCCGCGGCCCCCCGGCCGACCGTGCCGCGGTCCGCCATCGAACGGCAGCTGCCACCCCGGCTGCCCGGAATCCGCTGATCACGCACGCTCCTCCCGCACCACACCGAAGACCACCATGCCAGCCCGGCCAATCAGTGCAACAGGCCAGCAATAAAACGTCCTGAGCCGGCGTGCATCATCCATCGTCGCCGTTGAAGGCTGCGACATGCGTGCTCCGATGCAACCACCCGCCGCAGCTCGAACCCCGCGGTTGTGGTCCCGCCGGTCAGGCAGAACCCGCCCACGACCTACGGCAACTTCACGGCAACCGCCGTAGTGACCTAATCTGGATCAGCATCGGTCAGCCACGCTGCTACGTAACCCCGGCCTCACGTTCGCTGGAAGGGCGCCGCGGCCATAGTGATCATCAACCAGATCCCCCGTATGGCTGACCCTTGCTGGCCGAGCCTCCATCAGGCTAGCTCGGCAGGAAAGCCACTATCGCGACCACCACCAGGCCGAAGACAGCGACGCAGAACACCACGGCGAACTCACGACCGTCTCGCACTCGGGCTGAACGCGACGGCGTCGATCCAGTCATCGGCTCGGCACGGCTCGTGCGTGGGCCGGCATGGGCCGGTCGGTCACGACGACGGCGCCGACCATCTTGTCCGCAAGCGTCTGCCGCTTCGCCGTCCAGAGCGGCATCAGCCACCCCACGCAAAACAACAAGGTGTCCACCCCATGCGCGAGATCGCGCAGGAAAGCTCGGCCAACACCAAGCGGCAACCCGGTACGGTCCGAGACCAACCGGGTTCCAGTCACCCGTTTGCCCCAACTCGCACCCGTACGACCAGCCAAATACCAGCGGTTGTACCCAGACAAGGCCAACGACCCGAGCGAGACCACAGTCACGACCACGCTCTGGCGCCCACTGACGTCACCGGCGAAGAACAACGGCAGCGCCGGCAAGGTGTCAATCAGGCTGCCACCCACTCGCGCGAACCACGGAGCGTTCATCAAACATCACTCCCTACAGATCGGCGTATCTCGCCGAGATCTCTATGCTCGCCAAACGACTTCCCGACCACATCGGCAGCACGGACGATCAACCCACAGCGTCAATCATCATTTCGTCGCCGCACACCTACACCTTTAGTTGGACCCGTCCTCGCGCCGATCCGGTCCGACGGCGAGCGAATCAGCGGAGCTTCGTGAGCTGCGCAAACGCAACAGCTGCTGGAACTGGAAAACGAAATCCTGCGCCCCGCGGCCGCGTACTTCGCGAAAGAGATCTCCCCAAAATGACCTACCCGCTGATCCTCGACCTGGCCGCCGACGCGATTCCCGTGGCGGTGACCTGCCGGGTCCTGGACTTTCCCACCCAAGCGTTTTACGCGTGGAAAGCCCAGCCGGTCAGCCGGCGGGACCTCAACGACGCATACCTGATCAACGCCGCCCGCGACATCCACGCGGACGACCCCGCGTTCGGCCACCGGTTCATAGCCGACGAACTACCCGCCACGGCATCACCGCCGGCATCAACCGGGTGGCCCGGCTCGGCACGCAGGAGAGATCTGGTCAGTGTTCGCGAAAAACGCGGCTCACCCGCCGCTCCGGGCCGCCGTTGCACGACGACCTGGTCCGCAAACAGGACTGATATGCCGCACGACCAGCGCGCTCTGGCCCGCGCCGCCCGTGAACGCGCCACCGCCCGCGGCGAGACGTACACCGCCGCCCGCGCCGCCCTCATCGCCGAACACGGCACTCCGGCCGCCACGGCGACAATCGACTCGGTGCTGCTCGTGCCGTACCCGGACGAGTCCGATGTCGAGGTCGACGAGCTGGGCTGGCGGGTTCTACCCCCCGACGCCTCACCACAGCAACCATGAGCTCCTGCAGGCTGCGGATCTCGAACCCGATACCGTCGTCGCGTGGCACAAGCAGGACCAGACGCTCGGTGGCTGCGTCAACGAGATCCTGAGCGATGCTGTGGGCCTCCTCTGCCCGGTAGCCGCTTTCCACAAGTTGCCGCGCGGCGAGTTCCCGCAGCTCGGAGGGCTTCATCGCGGCTTCGGCGCCTTGGGCGGCTTCGGACTCTGCCTGTAGGACGAGGCCGACTTCCTCGTGGAGCCGGTCGATGCGGGCGCGGTTCTCGTTGAGGAATCGAGCGATCGGGATCTCCTTGGCGACCTCCCGGTCGCAGACGGTGCGGTAGTACAGGTCGAAGAGCGCGAACCGGTCCGGTGGGAGGTTCGGGTACTTCTCCACGATGAGCGACATGATGGTGACTTGAAGCGGGGTCTCCATGAGGCGGGCAGAGACGGGGGCTCGTGAGGCATCCTGCATGCGCTCGGCGACCTTGGATCGCATCTCCGGATCGTTGGCGAATCGCAGGTTGGTGATGCGTTCGGCGAACGCTGCTGCTTCGTCTGCGGGCAGACGCTGCAGGTGCAGGTAGCGGCCCGGTGGGAAGCGTTCGTCGTAGCCGGTGGGTCGGGTGGTGACGACGACGAGCAGGTCGGCGTCCACGTCTTCCGCGGTGGTGAGCAGGTCCTCGATCTGCTCGTAGAGCAGGCGCCGGGCGGCGGCTGAGGGGGCCTCGTCGAGTCCGTCGAGAATGAGCGCCCACGGCCATACGGTCAACCAGCTGCGTAATTGAGAAGGTTGGATGTTCTGTTCGGTTCGTTTCTGGACCACTCGGGAGATCCACCGCAGCAGGGTTGTCTCGCTGCCGGTACTCAGCTCCTCGGCGTACTTGGCCAGATCGACCCGGACGGGCCAGCGGTGGTTCTTCGGAACGGCAATGGCGAGCCGCTCAAGGACGGCGGCGGTGCCCTCGACGATCTCACGCGCTCGCGGGGCGGGGTCCGCGTCGGCGAGCATGGCGGTCCGGTAAGCCTGGGCGATCAACTGGCCAAGGCCAAGGGTCGGCTGCGCGGTAAGGCGCCCAAGCTGAGCGTGAGGCAGGAGGCGCATCTGGTGGCCCCTGCCACCGCTGGTGAGCACACCAGCGCGGAGCTGGCCGAGCTGTTCGGCGTGGCCCTTTCGACGGTGTACCGCGCGATCGAATGCGCCACAGCCCGGTCGTGAACGCGCGGGAGTGACCGGCCCCGGTCGACAGGAGTCATGCATCCCGTCGGGATGGAGCGGGCTCGGGTTGCTCGGCGGATTCCGTCGCGGAGCCCGTGGGGCGTTCCTGGTGCAGGGCGACGCCCGCGACGACCAGCACCACGCCGACGATCTCGGCGGCGGTGGGGATCTGGGTGAGCACGACGATCCCGATGACGGTGGCCGTGGCCGGCAGCAGGGACACCATGAGCGCGTAGGTGGCCCGGGGCAGGCGGGCCATGGCGAGCTGGTCACTGACGTACGGGATGACCGATGAACAGATGCCCACGCCGGCCGCGGCGGCCAGCGCGACCGGGTCCAGGAAAGCCGGCGCAGCCTGTCCGATCCCGATCGGTAGGGCGATCACCGCGGCTATCAGCATGGACAGGGCCAGGCCGTCGATGCCGGGCACCTGTTGGCTGCGGGCCACGCGGTGCCCGAGCACGATGTAGAGGGCGAACAGCACGGCGTTGGCGACGGCGAACGTGATACCCAGCGGTTCGGCGACCAGCCGGACACCGGTGAGCAGGTACACTCCGGCGACCGCGGCGATCAGCGCGGCGATGTTGCGGCGGGTACGGGCGGCGACCGCGGCCAGCACGATGACCGGCAGGAACTCGATCGCCGCGACCGTGCCCAGCGGCAGCCGGTCGATCGCCAGGTAGAAGACGCTGTTCATCACCGCCAGCACCGCCGCTCACCCGGTCAGCAGCCACCGGGTAGGCCGGTCCAGGCGCTGCCACAACCGCCACGGCCGCCGCCACACCGCGAACACCACCGCAGCGGTCGCGATCCGCAGCCACGCCACCCCGAGCGCCTCGATGCGGGCGAACAGCAACACCGCCAGCGCCGGCCCGAGGTAGTGGAACACGGCGCTGACCACGAAGTACACGTGCGGCGGCACCCGCTGCACGACCCGTGCAGCACCTGTCGAACCGGCATCCGTCGAACGCATATCGCTCATGGTCCTATTGTCGAAAGCAAAACCGCACAACACCATGCACAAGCGAAGGTCGAAGGGTGCTCTTATGACTCCAAAAGCAAGCCAAGGCTCGATCGGCTTTCCTTCGGGAAAACCAGCGTTGGATGAGACGAACCGGCGGCTGCTGGACGCCCTCAACGCCGAACCCCGCGCCACCGCCGCCGAGCTGGCCCGCAAGGTCGGCATGTCCGCCCCCGCCGTCCGGGAACGCCTCGCCCGCCTCGAACAGTCCGGCGTCATCCGCGGCTACCGTCTCGACATCGACCCCGCCGCCATCGGCCTGCCCGTCGCCGCCTGGGTCCGCATCCGGCCCGGCCCCGGCCAACTACCCAAAATCGCCGAGCTTGCCGCCCGTACCCCGCAGGTCAGCGAATGTCACCGCATCTCCGGTGAAGACTGCTTCCTGCTCAAGGTCCACGTACCCACCATCGAAGACCTCGAAGCCGTCCTCGACCAGTTCCTCATCCACGGCCAGACCCACAGCTCATTCGTCGTGGCCACCCCCGTGCCCCCACGCACACCCACAGCGGAGCCGTAGATGCGGCTCGGGCAGGCTCTCGGCGACGTCCTCGACCACCAGGGTCGACAGCACCGCCTGATCGGCGGGCCGCCAGTTCGATCCTGCCCACGCTCGACCTGCTCAGAGCAGGGACTCTAGGTCGTCGTCCTCGTCTTCGCCGTTGTCCGGTTCGGCCCTTGAGGAACATCGGAACGGAAACTGGCGGTACCAGTGATCTTGGCGGATGTCACCTCAGAACCGTGTCGCACAACGCCAGGGTTCTGATAGATGTTCTGCGAAACGGCGAACTGCGGAAACGTGGCCAGCACCAGACCCCTCGCCAGACTCTCGCAACTGACCGTTTCCGCGAGAAGGACCTTGAGGACCAACGGCGGTGAATCCGTCGCTAAGCGGGGACTGTCTCGCTAAAGGTGTTTCCGGCGGTCTTGGTTAGTAGGTTTCGGCCGC
>CAXSDA010000068.1:0-24086 GCA_964236515.1 uncultured Actinoplanes sp.
ACCGGTACGGAGGACTCGAGCGCCCAGACCTCGTTCCTGGTCGACGACACCGCCCTGTCGGTCAGCTGATCGACCGCACACCCTCCCCGGCCGGCTCTCCGGTCAGCCGGGGAGGGTTCGGTCCGTACGCGTTGGCCGAGGCGGCCCGCCGGCGAGCACCCGGCAGCGCGGTCACGACGCGCAGCAACCGGAACGGGGCGATCGGGCGGCCGCCGTCACGGGCGCGGGCCGCCCGTTGCTCCACCCGGACCTGCTGGGCCTGCACCTGCCGGACGGCCGGTTCGCGATCGTGCTGAATGGCGCGCAGCACCTCGTCCGGCACCCTCCCGCCGGCTTGCAGCGCCGGGATCAGGTGGTTGGCCGCCGCGACCGCGTCCTGGACCGCCATCAGGATGCCGTTGCCGCCGACCGGGGAGATGACGTGGGCGGCGTCGCCGAGCAGCAGCAGACCGGGCCGCCACCAGCTGTCCACGCGACTGATGTCGACGGACAGCAGGGTGATCTGGTCGAAGCCGGTGAGCCGGTCGACGCGGTCGGCCAGCCACGGGATGTTCGCGGCGACGAACCGCCGGATCGGCTCGACCCCGGCTGCCTTGGCCGCGGCGTACCCACCTTTGGGCAGCGTGTAGCCGACCTGCCAGCCGGCCGTCCCGGTGAGCAGACCGGCGTACGTGTCCCGCCCGAAGAACAGGTCGACGTCGGCGTCCGGCGGGTCGGAGTCGTGGCGGGGCAACCGGAACCACAGCAGGTCGGTGGTCGCGCCCAGGGACCGGGCGGGCAGCCCGGCCAGCCGGCGCATCCGCGAGAACCGCCCGTCGGCGCCGACCACCACGTCCGCGGTCACCGTCTCGTCATGGCCGATCTCCACGCCCCGTACGGCCGACTCGTCCTCCCGCAGGCCGGTCACCTTCGCGCCGGTCCGGACGGCGCAACCCGGAAGGGCGGCGACCTCGGCCGCCAGGAAGGCGAGGAACCGCGCCTGCGGCATCAGCGCGATGTAGTTGAACTTCGAGCGAAGTTTCCGGTAGTCGGCGGTCGTCACCGTCCCCGCGGGGGTGTGGAAGCGGAACGTGCGGGCCTTCTCGTGGGGGAGCGCCAGCAGCCGGTCGGCCAGGCCCAGCTGATCCAGAAGCTCCAAGGTGTACGGATGGAGCGAGTCGCCCCGGAAGTCCCGGTCGAAGTCCGCGCCCGCCTCGAACACGGTGACCGGGATGCCGGCCCGCCCGAGCAGCAGGGCCAGCATCATGCCGCCCGGTCCGCCGCCGACGATCGCGCACCCGGTGTCAGCCATCGGAATCCAGCCGGAACACGGCCATCTCGTCCAGGTGGGCCGCGATCTCGGTCCGGGACGCGCCGGTCGGCACCGGGAACGCGCTCAGCGCCCACGGAACCGTCACCGCGGCCAGGTAGGCGGCCACCACCGCGGCCGCCTCGTCACCCGTGGCCCGGACCGCCCGCCGCTCCTCGCGAGCGTCACCGGCCAGCACCGCGCATGCCGGGTGCCGGTCCAGGTTCCGGACCCAGTCCCGCCCCGGGTCGGGCGAGACCAGGTAGTAGGCCTCGCCGAGCTGGACAACGCCGATCGGGGTGCGCCGGAGCTCACCGCTGACCCGGCCGGTCGACTCCAGCACGCGCAGGGCGTAGCTGCCCGGCGTCAGCGGCTGCGGCGGCTCACCGAGCAGCTTGCCGACCATGCCGGCGTTGATCCCGCGAGCCTGGTCGCTAGTTTTTCTAGCCATATCCGCACCCTACGCGATCGCTCGGAGTTCTAGCTACCATCGGGGCGTGACCAGTTCCGGAGTTCCGGCCGATCTGGGGTTCGCCCTGCGCGAGGTGCTGCAGGCCGGTCGTCAGATGCAGTCGGCGATGGCCGCCGGGCTCGGGTTACGGCTCACCGACCTCCAGGCGATCGATCACGTGGTGTCCGCGCCCGAGCCGATCGGCACGGTCGAACTGGGCGAGCGCCTCGGGCTGCGGTCGGCGTCGGCCACCGCCCTGGTCGACCGGCTGGTGGCCGCCGGGCATCTGACCCGCCGTCCCCATCCGGCCGACGGACGGCGCATCACGCTGGCCGCGACCCCGCACGCCCAGCAGGAGGTCCGGCGGGTGCTGGCGCCGTTGCTGACCGACCTGACCGGGATCGGCGGGCGTCTCGGCCACCACGATCTCGCCGTCGTGCTCGACGTCCTGGGCGAGATCGCGGCCGCTTTGCGGGACTACCGCGAGATGTGAGCGAGCTCGTCGGCGCCGAGAATCCGTCACCGCGGCCATCGGCCAGCTCGCGCTGATCGCCTGGCTGCCCGCGCTGGCCGGCTTCATCGCCGCGTTCTGGGGTTTCGGCCTGGGCGGCCTGCGCAACGCCACGCTGCCGAAGTGGTTCGCGATCGTCACGGTCGTGCTCGGCGGGATCGGCGTCCTCGGCCCGCTGGCGATGGCCGTCTACCTGCTGCTGCCGCTGTGGCTGATCGCCGCGTCGGTGTTCACCGCCGGCCGCACGGCGACGCGGACGGCCGTCCTGGCCGCTACAACCGCGTAGCCGCCCGGACCAGATCGGCCACCGCCCGCGAGCGGCTGTGCGGTGGCCAGGCGATCACGGTGGTGACCGGCGGTGCGTCCGCCACGGCGACGGCGGCGACGTCGGTCCCGAGGTGGGTCTGCACCGACTCGGGCAGGACGGCCGCGGCCCGGCCGAGCGCGATCAGCTGCAACAGCTGGGAGTGGTCGTGGATCTCCGGGCCGGGGCCGTCGGCGTACGTGCCGTCCAGTCCGGGCCAGCGCGGCAACGGCAGGCCCGGCAACGCCAGGACGTCGGCCATCCGCACCGACGGCCGGGTGGTCAGCGGGTGCCCGGCCGGCAGCAGCGCGATCTGGTTCTCGGTGCGCAGTTCCTCGACGTCGAACCCGGTGATCGAGTCGTACGGCCGGTGCAGCAGCGCCACGTCGGCCCGCCCGTCGCGCAGCAGCCGCGCCTGCTCGGCCGGCGCGCACAGCAGCACGTCGACGGCGACCGCGCCGGGCTCGGCGGCGTACGCGTCCAGCAGCTTGGCCAGCAGTTCGGTGGACGCCCCGGCCTTGGTGACCAGGACCAGTCCGGGACGGCCGGTGGCGGCCCGGCGGGCCCGGCGACCGGCGGCGTCGACCGCGTCCAGCGCGGCCCGGCCCTCGCGCAGCAGCACCGCACCGGCCTCGGTCAGCGCCACCGACCGGCTGGTGCGTTCCAGCAACGTCACTCCGAGTCGGCGCTCGAGCTGCCGGATCGCGCGGGACAACGGCGGCTGCGCGATCCCCAGCCGGGTCGCCGCCCGCCCGAAGTGCAACTCCTCGGCGACCGCGACGAAGTAGCGCAGCTCCCGCGTTTCCATACCCCTACGGTATCGCCGCGCACCGAATCGGTGTTGGCCGCACGTACCGCCGCGGACAGGATGAAACGCATGAGCGAACAGACCATCGCGCTGGTGACCGGCGCGAACAAGGGAATCGGGTACGAGATCGCGGCCGGACTGGGCGCACTCGGCTGGAGCGTCGGGATCGGCGCCCGGGACGCCGAGCGCCGGGAGGCCGCGGTGGCGAAGCTGCGCGCCGGCGGCGCCGACGTGTTCGGCGTCCCGCTCGACGTGACCGGCGATGCGAGCGTGACGGCCGCCGCGGCGCTGGTCGAGGAGCGCGCCGGGCGTCTCGACGTGCTGGTCAACAACGCCGGCATCACCGGGGGCCGGCCGCAGGAACCGACGCTGGTCGACCCCGCGACCGTGCTGGCCGCGGTCGAGGTCAACGTCATCGGCGTCATCCGGGTGACCAACGCGATGCTGCCGCTGCTGCGGCGCTCGGCCCACCCGCGGATCGTCAACATGTCCAGCACGGTCGGCTCGCTCATCCTGCAGAGCACGCCCGGCCGGGAAACCGGGCCGATCTCGGCTGCGTACGCGCCGTCGAAGTCGTTCCTCAACGCCGTCACGGTGCAGTATGCCAAGGAGCTGCGCGACACGAACATCCTGATCAACGCCGGATGTCCGGGATTCACCGCGACCGACCTGAACAACTTCCGGGGCGTCCGCACCCCGGCCCAGGGCGCGGCGATCGGCATCCGGCTGGCGACGCTGGCCGACGACGGCCCGATGGGCGGATTCTTCGACGACGGCGGAGTGGTGCCGTGGTGAATGGGTAAAGCTTTCCTGTGATTCGAACCGTGCTGGTAACCGGAGCGTCAGGTTTCATCGGCTCGCATCTCGCGGAGGCGCTGGCCGGGCGCGGCTTCACCGTGCGTGCGATGACCCGCAAGCCCGCCGAGTACTCGGGGGCGGGCGAGCCGGTGGCCGGCGACGTCAGCAATCCGGAGAGCCTGACCCGGGCGCTGGCCAACGTCGACGCCGCCTACTACCTGGTCCACTCGCTCGACAGCGTGGACTTCGAGACCCGCGACGCCGACGCCGCCCACAACTTCGCCACCGCGGCCGCCGGGGCCGGCCTGCAGCAGATCGTCTACCTCGGCGGCCTCGGCTCGGACTCCGATCACCTGTCGCCGCACCTGCGGTCCCGGCGGGAGGTCGAGCGGATCCTGGGCGAGGGAACGGTGCCGCTGACCACGCTCCGGGCGGCCGTGGTGATCGGCCACGGCGGCATCTCGTGGGAGATCACCCGCCAGCTCGTCGACCACCTGCCCGCCGTGATCACCCCGAAGTGGGTGGCCACCAAGACGCAGCCGATCGCGTTGCGCGACGCCATCCGGTACCTGGTGGGGGTGCTCGACAAGCCGGAGACGTACGGGAAGGCGTACGAGATCGGCGGTCCGGAGGCTCTGACCTACGCGAGCATGCTCCAGCGGGCGGCAGCCGTCCGCGGCAAGAGCCTGCCCAACCTGACCGTGCCCATCCTCACCCCGCAGCTCTCGTCCCTCTGGTTGTCGCTCGTCACCGACGTGAACACACAGGTCGCCCGCACCCTGGTCGACTCGCTGAGCACCGAGGTGGTGGTGCACGACCGCAGCATCGAGCAGATCGTGCCGGGGCCGGCGTTCACCTACGAGGACTCGGTCCGGGTCGCGCTGGCCGACCGGGCGGCAGGTGAGGCCGCGCAGGCGGTGGACACCGCGCGGGACGAGGCCCGGCGGGCCGACCGTGAGGCGGCCCGCGCCCAGCGGGAGGCCCAGCTGGCGATCGACCGGGCGGACGAGGCCCGCCGGGCCGCCGCCGTCGCGCTCCGGACGGCCGAGGATGCCATCGGCGCCACCGACGCCCCCGCCGGCACCGGCTCAAGCACTCGGTCGGAGACCGCCGGGTGAGTGCCATGCGCAATCTCGTCCGGACGACGTTCGTCGACCAGGTGCCGCGCGACCACGCCCAGACGGACGCCCAGTTCCGCCGCCGCCGCGTGGTCGCCGCGGTCACCCTGGTCGCCGGGGCCACGCTGCTCGGCTTCTCCCTGGCCGTACGGCCGGGGGATCCGCTCTTCTACGTCATGACCCTGGGCGTGGCCGCGGTCTGGGTGGCCGGCAGCCTGATCTCCGGCCCGCTGCACCTGGGCCGGTTCACCCGCCGCGGCAAACTGAGCCGGCCGATCCTGGTCCCGATCGCGGTGGGGGCGCTGGTGGGCGCGGTGTTCGTGGCCGGTGCGGTCGCCGTCCGGTTCATCCCGCCGCTGGCCGGCCTGGCCGATGAGGTCCTCGACCACGCCCGGTACGGCTCGATCGTGCTCATCGCCCTCATCACGCTGCTCAACGGCGTGGCCGAGGAGGTCTTCTTCCGCGGGGCGCTGTTCGCCGCCATCGGCCGCCGCCACGCGGTGGTCATCTCCACCGTCATCTACGGGCTGGCCACGGTGGCCACCGCCAACGTGATGCTGGTCTTCGCGGCGGTGCTGCTGGGCGCGGTGCTGGGACTGGAACGCCGGGCCTCGGGCGGGATCCTGGCCCCGATCCTGACGCACATCACCTGGTCGATGATCATGCTGTTCGCGCTGCCGTCGGTGATCGGGCAGCACTAGAACCGCCAGCATTAGATCCGGGTGTGTCCATCTTTAAGTGTTCCTGAAGCGGCGTGCACAGGGGCGATCCGGACAGCAGAGTACAGCGGGCGCCACCCACCGACGCCCGTCCCGGCTCCGGGACGCACTGCGGGACCCCACCCCCGCCGATCGATGAGGACCCCCGTGCCCACGCGTCAGCGCATCCTTGTATTGGCCACTTGTGTCGCCGGAGCATTGGGGGCCGGTGTCGCCGGGATCGCCTCGGCCCACACCATTCACCGCCCGCACGGCCACAACACCGGCGCGCGGATCGGGGAGGCCGTCGACGTGGCCGGCACCCGTACCTGGCCGACCCGTCGCCCGCGGCCCACCCGATCAGCCACGCCGACCGTCGCCCCGCCGTCGCCGACCGTGTCGCCCACCGACTCGCCCACGCCCACCGACTCGCCGTCGCCGACCACGTCGCCCACGGCCGCACCGCCGCCGAGCACCACCCCGCCGACGACCGCGCCGCCGACCGCGCCACCCGGGAACTCGGTCATCGACCAGGCGCTGACCCACATCAACGCCGCCCGTACGGGCGCGGGATTGTCGACCTTGGCCCTGAGCGCGGCCCTGTCCTCGGCATCCGAGGCGCACAACGCGCTGATGGTCGGCGGGTGCGGGCTGTCCCACCAGTGCCCCGGCGAGGCGGGCCTGGGTGACCGGTTCACCGCCGCCGGCGTCCCGTGGACCTCGGCCGGCGAGAACATCGGCCAGGGCAACGCCTCCGACACCACCGCCTCGATCGTCGCCGCCGCCAACGGGCTGACCGACCTGATGCTGGCCGAGCAGCCCCCGAACGACGGCCACCGCAAGAACCTGCTGAACCCCGCCTTCAAGCACATCGGCCTGGCCGTGGCCCGCGGCTCCGACGGCCGCGTGTGGTTCACCCAGGACTTCGTGAACTGACGGCATCCTGGGGCGATGCTGTTCTTCTGCTATCACCGCGACCGGTCCGGCTCCTCGGCGTTGCGCCACGCGCTCGTCGAGGAACACTGGTCGTACATGGACCGGTTCGCCGACCGGATGATCGCCCGCGGACCGACGTTCGCGCCGGGCGGTGACACGCTCACCGGCAGCGTGCACATCGTGGACCTGCCCGGCCCGGCGGCCGCCCGGGCGTTCGCCTTCGACGAGCCGGGGTACCAGGCCGGTACGTACCGGGACGTGCTGATCCGGCGGTGGCACGACCTGCTCGGGCGGACCATGTGGGACTTTCCCGGGGGCCGCACCGGCGGCGACCGGTTCCTGGTGCTCGGCCTCGGTCCGCAGGCGGGCGCGGAGCCGGCGCTTCCGGCGGCCACCGGCGAGCTGATCGCGTACGGCACTCTGCGGTCCGACGACGACTCGGCCTGGCTGGGCACCGCGGCGCTGGTCCGCGCGCCCGGCCCGGACCAGGCCCGGGCCGTCCTAGCGCCGCACTCCTACGACGCGGTCGAGGTCTACGACTGGGCTTTCGGCGGGCGGCCGGGTTAAGGCGCGCCGACGATCAGTCGGAGAGAGCCGACGAACGCCGGCTGGTCGCGCAGCGCGCCGTGCTTCGCGTCCCACGCCCCGGAAGTCAGGTCGGCCCGCAGCCGCTCGACCGCCCGGGCGGTGGCGTCGTCGTCGACGAATCCCCAGGCCGACTGCGCCGCCCGCACCCGCGGGTCGAGGAACATCTCCGGCCGGGCGTAGTAGGCCTCGGTGAACCCGTCCACGCAGTCGATCGGGATCGGCACCGGGGTCACCACGGCGGTCCGGCCGGCCGCGGCCGCGATCACGTCGATCGGGGGGTAGCGGCGCCGCTCGGCCGTGATCAGCTCGGGTGCGTACTCGGCCAGCCAGAGCCGGTCGAGCGCGTCGCCGTCGAAGGTCAGCACCACCACCGGCCCGCGGGCCACCCGCCGCAGCTCGGCCAGTCCGGCCGCGGGGTCGGACCACTGGTGCACCGTCACCGTCGCCATCGCCGCGTCGAACGCGCCGGTGTCGAACGGCAGCGACTCGGCCGTGGCGTCGACGGCCGGTGCCGCGCCCGGCGGCCGTTGCGCGCGCATGGCCGCCGACGGCTCGACGGCGGCGACGTAGCGGTCGTCCGGCTCGTACGACCCGGCGCCCGCCCCGACGTTCAGGACCGTACGGGCATCGCCCAGCGCGGCGTGTACCAGCGCGGCGATCCGCGGGTCCGGGCGGCGCTGCACGGCGTAGCCGGCTCCGTGGGTGTCGTAGTCGAAGTCACCGGCCAGGCGTTCGGTCATCGGCCCACCCTACGGCCGGAGATCCGGTGGCATGCTGGCCCGATGTCCGATGATCCGTTCAAGGCCGACCTCCACCACTACCTGCAGCAGGCCCGCGAGGCCGTGCTGTGGAAGCTCGACGGCGCCTCCGAGTACGACGTCCGCCGGCCCCTGGTGCCCACCGGGACCAACCTGCTCGGCCTGATCAAGCACCTGACCGCGGTGGACGCCGGCTACTTCGGCGACACGTTCGGGCGGCCGTTCCCCGAGCCGCTGACACCCTGGGACGACACCGCCGGCTTCAACGAGGACATGTACGCCACGGCCGGCGAGTCCCGCGACGAGATCGCCGCGAAGTACCGGCGGGTGTGGGCGCATTCCGATGCCACCATCGCCGGGCTGCCGCTGGATGCGATCGGCGCCGTGCCGTGGTGGGCGGCCGACCGGCGCGAGGTGACGCTTCACCGGGTGCTGATCCACATGACCGCGGAGACGGCCCGGCACGCCGGGCACGCCGACATCGTTCGGGAGCTGGTCGACGGATCGGCCGGCAACCGGGCCGCGAGCGCCAACATGGCGCCACCGGAGGCGGACGAGTGGGCCGGCTACCGCGACCGTCTCGAACAGATCGCCCGCAGCGCCGGGCATCGAGGCCTGTCGAAGCCATGGACATAGTAAAAGCTCTTTACTATACTCCGGATCCATGAGATTCCGAACCGGCCGCACGGCCGTAGCGGCCGCCCTGCTCCTCACCGGCGGCGTCATCGTGGCCCGGTCGGCATCCGCCGCCGAGGGCGCTGCGCAGGACCTGCTGACCGGTCGCGACTGGTCGCACCTGGCCGGCGCCACGCCGAGTGCGGCCGGCGTCCACGTCACCGGCACCGGCCGCTCGATCGTGTCGGCCGAGGGGGAGACCTACCAGGCCAACCCGCCGGTCAACCTGCGCGGACCGCGGCTGGCCGTGACCGGCGACTTCCGGGTCACCGCCACCCTGTCGGTGACCAGTTCGTCCATCGCGTACGTCCGGCTGTACGGCCAGACCCCGGTGATCTACGACGAGTCCCGCCAGGAACGCCCGAGCGTCCGCTTCGGCATCAGCGGCGGCAAGTTCCAGGTCGCGATCTGGAACGGGACGGGTGCGGTTCCGGTGGCCACCGCCACGTACGGCAGCGGCCTGACCGGTACGGTGACCGCCGCCGTCACCCGCACCGGGTCGACGCTCGCCTTCGCCGCCAACGGCAAGACCCTGGGCAGGCAGGCCGACCGCGGCGCCTTCGCCTCCGGCTCGGTCATCTTCGGCCTGGAGTGCGGCCGCGACAGTCCGGCCTGGACGCTCGCCGGGCTGACCGCGCAGAGCACCGGCACCGGCACCGGCACGGTCTCCGTCAAGGACGCGCCCGCCCTGGCCCAGGGCGCCCCGCCCGCCGACGCGCTGCGCACCCTGGCCGGCAGCCGGCTGCTGATGGGCAGCGCGATGGCCGCCAACGAGGTGATGAGTGACAGCACCTACCGCCGCACGGCGGCCCAGCAGTACAGCATGCTCACCCCCGAGAACGACATGAAGCCCCAGTTCGTCCAGCCGCTGCCGGGCGTCTTCACCTTCGCCGACGGCGACACCCTGGTCGACTTCGCCGACGCCAACGGCATCAAGGTGCACGCGCACACGCTGGTCTGGCACGAGGCGCTCCCGGCCTGGATGAAGGCGCCGATGAGCAACGACGCCCGGAAGAACGTGATGCTCGACCACATCGACGCGGTCGCCGGGCACTACGCCGGCCGGGTCGCCGAGTGGGATGTCGTCAACGAGCCCATGTCCGACGATGATCCCGACTACACCAACGGCCACCGGGGGCTGCGCCCGCAGCTGTGGTTCAACGCCATGGGGGAGCAGTACATCGACCTGGCGTTCCAACAGGCGCGTGAGGCCGACCCGCAGGCCGCACTGTTCGTCAACGAGTACGGGATCGAGGGCAACGGCGAGCGCTGGACCGCCTTCTACGCGCTGATCAAGCGGCTGCTGGCCCGCGGCGTCCCGATCGGCGGAGTCGGCTTCCAGACACACGAGTACGAAGCCGCCGACCGTACGCCCGTGGCCACCTTCACCGACCACCTGAAGAAGATCGCCGCGCTCGGCCTGCAGGTCCGGATCTCGGAGATGGACGTGTCCGGGGCGACCGCCACGGTCCAGGCGAACGAGTTCGGCGGAAAGCTGGCCGCGTGCCGATCGGTGCCGGCCTGCACGAGTTTCACCACGTGGGGTTTCACCGACCGGTACGGCTCGACCGCGGACACCGACGTCTACCCGCCGGTGCCCGGGACCGCCCTGCCGTTCGACGCGTCCGTCACACCGAAGGCGGCGGTCACCGCGATGCAGGCCGCCCTGCGCTGACCGGTGGACGGCCTGCCATCCTGAGCGGATGACCGGGGACGACACCGCGGTGGCCAAGATCGCCACCCAGATGACCGTACGCACGGACAACGCGCGCACGGCCTTCGAGGCGATCGAGTCCCGGCCGCCGCTCACCCGGGCCGACATCGCGCGGATGACGGGGATGACGAAGCCGACCGCGGCCAACGCCCTGGACGTACTGCTGGCCGCCGGCCTGGTCCGGCCGGTGGCCGAGCCGCCGGCCGGCGCGCACTACGCCGCGGTCTTCTTCGAGCCCGATCCGGCCGTGGCCGCCGTGGTCGGCATCGACGCGAGCGGCCGCCACGTCCGGGGGACGATCGCCGACCTGCGCGGGACGGTGCTCGAGCGGCACGACGTCGAGCTGCACGGAGCCGACCTGGCCGGCGGCCTGCGGGCGCTACGGACCCGGCTGGCCCGCCACCCGTTGTGGCCGCGGGTCGCCGCGGCCGTAGCGGGTGTGCCCGGCCTGATCGACGCCGGCCGCGGCCGGATCTGGGAGACCAGCGTCGCCGAGTGGGAGGACCTGCCGATCGCCACGCTGGCCGAGGCCCTGGGCCTCCCGGTGGAGGTGGAGAACGACGTCAACCTGGCCGCGTTGGGCGAGCGGGCGTCCGGCGCGGGCCGGTCGGCGCCGGACTTCGCGTACCTGGCGGTGGGCGCGGGCGTCGGCGCCGGGCTGATCCTCGGCGGGCGCCTGCACCGCGGCCACCACGGCGCCGCCGGCGAGATCGACTTCCCGGACGGGCGGGCCGAGGGAAACCCGGGTACCCCGTCGGCCGCCGGCCTGCTCGCCACCGCCCGCCGCCGGCTCGCCCGCTGGACCGGCCCGACCGTCCTGGCCGAACCGGTCACAGTGGACGGCGTCTTCACCGCCTACACGGCCGGTGACGCGCTGGCCGACGAGATCCTGTGGGAGCTGGCCCGCCGCATCGCCCGCGCGGTCACCCCGATCGCCCGGGTGGCCGACGTCGGCCTGATCGTGCTCGGCGGCGAGATCGGCGGCGCCCACCCGGTCCTGGTCGACCGGCTGGGCGCGCTCACCGCCCGGATCTCGCCCTGCCCGCCCCGGATCGCCGCCTCCCAGCTGGGTGACGCCGGCGTGCTCACCGGGGCGGTGGCGGTGGCCGCCCGCGCCGGCCGGGCCCGCGTCCTGAACGAGCGCCTGGGCGGGTGACCAGTTGAGCGACGGCCGAGGTGGGCGGCCACGAACTCATCGAACGCCACAACCATCCAACGCCTTCGCGGGCATCGCCTGATGACAGTAGGGGCCGGCGAATTTCTCGCCGGCCCCTACTGTGCGCCGTCCTACTTGAAGGCGCGGGGACTCACCTCGACGACCTTCCCGGCGTGCGGGATCTGCAGCTTTCCCGCGATGCTCCAGGATGAGGCGTAGAGATGCCCGTTCACGTATCGCAGCCCGGTCGGCATCGTCACCGCCGCGTGGGTCACCCGGCCGCCGTCCACCTGGGTCAGCCGGCCGATGCCTGCCGGATCGAAGCCGGCGGGCAGTGACCCGTTACCCTTGGGCGCGCCGAACAGCACCTCGGACACGTAGATCGCGCCGCCCGGGGTCACCGCGATGCCGGTCAGGGCGGTGAAGCCGGTCCATACGTGCAGCACCCGGCCGTCCAGCTTCCAGATGGCCGATGCGCCCGGCGATTCCGCGCCCAGGGTGGACACGTACACGTAGCGTCCGACCTGGGTCACGCCGGTGGGAACCGGGTCGCAGCCGACTGTGCCCGGGTTGGCCTGCGCCCCCTTCGCGAGACAGGCCGGCGTCTTGGCGGTCGGCGGCACGAAATAGGTGGCGATCGTCCCGGTGCTCGGATCCACCCGGAGAACGTCGTTCGCGCCGCCGTCGGCGACCAGCAGACCCCATGAGGAGGCGGTCATGCTGAACGGGTTCGACAGAGCGTCGTACGGCGTGCCGTTCGGGGCGAACTGCACCTGACCGTCCGGGTTGTGAGCCAGTTCGTAAGCCTTGAAGTCGGCCAGCACCCGCACATGCCCGCCCTGGGAGTCCGCCTCCAGAAGAGACGACGGCGGATACTTCGACGGTGGGGGAGTTGCTTTGCCGGAGGTCCCGCCACCGCCCTGGAGGACGTAGATGCGGCCGCCGGTCGTGGCCAGCCCGGCCGAGCCGGCCAGACCGGAGATCAGCGCCTTCTTTGCACCGGACCTGAGGTCGACCGCGGTGACCGCGCCCGAGTCGCGCTCGGCGACCAGCGCGGTGCGGGTCGACAGGATGTCGAGACCGTACGGCCCGTTCAGGCCGGCGGTGATCGTCCGGACCGCGGGTTCGAGCGGATCCGACGCCTGTGCCGGTAGCCCGGCGAGGACGACGAGCGCACTCACGCCGACCGCGGCCCATGCGCGGCATGCTGAGATGGCTTGCATTTCTTCTCCCATTCGTGGCTGCCGTATCGAGGGGGACAACCGTCCGCTCGGATGGCGCGGCCCACGGATCATGCATCGCAGGCTTCCATTCCGGCGGTCCGGATCCCTATCTCTCCTCAACCGGCATGATGCTGCTGCGGCAGTGAATCGTGACGGGACGCGGCCCCCGGAACCCCGGGCCTGCCGGCCGGCGGGTGCCCGCGGCCACGGCGTGCGCCGGCGATGACCGCACCGCGTCGGCTGACCCGCCACCTCACCGCCTTCGCGAACTGCACCGAAGTCCCGCTTTCCGTCATGGATGATGCCGGAAGTATGCGGATCAGTCGCCTTTGCCCGTCAAGATGGGAACGGCCGACCCGTACCGTGCGGGCCACCCGGAGCAGCCACGAATCCCCGTCCGGCACCGGCCGATCTGACCGATCGGCCGACGCCATCCGTGTGGTTACCTTTGACGGAAGGCCGGTACCGGGTAGCGACCAGGTCGTCAGGCCGCCGGATCCGGCTCGGCGACGTGGCAGGCGGCCTGGTGGTCCACGCCCAGCGGCCGCAGGCGCGGCGTCTCGACCGAGCAGCGGTCGATGGCCAGCGGGCACCGGTCGCGGAACCGGCAGCCCGGCGCCGGGTCGATCACCCGGGGCGGCTCGGTCCGGGTCTTCACCGCGTCGATCACCAGCGGCGCCCGCGGGTCGGGCACGGCCGACAGGAGCAGCTGCGTGTACGGGTGCTTGGCGTTGCTCAGCACCGAGTCCGTCGGCCCGGTCTCCACGATGTGACCGCCGTACATCACCGCGATCCGGTCGGACACGTAGCGGGCGCTGGCGATGTCGTGGGTGATGTAGAGGATCGACACGCCCTCGTTGCTGCGCAGGCCGGCCATCACGTTGAGGAGGCCGATCCGGATCGACACGTCCAACATGGACACCGGCTCGTCGGCCAGGATCAGCTTGGGTCGGTACGCCAGCGCCTGGGCGAAACCGATCCGCTGCCGTTGCCCGCCGGACAGCTCGTACGGGAACCGCTCGAGGATCTCCGCCGCCGGGCTGAGCCCGACCGCCTCGGCCACCCGGACGGCCTCGTCGTACCGCTGGTCCGCGCTCAGATCGCGCCGGTGCAGCAGCAGCCCGCGCAGGATGCCGTGCTTCACCCGGTAGGCCGGGTTGAGTGAGCTGAACGGGTCCTGGAACACCATCGGCACGTCGCTGCGGTACGCCAGAAGCTCCTTGCGCCGCCGGATCGAGCTCAGCGACCGACCCTGGTACAGGATCTCGCCGCCGGTCGGCTCGTACACCCGGGCCAGCAACCGCGCGATGGTCGACTTCCCGCTGCCGCTCTCGCCGACCAGCGCGATGATCTCGCGCTCGTTGATGGTCAGGTCGACCTCGTCGACGGCGTGCAGCCGGTGCCGGGACAGCGTGCCGCCGACCTTGAAGTACCGGGACAATCCCTTGGTCTGGAGCAGGGCACTCATCGCGCGGCCTCCGGAGCCGAGACGGGCGTACGGCCGGGTTCGTCGAGCAGGCACCGGCTGACCACCGGGCCCACCGGGTAGAGGGCGGGCCGCACGGTCACGCAGTCGGCGAAACGGACCGGGCAGCGCGGCTCGAACCGGCAGCCCTGCGGCGGATGCGCCAGGTTGGGCGGCGAGCCCGGGATGCCGGCCAGCGGCACCCGCGGCCCGTAGATCGAGGGAAACGCGTCGAGCAGCCCCCGGCTGTACGGGTGGGCCGGGTGGTCGAACACCTCCCGGGTCGGGCCGGCCTCGACGACCTGGCCCGCGTACATCACCAGCAGCTGGTCCGAGAAGTGGCTGACCAGCGACATGTCGTGGGTGACGAAGATGACGGCGAAGCCCAGCTCCTGCTGGAGTTCCTTGATCTGCACCATCAGCGAGCGCTGCGCGACCACGTCCAGGGCCGAGGTGGGCTCGTCCATGATGACCAGGTCGGGGGTGAACAGCAGGGCCATGGCGATCATCGCGCGCTGCCGCATGCCGCCGCTGAGCTGGTGCGGGTAGCTCTTCAGGTGGATCGGGTCGATCCCGACCAGGGCGAGCACCTCGGCCGACCGGTCGCGGATCTCGGCCCGGCTGCCGCGACCGTGCGCCTTCATCGTGTCGGCGAACTGGGCGCCGATCGAGGCGACCGGGTTGAGGGCGTTCATCGCGCTCTGCATGACGACCGAGTAGTCGCGCCAGCGCAGCACGTTGAGTTCCTTCTCGGTCATCGTCACCAGGTTGTGGCCGTGGAAGGTGACGTCCCCGCCGGTGATGGCGGCCGGCGGGTTGAGCAGCCGGGCCAGGCCGAACAGCAGGGTCGACTTGCCGCAGCCGGACTCCCCGGCGATGCCGGTGAACCCGCCCTCGCCCACGTCGAAGCTGACGTCGTCCACGGCGACCACCGGGTCACCCGCGGTGGCGTACTCGATCCGCAGGTCGCGGACGCTAAGCAGCGGTGCGTCGGGCACTGACTCTCCTGACCTTGGTCTTCCGAACCGGTCGCAGGGCGGGGTTGCTGATCTCGTCGAAGGCGTAGTTGAGCAACGCGAAGGAGACGCCGAGAAGGGCCACGCAGAGACCGGGCGCGATCGACCACAGCGGCATCCCGCTCTGCAGCGCCTGCTGGTTCTGCGACCAGTAGAGCATCGTGCCCCAGCTGATCGAGTTGGGATCGCCCAGCCCGAGGAACTGCAGACCGGCCGCGGTGAGCACCGAGTAGAGGGCGGCGCCGAGGAAGTTGGCCACGATCAGCGAGGTCATCGTGGGCAGGACCTCGAACACGATGATGTACGAGCGGCGCTCGCCCCGGACCCGGGCCGATTCGAGGAAGTCGCGGTTGCGCAACGACAACGCCTGCGCCCGGAGTTGGTTCGCTCCGTACGACCAGCCGGTCAGCACCAGCACGACCAGGATGACCGTCAGTGTGCCCTTCCCGGCGTAGGTGGCCAGGATGATGATCAGCGGGAACGTCGGCAGGATCAGGAAGATGTTGGTGAGCATCGACAGGATCTCGTCGGCGATCCCGCCCAGGTACGCCGCCGACACCCCGACCAGCACCGACAGCACCGTCGCGAACAGGCCGGCGACGACCGCGATGACCAGCGACTGCCGGGTGCCGTAGACGAGCTGGGCCCAGATGTCCTGACCGAGCGCCGTGGTGCCGAGCAGGTGCTCGCCGCTCGGCGGTACGGACGGCGCGAACGCCAGCCGGTTCGGGTCGCGGACGGACGTGAACAGCTGCGGAACGGCGGCGAAGACGGTGAAGAGCAGGAAGATGATCAGTCCGGTCAGCGCCTTCGGATTGCGGACGAGCGTCCGCAGCAGGCCACCACCGCGACGACGGCGGGGTGGCGGCATGGTCGTGGGCGCGGCGGTCGTGAGCAGTGCGGTCACGGAGTCACCTTTTGCATGCCCTTCTGGCCCTCGCCTGCGAGGCCGTCTTCAACTGGAGCCGGGTGCTGCTCGGTGCAGGCGGTCATGCGGCCGTCACCCCTTCGCCCGGGCGCGCGGGTCGAGCCAGGCGGTCGCGAAGTCGCAGAGCAGGACCGCCACCAGGACAGCCACGGTGAAGAGCATGAACAGCACCTGCATGAGCGGGTAGTCGGTGTTGGAGACGGCGTTGTAGAGCAGGTAGCCCAGGCCCGGGTAGTTGAAGACGTACTCGACCAGGATGGCGCCGGAGATGACGAACCCGAGTGACATGGCGAAACCGGACAGATTGGGCAGGAACGCGTTGCGGGCCGCGTACTGGTACATGACCTTGCGGTTGGACAGGCCCTTGGCCCGGCCCATCCGGACGTAGTCCTCGGCCAGCGTCGTGATCATGTTGTTCCGCATGGTCAGCACCCAGCCGCCGACCGCGGTCACCACGATGGTCAGGCCGGGCAGCAACGCGTGCTGCAGCACGTTGAGCACGAACGTCGCGTTCAGCGCCGGCTGCAGATCGCTGTCGTAGTTGAAGTCGCTCGGCAGCCAGCCGGTCGTCACCGAGAAGACCAGGATCAACAGCAGGCCGACCCAGAAGTACGGCAGGGCCGAGGTCACCACGAACACCGACGGCAGGACCGAGTCGAGCACGCCCCCGCGCCGCCAGCCGGCCACGATCCCGATGACCGAACCGAGCACGAACGCGATGATGGTGGCGACCCCGACCAGGCCCAGCGTCCACGGGAGGGCCTGGACGACGATCTTCCCGACCGGCTCGCCCAAGTTGGAGCCGATCGACACGCCCCACTGGCCGGTGAACATGTGGCCCAGGTACTCGAAGTACTGCTTCACGATGTTCTCGTGCGGCTTGTACCCGAACGCGGTGAGCATCGATTCCAGCGCCGCCGGGGACAGGCGGGTCCGGCTGCGGGCCTGCAGCGCCTGCAACGGGCTGCCCGGCATCAGCCGCGGAATGAAGAAGTTGACGGTGAGGGCCGCCCACAAGGTGAGCACGAAGAAGCCCAGGCGTCTGAGCACGTACCTCATGGGCGGCTCCTCTCGGTCAGTCGTCTCGGTGCGGGACTACTTCTGTGCGGCTTGCGAGTACAGGTGCAGGATGACCTGTTCGGCGTCGATCGCCCGGTACGCGGAGGGTTCCGCGTACGGGTTGGTCGGCGTCGGCCAGCCCAGGATGTCAGCGGTGTTGTACTGGAACCAGTCCACCGACTCGGTCGTCGGGATCATCGGCACGTCGGAGATCCAGAACGCGGCCAGCTGCTTGACGATCGACACCTGGGTGGCGTCGTCGGCCGTGGCGTACTGGTCGATGAGCGCGTCGACCTGCGGGTTGTTGTAGCGCTCGTAGTTCGACGCGGCCGGCTTGCCGAGCGGCGCCGAGTTCTTCGAGTACATCAGCTGCCGCATCTCGTAGTACGGCGACGGCCCGCTGTTCGGCTCGGCGTAGTAGGCGAGGTCGTAGTCGCCGTTGAACAGCCGGGTGTCGAACGTCTGCTGAGCCAGGTCGTCGACCGTGATCTGGATGCCGATCGGGGCCAGCTGCTGCTTGATGACGGCCAGCGAGGCGTCCCAGTCGGTGTACCCGGTGATCGAGATGACCTTCAGCTTCAGCGGGTTGGCCGCGGTGTAGCCGGCCGAGGAGAGCAGCTGCTTGGCCTTGTCCGCGTTCGGCTTGTCGTACCCGGCCGTGGCCAGGGCGGCCGCGTCGAAGTACTTGTCGAAGGTCGGCGTGACCACACCGCTCTGGTTGGCGGCCGGCTGCTGGCCGCCCTCGCCGATGAGCGCGATCTGGCTGCGGTCGAGCGCCGCGGCGATCGCCTGCCGGACGGCCAGCTTGCTGGTGGCCGCGTGCGACGGGTCCAGGTTCGGGAACAGGCCGACGTTCAGCAGCGGCGGCGACCAGGTGTGGTTGTCCTTCGACTTGGCCAGGTAGAACGATTTGATGTTGGGGATGAACTGGCTGCCCCACTGCGCCTTGCCCGACGCCAGGTCGTTGTTGGCCGGGCCGTTGTCCAGGTACGCCGGGTACTCCAGCTTCTGGATGTACGGCTTGTCGGGCTGCCAGAAGGTCGGGTTGGCGGTGAACTCGATGTTGTTCGGGCCGCAGATGCCCATCAGCATCGGGCCGGAACCGATCGGCTTGGCGTCGGTCCATGTGTCCGGGTGGGCGGCCGGGGCACCGGTCGACCAGATGTGCTTCGGGACGATGCCGATCGAGCCGGCGAAGTTGTAGAAGTACGTCTTCGCCACCTGGTTGAAGGTGAAGGTCACCTTGTCCGCGGCGGCGGTGACGCTCTTCAGCCCGGCGCCGGTCCAGAGGGCGTACGCGTCGGTGGCCGGCACCCGCTTCATGATGTCGAACGTGTAGGCCACGTCGTCGGCGGTGACGGCCTGGCCGTCGCTCCACTTCACGCCGCTGCGGATGGTGAAGACGATCGACTTGCTGTCGGCGCTCCACTGGTAGCCGGTGGCGAGCATCGGCGTCTCCTTGGAGTTGCCGACCACGTCCACGTGGATCAGCGGCTCGTAGATGAAGCCGAGCGACTCCGCGCTGTTCGCCGGGTTGAACGGGTTGAACGCGCACGGCCAGGTCTGGCCCTGCTCGTTGGAGATGGTGACCGTGCCGCCCTTCTTGTGCGGCCCGGAGGTTCCGCCCGCGGCCTGGTCGGCGGCCGGGTTGGACGCGGCGGTGCTGGGCTTGTTCGAGCCGCTGCAGGCGCCGAGGAACAGGGTGGCGGTGGTCGCGAGAGCGATCAGAGCGATGTTTCGCCTCATCCTCGCAGTCCCTTCTGAACAGGCGTTATCGAGGGAAGGAATCAGTGATCTCATGGGGGGCCACGGCATCGGCGCCGAGGGCCAGCGCGCCCAGCAGCGGCGCGTCGTAGGGGAACGCGGCCTGGACGAGCTCCGGCGGATAGGGGACCGCCGCGTCCAGGGCGGCGCGTAGCCGCGGCGCCAGGATGTCCCAGGATCGGACCATCCCGCCACCGACGGCGATGCGGTGAGGATCCACCGCGATGGTGAGGTTGACCAGGTGGAACGCTAGCTCGTCGAGAAACTCGCCGAGGACCCGTCCGAGCCCGGGGTGACCGGCCGCGCCGGCGAAGACCGCGGCCGCGCCGGCCACCTCCGGCGCCGCGGTGGTGGCCGTGGCCAGCAGCGCGCCGCCACTGACCGCTTCCTCCAGCATCGTCCGGCCGGACAGCTGGACGCCCACGTCGGCGACCCGGCGCAGGTTGTAGCCGATCTCGCCGGACGCGCCGTGGCGGCCGGCGATGACCGAGCCGCCGGCCACGATCGCGACCGCCAGCCCGGTGCCGAGGTTGAGATAGAGGGCCGGGTCGCAGCCGGCCAGCGCCCCGCGTTCGGCCTCGAGCCGGGCGGCCACCTTGACGTCGGTCGCCACCTTGACCGGGACGCCGCCGAAGGCCTGCCCGACCTCGCGGGCGAGGGCCAGCCCGGACCAGCCCTCGATGGCCGGGGCCAGCGCGACGCCGTCGGTCCCCGGGATGCCGAACGTCGAGACACCGACGGCGTCCGGCCCCCGTTGCCCGAGGACCTGGCTCAGCAGTGCGCGGGCGCATGCCACGGCGGCGGCGAGGTTCGCCCGCGCGTCGGGCGCGGCCGGAACGACCGCGCGGCCCAGGATCGTGCCGTCGGCGCCGGCCACCGCGACGGCGGTCTTGGTGCCGCCGAAGTCGAGCCCGAGCACGGTCGAGGAACCCATTGACGTCCGTTCGGATGATTGTTCGGGAACTACCTTGATTGTTCGGAACCTAGACGACTATTGATTGATAGGAAAGTAGACTATCGATCGTCCCCGGGGCAAGGTCGTGGGGTTAAGGATCGGTTACGGAGGACGCGCATGGTTCCGGAAGGGTCGGCGGCACGCCCCCAGGACATCCGGGTGATGAACGAGCAGCTCGTGCTCGGGCACATCCGGGCCGCGGGCGAATTGTCCCGGGCCGACCTCGCCCGCACCTCCGGCCTGGCCAAGAACACGGTGTCGCAGGCACTGGCCAACCTGGAGCGGTCGGGTCTGGTCCGCACCTCCGGCGTGCGGACCGGCGTCCCCGGTCCGCAGGCTGTGCTCTACCAGGTCGACCCGCGGGCAGGGTACGTGCTCGGGCTCGACGTCGGGAGTCACTACCTCCGCGGCGCCGTCACCGACCTGTCCGGCGTGGTTCGCGCCCGTACGTCCCGGCGCGTCAAGGCCCGCAGCGGCTCGGGCCGGGTGGCCGAACTGGCCGACCTCGGCGCACTGCTCCGGGCGGAGGCCGGCATCGGACCGGGCGACGTCAGCCAGACCGTGCTCGGCAGTCCCGGCATCTACGACCCGGCCCGTGACGCGCTCGAACTGACCGGCAGCCTGCCCGGCTGGGACCAGCCCGGGGTGCTGCGCGGGCTGCGGACGGCCTTCGGCGACTCGATGATCCTGGAGAACGACGTCGACGCGGCCGCGCTGGCCGAACAGGCCCACGGGCACGGCCGGGAGGTGGACAGCTTCGCCTTCGTCTCGGTCGGCACCGGCATCGGCATGGGCCTGGTGATCGGCGGACGGCTGCACCGGGGGGCGCACGGCGCCGCGGGGGAGATCGGTTTCCTGCCCATTCCCGCCGATATCGACGCCGACGCCGGGGTCTCCCGGCGGCAGGGCCGGCTGGAGATCGCCGCCTCCGCCTCCGGCGTGGTGCGGGCGGCCCGCCAGGCCGGCATCCAGGGTCCGGTGTCGGCCCGATCGGTGTTCGCCGCGGCCGGGCGGGGCGACGACCGGGCGACCCGGGTCGTCGCGGCCGAGGCGCTGCTGGTGGCCAACGCGATCTGTGCCGTCGTGGCGGTGGCCGACCCCGACCTGATCGTGCTGGGCGGCGGGATCGGCCGGGCCGAGAAGTTCCTGGACGAGGTGGCCGGCCACGTGCGTCAGCTGGCCCCGGTCGTCCCGGAGATGCGGGTCAGCGCCCTGGGCGACGACGCGGTGGTCGACGGGTGCCTGGCCGCCGGCACGAACCGCCTGTGGGAGCGGCTGGCCGGCGGCCGGGCCTCTACCCCGTGACGGTCACCGTGGGAATGTTCCAGCCGGAGACCCGGACCGATGTCGTGCCCGCCGTCCGATACGTGGCGGTGAGGGTGACCGACTCGCCCGGCCACAGCGTGACCTCGTTGTCGCTCCACTGCACCGGCAGCACCGGCTTCCCGGACGCGTCGACCACGTGCACGTCGGTGAAGAAGGCCGGCGCGGTGCCGCCGCCGGTGTTCTTCAGAGTGACCGACGTGACCGTGTCGTCACCCTGAGCCGACGAGCGCGCGGTGGCGGTGACCGCCGAGCGGGCCATCCCGGCCAGTCCGGTGAGGTCCGCGTACGACGTGGTGGGCACGTAGTACCAGTCGTTGGCCGACCAGTTCATCACGTCGGCCTTGGTCGACAGCCAGTACACGTTGCGGTCGACCTCCTTGCCGCTCGCGTCGGTCAGGATCAGCCGTTCCAGGTACGTGGCCGGCAGTCCGCTCACCGCGGGAACGGTCAGCGGCGTGGTGTGCGCGCCGTCGCCGGCCACCGACACCGCCGACGCCGAGGCGCTGTACTTGCTGACCCCGTTCACGTTGAGCAGATCGACTTTCACGCCCAGCCCGGAGACCGCGGTGTGGTCGCGGTTGACCACCGAGACACCCCGGTTGTCGTACGAGTACTGGACGTGCAGCGCCTTGTTCGCCTCCCTGGCGCCGTAGTACGAACCGCCCTGGTCGCAGTAGCGGTCGAACAGCTGCCAGTGCAGCGACGTCCACGGGCTGTTGTACATCCAGTAGATGACGCCGGTCGCCGGGTTCTTCTTGCTGACGAAGTTCCGGCCGTACGCCTCGTACTGCGCCCGGATGTTCTCGTACTGGGCCAGCTGCGCCTTCTTCACGTAGTCGGTGAGGCCGGTGGCCTTGCCGTAGCGCGCGTTCAGGGCGTTGCCGTACAGCTTCAGGTTGCCGAAGGTGTCCGAGCCCGACCGGTGGTACTGCGCCGCCGACGGGTCGCTCCACAACGTGGCCAGTTCGGCCGGGGTCATCATCCGGTTCAGCGTGTCCAGCGTCGGGATGTCCGGCCCGGCGCTGGTCTCCGAGTTGAAGCCCCACGCGCCGCCGGAGTCGGTGTGCGCGGTGTCGTACCAGTAGGCCGGCGGCACCCAGTCGTAGGGCCCGGTCATCTTCATCCCGGATTTGCCGAGCTTCGGCGACGACGCGTCCGCGGCCGCGGAGACGACCGGGTCGGGGAAGTCCACGGAGGACAGCGCGTCCAGGTAACCGGTCTCGGCCTTGGCCGTCGGCGCCTCGTCGCTGCCGATCAGAAACGAGATCACACTCGGGTGGTCGCGCAGCCGGGCGCCCTCGGACACCGCCGACGCCTTGGCCACGGCGTAGTCGGCCGTGGTCCACGAGCTGATGCTCTGCCACTTGTCGCAGCACTCCCAGCCGGGCAGCGTCAGCACACCCATCTGGTCGGCCAGGTCGAAGAACTCGTCCGGCTCGATGTGGCCCTCCAGCCGGATCGTGTTGAGGCCGAGGTCGAGCGCGTACTTCAGGCGGTCCTGGACGTACGCCGGATCCCAGCGCAGCAGCAGGTCCGGTGACCAGCCACCGCCCCGGACGAACAACGGCCGCCCGTTGATCGTGTAGGTCCGGGCGCCGGACGGGTTCAGAGCCGACGTCACCGACCGGATGCCGAACCGTTCGTGCGCGGTGTCCGACACCGCGCCGGCCACGGTCGCGTTCAGATCCAGGTGCTCGAGGGTCTGCGCGCCCATCCCGGCCGGCCACCACAGCGCCGGGTTGTCGACGCCGACCGCCGGGAAGGCGACGGTGGCCGTCTGGTGCGCGGCCAGCGACACCGACGTGCTGACCGCCTTACCGGCCACCATCCCGGCCACGGTCGTGGTCACGGCCGCGGCGGTGGTGTTGCTGACGTCGGCCTTCACGACCAGGTCCGCATGCGTACGGGCGGCGTTCAGCGTCGTCACCACGTGCGCGTTGCCCAGGGTGACCGATCCGCTCTGCATGACGGTGACGTCGCGGACGATGCCCATGTTCTGGTCCGGCGGCGTCTCCGCCCAGTCGATCCAGCCCATGGTCAGGTTCTTGTTCGGGTCGTTGGGCGCCACCTTGAACGCGACGCTGTTGGTGCCGGTCCGGACCAGCGCGGTGACGTCCACGTCGTAGTGCGGGTAGACGCCGGCGGTGGTCGTCACCTTGGTGCCGTTGACCCACACGTCGGCGGCCGACAGCACTCCGCTGAAGTCGAGGCTGGTGTGCCGCCCGGCCGTGCCGGAGAAGTCGGACCGGTACCACCACGGGACGCCGAACTGCGCGGTCGGCACCGAGGCCATGTTCTTGGAGTAGAACGGGTCCGGGTACTTCCCGTTGGCGACCAGCCCGGCGTAGACCGTGGACCGGGCCGCCACCGGCAGCCAGCCGGCGGTGGAGAAGCCGGGCTGGGAGACCGCGGCGTCGTTGCTCACCGACGCCGAGGTCTGCAGCATCCAGCCCGGGATGACGGTCGTGCCGGCCCCGGCCCCGGCCCCGGCCCCGGCCCCGGCCCCGGCCCCGGCCCCGGCCCCGGCTTCGCTCGGATGGGTGGCCG
>CAXSDA010000069.1:0-23034 GCA_964236515.1 uncultured Actinoplanes sp.
CCCGACGAACCGCTGCCCGACGAACCGCTGCCCGACGAACCGCTGCCCGACGAACCGCTGCCCGACGAACTCGGAGAGAGGCCCGTTTCCCCGGGCGTACGGCTGCTGGAACGGTGTGAGCGGGACTGGTGCGCCCCGGATGAGGGCAACGGCAGCACCGGGATCGTGGCCACCGGCCCGGGCGAGGTCGGCGGCAGGAACGGCACATCCATCGCGCCGGTGGACCCGTTGTCGAGCTGGTGCGAACCGGCCGTGATCGCGGCCAGGGTCGGCAGCGAGGCCAGCCCGACCAGCAGCGCGACGATCAGCACGTACCGCCGCGTCGGTCCGGAGAATCCGTCGGCGCGATAGACCCCGTTCAGGCGTCGGCGCAGCACCTTGAGCGGCGGCACGAGGCCGTGACGCCCATTTGACTCCTCCGGCACAGCCTGCACCCCTCCCCAGAGACACCACCACGGCGGCCAAGTGATCAACTTGGATCCACCTCGGTCACGGGGATGAACGACGGTGGCCCGTATCGGCAGCGCCCGACGTCGTCCATTCGTCTGTAAGGGGTCGGACGAAAGTCGCTTAACTGGATATATGTGACCGCATAATTTCATGACAGTGATCGCCCGGACCTGTGGCAGCTCTCACGTTCTCTGGGAGTATGGGGACGACGGCACCGCCGCCGTCGCTTCCGCTGACCCGCGGAGCGCGGTGGGGGCGTCACCCCCCGGCCGGGTTCGCGCTCGCGCCGACGAGCCGCACGGCAGCCCCAACCGGGCCAGGCGCGGCACGATGCGGTCAGCCGCGCGGCCGGGCAACCCCCGTCGCGGGCTCAGATGAGAAGCAGGAGACAACTGATGGCGAACGGCGAGAGCGAACTCGGGGTCGACGCCCCGGCGGGCGGCTTCGTCCAGCTACTCACTCCGGACGGCGAGCACGTCGACAGCGTCACCACCGCCGACGGCACCACGTACTCGGTCGACTTCACCGACGACGAGTACCGCGAGCTGTATCGCGACCTGGTGACCGTGCGGCGGCTGGACGCCGAGGCGACCGCGTTGCAGCGGCAGGGCGAGCTCGGGATCTGGGCCAGCCTGCTGGGCCAGGAGGCGGCGCAGGTCGGCTCCGGCCGCGCGCTGCAGCCGCAGGACATGGCGTTCCCGACCTACCGCGAGCACGGCGTCCTGTACTGCCGGGGGATCGACCCGATCATGCCGTTCGGCCTGTTCCGCGGCGTCGACCAGGGCGGCTGGGACCCGAACGAGTTCAAGTTCAACACCTACACGATCGTCATCGGCGCGCAGACGCTGCATGCCACCGGCTACGCCATGGGCATCACCATGGACGGCAAGACCGGGACCCCCGACGGGGAGGCGGTCATCGCCTACTTCGGCGACGGCGCCACCAGCCAGGGCGACGTCAACGAGGCGTTCGTCTGGGCGGGCGTCTTCCACGCCCCGATCGTGCTGTTCTGCCAGAACAACCAGTACGCGATCTCCGAGCCGCTGGAGCGCCAGACGCGGGTGCCGCTCTACCAGCGTGCGGCCGGCTACGGCTTCCCGGGCGTACGGGTCGACGGCAACGACGTGCTGGCCACGTACGCCGTGACCCGCGCTGCCCTGGACCACGCCCGACAGGGTGAGGGACCGACGCTGATCGAGGCGTACACCTACCGGATGGGCGCGCACACCAGCTCCGACGACCCGACCCGCTACCGGATCGCCAGCGAGGTCGAGTCCTGGAAGGCCAAGGACCCGATCGCCCGGATGAAGGCGTTCCTGACCAAGCAGCAACTGGCCGGCGACACGTTCTTCGGCGAGGTCGACGAGTCGGCCAAGGCACTGGCCCTGCACCTGCGCGAGCGGGTGCTGGAGATGCCCGACCCGGCGTCGGTGACCATGTTCGACAACGTCTACCCGCACGGGTCGCCCGAGGTCGACGCGCAACGCGCCGAGTTCGAGCGCTACCAGGCCACGTTCGAGAGGAGTGCCCACTGATGGCCGAGACGATCACCCTGGGCAAGGCCCTCAACCACGGTCTGCGCCGCGCCCTGGAGAACGACCCCAAGGTCATCATCATGGGCGAGGACGTCGGCAAGCTCGGCGGCGTCTTCCGGATCACCGACGGCCTGCAGAAGGACTTCGGCGAGAACCGGGTCATCGACACGCCGCTGGCCGAGTCCGGCATCGTCGGCACGGCCATCGGTCTCGCCATCCGCGGCTACCGCCCGGTGTGCGAGATCCAGTTCGACGGCTTTGTCTTCCCGGCGTACGACCAGATCGTCACCCAGGTGTCGAAGATGTTCTTCCGGTCGCTGGGCAACGTGCGGCTGCCGATCGTCATCCGAATTCCGTACGGCGGTGGCATCGGCGCCGTCGAGCACCACTCCGAGTCGCCGGAGACGCTGTTCGCGCACGTGCCCGGGCTCAAGGTGGTCACCTGCGCCAACCCCGCCGACGCGTACGCGATGATCCAGCAGGCCATCGCCTCGGACGACCCGATCGTCTTCTTCGAGCCGAAGCGCCGCTACTGGGAGAAGGGACCGGTCGACCTCGACGCGGCGCCGTCGTTCCCGCTGCACGCTTCGCGCATGGTGCGGTCCGGCGACGACGTGACGATCGTGGCGTACGGCCCGATGGTCCGGACGGCGCTCGACGCGGCCGCCGCGGCCGAGGAGGACGGCCGGCACCTCGAGGTCATCGACCTGCGCTCACTGTCGCCGCTCGACATGAGCCCGGTGTACGAGTCGGTGCGCCGGACCGGCCACCTGATAGTCGTGCACGAGGCGCCCGGCAACCTCGGCATGGGCGCGGAGATCGCCGCCCGGGTGACCGAGGAGTGCTTCTACTCGCTCGAAGCCCCGGTGCTGCGGGTGACCGGCTACGACACGCCCTACCCGGCCGCCCGGGTCGAGGAGGAGTACCTGCCGGACCTGGACCGGGTGCTGGACGCCGTCGACCGTTCGTTCGGCTGGTGAGCCCGATGTCACGGGTCAAGGAGTTCAATCTGCCCGACCTCGGCGAGGGGCTGACCGAGGGCGAGATCCTGAACTGGCTGGTCAAGGTCGGAGACACGATCGAGCTGAACCAGCCGCTCGTCGAGGTCGAGACGGCGAAGGCGGCGGTCGAGATCCCGGCGAAATGGGCCGGTGTGGTCACCCGGATCTTCGCCGAGGCCGGTACGACGGTGGAGGTCGGCTCGCCGATCGTGGCCATCGACACCGATCCGTCGGCCGGTCCGCTGTCGTCCGCCGGTCCGCTGTCGTCCGCCGGTCCGCTGTCGTCCGCCGGTGGCGTCCCGTCGGCGGCGGGGGCTTTCGACGGCGGGCCGGTGCCGTCGGCGGAATCGTTGGCTGCGGTCGAGATCGCGCCCGAGGAGGGGGCGGTCGAGCCCGGCCTGATCGGTGGTCCGGCTCCTGGTGGGCGTACGGCCGTGCTGGTCGGGTACGGCCCACGGAACGTGACGGCCAAGCGGCGGCCCCGGGCCGGCGCCTCGGCGTCCCCGTCCGCTGCCGCTCCGGCGGCGCCTGCTTCCCCGTCCGCGCCCTCCCCCTCGGCGCCTGCCGCCTCCGCCAGCCCTTCCCCCGTCCCTTCTGGGGAACAAAACGGACACCGGGGTGGGCCGGTGCTGGCGAAGCCGCCGGTGCGGAAACTGGCGCGGGATCTCGGCGTCGACCTGTTGCTGCTGGTCGGCAGTGGACCGCTCGGCTCGGTGACGCGGGACGACGTACACCAGGCAGCGCAGGAACCGGTGCCCGCGGCCGCGACCACCGCGGCGGCTTTCGACGCGTCGCGGGAGCAACGGATCCCGATCAAGGGCGTGCGCAAGCTCACCGCGGAGAACATGGTCGCGTCGGCGTTCACCGCGCCGCACGTCACCGAGTTCCTCACGGTCGACGTCACCCGCACGATGAAGGCGCTGGACAAGCTGCGGTCCACCCGGGAGTTCGCCGACCTGCGGATCTCCCCGTTGCTGCTGGTGGCCAAGGCCGTACTGCTCGCGGTCCGGCGGCATCCGATGGTCAACTCGACCTGGTCGGGCGGGACCAACGAGATCGTCGTCAAGGACTACGTCAACCTGGGCATCGCGGCCGCGACCGAACGCGGGCTGATCGTGCCGAACGTCAAGGACGCCGGCCGGTTGTCCCTGCGCGAGCTCGCCGAGGCCTTGGATGCGCTGGTCGGGGTGGCCAAGTCGGGCCGTACGCCGCCGGCCGCCATGCAGGGCGGCACGTTCTCGATCACCAACGTCGGCGTCTTCGGCGTCGACACCGGGACGCCGATCCTGCCGCCGGGCGAGGCGGCGATCCTGGCCTTCGGGGCGATCCGGGAGACGCCGTGGGTGCACAAGGGCAAGATCAAGATCCGCCAGGTGACCACCCTCGGTCTGTCCTTCGACCACCGCATCGTCGACGGCGAGCTGGGCTCGAGGTTCCTGCGCGACATCGGCCGGTTCCTCACCGACCCGGAGGCGGCTCTGCTCTCGTGGACGTAAGCAACCTGACGGATATTAGGCAAACATTTATTCCGGCCTTCGATCGTTAGGCTGGTGTCGGGAGTCACCCTCTAATTGATTGGTAAACCGCCTTGCAGTGAGCCATACTCAAGAGGTCACCAAGACGAGGAAGTGAAGACCGCCATGAGCGCCAACATGATCGACCGCCTCCGCGAGCGTCGACTCATCAACCGGCAGAACCGTGCCCTGGACCGGGCATGGCACTCCGCCCCGACCCAGACCATGCGCGACGAGATCGCCATCTTCGCCCAGCGCAAGGTCTTCTGACCGGAAGCCGGCGCCGACCGCGCCGGTTTCCCGCAAACGGCTCGCCCGCTCCCCCGGGCGGGCCGTTTCCATGTCGGCCCCGATCTCCGCCTCCCGCCCCGACCACCTTCACGACCTCCGCCCCCAGCTCCGCCCTGACCACTGTCACGACCTCCCCGCAACCCGCCCCAACCACCGTCCCGACCTCCGCCGCCATCACCGGCGCTCCCATCTCCAACTCGGTCTTCGGTGCTGATGCGTCCGCAGCTTGGGTACCAATTTGTCCCCTTTGGTGGTTCGCTACGAATCTCGTTCGGCTGACCGTGATCACCGTCGCATCGGCTCGCTCAGCACCCGCGAAAGTGCCGATCCACGCGCCCGGACATGCCCGGCGATCGACGATCTGTCCCGATAAGCGGGGCGCGCAACCGCCTCTTCGGACGTACACCGGGATTCCGAGCGCCCGCAACGACCGGTACGGTTGGCTGCGGTCCACCCCTTGGCTCGGCCGGGCCGGGAGGTGACCACCGGACCATCCCGCTCGCTCCCCACGAGTGGCGGTCCGCGGCCGGGTCGAAGTAGGGCCGGCCGATGGTGATGAGGAGGCGCGTATGACGTCCGAAGGGCAGCAAGCCGGTCAGCGGCCGGCCGAGGCCACGTCGGGCGGCCCAGCCGAGCCGTTCGGTCCCGACGGTTTCCCGCCGGACGCGGACGGCTCCGGCCGATCTTCGTCGCCCGGCTTCCCGACCTCGTACGCACCGCCGCCGCCGGCCACACCCAACGGGGGGTCGCCGTTCGTGGTCCCGACCGTGTTCGGGCAGCCGGCCCAGCCCTCCACACCCGACTCGGCCGAGCGGGCCACGCCGCCGCAGTCCTCCCCGCCGCCGACCGGCGCCGCCCGGGTTCCGGGTCCGCCACCGGCTGCACCCGACCACTCCGCCTGGGCGCCGCAGACGCAGCAGTCGCAGCCCTTGTCGCAGCCTCACTCCCAGCCGCTCGGTGGTCCGTCCGGCGAGATCGCCGGCTTCGCGCCCGGCTCGCCGACCCGCGGGCACGCCGGCGACGAACCGCCGCCGCCCAACGGCCGCCCGCCGGGCATCTCCGCCTTCGGTGACCAGCGCGTCCGCGTACCCGGGGCGACCCTGACCGGCCTGCCCGACGCACCTGCGCCCGGCCGTGGCGACAGCGTCCAGCTGCCCCGGCCGATGGACGACCCGTCCGGCCCCCCGCGTCAAGGCCGGGCCAGTGACCTGCCGATGCGGAGCCCCACGTCGTACAGCGAGCCTGATTCCTTCTCCGGCTTCCGCCCGGCCGGCGAATCCGCCCGGTCGCTGCCGCCCCGCGAAGCACCGGACTCCTCCGGCGGTCTGCGCACGCCGCGCGCCTCCCAGGCCTTCGGATCGTCGGGCATGTTCCGCACCCCTGGCCTGAACACCGGCGACGGCGCGTTCGGCGGGTCGGCGTCGGTGCCGGCCGCCCGGCCACCGGAACCCGACTTCGACTCGCGCCCCGACCGTCCGCTGTTCGGCCGGCGGGCGGCCTCGCTCGAGGACAGTCCCGGCCTGGACAACGGCAACGGCAACGGCAACGGATCGCACCGCGGCTCACCGTTCGACGAGCAGCCGCCGGGGGCCTCCGCGATGCCCGGACGGCCGTCGAGTGGCTCGCCGTACGACGAGCCGTCCTTCGCTATCCCGCCGGCCGAGCACCCGTACAACTCCAACGGCGGCTCGTCGTACGGCGCTCCGGCCACCGGTTCGCCGTTCGATCCGGCCTTCGAGCCGCCGGCCTTCGAGCCGCCGGCCTTCGAGCCGCCGGCCTTCGAGCAGCCAGCCTTCGAGCCGCCGGCCTTCGAGCAGCCAGCCTTCGAGCAGCCGGCCGATGCGTCGCCGTTCGGGCCGTCGTCGTTCGGCTCGCGCTACGACGACGAGCCGTCGGACCAACCGCTCGCCGACGGTTCGCCCTACGGCCCGCCGTCCCCGTTCGGCACCGGCGAGGCCGAACCCCTCTCCTTCGGCGCCGGCGAGGCCGCGCCGTCCAGCCCGGCCCACGAGCCGGGGTCGGACTCCGACGCGATCTACGGCCGCCCCCCGACAACCGACGGGCGCAGCTCGAGCGGCTTCGTGCAGCGTGTACCCGGCGCGTCGTTCAACGCGGCCGGTCCGGCGCCCTTCGCTCCCGCCGGGCCGCCCCCGTTCTCGCCCGCCGGTCCGCCGGCATCCGGCCCGCCTCAACAGCCGGCGTCGCGGCCGCCGTACAACGAGGCCGAACAACCGCAGTACCAGGCCGAACGATCCCCGTACGGCCACGCCGAACAACCGCTCTACGGCGGCCGAGCTGAAGAGCCGCCCTACGGCCAGTCCGACCAGCCGCCCTACGGCCAGCCCGAACAACCGCCCTATGGCCGCGCCGGATCGTCGCCTTACGGCCCCGCGGAACAGTCCTCGTACGGGCAGGCCGAGCAGTCGCCCTTCGACCAGCCCGAACCGTCATCGCCCTACGGCCGGGCCGCCGACCAGTCGCCCTACGGCTCGTCGGAGCAGCTGCCGTTCGCGGCCGCCGGTCCGCCGCCGGCCGAGCCGTACAACGGCTCGGTCCCGCAGCCGCGCGAGTCCGGCGATCACGCCGAGTACGGCGACCGGTCCGGCGCCGACCGCCCCGCCACCGGCACGGCCCGTCCGGTGTCGGCCAGCGCGTCCGTCCCGCTGACCAGCCGGGTCGCCCCGGCCGAGGACGAGGCTCCGCCACCGCCCACGGCCGCGCCGCAGGCCCGCGTCTACGGCCGGGCTGCCCCGCCGCCGGTCGACACCGACGACGAGCCGGACGACGACGCCTCGGACCAGGCCCTGTACGGCGGCTCCGACTCGGACCAGGCGCTGTACGGACGCTCCGACTCCGCCCAGGCGCTGTACGGCCGTCCCGCCGCGGACGCCGGCGACGACTCCGGCAGCGTCTGGCGCAACGGCCAGGACTCTCCCTGGACCACGCCCGCCGCCCCACCCGCATTCCCGGCTTACGCACCAGGCGGAGCGCCCGGCGGGCCGACCGGCGGAGCGCTGAACGAACCGCACAGTGAACCGCTCGGCGGAGCTGCGCCTACGTCCTACCCCGGCTCCGACAACGAGCCGCCACCCTTCCCCGGCCCGCCGAACGCCCCCGCCTGGCGCGGCGACGACGCGCCGGCCTGGCCCGGTACTCCCGCCCCGGCCGGCGCCTCACCCGGACGCGACCCGGACGAGCGCCAGAACGACGACCAGAACCCGAGCGGCGCCCGGCGCCCCGCCGGCCCTCCGCCGCCCATCGCCCCGCAGTCGCCCTCCGGCCGCGTCTCCGGCCGGGCCACGGCGAGTGCCCGGGTAGCCCCGCCCCCGGGAGCAGGCGCCCCGCCGCAACCCGGCACCCCGGCGGGTCAGTCCTTCTCCGAGCCGACGACGGACGTGGCCGGCCGCGGCCGCCAGATCCCGCCGCCCCCGCCGGAGCAGTACACCGAGCACACCACCGACATCTCGCAGCGCGGCCCGGGCGCCCCCGGTCAGCCGTACGTCCCGTCTCCGGCCCTGTCGCCGATGCATGCCCGGCCACCGCTGGAGAACGGCTTCCCGCCTCCGCCGGACGGACCGGAGAACTCGGAACGCCCGCGCATGGGCGGCGTGTTCCCCGGCCCGGGCAACCGCCCCTCGGTGACCCCGCCGTCCGGCCCGGACAACACGGCCAGCTGGCCGCAGCAGGCCGGCGCCTCGCCGGCGGACACCGGACAGTCGCGCTTCGAGCAGTTCAAGCCCGAGGCCGACGGACCGGCCGCCGCCCCCGCGACGCCGCCCACCCCGCACGTCCGGCTCCTCCCGGTCATCATCGGCGTGATCATCGGCGCCTGCCTGCTGGTCGGTCTGGCCATCGGCGTCGTCTGGCTGATCTCCCGCGGTTCCGACAACGGCGGCTTCAGCGTCAGCGCCGGCGACTGCGTCAAAAGGAACGGCACCGAGGCGGTCAAGTCCACCTGCAGCGACGCGAACGCGTACCAGGTGGTGTCCGTCGCCGACACCAAGGACAAGTGCGCCGACCCCAACCAGCCCTACGTGCTGAACCCGACCAAGGATGGTAAGACGCAGGTCCTGTGCCTGAAGAAGAACGGGTGAAGCAGGCTCGCGTCCGTGCGCCCGAACTCCGCGGCCGGCAGTGGCTGAACACCGGCGGCCGGGCGCTGACCCTGGCTGACCTGCGCGGCAAGATCGTGCTGCTCGACTTCTGGACCTTCGCCTGCATCAACTGCCTACACGTGCTGGATGAGCTGCGGCCGTTGGAGCAGAAGTACGGCGACGTCCTGGTGATCATCGGGGTGCACTCGCCGAAGTTCGAGCACGAACGTGACCCGGAAGCCCTGGCGGCCGCGGTCGAGCGGTACGGCGTGCACCACCCGGTGCTCGACGACGTCGACATGACGATGTGGCAGCAGTACGCGGCCCGCGCCTGGCCCACGCTCGCCGTCATCGACCCGACCGGTTACCTGGTGGCGTCGATGGCCGGTGAGGGCCACGCCGACGGGATCGCCCGCCTGATCGACCAGCTCGTCGCCGACCACGAGGCCAAGAGCACGCTGCACCGCGGCGACGGCCCGTACGTACCGACGGCGGTGAAGGACACCACCCTGCGCTTCCCCGGGAAGGCCATCGAGCTCCCACAAGGCACCTTGCTGGTGTCCGACAGCGCCCGGCACCAGCTGGTCGAGTTCGAGGCCGACGCCGAGACGGTCATCCGGCGGATCGGCAGCGGTCGCCGGGCCGAGCCGTTCAACGAGCCGCAGGGTCTGCTGTTGCTCCCGCCGCACGCCGCCGCGGTGGCCGGGTACGACGTGCTGGTCGCGGACACGGTCAACCATCAGCTCCGCGGCCTCGAGCTGGACACCGGCGAGGTCACCCTGGTCGCCGGTTCGGGCCGTCCGTGGCGATCCACCGTGGACGACCACCCGCACGACGCGCTCGCCGCCGACCTGTCCTCGCCGTGGGACCTCGCCTGGTTCGACGACAAGGTCATCATCGCCATGGCCGGCATCCACCAGTTGTGGTGGTTCGACCCGATCAAGCGGACGACCGGCGTCTACGCCGGCACCACGGTCGAGTCGCTCCGCGACGGTCCCATCCCGGACGTGTGGATGGCCCAGCCGTCCGGCCTGTCGGTCGGTGGCGACTGGTTGTGGATCGCCGACAGCGAGACGTCGGCGCTGCGCTGGATCGCCGGCGGCGAGATGCACACCGCGGTCGGCCAGGGCCTCTTCGACTTCGGCCACCTGGACGGCCCGGCCAAGCAGGCCCTGCTGCAGCACCCGCTGGGCGTGGCCGCTCTCGCCGACGGGTCGGTCCTGGTCGCGGACACCTTCAACAACGCCGTACGCCGTTTCGACCCGGCCACCGACGAGGTCTCCACGGTGGCCACCGACCTGGCCGAGCCCAGTGACATCGTGGTCACCGCGGCCGGCGACGTCCTGGTGGTGGAGTCGGGCGCGCACCGGCTGACCCGCCTCGCGGCCGGCGTGGTCCGGACGGTGACCGGCGCCCGGCAGCACACCGAGCGGCCACCGTCCACGATCGGGCCCGGTGAGGTGACGCTGGACGTGATCTTCACTCCGGCGCCGGGACAGAAGCTGGACGAGCAGTTCGGCCCGTCGACCCGCCTGACGGTGTCGGCGTCTCCGCCGGAACTGCTGCTGGCCGGCGCGGGCGACACCACCGAGCTCGAGCGGAGGCTGACCGTCGACCCGGCCGTGACCAGGGGCGTCCTCCAGGTGGTGGCCCAAGCTGCGACCTGCGACGACGGCGACGAGGAGTTCCCCGCCTGTCACCTGACCCGGCAGGACTGGGGCGTCCCGATCGTGGTCGAGGCGAACGGCCCGTCACGGCTCCCGTTGATCCTGCGCGGGCTCGACGAAAGCAGGCTGGACGAAAGCAGGCTGGACGAAAGCAGGCTGGACGAAAGCAGGCTGGACGAAAGCGGCCTCGACGAAAGCGGCGACGGCTGACACGCTTGCCAGTGCGGCCCGGACACGGGAGGCCAGCGCGACCGCCCCGGGCGTGTCCCCGTGCACACAGATCGATCGCACGGGGCACGCCACGACCGTGCCGTCCTCGGCGACGACGGTCTGCTCGGCCGCCATCCGCGCGGCCCTCGCGGCCACCACATCCGGGTCGTGGATGACCGCGCCCGGCGCGGACCGCGGCACCAGCGTCCCGTCAGCCCGGTACCCCCGGTCGGCGAACCCCTCAGCCACCACGACCAGCCCGTCCGCCGCCGCCAGCGACGCCAACACCGATCCGGGCAGGCACAACACCGGCAGCCCCGGGTCGTACGCCCGGATCGCCGCCACCACCGCCGACGCCTGCCCGGAGTCGACGGCCGCCGTGTTGTAGAGCGCGCCGTGCGGCTTGACGTACCGCACCGACGTCCCCGCCACCCGGCCGAACGCCTCCAGCGCCCCGATCTGGTACAGGATGTCGTCCCGCAGTTCGCCCAGGTCGTAGTCGATCCGCCGCCGCCCGAACCCGGCCAGGTCCCGGTATCCGACCTGCGCCCCGATCGCCACGCCCCGCGCCGACGCGGCGTCACACACGCGGTGCATCAACGCCGGGTCGCCGGCGTGGAATCCGCAGGCCACGTTGGCCGAGGTCACGATGTCGAGCAGCGCGTCGTCGTCACCGAGCCGCCACGAGCCGAACCCCTCACCGAGGTCGGCGTTCAGGTCCATCGCCGTCATCACGACCCACCGTATTCGCGGAACCGCACGACCGTCCCCGGACGCGCCTGGGCCAGCGGCGTCACGTCGTCGACCACGCCGATCACCGGATAGCCCCCGGTCGTCGGATGGTCGGCGAGGAAGATCAGCGGCTGCCCGTTCGCCGGCACCTGGATCGCGCCCAGCACCAGCCCTTCCGGCGGCAGTTCCCCGTCCCGCACGTGCGTCAGGGACGGCCCGTCGAGTCGCGCGCCGACCCGGTTCGAGACCGGGCTGAGCCGGTACTCCGACGCGAACAGTTCGCCGGCCGCGAACCACGAATCCCGAGGCCCCGGCCGTACGACCAGGTCAAGCTCGTCCGGCGCCCGCACAACCGCCGGAAACGCCGGAGACGGCCCGTCGTCGGCGCCGAGCGGCAGCACTGCGCCGTCGGTCAACCGCGCCGGTCCGAGCCCCGACAAGGTGTCCGTGGACCGGCTGCCGAGCACCGCGGGAACGCCGATGCCGCCGCGTACGGCCAGGTAGGACCGCACCCCCGCCGTCGCCCGCCCGACCTCGACCACCGCCCCGGCCGCGACCTCGAGCACCAGATCGGCCCTGGCCTCCAGCACCCGATCGGCCACCGCCACGCCGTCGATCTTGACCACCGCCACCGCCCCGGTGACGGCGATTGTCGCCGCCACGCCGAACCGCAGCCGGCACCCCAACAGCGTCGTCTCCAGCCCGGCGGCCGTGGCCGAGTTGCCGACCAGCGCGTTCGCCCGGCGCAGGGCCGGCGGGTCGAGCGCCCCCGACCGCGGCACGCCCAGGTGCGCGTACCCGCACCGGCCGAGGTCCTGCACGGTGGTCAGCGGCCCGGCCCGCAGCACCTCGATCACGACGCCACCTCCAGCCGGACGCGGGTGCCGGGCGCGAGCCGGGCCGGTGGAACCCGGTCGACGTCCCACAGGACCTCGGCCGTCCGGCCGACCAGCCGCCATCCGCCCGGCGACGCCGACGGGTAGATCCCGACGTACGACCCGGCCAGCCCGACCGCCCCGGCCGGCACCCGCGGACGGGGTGTCTCCAGCCGCGGCACCGCCCACGCCGGTTCGAGGCCGCGCAGGTAGGCGAACCCCGGCGCGAACCCGCAGAACGCCACCGTCAGCCCGGCCCCGGCCAGCCGCTCGACGGCCTCGGATTCGGACACACGCCACCGCCCGGCGATGTCCGGAAGGTCCTCCCCATCGAAGGTCACCGGTATCCGCACGAGCGGCAAATCCGTTGAAACCGCGGCGACCGGTGGCGGCATCCAGGTGACGTCGGTACCCGGGTCGACACCGTCCAGCAGAACCGTCCGCTCGCCCGGCACGATCTCGTCCACCCGCAGGTCACCGGCCTCGCGCCGGCGCCACGCCTCGGCTCGCCAGGCCTCCACCTCGGCAGCGTCCGCGCACTCTACGAGGAGCGCCGACGCACCCACCGGCCGTACTCTCGCCATGACCGTGACCACCTTCACTACTGGTCGGTAACCTACGCTGCCGTAACCTGGAGAGCGTGACGACGACACCCGCCCCGTTCCGGATGAAGCCGGCCGACCTCGGCAAGCCGAGGCTGCGCGGCCGGCTGCACCAGTACGCGTTCTTCGTCGCCGCGGTGTCCGGCATCGTCCTGTGCTCGATCGCCGCCACCCGCCCCGGAGTCGAACCGCTGCTGAGCTGCGCCATCTACAGCGTGACGGTGTGCGGGCTGTTCGGCATCAGCGCCCTCTACCACCGGTGCACCTGGTCCGAGCGCGGCTATCAAATCATGCGCCGGATGGACCATTCGATGATTTTCATCTTCATCGCCGGCACCTACACGCCGTTCTGCCTCCTGCTGCTCCCCCCGGCCAAGGCGACCTTCATGCTGAGCCTGATCTGGGGTGGCGCGCTCGGCGGGGTGGCGTTGAAGACGATCTGGCCGCACCTGCCGCGCTGGATCGGGGCACCGCTGTACCTGGCGCTGGGCTGGGGCGCACTGGCGATCATGCCGGACGTACTGCACAAGGGCGGCGTGACCGTACTCGTGCTGATGGTCGTCGGCGGGCTGATCTACAGCGTGGGCGCGGTCTTCTACGCGCTGCGCCGGCCCAACCCGTGGCCGACCGTCTTCGGCCACCACGAGTTCTTCCATGCCTGCACGCTGCTCGCGGCGATCAGCCACCACGTCGCGATCTATTTGGCGCTCTACGCCTGAGCGACGTCGTACTGCGACCGCGCGTCCAGCACATCCTCGATGTGCGTCTCGGCCCAGTCCTCCAGCGCCTTGACCAGACCGAGCAGGCTGAACCCGAGCGGCGTCAGTGCGTAGTCGACCCGCGGCGGCACCACCGCGTGCACGGTCCGGGTGACCAGCCCGTCCCGCTCGAGCGCGCGCAGCGTCTGGGTCAGCATCTTCGGGGTGATCCCCTGGATCCGGTTCGCGAGCTCGGTGTAGCGCCGCGACCCGTCGGCCAGCGAGGCGACGATCAGCACACTCCAGGTGTCACTGATCCGGTCCAGAACCTGGCGGCTGGCGCAATCATTGGCGTACACATCCGGCTTCACCTGCTCACTATCCCTCAGGTACGTACAGCACTTCAAGGTGCCCACTATCTTTTGGGAAGTGACCCTCGGCCAACCGTGTTGGCCCATGCGTAGCGTGACCACGAGACATGAGGAGTACGCCATGACCATCATCGTCACCGGAGCGACCGGGCAGCTCGGCCGGCTCGCGATCGAGGCCCTGCTCCGCCGGGGCGTCCCCGCGTCGGACATCGTCGCCGTCGGCCGCCAGGTCGAGAAGATCGCCGACCTGGGCGTCACCGTACGGGCGGCCACCTACGACGACGAGGCGGCGCTCGAGACGGCGTTCGCCGGCGGGGACCGCCTGCTCTTCATCTCCGGCAGCGAGGTCGGCAAGCGCCTCACCCAGCACCGGAACGTCATCGACGCGGCCAAGGCGGCGGGCATCGCGCACGTCTTCTACACCAGCGCGCCGAAGGCCGACCACACCGACATGAAGCTGGCCGACGAGCACCTGGCCACCGAGCAGTGGCTGCTGGAGTCGGGTCTGCCGACCACGTTCCTGCGCAACAACTGGTACCTGGAGAACTACAACCTCCCGGCGACGGTCGAGAACGGCCTGTTCGGCGCGGCCCGCGACGGCCGGATCAGCATCACCCCGCGGTCCGAGCTGGCCGAGGGGGCCGCCGCGGCGGTGCTGCTGGACAACCCCAAGCGGGTGTACGAGCTGGGTGGCCACCCGGTCACACTGGCCGAGTTCGCGGCCGAGATCTCCCGTGCGACCGGTCAGGAGGTCACCTACACCGACCTGCCCGCGGAGAAGTACGCCGAGGTGCTGATCGGCGTCGGCCTGGCCCCCGAGCACGCCGCGGTCCTGGCCGACTCCGACCGGGCGGCGTCCGGCGGCGCGCTCGACGTGTCCGCGGACGACCTGGAGGAGTTGCTGGGCCGCCCGGTCAAGCCGCTCGGCGAGGCGATCAAGGAAGCCCTGGCCGGCTGACGACGAACGAAACCGGGGCCGTCCATATCGCCGTGGACGGCCCCGAAGTCGGTTCGGCTCAGTACCCGGGCGGCGGCGGGGGGTCGTCGCGGCGGGTCTCGCGGTACTCGTTGACCACCGCGCCGTCCCCACGGACCACCGGCCGGGTCTGGCTGACGACCGTGCTGCGCCGGCTGTTCCAGTACCAGATGGTGATGATGAGGCCGATCAGCCCGACCACCATCAGCACCCAGCCGACGATATTGATGTCGATCCCAGATACATGTGCGTTCACGGCGAACGCGAGGATCGCGCCCAGCGCAAGTAGGAAGATGCTTCCACCGATGCCCATCGAGGCCTCCTCGTCGACCGATTCGGTGCCGTGTTTACCCCGACGGGCGACTACTCAATCAGGCAAGCTGAACCGATGACCCAGCGCACGGTGGTGCTGTTGCGCCACGCCAAGGCCGAAACCCCCGGCGACGGCCCCGACTTCGGCCGTGACCTGGCCCAACGTGGTCGCAACGACGCAGGCGCGGCCGGCTCGTGGCTGGCCGACGAGGGCCTGCGGCCCGATCTCGTCCTCTGCTCCCCGGCAAACCGCACCCGGCAGACCTGGCAGCTGGCGGAGATCGCGCTGACGCAGGCCAAACCGGATGGTCCGGCGCCCGAGGTGCTCTACGCTGACGGCCTGTACGACGGTGGCCGGACCGAGGTGTTCGACCTGCTGCGCGACCTCGACGACGACGTGCACACGGTGCTCGTCGTCGGCCACAACCCGACCGTGTCCGACGTGTCCATCCTGCTTCGCCCCGACCCGGAGAACGCCGGCCGCGAGGGCCTCAAGACCACCGGCCTGGCCGTCCACCGCACCGACCAGCCCTGGTCCGCCACCGGGCCCGGCTCGATGCCGGTGATCCAGGAGCACACCGCACGCGGTTAGGCCCGCGGACGTCGTTGTCCGCGGGCCTCACCGTGCGGGCGACGACCTAGAAGGCCTCCTCCGGGAGGTCCATCAGGTCGAGGGTGGTGTTCTCGATGATGCGGCGGTCGGAGCCGACGCGGGGAAGCACCTCGCGGGCGAAGAACCGGGCGGCGGCGACCTTTCCGTCGTAGAAGTTCTTGTCCGCCGGGCTGACTTCGCCGCCGAGCGCCTTCAGCGCGACCTCGGCCTGGCGCAGCAGCAGCCAGGAGAGGACGACGTCGCCGAGCGCCAGCAGCACCCGCCGGGACGTCAGGCCGACCTTGTAAAGCTCGCGGGTGTCGCCCGCCTGGGCCGCGGTCAGCCAGCCCATGTGCACGCCGAGGATCTGCTGCAGCTCGCCGAGCGCCCGGCCCAGCGACGCCCGCTCCTCCTTCAGCTGCCCGTTGCCGGCCTCGGTGTCGATGAAGTTCTGCATCTCGGTGGCCAGCACGGCCAGCGACTGACCCTGGTCCTTGACGATCTTGCGGAAGATCAGGTCGAGGCTCTGGATCGCGGTCGTGCCCTCGTACAACGTGTCGATCTTGGCGTCCCGCACGTACTGCTCGAGCGGGTAGTCCTGCAGGAAGCCGGACCCGCCGAAGATCTGCAGCGCCTCGTGACCGAGCATCTCGTACGCCCGCTCCGACCCGACGCCCTTGACCAGCGGCAGCAGCAGGTCGTTGACCTTCGAGTATTCCTTCGCGGTCTCGGTGTCGCCGGCCGCGGTGGCGATGGCCACCTTGTCCTGCCAGGTGCCGGTGTAGATGACAAGCGCGCGCAGCCCCTCGGCGTACGCCTTCTGCATCATCAGCGAGCGGCGGACGTCCGGGTGGTGGGTGATGGTGACCCGCGGGGCGGCCTTGTTCAGGTTCTGCAGCAGGTCGGCGCCCTGGACGCGGTTCTTGGCGTACTCCAGCGCGTTCAGGTAGCCGGTGGACAGCGTGGCGATGGCCTTCGTGCCGACCATCATCCGGGCGTACTCGATGATCATGAACATCTGCCGGATGCCCTGGTGGACCTCGCCCAGCAGCCAGCCCTTGGCCGGAGTGCCGTGCTCACCGAAGGTCAACTCGCAGGTGTTGCTGACCTTGATGCCCATCTTGTGCTCGACGTTGGTGGCGTAGACGCCGTTGCGCTCGCCGAGCTCACCCGTCTCCCGGTCGAAGTGGAACTTCGGCACCAGGAAGAGCGACAGGCCCTTGGTGCCGGGTCCGCCCGCGCCCTCGACACCGGCCGGGCGCGCGAGCACGTAGTGGATGATGTTGTCACTGAGGTCGTGCTCGCCCGAGGTGATGAAGCGCTTGACGCCCTCGATGTGCCAGGAGCCGTCGGCCTGCGGGACCGCCCGGGTGCGGCCGGCGCCGACGTCCGAACCCGCGTCGGGCTCGGTCAGCACCATGGTCGAGCCCCACTGCTTGTCGACGAACAGCTGGGCCCATTTGCGCTGCTCGTCGGTGCCCTCGACCTGCACGACGTGCGCGAAGGACGGACCGGACGAATACATCCAGACGGGGGCATTGGCACCGAGGACGTTCTCGGCCAGAGCCCACCACAGGGCCCGTGGGGCCAGGGTGCCACCGAGCGCGGACGGCAGGTCGAGGCGCCAGAACTCGGACGCCATCCACTGCTCGTACGACTTCTTGAAGGACTCGGGCAGCGGCGCGGTGTGCGTCGCCGGGTCGAAGACCGGCGGATTGCGGTCGGCGTCGGCGTAGCTGGCGGCGATCTCGGTGCGCGCCAGGCGGTTCACCTCGGCCAGCACGTCCCGTGCCGTCTCGATGTCGATCTCGTCGAACGGCGCGTGGCCGAACGCCTTGTCGGCCCCGAACACCTCGAAGAGATTGAACTCGAGGTCGCGCAGGTTGCTCTGGTAGTGAGTCATCGGTGAATCCTCCGGACGCGAGTTACCCGTCAGTAACTCCAACTGTATTACCCGTCGGTAGTGGTCGACAAGCGGCAACTCGATCTGTGACCGATCCCCGACTTGAGGGGTCAGCCCGTCTGTTCGGGATGGGCGGGTCGTCGATCGGCCAGCCGGGGGGACAGCCGTTCGGCCATTTGCAAGCCCCACGTCGCACATCTCGTATCGGGGACCGAGTTGAGTCGTTCCTCTCGTAGAAAGCGACAACAGTTCGCGCCAATGCCCCAGGAGGCGTCTCATGTTCGCCACGATCAAGAGCCTGATCCCGGAGCCTCGCCAGGCGGACCAGCCTCGTCGATACATCGGCCGGCACCGGCTGCCGGAGCCGATGCCGATCCCACAGAGCCCCGCGCCCGATGCGCCCACCGCCGAGGAGATCGCACCCGCCGCCGTCATGTAGTCGAAGACCTAGGAGCCGGCCGCGCCCACTTCCCAGCTCGGCATCGGCACTGTCGTACCTTCGTCCGGTCCCGCGTACTCCAGCAGGACCAGGGCGATGTCGTCGTCCAGCCGGCCGTGCACCCAGTCGACCAGGGCGGTCTCCAGCGAGGCCAGTCCGTCGCCGACCGTGCCGTGTCCGAGCAGGCGCCACGCCCGATCGGCGGTCGGGAAGAACTCCCCGTCCCGCCGGGCCTCACCGAGCCCGTCGGTGAACAGCAGCAGCCGGTCGCCCGGTTCCAGCCGCTCAACGCGCGGACGGCCCACCGGCATGAAGCCCAGGGGTGGCGCCGGCGCCGGCGGGTCCAGTGTGATCACCTCGCCGCGACGCAGCAGCAGCGGCGACGGATGTCCACAGTTCACAATGGTCAACGTCCCGCCGCGCTCCTCGATCAGCACCGCGGTCACAAAGTCCTCATCGCCGACACTGCGCGCGACCGCGCGATCCAGATCCGTGACGATCGCGCGAAGCTCCGGCCGTTCGTAGGCGACATGCCGGTACGAGCCGAGCACGATACTGGCCAGGCGTACGGCGTCCAGCCCCTTGCCCCGTACGTCCCCGATGATGATCCGGACCCCGTACGGCGTGTCCAACGCCTCGTAGAGGTCTCCCCCGATGTCGGCGGCGGCCGTGGCCGAGATGTACCGTCCAGCCACCGCCAGCGAGCCCAGCACCGGTCCCAGCGGACGAAGGACGGCCTGCTGGGCCACCGCGGCCAGCCGCAGCAACTCCTCGATCCGCTCGGCCTGCCGCTGCCGGATCGTTGCCACCGCGGCGGCGATGCCGGTCGCCAGGATCACCCCGGCCACGTTGACCATGTCGACCATGGTCACCCGGCCGTCCGACGCGGCGAAGATGGTCCCGACCGCCGCCGCGACCGCGCCGATGCCGAGCACGGTCGGCCAGAACGCGAACACCGCGGCCAGGAACGGCACGGCGGCGAACAGACCCACATAGTCGGCGTGCCGGTTGTCCGCGAACTCCAGCGTCAACAGAACGGCGAGCAGCACAACGGCCGCGCCGAGTCCGGCGCGGTTTCCTGGGCTGAGCGGGTGGCGGCCCGACGACAGAAGTGGCATGGGTACGCCGAACAGCATGCCTGATCGACGCCCGCGACTGCATCATGTTGACCCGTAGTCTGACCAGACTTTGACCGGACGTCGTGAAAGTTCCGAACCTCGGAGAGGTCATGCGCAGCTTTCTGACCCGCACCGATCTGTCCAGCTTGGCCCGGGAGACCTTCCCCGGCCGTACGCTCGGCGCCGTCAACCGGTTGGCGGGAGGCACCGCCAAGGGCGTCTACCGGCTGGCCTTCGACGACGGATTCACCTGTGTGGCGTACCGCTGGCACCCCGACGAGAACTACTGGCCGGCGCAGACGATCTTCGACATCGGGCCGTTCGCCGGGCACGGGTCACGCACCCGCTTCCTCGACCGGCACGCCCTGCTGACCGGCCTCGGCGTCGCAGTGCCGGAGATCTACGCCGTCGATCCGTCGGCCGACATCGCGCTGGCCCAGGACCTCCGCGGCGGGTCGCTCGAGGCGCTGCTCGACCGCGACCCTACGGCCGGACGGGCGGTGCTCGACCAGCTGGCGGCGGCCCTGACCGTCATGCACGCCGCCGTCGCCCCGGTGGACCACCGGCCCGAGGACTCGGTGCTGGAGCGCGGTCGTCGGGCGCTGGCCGAGGCGGCTCCGCGGGTGCCGGCCATTTCGGCCGTACGGGCGCAATTGGACGCTGCCCTCAGTGAGCGCTTCGCCGCGATCGAGCCGCGTCCGGAGTGCGGCGTGATCCACGGCGAACTCGGCCCCGACCACGTGTTCCTCGACGACGCCGGGCGGCCCGTGCTGATCGACATCGAGGGGACGATGCGGTTCGACCCGGAATGGGAGCACGCGTTCCTCGAGCTGCGGTTCGAACCCGAGCTCTACTCGGCGCTGCGGACCGTCGACCTGGATCCCGACCGGATGCGCCTGTGCCGGCTGACCCAGTACCTGTCGCTGGTCGCCGGCCCGTTGCTGCTGCTCGACGGCGACTTCCCGCGGGCCGACGGGATGCGGGAGATCGCCGAGTGGAACATTCCGCGCGTACTGGCCGAGCTCAGTTCCTGACCCGCGTCCAGTTCGCCAGCGGGCCGCGGGTCGGCGCGAAGCCGTACGGCTCGTAGGCGGCCAGCCCACGCTGCACGTACGGGTCCTCGGCGATCAACTCCCGCGCCTCGTCGGCGGTGTCCACGTCGAGGATCACGATCCCACCGACCGGTGGATCCTGCCGTCCCGCGCTGACGACGAACCCGCCCGCCTCGAGGGAGTCCAGGAACTCGGCGTGATCGGGCCGGGCCGCGTCCAGCTCGGCCAGGGGCGCCAGGTACTTCGAGATCATCACGATCATGGTGTCGTTCCTCTCACCGCCGGAGGCGTCACGGCAATCGTACGATCGACGGATGAACGAGTTCGGTCGGCACGGCATCTGGGTCGGCGGTCGCTCCTGGCCCACCGAGCCCGGTCTGATCGCATCAGCGGCGGCCGAGATCGAGGCGCTCGGGTACGGCTCGGTGTGGATCGGCGGCAGCCCGCCCGATGAACTCGACCTGCCCGAGGCGATCCTGGCGGCGACGACGAACCTGGTCGTCGGCACCAGCATCGTCGACATCTGGCGCAGCGACGCGAGGACGCTGTCGGCCAGCCACGCCCGCATCCGGTCGCAATTTCCCGGCCGGTTCTACCTGGGCATCGGCTCTGGTCACGCCCCGACCGCAGAAGCCCTGGGCCAGCAGTACGTACGGCCACTCGGCCGCCTGCGCGAGTTCGTCGAGTCGTTGACCGGCGTGCCGCAGGACGAACGCATGCTGGCCGCGCTCGGACCCAAGACGCTGGAGGCCGCCCGCGACATCTCCGCCGGCGCCCTGCCGTACCTGATCACTCCCGCCCACACCGCCGACGCCCGGCGCATCCTCAGCCCCGACCGCCTGCTCATCCCCGAGCAGAAGGTCTTCGCCGACGCTGACCCGGTCGCCGCCCGCGAGGCCGGCCGCAAGATCGTCGCCACGTACCTCGCGCTGCCCAACTACGTCAACAACCTGCGCCGCTACGGCTTCACCGACGAGGACCTGACCCCGCCGGGAAGCGACCAGCTGGTCGACGAACTGGTCGTCTGGGGCGACGACGACGCCCTCCGCGCCGGCATCAACGCCCACCTCGACGCGGGCGCCGACCACATCGCCGTCCAGGCCCTGCCCACGCCCGCCGACGGCACCGGCCTCCCGATGGCCTCCTGGCGGGCGCTGGCCAAGATCTTGCTCTGACCTACGACCCCGTGGGCCAGGTCCGCCACTTCTGGTGGGACCGGCTCGGCGTAGGCCCGCGCTGCCCCTGGTAACGCGACCCGTACACGGCCGACCCATAGGGATGCTCAGCCGGCGACGACAGCCGGAAGATGCACAGCTGCCCGATCTTCATCCCCGGCCACAGTTTGATCGGCAGGTTGGCCACGTTGGACAACTCCAGCGTGACGTGCCCCGAGAACCCCGGATCGATGAACCCCGCGGTCGAGTGCGTGAGCAGCCCCAGCCGCCCCAGGCTGCTCTTCCCCTCGAGCCGCCCGGCAAGCTGATCCCCCAGCGTGATCACCTCGAGCGTCGACGCCAGCACGAACTCCCCCGGATGCAGCACGAACGCCTCCCCGTCGGCCACCTCGACGGACGCGGTCAGGTCATCCTGCTGCTCGGCCGGGTCGATGTGCGTGTACAGGTGGTTGTTGAACACCCGGAAGAAGCGGTCGAGCCGCACGTCGATGCTGGACGGCTGCATCAGCGCCGGCTCGAACGGCTCCAGGGCCAGATCGCCCGCCTTGATCTCGGAGACCAGGTCACGGTCGGAAAGCAGCATCGGCACACTGTAGTTCGGTGACATCATCGAACGTATGTTCGATAAGATGTGACCATGGCATCCTGGTCCGACTTCGCCACCGCCGCGCCCCGGCTGGCCGCGGACATCCGCGCGCTCCTGCAGCAGTACGGCCCCGGCATGGCCTACCTGGCCACCATCCGCCCCGACGGCGGCCCCCGCATCCACCCGGTCAGCCCGGTCCTGACGGCCGACGGTCTGTTCTGCTTCGTCGTCGACTCCCCCAAACGCCGAGACCTGGAGCGGGACGGTCGCTACGCCCTCCACTCCTATCCCCCAGAAGTGAACGACGACGAGGCGTACGTCTCCGGCTTGGCTTTCCCCGTCGCGGACCCATCGGTGATCGCTTCCTTGGCCGACGCCCTGCACGCGTCCTCCGCGGTCGACTGGCGCCTCTTCGAGCTGACGATCGACACGGCCGTGCTCCGCCACCATGGACCCGGCGGCGCCCTCCCGTTGGCGATGATCCCCCGCACCCCGCCGACCACCCAGACCTGGCACGCCCCGACCGCAGTCGCCCAGACGGAGTCATCCTCGGTCGCGCAGAGCGAGTCAGCCCCGGTCGCCCAGACGGAGTTAGCCTCGGTCGCCTGACGCCCGGCCGGTCTCCACCCCCGCGCCGGCCATCGGGTACAGTGAGCCTCCTCGCGGGTGTAGTTCAATGGCAGAACATCAGCTTCCCAAGCTGACAGTGCGGGTTCGATTCCCGTCACCCGCTCCACGTACAGAAGCCCTGGTCAGGACCGATGGTCCGCCAGGGCTTCTGCGTTGCTAGTACGGCAGCCGCCATTAGCAGTCTGACCTGCTGGGATGCGGTGGGGGTGGT
>CAXSDA010000070.1:0-8381 GCA_964236515.1 uncultured Actinoplanes sp.
ATCTGCCCGAACGAATCTGCCCGAACGAATCTGCCCGAACGAATCTGCCCGAACGCGGGATTTTGACATTGACCGAAGACGATGATTTGGTGAACCCCCGCTTCGGCGATCATGCTGGGTAACTGCTTCTCGGGCCAGGGGGTTGCCGGTGAAACACCGTGCACGTTCTTCTCTCCGCAAGTACCTGCTGTACGGTGCGACAGCGCTCACGGTGACGGTCACGGCAGCCGGCGCTCAGTCGATGGCCGACGCGGCGACGACGGCGGGCCTGAACTACGTCGCCATCGGCAGCTCTTTCGCCGCGGGACCGGGCATCCCGCCGGTGCAGCCGGGCAGCGGCGCCGCGGCCTGCGCCCGGTCGGGCAACAACTATGCGAGTCTGGTGACCCGCGACCTGGGGGCCGATCTCCGGGACGTCTCGTGCAGCGGGGCGACCACGGCCAACGTGCTCACCACCGGCCAGAGCGGTCAACCACCGCAGATCAGCGGCGTGACGAGCTCGACAACCATGGTCACCGCTACGATCGGCGGCAACGACGTCGACTATCTGGGAAGTCTGAACGCCTACACCTGCCAGGACCGCGGCGGCACCGCCTGTGGGGCGGTGGACCGGGCTGCGATCGACAAGACGTTCGGCGAGCTGGCCGGGCGAATGGAGAAAATCGTCGACGCCGTGCGAGATGTCGCACCTCAGGCAAAGGTCTACCTCGTCGACTACTTCACCGTCCTGCCGGATTCCGGCGCCTGCGCGGGAGTGCCCCTCACTTCGGATCAGCTGACGTACGAGCGCAGCATCGCCACCCGCCTCTCGGCCGCCACCGCCACCGCGGCCTCCGCCACCGGTGCGACCCTGGTCGATCTGGCCGCGGCCAGTCACGGGCACGACGCCTGCTCCGCCGTTCCCTGGGTGGAGACGGGTCAACCGGCTGCCGGCCGCGCCGCGTACCACCCCAATGAGGCCGGCATGCGGGGGGCCGCCCGGGCGGTGGAAGAGGCGCTCTCCTCCTCGGGGCAGTTGCACTCCGCCGCACTGCGTTCCGGCATTTCCGGCAAGTGCGCCGACGTGGCGAACTCCAGCGCCGCCGACGGCACCCCGGTGCAGATCTACGGATGCAACGGCACCGGTGCTCAGCGGTGGACCTACGCCCCGGGTGCGGGCGGCACCGTGCGCGCTCTCGGCAGTTGCCTGGACGTCAACGGCGGCGGCACGGCCAACCACACCAAAGTCCAACTGTGGACCTGCACAGGTTCGGGAAACCAGCGCTGGGCCGCCGGCCCGAACTCGTCCCTGATCAACCCGCAATCGGGGCGCTGCCTCGATGATCCCGGCAGTTCGACGGCTGACTGGACCCAGCTGCAGATCTTCGACTGCAACAGCACCGGGGCGCAGCAATGGACGCCGGCGGCCTGATCGGTCGGTCGTCAGGGTTCCGGATCAACGGCGGCACGCGCGCGACGGCAAGCGTGCTCAGAGCCGAGCAGTCACCGCCGAGCAGTCACCGCCGAGCAGTCACCGCCGAGCAGCTCGGCGGCCCGGCCTGCGGCCGGTACCGCCGTTCCGTCAGCCGCGGGTGTGCGGCCGCGTTCATCGCTCGCGGCCTGCGCCTGGCCCGGACCGGGCCTCCATCGGCCGGGTCGCCCAGATGACGGTCAGGGCGGGCAGGATCGCCGGGACGTAGCCGTAGCCGGCGCCGTAACCGGACCAGACGGTGCCGTCGGGAAAGGCCGTGGGGTCGAGCTCGGAGGCCAGTCCGACGATCAGAACACCGCCGGCCTCGCAGATGCCGAAGCACAGAGCCACGCCCCGCCGGACGCGGCGGCGGTCAGCGGCGACGAGGACGGTGAGGCCGCCGGCGTAGACGAGCGCGGCGAAAGCAGAAAGGAGGTACGCGAGTGGCGCGGCCGAGAACTCGGTGGCGATCTGGACGCCGCTGCGCGCACCGGCGGCGAGAACGAAGAAGCCGTAGACGAGGGCCAAGACGCGGCCAGGACCGACTGGCGGATCAGCCATGGCGAGCCGGGGCCAGCGTCTGATGAAGGCGGATCGACACGACAGCGACCAGGACGCAGCCGATCGCCAGGGCGGCAGTGCCCCAGCGATCCTCGCCGAGCCGCACGCTCCCGGCCGTGATCGGCAGGACCACGACCGACACGATCAGATAGCCCACATGGGTGGCTGTCTCGGCCGGGAGCGGGCCCGCGGCCAGCTCCGTCGCGTCGAACACGGCCTGAACGAGGGTGGCGATCTGGATGACTATGAGAGCCGGCAGAATCATGGGTCCGCGGGGACGTCCGCGGACCGCAGTGACGGCGCAGATCGCGGCGACGCCCAGGGCGTACAGGACGACCGCGAGCTCGAACGTCGTGGTCATGGCTACGCGGATGCGGTGGCGGCGACGGCGCGGCGGCGCCGTTTGCGAACGGATCGTTTGGCCAGCCAGGTCGACACCCCGGTGACGGCGAGCGCCAGTGGGGTCAGGCCGAACAAGAACCAGATGATGCGCCACCAGGCGTTGAGGCTCTGCCCGTAATGCAGAGGAGCCGGGCCCCAGACGTCGATCACCTTGTTCGAGAGGGTCGGCGCGGCGCTGAGGTCGGTGACGAGGGCGTGCGCGGCATTGTGCCGGTCGACCTGCACCTCGTACTGGCCCGGGTAGGAAGCGTAGCGGTAGGGGTCGAAGCCGCGGGAGAAGTAGATCGCGTACGTGCCGGTCTGGTCGCCGGCCTCCGGTGGGAAGAGGTTGGCGATGTGGGCGCTCGGTCCGGCAATCGTCTGGGCCGCGGCGAGGGCCTGACCCGGCGTGATGTCCGGAGTCTTGTCCGCCGCCTCGGCCGAGGTGAACGTGGTGTCCGTGACCTGCTGACCGCCGGTGACGGCGTAGAAGGCGGTCTTGACCCAATGGAACTCGAAGCTGGCCCCGGTGAGACCCCAGACGAGCAGGAACGGCATTGCGACCAGACCGACGAGCTGGTGCAGGTCGTAGTCGCGGGCGTACCGGCCCCGGCCGGTGCGGACCCGGAAACCGTTGCCGAAGCGGCGCAGCGAAGGCCACCACAGCCAGAGGCCGGACAGGGCCAGGAACAGCAGCAGCAGGCCGAGGACACCGAGGATGAATCCGGACACGGTGACGCCGTTCAGCCAGTGCATCCCGAGCGGGGGCATCGGGTGATTGAGGAAGGCCACGTACGCCGGATAGTCGTCGCAGGTGAAGAGGCACTCGTGGATCTGCTCCGCCACCGCCATGAAACCCTTGTCCGGATTGACGAAACCGGTGATGTGCCCGCTGCCCGGGTCGACGCCGTAGAAGCCCGGATGGGCGTCGTCATCGGCCGACCCGATCTCGTACAGGCCGTGGTAGACGTTGACCGAGGCGGGCTGGAAATCGGGGTGAACCTGCCCAACGATGCGCAGCGCGTCCGGGGCGCTGATCGGGCGGGCCGAAGTAGTGACCTCGAAGGTCGAGGAGTTGGTCCAGCGGACCCACTCGGGCGCGAAGACGACCGCCGCGCCGCTGGTCGTGATCACTAACAACCCCAGACCCAGAACGAGAGACAGCCACCGGTGGGTCAGGATCGTGGCCTGCTTGACCGGCCGCAGCCGGCGCCGCCACGCTGGACGGCTCCGTGCCGGACGGCCGCCGTGCCGGCCGTCGACCGCCGCCACCGCGGGGTCGGTCAAGTCATCTGCCGGTCCTTCGAACATTGAAGGACGGTCGTCTCGGGGTGTTTCGGCGTCGGTCGTCATGACGCCATTGCCGCGGCCGGTCCGCCCGGACATGAGGCTGATCGATGCATAGCCGGAAGATATTAGGTATGCCTAACCTAAGTCAAGCGTGACCGTGGTCCTCTGTCCTCAGTGCCCTCTGCCGCCCTGGCCGGTCAGCCGGCGGACGCCAACGGCCTGGAGCCGGTAGCCGGATCCGTCCGCCGATGCGGGACTTCGGCTGACCCGTACGTCATCGCGATTTTCAGCCGCCGACATGGATGCCGGGGCGGCGGGCGTGGTCGGGTTCGGATTTGCGGATGATTTCGCGGACCACCGGGGCTGTGTCGCCGCGGCCCAGCAGCAGGTAGCGGAACAGGTGGGCCAACGGGCTGCCCTCGGCCCACTCGAAGTAGCACTGGGGCTTGATGCCGGTGGCGTCGCGCAGGGCGAGCAGGACCGCGGCGATCGCGTTGGGGGCGGCGGGGCTGCGGACCCGCAGGATGCGGTAGCCGGCCACCTCGTGGCCGTGGACGTGCAGGACCTCGCTGAAGTCGGACGGGTCGATCACGTCGACCTCGAGGAACAGCACGTCCCCGGCGCCGGGGACCGGGTTCATGCCGCGTTGCTGGCGTTCCTTCTCCGAATACTCGTCCTCGTCGCCGGCCTGGCGGCGGTTCGAGACGATGTTGAGTTCGCCGTCGTGCTCGATCGAGTCGGCGATGAACTGGCGCGCCGGTTTGTCGAACTCGATGCGGTCGGCGCGCAGTTCGGTCGTGCGGCTCACCCGGGAGACCAGGGACACCAGGATGATCGCGGCCACGAACACGCCGGAGATCTCGATGCCGTCGGGTTTCTCCACGATGTTGTCGCCCAGCGCGTACAGCAGGACCAGCGTCAGCACGCTGAAGCCGATCCCGGCCCCGGTCTGCCGGTGCCGCCAGGCCGACATCATGACCGCCACCGCGGCCGACACCATCATCGCCAGGATGCCGGTGGCGTAGGCGCCGGCCTGCGCGTTCACGTCGGCCCGGAAGATCAGCGTGATGGCCACGCTGACCGCGGTGTAGACGAGCACGACCGGCCGTACGGCCCGGGCCCACTCCGGCGCCATGCCGTACCCGGGCAGGTACCGCGGCACGATGTTGATCAGCCCGGCCATGGCCGAGGCGCCCGCGAACCACAGGATCAGGATGCTGCTGACGTCGTACGCCGTCCCGAAGACCTCGCCCAGTTTCGCGTGCGCGAGAAACGCCAGCGCCCGCCCGTTCGCCCCGCCGCCGGGCTGAAACTCCTTCGCCGGGATGAGCACGGTGGTGACGAAGCTGGTCGCGATCAGATAGACGCTCATGATCAGCGCGGCGGTGGTCAGCAGCTTGCGGGTGTTGTGGATACGCGACGTCAGTCGGGCCTTCTTCGTCTTCCCGTCCGACGCGATCAGCGGCATCATGCTGACCCCCGTCTCGAACCCGGACAGGCCCAGCACCAGCGCCGGGAAGGCCAGCACGGCCGGCCCGATGAACCCGTCCGGACTCGAGGTCACCCCGTGCCACCAGGCGCTGAACGCGCCGTGCGTGGTGAACACCTCGACCAGGCCGACCACGGTGATCACCGTGTTCAGCGCCAGGAACACGGCGACCAGCGGGATGGCCACGCTGACGGCCTCGCTGAAGCCGAGCAGGAAGACGAACCCGAGGATCAGCAGCAGGATCACCGTGATCAGCACGGGGTGACCGCCGATGAGGTGCGGCAGGTACGGGTTCTCCGCCATGTGCACGGTGGCGTCGGCCGCGGACAGGGTGATCGTGATGATCCAGGAGGTGGCCACGAAGCCGAGCAGGACCAGCACGAACAGCTTGCCGTACCAGAACGGCAGCAGGTCCTCGAGCATCGCCACCGAGCCCTGGCCGTTCGGGCTCTCGTGCGCCACCCGCCGGTACATGGGCAGCATGCCGGCCAGCGTGAGCGCCACGATCAGAAGCGTGGCCAGCGGTGACAGGGCGCCGGCGGCCAGCGCGGCGATGGCCGGCAGGTAGGACAGCGTGGAGAAGTAGTCCACGCCGGTCAGGCACATGACCTTCCACCAGGAATGCGGCTGGTGATCACCGTTGCCGTCGGATTCCGGCCCGACCGGCTGGACCCGGTTCGCCAGCAGCCACCGGGTGACCGTGTGGCTGGGCGGCTTGTGACCGTCCGGCGTGGGAACCGACGCTGGAACGGTGATCTGGGCACTCACGGTGTCAGGATGCACGATGGGTGCGACAGATTCGCGCGCAGAGGGAGAAGGCCATGCCACGGACGGTCGTCATCACCGGTGCCAGTTCCGGAGTCGGGCTGGCCGCGGCGGTGCAGTTCGCGCAGCTCGGCGACGAGGTGGTGGTGATCGGCCGCGATCCCGGACGCCTGGCCGCGGCCGTGGAACACGTCCGGGCCGCCGGGGACGGGCGCGAGCCGGGGCGGTTCCAGGCCGACTTCGAGCGGCTCGACGACGTCCGGGCGCTGGCCGCGCATCTGCGGGACACGTACCCGCGGATCGACGTGCTGGCCGCCAACGCGGGCGGGATGGTCAAGGGCTACCGCCGTACGGCCGACGGGTTCGAGGCGACCCTGCAGGGCAACCACCTGGGACCGTTCCTGCTGGCCCTACTGTTGCGCGAGCGACTGGCCGGAGGCCGGCTGGTCAGCACCGCCTCGGACGCGCACCGGCGGTCGAACCTGGACCCGGACGACCTGGTCGGCGACCCGGGCCGGTTCAGCTCCTGGCGGTCGTACGGCGCGTCCAAGGCGGCCAACATCCTGTTCGCGGCCGAGGCCGCCCGCCGCTGGCCGGACATCTTCTCGGTCTCCTTCCACCCGGGTGTGGTGCGCACCAACTTCGGCACCGGCGCGCTCACCAAGTTCTTCTACAAGTACGCTCCCGGACTGGTCACTCCGGAACAGGCCGGAGCTCAACTGGTCTGGCTGGCGACGGCGCCGGCGGCCGAGCTGACCGACGGCGGCTACTACGTCGGGCACGAGCTGACCAGGCCGGCCGCGGCCGCCGCCGATCCGGGCACGGCGGCCCGGTTGTGGACGGCCAGCGAGAAGGCGACGGTTCGCGAGGCGTCCGAATAACCGGAATTCCCGTTTTGTTGACAACCCCACTTGACCCTGCCGTACGGCCGGGAGCGTCATTAGGTTGACGCCCGTGAAAGCGAGGGTGGCCGCAGCACTCAGCCTCCTCATTGTCACGTGGTTCTGGCGGTCCGGTGGTATCGGCCGTCTGGCGGGCCTCTGGTCGGCCGACCTGATGCTCATCCAGGTGCTGCTGATGGCCCGGATCCCGTGGGTGGAACGGCGGTTCGGCCACGACCGGCTGGCCTGGTGGCACCGGTGGACCGGGTTCACCTCGTTCCACCTGCTGCTGGCGCACGTCGCGCTGGCCGTCGCGGCCCACGGCAATCCCGTCGACCTGGTACTCCGGTGGCCCGGAATGCTGCTGGCCACCGGCGCACTGGCCGCCTTCGGATTGGTTGTGATCACGTCGGTACGGGCGGCCCGCCGCCGGTTGCGGTACGAGTCGTGGCATCTGCTGCACCTGTACGCCTACCTCGGCGTCGCGCTGGCTCTCCCGCACGAACTGTGGTCCGGATCGGACTTCATCCGCTCGCCCGTGGCCCGGGCGTACTGGTGGGGGCTCTACCTTCTGGCGGCGGGTGCGGTGCTGGTGTTCCGGATCGGCCTGCCGCTGTGGCGCACGCTGCGCCACAGCCTGCGCGTCGAGGAGATCACCCCGGAGGCGCACGGCCTGGTCTCGGTGCATCTGCGCGGCCGGTCGCTGGACCGGCTGCCGGTCCGGGCGGGCCAGTTCTTCGTGTGGCGGTTCCTGGACGGCCCCGGCTGGTCGCGCGGCAACCCGTTCTCGCTGTCCGGCCCGCCCCGCGGCGACCGGCTGCGGATCACGGTCAAGGGCGTGGGCGACGGCAGCACCCGGGTGGCGACGCTGCGGGCGGGCACGCGGGTGCTGATCGAGGGCCCGTTCGGCCGGCTCACCGCCGACTCGTACCGCGGCGGCCCGGTGACCATGCTGGCCTGCGGGGTGGGGGTCACGCCGTTGCTGGCGTTGCTGTGGGACCTGCCGTACGGGCACGGCCAGGCCACCCTGGTCTACCGGGCCCGGCACGCGTCCGAGGTGGCGTTCCTGGACGAGATCGAGTGGCTGGCGGGCGAACGCGGCGTCCGCCTGGTCCCGCTGATCGGCCCGCGGGCGTCGGCGGGTTCGTGGCTGCCGGCCGAATACGGCGACTACACGGACGCGCAGGCGTTGCGGGCCATCGCGCCGTCGATCGCCGACCACGACCTGTACCTGTGCGGCCCGGACGCCTGGGCCGCGGCGGTTCGCTCGGCCGCCCGGTCGACCGGCGTGCCGTCCGCGCAGATCCATCGGGAACGGTTCGGGTGGTGAGCTTTCTGGTGCGCCGGATCATTCTCTGGGTCGTGTCCACTGTGGTGCTGCTGGCGTTGATGCTGGCCTACCACACATCGGCGCCCCCCTTTTGACAGCAAATACTCGTCAGGTACGGAGTAACCCGTCCCGGGAAACGGCGGGCCCCGCATCGGCGAACGGATCTGGCTGCCACGCCAGGCCGTTGGCGGCCGCCGGGCTGTCTGCTCGGCCGGGCCGGGTCGCCGGCCCTGG
>CAXSDA010000070.1:8391-14602 GCA_964236515.1 uncultured Actinoplanes sp.
CTGGGCGCTGGCTTGGGTGTCGCTGGCTTGGGGTCGCTGGCCCGGGTCGCTGGCCCGGGTCGCTGGCCCGGGATCACTCGCTTGGGGTCGCTGGCTTGGGCTGCGGGGACTGGGTCGCTGAGGCTGCGTTGGCCGCTCGGTTCTGTAGCTTGCGCCGACCGGTAGGCCGCTCGGCCTGAGGTCGGCACCGCCATGTACCAAGTGGTACGCAAGCCTCCGGCCCCTTCCGGCGTACCACTGGTGCCCCATGTGCCTTCCGGCGCCCCACCGAGACACTTCCCGTACCAGTGGAGCGCTCCAGTGGTACGCCACGGTGGCCTCTACTCACCTGCTGTACAACTGGAGCGCTCCAGTGGTACGCCATGTGTCTTCCGCCGCCGTTTTACACACGTGGTGTACCACTGACACCCGCGAGCGGACTTCCGGGACGTCGCTGCTGTTCGGTGGTGCGCTCCACTGGCACGGTAGGCAGGGACCCGGGACATACCACTGGGACAGGTGCGGACCGTGGCCGGACTTGCCCGCTCGGGTCCGGGTGGTTGATCCACTCGCTGAGCTGGGGGTTTGGGTGTTTTTTGACGTACTGCGGCTTGCCGGCGGCGTACGGCTCGTGGGGTTGCGTTTTTGTCGTACCCAGGTGTTAGTCTTCAGTAGTTAGAACGAGTGTTCGAATGATTCGAACGGTCGTTCCAACGATCGGGAGAAGCGATTCGCGGCGCGGCTCCCGGGTGCGGCGCCCGCGAAGCGCCGCACGCGAGGTCCGGATTTTCGCGGGTCCGGGCTCTCACAAGGCAGGACCGTCACCCGCCACCCCCGACCCCCGGGCGGCGGGTGACGGACCCGCCGGACAAGTCCGGCCGGGTGTGGTGTGGGGAAGCATCCGCACCCGGCCGGCTGTCTCAGCGCTGCGTCTTCCTCCGCAGCGGTTCGACCCAGCAGCACGTCGGATGCGGAAGACGCGAGGAGAACGACCATGGCGAGCAACACGGCGACGGCTCTCATCCCGCCGCCCGAAGCGGGCCCCGCGCCGGCTCCTGCAGCGCAGGGACCTGCCGCGCCGGTGCCCGTCCGGCCGCAGGCGCCGGGCACGCGTGCGCCTGCACCCGAAACTTTCCGCGGCCGTGCATCCAGCGGCCAAGCCTTCAGCAGCCAGCTGTCCGGCGAGCAGCTGCCCAGCGGCTATGCGCCCGGCCAGCTGTCCGGCAGCCAGTTGTCCGGTGGGCAGCTGTCCGGTGGGCAGCTGTCCGGTGGTCACGCGGCTGGTGCTTCGCAGGCCGGAGCGGCACACGCGGCCGGTGGCTCGCGGGCCGGGTCGGCGCATGCGCCGACGTCGGCGGCGGCTCAGGGGCCGGAGAAGACGGCCATCCCGGCGCACATGCTGCCGCACCGTTCGCCCGGTCAGCTGCTGGCCATCGCCCGCGAAGGGCTGGCCGAGGCGGCGCGTACCCGGCCCGACGGGCTGCGGTACGCCACCGCCCACCTGGCCGCGCTGCGGGCCGCGGCGGCGGTGCTCGCTGCGCGGGCCCGTCCGGCGGCGAGCAACCGGCGTACCCGGATCACCAGCGCGTGGTCGCTGCTCGTCCTGGTGTCACCGGAGTTCAGCGAGTGGGCGAGCTACTTCGCGCTCGGTGCGAGCAAGCGGGCCGCGGCCGAGGCCGGCATTCCGCGCGTGGTGACTCCCCGCGAGGCCGACGACCTGCTTCGCGCGGCCGAGCAGTTCGTCGACGTGGTCGAGTCGGCGCTCGGTTTCACCTACCAGCCGCCGCTCGCCGCCTGACCGGAGTTCCGTCGATATAGCAGGTGGCTCGGGTTTCCGATGCTGCCGGTCGGACTGCGCCCGCTGACGGCGGGAGAGCTGACGGCGGGAGAGCTGACGGCGGGAGAGCTGACGGCGGGAGATCGGAGCGGTCGGCTCAGGACGGTTCGGATCGGCATCAGCGGGCGTTCATCGAAACGGCCCGGTTCTCGCGGTTGTCGCGCGGGAGGCGGCTGGGGCTGTGGGTGCCGGCCGGGTGGTGGTCGCGGGGACGGCTGGTGGAGAGCGGAGCAAGATGGCTGGGCGGATGATCAACGGGGCCGCCGCCCTTGCTGAGCTGGTGCGGCCGGCCAGTGAGGCCGACGACTTCGGCGCGCACCGGATGGTGCCGGTACTGCCCGAGCTGAGCGGGCTGCTACCCGGCCGGGGGCTGCGGCGGGGGAGCACCGTCGCCGTCGCCGTTGCCGGTGAGCGGGCGGCGACGGCCGGTGGTGGCACGTCGCTGCTGCTCGCACTGCTGGCCGGTGCGTCCCGGGCCGGGTCGTGGTGCGCGGTGGTCGGCGTGCCCACGCTGGGTGTGCTGGCCGCGGCCGAGAGCGGGATCGCGCTGGACCGGCTGGCGCTCGTGCCCAATCCCGGCCCGGAGTGGCCCACCGTGGTCGCCGCCCTGATCGACGGCGTGGATGTGGTCGTCGTCGCGGCACCGGGCCCGGTGTCCGCGTCGATCGTGGGTCGGCTCGCCGCCCGCGCGCGGCAACGCGGGTGCGTGCTGGTGCCGTACGGGCGGTGGGACGGCGCCGATGTGACGTTGCAAGTGGTCCGCGGCATGTGGGACGGCCTCGGCATCGGCCACGGCCGCCTGCGTCGCCGCGAGGTCACCATCGCCGCCCGCGGCCGCGGCGCCGCGGCCCGCCCGCGCGAGCTCACCATGTGGATGCCCGGCATCACCACCACCTCACTCCCCGACGTGGGGGCGACGGGTTCGGCCCAGCCGGCTTCGGGTCAGCCGGCCTTGGGTCAGCGGGCCTTGGGTCAGTGGGCCTTGGGTCAGCCGGCTTCGGGTCAGCCGGCCTTGGGTCAGCCAGCTTCGGGTCAGCCGGCTTGGGGCCGGCCGACCTCGATCTACCCGGCTTCGAGTCAACCGGCCTCGATTCAACCGGCCCGGCCGACCGCTGGTCGGCCTTCCTATCCGCCGCTCGCCGTGGTGCCGAGCCGAGCGGACGAAGACCGGGGACCGGCGGATTCGGTCGCCGGGCGGCGGGTGGAACCGGCGGGGTCGCGCGCCAAGCCGGCGGATTCGGGGTCGCGCGCCAAGCCGGCGGATTCGGGGTCGCGCGCCAAGCCGGCGGATTCGGGGTTGGCCGTCGAGCCGGCGGATTCCGGGGTGGCCGGCAATCCGGCGGGACGGGCTGGTGGGCGACCGGGGAAGCGGCCGCGGCGGCCTCGGGGGGCGCTTTATCCGGTGGGGCCGGCATGAGGTGCGCGGGCGGTTCGGCCGCGGCTGGTCGAGGTGCGGCCGAGGGGGCAGGTCAGCCCGGCGGTCGGCAACGGCCTGGAGTGGCAGTCAGATCCGCTCGCCGGGGCGGGGCGGGCCGATTTTCCGGGACGGGCCGGCCCGTACGGCATGGGGGTGGGTTGTGCGGACGTTGATGGTGTGGTGTCCGGACTGGCCGGTGGTGGCCGCGGAGATCGTGGACGGGGTGGAGGCCTCTGGAGCGGTTGTCGTGCTGCACGGGAACCGGGTGGTGGCGTGCTCCGAGACCGCGCGGGTCGACGGGGTGCGGCGGGGGCTTCGGCGGCGGGAGGCGCAGAGCCGGTGTCCGCAGCTGGTGGTCGTCGAGTACGACGCGGGGCGGGATGCGCGGGCGTTCGAACCGGTGGTCGCGGCCGTCGAGGACGTGGCCGTGGGGGTCGAGGTCATCCGGCCGGGGGCGTGTGCGCTGGCCGCTCGGGGGCCGGCCCGGTACTTCGGCGGGGAGGAAGCGGCGGCCGAGCGGATCGTGGAGCAGGTCGCGGCGGAGTGCGGCGTGGAGAGCCAGATCGGGATTGCCGACGGGGTGTTCGCGGCCGGGCTGGCGGCGAAGGCCGGGCGGATCGTGGAGCCTGGCCGGACCCGGGCGTTTTTGTCGGATGTGCCGGTGGAGGCACTGGAACGGCCGGAACTGGCGGATCTGTTGCGGCGTCTGGGAATCGCGACATTGGGGGAGTACGCGGCGATTCCAGCGTCCGATGTGCTGAGCCGGTTCGGGTTCGACGGGGCGCTCGCGCATCGGCTGGCGGGAGGAGAGGACCACCGGCCGCTCGCGGTTCGTCAGCCGCCGCCGGATCTCGACGTCGAGGGCACGTACGACGAACCGCTCGAACGGGTGGACGTGGCCGCGTTCGCCGGGCGCGCGCTGGCCGAGCAGCTGCACGACAGGTTGGCGGCGCACGGCCTGGCCTGTACCCGGCTGGGCATCGAGGCGGTCACCGCCGACGGCCAGGAACTGCACCGGGTCTGGCGGCACGACGGCACGCTGACCGCGGCTGCGATCGCCGAACGGGTGCGCTGGCAGCTGGACGGCTGGCTCACCGGGGCGCGACGGGGTGCGCCGGCCCGGCCGACCGCGGGGCTGGTCCGGTTGCGCCTGGTACCGGACGGGGTGCTCGTCCACCTCGGACTGCAGTCCGGGTTGTGGGGCGACGCCGGGGACGAGCAGGAACGGGCGCATCGGGCGCTGAGCCGGGTGCAGGGCCTGCTCGGGCCGGACGCGGTGCTCACGCCGGTGATCGACGGCGGGCGGTCGGCGGACGACCAGGCGCGGCTGGTGCCGTTCGGGGACGAGCGGGTGCCGGACCGCCCGGCCGGGGGCCACACCGATCCGATCCCCGGTGTGACCAACGTGGTGGTGCTGGCGCCGGACGCCGCCGAGGTGCGGCCGCTGCCGGCCGCGGTGGAGGGCCCCGAACCCGCGGCGGAAGGCCCCGAACCCGCGGTGGAAACGCCGGTGGCGGCGATCTGGGGTGAGGCGTTCGGGCAGGAGCCGCTGCTGATGCCGGGGCTCGACGATGCGCTGGGGGAACGGCCGGCGGAAGGCACGGGACCGTTGTCGATCACCTACGAGCCGGGGGAGGGCACGAGCCGGAGCGTGTTCCCGAGGACCGCCCCGCGCGGGAGTGCGGCCCGCCGGACCGCATCACCGGTGGAGCCGGCGAAGCCGCGCGGCCGGGTACGGAAGCCGCCGCCGGCCCTGCCTCCGTGGCCGGGACGGCTGCCGAAGCCCGCGCCCGCGATCGTGCTGCCGCAGCCGGTCGGGGCGGTCGTGCTGGACGCGGAACAGCAGCCGGTCCGGGTCAGCGCCCGCCTCGAGCTCACCGGCGAACCCGCCCGCCTGCTCATCGAGAACGGCCCGCCGATCGAGATCACCGGCTGGGCCGGGCCGTGGCCGGTCGACGAACGCTGGTGGGCGCCGGCCGAGGCGCGCCGGCGGGCCCGGTTCCAGATCGCCGTCGCCGACGGCCGGGCGTTTCTGCTCGCGCTGTCCGGCGGCATCTGGGCGGTGGAGGCCATCTATGACTGAGAGGCCATCTGTGACTGAGACGCCATCTGTGACTGAGAGGGACGGATATGGGCTTCCATAACCCGCGCATGCCGTGGTCCGATCTGGAGGGTGCGCTGTCCGGCCGCCCCGCCCCGGTCGTCGACCCGCTGGCGGTGGACGGCGACGGCGGCGACGCCCCGGCGTGGAGCCGCAAACGTCAGCCGTACTCCGCTCCGGCTCTCGTCCGATCCGAGAACACCGTGCCGTACGCGGAATTGCACTGTCACACGAACTTCAGCTTCCTCGACGGCGCCAGCCATCCCGAAGAGCTCGCCGAAGAGGCGGCCCGGCTCGGGCTGGAGGCGCTCGCGGTCACCGACCACGACGGTTTCTACGGGGTGGTCCGGTTCTCCCAGGCCGCCCGGGAACTGGCGCTGCCGACCGTTTTCGGCGCCGAACTCTCCCTCGATCTGAGCAAGCCGCAGAACGGCGAGGCCGACCCGGAAGGCCGCCATCTGCTCGCCCTCGCGCACGGCCCGGAGGGGTACGCCCGGCTGGCCCGGACCATCTCCCGCGGCCAGTTGCGGGGCGAGGAGAAGGGCAAGCCGGACTACGGCGACCTCGAGCAGATCGCCGAGGTGCTGCGCGACCACGTGCTGGTGCTCACCGGATGCCGCAAGGGCAGCGTGCCCCGGGCGCTGGCCACCGGCGGGATCGCGGCCGCCGCCGCCGAAACCGACCGGCTGGTCGGCCTGTTCGGGCGCGACAACGTGGCGGTCGAGCTGACCGGCCACGGCGACCCGTACGACGACGACCGCAACGACGCCCTGGCCGAGATCGAGCGCGCCTGGCATCGCGGCAACCCGCACGACATCGTCTTCATCGACCAGATGATGCCTGGCCTCGCCGGCGAGACGCTGGCCGAGCGCATCCG
>CAXSDA010000070.1:14612-19412 GCA_964236515.1 uncultured Actinoplanes sp.
CCGAGATCGCCCGCAGCCGCCGCCTGCCCGTGGTGGCCACCAACAACGTGCACTACGCGACGCCCGGCCGGCGCAAGCTGGCGACCGCCCTGGCCGCCGTCCGGGCCCGGCGCAGCCTCGACGAGCTGGACGGCTGGCTGCCCGCGGCCGGTGCTGCCCACCTGCGCAGCGGCGCCGAGATGGCGCGCCGTTTCGCCGCCTACCCGGGCGCCGTCGCGCAGGCCGCCGACTTCGGCCGTGACCTGGCGTTCGACCTGAAACTGGTGGCGCCCAAGCTGCCCGACTTCGCGATGCCCGACGGGCACACCGACATGACCTGGCTGCGGGAGCTGACCATGCAGGGCGCCCGCGTCCGGTACGGGCCGCCGGAGGACAACCGGAAGGCGTACGACAAGATCGAGTACGAGCTGGGCATGATCGACCAGCTCACCTTCCCGGGCTATTTCCTCGTGGTGTACGACATCGTGCGGTTCTGCCGCGAGGAGGGGATCTACTGCCAGGGGCGCGGTTCGGCGGCCAATTCGGCGGTCTGTTACGCGCTCTGGATCACCAATGTGGACGCGGTCGCGAACGGGTTGCTGTTCGAGCGTTTCCTCGCCCCGGAACGTGACGGGCCGCCCGACATCGACGTCGACATCGAATCGGACCGGCGCGAGGAGGTCATCCAGTACGTCTACCGCAAGTACGGCCGGGAACACACCGCCCAGGTGGCGAACGTGATCTCCTACCGGCCCCGGTCGGCGGTCCGCGACATGGCCAAGGCGTTCGGTTTCTCCGCCGGTCAGCAGGACGCGTGGAGCAAGCAGATCGACCGGTGGGGAAGCATCGCCACGGTGGACATGGACGACGTCCCGGCGCAGGTCGTCGAGTTCGCCAACGAGGTGCAGAACTTTCCCCGGCACCTCGGCATCCACTCCGGCGGAATGGTGATCTGCGACCGGCCGATCATCGAGGTCTGCCCGGTGGAATGGGGCCGGATGGAAGGCCGGACCGTTCTGCAGTGGGACAAGGAGGACTGCGCCGCGGTCGAGCTGGTCAAGTTCGATCTGCTGGGACTGGGCATGCTGTCGGCGTTGCACTACGCGTACGACATGATCGAGTCCGACCTGGACATCAGCAGCATGAAACTGGACGACCCCGAGGTCTACGCCATGCTGCAGCGGGCCGATTCGGTCGGCGTGTTCCAGGTGGAGAGCCGCGCCCAGATGGCGACGTTGCCGCGGCTCAAACCGGACTGTTTCTACGACCTGGTGGTCGAGGTCGCGCTGATCCGGCCGGGGCCGATCCAGGGCGGCTCGGTGCATCCGTTCATCCGGCGCAAGAACAAGAAGGAGAAGGTCACCTTCCCGCATCCGCTGATGGAGAACGCGCTGGCCAAGACGTTGGGCGTACCGCTGTTCCAGGAGCAGTTGATGCAGCTGGCGATCGACGTGGCCGGATTCGATCCGGCCGAGGCCGATCAGTTGCGGCGGGCGATGGGGTCGAAACGGTCGGTCGAGAAGATGGAGAAGATGAAGGGCCGGCTGTACTCCGGAATGGCCGAGCGCGGCATCACCGGCGACCTCGCCGACGATCTGTTCCTCAAGCTCTCCGCGTTCGCCAGCTACGGATTTCCCGAAAGCCACGCGATGAGCTTCGCCTATCTGGTGTACGCGAGTTCGTGGCTGAAGCGGTACCACCCGGCCGCGTTCTGCGCCGCGTTGCTGAATGCGCAGCCGATGGGGTTCTATTCGCCGCAGTCGCTGGTCGACGACGCCCGCCGGCACGGTGTCGAGGTCCGCCGGCCGGACATCAACCGCAGCGACGCCGCGGCCACCCTCGAGTCCACGCCGGCGACGCGGTGGAGCGCGGAGGAGGGCGAGCCGCCGTCCGCGTGGGGGCTGGGCGGTCCGGCCGTACGGATGGGGCTGTCCTCCGTCCGTACGCTCGGGGACGAACTGGCCACCAAGATCGAGGACGAACGGCTGGCCGGCGGCCCGTACCGCAGCATGACCGACCTGGCCCGGCGCACCGGCTGCGGCACTGCTCACCTGGAGGCGCTGGCCACGGCGGACGCGTTCGCGGAGTTCGGTCTGTCCCGGCGGGAGGCGCTGTGGGCGGCGGGCGCGGCCGCCTCGGACAAACCGGACCGCCTGCCCGGCACGGTGGTGGGCACCGAGGCGCCGACGCTGCCCGGCATGGCCGACGTGGACCGGCTGGTCGCGGACGTGTGGGCGACCGGCCTGGCGCCGGACGCGCATCCGGCCCAGTTCATCCGGGACCAGTTCGCCGCCGTCGGTGCGTTGCCGATCGCGTCGCTCGGGGAGGTCGAGGCGGGCACCCGCATCCGGGTCGGCGGGATCGTCACCCACCGGCAGCGGCCGGCGACGGCGGGCGGGGTGACGTTCGTGAACCTCGAGGACGAGACCGGGATGCTCAACGTGACCTGCTCGCCCGGATTGTGGCAGCGGTACAAGCGGGTGGCCCGGAGCAGCTCCGGGCTGATCGTGCGGGGGCGGCTGGAGAACTCCGAGGGCGTGCTGAACCTGGTGGCGGACAAGCTGGAGAAGGTCACCCCGCCGATCAGCCCGGCGTCCCGCGACTTCCGCTGAGCCGGCACTATTCTGCGGCTTTCGCGCATATTGCACCTTTGGCGGCGTACGAACAATGCGCACCCTTGGCGGCGACGAGGAGTCGATCATGTTGTTCCGTACGAGGTTGGCCGCGGCCGGGCTGGTGGGGGCGGTGTTGCTGGTGGGCGCGGGACCGGCGGTGGCGTCCGGGCGGGCGGCCGTCTACCCGGGTCCGGCGTCTTCGAGCGGTCCGGCGTCTTCGAGCGGTCCGGTGGATCCGAGCGGCCCGGTGGATCCGAGCGGCCCGGTGGATCCGAACGGCCCGGCGGTCTCCGGTGGGCCGGTCGTCTCCAGTGGGCCGGCTACGTCGCCGCCGATCATGAAGCCTGCCCCACGCACCCAGCTCACACTGAGCTACATGGCCGCCGCCGGTTACGCGGCCGCGCTCAAGCTGGGCTGCGATCCCGCAACCGGCCCCCACCCGAAGAAGAAGCAGGCCTGCGCCGAACTGAAGAAGGCGGGCGGCCGCCCCGACCGGCTCGTCCCGGCCCGGTCCATGTGCTACCTGATCTACGCACCCATCCAGGCCGACATCACCGGCACCTGGAAGGGCCGCCCGGTGACGTGGTCCAAGACGTACGGCAACCAGTGCGAGCTGAACCGTGCCACCGGGGTCCTGTTCCAGTTCTGACCGCGCAACGACCGTGGAAAGGCCGCCGCGAGCAGTACGGCCGAGGGCCAGCCGATACGCTGCCCGGGTGGAGAGCACACCGACGCGTACGTCCCCGCCGGCCGCCGGTGTCCGGACCGCCGCGGTCTGGGCCGTCCTGCGCCGCGAGCTCGGCCGGCGCGCCGGCCGGGAGCTGACCGTCCTGGACGTCGGCGGCGGTACGGGCGGGTTCGCCGTGCCGCTGGCCGAGTCCGGGCACCGGGTCACCGTGGTCGACGCCAGCCCGGACGCGCTGGCCGCCCTGACCCGCCGGGCCGCCGACGCGGGGGTGGCCGATCGCGTACGGGCGGTTCAGGGTGACGGGGACGCGCTGGCCGGGCTGGTCGAACCGGGCAGCGTCGACCTCATCCTGTGCCACGCCGTGCTCGAGGTGGTCGACGACCCGGACCGGGTGATGGCCGCGATCGCCACCGCGCTGCGACCGGGCGGCGCGGTCAGCCTGCTGGTCGCCGGGCGGGCCGCGGCGGTGCTCGCCCGGGCCTTCAACGGAAACCTGGACGCGGCGTCGTCGCTGCTCACCGACGCCGACGGGCGGTCCGGGGCGCGGGACACGCTGCGCCGGCGGTACGACCTGGACACCGCGTCCGCGCTGGTCGCCGGGGCGGGGCTGGTGGTGGAGGAGACCCACGGCGTACGGGTGCTGGCCGACCTGCTGCCGGCCGTGGTGGTCGAGGACGACCCGCAGGCGATGCTCGACCTGGAGCTGGCGCTGGCGGCGCGACCGCCGTTCCGGGACATCGCCTCGCAGTTGCACGTTTTCGCGCGCCGCCCGTGACCCCGGACGTCCCGGACGACCAGCTGCCCGACGACGCGTTCCGGATTCTCAGGCCCGCGTACGGCGAGGGCAGCCTGGCCGACCTGCTACCCAGCGTGGCGGCGGGGCTCGGCGTGCCGGGATACCCCGATGTTCTCGGGCTACCGCTGGACGGCGTGGACCGGATCGGGGTGCTGCTGGTCGACGGGATGGGCACGTACCAGCTGCCGGTGGCCGCCGCGTGCGCCCCGGTCGTCGCCGATCTGGCGGCCGGCGGTGGCGGGTTCGCCCGTACGCTGACCTCGGGTTTCCCCTCGACGACGCCGGTCAGCCTGACCACGCTGGGCACCGGCGTGCCGCCCGGCCGGCACGGCGTCGTCGGCTTCACGGTGCGCCTCCCGGACGGGCGGATCCTCAACCACATCCACTGGGGCGACGACCCCGACCCGTACGCCTTCCAGCCCGTGCCGACCGTCTTCGAGCGCGCGGCGGCGGCCGGGGTGCAGGTCACCGCGGTCACCCGCCCCGAGTTCGAGGGCAGCGGCCTGACCGTCGCGTCGCAGCGCGGACCCGTCTTCGTCGGCGCCCCGGATGCGCCCGCGGTCGCCGAGGGCATGCTCGCGGCGCTGCGGGGTCCGGGCCCTTCCCTGGTGTACGGGTACCACCCCGACCTGGACCGCCAGGGTCACGAGGCCGGGGTCGACTCGCTGCCGTGGCGGGCGGCGGCGCGGGGACAGACGGACGGGAGCTTCCGCGCGCGCCGG
>CAXSDA010000070.1:19422-19798 GCA_964236515.1 uncultured Actinoplanes sp.
AAGGCGGTGCCGACGCCGAACAGCCAGGGCATGGCGATGATGTTGGCGCAGTTGATCGGCCGGCCGATCAGCACGCAGGTGCCGAGCGTAAGGAAGCCGGACAGCACCACCGGCGAAGTGCTTGAAGACGCCCGGCTCATTCGCCGCGAGGTCGATCGCTGCCAGACGATTCTTTCCCGCATGCGCGTCGACATCGGCGCCGATCCGGGCCTGGCCGAGGGCGTGGTGGCGGTGGCGGGGGAGCCCCGGGTCCGGTATCTCTGGACCGCTCCCGGCGCCCGCGACGACGTGCTGGCCGCGTACCGCTCGATCGTCGGCGACCGCGCCTGGGTGCTGACCCGGGACGAGTTGATCTCGGATGGCTGGCTCGGTCCGG
>CAXSDA010000071.1:0-8405 GCA_964236515.1 uncultured Actinoplanes sp.
CAGACACCCCAAACAGTTTTAGCAGGGCAAGGCCCCGATCGCGAGTGCGGTCGGGGCCTTCTCTATTCCTCAGGTGTCCGATTTCGGGAGCAATCTGGGAGCGGGAGCAGTTTCAGCTCCCGATTTCGGTGCTCCCGAGGCGGTCAGGACGGCGTCCAGCCAAGGCACCGCCGAGCGGGGTGACATGGCGGCTCGCTGGCGGAGCGAGCCCTCCCAGATGTCTTGCAGGGCCACCTTCAGTCCCTCGCGCATCGCGGCACTGACGTGGCTGTAGACGCCACGCATGCCGGGCACTTCGTGGCCCATCTGCGCGGACTGAAGGACGTAGGAGATCCCCGCCTCGTCCATCCACGTCTGGTAGCCGTGCCGCAGTCCGTGCGGGGTGAGACCGGGCAGCACGGGCAGCCAGCTCGCCAGCCGCGAGCCCTCGGAGACCCGCGGGCGGCCCTGGCCCTGAGGCGGGGTGTACGGCTCGCCGACGATCGCGGCGGGCCAGGTCGGCAGCGGCCGGCCGGGCCACGGGTGGGCGTGGTCGATCAGGACGGGCACCCGGTCGCGACTCGCCTTGCCGCGCCTCTGCGGATGCCAGGCATCGGCCGCCGGGCGGAAGATTCGCTCGCTGTAGTTCGAGCGCCGGAAATGCCCGTGCCGCGGGCCGAGGAACAGATACGGGTCGCGGGCCGAGCACCACGGAATGGAACTGTCTCCGGCCGGTGGGACGACGCAGGTGCAGGAGTAGTCCTTGGTGCGTCGGGCGTGCCATTGCAGCAGAATCTGCAGGAACGGCGGGATGGCGAGGGTTCGGATCGAGCCGTCTTTCGGGCGGCCGCGGTAGAACCGGCCGTTGAGTTCGTACAACTTCCAATGCACGTCGACCGCATCGCCGTGCACGGCGCTCGGCGCCAGGCCGATGATTTCACTCCACCGCATTCCGGTGTAGGCGAGGGTCAGGACGACGACGAAATCGGTGACGGACCCGGACAGCGCCGCTGCGCGTTCGGCGACCAGCAGAGCATCCAGCGGCGAGGCCCAGACCTTCCCAGCGTGTTCGAGGCGCTCGATACGGCGCTGACCTTTCTTGCCCTTGCCTTTCCGGCGCGCGGCGGGATTGATCGAGATATAGCGCGGGACGGCGTCCGACAGTGCCGTTATCAGCGCCGACCGTGCATTGCCTGCGGTGCGACGAGACAGGCCGGCCTTCATGAGGTCCCGTTCCCACTGGGCGACCTTCTCCGTGGTGAGCGAGATCAGCGAGTGGTTGCCGAACGTGGGCAGGATGTGCACCTCAGCCTGATACCGGTAGTTGTCGAGAGTGGTCGGTTCGAGGTCAAGCGCGGCGAACCACGTGTTGACCCATTCAGTGAGCGTGATGCGTCCCCCGCGCGGATCGGCGTACCGATTGGCGCGGATATCGGCTTCCTTATCGCGGCCGTGGTTCTCCGCTGCCGTTTTGCTCTCGAATCCCGGTTGTGATTCGAGCGTACCGTCCGGGCCGCGCCACCGCGCCCGCCACAGATTTCCACGCTTCTCGGCGTAGGCCATTGACACTCCCATCTAAGCGGCGGCGCGCCGGCTTCCATCGGTGTTACGAGGGCGCGGAACAAGCGGAGCGACCGCCGACCGCCGACTGATTTCCGGTCGGCGGCGTGTTCTCGCCACGGGAATCGGCAACGGCTCCGCGATGTGCTCAGCCGGGTGGTTCTCGAACGTCCGGACGATCGTGAGGAGGTGCTCTTCAGTGAAGTGATAGGACCCGCCGAGCATGGTGAAAGGAATCCGGCGCTGACCGGCCTGCCGTTCTAGCCAGCTCTTCTTGACGTGCAGTGCTTCGGCCGCCTGGTCAACCGTGAACACCAGCACCATGGATGGCCTCCTGAGATGAGCGCTGACCGCCCCAGCACCGCGGGGCGGCGTTTCGGGTGGGTGGCCCGCCGACGTGCACAGTGGCCGAATGCGAGCCGGTCTGTGCGCGTCCCTGGGCCAAGATCTCGCGTGGGGCAAAGGGATCGGATGGGCCAGAACCGCTACGTCGTTCTGAGCGGGCCGGTCCGGGATTTCGTTTTGTACGGCCGGGGATGGCTGAAACATCTCCGCATCTCCGCAGCAGGGTGTGTGAGCTGCGGTTTTGTGCTGCGGAGATGCGTGAAAACCATCTCCGCACATCTCCGCATCTCCGCAACTCTGGGCTTTCAAGATCATGCGGAGATGCGGAGATGTGCGGAGATGAGATTGGGGCTATCTCCGCAACCGTTTTCCCTGCTAGAGGTACTTATTTTCTGAGCTTGCGGAGATGCGGAGATGTTTCAGCGGTTTTCGGGGTCAGTCGTGATGCTCGACGTAGAACACCGACCGGTCGCCGCGTTCGGAGGGTTCGGTCCGGAGGACGTATTCGCCGCGCCACCTGCCGTTCTGTCCGGTGAGCATGCGGCCGAGACCGACCACGTTGGGGAGTTTGCCGGTCCGGGTGGTGATGAACAGTCCGTCCCACGGGTCGTGCACGTCGCTGCCGAGGCGCATCGGTTCGGCGCTGAGCCGCAACTGAGCGGCGGTGACTCGGTCGGTGCTGTACCGCTCGTGCCAGGCGGACAGGAAGCCGCGCCAGCGGGTTTCGTCTTCGTCGCTGCTGCGGACGTCGGTGATGTTGGTCAGAAATCCGTCGATGCCGTGGTGGGTGAGGAATCCGCCGAGGGCTTGCGCCCACGGGGTGAATTGCCGCATGGAGATCCCGGTGGCCCGCGGGGCGTTGTTGCGGGTCCAGTCCAGAACGAGGATGAGCACGTGCCACAGGACGGTGAGTTGGTTGGCCGGGATGGTGATCCATTGATCGAGGTAGGGGATGCCGAATCCGGACTGATCGCGGGCTTCGGGGTGCGGCATGTTCGGATCGAGGTGCACCCGAACGGTCCGCGACGCCATGTCGCCGCCGACTTGCAGGTTGTTGCCGGTGGCCATCCACAGCCGGTCGTTGACGCTGGCGACGTTGCGGGAGGCGCCCAATTGCCGGTCGGACCATTCGCGTTGAGTGATGAGTTGGGCCAAGACCGGGGAGTCGATGACGGTTCCTTCGGCCAGGTTGTCCCAGATGATCACGCCGACCTGTTCGGCGAACACAGCGGTGATGGACTTGCGTAGCTCGCCGTCTTCGTCGGGCCAGGTCAACACTTTCTGGCCGTAGAGCATGCCCGGCCCCGCGGTCAGGATGCTCTTGCCGCTGGCCGGCATGGTCGCGTCGATCAACCCGAACGGGGTCAACGAGCGGGTGAAGTGCCGCAGGATCGGCGTGGCCAGCAAGGCGATGTAATTGGCCCGGTCCGCGGGTGACGACCACGGGAAGTCGCCGAGGAACTGCCCGAGCAGAAAAGATCGGGCCTCCACGACCTGCGCGGCGGACGGTTGTTCCGGCACGTGCGGCAGGTCGACCTTGGTGGCCAGGTAGAGCCCGGTCGCCGGGTCGTAACCGGGTTCTTGCAACAGGGTGCCGTCGCGGCGCAGCACCGGGGCGCCGATGATCGCCCGTAGGGCGGGCACCCCGGGCCAGGTCTTCCCGGCCAGCACAGCGGAGAGCACTTCGCGCGGTGGGGTGCATTCTTCGTCGTACTCCTCGGGGTCCCCGGCCGCGTTCTTGCGGACTTTGCGCCGGTAGACGTGGGCGTGTTCGGCCAGCAGTCCGGCCAGCCCGGACGGGTTGATGATGCTGGCGGTCACCGGTAGCGGTGAGTCTTCGTCGGCGGCGCCGGCCAGGCCGCCGGACACGGTCTCCATGTTGGTCAGGGCTCCGTTCGTGACGTAGGTGTCGGGCAACAGCCCTTCGGTCAGTTCGCGTTTCAGGGTGCGGATGGTTTCCGGGCCGGTGCCGACCTTCACCGGCCGTGCCTCGTCGTTGGTCATGCCACCTGCCTCGGGTTGCGGGCTCCGGCCAGCAGCCCGGAGCGGATCGTGCGGGATGTCTCCCGCTCGGACAGGCCGATCGCGAGCGCTGTCGGGGTGAGCGCCTCGGCCACCTCGGCGCCGGACAGGGCACCGCCCGCGGCGAGCTGCCCGAGCGACACAGCGGCGACGTACAGCGCGTTGTTGCGACCCTGAGACGGCGCCAGGGCGAGCCGATCGAGGGTCCGGGTCACGGCGCCCCGCACGTAGGCACCCCGCCGAAACGCTGAGAAATCACCCACAACCCGGCGCGGTACGGGCAGCTCGGCGGGACGCAGCAGAGCGGCGATCCAACCCGGCAGCGGCGCGGGCGGCCCGTCCTGCAACACCGTGTACGGCCGCCGCCCGGCGGTGCTGCCCGCGGCGACGACGTACCCGCCGTGCGCGCGGGTGTCGATCAGCCAGCCCAACGCCCCCGCGGTGTTACGCAGCTGAGCGCCGGGCGGGTGCTCGAAGTACAGATGCCGGCCGCCACTGCCGGTCGCCACCGTGTACGTGTCGGCGGGGACCGGCTGGCCGTGCTCACGGCACAGATCGGCGAACACCTCCGCGCCGTGCCGGTACCCGTCGCGGCCCGCGGGTGGGGTGCTGGCGGGCTTCCGCCGGTCCAGGTCGATCACCACAAGGCAGGAGGGGCCGCAGGCGATCGCGACGTTGTACGCGACGTGCTGCCACGCCCTGCCGATCCGGCCGGGGTCGGTGGTGGCGCGGGATTCCCAGCCGCTGTGCCCGTCCCGGCACCGCGGATCACGGCCGGGGCAGTCGTCCTCGGCGTGGTCCGGGAAAGCGGGCCGCTTCGCCCGGTCGGGGTCGTGCGGCCGGTTGTCGGGCCGCAACGGGAAGACGTGCCACCCCCGGGCGGCGTGAGCGAGGGCAGCGGCGCGCAAGGCGCCGGGGTCGGGCATGGGATACCTCCAGCGTCAGGACGGACCGGCCACGGGGGCACCTGATCCGGGTAGCAATCGGACGCGTTACGTCGCCGGGCTATGCGCAACGCCCGCTCGGCGGAGTCGATGCCGCGGGCGGCTGGGCAGGCGAACACGTCGTGTTGCCAGGCCAGATGACCGGCCAGCACGGGTGAGTCGGCCGGGCCGTTCGCGCCGCAGGACAGGCACGCCCACCGGTACGCCCGCCGCCCGGTCACGGCCGGGACGGCGAGGCCGCATCCGGGGTGGGTGGTGTGCCCGCCCGCGGCGGCGGCCGGGTGCAGCGGAATGCCGCACCCGGCCGCACACGTCCGCCCGGCCGGGCGGACGGTCATGCCGCCAGGTCGAACTGCGTGCCGGTGATGGCCTCCACGACGGCGGCGACCAGGTCGCGGGCGGCGGGCGGGGTGACGGCGTTGCCGAGCATGCGCACCTTGGCCCGTTTCGCCGTGCCCAACAGGGTGTAGCCCGGGGTGAACGCCATCCCGGCGCGGATCTCATCGACGGTCAGCATCCGGAACGTGCACGCATCCACATCGACCGGCCGCGCCGTGGGCCGTAGCACCGCGTCGCCCTCGATCGTCGTCTGTGCGGGCAGCGGCGCCGCACCCGCGGAACGCAGCCGGCCACTGTCGTAGCCGTAGAGCAGCGCCTGATGGGTGCCGCCCGCGGCGAAGGTCAGCCACGGACTGCTGTCGACCGGTTTCGCGACGCCGTTGTTGCGCAGCGGGATCACCAGCGCGTTCTCCGCGCGGGCGGTCTGTGCCCGCATCGGCTCGCCAACCGTGCGGGCCTGCTTGCCGGTCCGGCCTTCGACGGGGACGAGCATCGGCGGGCAGAGCAGCCCCTCCGATTCGCGGGTCGTGCGTGCCCGCATCGGTTCGCCGATCGGTCGGGCGCCGGTGTTCCAGGTGCCGCCCGCGGGGGTGAGCAGCGGCGCCGCGTACGCGGCGAGGCCGGCCACGATCCGGGCGAGGGTCTTCGGCTTCAGCGCCGTCTTACGGGCACCGATGACCTCGCCCGGCACGCCCCAGTCGATGACCGCAGCGGCCGGGAGCACGTACGGCGCCACCGTCGTGCCCCGGCACGCGGCCTGCGGGCAGCGGTACACATACTGCTGCCCGTAGCGCATGGTGCGCCGCGCGCCGGGCCGCTTGTCGACGTACACCCCGCGGACGTCGGCGCTGCAGGTCGGGCACCAGGCCCGCGGGCGGGTCCACTTCGCGAAGTCCGGCGCCGGATACGCCTCGCGCCAGAACACCTTCTTATCTGGACACCTGGAGTTTCTGCCGTTCCACCGCAGCGGGTGCGATCGCTTACGTTGTCCGGCGTGCGCGTGAAGAAGATCGATGACCCCGGTGTCGGGCGGCCGGCTGTTGAGCTGCTGGACGATGACGGAGCGACGGTGCCAGAGGTGGCGGACTTCCTGCGGTTGCTGACGGTGCGGGATTACTCTCCGAACACGGTGCGGGCCTACGCTCACGACTTGCAGAAGCTGTACCAGTTCCTGCAGACCGAGGAAGAGCTCATCGCCGACGCCACCGAACGTGGTTGGACACGAGAAGTCGAACGCCACCGCTGCACAGCCGAGCGCATACGAACCCTGCTCACCGAACTGAGTGACCGCAGCGAGAACGGGCAGTGAGATCATCGTCCGATGAACGTGGCAACGGCGCTGCCCGAGGACATCGACGGCTTCTTGTCCCTCGCGTCCGAGGTGGAGAACTGGTTCGGCCCCATGGTCGCTGACCCACAGTTCCACGCAACGCTGGAAAAGAACATCGCACGCGGCACCGCGCTCGTCGTGCGAGCTGACCGTGCTCTGCTCGGCGGACTGTTGACTGGCGGTCGACAGCCCACGTATCGGCTCAACTGGCTCGTCGTCGCCGCAGAGGCCCGAGGCCATGGAGTCGGACGAAGCCTGGTCCACCAGGCCATCAATCGCTTCCAGCGCCCGAGCCGAGTCGATGTCATCACCTTCGGCAAGGACCATCCGGCGGCGGTGGAAGGCGGTGCCAGGGCTTTCTACGAACGCCTCGGGTTCGCCCCAGGGCAGGATGCGCCGCCCGGCCCCGAAGGCCGCACCCGCCAGTGGTATCACCTCACGCTCTCCGCGTGATCTGCACCACAACGGCACTCGACTGTCCAGATAAACGAAATAGACCCGGTCGCGAAGCTGCGGGGCGCCCGGCCCGAGCGCCGACGCGAACGCGCTGTTGAGCACGATGGTGCGGTGCCCGTATCCGAGGTTGCGCATCCGGCGCCGCCACTCATCCAGGTGCGCCCACTTGAGCACGTCGGTGACGTTCTCCACGATCACCGCCCGGTAGCGGTGCACCTCGGTGAACCTGGGCACGTCCTGCATCAGCATCCGCGAGCGTTGCGCCGCCTCATCCGGCAGCGGCTCGCCGTCGTCGTCGGCGAACAGGTTCAGCTGGACCGGCTTGCCGTCGTAATCGACCTTGCGGCCCTTGGCGACCGACCAGTTGGTGCACTCCGGGGAGAACCAGCCGATGTCCGTCGTCGGGTGCCGCCGCGGGTCGATTTTCGTGATGTCTTCCCGGTCGTGGTCGGCGTCGGGGAAGTTCGCGTTGTGCGTGTCCACGGCGAGCTGCCAATGGTTCGACGCCATCACCACCCGCACCCCGGGCACCTGATGCATACCGGTCGAACTGCCGCCGGCCCCGCAGAAGTAGTCCGCCACCGTCAGCGTCATACGGCACCGCCGAAGCAGTCCCGCTGCTCGCAGACGACGGCGCCGCGGGCAAGAGCAACCGGCACGGACAGTTCGTAGAGCCGTTCGCCCGGGTCGCTGTCGGGTCGGCAGGCCGGGCGGATCTCCCACCCGCCCTTGGCGAACCGGCCGCCGCGGGCGGCGACCGGTGTGTCGGCGGAGTCAGGGTGGTGCAAGACGCGCTCGATGCGATGCACCGCCGGTTCCCGCGGGAACCGCACGGCGACGGCGACGAAGCCGACGCCGTGCTCGCAGGCCGGGATCGCGGCCGAGGTGGCGGTCACGCGGCCACCGCCACGGGCGCCTCGGCCGGAGCCGGCCGCCGGTCACAGGTCGAGACGACCTCGACGTACCGCCAACCGAGGCCGGTCACGTCGCTGTCGTAGGGCGATTCGGCCTTGACGCGCACGTATTGGCTGCCTTGGTAGTCGACGTCGCGGCGCTCGACGGGCATACCGAGGTAGGCCGCCCAGCGGGCCACCCCGTCGGCCTTGTCGTCGGGCAGACGCAGCCGGAGCGCACTGCCGCTGAGGTAGCCGGTGAAGTCTTCGGGCAGCGGCATGCCGTGTTCGGTGTGCACGTCGAGCAGCCACCGCAGGGTGGCGGTCTGCCGCTGGCAGCCGGGGTCGGTCGCCGCCAGGGCGGTGTCCGGGCACTGTTCAACGTCTGGGGCGCCGGAGGCGGCTGCGCGGCGGGCGAGGTGGCCGAGGCGGCCGGCGAGGGTGAGGGTGAGGGCGCCGGGCTGCACGGTCTCGGCGAGCACGAGGGCGGCCAGGGCGGTGTCGATGGCTTCGTATACGACGTCGTCCCACGTGTGG
>CAXSDA010000071.1:8415-19575 GCA_964236515.1 uncultured Actinoplanes sp.
TGCCCTTGCGCGGGTTCTGACCGAGAACGCCGATGACCGCTTGGGCCATCTCGCCGGCCTCTTCCTGAACCTTCAGGGCGCGGCACAAGGTCTCGGGCAGGCCGGTCAGGTCGGGGTTGCCGCGCTGGTCAAGCTGGGCGGCGATGCGGCGGGCGGCGTCGGCGATGGTGGTCATGCGGCGTTCCTCCGGTCGATTGCCGGGCGGGTCTGCCCGGCGATGGCGGTGGGGCGGATCGTGACGGCGTCGGACGAGTCGCAGGGCGGTGGCGAGCTGCCAGCGGGCGGTGTTTTCGGTGCGGTGCAACGGGATCCGGGCGACGATCTCGACGTATTCGCGGTCGTCGGCGCGGACGCGGGTGAGCACGGCGCGGCCCCGGGCGCCGGTGATGATGGCGGTGGAGCGGTGTTCGGTGAGGTTGCAGCGGTGATCGCGGGTGCACCAGTCGGTGTGCGGGGTGGGGTCGCGGTGGAAGCGGGTCATGGTGCGCACGCTCATCAGGTGTCTTGCCTTCCGTTGACGGGGTCGCGGGTCAGCGCCGGTCGCGGTTGTCCGCGCTGTCGCGCAGGGCCTCGGCGTAGCTGCTCGGGGTGAGCGGCCGGGCCGGGCGGGCGTCCGGCGCGGTGGGGGCGGTGTAGGTGGCGCGGCGGTAGGTGTTCATCACGGCGCGTCCCCAGCGCATCCGGACGCCTTTGCCTCGGCACGGGCGACAGGGCCGGTTGCGGCGCCGGTGGTGGTGGCCGGTTCCTCTGCATCGGAAGCAGCGGGCGTAGGGGGTGCGGGAGCACTGTTCGGCGTAGACCATCGCGCCGAATGCGGCGATCGCGAGGTCCCACCACGGGTGCCCGGTGAACGCCGCGAGGCTACCGACAGTGATCAGAGTCAGGCCGGGGGTAGTGCGGGCGGTGAACCAGAGCAGGGCGGTGAGCAGGGCGAACATTGCCCATAGCGGGTTGCGGGTGGGGGTGGTCACCAGGGCCTCCAGGGCGGTTTTTGGGTGTGCGGCTCCGCCGGCCGCTAGGAGCGAGTCGGCTGGTGAGGGCGCGGTCAGGGGGCGAGGGTGGGGGCTAGCGGACCCGCGAGGCCTCGCGGGGACACCCGCAAGGCCTCGCGGCCCGTTCTCGCACCGGCGGGGTCCACCCGGGCCGATTTCGGCCCGACCATCGGGCCGCTACTGTCCACCCCGGTTGTCACGCTCGGTGATCGCAGCGTCGAGGTGGTTGAGGCGGATGCCCTTACGGGTTTTCTCGATCCCGGCGTCGACGGGGGCGTCCGCCGGGCGGATCTGTCCGACGTCGACAGTGGGGGTCTTCCACCCCGGTGTTTCGGCCTTCAACGCGGCCATCAGCGCGGCCTGAGACTTCCACCGGCCGGGGTGCCGGATCTCCACCCGGGTGAAGATCACATCACCGTGTAGGGCGATCTCATCGCCGATGAACACCGCCCGCACGTCGTCGAGGGCGGAGTAGGCGGGGGCGGGCGTGGCCTGCTCGACGATGCCCGCCGCCGCCCCGATCAGGGTTCCGGCTTTGGTCCGCCCGGCCAGCGCGGACGCCACGATCCGTTTGACGTCCGGGAGCACGAACGTGGTCCGTACCCGGATCGGTTCGCCGCCTTCGGAGCCGATGAACCAGCACGACCCGCGGTCGTCGGCGGCGGTGCCGGCGGCCCCGCGGCGGAACGCGGTCGCGTCGACGCCGCGCTTGTAGGCCCCGGTGCCGAGGATCATGTCGTTGCCCGGCTGGCCGTTCTGGTGGAACGCGACCCGCACGATCGGCAGCGAGCTGATCCCGGACGGGATGCTGTCGGTGTCGGTGCGCTGCGAGGCCAGTTCGACGTGGATGCCACAGGCCCGGTCGATCTTCATCAGGTCGGTCAGCAGAGCGGCGATGGTCTTGCCGTGGATCGGGTCGGCCAGGCCCTCGTGCACCTCGTCGACGATGACGAGGATCCACGGCATGTTGTGCTTCTTCGACCGGGCGAGCCGGTCGGTCAGCGCGGCGGCGTTGTTGTCGAGCAGGTCGGAGCCGATTTTCTTCAGGTCGGTGAGGACCTGACGACGGCGGATGATCTCCCGCTTCAAGGTGGTGAGGAACCCGACCAGCATCCGGGCGGTCTCGGTCGGGTCGGCGTCCGCACCGTAGGCGAAGCAGACCGGCTCCAGCTCGGCATAGTCGCCCATGCCTTTGAAGTCGAACAACGCCAGCTGCGCGCCGTCGACGTCGGCGGCGGCCAGGCACGCCAACCCGATCAGGTAGGCGGTCTTACCCGCGCCGGGGGTGCCGGTGGTGATGCCGTTCGCCCCGGGCAGCGGCCAGCGCACGGGCCGGTTGCGGGGGTCGTAGCCGATCGTGCACGGGGCACCGACGTTGACCGGCTTGCCGAGGTAGGCGAACCGCTTCGGTTTGGTCTGCCCCGGGTCGATGTCCAACACCAGGATCTCCACATGCCCGGGCACCCCGGTCGGGGCCTGAGACAGGTGTACCATCGCCGGTGGCCGCTTCAACGCACCGGCGATCACGATCGCCTTCGCCATCACCATCTGGGTGGTCACGCCCGGGATCGGGTGAGTTTCGGCGATCTTCCCGCCCGCGGCGTCGTCGCGGAAGATCACATCGACCGGGGAGTGTCCGGCCTTCACCACGTCGCGGAACTGGGTGATCCCGGTCGCCAGCAGCGCACCGGTGACGGTGTCGTTGGTGACCGGCGGATACGGCGACGGCTCCCTAAACTGCGGGAAGAACGGGGCCGTGCGAGCCCGGCCGTACCAGACCAGCCAGCACCCTAACCCCACCCACGCCGTCACCGTGACGTGTCCGAGGTTGCTGGTGATCAGGTCAGCGCGGCCCAACCACACCAGCAACCCGACCAGGCCGGTCAGGCAGACCAGCGGCAGGATCGTGCGGGACCGGACCACCCGGCGGCGGTCCTTGACCTCCCGGTGCCGTTCGGCGCGGGCCTTCAACCAGGCGTCCACGTCGGCTTTGCCGTCCACCGCACCGGCGGTCTGATCGGCGATGGTCAGGGCCTGCCGGTCGTCGACGTAGGCGAAGAAATCGTTGACGGAGCGGGCGATCCCGCGGAACCACCACCCGGACGCGCGGACACCCCACGCGCCGAGCACCACCCCGGTGTTCCACAGGTAGCGCCACTTGTAGAGCCACAGCCGGCGGCCCTTGTGCCGCCATCCGACCGCCCACGCCCACTGCTTCAACTCCGGCGGCGCGTCCGTGACCTGCGCGGCCACGATCTCGCCTTCCAACACCTCCCGCTCGACCTCACCAGTCGGACCAGCCGGAACGGGGAGCGGGTCATCCTGCACTGCGGGCACACCGGCGGTCGGGTTGTCGCGACGCAGGCGGGCGGCTTCCAGGTCCACCACCCCGGCGAGGTCGGACGCGGTAGCCACCGGGTCGAACTCGTCCGGCCCGCGGTAGGGGGTACTCATCGGTCGGTGTCCTTCCGGAGCGGGGTTACGGGGGCGGTGAGGTTGCCGCGCTCGTCGAGTTCCCACGGCAGGACCCAAGCAAGTCCGCGGGCGGCGAGGGCGGCGGCGGTGGCGTCGAATTCGGGCTTGTCAGGGTGGTCGTAGACCCGGGTGCGGCCGGGCAAGTCGATCCACTCGACTCCCTCGGTGTGCTGGATCGCCAGGGCGTAGCCGTCACCCCACGAGACCGGGCGGATGGTCGCCCGGACCGGGCGACCAAGCCACCATTTCGGCTGGATCCCGAGCCGGTGACCCAGGATCGTCAGAACGGCTTTGAGGTGGGCTCGGATGGTCGGGTCAGTGGATCGGTCTGGCAGCATGAGGGCACCTCGCCTGAGGGTCTGAGGAAGGGTCTGAGGGGTGGGGCCGGAGCGCGCCCGCGGGCCGCGAAACCATGAGGGCGCGCTCCGGGCGGATTCAGCTCTGATCGGCTTTCTGGCGTTGGGCGATCGTGTGCAGCCGGCGCTTGATCGCGGCGTCGCTGAAATCGTCGGGATGGGCTTTGCGGGCTCGGCGTTGCAGGTCGGCCATCTGCCGGGCGGTGATCGTGTTCGGTACGCGCTCGGCCATCAGAGACGCCCCGTCCCGCGGCATGCCGAACAGTCCTTCATCGGCTGAACCGGGTAGTCCCGGAGCCGTTCGCGTTCGCCGATGCGCCACGGCACCCGGCCCACACCGGAACAGACGTCGCAGCTCTGTCCCGCCTTCGGTTGATCCGTCATCGGGATCTCCCCTCCTTCTGGGTTGCGTCGTCGCTGGCTTCAGCGACGACGGCTCAGGAGCCGCTTGATCGGCCCCTCGGTGAAGCTGTGGGCGTCGTACTCGGGGTCGTAACCGCGCAGGTGCCGGGGCAGCGTCGCGTCGGTGAGGTGGACCCGGCCTTGCCTGTCGACGCGGTGGCCGACGGTCTTCTTGGCCATCGGGTCACCGGTCCCGGTGCTTGATCGAGCGGACGCCGAGCGAGTCGGACGAGCCGCGGGGCAGGGTCTGCCGCTTGCCGAGGCGGGCCTCGGCGGCGGCGTCGCCGGTGGTGTGGCGGCCGACCGTGCGGGTCTTGCCGGTCTCGCCGTCCTGTTGGGTGACCCGGTACTCGGGCCTGTTTCGTGCCATGAGGTGCTCCTTGTCCTTGGCCGCCGGGCTGGCTGCCAACGCACGGAACCCGTTGCGGCACAACAGATTCCGCACGGTTGGCGGTCAGCCGTAGCGGCGTTGGAGGCGGTCAGAGTCCTGGCGGTGAGCCTCGACGCGGGCGGCTTCGCGGTCGGCGAGGCGCCGGGCGAGGCGCTCGGGCGGCGGGGTCTTCCCGGCCCGGCAGCCCTTCGGGTCGTCGGTCATCGGGTGGTCCCGATCGAGCGACGATCGCGACCGGCGGCAGCGGCGGCGCGCTCCTGCCGGGCGGCGCCGGCCCGCGCGGCGTCGTGCTCTGCCTTGATGTCGCGGGCGGTGCGGCCGGTCGACGTACCCGGTCCGAACAGATTGCTTGCCATACTGGTGACCTCCCAAAGGTCTGGTGACTGGCGGAGAGGACCGGCGGCACGGCACTTGACTTGGCGGTTGGGGGCCGTGCCGCCGGGCGGAACTAGTTGTGGTCGCTGTGCATCAGGTGGGCCAGCGCAGCGCCCATGCCGAGCACGGCCACGGGAATGCAAGCCACGATCGCGGTGACCGGCCACGGGGCCGACGTCCAGCCCGCGGCGTTCATCAGGTGATAGGTGACCTGGCCGAGTCCGCCGATCGCGAGAGAGCCGATCGCGGACCACTTGGCGAACCGGCGGGCGTCGCCGGTGACCCGGCCGGACAGCCACACCCACAGCGCGTACGCCGCGTAGGTCTCAACACCGATCGGCAGGGTGATCGCGGTGTCCAGCACGACCCGGTCGGCGATACCGGGCAAGAGAACGACTTTGCCGAATCCGGTGAGGCGGCCCATCTCCACCCAGCCTGCCCAGATCGCGACGAACGCGGGCAGGCACAGGATCAGGACCGGCCACACCACCGGCCGGCGCACCACCGGGGCGAGTGGGGCGGTGACCGGCGCCGGGTCGGCAGCGACGATCGAGGGGTCCGCGGGCGGCATCACCGCGGGCAGCTCGCTCACCGCCTTGGCGACCGGCAGCGGCTCGGCGACCGGCAGCGACTCGGCCACCGGCAGCGACTCGGCAGGGTTGTCCACGGTCGCAGTGACCGGCGCTAGCGCGGGCGCCTCGACGTAATGCTGTCCATCGTCATCGGCGACGATGACCGGCGACGGCGCCTCCTGATCGGTCAGGGCGCTCAGCAGCGCCTTGGCCTTCGGCTTGCCCACCTTGAAGCGCTTCACCAACTCGTTCTGACTCGGCAACCGGTCCAGCTCGGCGGCATAGTCACGGGCCAGCGGGATCAGGTCTTCCACCGCGGTCGGGAACGCGCTGCGGGTCGTGCGGGTCAGGGTTGCGGCGGTCATCAGTTGCCTCCGGAGGCGAGAGCGGACGCGAATGCGCCGAGGCCCGACGCGAGGCTGTGGATGGCGTGAGCAGCTTCGTGCGGGTTGCTGATCGCGTAGAACACGGCGAATGCGAGCACGGCCAGGCCGGCCAGCTTGCGCAGGTTCATCAGGCCACCGCGCGGCGGGCGGCGGGGCGTGCGGTCAGCTCGGCGGTGGCGCGGGTGATGCGGGCCTCGGCCCGGCGGCGGCGGCGCCAGGCCGGGCCGCGGGAACCGTGTTCCAGGGCGTAGATCTGATCGACCAGGGCGTCGACCGCGTCGGGGTCGGCCAGGGCGTCGATGTCGGCCTGTATCTGTGGCCACTCACGGTCGATCGCGGCCAGGTCGGCCGGTGACGGCCCGTCCAGGTCGCCGGAGTCGGGCTCGAAGTTGAGCAGCATCAGGGTTGATCCTTTTCGCTGGGGTTAGGCGGCCCGCGGCATCCGGCGCCGCACCGAACGCGGCGCGGACTCGCAGGCCTTGCACGAGGTGGCGTCCGGCGCCAGCGGCGCGAGAGTGTCGCAGCGGCGGCAGGCGGACCAAACGGCGTTCTGACGAACAGAAATACGGACAACCGAAGCAAGAGAAGCCATGGCGGAATCGCCTCCAGGCTCGAAGAAAGAAAGTCGAGGAAGCCGCCGCGCGGCGGGCACACCCCGGATCGGGTACGGCCCGCCGTGCGGCGCGGCGGAGAGGAGCAACAACGGTCGGATCTCGCTCGCCTCGCTCGCCCGGGATCCACCGGGGTCGGCCGCCGTGCGGCTCAATGCGAGGTAACTACTGCTCACGACCTCGTCGCTCTGATGCTGGCGCCGCCCACCTGCCGTTTCCCAACGGAGCGGGTAGAGCGCCTGACCGTTCGCTGTACAGCCCGGTCAACGCTGTCTCTGTGGAGTTTTCAACGAACTGCAGCGTCGGCATGGCCTAGTCGGTCTGTACTGACTAGACAATGTCGATGCCATGAAGCTGCCAGACGGAGGATGCGGATGTCAAGGCTTCTGCCTAAACTGTCTAGACAAGCGCACGAGATGAGAGGACCGGCATGCCCGTGACCAGGCAAAGTAGGACTTCGGTGTGGTCGCAGATCGCCGAGGATCTAAGGGCGAAGATCACAGACGGGACCATGCCGGCTGATGCTCAGCTGCCGACCGAGGCTGAGCTGACGACTGAGTACGGCGTGGCGCGCGCCACGGTTCGCCAGGCTCTGACGGCCCTTGTAAACGAGGGACTCATTGTGTCGCGCGCGCCCCGAGGGTATTTTGTCCGTCACCGGAGCCCGCTGTTCTATCGGCCGCAGACTGAGTTCAGGCCACAGCCTCTTACTCCGGAAATGGATAGATTCCTCGCCGATCACTCTGCCGATGGCCGCGAACCGCGACAGACAATTGACGTCTCTATTGTCACTCCACCGCCGGAAGTCAAAGTTCGGCTGAAGCTCGCAGACCATGAATTGGCTGTGGTGCGACGTAGGGTCAGGTACCTCGACGGCGAACCGTTCAATACGAATGATAGCTATTACCCATTGAAGCTCGTGCAGGACACCGAGATCATGCGACCCGTAGATATCGCACGGGGCGCGAACGAGGTTCTGGCCGAGCAGGGATATCCGCAGATTCGTGCGCTCGACGAAATCTATGTCCGAATGCCCACTCCGGAGGAGGTACGACGGCTTGAATTGGGTCCTGGAACCCCGGTTGCCTTTCACATCTGTACGGGCCTAACGAGTGGCGGTGAGCCTGTTCGTGTTGTGCTTAACGTGCTGCCGGGCGATCGGACTGTAATCGCGTATGAGCGGGGCGGAATGGGTACGGACACCGAATGAGCGACGCGCGCATACGCATGGCATCACCTGAGGACCTGGAAAGGCTCGTCGCCCTATACCAGTCTGTGCAACGATGGCTGACCGAGAACGGTTCAGACCAGTGGGCGAAGAATACCGCCGAGAAAACCAGGGGTGGGATTGCGGCCTCAATTGCCCGACAGGAGTGCTACGTCGCGGAATTGGATGGCGACCCCGTTGGCATGATTACAGTCGACGACTTTGCCGACCCGGAATTCTGGAAGCCGGCCGATAATCCTGACGAAGCCCTCTATGTGCACCGCATGGTAGTTGATCGGAAATCTGCGGGCCGCAATATTGGAACCTTGCTTCTCGACTGGGCAAGCGATCTTGCTTTCCAAAATGGAAAGCGATGGCTAAGGCTAGACGCATGGCGCACCAATGAAGCTTTGCGCAGTTACTACATTCGCCAAGGATTTCAAGCGGTTCGTGTGGTGAACCTTGCACACCGAGGGTCGGGAGCGTTGTTCCAGCGAGCATCGGAGCCGCGTCACGAGCAGATCGTCCCCCCACGCTTGCCCAGGTCAGTGGCTTGATCGTGCTGGCCTATCCGTCGCCCTCCGGAGGCGAGGTCAGACATATGTACAGCTACCCAATTTTCTACTTAATCACTACTCCGTCCTGTGTCACTCCGTTTAATGGCCCGGGCGTTGCCAGCAGGTTAGCGTCTGATTCGGCTTCCCATCTGCGTACCTTTCTTACAACAGACCAAGATTCAAAAGCCGAGTTCGTGATCGCTAGCCGCAGCATTCTGGTCAGGATGCTTACACTTATGTCATTGCCAACTCTGTACTTCGAATGCATAATGAAGCGAATTGCAGCAACAAGATCTTTCCCGTTACACATTCCATTATCTGAGGGTGTTTTCGACACTAAGTCCGCGAGGTCCACAACGATACCCTCGCGGCGAAGCTTTTCTTCAACAACTACATTGAGCTTATGTGTATCGAACTCACCATCCCTCTTGCTCCAATACTTTACGTGGTCGATTTGAGCGAGGCCAACATCTATGCCGAGCGACTGTATGGCCATTCTCACGCGCCCGATAGGCAACGCAATTAAAGTAGCCAATCGAACGATTTCATCACACACGTAAGGAAGATGTTTTGCCGTAACGGCGGTGGGAACCACTTCCATCACGACAGGCGCTAGGGTTCCTAAATCGAGAATATCCGATTCGATCGTGGTCCCAACGGTGATGATGAGGCTTGGCGAGCCACCCGAAATTTCCCCTCGCCTGACGGCGTAATCGCAGTCAGTAAGGAATACCATACGCGAAAGATCCTCCCTCGACGCCTTGTCGTACGCACTCAGCAGTAACGTGCGACCTCCGGCCGCAATTATCTGAGAAGGATCTTTTACCCTCGTGTAGAAAAGGCGCCTATCATCCGGCCCTTCAACCACCAATACGCCGAGCTTCTCCTGATAGGCTTCGATCCTTAGGCGGGCGTCAGCCAGCAGTGATGCTGCGTTCAAATACTCAGGCATCAGCTAGTCACTTATCCAGTGACCGCTTCAAATCTTCCCGACCGGCTATGAGCGTTGGGGAATGCGTTGCGAGGAGAAATGACAGGTCTCTCTCTCTTCCCATCTGGCTAAGGTCTTCCACTAGGGTTGATTGCCAGACGACGTGTAGAGAAAGTTCTGGCTCGTCGATAAGGACTAGCGTATTTTCGGCCGCCCTAAAGAGGATGTGATGAGCGAGCACAAGAATCTGTTGCTCTCCACTTGACAATCTTGCCGGCGGTAGCGGTCCATCTTGCCCCTCGACGGTGATAACGAAGCCCTCTTGCTGGTCTACTCCGATGTTCTTCGCTGATTGGTAATGTTGATTAAGAAAGTCGGTGAAGAGCGCCAAGCGACGCCGCAGTGGTTCCAGCACGGCTAGCTTGTCGCGAGTATCGTGAACGTATGTGAGGATGACGGCGCTCGCACTGGGCGCAGTGAAGTCCAGATACGCGAAATCGTCCGTCTCGGAAGACGGAAGGAGCCCTGCTTTCTGCAACTGCTCTCGTTGTTGCGCCAACTCCTCGAGTTCGTCTCGCAAGTCGTCATTACTGATCGAAGTTGGCTCGGCCATAGCTTGGAGAACCCGGCGCGGAAAGTCGCGATCAAGAGACTGACTGGTTCTTGCATACCGTGCCTGTGCAATTGCAATCTCTCGCGCGATATTCTTTGCAGCTTCTTCAGCCGCGACCTTAGTCGACACGGCCTCTGTGCGCGGCTTGTCGGGGGCGGTGGCCGTTTCGATGACCAATCGTTGGTCTGTGATGAAGAAGACGGGAAAACGCTGCGGAAATGCCTTAAGCCATTCTGGTGGGGGCGCAATATCAGCAGAGCTGAGAACGTTGTGGTAGATGTCATTGAATAGAGCCGGATCGCCGCCCCACGTTCGGTCGTTCTGCATTTGAACAAACCTGCGGTACGTGGCGAGCATCGTACTGTCATGCCGAGAACGCAACATATCGGATTGCAAGAACCTGAAGTCCCTCACCCCAGGAAAAAACTCTCTGGGGGCAGTCCATGAAACGTCGTCAGAAAGTGAGACTTCACACGCGCGATCACTTTGTTGAGCGAGAAACTCAACCCCATTTTCAAATTCTAGCCGCAATTCGGTAAAGGGTATCGAGAATAGGCTATGCCATTCACTTGTACTCACGGCGTCGACAGTTCGCAGGACCGTCGACTTGCCGGTACCATTTACACCCGTCAGAAGAGTCGGTTCATCTTCTTCCAAGCTAAAATCAATCTTTCTGTGCCCAAATAGGCCACTAATAGTATAGCGCCGTAACGCTCCCAGCTTAGTAGGTTCATGCACACTAGCCTTGGCTGCAACTGAGCGCCTACGTCCACGTGCCGGCATTTTGACTCCGTAGAGTGGATTTCCGGTGTCCGTTCCTGATGCAAGTCTCGGACTCGTACACCTCAGTTTATCTTCTCGCCAAGTCCTTTTGAAGGACTCCTGGTCGATGTGGCGGCGGGTCAGTCGTTGATCGTGCAACAGCCGCCCGTGTCCCGACGGTCGACGGCGGTAATTGGTGCAGCCCGGGCAGCTTCGGCGCAACGCGTCACGTGGCCGGTCTGCACGTCGCTGCGGAACATGCGTGGAGGAGTACGCCCGCGGCAGCGTTCCGCTGCAGGCCAGCGCAAGTTGCCGGGCCTGGGCTGTAAATCCGTCGGAAGGGCCGATGCCTGGGAGCGAATTGGGAGCGGAGGAGCGCAGTTGAGCGCGGTCAGAAGCTGTCAAGATCCATGTTTAGCGGTCCCTGAGCAGCGCAGATGGCCGGTACCAGCCTTACGTGGACGCTACAAGGCTTGGTTGTGGTCCCGGGGGTCGCGGGTTCAAGTCCCGTCGGTCACCCCAATCAGCGG
>CAXSDA010000072.1:0-19125 GCA_964236515.1 uncultured Actinoplanes sp.
GACGGCCCGGCCCGGCTCCCGCACTTCGCCGGCGGCCTGGTGCTCAAGGAGGTCGAGGTCCTCAAGAAGGTCTCCGACCACCCCGAGCAGCCGTACGTCGTGGTCCTCGGCGGCTCGAAGGTGTCGGACAAGCTCGCGGTGATCAAGGCGCTGCTGCCCAAGGTGGACAAGCTTCTGGTCGGCGGCGGCATGTGCTTCACCTTCCTCAAGGCCCAGGGGCACGAGGTCGGCAAGTCTCTGCTCGAGGACGAGATGGTCGACACCTGCGCGTCGCTGCTGGCCGAGGCCGACGGCCGGATCGTGCTGCCGGTCGACGTGGTGGCGGCGACCTCATTCGCCGCCGACGCTTCGTACGACACGGTGGCGGCCTCCGAGATCCCGGCCGACCGGCTCGGGCTGGACATCGGCCCGTCGTCCGTGGCGCTGTTCGCCGAGGCCATCTCCGGAGCCAGAACGGTGTTCTGGAACGGCCCGATGGGCGTGTTCGAGCTGGCGCCGTTCGCCGCCGGCACCCTGGGCGTGGCCGAGGCGATCACCAAGATCGACGGCTTCTCCGTGGTCGGCGGCGGCGACTCCGCGGCCGCGGTGCGCACGCTGGGTCTGGACGAGGCCGCGTTCGGGCACATCTCGACCGGCGGCGGCGCGTCGCTGGAGTACCTCGAGGGCAAGACGCTGCCCGGTATCGCCGCGCTGGAGAAGTGACCCATGGCTGCTGACGAACCCCGCCGGCCGATCATCGCCGGCAACTGGAAGATGAACCTCAACCACTTCGAGGCCATCGCCCTGGTGCAGAAACTCGCCTTCAGCCTCACCGAGGAGCAGTTGGCCACGGTTGAGGCCGTCGTCCTGCCGCCGTTCACCGACCTGCGCAGCGTGCAGACCGCGATCGACGGCGACAAGGTGCACATCGGGTACGGCGCCCAGGACGTGTCCGAGCACACCAACGGCGCGTACACCGGGGACATCTCCGGGGCGATGCTGGCCAAGCTCGGCTGTTCGTACGTGGTCATCGGCCACTCCGAGCGGCGGCAGCACCACCACGAGGACGACGCTCTGATCAACGCCAAGATCAAGGCGGCTTTCGCTGCCGGTCTGACGCCGATTTTCTGCGTCGGCGAGGGCCTGGAGATCCGCGAGGCCGGCAACCACGTCCAGCACTGCACCGCGCAGGTCGACGGCGGACTCGACGGGCTCAAGGCCGAGCAGGTGGCGAAGATCGTCGTCGCGTACGAGCCGGTCTGGGCGATCGGCACCGGCAAGACGGCCACCCCCGAGGACGCGCAGGAGGTGTGCAGCGAGATCCGGGCCCGGATCATCGAGGCCTTCGGCGCGGACACCGGCGCGGCCGTGCGCATCCAGTACGGCGGCTCGGTCAAGGCGGCCAACATCGCGTCGATCATGTCCCAGCCGGATGTGGACGGCGCCCTGGTCGGCGGGGCCAGCCTGGACGCCGAGGAATTCGCGTCGATCTGCCGATTCCCGGAGCACGTGAACCGCTGAGTGTTGCGGTGCCCGGTCGCCGACAGCGACCGGGCACCGGCTATTGTGGTCGTGCTGCTGTGCCCTTCGAGAGGACTGACCCGACCATGCCGATCGCGTTCGCGTACACGTTGATCGTGTTGCTGGTGATCACCAGCATCCTGCTCACGCTGCTGATCCTGCTGCACCGCGGCAAGGGCGGCGGCATGTCGAGCATGTTCGGCGGTGGTGTCTCGTCGAGCCTGGCCGGTTCGTCGGTGGCCGAAAAGAACCTCGACCGGTACACCGTTCTCGTCGGCATCGTGTGGTTCGCCTGCATCGTCGGGCTCGGCCTGTGGCTGAAGCTCGCCCAGGCTTCATAACCCCCCTTCCGCATCGGCGCTCACCCGTCGTAAACTCTGCCGCGCGGTCCGCTCATGCGGGTCGCGCGGTTTCGTTTTCCGGTATTCCGTGCCCGTTACCGGGCTCTGACAGGAGTGACGTCCGTGTCCAGTGGCAGTGCGATCCGCGGCAGCCGCGTCGGTTCCTCGCCGATGCGCCCCGACGAGCGCAGCGAGCCCGCCCCGCGGCGTGAGGTTACCTACTACTGCGCGGCCGGCCATGAGTCGCCGATGCGGTTCGCGGCCGACGTGGCGCCTCCGGAGTCGTGGGAGTGCCCGCGCTGCGGCCAGCCCGGAGGCCTGGACCGGCAGAATCCGCCGGGCCGGTCGCGCGCCGAGCCCTACAAGACCCACCTGGCGTACGTGAAGGAGCGTCGCTCGGAGGCCGACGGCGCCGCCATCCTGGAAGAGGCCCTGGCGAAGGTGCGTCAGCGCCGCGGCGAGTAGGTCTCGCGTCCCAGGTAGGTGATCGGGCCCGCGTCGGCCACCGCGATCTCGTGGAAACCGAGGCGGTCGTAGAAGGCGCGGGCGCCCGTGTTGGCGGTTCCCATGCCCAGATGCACCTTCTCGACGCCCGCTTCGGCCAGTCCGCTCAGGAACGCGCTGGTCAGCTGCCGTCCCCAGCCCTGTCCCTGGAACTCCGGCAGCAGATCAATGTGCAGGTGCGCCGGATAGTCCGCGAGTTCGGGGATGAGCATCCGCTCCGGGTGCTGGTGGATCGCGATCATGTCGGCGTCGCGGGGGTCGTGCGGTTCCGGGTACGGGCGGGCCGGCAACCACTCGGCCCGGTACCAGCGGACGAACGCCGCCGTGTCGGCCGTACCCAGGATGTAACCGGTCGCCCGGCCCGTGCCGTCGTCGACCATGTGCGCGTGCTGCGGCTCGTGGGTGGCGTAGGGGGCGGCGAAGATGTCACCCATCAGCCGGTCGGTCGAGTACATGCCGCGGGCGTCGTCCCCGGCGTCGGCCGTGCGAACACAGATGTCGTAAAGGGCGTCGAGGTCGGTCTCGCGGTACGGGCGGATCATCGGCTGCACGCGCCGAGTCTAATGGTGTGACGACGGTCACATAGGCGCTCGACAACCTATGGGCGCGTCGTGCGTCCCTCACTGCAACAACCCCACGACATGGAGGTGTGCGGTGCGGAAGACACGAATGCTCGGGCTGGCGGCGGTGGTGGTGACCGCCGGGGCGGCACTTGCCGGCTCGGCCGGGGCGGCGATGGCCGACGGCGGGTCGGGCCGCTCGGCTCCGGCTGTCAGCGGGTCGGGCCGTTCGGCGCCGGCCGCGCCGTCGTGCGCGGGCCCCCCGGAGAACCCTGCCGGACCGGGGCCGGGCACGGCTCCGCGGCCCGGGCCGGTGGAGAAGGGACTGAGCCAGGGGAACGGGCCGGCCCGTGGCCTGTCGTCCGGTGGTACGCCGCCGAAGGGCGCGCCACCGGTGCCTCCACCCCCGCCGGCCGGTGCCGGAACTACGTCGGCGGCCTGTCCGGCGAAGCCGTCGGCGGACGCTCCGAAGCTACCGGCGGGCGCACCGAAGCTGCCGGCAGGAGCGCCGAAGCCGCCGGCGGGTGTCCCCGCTCCGGGTGCGCCCGGTCCGAGTGCCCCTGCGCCTGCTCCGGTCGGAACGACGCCGGCTTCCTAGTTATCGGTCCCGCGCCGGGGCATGGTGGACAGGACGTGCGTAGCGGGCGGCCTGCGTCCTCACCGATGACCGACCGGCGCCACCTCAGGAACGGATACCCGTGACGCTCGTGCTTCCCTTCCCGCCCGGAGGCGAACCGGCTTCGTGGTGGAGTCGCCTGTTCCGCCGATCGGCACCAAGCCGGTCGGTAGCCGGCCGCCCGGCGCCAGGCCGCCCGGCGCAAGGCCGGTCAGGGTCGAGCCGGTCGCCGGACCTGCGACCGATCCCGGCCGCCGGCGAGACCGCCCCGACCCTCGGCGAGCTGTACCACGCCCGCCGCCTCAGCCTGATCCGCCTGGCAGTGCTCATGGTCGACGACCTGCCCACCGCCGAAGACATCGTCCAGGACGTGTTCGCCGCGCTCCACCGCCGCCACGGCAGCGATCTGAGCGGCCTCGGCGACCCCCACGCCTACCTCACCGCCGGCGTCATGAACGCCGCCCGGTCGGCCCTGCGCCGCCGCCGGACCGCCCGCGCCTACCGTCCCGCCCATCCCGTGCCCAGCCCGGCGGCCGAGGACCTGGCCCTGCTCCGGGACGGCGACCGCGAGCTCATCCACGGGCTGAGCCGGCTGACCGTACGGCAGCGGCAGGTTCTGGTCCTGCGCTACTGGTCAGACCTGTCCGAGGAAGAGATCGCCACCTTCCTGAACGTCTCCCGCGGCACCGTGAAGTCGACGGCGAGCCGGGCGCTGGATCGGCTGCGTCAGGTACTCGGGGAGGAATCGTGACGGTCGAGGAGAGGCTGCGTCACGGGCTCGAGGCCCGGGCCGGCCTGGTCACCCCGGATCGGCTGCGTCCGGCCGAGCTTCCGGTCGGCCGGCATTCGGCCGCGCGGACCGTCTGGGCGGTCGCCGCTGCGGTGCTCGCGGTCGTGGCCCTGTCGGCCGGCGTCGTCCTCGGACGTCAGTTGCTGGCCTCGCCGGCCACTCCGGTCGCGCCGGCCACGTCGAGTCCGGTCGCCCCGCCGACCCCGGCGGCCAAGGTTCCGGCCCCGCCGAAGCCCGGCCGGTCCGGCAATCCGTCTCCCGGAGCACCCGCGCCGGGTCTGTCCACCGGTACCGATCCCGGGGCCGGTCTGTCCAGCGGCACGGATCCCGGATCCGGCCTGTCCACCGGCGGCGCGCCGGCCGCGCCGCGGGGGGAGCAGGGCACAAAGGCCGCGCCGCCGAAGGAGCAGGGCACGAAGGCCGCGCCGGCGGGGGAGGGGGGCGCGCAGACCGCTCCGGAAAGCGCCGGGGCTGCCATGATGTCGAAGTGAACTGGACACTGGAAGTGGTCGTGGTCCCCGTCTCGGACATCGATCGGGCGAAGTCCTTCTACGCCGACCGGCTCGGGTTCGCGGTCGACCACGACACCGTGATCAACGAGCAGGTGCGGATCGTCCAGCTGACGCCGCCCGGTTCGGGCTGCTCGATCGTGATCGGCCGGGGTGCGGTGCCGGACATGCCGCCCGGCTCGCTCAAGGGCCTGCAACTGGTCGTCCCGGACATTCAGCAGGCGCACCGGGAGCTGGCCGAACGCGGCGTCGAGGTGAGCGACGTCCAGAAGCTGGGCGAGAACCCGGGCTCGGTGCCCGACCCGTACGACAACGTGGGCTTCGTCTTCTTCGCCGACCCGGACGGCAACCAGTGGGCGGTGCAGCAGATCTCGTCCCGGGCCTGAGGTCGCAGCCGGATCAAAGAGCTGGATCAGCGGGCGGAGGCGGCCGCCGAGTCGAGCAACCAGAGCGTACGGCCGGCCCCGGTCGCCGAGGCCGCCGGCAGCGGCTTGGTCCCGTGGAGGGCCGCCCCGACCGAGTCGGCCTTGTCCGGACCCGCCGCCACCAGCCACACCTCGGCCGCCGACTGGATCGTCGGCATGGTCAGCGTGATCCGCGTCGGTGGTGGTTTCGGGCTGTCGAACACGGCCGAGGTCGTGCCCGTGGAGTAACCGGGATGATCCGGGAAGATCGAGGCGACGTGCCCGTCCTCACCCACGCCCAGCATCAGCACGTCGAACCGCGGCAGGTCCGACCCGGCCGGCGCGGCCGCGGCCAGCTCCTGGGCGTAGCGCACCGCGGCGGCGGTGGCGTCGTCACCGTCGGGGCCGTCCGACGCCGGCATCGCGTGCACCCGGGCCGGGTCCAGCGGCAGCGCGTCCAGCAGCGCCGCCCGCGCCTGCGTGTCGTTGCGGTCCGGGTCGCCGGCCGGCAGGAAGCGCTCGTCGCCCCACCACAGGTCGACCTTGTCCCAGTCGATGGCTTTGGCTGCCGGCAGATCCTTCACCGTGGTCAGCACCTTGGCCGCGATCCGGCCGCCGGTGAGCACCACCCCGGCCCAGCCGCGGGCCGCCTGCGCGTCCATGATCGTCACGACCAGCCGGGCGGCCACCGCCGACGCCAGCGTGTCCGCGTCCGGAACCACCACGACCAGGGTGTCGCTCACCTGCGGGTCTCCTCTGTCGACAAGTCGCAACCGGTCAGACGCCGGCGTCGGCGGCCCGGGCGGCGAGCGCCGGGTCCTTCCACACGTGCACCCGCATCGGCGGCTTCTGGTCCAGCTGGGGAAGGTTGGCCATCGCGCCCAGCGCCTCGCCGTAGATCTGGTCGGCGTCCAGCCGGCGCAGTTCCTCGGCCAGCTCGTCACCCACCGACCGCTTCGGCAGCGGCATGTACCGGTCTTCCTGACCGGTCCGGCTGAACAGGGCCGTGCCCTCCTCGCGGGTGACCTTCACGAAGTCGCCGTTGGCGCACTCGAGCTGCACCGAATGCATCCGCGGTGCGTGGTCGGTCGGTTCCCACACCGGGTCGATGTTCAGGCGGGACTTGAGCCAGCCCAGCATCAGTGCCGCGGTCGGGTCGGTCGGCGGCGCCACGATGGTCGCTCCGGTGACCCGCTCGTCGGTGGTGTCGAACGCGCCGGCCACCAGCGTGCGCCACAGCGTGATCCGGGTCCAGGTCAGGTCGGTGTCGCCGGGCGCGTAGTCGACGGCCCGCTGGCCCAGTGCACCCACCGGGTCGGGGGACTGCGCCGCATCCGTGATCCGCCGGTCGGCGACGACGCCCAGGAAGTCGTTGGCGATGACGTCCGGAGGCTCGCCGTGCCACCAGGTGACCACCGGTACGTCCGGGGCCAGCAGCGGCATGACCACGGACTCGGCGTGCAGCGCGAGCCGGCCGTACATCCGCATGACGACCGCCTCGGCCGGGCCCAGCCGGCCGCCGACGACGATCTCCGCGTCCAGCCGGCTGCGGCCCTCGAGGTCGGAGCGGACGACGATGAGCAGGCGGCACGGGTGCGCCGACGCGGCCACCGTGGCCGCCGCCTCGGCCTCCCGGACCATCTTCTCCTCGACCACCGCGACCAGGGTCAGCGCCAGCCCGGAGGCGACGCCGCCGGCGCTGCGCCGCTCGGCCGCGAGGGCCTTGACGACCTCGTTGCCGGTGGTGTCCCAGAGCCCGATCATGCCCGCCTCCACGCACGTCCGTCGCGAGCGAGCATCTCGTCCGACGCCCGCGGTCCCCACTCACCGGAACGGTACGGGTCGGGTTTGACGCCCGCCCACGCCGCCTCCAGCGGGTCGATGACCCGCCACGACTGCTCGACCTCGGCCGCGTCCGGGAACAGGGTCCGGTCGCCGACCAGCACGTCCAGCACCAGTCGCTCGTACGCCTCGGGGCTGGACTCGGTGAACGCCTCGCCGTACTGGAAGTCCATCGCGATGTCCCGGACCTCCATCGTGGTCCCGGGCACCTTGGAGCCGAACTTGAGCACCACGCCCTCGTCCGGCTGCACCCGGATGACCAGCTGGTTGTGGCCCAGCATCTCCACGTCGGCCGGGTTGAACGGCAGGTGCGGCGCCTTCTTGAACATGATGGCGATCTCGGTCACCCGCCGTGGCATCCGCTTGCCGACCCGGACGTAGAAGGGGACGCCGGCCCAGCGCCGGTTCTGGATGGCGAGCCGGACGGCCACATAGGTCTCGGTGGTCGAGTCCGCCGGGATGTTCTTCTCCTCGAGGTAGCCCACGGCGCGCTCGCCGGCCACCCAGCCGGGGAGGTACTGCCCGCGGACGGAACCCTCGGTGATGTCCTGGGGGATGCTGATCGCCTTCAGCACCTTCAGCTTCTCCGCCCGTACCTCATTGGGGTCGAAGCTCGTCGGCTCTTCCATGCCGACCAGCGAGAGCAACTGCAGCAGGTGGTTCTGCAGGACGTCGCGGGCGGCGCCGGAGGCGTCGTAGAAGGCGGCGCGGGTGCCGATGCCGACGTCCTCGGCCATGGTGATCTGGACCGAGTCGACGTACTTGGAGTTCCACACCGGCTCGAACAGGTTGTTGGCGAAGCGCAGGGCCAGGATGTTCTGGACCGTCTCCTTGCCCAGGTAGTGGTCGATCCGGTAGACGTCCTGCGGCGTGAACACCTCGTCCACGAGCTGGTTCAGCGACAGCGCGGTGGCCAGGTCGTTGCCGAACGGCTTCTCCACCACGACCCGGCGCCAGCCGCCGGACTTGGCGTTGTCCGCCATGCCGGTGCGGTTGAGCTGGTTGAGTACCAGCGGGAACGCGGCCGGCGGAATGGAGAAGTAGAAGGCGGCGTTGCCGGCGATGCCGTTGCGCTCGCGCAGGTCGTCCAGCGTCTGGGCCAGGTTGTCGAAGGCGGCGTCGTCGTCGAACGAACCCGGGACGAACTGGAACTGGCCGGCCAGCCGCTGCCAGACGTCCTCCCGCCACGGGGTGCGGGCGCCCTTCTTCGCCGCCTCGTACGCCAGGGACTCGAAGTCACCGTCGCCCCAGTCGCGGCGGGCAAAGCCCAGAACCACGAATCCGGGTGGCAGCAGACCGCGGTTGGCCAGGTCGTACACGGCCGGAATGAGCTTTTTTCGAGACAGGTCCCCGGTCACTCCGAAGATCACCAGAGCGCACGGCTCCGGAATCCGCGGAAGCCGGCGGTCCTGCGCAGTACGCAGCGGATTTCCCACGTCGTCCATCCTGCCAGTTTTTTGGTTCTGCGCTGGGTTAAGTCTGAGCGGCCGTTCCGTTACCGAGGAACGGGTTCCGTCCCCGGATGCGCCCGGCCACGGCGCAGGCGTACGACCAGGCCAGGAATTGCGCGCCGAGCGGGCCGTTCACCGCGATGTCGGGCCGTTCCTCGCCGCCGGGCACGATGCCGGGCAACAGCGACCCGCCGTACGTGGCGGAGATGTCGGCGGGACCGTCCACCACCACCCCGACCACGCCGCCGAGCAGCTCGGCCGCCCACTCGCCGAGTCCTTCCAGGCCGGTGCCGTCGGCCCGGATGCCCACCCGGCCGCCGGCCGTGCCCAGCGCGATCCCCAGCGCCAGCGCCGGGTTGTCGGAGTCCGAGGCCAGCGCCGGGGCCAGCATCTCGGCCTGGTCGAGCAACTCGGCCACGTCCACCCCGGCCAGCGCGGCCGGGACCAGCGCGGACGCGCTGAGCGCACCCCACGGCCCCGGGGCGTGCGGGTCGGCGGCCAGACTCACCAGGCCGTCGGCGGCCGGTCCGACCACCACGAAGTGGCGGCTGGCCTCGGCGTCGGTGCGGCCGGCGGCGCGGTGCGCGTCCTGGTACGCCGTTCGGAGATGGTCGTCCCCGCCGGTCAGCACCACCACGGTCCGGGCGAGCCGGTCGGCGTTGGAGACCGCGTCGGCGATCCGCAACGGGTCGTCGGGCAGCACGGTCAGCGGCACGTCGAGCGTCCGGGCGATCGCCGACACGGCGGATCCGGGCGCGGCGATCACCACCTCGTCCAGATCGGCCAGTTCCTCGCACAGCTCGGCCAGCTGGGGGAGCAGTTCGCGGCTGCGCCGGTACGCGTCGACCCAGCCCAGTCGCTGCTGGGCGATCGGCTCGGCGGCCCGGCCCCACAGGGTGGGGTCCTTGCCCGCCAGCAGGCCGGGCACCCCGTCGGCGATCAGCTCGCGAAGCGTGGCGGCCGGGACGGCGGCCAGTACGGCCATTCCGCCGGCGACCTCCACGCCCGCGAGCAGATCGCCGGTCATCAGGCGGCGTCGCTCGGGTTCTGCGCGCCCTTCGAGGCCGCCTTCAGCGACTTCTGCACGCCCTCGAGCAGGTCCTTCCAGCTGGCCTCGAACTTGTCGACGCCCTCGTCCTCGAGCACCTTGACCACGTCGTCCATGTCGACCCCGACCGCGGCCAGGTCGCTCATCACCTTGTCGGCGGCGGCGTAGTTGGCCGTGATCGTGCTCGACGGGAGCTCGCCGTGGTCGGCCCACGCGTGGATGACCGCCTCCGGCATGGTGTTGACCACTCCGGGAGCGATCAGCTCCTCGACGTAGATGGTGTCCTTGTAGTCCGGGTTCTTGGTCGACGTGGACGCCCAGAGCGGCCGCTGCGGGTGCGCCCCGGCGTCGGCCAGCGTCTTCCACCGGTCGGTGGCGAAGACCTTCTCGTACTCCCGGTAGGCGAGTTGGGCGTTGGCCACGGCGGCCTTGCCGCGCAGCGCCTTGGCCTCGTCGCTGCCGATCTTCTCCAGCCGCGCGTCCACCTCGGTGTCCACCCGCGAGACGAAGAAGGACGCCACCGAGCCGATCTTGCTCAGGTCGTGGCCGTTGAGCTTGGCCTGCTCGATGCCGGCGAGGAACGCCTCCATCACGGCGTTGTACCGCTCGAGCGAGAAGATCAGCGTCACGTTGACGCTGATGCCCTCGGCCAGCGTGGCGGTGATCGCGGGCAGACCCTCGAGCGTCGCCGGGATCTTGATGTACAGGTTCTCGCGGTCCACCAGCCACCACAGCGTCTTGGCCTCGGCCACGGTGCTGGCGGTCTCGTGGGCCTTGCGCGGGTCGACCTCGATGGATACCCGGCCGTCGACGCCGTCCGAGGCGTCGTAGGCCGGCCGCATCACGTCACACGCGTCGCGAACGTCGCGGCCGGTCATCAGCCGCACCGCCTCCTCCACCGTGACGCCCTGCAGCTCGAGATCCTTGACCTGCTGGTCGTACGCGTCAGCGTCGGACAGTGCCTTCTGGAAGATGCTCGGGTTCGTGGTCACGCCGACGACGTGCTGGTCGTCGCGCAGCTTCTTGAGGTCGCCGGTGGTCAGGCGGGGGCGGGAGAGGTCGTCGAGCCACACCGCCACACCCTGGGCGGATAGCTCGGCCAGTCGGTCGGTCATCCTGCTACTCCTCAACTTCCGGTCGTGTGACCGGTGATTTCGCCGACCTTGGCCAGGGCGGCGTTGGCCTTGGCCACCACGTTGTCCGCGGTGAACCCGAACTGCTCGAAGAGGATCTTGGCGGGCGCGCTGGACCCGTAGTGCTCGATGCTGACCGCCTCACCGTCGTCACCGATCAGCCGGTCCCAGCTCATCCGGATGCCGGCCTCGACGCTGACCCGTGCCCGGACGCCCTTGGGCAGCACCGACTGCTGGTACGCGGTGTTCTGCTCGAAGAACCACTCCTGACACGGCATCGACACGACCCGGGTGGGGGTGCCCTGTTTCTCCAGCCGTTCCTGGGCGTCGAGGCAGTGCTGCACCTCCGAGCCGGTGCCGATGAGGATCACCTTGGGCTGGGCGTCGGACGCCTCGGACAGGATGTAGCCGCCCTTGAGGGTGCCCTCGGCGCTCCCGTACTTCGTCCGGTCGACGGTCGGCAGGTTCTGCCGGCTGAGCGCCAGGGCGGTCGGCCGGTCGGTGTGCTCGATCGCCCCGCGCCAGGCCCAGGCGGTCTCGTTCGCGTCGGCCGGCCGGACCACGTCGAGGCCGACGATGGCCCGCAACGCGGTCAGCGTCTCGATCGGCTGGTGCGTCGGGCCGTCCTCGCCGAGCCCGATCGAGTCGTGCGTCCACACGTAGATGACCGGCATCTTCATCAGGGCGGACAGCCGTACGGCGCCGCGCATGTAGTCGCTGAACACCAGGAACGTGCCGCCGTACGGGCGGGTCCCGCCGTCCGCGGTGATGCCGTTGAGGATCGAGCCCATGCCGTGCTCGCGGATGCCGAAGTGCAGCGTCCGGCCGTACTCGTTGCCCGGGAACATCTTGGTCGCGTACTCGGACGGGATGAAGGACGGCTCGCCTTCCATCGTCGTGTTGTTGCTCTCCGCCAGGTCGGCCGAACCGCCCCACAGCTCGGGCAGCACCGGGGCCAGCGCGGTCAGCACCTTGCCGCCGGCGGCCCGGGTGGCGATGCCCTTCGGGTCGGCTGGGAACTCCGGCAGCGCCTCGTACCACTTGTCCGGCAGGGCGCGGGCCGACACCCGGTCCCACAGCTCCTTGCCGGCCGCGTTGGCCGCGGCCCAGGCGTCGAAGGCCTGCTGCCACTCGGCGTGCGCGGCCCGGCCCCGTTCCACCACCGCCCGGGAGTGCTCCAGCACCTCCGGGTCCACGGCGAAGGTCTCGTTCGGGTCGAAGCCCAGGATCTCCTTGGTCGCCCGGACCTCGTCCGTGCCGAGCGCCGAGCCGTGGGCCTTACCGGTGTTCTGCTTGTTCGGCGCAGGCCAGCCGATGATGGTCTTGAGCACGATGAACGACGGCTTGTCGGTCACCGCCTTGGCCGCGACGATCGCGTCGTACAGGGCGTCGATGTCCTCGTGGTAGTCGCCCTTGTCCGGGTCGCCGGTGCGCCAGTCCACGTGCTGCACGTGCCAGCCGTACGCGGCGTAGCGGGCGCCCACGTCCTCGGCCTTGGCGATCCGGGTGTCGTCCTCGATGGAGATGTCGTTGTCGTCGTAGATCAGCGTGAGGTTACCCAGCTTCTGCACCGCGGCGATCGCGCTCGACTCGTGGCTGACACCCTCTTCGATGTCGCCGTCGGAGCACATCGCGTACACGTGGTGGTCGAACACCGACTCGCCCTCGGCGCCGGCGTCGAACAGGCCCCGCTTGCGCCGGGCGTTCATCGCCATGCCGATCGCGTTGCCGATGCCCTGGCCGAGCGGGCCGGTGGTCACCTCGACGCCGGGGGTGTGGCCCATCTCGGGGTGACCCGGGGTCAGCGAGTCCCACTGGCGCAGCGAGGCCAGGTCGTCCAGGGACAGTCCGAAGCCGTTGAGGTAGAGCTGAATGTAGAGGGTGAGGCTGGAGTGACCGCAGGAGAGCACGAACCGGTCGCGGCCTTCCCAGTGCGGATCCGTCGGGTCGTGCCGCATCACGCGGTTGAACAGCAGGTAGGCCGCCGGAGCGAGGCTCATCGCGGTGCCCGGGTGGCCGTTGCCGGCCTTCTCCACGGCATCCATCGCGAGCACCCGGACGGTGTCGACCGCCTTACGGTCGAGGTCGGACCAATTGAGAACAGGATCTTTGGCAGCCACGTCGGTGCTCCTCGGACGACTCATGCGGACCCTTTCAGGGTGACCCTATCCATTCCCGGTAAACCCCCGCCCGGCGAATGCCTCAGGCCCATACGCTGAGAGCGGACACCCGGGCCTGGTGACTGTGACGCCGTGCACCCCCGACGGGTCCCCCGGGCAGCGCTCCAGGCTGCGCGTAGTCTGTCCGAGCGTGCCGCCGGACCGGGCCGCAAACGCCCTTGCCAAGGCTGGAAGGTGGCTGTCCGTGAGCATGATCACCCAGCGTCCCGCTGCGGGGCGGCCGCCGGCCGCATCCGCCTCGCCGCCCACCGCGGCCCGCCGGGATGTCGGGGCCGTGCTTCGCGCGTACGTCTCACTGACGAAGCCCCGGATCGTCGAACTTCTGCTGATCACCACCATCCCGGCGATGATGGTCGCCGCCCACGGCTGGCCGGATCTGCGCCTCGTGCTGGTGGTTCTGGTCGGCGGCTCGCTTGCAGCCGGCGCGGCCAGCGCGCTCAACTGCTACATCGACCGGGACATCGACCAGCTGATGCGCCGCACCAAGCGGCGCCCGCTGCCCGCGCACAGCGTCACCCCACGCTCCGCGCTGACTTTCGGCCTGGTGCTCGCGACGGTCTCGCTGGTGCTGATGGCGATCTTCACCAACTGGCTGGCGACCGCGCTGACCGCGGCCGCGATCGTGTACTACGACGTCGTCTACACGATGTGGCTCAAGCGCCGGACACCGCAGAACACGTTCTGGGGCGGCGTCTGCGGAGCCGCCCCGGTGGTCATCGGGTGGGCCGCCGTGACCGGGGGAATCTCCTCGCTGGGGTGGGCGCTTTTTGCGGTTGTGTTCTTTTGGCAGATGCCGCACTTCTATGCGCTCGCCATCAAATACAAGGACGACTACGCGCGAGCCGGCATCCCGATGCTGCCCGTGGTCCGCTCCCCGCGCCGGGTGAACACCGAGATCCTGCTGTTCACGGTGCTCACCGTGGCCGCGTCGCTGGTGGCCTGGCCGCTCGGCCTCGGACCGGTGTACGGCGTCACCGCGATCGTCACCGGCGCGGTGCTGCTCGTCGAGGCGCTCAAGCTGGTCCAGCGGTCCCGCAAGGGCGAGCCGCTCAAGCCGATGCGGCTGTTCCACTGGTCGGTCACGTACCTGACGATCCTGTTCATCGCCGTCGCCGTCGACGCCTTGTGGTAACCGTCGGCCGGCGTCGCACAGAATGTCGGATTTTCCGGGCATAGCAGTGGCCGTCGGTAATCCTTTCGATGGAACGCCAACCGTCGCGCAATTCAGACCATACCGCCCCATATCGGAGCGCTGATCGGGTGAACCCGCAGGTAATTGGCATCACAAAACGCGGCGCGGGCTACTTGCGGCGGCCGCCGGTCTGCCTAGGCTGCCCGTCATGGCAGAAGGTTCCGGTACGACACTGACCGCCGACATCAAGGATTTCGCCGCGGCCCACCACGGCGCCAAGGCGGTCATCGAGTACGTCGGCAAGCGGGGTGCTCGCATCGTCCTGGTCGGTGAGGACGGCGAATGGTCCGACCAGTTCGCCGATGGCACCGACACCGCCCGCCGCGCCTGTGAGAGCGCGGGCGTCGAGGTCGAGAACGAGTGGGAGCGCGAGCTGATGGAGCAGATGCGCCCCAGCAACGACCTGTGGCGCTCGATGTCCCGGCGGAGCATGGCCCGCTGATATACCTGTCCACGTGACCACCCCACCCACCTCGAGGGCGGCCCCGGCTCGGGTCGCCCTCGTCACCTGCGCCGAGTTCCCCGACCTGTGGGAGGACGACCACCCGCTGCGCGACGCCCTGATCGCCCGCGGCGTCACCGTGGACACGCCGCTCTGGGACGCCGACATCGACTGGTCGCAGTTCGACCTGACCGTCCTGCGCTCGCCGTGGGACTACACGACCCGCCGCGACGCCTTCGTCGCCTGGGCGCAGACCGTCCTCCGCCTGGCCAACCCGGCCGACATCGTCGCCTGGAACACCGACAAGCGCTACCTGGCCGAACTGGCCGCGGCCGGCGTCCCGGTCACCCCGACCACGTTCCTCGGCCCGGACCAGGTCGCGGTCCTCCCCGGGCCGGGCGAGTGGGTGGTCAAGCCGTCGATCAGCGCCGGCAGTCGCGACACCGGCCGATACAACCTTCCGGCCCAGGCCGCGGCCGTCTCCGCGCACGTGCGCCGCCTGCAGGCGGCGGACCGTACGGTCCTGATCCAGCCGTTCCTCTCCGCGGTCGACACGGCCGGCGAGACCGCCCTGCTCTTCCTGCCCGACGCCGCAGGCTCGCTCTCCTTCAGTCACGCGATCCGCAAGGGTCCGATCCTGACCGGCCCCGACGGTGGTCCCGAGGACAAGTCGGCCCGCGAGAAGATCACTCCCCGCACGCCGACCGAGGCCGACCTCGAGGTGGCGGCGCTGGCCCTGAGCGCAGTCCCGGGCGGCGCGTCGCACCTGCTCTATGCGCGGGTCGACGTCATTCCCGGACCGGACGGCTCGCCGTTGCTGGTCGAGCTCGAACTCACCGAGCCTTCACTGTTCCTTCGCCACGCCGACGGCGCCGCGGACCGCCTCGCCGACGCCATCATCGCGCGCCTCAGCTGACGGTCAAGATCAAGTTCATGTCGTGCCTGTGTGGGTGGCGCTGACCGTCGTTCCCACCGAGGCCGGGCCTGGGGCCCAGCTGCGCCGGCCCGAGGCCCTTCGTTCTGCGTGAGTGGCCCTTCGGGCCGTCGCTCCGCTCGGCCCCACAGCGTCGGCGTGTCCCACGACGGTCGGTCGGGACCGCCACTCACGCGCGGGTGTGCCGATGGAGCGCGCCGGTGGTGCGGCGCGGAGGCTCGCGGGGTGGCCCGATCACGCGGCGCAGTGGTGATGGCTTGCCGGGTGTGCCGGCTACGCGGCGCGGTGGTGATGGCTTGCGGGGATGGTTACGCGGCGCGGTGGTGGACGCTTGCGGGGGTGTGCCGGTTACGCGGCGCGGTGGTGGAGGCTTGCGGGGGTGTGTCGGCTACGCGGCGCGGTGGTGGAGGTTCGTGGAGTGCGGCGCGGTCGTCGCTTGCGTGGCGTTCCAGTGGTACCTCATGGTGGCGGTCGTTCGCCTGGTGTACCAGTGGCACTTCACGGTGGTGGTCGCTTACCTGACGTACCAGTGGAGCGCTCCACTGGTACGTCACGGTGGTGTTTCCCGGCGTGTCGGCACGCTGGCGTACCAGTGGGACGCTGGCGTGCAGCCCCGAGTCCATGACGGTCCGAGCAGGGGCGTCACGCGTTTCGTGGCCTGAACGGGTCGGCGAACGGGACTGCGTCCACTTCACGGCGGGCGGCGCGGGGCGGTGCGCCACGCGGACAGGGGCCGTACGCCCAACGCGGGTTTGCGCCACCGAGGGCAAGGGCTGCGTCATCGGGCGTGCGGGTGGGGCCTTCGGTGGTGCGGCGCGGTGGTGGTCGCTCGCGGGGCTTACTCGCGGGGTGTACCAGTGGCACTTCACGGTGGTGGTCGCCTACCTGACGTACCAGTGGAGCGCTCCACTGGTACGTCAGGGTGGTCTTTCCCGGCGTGTCGGCACGCTGGCGTACCAGTGGAACGTCAGCGCGCAGCCCCAACCCACGACGGTCCGAGCAGGGGCGTCACGCGTTTCGTGGCCCGAACGGGTCGGCGAAACGGGACTGCGTCCACTACACGGCAGGCGCAGCGGGCCGCCGCGCCCCGGCCGAACACGGGCCGTGCCGGCAACGGCGGCGTCGCGCTGCCGAGAGCGAAGGTCGTATGTCAGCGGGCCGGGACGTGTGGCTGACCGGACGCGGCCCCCGGACGTAGTCCCTCATTCGAGGCGGGCGCGTCGGGCGCGGAGGCGTTGGGGGCGTGTACTTGGGTGACGGGCGCGTCCGGGGCGGAGTCGCCGGGGGCCGGCACGTCGGCGTCGCCGGCCGACGCCGAGGGCTGGGGCTGGGGCTGGGGCCCTGCCACCGCGCGGGTGCGCTGACTCCACAGCACGGCCAGGACGGCGATCCAGACCAGCGTCGCGCCGAGCATGTGGGCGCCGACCAGGAGCACCGGGAGGCCGGTGAAGTACTGGACGAAGCCGATCAGCCCCTGGGCCAGCTCGACCCCGACCAGCACCAACGCCGCCCGTGAGGCGGCCCGCGGCGCCGCCACCGCGCGCAGCGTCAGCCACAACGCCAGCGACAGGCCGATCAGCAGGAACACCGAATCGGCGTGGGCCTGGGCGATCTGGGCGGGGTCGAGGCCGTTGCGCTTGGCGTGCTCGTCGCCGGCGTGCGGGCCGCTGCCGGTGACGATGACGCCCAGGACCAGCACCGCCGCCGCGGCCAGAGCGGTCAGGAGGGACAACGTCCGGACCGCGGGCGGCACCAGCGGGCGCGCCGGGCCGTCGCCCGAGCCTGTCCGGCGCCACAGCGCGTACGCCACCGCGACCAGCGCCATCGACAGCAGGAAGTGCAGCCCGACCACCCACGGGTTGAGGTGGGTCAGCACCGTGATGCCGCCGACCACGCCCTGCGCGGGAATGCCCAGCAGCACCGCCAGTGACAACCAGACCAGCGGGCGCCGGCGCGGCTTGGAGATCAGCGCGGCGACGAAACAGGCCAGGGCGATGACCCCGAGGGCGATGCCGATCAGGCGGTTGCTGAATTCGATCACGCCGTGCACGCCCATCGCGGACGTGGTCGTGTACGACGCGTCGGTGCACCGCGGCCACGTCGGGCAGCCCAGCCCGGAACCGGTCAGGCGGACCGCTGCACCCGTGACGACCAGCGCGGCGTTGGCGATCAGGGATGCCAGGGCCAGAGGGCGCAACAGGCGGAACTTCACCCCGGCCATGGTACGGGCCGCTATGCCGGGGATCACTGGGGTGCCGGTTTGCGATGGCTCCCGGAAATACGTAACGTTGGCGTAGTGAAATACCTGGCGTCTCCTCCGAGCGGCACGGTGACAACCGTCACCGGCCCGAGGGAGTTCGCCCCCGAGAAGGACGGCCGTACCCGGGACCGGGTGGCGCAGCTCCTCCTGGAGCGCGGCGCCGCCACCGCCGCCGACCTCGGCGCGAAGCTGGGGCTGAGCCCGGCCGCGATCCGCAAGCACCTGGACGCGATGCTGGCCGAGCACCTGGTCGAGACCCGCGAGGTGCGCAGCCGGACGCCGCGCGGCCGGGGTCGTCCGGCCAAGGCGTTCGTGTTGACCGCGGCCGCCCGGGAGAAACTGCCGCACCTGTACGACGGCATCGCCACCGCCGCGCTCCGCTTCATCGCTGCCAACGGCGGCCCGGAAGCGGTCAGCGCGTTCGCCGCGGCGCAGGTCGAAGGCCTCGAGCAGCGCTGCGAGGCGGCGCTGCGGGAGGCCGGCGACGACCCCATCGCGCGGGCCGAGGCGCTCGCCGGGGCGCTCACCGCCGAGGGCTACGCTGCCAACGCGTCGGCGATCGCGTCCGGCGGGCAGCTGTGCCAGCACCACTGCCCGGTGGCGCACGTGGCCGCCGAGTTCCCTCAGCTGTGTGACGCCGAGACCGAGGTCATCTCCCGGCTCATCGGCACCCACGTCCAGCGCCTCGCCACCATCGCGCACGGCGACGGAGTGTGCACCACGCACATTCCCCATATCACCACGGTTAGGACATAGAGATGACCGACCAGATCGTCAGCCAGGAAGAGCATCTCGCCGCTCTGGGCAAGTACGAGTACGGCTGGGCCGACGCCGACGCCGCCGGTTCCATCGCGCAGCGCGGTCTGTCCGAGGCCGTGGTGCGGAACATCTCCGGGCTCAAGAGCGAACCGCAGTGGATGCTCGACCTGCGGCTCAAGGGTCTGCGCCTGTTCGACCGCAAGCCCATGCCGAACTGGGGCGCCGACCTCACCGGCATCGACTTCCAGAACATCAAGTACTTCGTGCGCTCGACCGAGAAGCAGGCGGCCACCTGGGACGACCTGCCGGCCGACATCAAGAGCACGTACGACAAGCTCGGCATCCCGGAGGCGGAGAAGCAGCGCCTGGTGTCCGGCGTCGCCGCGCAGTACGAGTCCGAAGTGGTTTACCACAAGATCCGCGAGGACCTCGAGGAGCAGGGTGTCATCTTCCTGGACACCGACACCGCCCTCAAGAAGCACGAGGACGTCTTCAAGGAGTACTTCGGCACGGTCATCCCGGTCGGCGACAACAAGTTCGCGTCGCTGAACACCAGCGTGTGGTCGGGCGGCTCGTTCATCTACGTGCCGAAGGGCGTGCACGTGGACATCCCGCTGCAGGCCTACTTCCGGATCAACACCGAGAACATGGGCCAGTTCG
>CAXSDA010000073.1:0-18439 GCA_964236515.1 uncultured Actinoplanes sp.
AAATCAGCCAAACTCCGAATGCCGGTAAGTGAGAGCGCGGCAGTGAGACTGCGGGGGATAAGCTTCGTAGTCGAGAGGGAAACAGCCCAGATCACCAGCTAAGGCCCCTAAGCGTGTGCTAAGTGGAAAAGGATGTGGGATCGCTTAGACAACCAGGAGGTTGGCTTAGAAGCAGCCATCCTTTAAAGAGTGCGTAATAGCTCACTGGTCAAGTGGTTCCGCGCCGACAATGTAGCGGGGCTCAAGTACACCGCCGAAGCTGTGGCACTCACACAATGACTCAGCCGGCCTTTCGGGGCTTGGTTCAGGTGTGTGGGTGGGTAGGGGAGCGTCGTGTGGCGGGTGAAGCGGCAGAGTGATCTAGCCGTGGACGCTACACGAGTGAGAATGCAGGCATGAGTAGCGAATGAAGGGTGAGAAACCCTTCCGCCGGATGACCAAGGGTTCCAGGGCCAGGCTAATCCGCCCTGGGTGAGTCGGGGCCTAAGGCGAGGCCGAGAGGCGTAGTCGATGGATAACGGGTTGATATTCCCGTACCCGCGTAGGAACGCCCACGACGAACCAGCAGGTACTAACCGCCTGAGCTGCCGGCGACCTTCGGGTCAAGGGTGGTGAGCGTGGGGCCTTCTGTTGTAGTAGTTGAGTGATGGGGTGACGCAGGAAGGTAGCTGGTCCCAGGCGGTGGTTGTCCTGGGGTAAGCGTGTAGCCCGTGCCATAGGTAAATCCGTGGTGCGTTTATGGGTGAGACGTGATGCCGAGCCGATTCAGGTGAAGTCAGTGATCCTATGCTGCCGAGAAAAGCCTCTAGCGATGTTCCGAGCGGCCCGTACCCCAAACCGACACAGGTGGTCAGGTAGAGAATACCGAGGCGACGGGCGAACTGTGGTTAAGGAACTCGGCAAATTGCCCCCGTAACTTCGGGAGAAGGGGGGCCGGACGCGTGAAGCCCCGAGCGGGTGGAGCGTGGTATGGCCGCAGAGAGCAGGGGGAAGCGACTGTTTACTAAAAACACAGGTCCATGCGAAGTCGTAAGACGATGTATATGGACTGACGCCTGCCCGGTGCTGGAACGTTAAGGGGACCTGTTAGCCCGTGAGGGCGAGGCGGAGAACTTAAGCGCCAGTAAACGGCGGTGGTAACTATAACCATCCTAAGGTAGCGAAATTCCTTGTCGGGTAAGTTCCGACCTGCACGAATGGCGTAACGACTTCCCCACTGTCTCAACCACAGGCCCGGCGAAATTGCAGTACGAGTAAAGATGCTCGTTACGCGCGGCAGGACGGAAAGACCCCGGGACCTTTACTATAGCTTGACATTGGTATCCGAATGTAATTGTGTAGGATAGGTGGGAGCCGGTGAAGCTCGGACGCCAGTTCGGGTGGAGGCAATCTTGAAATACCACTCTGTTGGATTTGGGTATCTAACTTCGGGCCCTGATCGGGTTCAGGGACAGTGTCTGGTGGGTAGTTTAACTGGGGCGGTTGCCTCCTAAAGGGTAACGGAGGCGCCCAAAGGTTCCCTCAGCCTGGTTGGCAATCAGGTGTTGAGTGTAAGTGCACAAGGGAGCTTGACTGTGAGACGGACGGGTCGAGCAGGGACGAAAGTCGGGACTAGTGATCCGGCACTTGCGTGTGGAAGCGGTGTCGCTCAACGGATAAAAGGTACCCCGGGGATAACAGGCTGATCTTCCCCAAGAGTCCATATCGACGGGATGGTTTGGCACCTCGATGTCGGCTCGTCGCATCCTGGGGCTGTAGCAGGTCCCAAGGGTTGGGCTGTTCGCCCATTAAAGCGGTACGCGAGCTGGGTTTAGAACGTCGTGAGACAGTTCGGTCCCTATCCGCCGCGCGCGCAGGAGACTTGAGAAGGGCTGTCCCTAGTACGAGAGGACCGGGACGGACGAACCTCTGGTGTGCCAGTTGTTCCGCCAGGGGCACGGCTGGTTGGCTACGTTCGGAAGGGATAACCGCTGAAAGCATCTAAGCGGGAAGCCTGCTTCGAGATGAGGTATCCCACCCCCTTGAGGGGGTAAGGCTCCCAGCTAGACGACTGGGTTGATAGGCCGGAGATGTAAGCCAGGTAACTGGTTCAGTTGACCGGTACTAATAAGCCGAGGGCTTAACCACCAACAACAGCAAAACAAAAAGGCTGTGAGCGTCCACTGTGTGATTCACAACAAACGAACAACCACCCCCACACCCGGGGGAAACCGTCAAGGGTTGGCTGGTAACAGCCGACCCGGTGACGGGAACACCCCCGGGTGGTGGCAGCACACCCCCCAACCAACTAGGGGTGGGCGCCGGGGGCTGGGGTGCTTCGTAGTTGATGATTGTGCCGGTGGCTATAGCGGCAGGGAAACGCCCGGTCTCATTCCGAACCCGGAAGCTAAGCCTGCCAGCGCCGATGGTACTGCACTCGGGAGGGTGTGGGAGAGTAGGACGCCGCCGGACTCACCGTGAACAGAACGGCCCACCCCGGGTTGGGGTGGGCCGTTCTGCATACCCAAACCACCCCCACCACACGGCCTCACCCCAAACCAGGGATGAGGTCGTTTTACTTTGTTCGGTCGACGGAGCGGAAATGATAACGACGCGACGTAAAGCGAACGGGCGAAGCGGTTGACGTCGCGCCGCGAGGCGCTGGAGCAAGTGACGGGCGGGACGGCGGAAGGCCACGATTGAGCCGCCGGTAGGAGGCGTTGTTGCAGGTGGGGCGTAGTGGGCCTGGGTTTGGGGTAGACCGGGGGCGTGGAAAGGTGCCGAGGGCTGGGTGTTGCGGTTGTTGTTGTGGTGGTGCTGCCGCTGCTGCTGAGTGGGTGCGCGACGTGGGGCGCGGGCGATGGGCGCGACCACGACCCGGCGCACCAGCCCGGGTATGCCACGCCGGCGGACCCGCCGACCGGCAACCAGGCAACCGGCAACCAGGCAACCGGCAACCAGCGGACCGGGAACCAGGCGGCCGCCGGCGACCACGCGCGGAGCCCGCGAGCAGCGCATTCGGTGCGGGTGGGCAGCCGGAACGGGCGGACCGCGGCGACGTTTGCGCTTGTCAGCGGGGCGGACGTCGTGCGGGTCAGGGTGGTGAATATCGGGTCTGATCTGGTGTGGATGGCTACGCCGGCGGATGCCAAGGTGGTGCCGGCGGCCGACCTGCAGGGGGACACCGTCGTGGCGGCGCTCAACGGGACCGGGCAGGCCGGGCCGGCGGTGGTGGACGTGTTGCTCAACGACGACCTGGTGTGGAACGTCCGGTTGTCCGGGGGCGCGGCCGACGAAGCCGTCGACCTCAACGGCGGGCCGGGCGGCAACGTCGACCTGGTGGCGGGCACCGGGCGGGCCGAGGTGGCCCTGCCGGCCGGAAACGGCACTCAGCGGGTCACCATGAGCGGGGGCGCCGGGCAGTTCGGGGTGCGGCTGGCGGGTAACGCTCCGGTTCGTGTCGCAGCCGGCGGAGGCGCCGGCTCGGTCGTGGTCGACGGTGAGCAGCATGTGGGGGTGGGTGGCGGCTCGGTGTGGACGCCGGCGGGGTGGGACGGCGCTACCACCCGCTACGACGTCGACGCGACTGCTGGAGTCTCAGCCCTGACCGTGGAGCGCACGCACTGACCCGGTACCCCGGCCGTCCGTAATGCGATGGCCAAGGCCGGGTCGCTGACCGCGATGACCACCCGTACGTGCTGATCGTCGGCGAGCTCGCACAGTGCCGCCAGCGTGCCGAGGTGCAGTGGGTCGACGAACGTGACATCTCGAAGGTCGACGAGCAGGTTGAGCGGACGCAATCGGCGTACGGCATGAATCAGCATCTGGCGGAACACCGCGGCGCAATCGTCATCGACCGCGCCGATGGGCCGCACGACCAGAGTGCCGTCCGGATCGGTGTGGAGTTCGACCGAAGTGTTCGCCATCGGTCTGCCTTCCGTGAGCGGGAGATTCGCCGGGCGGCCAGACTAACGCCGATTCTGCCGCCGATCGACGGCCGAGATGGAAAAGAGTCGCTTTCCGTTCCTCTCCCGGCCACGACGGGGAGAGATGTCCGGAAAGGAGGGCCGATCATCGTGAGGGCATGCGAATCGCGCTGGTCACGGAGTCGTTCCTGCCAGACGTCAACGGGGTCGCGAACTCGGTCGTGCGGGCGGCCGAGCATCTGCTTCGCCGGGGCCACGAACCCCTGGTGATCGCCCCCCAGCCTCCTCCCGGGAAGCGGCGCGCGGCATCGGATCTGCCGTACCCGGTGATCCGTATCCCGTCCTTTCCGATGCCGGGTTATCCGTCGATCCGGCTGGGTCTGCCCACCCCGGCGCTGACGGGCACCATGCGTGCGTACGGCACCGAACTGGTGCATCTGGCCAGCCCGTTCGTCCTCGGCGCGTGGGGTGCGGCGGCAGCCCGGACGCTGAAGCTGCCGTGCGTCGCGGTGTACCAGACCGACGTGGCCGCGTACGCCCGCGCGTACAAGGTGAGCATGACCGAGGGCGCGGCCTGGAAGTGGATCAAGACGGTGCACAACTCGGCCGCGCGGACGCTGGCGCCGTCGTCGGAGTCGGCGGCGGCGCTCGAGGCGCACGGCGTGCAGCGCGTCCACATGTGGCGCCGCGGCGTCGACGACCAGCGGTTCCATCCGGCCCGCCGCAGCGCCGGCGTCCGGCGCGCTCTGGCCCCGAATGGCGAGGTGCTCGTCGGGTTCGTCGGGCGCCTGGCGGTGGAGAAGCAGGTCGAGCTGCTCGCCGACGCGAGCCGGTTGCCGGGGGTCAAGCTGGTCGTCGTCGGTGACGGGCCGTACGCCCCGGCCCTGCGCAAATGCCTGCCGGACGCGGCGTTCCTGGGCGTACGGCACGGGGCGCAGTTGGCCCGGGTGTACGCGAGCCTGGACGTGTTCGCGCACACCGGCCCGTACGAGACGTTCGGCCAGGCGGTGCAGGAAGCCATGGCCAGCGGGTTGCCGGTGGTGGCGCCCGACGCCGGCGGACCGCGTGACCTGGTGCAGCCGGACCGGACCGGCTACCTGGTGCCCCCGTTCGAGTCGGCCGGCTTCACCGAGGCGATCGCCACCCTGGCCGGCGACCCGGAACGAAGGGCGATGTTCGGGATGGCCGGGCGGGCCGCGATCGCCGGGCGCAGCTGGGCAACGCTCGGCGACGAACTGATCGAGCACTACCGCGCGGCCGCCGAGCATTCGCTGGTGGTGGCCGCGTGAGGATTGTCCGCGTCGCCAACTTCGTGAGCCGGCGATCGGGAGGTCTTCGCACCGCACTTCGTCAACTGGGCGCCGGCTACGAGCAGGCCGGCCACGAGTCGGTGCTGATCGTGCCGGGCGAGGTGCCCGGCGACGAACTGACCGAGCAGGGGCGGGTGATCACGCTGGCCGGGCCGGAGGTGCCGGGCATGGGCGGATACCGCGTGCTGGTCGACCGGGCGCGGGTCGCCCGGGTTCTGTCCGACGTCCGCCCGGATCGGGTCGAGGTGTCCGACCGGTCAACGTTGCGGTGGATCGGTGGATGGGCGCGGCGAAACGGCGTGCGCTCGATGATGGTGTCACATGAAAGCCTGGACGGATTGTTGCGGTTGTTCGGGCCGGCGTCGGGACGGCGTACGGCCGACTGGGTCAATGCACGTACCGCCCGATATCACGACACCATCGTGTGTACGACCGGATGGGCGGCCGCCGAATTCGAACGGATCGGCGTCCGCAATCTGGTACGCGTACCGCTCGGGGTCGACCTGGAATGGTTTTCCCCGCAGCAGTACGACCCGATGATGCGACGAAAATGGGCCGCCGACGGCGACGTCCTGCTGTTGCACTGTGGACGGCTGTCGGCGGAGAAGAAACCGCGGCGGTCGTTGGACGCGCTGGCGTCGCTGCGCAGAGCCGGGATCCCGGCGGTTCTGGCGGTCGCCGGTGGTGGCCCGTTGCGGTCGGCGTTGCAGGCGGAGGCGGCCGAGCGGAATCTGCCGGTGCGCTTTCTCGGCTACGTCAGCGACCGGTCGGAACTGGCGGCGCTGCTGGCCACGGCCGACGTGGCGATCGCGCCCGGGCCGGTGGAGACGTTCGGGCTGGCCGCACTCGAGGCGCTGGCCAGCGGAACGCCGGTAGTGGTGAGCGCGCAGAGCGCGTTACCGGAGGTGATCGGCGACGCCGGGTCGGCCGCCGACGGTGAAGGCCCGGCTTTCGCCGCCGGGGTCCGGGAACTGCTGGCCCGGCCGGAACACGGTCGTCGGGTGGCCGCCCGCCGCCGGGCCGAGCTCTACCCGTGGTCGGCGGCCGTCGAGGGGTTCCTGGCGGCGCACGGTACCGGGTACCGCACGGCCACCGGCACCCCGACGAGGTTCGAGCCGACCGACTGCAGCCCGCTGCAAGGCGCCCCGGTGCCGGTGCCCGGCACCCGGATGCGGAGGGAGTAGGCGCCGGCGTGACCGGTGACGGTGATCGGCTGGGCGACTCCCACGGTGGTGGCCGCGAATTCCTCCGACGCCTGCATTTTCACCGTGAAGTCGTCGAGGCAGCCGAGACCTTGCATGCTGTTGCCCCGGGTGCCGCGCTTGCCGTAGATCAGGCCGTGGTCTTCCCTGGAACTCGAGACACCACACACCACGGTAGGCGCTCGGTCCGCTACTTGCCAGGGCCGACCCCGATGTCCGGCGGCCGCCCCGGGGTCCAGTGCGCGACAGACCCCGGGGTTTTGCGGCGCGCGGCCGCCGAGGACTGGGTGGTGGCTCGGATCCGGGTGGCACCGCTTCTTTCTAGCGTCGACGTATGACAACGACCACGATCGCCATCGCCGACCCGGGCGAACTCGTCGACGCCGCCCGGAACGGTCTTCCGGGCGCCATGGATCAGCTTGTCGACCGCTACGCCGGCGTCGTCTGGTCGGCGGTCCGTTCGTACGGTCTGCGTGAGGTGGACGTCCACGACGCGGTGCAGAACACGTGGCTGCGGATGATCGAGCACCTCGGCGACGTCCGCGATCCCGGACGCCTGCCCGGCTGGCTGGCCACCACGGCCCGGCGGGAATGCCTGAAGATCCTCCGAGGCGGGCGCCGGGAAGTGGTGGGTCTGGAGCCCGCCGTGGTCGAGCAGACCGAGCGGGCGACCCCGGGCCCGGAACGCGACGTCATCGATCGGAACATGCACGGTCTGCTGTGGACCCAGGTTGCGGAACTGCCGCCGGCCGGCCGGCAGATGGTGACGGCGCTGACCGGCACGGACGCGCCGAGCTACCAGGACTACGCCCGCGAGACCGGCATGCCGATCGGCAGCATCGGACCCCGGCGGATGCGCTACCTGCAGCAGTTGCGGCGCCTGCTCGAGGGATCCGGTCTGGATTCGCAGGCCTGGCGGTGAATCAACCGGTCACGCCGCTGAGATCGGACCGGGAGCGGATGCTGGTCTTCCGGTAGATGTTGCTCAGGTGGTACTCGATGGTCTTCGGACTGAGGAACAACGTGGTCGCGGCCTCCCGGTTGCTGGCGCCGCGGCCCACTACCAGGGCCACCTGCAACTCCTGCGGGGTCAGGCGGTTCACCGAGTCGTGATCGCGGCGGCCGGTCTCGCCGGTGGCCCGCAACTCGGCCTCCGCCCGCTGCCCCCACAGCACCGCCCCGAGCCGGTCGAACGCGTCCCGCGCGTCGTGTAGATAGATCCGCGCCTGGGTGCGGTGCCGGGCGCGGCGCAACCGTTCGCCGAAGCACAGCTGGGTCCGCGCCCGCTCGAACGGCATGGTGGTGCAGGCCCGCGTGGACAGTGCCGCCTGGAACGCCTGCACCATGTCGTCGGTGTCGGCCAGCATGGCCCGGCCGCGGGCGGCTGCTGCGGTCGGCCACGGCTCGGTCTCCGGATCGGGTGCGTACGTGGTCAGCAACTCGCGCGCCTGGTCCACCCGCCCGTCCCGGACGTACGCCTCGGCCAGGTCGTACATCCACGGCACCGCCGTCGGATTGCGCAGGCGCTGCACGACGGGCAGCCGTTGCACCGCCTCCAGCCGCGCGATGGCGGTGTCGGTGTCGCCCTGCCCGAGGGCCAGCAGGCCGAGCGCCGAGCCGGTCAGCAGAGCCATCAGCGGTACACCGAATCGACCGGCCATCTCGGTGATCCGGGCCGCCGTGCGCTCGCACTCCGCGGCCGACCCCGACACGGCGTCCATCCGCGCGGTCACGAACAACGCGTACAGGTTGGTCTGCCGGGTCTCCTCGGCCAGGCGGGCGCTCTCGGCCGCCGACGCCCGCGCGTCCGCCCACCGGCCGATGCGGAACTGAAGCTCGGAGTTGATGGCCAGGGCCTGCGGCAAGACGCCGAGGGCACCCGCGTCCCGGGCGTAGCCGATCACCCGATCCAGCAACGGTTCCGCCCGGTCGTACTCCTCCAACCAGATCCGGACCAGCGCGGCCCGGCGCAGATCCGCCGCCCGTACGAGCGGGTGGGCCCGGTCGAGGTCGTCCTGGCATTCGCGCAGCAGTTGGGCCGCCTCCCGCTGCCGCCGGTCCAACGCCCACGCCCCCGCCATGGCGATCGCCGAGGACAGCCGCGGTACGCCGTCGAACTGCCGGCCGTGGGCGTACGCGCGCTCGGCCACCGTCTGCAGGTGGTCGAGCCGGCCGAGCATGACGTACGGGATGGCGGCGTCGGCGTACATCTGCGCCGCCCGCCCGGCGTCGGCCGCCTCGGCCTGCTCGGCGCTGTCGGTGAGGAACGTCAGCACCTCGTCCGGATGGTCGCGCCACATCCGGATCTGCCCACTCATGTGGTTGATCAGCGCCTGCTGCGCCGGGTCGGTGGCCAGCGGTAACGCCTCGGTCAGCAGCGGCATGACGTTGCGCCCGCGCCCGGCCAGCTGCCAGCACTCGGCCGCGTGGACCAGCCGGCGCGGCCGGCCGGCGCCCACACTGAGCCGGGCGGCCTGCTCGAATCCCCGGGCCGCGGCGACGTAGGCGGCCCGGCCCTTCGCCCGGGTCGCCGCGTCCTCCACCAGCGCCGCGACCGTTTCGTCGGGGGCCAGCGTCGCCACCGCGAGGTGCCAGGCCCGCGCGTCCACGGCCGTATCGCCGAGTGCGTCGGCCAGCGCCGCGTGCGCCTGGCACCGGTCCGGTGTGGACGCGGCGTGGTAGACGACCGACCGCTGCAGGGGATGCCGGAACTCGATGCGGCGCTCGTCGATCGCGATCAGGCCCGCGGTCTCGGCCGGCGCGAGATCGGCCAGCTTCAGGCCGAGGCGGGTGGCCGCGTCCAGCACGGTCCCGATGCCTGCGCCGCCGGCCGCGGCGACCACCAGCAGTGCCTGCCGGGTCGGTTCGGGCAGACCGGCCAGGCGCGCCCGCAGCGCCCGCTCGATGTGGGAACCGGACGGCACCCGAGGCGCCGCCAGCACCCAGTCGTCCGTACTCGTCTGCATGGTCTCGGCCAGTTCGATCATGCCGAGCGGATTGCCGGCGGTCACGTCGCGCAGCCGGGACCGCACGCCGTCGACCGCGTCCGGGACCAGGCGCCGGCACAACTCGTCGGCGTCATCCGGGGCGAGTCCGTCGAGGTGCAGCCGCGGCATGTGCAGATCGTCGTCGGCGTCGTTCTCCCGCATGGTGAACAGCAGCGCGATCCCGTCGGCGGCCAGCCGTCGACCGGCGAACAGCACCGCCTCCCGCGACGACGCGTCCACCCACTGCAGATCGTCGACGACGACCAGGACCGGCCGCTGCTCGGCCATCAGCGCCAGGACACCGAGCGTCGCCGCGCACACCGAGAAGCGGTCCCCGGCCACCGGCGGACCCAACGCCAGAGCACTGCGCAACGCGGCCCGCTGCGGTGCGGGCAGCGTCGACAGCAGCGGCAGAGCCGGGCGCAGCACGTCGGCGAGGCCGGCGAACGGAATCTCCGACTCCGTCTCGTACCCGCGGGTCGAGAGCACCTGCATGTCCGTGGCGCGCTCGACCGCATACTCGAGGAGAGCCGATTTGCCGATGCCCGCCTCGCCGCTCACCACCAGCACCGCGCATCGGCCGGAACGCGCGGTGGCCAGCAACTCATCGATGCGGGCACACTCGACGGACCGTCCGAGCAACATGTTCGTAGGGTAGTCCTGTCCCAGTTCGGCCGGGGCGCCCGAACGTCGGCTCAGGCGCTGGTCTGATCGTCGACGGACGCGCCCCCGACGTTCTTCTGGATCGACTCGATCGTGTTGAGCGCGGATGCCTTTTGCTTGTACGACTCGCTGGTCGCAACGACCTGGCCGTTGCTGGCCACCAGGTTGAACCGGAACTCACCGTTGCTGGTCTTCTTGACCACGAACTTCATGTCAACCACCTCCGACCGGCAGATACCCGCCGCGGTTGTCCGCTCAAACCGCGGACCGCCGAAGTGCCGTCCCGGCAGGCCGCCCTTCTCCGGGTCGATGCGTGATATGCCGGACTCGTTACCGCCGGGAAAGGGTTGGCAATTCGACAGCGAATTGGCGTATCAATCAAGAATGTTCGCGGTCGTCGATATCTGGCGGTGGACCGCGGACGAGTGGTGGTGGGCCGTCGGAGACTCGAACCCCGAACCTATGGATTAAAAGTCTGCTTTGACCGCTTCGGCAGGCGTAGCAGAGATAGTCGAGGAAAGCGGGTTGCGGTCGGGCTGGTCGCCGGCCTCGATCGCGGGTCGCTTGCCGGAGCCGGTCCCAGGCGCCCAGGCCCGCCTCGACCCGGGCGAGGGTGCTGATCCGGCTGCGGACCGGCCGTCCGGCCCGCCACTCGGGGCCACGCCCGGAGCCCGGGCCCAGGCGGAACGTGTTGATCTTGCCGCCGTCGTGGCCATACGCATCGTGCGGCAGAGCTGTTCGGTTCGGTCGTGTGAACTCGACCCACCATTGCTGTTATCACATATAGCGACTAGCTTGAAACGTAGAAGACACGCCCTTGAAACCCAACTGAGGACAGGATTCGTGCGCATCTATAATCTGGCCGGCCGACTCGGCCTCGCGGTGGGCGACGGAGCCGTCGACGTCGAGGAAGCCAGCGGTGGCCGCTTCGGTCCCGATGTGCAGGGCGTGTTCGACCGTTGGGACGGATTCATCTCCTGGGCCCGCAGTTTCGACGGTCCGGCAACGGTGGGGATCGACGAGTCCCGACTCGGTCCTCCGGTGCCGCGGCCGCCGCAGGTTTTCGGTATCGGCCTGAACTACCGGGATCATGCCGCCGAGGCCGGTCTGACCCTGCCCGAGCGGCCGATGGTGTTCACCAAGTTTCCCGCTTCTGTGACTGGTCCAAGTGGAGCGATCATCCGCCCGGCCGGTTCGGTGGACTTCGAGACGGAACTGGTCGCAGTTGTCGGACGGCGTGCGGAATATGTGCGTGCGGACGAGGCGTGGGAGTATGTCGCGGGGTTCACCGCCGGTCAGGACCTGTCGGAGCGGGAGCTGCAGACGTCGGGTCCGGCACCGCAGCAGTACAACATGGGCAAGTCCTACCGAGGCTTCGCCCCGATCGGGCCCGCACTGGTGACGCTGGACGAATTCGTGGACCCAGCCGATCTCGAACTCGGGTGCCTCGTCAACGGCAAACAGATGCAGAAGGCCCGTACGGCCGACATGATCTTCTCGATTCCGCGGCTGGTCGAGTTCCTGTCCAGCGTCCTTCCGTTGCTGCCGGGCGATCTGATCTTCACGGGCACGCCCAGCGGGATTGGTTGGGCGCGTAAGCCGCCGGAGTTGTTGCAGGTCGGCGATGAGCTGGTCACCTGGGTTGAGGGGATCGGCGAGATGCGTCACCGGTTCGTCGCGCCACCGCAGTAGTGCAGCCCCGACCAGTGTGAGGAGTTCTTCGATGGTGCAGGGTCTTGTTTCCCTCAAACTCGACGTCGATGGGGTGACTATCACCGGGTTGAGCGCGGGCGAGTCGGCCCCCGGTAAGCCGCTGATAGCAGCGCTGCACGGCGGTACGTACACGGCCCGGTATTTCGATGTCGCCGGATCTGCGCAGGGCTCGTTCATGGACGTGGCTGCAGCCAGCGGCTACCGGGTCGTCAGCTTTGACCGGCCGGGGTATGGCGGCAGCAGCGCCTTGCTTCCGGCCGACAACACCTTCGCCCGCCACGCGGAGCTGCTGGCTCCGGCGATCGCGCAGGCAGCCGGCGATGCGCCGGTGGTGCTGGTCGGCCACTCGATTGGGGGCATGATCGCGTTGATGATCGCCGGGGGGAACCCGGACTTTCGCCTCATCGGTGCGTCGGTGACCGGGATGGGCGCGGTGATCCGCCGGGGCGGCGCAGCCGACGCGCTCGCTTCGCTGCCGCCCGACGAGACGATCGATCTGCCGTACGACCAGCGGGACATGGTGATGTTCGGCCCGGCCGGCACGTTCACGGCAGCTGGTGTCGAGCAGGCGCACGGGACCTACGCGCCGACACCCGTGCGGGAGCTGATCGCCGCACCGCAGTGGGCCGACGACATCCTCCCTGGTCTGGCGCCTCAGATCGACGTACCCGTCCACAATGCACTGGCCGAGTTCGACGCGCTGTGGGACAGCACCCCGGAGAACGTCGCGCAGTTCGCGAAGCTGCTGACCAATGTGCCGTTCGTGGACGCGTCCATCGCCCGCGGCACAGGACACAGCATCGACCACCACATCCTTGGCCACGCAATGCACCTGCGCCAGTTGGCCTTCGCCGAGGAGTGCACATGGCGGGCCGGCCAGGGCTAGCTGATGCCGGACTTCCAGGTCGTCATCGCGGGCGGTGGCCCCGTCGGACTCGCCGCCGCCGTGGAACTCGGCCGCCGCAACGTCCAGGTTCTCGTGGTCGAGCCCCGGGTCACCGTGTCGCACGCCCGGCCACGTTGTAAGACGATCAACGTGCGAACGATGGAACACCTTCGCCGGTGGGGCCTGGCCGACGAACTACGACGACGGGCTCCGCTCCCGACCGGCTGGTCGCAGGACGTCGTGTTCTGCACATCATTGACCGGCTGGGAACTGTCCCGATTCTCCGGCGTCCTGGGACTCACCCCCGACGGTGACCGGTTCCCGGAACTCGGTCAGCAGGCTCCCCAATACGTGTTGGAAGAACTTCTCCGTGACACCGTGCGTGATCTGCCGACGTGCACTCTGTCCACCGGCTGCACCGTCACCGGCGTCGCCCAGGACAATGACGGTGTCCGCGCCGGCATCATCGACGCCGGTGGGGACGCGATGACCGTCACCGCCGAGTATCTGATCGGCTGCGATGGGCCGCGCAGCACTGTGCGGGATCTGATCGGCGTCGACTACACGGGCCGGCAGGCGCTACGACCGAACTTCGGCATGGTGTTCCGAGCGCCGGAGTTGGCACGCCAGGTGCGGCATGGACCCGCGGTCCAGTACTGGGTCGTCAACGCCCAGGCGCCGGCTCTGCTCGGCCCGATCGACCCGGTTGACACCTGGTGGATGATCGCCTTCGGCGTCGACCGGGAGACCGGAACACGGGACGCCAAGCGGTTGATCGACGGAGCGGCCGGGATCACGACCGACGCGGAGGTGTTGTCGACCGACCCGTGGACGGCGCGGATGCAGGTGGTCGACCGGATGCGCCGGGGCCGTGTGTTCCTGGCCGGCGACGCGGCCCACCTGAACCCGCCGTTCGGCGGCCACGGGCTCAACACCGGCATCGGCGACGCCGTCGACCTTGGCTGGAAGCTGGGTGCGGTGCTCGCCGGCTGGGGCGGACCAACGCTTTTGGACAGCTACGAATGGGAACGGCGTCCGATCCAGGAACGCGTGGTGCGCGAGGCCACCGCCAACATGGCGGTCACCTCACCGGAACTGTTCGCCGCCGACCTCGACACCGACGGGCCGGCTGGACAGTCCGCACGGTCGACCGCCGGTGATCGGATCCAGGAGACGAAGCACGCCGAGTTCCACGCTCTCGACCTTGTCCTCGACGTCGGCGTCCAAGGGTCACCGATCGTCGCCGGCTGTTCGGACCTGGCCGGTCGCCGGCTCCCTCACGGGTGGATAGGCGAACGCTCGCTTTACGACGAGCTTGGCGACGGGCTCACGGTGATGGTTCTCTCGGCAGCGGCAGGCCCACAGGCTGATCTGCTGGAGCGCGCGGCTCGGTCACGGCGGGTACCGCTGCGGAGGCTGAACTTCGATCGGCGCGACCGGTACGGTGCCGACATGCTCCTCGTCCGCCCAGATCAGTACGTGGCCTGGGCGGACGATCGCGTCGAGGACCCCGACCGGCTTATCGATCAGGTCCTCGGGCATATGGCTGCTCAGCACCCTGCCGGTTAGTTCGAGGTATTTTCATCAGTTCGCAACGCCAGCAGTGCTGTCTGCTCGTTACGGGCGAGGTGCTGGTGTACGGCGGCGGCGGCGATCTCGGGGTCGTGCTGGCGAAACGCGGCCACCAGATCGACGTGGGCACGCTCGCGGCGATCGTGTTCGTCGGGATCGGGATCGAGCCGGCCGAACCCGATGCGGATGTAGCGTTCGGCCGCTCGCCACAGAGTCAGCAGCACGCGGATGTCCCACATGGTCGCGGCCGGCGCGAGCAGCGCGAGATGCCACTCGTGGTGCGCCTCGTAGATGTCGTTCATCGTGCGCAACTCCCCGAACTCGGCTGCTTGCCGCCCCAGCCGGTCCAGCTCGGCATCGGGAATCAGGCGACACGAGCGCTGGGCGATCTCGGGTTCCAGGCGGCGGCGCAGTCGGTAGATGCTGTGCAGTTCGTCGAGGTCCAGTGGTGCCACGATCGCACTTCGGCCGGGCTGGAGATGCACCAGCCCCTGGCTTTCCAGGCTCCGCAGCGCTTCACGAACGGGGATGATGCTGACCTGGAGCATGTCGGCCATCTCCCGGAGGGAGAACTCGCGTCCAGGAGCGAGATCACCGGCGAGGATAGATCGGCGTAGTTCCGTCACGACCTGGTCGACTACCGACCGGGTCTCGATCGGGCGCACGGCCGCTGCCTTCACCGCCGGCCTCACTCTCCGTCCGATTCCAGACTCCCGGACACCCGACATCAACTATAACGGCGGACCGGGGCATCAAGTTTCAGGCCGCTCTCCACTGCTCAACGTCTTGTGTTATATATGATAACGCGGTGAGGAGGTGAGGACGTCGATGACCTTTCCCGATGTGCCCGTCGAGCCCGCGCCGACATCCGTCCTGAGCCAAGTGGAGCGGCGGATTTTGTGGTTGTCGACCTCGATGATCGACCACGCCAACCGGGTCCGCCCCAATCCCACCGGTCTGAAGGTGGGCGGCCATCAAGCGTCCAGCGCCTCGATGACCACCCTCATGACGGCACTGTGGTTCGACTGTCTGACCGCCCACGATCGGGTATCGGTGAAACCGCATGCCTCACCGGTCCTGCATGCGATCAACTACCTCCTCGGCGATCTGGATGAGAAGTATCTGACGACGCTGCGCTCGTTCGGCGGCCTGCAGAGCTACCCGAGCCGATCGAAGGATCCGGACCCGGTCGACTATGCGACCGGGTCGGTGGGCATTGGCGCGACCGCGCCGATCTGGGGCGCGCTGGCTCGCCGATACGTCAATGCCGCCGGCCGCCCCACCGGCACCGGTCGGCAATACTCTCTGGTCGGCGACGCCGAGCTCGACGAGGGGGCGGTGTGGGAGGCGATCGTCGATCCCATGGTCTCCGGCCTGGGCGAAGTGTGCTGGATCGTCGATCTCAACCGGCAGTCGCTGGACCGGGTCGTACCGCAGATCGCCGTGGGCCGGCTGCAGGCGATGTTCGCCGCGGCCGGCTGGCAGGTCTTGACCGCCAAGTACGGTACCTTGCTGACCGGCCTGTTCGGGTGGTCCGGGGGCGACGCCGTGCGGCGGCGCCTGGACGACATGCCCAACCAGGAGTATCAGCGGCTGTTGCGGTGTATGCCGGCCCAGTTGCGGGAGCGCCTGACCGGAGTCGGCGGCGACTCCGACGCGATCCGCAGGGTCATCGGGGGCCTCGATGACGCGACCCTGACGAAAGCGCTGCGCAACCTCGGCGGCCACGACTTTGCGACCCTCGGCGCCGTCTTCGAAGAGATCGACGACACCCGCCCGACGGTCATCTTCGCCTACACCATCAAGGGGCACGGGCTGGCGACCGAAGGCCATCCGCAAAACCACTCGTCGATGCTCAGCCTGCCGCAACTGACCGAGTTGGCGCAGCGGGCCGGCATGTCGGTCGAGGCGCCGTGGCAGCGCTTCGACGCCGCCTCGTCGGCGGGCCGGCTCTGCCAGGAGGTCGCCGCTCGCCTGCATCGTGATCCGCATCCGGCGGTCCCGTCACGCCCGCACCTGCCCACCGGCCTCGGACGCACACCGACCGGTAGCACCAGCACCCAGGCCGCCCTGGGCCGGACCCTGCTCGATCTGACCCGGCAGGCACCCGAAGCCGCCGCCCGGATCGTCACCGTCTCGCCCGACGTGGCCTCGTCGACCAACCTCGGTGGCTGGATCAACAAGGTCGGCGTGTGGTCCGCCGACCACCGACAGGACTGGTTCGCCGACGACCCGGAAACGATCCTGCACTGGCGGGAACGTCCAACAGGTCAACACATCGAGCTCGGTATCGCCGAAACCAACCTGGTCGGACTGCTCGGCGAACTCGGTGCCACCTGGAGCCGCTGGGGTCAGCCGCTGATGCCGATCGGAGTCCTCTACGACCCTTTTGTCGAACGGGCACTGGAGCCGTGGTCGTTCGGCATCTACGCCGGCGGCCAATCCATCCTGGTGGGCACACCGGCCGGGGTCACGCTTGCACCGGAGGGCGGCGCTCACCAGTCCATCAAGACGCCGTCGATCGGGCTCGAACAGCCGGGCTGTACAGCCTACGAGCCGGGGTTCGCGATCGACCTGGAATGGATGTTGCTGGCCTGCCTCGACCAGCTCGGCCGGGTCGACGGACGCAGCGCCTATCTTCGGCTGTCATCACGCCCCGTCGACCAGTCGCTGGCCGCGGTGCCCGCTGATCCGGCCGCCCGGGAGCACCGCCGGCGAAGTGTCATCGCCGGCGCCTATTCTTGGCGCCGGTCGGCGCTGAGGCCTGATGTGACGATCGCCGCGATGGGGGCACTGATTCCGGAAGCCGGGGCCGCCGGCGAGGAGCTCGCCGCCATGGGCATCCACGCCGACATCGTCTGCGTCACCAGTCCCGGGTTGCTCTTCGACGCCATGGATGCACGCTCCGGCGCCGCCGGCGGCGCGAACTGGACCCTCGACACCGCGTTCCCGGCGGACCGAGCCGCGCCTCTGGTGACCGTTCTCGACGGGCATCCCCACACGCTGGCGTTTCTCGCCGGAATTCACCGGGTGGCGGCCCGCCACCTTGGCGTAAGCCGGTTCGGGCAGTCCGGCGACCTGGACGCCGTGTACCGGTATCACCACATCGACGCCGACAGCATCGTCGCCGCTGCTCTGGACATCAGCTGACTCGACATCTTGTTGTTATCACATATCGCAAGTAATCTGACCGTAACAAGTGATGGCTGTCACGCGTCTGGGGTCATGCGGGGTGGCAGGCCGTTTCCGAGGGAGACACAGATGACGTCCCAAACTGAACTCAGCCGTGACGAGATCATTGCTCGCAACCTTGCAGCGGTCGACGTGCACTTCCACAACGAGAACGTGGAGAGCATCGACGAGGCGATCTCGGTCTACACCGACGACATCGTCTGGGAGGTACCTGCCCGTGGCCTCGTGCTGCGCAATGTCCAGGACGTCAAGAACGAGTACTTGAAGATCTTCGGTTCGATGAAAATTCACAAGATCACCAATGTCACCCGGTTCGCCACCGAGGAGTGGGTCTTCGACGACAGCATCTTCGAGTGGACGATCGTCGGCGACGGCTTCACCAACTGCCCGTTCCCGGTGGGCACGACGGTCAGCATCCGGCTCCTGCACGCATTCCAGCTGCGTGACGGCAAGGTCTGCCGGGAAAACGGCTACGAGATCTGGCGCGACATCAACGACCACGCCCGGGTCAACGACGACGTACCGGCCGACGCCCACGTCGAAACCTTCGACTGACACCGATGACCGTTCTTGTCGTCGGGGCGACCGGCACCGTCGTCCCCCACGTCGTGACCGCCCTCACCACCCTGGCGACCCGGGTATGCGTACTCGCCCGCGACGGCGCCCGGGCCCGGACGCTGATGCGTCCTGGTGTCGACGTGCGTACCGGCGACCCGTTGTTCCGCGACGGTGGTTCCCACTTCGTCACCGACGACGTCGCACGAATCCTCAGCCACCCGGCCACCACGGTCGAACGCCACCTGACCCGACACCCAAGCCTGGCGGTCTCCGCCTGACCGGCGAACCTGTACAGATTAAGGGAGTTCCACCATGGACGAGTGTCTTTTGTGCACGATGGAGACCGCCGATGACGACGTCGTCATGTTCCGTGACGAGCTATGGGCGGCCGAGATCGTGCCCGGCTACGACGTGCCCGGCTGGTTCTTCCTGCGGGCCCGACGCCACGCCG
>CAXSDA010000074.1:0-696 GCA_964236515.1 uncultured Actinoplanes sp.
CCCCTCCGTCTCGTCGGCGGCCACGGCCCGGCCGCTGGCGATGAACGGGAACTTGCCGATCCGGACGTCGTGGCCCGCCGCCCTCGCGGCCTTCTCGGTCAGGCCGACGCTGGCGACGCCGGGGTCGGTGTAGGTGCAGCCGGGGATGGTCGTGTAGTCGACCGTCCGGTCGGCGAAGCCGGCGAGCCGGCGGGCGCCGAGCGCAGGTACTCCCCTGCCAGCCCTGCCCACGGGTGGTAGCGGGCGAGCAGGCCGCGCACCTCGTCCTCGTCGGCAAACGCCTTCGGGCGGCCCGTGACGAGGCGGCCGACGAGCTTGAGGTAGGAGAGGTCGCCGGCGGCCACGACGTCGAGCCGGCCCAGCCCGTGCAGCGCCAGGCAGTCGAGCGTCCAGGTGCCGATGTCGCGGATCGCCCGCAGGCGCTCCAAGCCGGCATGCCCGGTCCCGGTCTGCGGGACGAGCCGCACGCGGGCGCTCGCGACCTCCGCCGCCGCCCGGCGCAGCGCGATCGCGCGCTTGGGCGCGAGGTCGTAGGCGACGAGCGCCGCGGGCGCGCTGCCGGCGATCGCAGCCGGGGTCGGCGCGTCGCGCAGACCCGTGCGGGCGCAGCGACGCCCGAGGGCGCGCACCAGCCGGCGCTGGATCTCGACCGCGCGGTCGAGCTCGATCAGCTGCTCGGTGACGGCCCACGCGAGC
>CAXSDA010000074.1:732-17918 GCA_964236515.1 uncultured Actinoplanes sp.
GTCGCAGAACGCGGCGTGGAAGGGCTCGAGGTCGTCGTCGACGCCGAGCGCGAAGCGCATGCGGGCGATGCCGAACGCGGCGGCCGCGGTGGTCTCGCCGCGCGCGGCGAAGCCCACGCGCCCGTCCGGCCGGACCGCGACCTGCACGACGACGCGCGTCCCTTCGGGATCGTGCAGCAGCCGCACACGCGCGTCGCCGCGACGGCGCAGGAGCCCGTCAAGGCCGGGGCGGGCGAGCATGAACGGGGCCCAGCGAGGAGATACCTCCTCGCGCACGAGCACCGTGTCGGCACCCGCGACCCGCGGCATCGTCAATCGCGACGCAGCAGGTGGACGTCGACCAGGAACGAGTTCGAGGCGACGATCTCGCCGAGGCTGCCGGCGCGCCCGCGGCGGCGGCGCGCGCTGATTCGCGAACGGCGGCGGACGACGACGGCGGCAGTGGCGGCACCAGCGACGAAGCCGGTGGCCGCCAGCGCGGCCGCGTCCCCCGGCGGGAACAGGAAACCGTTGTCCCCGTGGCGGATCAGGTGGGGCAGCGCCGAGGCGTCGGCCCCGACCACCGGCACGCCCGACGCCATCGCCTCGAGCGTCACCAGGCTCTGCAGCTCGGCCGTGCCCGCGTTGACGAACACGTCGGTGGCGGCGTACGCGGCCGGCAGGTCGGCGTCGGTCACGAATCCGGTGCAGACCAGCGCGTCGGCCACGCCGAGCCGGTCGGCCTGAGCCTCCAGCCGGCGGCGCTGATCACCCGAACCGACCAGCATCAGCTGCGCGTCCGGCACCCGCGCCCGGACCGACGCCAGCGCCCGCACCACCACGTCCAGGTTCTTCTCCCGGTCGAGCCGTCCGACGAAACCGATCGTCGGACGGTCGGACACGCCGTACCGGAGCCGGAACTCGCCCGCCGGCCGGCCGGTGCGGAACCGGGTCAGGTCCATGCCGCAGGAGATGGGCCGCACCGGGCCGGGCACCCCGTTCGCCTCGGCCAGGGCGGCCGCGTACGGCGTGGGCGCCGTGACCATGTCGGCCTGGGCGAACACCCGGGCCGCGTCCGACCAGGCCCAGTCGTGCACCTTCCGGCGGCCCGCGCCCGGCAGCGGCAGGTAGTGGGTGAGGTTCTCCGGCATGAAGTGGTTGGTCGCCACCACCGGGATGCCGAGCCGGGTGGCCGCCTCGACGAGCGCCCGGCACAGGAAGAAGTGGCTCTGCACGTGCACGACGTCCGGCCGTACGTGCTGGAGGATCTCCGTGGCGATGGCGGTCAGCCCGACCGGCGCGCAGAAGCGGAAACCCCGGCGCCGTAACACCGGCAGCGATCGGACCCGGTGCTCGACGATACCGTCGACGACCTCGGTGCCTCCTTCCAGCCCGGTGGAGGGACACACCACGTGCACCTCGTGGCTGGCGGTCAGCGCGTCGGCCAGCCGCTGCGCGAAGTAGGACGCGCCGTTGACGTCGGGCGCGTAGGTGTCGGCGCCGATCAGGATCTTCATCATGCTCTCCTCAAAGGACGGTGCAGGCGGCGGACGAGTAGTTGGGCGGCTCCGATCACCAGAGCCACGGCGGCGGCGAGCCCGAGGGCGGTTCCGGGCGACGCGAGCAGATCGGCGGCCGGCCGGCCGAAGACCACGCCCAGGCCGATCAGCACGGCCGCGCGGACCGTGCTCGCCGGTGCCACCCAGGCCAGAAAGCGGCGGTACGGGACCCGGGCGAGCCCGGCGGCCAGATATGACGGGATCGCGGCCACGTCGGCGGCTTTGGCGCCGAGCACCACCCGCGGCAGGTTGCGGCCGACGGTGGCGGTCAGACGCAGCCGCCGTTCCTCGGTCAGGCCCAGCCGGGACAGCCACGGCGCGACCCGCGGCCGGTTGCCCAGCCGGCCGAGCACGTAGATGCCGGTGTCGGCGAGCACGTCGGCCAGCACCACCACGGCCAGGATCGGCCAGAACAGCGCCAGCCCGGCGCCGACCAGGGTGCCCGCCAGCACGGTGGCCACCGGGCCCTCGGCCAGCACGAGCGGGCCGAGCACGGCGTACGGATACGTGGTCAGCACGTCCATGACGAGGACTATGGGTACGGGGTCACCCCCGGGTCATCGCTCCGCGGGTTCGACCCGCATACCTCGGAAGTAGGGGGTGCGATACCTCGCGAGCGGGAGGTGGCGAGGGTGTCCGGCTCGGTACTGTCGGCCGGTGACCACCGCAGCCGGCCCCGAGACCCGGCCTGCCGGACTGTTCTGGTGGCTCCTCACCGGCACGCTGGCGCTCGCCCTGTTCGTCGTCAACGTGACCGTGGCGACCGGGTTCTACGGCGTGTCACTGGCGGCCGCGTTCTTCGCCGCGTGCGCGCAGAGCGCCTCGCTGCCGCTGGTCCTGTGGCGCCCGCCGGTCGCCGCGATCGCGCAGTTCGCCGGGGTGGCGTTGTTCGCGCTCGGGTTGCCGGCCGGGCAGTCGTCCACCTGGCCGCTGACCGTCACCGGGCTGCTCACCCTGATCGCGTACATCGGGGTGGTGACCTTCCGGGTCGACTGGCGCAACGCCCTGGCCACCTGGTGGATCAGCGTGATCGTGCTGGTGGCGGCGATCCTGTTCACCCCGAGCGGCCACTCGGTGTCGGACGGCGTGCCGGCGCTGATCCTCTACCCGTCGAACTCGGGCCTGGTGCTGCTGGCCGCGCTCGGCATCCGGTACTGGCGGACCGTCCGGCGGCAGCTGGCCGGGGCCCGCCGGGACGTCGCGATCGAGCAGAGCCAGCGGGCCCTGGCCGAGGAACGCACCCGGATCGCCCGCGAGCTGCACGACGTGGTCGCGCACAGCATGTCGGTGATCCACATGCAGGCCACGTCGGCGTCGTACCGGCTGACCAACCTGGACCCGGAGGCGAAGGAAGAATTCACCCGGATCGCCGCCGGTGCGCGGTCGGCCATGCGGGAGATGCGGCAGCTGCTGGCCGTGCTGCGGGACGAGACCGCCGACCCGCAGCTGGCGCCGGTGCCGAGCCTGGACCGCCTGGACGAGCTGGCCGAGAGCGCACGGCAGGCCGGCGTGCCGGTCGTCATCGGAAAACCCGCGGACCTGGACGTGCCCGAGACGGTCGGCGCGGCCGCCTACCGGATCGTGCAGGAGTCGCTGAGCAACGTGATCCGGCATGCGCCCGGGGCCCGTACGGCCGTGGATCTTTCAATGACCGATGATCAGCTCGAGATCGTGGTCCGCAACGACCCGCCGGAGACGGCGCTCGGGTCCGGACTGGACGAACCCGGCCGCGTCGGGCACGGTCTGCACGGGATGGGGGAGCGGGTGCGGCTGCTCGGCGGCACGCTGGCGACCGGCCCCACCCCCGAAGGCGGGTACCAGGTCGCCGCCCGGCTGCCGATCGGAGGCGACGCGTGATCCGCGTGCTCATCGTGGACGACCAGTCGATGATCCGGGTCGGCATCCGCGCCATCCTGGACTCGCAGGACGACATCACCGTGGTCGGCGAGGCCGAGAACGGCCGGGCCGGCGTCGACCGGGCCCGCAGCCTGCGACCCGACCTGGTGCTGATGGACGTCCGGATGCCGGTGCTGGACGGGCTGGCCGCGACCCGGGCCCTGCTCGGCCCGGAACGCGTCGAGGGGCACACCCCGCGCGTGCTCATGCTGACCACGTTCGACCTGGACGACTACATCTACGCGGCGCTGCAGGCGGGCGCGAGCGGTTTCCTGCTCAAGGACAGCGAGCCGGACGAGCTGCTGCGAGCGGTCCGGGTGGTGGCCGAGGGCGAGGCGTTGCTGGCGCCGAGCATCACCCGCCGGCTGATCGAGAACTTCGTCGAGACCCGGCCCCGTCCGACGACCGGCGGGACCGCGCTGAACGGCCTCACCGACCGGGAACGCGAGGTGCTGCGGCAGATCGCGCTGGGCCGGTCGAACGCGGAGATCGCGGCCGAGCTGTTCATCGCCGAGCAGACGACCAAGACGCACGTGAGCCGGATCCTGCAGAAGCTCGGGCTGCGCGACCGCGTCCAGGCCGTCGTCTTCGGCTACGAAACCGGCCTGGTCACCCCCGGTACCCGTGACTGACGTCGTCCGGGTGATGCCCGACTACCAGTGCTTCCCGCTCTGGCGGCCGGGCACCGACGCCTACCACACCGATCCGGCGAGCCTGCCGATCTCCGCCGGCCTGGCCTGCGCGTTCGACGACTGGGCGGCCGAGTACGACGCCACCCTCGACCTCGACGATCCGGCCTCGGCCGGCTTCCCCGGCGCGGCCGCGGAGAACGCCTTCGCCGACCGCGGCCGGCGCCTGGCCCACAGCCTGGCCGCCGAACTGGGCGACGGCTGGGCGGTGGAATACCACGACGTCCGTACGGGCCGCAGGACATCGATCCGCTGACGGTCAGGTCAGATGCAGGACGTGGTCTGGAAGGCCGCCGAGGTGAGTTCGGCACGCCATTCGGACAGCTCGCAAGCTTTGCCCGGGTCGCCGCCGGCATGGTGTAGTAAAGCCTCGAACCGCTCCGCCGAGATCCATCGGCGCGCGATCCTGGGAGGCTGGGGAGATGCGGATCGAGACGCTCTACACGTACCCGGTCAAGGGGTGCCGCCGGATCGGCCACGAGCACGTGGCGGTCGAGCCGTGGGGGCTGGCCGGGGACCGGCGCTGGATGGTGGTCGACCCGCGCGGCGTCGGGATCACCCAGCGTGACGTGGCGCGGCTGGGGTTGCTCCGGGTCACCCCGCAGCCGTACGGGCTGAGCCTGCGCGGCCCCAGCCGGCCGGACCTGGAAGTCGAGTTCCCCGTGGACGGCCCGCCGGTCGACGTCCGGGTGTTCAAGAGCAAGACCCCGGTACCGGCCCGGGTGGCCGACGCCGCGACCGGCTGGCTCACCGGGTTCCTCGACGAGCCGGCCCGGCTCGTCTGGCAGGCGGACACGAGCGGCCGCGGGGTCGACGATCTCCCCGAGAACGACGACCGGGTCAGCCTGGCCGACGGGTACCCGCTGCTGCTGGCCAACACCGCCTCCCTCGACGCCGTCAACGACTGGCTGGCCGAGGCCGGCGACGAGCCCGTACCGATGACCCGGTTCCGGCCGAACGTCGTGGTGACCGGGGCCGGCGCCTGGGCCGAGGACGACTGGGTCGGCCGGCGGCTGCGGCTGGGCGGGCTCACCTTCCGGGCCGGGCCGCCGTGCCCCCGCTGCGTGGTGACCACCATCGATCAGGACACCGCCGAGAAGGGCAAGCAGCCGCTCCGGATCCTCGGCAAGTACCGAAACCTGGGCGGCGGCCTCATGTTCGGCCTGAATCTGATCCCGGACGGCCCGGGTGTCCTGCGTGTGGGTGATGAAGTCTTAGATCTGGCTTAGGAACGTTGCCGGGAGCGTCCCCGGCCCCGAAGGATCGCTCTCCGTGCCCCTCATCCCGGTTCGCTGGCTGGCCACCGGCGGCGCTGTCGTCCTCGCGGGCGCAGTCGGCGCCGCTCTGCTGCTCCAGAACGGTGGTTCCGCCTGCGCGGCGCCGCCCTCCTCGTCGGCCGCCACCGGCAAGGCCACCTTCTACGACCTCGGTGGCGGCATAGGCAACTGCTCGTTCCCGTCCGCCCCGGCCAACGACCTGTTCGTCGCGCTCGGGCCGTCGCAGTACGCGGCGGGTGCCTCCTGCGGCAGTTATCTCGACGTCACCGGACCCAAGGGCACGGTGCGGGTCAAGGTCATCGACTCGTGCCCGGAGTGCGAGGTGGGCCATCTCGACCTCAGCCGAACGGCTTTCAAGAAGATCGCCGACGAGGTCCGGGGCGTGGTGCCGATCAAGTACCGGACGGTGACCAACCCGCCGGTGCCGGGTCCGCTGAGCGTGGTGATCAAGGACGGCTCGTCGCGGTACTGGTTCGCCGCCCTGATCGACAACCACGGCAACCGGCTCAGTGCAGTGACGGTCAACGGCCGGAAGGCGGCGCGGGCCAACTACAACTACTGGATCATCGACGGCGGCGCCGGTTCGGGACCGTTCACGATCAAGGTCACCGATGTGCTCGGCCACTCCGCCACGCTGACCAAGATCAAGCTGTCACCCGGCGTGACGCAGAAGACGTCCGTACGGCTGACCGGCGGCACCGTGGCGTCGACGAAGACGGCGACCCCGACGAAGAAGCCGACGCCCCCGAGAACGCCGTCCACAGCGGCGCCGAAGACCGAGTCGGCCACCGTGGCCGAGACGACCGTGGCGGCGCCGATCGTGACCGAGCCGCCTCTGCAACTGGCCGCCGCTCCGGCGAAGTCCTGCGGTTGACATAAGTCCTGCGGTTGACGACCGGCCCGGTCTAGACGCGGACGCGTTCGATCAGGCCGGCTGCCATCCCGGCCACGGTGAGACCGTCCAGCCACGCGCCGGCGCTGTTGGCCAGCCACGTGCGCCGGACCGGCCCGAGTCGCAGCCGCAGATGCACGCGGGCGCCGGCCGGGTGGGTTGCGAGCGTGATGCTCCAGCTCAGCCGGACGGTCCGCCGCACCGACGTGTAGACCAGGACGTGTGGGGCGGCGATCTCGGCCACCGTGAAGGTCTCCCGGGGGCCGCCGTAGTCCGGGATCACGTCGCCCACGGCCAGCCGCTGCCAGCGCGGGTCGATCGTGCGCAGCGCCCGCCGGACGCCGGTAGGAACCGCTCCACCCGCCGCGGCAGGTACCAGCCCGCCCGCCGCTTGCCGAGCTGGACGATCCACGGCCACACCCGGTCCGGTGCGTCCGGGACGGTGAACGCCCGGTCCATCACGACGTCCGCCACCTCGACGATCCCGTCCCCGGGACGTACGGCGGCGGACTCGGCCGGTGTTGCTGTGGTGGCGCCCATCGCATCAGGATGATCCGTGGGACGGGTCAATTCAGCGGTAACCACATGATCAGCTCGTCCCGGTCGTCGCCCGGGGCCACCCGGATCGCGCCGGGCAGCCGGCCGACCTCGAAGTACCCGAGCTTCTCGTAGAACGTCTCGGTCCCCGTCCCGCCCCGGACGGTGACCTGCAGCCCCTCCAGTTCGAGGCCGGCGCCCACCCGCTCGGCCTCGCGCATCAGCGCCCGCCCGTACCCCTTGCCCTGGCTGCCCGGCGTGACCATGACCCGGCGCAGGACCCGCCAGTGGCCCTTGAGGTTGAACCGGTTGTCGGTGATGAACAGCAGCGCCACCAGCCGGCCGTCGTCGAAGCCGGCCAGCACGTGGTCGGGCCCGTTCGTGACCGCGTCCAGCGCCGCGTCGGCGACCGGCCCGACCAGCTCGTCGTCGACCGGCGGCAGGAAGCCGACCGCGCCGCCGGCGTTGGTCACGCTCACCCAGAGGCCGACCACGGCGTCGCGCAACTCGCCGGTGATCTCCGGGTCCAGTTCGAACTCCAGGCCCATGCCGGCCATCCAACTCGTCCACCGCGGGCCTTGGCACGGTTCGTGCGCAACGCCACAGAAGGGTGCGGAAGAGGGGACTCGAACCCCCACGTCTTTTCAGACACGGGCACCTAAAACCCGCGCGGCTGCCAATTACGCCACTTCCGCCAGAGGTTCCGAGTCTAGACGGTGGACATGTCAGGGATCGGGGCCGACTGACGCGGATGTGTGATCCATCCGGCGTGGTAAGCCATCCGCACGACGGATTCCCGCACAGCACGGCGGCCGCCTCGCGGATCCAGGCCGCAAGACGGCCGCCGTGGGCTGGCGGCCCGGACCGGTTCCCGCCGCGAGCGGGCGCGGCCGCGGTCAGCGCCACCACAAGGATCTCGCCGGCCGATCACGCAGCGGCCTGAAGCATCTCCGGGGCGGCCGGGACAAGTTATCTCCCTTTTCGGCAGCCCCGGAGAAGATCCGCGGAGTTAGTCGACCCCCAGATCGCGGCGCAGCTTGGCCACGTGACCGGTGGCCTTGACGTTGTACATCGCGCGCTCGATCCTGCCGTCCTCGTCGATCACCCAGGTCGAGCGGATCACACCGGTCACCGTCTTGCCGTACATCTGCTTCTCGCCATACGCGCCGTACGCCGTGAGCACGCTCTTGTCCTGGTCGCTGACCAGCGGGAACGTGATGGCGTCGCGCTCGCGGAACTTCGCCAGTTTGGCTGGGGCGTCGGGCGAGATGCCGACCACCTCGTACCCGGCGGCCTGTAGCGAGCCCAGCGAGTCGCGGAAGTCGCAAGCCTGGGTGGTGCAGCCGGGCGTCATCGCGGCCGGGTAGGCGTACAGCACCACCTTCTTGCCCCGGAGGTCCTTGAGCGCGAGCGAGTCGCCGTTGTCGGTGGGCAGCGTGAAGTCGGGAGCGGCGTCGCCGGGCGCCAGGCGGGCAGTCTCAGTCATGCCGACGAGGGTAATGCGGCCGGCGCCGGTGCACGCAGCCGCGCCAGGCCGGTGAGCAGCATGCCGGTCCCGGCCCCGAGGGCGATCAGCACCGCCGCGCGGGACAGCTCCGCCGGGCCGGCCGCGGGCAGAACCGCGGCCCGGAACACGCCCAGCTGGCCGAGACCGCCGAAGACGGCCAGCAGCACACCGGCCAGCGCCACCGCGAGTCCGGGCGGCCGGCGGACCACCAGCAGCGCCGCCACCGCCGAAACGGCCGGCACCAGGGAGAAGCCCGAGCCGTCCAGCGCGCGGACCACGTCGTACCCCAGCACGGAAAGCCCACCGGTCAGGGCGACCGACGCGATCAGCCGGGGCCACCGCCCGGCCGCGACCGTGACCGCCAGCGCCAGGAGCGCCGCGCCGGCCCACCACAGCCAGCCGACCGGCGGCGGCACCCAGTCGAGCGTGCCGCGCAGCGCGAACACGGTGACCTCCGCCCGCAGCGGGACCGTCCAGTCGCGAAGCCGGTGCGCCCGGGTCGGATCAGCCGCGGCGGCCGGCGGCAGTCCCGCGCTCAGCCAGTGGATGCGCTGGTCGTGCCAGCGCACGGTGGTCGAGGTGGAGATGCGGCGCCAGGCCGGGGGCAGGGTCGGCGAGGCGGTGGCGGGCACCGGGCTGTCGCCGGCCAAGGTCTGATTGAGATACGTGGCCGGCGAGTTGACGTTCTCGTACGTTCCGTCCGGCCGGATGTCGAGGTAGGGCTCGCCGGAGTAGCCGAGCACCTCGATGGAACGGCCGGTCCGGTTGGTGAGTTCGAGGCGGCCGCCGGCTTCGACCGTACGGACGGACAGTCCCGGCACCGCCGGGGTGATACCGGTGACCGTGGTCCGGTACGCGGTCGCATCGGGCGCGTCGGCGGCGTGCGCGAACGCGGGCGTGGCCGGTACGACGAACGCACCGGCCACCACCACACCGAGAAGGAGAAGCTGTCTCACCCGGCCGCCGCGGTGACCGCCGCGGTCAGCTGAGCCGTGGTCGGGACGCTGTTCGGCGCCAGCTGCTTGCCGGCCACCAGAACGGTCGGCGTGCCGGTGTAGCCGCGCTTGGCGAACGTGTCGGTGACCTGGTCCGCCCACTTGTCGTACGTCTTGTTCGTGACCGCGTCACTGAACGCCGTGCCGGTCAGACCGACCTGTTGTCCCAGGCTGATGAGTTTGGCGTCGTCCAGGCCGCTGCTGCCCTCGGACGGCTGGTTCTGGTACAGGATGTCGTGGAACTCGATGAACTTGCCGCCCTCGGCCGCGGCCGCCGCGGCCCCGGAGGCGCGGGTGGAGTACTTGGTGCCGTTCGAGGAGCCGTCCAGGATGGCCACCGGGTGGTACCGCACGGTCACCTTGTTCGCGCTCACCAGCTGCTTGACGGTGGCGCCGGACTGGGTCTCGAACTGGTGGCAGATCGGGCACATGAAGTCCTCGTACAGGTCGATCACGACCGGCCCGGTCCCGACGGTGAACGCGGTGCCGGAGTCGACCGCGACGCTGGGCGTGGTGACCTTGCCCCTGTTCTGCGAGGCATAGACCACCCCGCCGGTCAGCCCGGCCACGATCAGCACCGCGACCACGCTGATGATGGTCCACAACCGCACCTTGCGGCGCCGTTCGGCCGCCCGCTGCGCCTCGACGATCCGCTGTGCGCGGTTCCGTTCTCGTACTGCCTTGCTCACTCTTCCCCCATTGTTCCGGGCGCCAGCGCGGCGTCCACCGAGAACCGGCTGCGCGGCTTCCACAGCAGAATCCCGGCCGGAACCAGGAATCCGACGTCGCGCAGAACTTCCCGTCCGTACGTGGGCGACTGCCCCGCACCCAGATCACCGCCGTGGCTGAAGCACCCGCAGTCGATCCGCAACCCGTGCGCCCAGGCCGAGATGATGGCGGCGATGAAGATCACCAGCAGCAGGGCGCCGATCCCCGCGACCAGCCGGGTCGCGATGCCGGCCAGCAGCAGCAGTCCGATCACGATCTCCAGGAACGGCTGCGCCGCCCCGACCACCTTGGCCACGTCGTACGGCATCAGGCGGTACGCGGCGACCGCGCGGCCGGACCCGGCCAGGTCACCGACCTTGGTGGCCCCGGCGGTCAGGAACACCGCCGCGAGAACCAGCCGGGCCACGGTGGAGATCCACGGCCAGGCGTGCACGGCCCGAGCCGGCATGGTTTCCATCGTCACGCCCAGTTAGTCGACAGCAGCTCGCTCGAGGTTCCCCCGATGTGCTGTGTATTGGCTGCGAGCGCGCGACGAATCGACTGAGAGTCAGCTCGCACGGGCGTCCACCACGGCCATCACCAGTTCGTCCCGGGCCCGGGCCACCCGCGACCGGATGGTGCCCACCGGCACGTCCTCGACCTCGGCCGCCTCGGCGTAGGACAAGCCCATGACCTGCGTCAGGACGAAGGCCGTACGGCGTTCCTCAGGCAGCCGGCGCAGCAGGTCGGCGGCGCCGAGCCGCTGGGACGGGTCCGGAACCGGCACGTCGGTCAGCGCCTGGGCGGCCAGCCGGGCGTCCAGGCGGCGCCGCCGGACGACCGTCCGCAGGTGATCGGCGCAGGTCCGCCGGGCGATGCCCAGCAGCCACGTCCGCACGCTGGACCGTCCCTCGAACCGGGCCAGCGCCGGAAACGCCCTCAGGTACGTTTCCTGGGTGAGATCGTCCGCCGACCCCGGGTCGACCAGCGCGGCGGCGAACCGCCAGACCTCGGCCTGGGTCGCCCGGACGAAGTCGGCCTGGGCGGTGCGGTCGCCCTCCCGGGCACGCAGGGCCAGCTCGGTCGTCGGGTCGGTCACGGGCGTTGATGGTACGCGCGGGAAAATGTCGGTGGGTTCTGGAACTATTGCGCCGCTACCGACGACTACACGCCCAGCCGCCCTGTCTCCTCCGAAAGCCGTATCTGATGACCGTTGATCGACCCCGCCGCCGGCGCAAGGCGTTCATGGCCGGCGCCGGGCTGCTGTTCGGGCTGCTGGCCGTGCTCTTCGGCCCGGCCGCCCCGGCGAGCGCGCACGCGGCGCTGGTGGCCACCGATCCGGCCTCGGGTTCGGTGGTGCCGGACGCGCCGAGCAAGATCACGCTCAAGTTCAGCGAGACGGTGCAGATCGTCACCGGGAAGATCCAGGTGCTCGCGCCGGACGGCTCCCGGGCCGACCAGGGGGCCCCGGCGCAGGACGGGGACACGGTCACCATCCCGTTGCGGACCGGCGCCGGCCGCGGGACGTATCTGGTGAGCTACCGGGTGATCTCGGCCGACAGTCATCCGGTCGGGGGAAGCATCACCTACTCCGTCGGCGCCGCGTCCACTGCGCCCAGCGCCACCACGAACACGGAGAAGGTCGACCCGATCGTCCGCGGGCTGATCCCGGTGGGCAAGTACCTCGGCTACACCGGCCTGGTGCTGATCGTCGGGCCGGTCCTGGTACTGGCGCTGCTCTGGCCGCACCGGCTGGACCGCCGCGGGCCGGCCCGCCTGGTCCGGACCGGTCTCGGCCTGGTCCTGGGCAGCACGCTGCTGGCGTTGTGGTTGCAGGCGCCCTACGCGTACGACGTGGGTCTGTTCGGGGTGACGTTCGGCGACATCCGGGATGTGCTGGGCAGCACGTACGGCGCGGTGATGCTGGTGCGGCTGGGGGTGATCCTGGCGGCCGCGGTGCTGCTGCGACCGCTGCTGCGCGGGTCCGGCGGCGAGTCCAAGGCCGACCTGGCGCTGCTCGGCGTGCTCGGCGTGGCCGCGCTCGCGACCTGGCCGCTGACCGGGCACCCGACCGCCTCACCGGTGGCCGGCGTGTCCGTCGTGGTCGACGCCATCCACCTGGCCGCGATGTCGGTCTGGCTGGGCGGCCTGGTCATGCTGGTCGCGTTCCTGCTGCCCCGGGCGAACGCGGGCGAGCTGGGCGCCATCCTGCCCATCTGGTCGCGCTGGGCGGCCACCTCGGTGGGGGCGCTGATCCTGGCCGGCACGGTCTCGGCGCTCATCGAGGTCGCGTCGTTCCACGGCCTGGTGGACAGCACGTACGGCCGGTTGATTCTGGTCAAGGTCGGGCTGGCGGCGTGTGTGATCGGCGTGGCGGCGTGGTCCCGGCGGCTGGTGCGCTCGCGGATCGGTGAGGAGTCGCCGCAGCATCTGCGTCGGCCGGTGTTCCTGGAGCTCGGCATCACCGCCGTCATCCTGGGGGTGACCGCGTCGCTGGTGCAGATCTCGCCGCCGCGTACGGCCTCGGCGGCCGACACCTCGCAGACCGCGACGTCCACGGTCACCCAGACGCTGCGCAACAGCACCATGTCCCTGCAGGTGGACGTGTTCCCGGCGACGGTCGGCAACGACTCCATCCACCTGTACGCGTACACGCCCGACAACAAGCCGCTGCCGGTCGTCGAGTGGTCGGGCACGGCGGCCCTGCCGGCCAAGGGCATCGAGCCGATCCAGGTGCCGCTGCTGCGGATCACCGACTTCCACGCCATCGGGGACATCGCGCTGCCGTCGGCCGGCGACTGGACCCTGAAGTTCACCATGCGGACCAGCGACATCGACGAGACGACCCTCTCCATGACGGTCAAGGTTCAATAAGCACCACTTGTTCCCGTACGGCATTTCCCGGCCCGGTCGCTTCGGCGACCGGGCCGTTGTCGTATCTCTAGGGGCTTAGGTAACTGTTTGACCGCTTTCATGGTTTTTTCGACTGTATGGTCAGCGCTGACGCCCGAGAAGGGGGATATGCAATGCGGGTGCTCCGCACGATCCTGGGACTGCTGTTGCTGACCATCGGCCTGCCGGCGCTGCTGGCGGGCGCCGGATTCTGGGCTGCGATGCAGCACCGTGACGACGGTGGTGCGTTCCGCGGCGCGCTGCAGGATGTGACCACATCCGGGTACGCCGTGGTGGTCACCGACGTGGACGCTCTGCTGAAGCACGACGCGTCGTTCGCCCGCTACGGCAACACCCGCCTGCGGATCACGTCGATGACCGGCGACGGCCCCGCCTTCATCGGGATCGCGCCGTCCGACGCCGTCGCCAAGTACTTCACCGACGTGCCGGTGCAGCGCGTGAACTCGATCGACATCGGGACCGGCGCGCTGCCCGTGGCGACGAACCGGGTCACCGGGACGCAGGCGCCGGCCGATGTGCCGGGCGCCTCCCGGTTCTGGTGGAAGGCCGGCAGCGGTCAGCTGTCCTGGAACCCGGCCGAGCTCGCCGGGCGGTCGTACAGCCTGGTCATCATGAGCCCCGGCGCCCGTCCCGGCCTGCGCATGACCGGTGCCGCCGAGGTCAGCCCCGGCTGGCTCAACACCACCACCTGGGCACTGCTCATCCTGGGCACGCTGGTCGTGATGATCGGCATGATCGTGCTGGCCTGGCCCGGACGCAAGCGCGAGGTCGTGTACGTGGTCGAGCCCGGCCAGGTTCCCGACCTGATCCGCGCGATCGGCGCGCCGTCGCCGCTGACCGCCGTGGCCGGTCGTCCGGCCGGTGGCGGCCGGCACCGTCCCCGAACCCTGGCCGAAAACGCCCCGCCGGCGTGGCCGCCGGCCGTCCCGTCATCGCCGCCCGGCTCCGAGGATTACGCGGTCGCCACCGCCACTCCCGCCGGCGTCGGCGCCTCCCCCGGCCGGCCGGGGGAGTTCACCCCCGCTCCCGGCAAGCCGCTGACCTTGATGGGCCCCGGTCCGTCGGCCCTGAGCGCCCTGACCGAGCCCAGACGCGGCGCCCACGCCGCCGGATCTCCGGCCGGCTCGACCGCCGGCTCCTCGGCCGGCTCGACCGCCTCGGCTTCGGGCACGGCGTCGGCCTCGGGCACGGCGTCGGCCTCCGCTGTGGCGACCGCCGAGAAGCGCCGCCTGGCCGCGCCGTTCGAGGCGCCGTTCGAAGCGTCCGCGGTCGGCGCCTGGGTCGCCGAAACCTCCGCCGCCCGGGCCCGCGAAACCGAGGCCCGCGCCGCTGCGGTCCTGGCCGCCGAGGCCGCGAAGGCCGCCAAGGCCGGCTCGGCCCTCAGCGCTCCGGACGCGTCCGACACCTCGACGATCCCGTCACCCAGCGCCGGCCCCACCGCGCCGGCCGCGCCGGCCGCGCCGGCTGCTCCGGCTGCTCCGGCTGCTCCGGCTGCTCCGGCGCTTTCGTCCGCGGTCAAGGACGTCGTGACCGGCACGGCGCCGGTACCCACCCCGTCGGCTCCGGCTCACGCGGACACAGCTTCAGCCCTGACCGCCGACCTGCGCCCGGCCGAGCCGAAAGCTCCGGGCCGGACGCCCGCGTCCGGGCCCTCACCGGTTGAGCCCAGGCTCGTGTGGCCGCCGGCCGACCCGTCGGCGGCTACCTCGGCCGCGCCGATCGGTGGCTGGGCCACCGGCCTGACCCGCGCCGACTCCCGCCGCGTCGGGCTGACCGAGTCGGCCGCTGTGACCGACCGCCCGACGCCGGAGACGCCGATCTCCCCGCCGGCCACCTCGAGGCCGACGACAACGCCCGCGGCAACCTCTCCGCCGACCACCCAGGCCGCGCCGATCACCCCGGCCGCGCCGCCCACCCCGGCCGCGCCGATCACCTCCGAGGCGAAGCCGGTTCCAGCCGCGCCGGTCGTAAAACCGGCGGCGGCAACCATCGAGCGGAAGCCCGCGACGGTCGCACCCGAGGCGAAGTCCTCGAATGTGCCGACGGCAACGACCGCCCCGGCCGCGGCGACCATCCCGGCGAAGCCGGCGGTCGCGACGACCACCGCGCAGCCGGCGACGGCGGCGACTTCTCCGGTGAAACCGGCCGCAGCAGAGGCAGCCACCAGCGTCACCGACACCGACACCGACACCGGCAACGGCAAGACGGACACGGTGAAGCCCAGCACCGCCGAGACCACCGCCGCGGATGCCAAGGTCGCCCAGAAGGCTCTGAAGACGGTGCTGGAGGCGATGACCGAAGAAACCGCAGCCGAGAATCTCCGGTCGGCCGGCTCGACGTCCGGCGACCTTCGGCCGACCGTGGACAAGTTCGGCAAGCTGGCCAAGACGAAGCTGGACGCCGACAAGGTCACGGCCCTGGACGCGCTCACCGCCAAACCCGCCCCAGCCACCCCGCCGGCTGCACCGCCGGTCGCGTCCGCCCTGACACTCGGGGAAGACACTCCGGACGCACCTATCCCAGCCGTGACCAACACTCCGGCGACGAGCCCGGCGGCAGTGGCCAGCCCGGCGGCAGCGGCCAACTTGTTCCCGGCCGCCCCAGCGGCGCTCAAGCCGGCCTCAGCAAGTCCAGCATTGGCGAGCCCGGCGGCCACGGCACCGGCCGCGGCCGAAGCTGAGACCGAAGCCGCCACGGCCCCAGCTCCGGCCCGTCCGATCGCGCCCGTCCGGCCGACCGTCCCGTCGCCGAGCCGGCCGTCCACCCCGAACCGCCCGACCTCTCCGCCTCAGGCCCCGACGCGGCCGCCCGCAGCCGCAGCCGCAGAGGCGGCAAAGACCGCGGCCGGTCCCCAGACGCCGGTCGAGGAACCGCTGAAGCCGATCGGTGTAGCCGGACGCCGGGACTACCCGGCCGGCACCAAGGCGGCCCGCCGTCCCGGGGGCGCGGTCAAGGGCGACACCCAGCCGGAGACGCCCGAACAGCGCACCGAGAGCCGGCCCCTGGAAGCGCCCGAAACAGGTGACAAGGCCGCGACAGCCGCGACTGCCGCGTCACAGACGGCTGAGGCGGCCGAGGCGGCCCGGACGTCGAACTACGCCGACGAGGCGGCCGAACTCCTGGCCGGTCTCGCCCCGGGCGGTGCCCGTCGCCGCAAGTCGCCCACCGGCCTGCCGGTCGCCGACGACGAGCTCGACGAGATGCCGTTCCAGGTCACCCGCCTGCTCCGGAAAGGTCTCAACAAGCCGGAGTAGTACGGCACGAGCATTGAAAAGGGCCCTCCGCGCTGCCGACGCGGAGGGCCCTTCTACTGGGGGGAACGGAGTAACCGAAGGGGGGCTTCGTCCGTTAAATGTAGTTTAACCCCAGAACCGAGCAGTGGGAAGACCCGTCCCGAATCGGACGTAACGACGGCCGGCGGGGGCTGGAGCCCGAGGTGGGGGCTTGGGACCCGGGCTGCGCGTAGGCTGTCCGCGTGGCGGATCTTCTGGTGTGGGTCGACTGTGAGATGACGGGTCTCGACCTGGGCAAGGACAAACTCATCGAGGTGGCCGCGCTGGTCACCGACCCGAATCTCAAAGTGCTGGGCGACGGCGTCGACCTGGTCATTCACGCCGACGACGCCGCGCTCGACGCGATGCCGGAGATCGTCCGCGACATGCACGCCAAGTCGGGGCTCACGGATGAGGTACGACGCTCGGTCGTCACCATGGCCGAGGCGGAGGAGGCGGTCCTGGCGTACGTCAAGGAGTTCGTCCCCAACCCGCGCACCGCCCCGCTCTGCGGCAACTCGATCGCCACCGACCGCGGCTTCCTGGCCCGGGACATGCCGGCGTTCGACTCCTACCTGCATTACCGCATGATCGACGTCTCCTCGATCAAGGAGCTGGCCCGCCGCTGGTACCCGCGCGTCTACTTCGGTCAGCCGGCCAAGGGGCTCGCCCACCGCGCGCTCGCCGACATCAAGGAGAGCATCCGCGAGCTGGAGTACTACCGGCGGACGGTCTTCGTGCCACTGCCCGGCCCGGACGTGGAGACGGCCAAGGCGATCGCCGCCGGGCTGTAGATAGCCCGGACGCGCCGGAACCCGGTCGACAGCGCCCGGGAGCGTCCGGCTATGCTTGTCTGGCCCGCGAACGTGCGGTGCATGGTGGTCGTAGCTCAGTTGGTAGAGCACCGGGTTGTGGTCCCGGGGGTCGCGGGTTCAAGTCCCGTCGGTCACCCCAATCAGCGG
>CAXSDA010000075.1:0-17180 GCA_964236515.1 uncultured Actinoplanes sp.
TGTTGCAGTCCCACATGTCGGTGGTTTGGCCGTCGGTGTAGTTGAAGCCGGGTACGTCGAGGCATCTACCGTTGAAGTTGCTGATCACCCGGTTGCCCGAGGGCGGCGGTGTGCTGCCGCCGCCGCCGGTGAACGGGTTGAGGATGATCCCGGCTGAGCTGGGCGAGCCGTCGTTGACCAGCGATTCGAAGTTGCCGACGTCGTCGAACGCGAACGCGTAGGCCTTACCGTCGGCCATGTTCGCGTGGACGAGCCTGGCGTACTGGTTGGTGGGGTTGTTGCGGTAGAACTGCGACGCGTCGGTGCTGGGCTGGGTGTCGACGGTGCCGAGGGTGCCGCGGTTCAGGGCGGCGCACAGGGTGCGGGCGATCGGGCCGATGACGAGGTCGTTGGGCGCGCCGAGGTTCCCATCGCAACCCCACACGTTCGCCGAGGTGGGTTTGTTGAACGACGCGACCTGCTGTCCGGCCGAGTTGGTGAAGGTCATCGTGTTGCCCGACGTATGGCCGAAGTATTTGGTGTTCGGCTGGTCGGCGAACGGTACGACGGTCAGGGTTTTACCGGTGTACGCGTTCCAGGCGGAGGAGATGTACGGGTCCAGGTAGGTGCTGCTGAGTCCACCGGCGTCGGCGGCCTTACCCGGAGCGAGGACACGCAGGACGGTGCCGTCGGAACGGGTGTACACCGAGCCACCCCAGCCGGCTGCCTTGACCCCGTTGATCACGTTGTCGCGGCCGTTGGCGACCAAGGTGCCGGTGGAGTGGGTGCCGGAACTGCCGGTCACGGTGACGGTGTGCGGGATCGCGAACATGTCGACCTGCGAACTGTTGAGCCACAGCCCGGCGTCGTTATAAGTGAATTCGCTCCAGTCGAACAGGATGTCACGGTTCGTGTCACCGCCCGCCCATGGTGCGGGCTGGACCAGGCCGTCCGGGGTGAGGAAGAACTTGAGCCGTTCACCCAGCGAGAAATAGATCCGTCCGGAAATACCACGGGGTACCTGCAGGGTGGTGACCCCACCGTTACCCGGGCCACCGATCGACACGTCAGGCGCCGGGGACGGCGGGTTGGAACCGGCCGGCCAGTTACTGAACCCGCCGCCCGCGTTGACATAACCGAGCCGGCCGGTGCTCAGGTTCGTGCCGAGCACGTACAGATAGACCGGCTCACCACGGCCGGTCTGATTGGTGACCTGCACCGGCAGCACCGCCGGTCCAGCCGCCGCCGCCGGCGACACCGCGACCACCACGGCAGCGGGCACCACCAGCGCGAACGCAGCAAGGACACCGAACAACTTCCTTCGGGTACGCATCGGGGCAACTCCTACGGGTCAGTGCCAGGGGATGACGCGGGCGACCAGGGGCGAGGTCTCCCGCGTACGGAGCGAAGCGCGGAGGGGCTCCCGGCTCGGCTGACCCAGAGAGCGCTCTCAGCGAGAATCGGCGCAGCGGACGCTGATGTCAATAGATGTTTGCTTGTGTGTTTCTTAGTCGTTTCCGGTCTTGACAGTTAAGAAACTTAGCGACAAGCTTCGATGGAGGCAGCTTCCCCTCACCCCGGAACCGTCCGCATGCCACTCCCTGGCGCACCTCCCAGCAGACGCGTCACTGCGTGCCGCAAGGAACCCTGATGTCAGCCGTCCAGCGGAGATTCAACAAAGTCGTACTAGGTCGGCCGGCCGATGTGGCGACTCCACCGTGCGCGCGCACGGTGGACACCGAACCCGGTGGCACAGCACCGTCAGCTCAGCCGCCCCTCGACCCGGCCTACCACCTCCCACGCCGCTCCGGGCGCACGACCACCGGACGGCGCGATCAACAGCCTCCCGCCGTCAGCACGTCAACCTCGGTGGCCTGACCGAGCCTGCACCACAAAGGCGCATCGGAATGTAAACCCACCGCCGCACCGATTGCCGCCAGTCGATTTCACCGCGCCCGCATATAAAGCATCCATGCGGGCGTCGGCGGCATTCTCCGGACGAATACAGAAGACGTCATGGCGACCGGCGCGCGCCTTACTTTCCTGCGCGATGGCCGTTGCCGCACTGCTCTGTCGATCGATCATGACAAATCCTTGACGAGCGTGTTACGCCGTCGATACGCTCCGCATCAAGCGCCGATGACAACGTTGTCAGCACGTTTCCGACGCTTCAACCATCTGCCCACCCCAGGGGGAAGCCATGCGATTAGCAGGTCTCACGGTTAGCGTCGCGGCCACCGTTTTGTTGTTGGGTGCCATACCGGGCACCTCCGCTTATGCGGCAGCACCGGGATTGGTGGCCGACCCGGCGTCGGTCGTCAACAGCACGGTGATGACGACCGGGGGCGGCAACGACTTCCCCGGGGTGGACGTGCCGTTCGGCATGGTGCAGTGGAGCCCCGACACCAGCCCGAACAGGTCAGCCGGCGGCGGCTACAACTACAATGACACCCAGTTCCGGGGCTACAGCCTGACGCACATCGCGGGGCCCGGCTGCGGCGCGATGGGCGACATCCCGATCCTGCCGATGACCGGTGGACTGCCCTCCGGCGATCCCGGCGTTCACCTGGAACCGTTCAGCCACAGCGGCGAGGTGGCGCAACCCGGCTACTACTCGGCCGCGAGCGGCGCCGGTTCGACCATCAAGACGGAACTGACCGCCACCACGCGCAGCGGGATGGGGCGCTTCACCTTCCCCAGCACCACCCAGGCCGATCTGCTGTTCAAGTTGCGGGACAGTCAGAACGGCACGTCGGGCAGCTCGGTCAACGTTGTCAGTAATACTGAGGTGTCCGGCTCGGCCACCAGTGGCGGATTCTGCGGTAACTCCGACACGTACACCGTCTATTTCGACGTGGTGTTCGACCAGGCGTTCGCGTCGAACCCGCCGATCCAGTCCGGCCCGAACACGGTTTTCCTCTCCTTCAACACCACCGGCAACCGGGTCGTCCAGGCCAAGGTGGGTATCTCGTTCGTCAGCGTCGCCAACGCCCGCGCGAACTGGCAGGCGGAGAACGGATCCGGTTTCGATTTCGACACCGTTCGCGCCAACGCGCACAACACCTGGAACGGCCTGCTGAACAAAATCCAGATCGGCGGGGGAACCAGCACTCAGCAGCAGCTGTTCTACACCTCGCTGTACCACGTGCTGCAGCACCCCAACGTGGTCAGCGACACCAACGGCCAGTACATCGGCTTCGACCGGGCCGTACACACCATCGCGGCCGGCCATGCGCAGTACGACAATTTCTCCGGCTGGGACATCTTCCACGGCCAGACGCAACTCAGCGCGGTGGTCGCGCCCGCGCAGACCAGTGACATCGCCCAATCGCTGCTCAATGACGCGGCGGAGGGATCGACCAAGCTGATGCCCCAGTGGGGCTACATGAACTCGTACAACTTCGTGATGGCCGGCGACCCGGCGCAGATCGCGATCGCGAACTACTACGCGTTTGGCGCACGGAACTTCGACACCGCGACTGCCAAGTCGGTCATGGTGCGCCAAGCGACCACTACCAACCAGGTGCGCCCGGAAACCGCACTCGAGGACCAGTACGGCTACATCCCCAGCGACGGCAGTTACGGCTGCTGCAACGCGCACGGCTTCCTGTCCAGCCAGCTGGAGTACGACCAGGCCGACTTCGCGCTGTCCCGGTTCCTGCTCTCGGCGCCGAATCCGACGGCCGGTGACACGTCCACCGCCACGACGATGCTGAATCGCGCCAACAACTGGAAGAATGTGTACAACTCCGCCAATCAGCTGCTTACCCCGCGGCTGCGCAGCGGCGCGTTCGTCAGCGGCATCACGAACACCAGTACCAACGAGTATATCGAGGGTTCGGCGGCGCAATACCGTTTTGTGGTGCCGTTCAACCAGCCCGCGCTCGCCTCCCGGCTGGGTGGCAATGCCGCGACGAATTCCATCTTGGACAACTTCTTCACCGTGCTGGACGGCTCGAATAAGAACGACGCCTATCTGTCCAACGAGTTCGACCTCGGCACGCCGTGGTTCTACAACTGGACCGGTGCGCCGTCACACACCCAGTCGGTGGTAAACCGTATGCTCAACCAGTTCTATCGCGACACCCCGAGCGGCTTTCCCGATAACGACGACCTCGGCACCATGAGTGCGAACTACGTGTGGGGCGCGCTCGGCTTCTATCCGGTGACCCCGGGCAGCGCCGATCTCGTCTTCAACAGCCCGCAGTTCACCCAGTCGATCATTCACCTGCCCAGTGGCGCGACGATGACGGTGAACGCGCCCCAGGCGTCGGCCACCAACTTCTACGTCCAGTCGCTCAACGTCAACGGCGCCGCGTCGACCAGGAACTGGATTCCGAGTGCGTCCTGGCAGAACGGTGTCACCCTGGACTTCACGCTCGGCAACACCGCGACATCGTGGGGCAGCGGAACCGCTGACGGTCCCCCGGCGTACGACGGCAACGTCAGCGCCGGCAACAGCCCCACCATTCTGCGCGGCCAGGAATCCGGGCGATGCCTCGACGTTCCAGGCTTCACCCAGACCAACGGGACCCTCGTCGATCTGTGGGACTGCGACGGCGGCACCAACCAGTCCTGGACGGCGACCGCGGCCGGACAACTGACCGTCTACGGCACCAAGTGCCTGGACGCCAGCGGGGCCGGAACCGCCGATGGGACACCGGTACTGATCTGGGACTGCACCGGCGGCAGCAACCAGCAGTGGACGGTCAACTCCGACGGCTCCATCGTCGGCACCGGGTCCGGCAAGTGCCTGGACGCCATCGGCCACGGCACCGCCAACGGGACCAAGCTCGAGATCTGGACCTGCAACGGCGGAGCCAACCAGAAGTGGGCAAGAAGCTGACACCCGAACCCCGCCACCACCGACCGTAAAACGAACGGGCCCGCCACTCGGATTCCGAGTGGCGGCCCCTTACGCTTTCAGCTTCTGAGCCACTTCTGGTTGGCTCCGCCGTTGCAGGTCCACAGCTCCAGCGCGACGCCGTTGACCGTGCCGTGGCCCGTAGCGTCCAGGCACTTGCCGGAGGCCACGCCGACCACTGTGCCGTCGGCGTTGACCGTCCACTGCTGGTTCGTACCGCCCGTACAGTCCCAGATCTGGACCTTGGTGCCGTCCGCGACGCCGCCGCCGTTCGCGTCCAGGCACTTGCGCCCGTACACCGCGAGTTGCTTCGACGGGGTTGACCGCCAGCTCTGGTTGGTGCCGCCGGTGCAGTCCCACAGGGCGACGGCAGTCCCGCTGGTCTGGGTGTAGCCGGCCACGTCGGCGCACCGGCCGGATTCCTGGCCCGGGAGCGTGCCGGCGGTGCCGAGGCTCAGCGCCGGTTGCAGCGTCGCGTACCAGCGGTCGGCGATCTTGGCGTAGCCGGCGTCGGTCGGGTGGATGCCGTCCGGCCCGATGTCGGCCAGCGAGAGTGCGCTGTTCAGGTCGGCCAGGTAGACCCGCTTGCCGGCCGCGGACTTGGCCTGGGTGATCGCCGGTACCCGGGCATTGAACGCTTGGACGTTGGCGTTGGACGCCCTGCTCGGCACCAGCGTGGACATGACAACGACGACATTGGGCGCATCGCGGAGAATCTGGTCGACCAGCGCGCTGAGCCGGTCGGGCGCCGTCGGCAGCTGATAGTTCTGGCCCATGTCGTTCGTACCGGCGTTCAGCAGGACGACGTCGGGACGGGCGGCCGCGATCCAGCCGTCCACTCCCCCGGCCACCTGATCGATCCGGTACCCGGAATGGCCTTCGTTGTCGCGGTCCGTGGAGTTGCCGGACTGCAGGGAGCCGACGTAGTCGATCGGCAGACCGGCCTCGTCGACAAGATGCCTGCGCAGCAGCTCGCGATAGCCGTTGCCGTCGGTGGAGCCGAAGCCGTAAGTGAGGGACGCGCCGAGGGGCAGGATCCTCAGCGGTGCCGCCGCCGCGTACGCCGGTGCGGCGGCGGGAGTGAACGGGAGCGTCGAAACAGCCAGCAGAACCGCGGCCAGGGCATGACGCAATCGCATGGCAGAACCTTCCGGGTACGGGGATTGGGCGGAGGGCAGGACGATGCACTCCGATCACGCTCGGACAGGGGTCACACACAGTCCGATATCGACCATCAAAGATGAACGAACTGGAATTGTCAACGTTGTCATAGTCGGCCGAGCCTCGCCCGGCGGCGGCTTGCCAGCTGCTGCAAAGGAGCTGCTGGATTGCCGGGCCGATGGTCTTGACCAGGGTGTCCGTGTCGGCGGCGAGCAGGATCGGAACCCCGATGACGTGCCGGCCGGTGACGACGCCGACCAGCATCGCCGCGGCCAGGCCGGCCCGCAGCCGGGCCGGATCGCGCCGCCGGACAAGTGGTTGCGGATTCACAACTCGCAGGAATGGCCGGACTACTACGACGAGGCGAACGTCGAAGACCTGCGCCGGTTCCTCGAAGCGGTCCTCTCCTCGAGCTCCAGCGCGGTGGCCGGTGTGAACGTCGCGCCCGGCCGCAGGTAGCTGACACCGCGGATCACGATCGTCGGGGTGTGGCCTTCCGGCGTCCGTACCTGCACCCGCCGCAGCCAGTGGACCTGCGGGCCGGTCTCGATGATCTCGATCTCCCGCGGGGGCAGGTTGTTCACCGTGACCTGCTCGTCGACCGGCACCGGCCCGCGCTGACACGACCCAAGCAACAACCTTCAACTGAGACACCATGAGGGCGAACCACCACCATGAACCTCACTGGCAACAGAGATTTCGTCCCACGCCACCTCCGACGTTGGACTCGGCCTGGCCGGAAATATTCTGTTACCACGACGGGTTTGGGCGACCAACTGCTCAGGAGATCCCTGGTGGGATCTCGGTGCGTTTGTCGAACGCCGCGATGAAGCAGGCGAACTCGCGGATCACGACCGCGGCCGCCGCCCTCGACCTGGCCCGGCGGTCAACCGGGCCGACCACCAGGACACGTCGGCGCCGGCCGTGGCCGTGGCCGTGGCAAGCGCCGCAGTGAGGATGACCTGCTCGATCCCGCGGGCGTCGCAGAATCCGACGAACCGGCCGAGCATCCGGCCCTCGATCTTCAGCGTGTAACTCAGGCCCCGACGTAAGACCAAATAGCGGTCAACCGCTTCACGGAGCGTCATCGTCGCTCCCGGCGGGCCAGGGCCACACGACTGCGGCATGCGCGTTCAGTTCGACTTTCGCGTAGATCGCTGCGGTCGCCACGTCGTTGTGTCGCACCGGCGTGGCCACCTCGGCCCACGATCCGACGCCGGCCAGACCGGCAGGCGACGCGGTGGCGTAGCCGGTGCGCCCCGATAATCGGATACCGGCTCGTTGCGTGAAACGGAGTGCACTGTCACGATCGACTATCGTGCCATCGCAGCGTCCGGGCCGATCGTGCGCAGGAACACTTCCCGCATCCGGAACGGCGGCGGCCGTGCCGCAGACAGCCGGCCAGTGCAACACCGACCGCACGCGGCAGCGGCATCCGATCGACGTGACCGCCTTTGTCCCGGATCAACACACCACCGCCAGTCCAGGTCCTGCAGCCGCAACCGGGCGATCTCCACCGCCCGCAGACCCAGCCGTGCCATCAACACAGCACCGCGAGGTCGCGTCGCCCAACCGGGGTGGACGATCACGGCAGGCCAGCAGCGCAGACACCGCGTCGTCATCCGCGCCGATAGGCAACCCGCCGTACCGCCACCCGGTCACCAACGGCACCACCGCCGACAGGTCACGATCAACCTCGCCGACAGCGAACAGTGAGGCTTTCCGAATAACGGCCGTTTGACGTCAGGTGACGGTCCTTCTCAGGTGGTCCGGTCGTGTTCGACGTGCAGGATCACCAGTGCGGCTGCGGTGATCCGGCCGACGGCCCAGGGGCAGAGGCTGACGTTTCCTAGCGCTTTGAAGGTGGTCTTGAGCAGCGAGTTCCCACGTTCACCGATAGCGCGGACGGCGTTGTGAGCTCGGTTGAACTGCTGCTGCACCGCACTGCAGGACCGGTTCTTCGGCTTCTTGAACGCGGTAGTGATCGTGGCCTGCTCGCCTTCGTAGCCCAGGTCGCCGAGCACGCGCAGATCGTCGGCGGTCCAGGCGGTCAGCGCTGGCAGGATGTCATGGCGGCGCAGGGCGGTGGTGTCGTGTTCCCGGCCGGGCCGCACCGGTGAGGTCCAGAGCGGCCAGCCGTCCGGAGCAGTGATGACCTGCACGTTCCCGCCATGATTGTCATGCTTTCCCGACCACCACAGATCCACCCCGGGCGTGGGTCCTGGAGTGCGTGTCCCGCGTCTCTGAGCGTGCTCATCGGAGCGGCGTGGATGCGGCATTGTGTGCGCGACGGATCTTGGCGCGTGCCGGTCGGGTGGTGACGTTCGTTTGGGGCGGCGCCTTGCCGATGGAGGGCATGCGAAGGCCCTCCCGGTGATCTCTATTGGCCAGACGTCCCGGGAGGGCCGTGTAGCGCACGGAGGCGCTGTGCTCACGGTAGGGGCGAACCCGGTCGAGGTCGAGGCGGGGTTGGTGTCGGGCGCCTTGTTGTGCCCGGCTTGTGGTGGTTCGTTGAGTCCGTGGGGGTGGGCTCGAGTCCGCTCGTTGCGCGGTGCGGCCGGGCCGGTGGTGATGCGTCCGCGGCGCACGCGGTGTTCGTCGTGTCGGGCGTCGCATGTGCTTCCTCCGGTGTTCGCGCTGCTGCGCAGAGCTGATCTGGTGGAGGTGATCGGAGCGGCGCTGGCTGCGAAGGCCGCCGGAGCAGGAGTTCGCACGATCGCGGCCGGGCTGGGCCGGCCGGTGGAGACGGTGCGGAGCTGGATACGTGTGTTCGGTCGGCGGGCTGAGGCGCTGCGGGCGTGGTTCACGGTGTTGCTGGTGGATATCGGGGTGGATCCGGTGCCGCCTGCGGCGGCGGGCACGCCGTTCGCGGACGCGGTCGCGGCGATGCTCGGGGCGGTCGTCGCGGCGCGGTCGCGGTGGCCGCGCGTCGGTGAGGTGTCGCCGTGGTGGTGGGCGTCGGCGGCGTCGGTGGGTTGCTTGTTGGCACCGTGCTGGCCATGACGCGGGTGCAACACCAGTTCGCTCTGACGCGGGCATGGCGGTTGCTGGGAGCCTTCGCGGGATCTTGATCCTGCGATGGTGCGAAGGAATCTGTGTTGAGTAAGCAAGACGATGAGCAGGCCGCTCGGGTGGAGCGGGCCCGACGGATCGGCCTGTTCCGCTACATGCTGATCAGAGGTGCCGTTCGCGTTACGGACCCGCGCCTCCCAGCCGGGGCCGACAAATCTTTGAAGGACCCGAAGTCAGTCGTCAGGTGGGTCAGACCCCGGCGGGAGGCGCTCACGAACATCATCTCTGTCGTCAGGTGATACCGAGTAGTGCCAGTGGTCGGTTGCTGTCGCGGGCGTGGTGGCGGTTGGCGGCGGCGATGTTGGTGATGCCGGCTGGCTGGAGGCCATACTCGGCCAGCCACTGGAGCAGCTGTTGGCGGGCGGTTTCCACGAGACGGCCTCCGGTGAAGCGGATGTCGTCAGTCACCTCTGCCACGCAGTCCGCTGGAGGCGCGAAGCGCTGTACTTCCTCGTCGGGGGTGAACTCGGCCTCCGCGAGGACCAGGCCTTGTAGATGGCCGTCGAAGACGTCAACGCCCAGCGGAGGCACGCTGAAGCGTGTCTTGGTTAGCAAGGTGGCCGGCAGTCGGGCGAGCAGGTCGTACTCGGTCGGCGACAAGTACGTGTTCGTGATCAGTCCCTGAACGGCGCCCGGCTGAGTGACCAGCACTTTCTGGGTCAGTTTGAGTTCGCAACCGCCGTCTGGCCAGTCGGCGCGTCGTAGACGCAGGCGGGTCCCCGCCAGATACCGGTCGGTGATCGTTCGGGTGGCCGTCACTGCTGCTGATGGCGGCGGTTCAGCTAGGAGGAACCGCCGTTCCCGTTCGACGCGAGCGTACTTTCCCGGACGAACTGACTCGCCTCTAATGCTGCCGGCCTTGTCGGTCATCAGGAGAGCTTGTCAGCAGATGCCGTTCTCCGGCAGCGCGTTTCCGTAGCTTTGCGAGGTCACATCAGCTTTCCCCGCTGGCTGATCTCCGCGGCGTAGGTGGTCCAGTCGCCGTTGGAGAGTTGCTGCTATTGGATGGCTGACTTGATGTGGATGCCGAGCATCTTGGCGAGGATCGCGGCTGGGACCCCGGCGGCGAGCATGAACAGGGCGGTGTTGCGATCTTGAGCGAAGGCCTGGCGCAACTGGTCCAGCTGGGTCGCGGTGCCGCCGTCAGCGGCGGTGAAGATTGCCTAGGTCTTGGTCAAAGTCGGGTGGATTGTGGCGGCTTGGTCGAGTATGTCGTTACCGATCACGCTGTAGCTGCCGCTGGCGGCAACCTCTACTACGAAGGGGCCGCCTGGCCGCGCCGAAGCACCGAAGCACCGAAGCACCGACGTCGCTTTAGGTCACTCGTGCACGATGTGCGACTGTTGGCAAGCGAGCGGGCGCGTCATCGCCTCACCTGGATGTTCGAGAATGTTCGGTCAGCGAGCGGATTAGCTTTCTTATCTTTTAGTAAATAAACCTATCTTATCCGGGCAGCGCGGCATATTCTTGTTCCTGCATCGGCGGCATGGCTGTTCACTCAACAGTGAAGTGCTGCACCGGAGTCGAGACACTCTGCGGCTAAGCCGCAGAGTCTCGACGTGGTGACCGGACCGTCGTTGCGGTAGTCGGCGGTAGCTCCAACAGGTAGGCCTCGGCCTGCCCAGGGTCAAGCCCAATTCTGGTTTCAAACTTGTTAAGACAATGTTGACAAAGCTCGCACATCGGTGTTGCTCTGTGAGGCGGTCGATGGATGCGCCGCCAGATCATCCGCTTGCCACCCCACGAAACCTGTCCTCGCTGATGGGAGCACCATGAGGCGCAGCCAGACCACTGCATACGATGCGGCGCCGAGCGATAATCCATGCCGACCACCGCCGCTAGGTGTCGACTGCCGTGGAGTGGCCGTCATAGCGGTTTGCGTCGGCCTCTGATGAGGCGTCGACGGTTTGTTTATGCCACCGGACCGCAGTCCCCTGTAGCGGCTTAACCGCTTCGCACCAGACCGGTCAGACAGCTCAACATTAAGAGAGCGCTCTATCGCTCCACCAAGTCGGACGTTTCGGAGGAGGAATAGGAGTGACCATGAAGAAGACGGCGGCCGCGGTACTGCTGGGCTCGGTGGTGGTCCTTGGGATGGCCTGGGGCCTGAGCCCGTCGGCGCAGGCCTCGACGGCTGCGGCTGCGCAGGTCCCAACCTTGAGGGTGGAGCCGTTGGGTGATTCGATCACCTACGGCTACCAGAGCAGTACGGGTAACGGATATCGGGGTCCGTTGTGGAATGAGCTGGCGGCGCGGGGATATCCGCTCGACTTCGTGGGCTCGGTACGGGCCGGCACGATGTCTGATCCGGACAATGAGGGTCATTCCGGTTGGCGGATCGACCAGATCGCCGGCATCACGGACTCCTCCCTGGCGACGTACAAACCCAACGTGGTGACCTTGATGATCGGCACGAACGACCTCGGGCAGAACTATCAGGTATCCACCGCGCCGGCCCGGCTCAGCGCTCTGGTCGACCAGATCGTGCGTGACGCCCCCTCGGCCACTGTGCTGGTCGCCAACCTCATCTTGTCCACGAACACGGTGGTAGCACCAGCGCGGCCCGCGTACAACGCGGCGGTCGCCGCCATGGTTTCGGGCAAGCAGGCAGCCGGCAAACATGTGGCATTGGTCGACATGAGCGCACTGACCACCGCTGACCTGTTCGATGCGTTACATCCCAACGACGGCGGCTACCAGAAGATGGCCGACGCCTGGAACAAGGGAATCCAGACGGCCAGCGCCGCCGGGTGGATCACCGCCCCCACCGGTTCCGGCGCAGTCAGCGTCGCCTCTGGCATCACCGGCAAATGCCTGGACGTCAACACCGGATCCAATAGCAACGGCACGATCGTGCAGATCTACGGCTGCAACCGCACCGCGGCCCAATCATGGACCCCTAACTCCGACGGAAGTTTACGTGCACTCGGCAAATGCCTCGACGTGACCGGCGGCGGCACCACCAACGGCACCGGAGTTGAGCTATGGGACTGCAACGGTGGCACCAACCAGGTGTGGAACCTGCAGAACAATACCGTGGTCAACCCCGCCTCGGGGAAATGTCTGGACGACCCAGGGTTCGCCACCACCGACGGCACCCCCCTCAACATCTGGACCTGCGACGGCGGCGCCAACCAGAAATGGACAACCTCACCACTCTGATCCTCCGCCACACCACCACACCCGATAACAGGGTTTCCCCATCGACATACACATCCCCAGAAACACGACGGATTGGTCCTCGGAACATGAAACGATGGAAATATTTGACGGCCGGGTGCGCAGCACTCACGCTAGCCGCATCGGCAATAACCCTCTCCCCCACCGCACACGCCGACACCACGCAGCCCGCTGCCCTGGGAACAGGCGACGCGGAGACTATGTACAACGCGTTCAACAACGCATTCCTGGTGAGATCCGGCGGTGACGTCTACTACAAAGCCGCACTGAACAACGCGAAGCCAGACGGAACATGGTCCGGGTCCCTTGACATCCTGGGCGCCGAAGACGCCTACGAACGGACCGGCGACCCCACTAAAAAGACTCTGGTCAACGACTTGTTGACGACCTGGCTAAAGAACACCCCACCGCCGTGGAGCTGGGACGGCTGGAACGACGACATCGGCTGGTTCACGCTGGCGCTCATCCGCGGCTACCAGATGACCGGCAACACTACCTTCCTCACCCAGGCGAAGTACGGTTTCGACTATGCGTACGGCCGCGGCTGGGACACCCAGCACAACGGCGGCGGCATCTGGGAAGAAAACCCGGAATACTCAGCGCGCGAGAACCCGCCTCGCGCAGCGAACAAGGCCCCGCTGTCGAACGACAGCCTCGGCAAGGTCGCCTGCATGATCTACCAGAGCACCCACGACACGGGCTATCTGACGAAGTGTCGGCAGATCTACGACTGGGTCCGGGGCCACCTATACAACCCAAGCAACGGCCAGGTGTACGCGTCGATCGACCAGAGCGGAGGCATCAATAAGGGAACAGCGGCCTACAACCAGGGGACCTTCGCTGACTACGCCAACCTGATCTATGAGGTCACCGGCGACGGCAACGTCTACAACGACGCCAAACGCGCCATCGACTACGCCCGCACCAACTTGACGGTCAACGGCATATTCAGCAACGGGGCGGGCTACCTCAACACCTGGGCGGACGAGATGGCCCGCGGCGCCGGGCACTTCGTCCGGGACAACCGCCAATGGAACAGCTACTACTCGTGGATGGTGCAGAACGCCGACGCCATCCAAGCGAACCGGCGCACCGACCTCGGCATCACCGGGAACGCCTGGGCCCAGCCCACACCCACCGACAACACCATGACGGCGAACAAGTTCGTCAGCGCCATGGCCTGGCTGCAGTTCACCCCCGCCACCCAGCCGAATAACATCGGCGGCATCCACGTCATCACCAACCAGAAGACCGGCCTGGCCGTGGACAGCGCCGGCACCTACGGCAACGGCAAAAGCGTTCTGCAGTGGGGTACGAATTCCGGTCAGAACCAGCGTTGGTTGTTCACCCAGAACTCTGACACCTCATGGAACATCGTCAACCTAGCCACCTGGGAAGCACTGGACTGCCCTGGCGGCTCCACCCAGGACAACCTGGCGATGATTCAATGGCAGGCCAGCCGCGATACCAACCAGCGCTGGTGGGTCGACCAGCAACCGGACGGCTCCTACAAGATCTGGAACCAAGCCGGCGGCAAAGCTCTCGACGGCGCCTCGTCAACGACCAATGGCGCCCCGCTACTCCAATACGGCTGGAACGGCGAAACGCAACAACGATGGACACTCCAGTAACCGTCAGGAGTGCCCGACACGCCGAGTTTGGCGTCCGGCGTGCAGTGGGGGTCCTCAGGCAACGGCCTCCGATCGACCGGACGCCTGCACCACGACATCCCGCCCGCTGCATGACCCCGGCACGGGCGTCCACATCCCATTCACCGGCGAGGTTCGCGCTGTCGGTCTTGGCGTGATCGCTCGACTGTGGTCGGGAGCCGGTCGCGCGCTGGACAGCGGCAGGTCGGACGCTTCGCCGCCGTGACAAACATAGATCCAGCACTCTGATGACCGATAGCTCGAGCAACCCGCGATCAACGGCAACCGGGGGTGGCACCGCAACCGCTCAAGTCTTTGGCGCTTTACATGTAGAAAATTTTGCCACCGTATTGACGAATGTCATTGTCTTGTTCTTTGCTTTGGGGACCCGATCCCCGCGGGTACCGGGACGCCACCCCTGTCCCTATTGGAGCCGCAATGATGAAACGATGGTCCATCCCGCTCGCGGCCGGCCTTCTGTTGCTGGGGCTTGCCGTGCACACCTCCGCGGAGGCCGCGGTCACGTCGGCCGCCGACGTCGCCGACCCGGCCTCCCTGGTCAATCCGCTGCTGGGCACGTCCAACGGGGGGAACACGTTCCCCGGCGCGGACACCCCGTTCGGCATGGTTTCGTGGAGTCCCGACACCCCATCCCGCCCGCCGGGGGGAAACTATGCCTACAGTGACAACGTTGTCACCGGGTTCAGCCTCAACCACCTGTCGGGCCCCGGCTGCGGTGCCATGGGCGACATCCCCGTCCTGCCGACCATCGGCAACGTCGACGGCAATGCGACCGTGGGCTTCAGCCACGGCGGCGAGTCGGTGAGCGCGGGAGCCTATTCGGTCAACCTCTCCAACGGGGTTACCACCGAGCTGACCACAACGTCCCGCTCCGGCATGGCACGCTTCACGTTCCCCGCAAGCAGTCAGGCGAACCTGCTGTTCAAGCTGAGCGCGGACAAAACGACCAACCTTCACTTCAACAGGGTGAGCAGCACCGAGGTGAGCGGGTCGGTGGACGCTGGTTTGTTCTGCGCGTCGGCGCCGTCCTACACCGCGTACTTCGACATGGTCTTCGACCGGTCGTTCACGTCCAACGGGACGTTCAGCGGTGGCGATTCGCTCACTTTCGACACCACCGGCAACCGGGTGGTGCAGGCCAAGGTCGGTATGTCCTATGTATCGATCGCCGGGGCCGCCGCCAACCGGATCGCAGAGAACCCGAATTGGGACTTCAACGGCACGCGCACCGCAGCCCACAACGCCTGGAACACGATGTTGGGCAGGATCGCCATCTCCGGCGGAACAGCAGACCAGCGGACCGTCTTCTACTCCTCGCTCTACCATGCGCTGCTGCATCCCAACCTGCTCAGCGACACTGACGGCAGGTATTGGGGCTTCGACTACCAGGTGCACAGCATCTCGGGTAGTCAGAGGGCCCAGTACGGCACATACTCCGGCTGGGACATTTACCGCACTCAGGCCCAGTTGGAGGCGTTGGTCGCCCCGCAGCAAGCCGGTGATAGCGCCCAGTCGCTGGTCAACGATTACGCGCAGGCAGGCTTCTTCCCGAAGTGGTCCTTGAACTCCGCCGAGACCCAGGTGATGAACGGCGACCCAGGCCCGGCGATCGTCGCCGACTACTACGCGTTCGGCGCCCGGAACTTCGACACCGCAGCGGCCAAGGCGGACATGATCAAAGAAGGCACCAGCAGCAACCCGATCCGGATGGGCCTGGATCTGCAGACCAGGTACGGCTATCTGCCGTCCGATGGGTCCTACCCGCGCGACTTTTACGGCTCGGTCGCGACGCTGCTCGAATACAGTGCGCAGGATTTCGCCACGTCGGCGTTCGCGGGTGCGCTGGGTGACACGACGACGCGGGACCAGTTCGCTAACCGTGCCCAGGACTGGCGCAACGTCTTCAACACCGGCAGCGGGTTCATGCAGCCGAAGTTGGCCAACGGGTCCTGGCGGTCGGGATTCGACCCGACCAGCAGCGACCAGTTCGTCGAAGGCACGTCCTGGCAGTACACCGGTGCGGTCCCGCACAACATTCGCGGCTTGGCCGACGCCATGGGCGGAAACCCCAAAATGATCACCTATCTCGACAACGTGCTGTCCAACTTCCACGGCTCCGGCGGCTCGCACGCCGACCTGGGTAACGAGCCGTCGATTGAACTGCCCTGGGAGTACGACTACGTCGGTCAGCCTTGGAAGACGCAGAAGGTCGTCCGGGATGTTCAAAATCAGCTGTGGCCCGACATCCCCGCGAACTGGGGCGTCGGTAACGACGACCTGGGCACGATGAGCGCCTGGTACGTCTTTTCGGCCATGGGCTTCTACCCGGAGACCCCCGGCACGGCCGACCTGGCCCTGGATAGTCCGCTATTCACCACCGTCGCCGTCACCTTGGCGAATGGCAGCACCCTGGCGGTGAACGCACCGCAGGCAGCGACCAACGCCCCGTACGTGCAGAGCGCGACCTTCAACGGGGCGGCCTGGAACAACGCGTACCTGCCCGCTAACGCGGTGATCAACGGCGGCACCCTGAACCTCACCCTCGGCACCACCGCCAACACCGGCTGGGCCACCACCGCCTCCTCAGCCCCGCCCTCTTACAACGGCACCGGTGGCTCCAAGCCCCCAGGCCCCCAGCCCGCGCCCACCGGACTAGTCACCTCCGGTATCGCCGGCAAATGCCTGGACGACAACGCGGGGTCGACGGCCAACGGCAGCAAGATCCAGACCTGGTCCTGCATCAACTCCGACGCTCAGCAAGTCACCGTCAATACCGACGGATCGCTGCAGATCCTCGGCAAGTGCATCGACATCACCGGCGGCGGAACCGCCAACAACACGCCGGTAGAGCTATGGGACTGCACCGGCGGCACCAACCAGAAGTGGACGCACAACCCATCCACCAAAACACTCGTCAACCCAGCCTCGGGCCGCTGCCTGGATGTTCCCAACGCCAGCACCACCGACGGCACCCAACTCGTGATCTGGGACTGCAACAACGGCACCAACCAGCAATGGAACCTGCCCTCCTAACACAGATTCTTTGAGCGCCGGCCAGCCCGCCCCCGCGGGCCGGCCGGGCCCACGATGAAACCCGGCCGCGCCCCAGCGGCAACCACCGGAAGGAAACACATGCGACTCAGCCGTGCCCTACTCGGGCTGACCCTCGGGGTAGCGACCCTCACCACGGTTGCGCCGGCGTCGCCGAAGCCGCGACAACCCCGATCACGATCATGCCGCTGGGTGCCTCGCTG
>CAXSDA010000076.1:0-16973 GCA_964236515.1 uncultured Actinoplanes sp.
CGGGGCGCCGTAGTCTTGGACGTAAAGCGCGTGCTTGACCACGCCGAGTTGACGGAGAAGTTCAGCGGTGAGATCGGCGAGGGCGTCGAAGGTGTACACGAAGTCCGCGGCGGACGGCGCGTCCGACAGACCGAAGCCCAGCATGTCCGGCGCGATCACTCGGTAGCGATCGGCCAGCCGCGGTATCAGCTCGCGAAACATGTAGGAGCTGGCGGGGAATCCGTGTAAGAGCACGAGTGGAGGGCCGCCGGCCGGGCCGGCTTCCCGATAGAACAGCTGTTTTCCGTCGACGACGGCGTACCGGTGGTGGACTCCAGCCATTACACCCGATCTCCCTCATGTGGTGGACAGTCAGGCTCAACGCCGTGGCGCACCGCGGCGGTCGGTGATCTTTCCTGGTTGACCCTCAGCCGACGATCGTCGATGAACTCGCCGCCGTCGAAGGTGGCCGACACCCCGACCTTCGAGTGACGGTCGGACGATACCCCTTAGTCGTCATTCGCGTTTCGCGCAGCTGGGGTCGATGAACAGGGGACTCCGGTGCGAACTTCGCCGAACGATGCTTCACGCGACAGGCCGAAATCGCCGCCGAGCGCTCTGCGGTTGCGGGCAGAGCGGCCGAGATCCTGACGGTGCTCGAACCGGCATCGGCATCGCTTCCTGTGCCCGCTACAGCCGGAGAGGGCAGCGAGTCCGAGTACGGCACAGATCAGCAGTGCCCGGGGGGTCGAACATCGCATCGCGACTCCTTGATTCACGGAATTGTCTAAACAACGCTCCGACGATCGACGTATCGTGAACTCCCCGGTTTGAGCCGCACGGCCGTGCGGCATCACCGCGGGCGTATGCAACCAGACATCGATGCTGCTGAAACACGCAACCGCCGTACCGGCTGGACTGGTCCGGGGACAGTTCAGTGGCGCCGGCCAGCGCTACACCTGTGGGTCCCAGGCGTTTGATTCCTGCTGCTTCGCCTCCCGTTGTTCGATGAGCGCACGGGGTCGCGAATCAGAGCACCGCATTCGTGCTCTGCCGCTACGAGTGGTGGATCGGCTGATTCCAGCCGGGCAGGCTTGGCGGAGGCGTAGCGGTGGCAGGTGTCCATGCCGTCGGTGACCGCGGCCAGATGACCGAGGTGCTCCGCACCACGTACCACCACCGCGTCGTCGGTTGTCACCCGGTGGAGGCCCCCGCGCTGGGCTTCGTTCGGTGCGGAAAGCGCAGGCGGTCTGCTGCTGATGGTGCAAGATGCCAGGATGCAGGCATTGCTTCTCATCGTGGTGCTCGGGGTGACCGTTCTGGCCGGCACCACGATTGGACAGCGGTACAGCGTCGCGCCTCCCATCCTTCTCATCACCTTCGGAGGCCTGCTGGGTCTTGTGTCACCACTGTCAAAGGTGACGCTACCGCCGGACGCGGTGCTCGTGCTTTTCCTACCCGCCATTCTCTACTGGGAGAGCTTGAACACCAGCCTCCGCGAGATCCGGGCGAATCTGCGGGTAATCATCATGTCAGCGGTCGTGCTGGTGATCGTCACGATGGTCGCCGTCTCCTACTCCCTGCAAGCGGTAGGTGTCGCCGCGTCGGCGGCCTGGATCCTCGGTGCCGTGCTTGCGCCGACGGACGCGTCCGCCGTGGTCGGCCTGGCCAAACGGATGCCTCGGCGAACACTCACCACGCTCCGTGCGGAAAGTCTGATCAACGACGGCACCGCTCTGGTGCTGTTCGCGGTCGCTGTCGGAGCGCTCCTCAGCGGGTCTGTCCCGGGACCGGTCGAGCTCGGCTGGCGACTGATCTGGTCGTCCGCGGGTGGGGTACTGGCCGGTGCGGCAATCGGCAGCACGGTCATCCTGATCCGCCGCCGCCTCGACGATCCGCAGCGCGAAGGGGGCCTGAGTATCGTCACCCCGTTCGCTGCGTTCCTGCTGGGCGAACTGGTGCAGGCCAGCGGTGTGGTGGCGGTCGTCGTCTGCGGACTGGTGTTGTCCTACGCCTCGCCCCGGGTGATCCGGGCCCGTTCGCGCACCCAGGCATTCGCATTCTGGAACCTGACCACCTTCATGCTCAACGGTGGCTTCTTCGTCCTGGTCGGCATGCAGATCCCCCGCGCTGTGCGAGGCATCGATGACTCGGCGATGGGGCGGGCCATCGGAATCGCTCTGATCACCTCGGCCGTTGTGATCTTGACGCGGCTGCTCTGGGTCCACGTCGCGACCGCCCTCGTCCGGGCGCTGGACCGCCGGGCGGTCCAGCGCGAGCGCCGCGTCGGCTGGCGGGTCCGCACAGCCACCGGATGGGCGGGATTTCGCGGCGCCGTGTCCCTCGCCGCGGCGCTTGCCGTGCCGGGGACCCTGACCGACGGCCGGCCGTACGGCGAGCGAAGTCTCATCGTCTTCGTCACCGTGGTCGTGATCGTCATAACGATGCTTGTCCAGGGACTCACCTTGCCGCTGGTGATCCGTTGGGCGGGCCTGAACGGCGACGATGCTCGCGACAACGAGACGCGGCATGCCCGGATCGCAGCCACCCAGGCGGCGTTGGACGCCCTTCCGGACGTTGCTCGAGCCTTGGAGGCACCGCACGCCATGGTCGAGCGAGCGCGCGCTCACTTCGAGGACCACCTGCAGGGTGCGAGAGCCGAAGCCGACGGTGACACCGCCGCGACTCGCAACGACCAGTTGGAGCGTCGCCTGATGCTCGACCTGCTGGAGCGCAAACGCCACGCTGTCACCGTCATGCGTGATACCGACGAGATTGACGATATCGTGCTTCGTGACCTCCAGGCAGCGATGGACATCGAAGAGATGCGCCTGCTCGGACCCGCCGATACCGAATGACAAACGGGGTCCCGGGCACGACGGCGGCTGCCCATTGATCTATCTTCGGATCCTACGAGTGCAGCAGGCATCCGACAAAGTCGGTGCGACGGGGTTCAGACTCTCGTTCTCCTGCGCCGCGGTTCTTTTCTGCGATCTACGCCGAATGAACGGGAGTCGGGTGAGGTCGCTGAGGGCCAGAGGCTCTGACCACAGTGTCCCATCACTTCACGAATATAAGAAAACAGGATCTTCCGGGAACTGTCACATCAGATGGTGGAGACCAGCGCCAGAGGCCCACGAGGTGAGGAAGCCCGGCTCGTTCAAGGCCACGGCCTGCCGGCACGACACGGATTCATCGCGTTGTGACTTCAGTGCGCTAGCGCGCAGGCACCGTCGGTGATGGAGGTCGCAGAGGCTTCGTTGTCGGCCTATTGTTCGCTGTTATGCGGCATCCCCTGCGACCGTCCGATCCGCGGCAGATCGGCCGGTACCGGTTGATCGCCCGTCTCGGTCAAGGCGGCATGGGAGTGGTTTACCTCGGGCACGACGATTCCGGTCGGGCGGTCGCGGTGAAGGTTCTGCGCGACGAATTCTCCGTCGACGAGGAGTTCCGCGGCCGGTTCCGCAGCGAGGTCAGCCGGCTACGTCAGGTCCCGCCGCACTGCACGGCCGAGGTGTTGGACGCCGATCCCGGCCACGACCCGCCGTACCTCGTGGTGGAATACATCGATGGACCCAGCCTGACTGATCTGGTTCGGCGCCGGGGACCGATGCAGGGGTCAGACCTGCACAGTGTGGCCCTGGGAATCGCTACCGCGTTGTCCGCGATCCACGGCGCCCGTGTGGTCCACCGCGATCTCAAACCCGACAACGTGCTTTTTGGCCTGGGCGGCGTCAAGGTGATCGACTTCGGCATCGCGCGGCCGTTGGAGATGACCAGTCAACATACGCGGACCGGACAGATGGTCGGGACCGTGGCCTATATGGCGCCCGAACGGTTCGACAGCGGGGGCAGCGCGCACCCGGCAATTGACATCTTCTCCTGGGGCGCAATAGTCGCGTACGTCGCGACGGGCCGGACGCCCTTCGGGGGCGAATCTTCGCAGGCCACCGCTATGCGGATTCTGACCCAGCCGGCAGACATCGCGGGCGTGCCCGAGTCCCTGCGCGACGTGGTTCGGCAGGCGCTCGACAAAGACCCGCAACGCCGGCCGGCCGCGCGTGAACTGCTTGACCTCCTCCTGCCGGCGGCTTCCACGACCGTTGCCCGTGTCCCGGAGCTCGGGTCCGTCCCCAAGGCCCGCGCCGAGCCCGTCCCGGCGCCGGACCAGCTGTCGAACCGGCCCCGGACCCGGCGAGCCTGGTGGATGGCTGCCGCCGGAGCCGGATTGGCCACGCTCGCGGCCCTCACGGCGGTTTCGGTGCCGCGTCTGGCCGATCAACTGAACGGCGTACTTGGCCGGGCGCGGCCGTCGGCATCGCCGTCCAGCCCGCCGTCGTCGCCATATGCGCAGACTCGGGTGCCGACGTTCTCGTTCACGTACGCGGGTTGGAGTCAGGGCCGGGTCCGGGTGTCGAGCCCGTTGGTGGTGTCGACCGCATATCAGATGTCGGCGATTCGAGGCACCGATGACGGCGACGTGCTCGGCGTCCTGACGGTGTTCCGCCCCGGCGCCTACGACCCGGAGACGTTGACCGGCGCCGAATCCACCACCATCCGCAACCGGCCGGCCAAGTACGACGGGGCGTTCCCGGTGCCGTCCACACCTGGTGCCACCAACCGCGTTCTCGTTTGGCAGTGGGCCGACAACGCCTGGGCCATGGTCTATGCCTACTCGAAAGCGTCCGGCTTATCGATCGGTGAGATGCGCCAGCTCGGGGATGGTCTGCGGACCGTGACACCGACGCCGGCCCGGTTGCCTATCACCATGTCCTACGTACCCGCCGGTTACCGTCCGGTCGAGGTCGGCTCGCATGCCTGGGCCACCGAGAGTGGCGTTGTTTCGATCAACGAAGGTAACTATGGCGGATTGATGTTTGCCCGGCCCACTCCGGCACCGGTCGGACTGGATGGACCGTGGGACCCGGAGAGCGGGCCGACCACCGACAACTTCGTCGTGTTCGTCTCGCCTTCCGGCCGGCATCGTCCCGATGGCACGACTGGGTGCCAGGACACCTTCTGCTACCTGTACGCCGGAGGGAGCCGGGTACGGATCGAAGTGGTCAGCCACGGGCGGCTCTCCGACCAGGAAGCTACGAAGGTGCTCAAGGGGATCAAGCTGGCCGATGTCGACGACGACCACAGCTGGACCGAGGCGACCAGAGCGATCCCGGTGCAGCCCTGACTCACGACCTGAGCCGTTGTCTGGCGACGAACATGACCGTTGAGTTCGCGCCGAGCCACGACGCGCCGTTCTACCCCGCCTCTCGAGCAGTGGTGCCGGTGTGGGTGCGGTTCAGGCTGTTGCGTACGGCGGTGAGTAGTTGAGGTTTGGTGAAGGGTTTCTCGAGCAGGGTGATGTCGTGGTCGAGGGTGCCTTGGGAGGCGAGGACGGGTTGGGCGTAACCGGACATGTACAGCACGCGGGTTTCGGGGCGGGTGGCGGTGAGGCGTTCGGCTAGTTCTTTGCCCAGCATGGCGGGCATGACGACATCGGTGAGCAGTAGGTCGATCGGTTCGGGGTGTTGGTCGGCCAGGCGTAAAGCGCTTGGGCCATCCTCGGCGATCAGTACGTGGTAGCCGGCGGCGGAAAGGATCCGGTAGGTGACGTCTCGGAGGGCGGGTTCGTCTTCGACCGCGAGGATGAGTTCGCCGCCGCCGGGGGCAGACGCAGACAGTGAGGTGTCTGCGGTGGTGGGAGTCTGGTCGGTGCTGGGCAGCAGGATGGTGATCGTGGTACCGATGCCGGGCTCGGAGTAGATGCCGAGGTCTCCGCCGGCGGCGGTGATGATGCCGTAGGCCATGGCGAGCCCCAGGCCAGTGCCTTGGCCGGCGGGCTTGGTGGTGAAGAACGGCTCGACGGCGCGGTCGATGACTTCCTGGGGCATCCCGGTGCCGGTGTCGCTGACGCGGAGCCGTACGTATCGGCCTAGGCCCAGTGTGGGCCGGTCGACGGTGTAGTCGGCGTCGACGTCGACGGTGCAGGTCTCGATGGTGAGGTGTCCGCCGCGGGGCATGGCGTCGCGGGCGTTGACGGCGAGGTTGACCAGCACCTGCTCGAGTTGACCGGGGTCGGCGGTCACGGTCATGGCGGCGTTGGGCAGTCGGGTGGCCAGGGTGATGTGTTCGTCGATGAGGCGGCGAAGCATTTGTTCGACGTCGCGGACCACGGTGTTGAGGTCGAGGACCTGTGGGCGGGTGACGTCACGGCGGGCGAACGACAACAGTTGGTGGGTCAAAGCTGCGCCGCGTTGTCCCGCACGGCTGATCTGGGCGGCGTCCGCGGCCAGAGCGGTGAGACCAGCGTCGGTCGCTTCCTCGGCGATGAAGGCGGCGTAGTTGATGATGACCGCGATGATGTTGTTGAAGTCGTGAGCGACCCCGCCGGCGAGCTGGCCCAGACTCTCCAGACGCTGAGATCGTTGCATTTGTGCTTCGACCTTGGCCCGTTCGGCGGCGGCGCGCATCTGCAAGTATTCGTTCTGGACTCGTAGCCGTTCGGCGATGTCTCGGATGACGGCGCAGCGAATCCGTCCTTGATCGGCGTCGAAGACGCTGACGCTGACTTCGACGGGCACGGTGTTGCCGTCGGTGTGCCGGGCCACTGTCGGCGGCCGGGGGGACGACGGCGAGTCGGTGCCAAGTCGCCCCGCGGCGGTCCGCTCGGTGGCAAGAGCGGCCGTGCTGGCGTCCGGGCGCGATTCCAGTGGGGGACTGAGCAGATCGTCGACGGTTCGGCCGACCAGATCATCGTGGGAAAGGCCGAACAGCCCTTGGGCGCGGGAGTTGCACAGGACCACTCGGTTGTCGTCGTCCACGCCGATGACCGCGTCGGGGGCGGCTTCGAGCAACGCCCGCAGACCGGCCTCGGTACGTTCCCGGTCTGTGACCCGTCGGGCGCTGCTACTCAGTCCGATGATGTGGCCGGCGTCGTCACACAGTGGGGAGATAGCCAGCGACACCGGGATTAATTGTCCTTGGCGGTGTACACGATAGGACCGCACTCGATCGAGTTCAGCACCCGCCGCCACCAGACGGAACCGCTCGCGCTGCTCATCGAGTCGGTCCGTGGGTATGAGCATGTCCACCGGTTGACCGATCAGCTCGTCGGCGGAATGCCCGTAGAGGCGTTCGGCCGCCGGGTTACACGCGATGATCTGACGGTCCGTGCTGAGCACCACGATCGCGTCATGCGACGACTTCACCAACGCGGCCCACATCTGATCCAACCGTCCCCGCAGCAGTTCGGTTGCCTGCTCACCCACCTCAACACCACCCCCTGATCGCTCACGTTACGCATTACAGACCGACGACTCAGTCAATTCGCAGCAGTGCGGGTGAAATTCGAGCCGGCGGGTGAGCAGTAGGGAGTGCTGTCGCATCGAGCCGTCGTCCCGCTGGCTCACCGTAAGGTTTCCTACGAAATCAAGTTCGGCGGTCATTCGATGGAACGAACAGACAAACTGTCCGTGGGCCGGCCGTCTAGCGCATCGCGGATGTCGGCAGGTCGGTACCGGCTTTACCGGGCTGGCACCCGCGCCACGTCTGCTGCGCTGACCCCGGCGCGTCTTGCGGCTTGTGCGTCGCGGTCTGCGCCGCGGCTTCGTCGCCGATCGCGCTCCGGACTGTCCCGTTCGTCAACGGCGAAAGCCGCCCGCATCGTGATGGACAGTGGTTCACGCTGTTGTACGTGCCACATCTTGCTCGATCTGATTAGTCCGATCATCAGGAGACATCGGCATGCGTAGACGGTGACCGAAAGCGATGAGTCAGCTACTTTAGGGCTGTGCCTACCTTTACCGTTCCCATTCTCGCCGGTATTGCTACATTCACCTTTCTTTCTTCGGTCGCTGTTGCCGGCCTCGTGATGCACTTTCGTCTACTGAGAACTGGCGCCCATAGCGCGGCCGGCGTGAAGAGAAGAGCCTCTTACTCACATCCTCGGAAAATATCGAAGGCAATCGTTGGAGCCTTACACGTGATCGGCTCGCGATCGGACGCAGGCCGCCTCGTAGAAGGCGATCGTGTCGTCGCGTCGCACCCCGTCCTCGCCGGCCGGTTGATGGATTCACCGACGGGCCGCCTTCAGCCGTCGAACCGGCATCGAGTTCCCCCATGGGTGCCGACTCTCAGCGGCACTACCGCTCATCCAACCGGCCTACGTGGCGAGTTCGCAATCATGCCGATGAGGAAGAGCTGAACCGGTCACCGCATTCACTTCTGGTGGGCCAGAGTTTTTTGCGTGCCCGGCAGTTTCGCCTGGTCTGTCAGATTGATTCGCGGGAATCTTTCAAGCTCGTCGCGGCTCACTTCCCACATCTGGTAGGCGTGATCTTCAGTTCCAGCTGGTGACGGCGGCGGCGGCGACCGCGGTGCGGTGCAAGCTCACGGCTTCGGCGTTCGGGTCGCTCGAGGACATGAGCAGAAGCTGGTCGGCGTCCTGGAAGGCGGGCGGGACGCCGTAGTCGCCGTAGCCTACGGGCGGGCACGGGACAGGATGTGGTCGACGGTGGCGCCGTCGAGGGCGCCGGCGTGCAAGCGCCGACGATCTACCGGCTTGTTCGGCGACAAGAACGGTCTGCTCAGCGCCGTGGCCGAACACGGCTTCGCGGGCTACGTCGCGCAGAAGCCGCCCGTCGACACCGGCGATGACCCGATTGCGGGGCTGTTTGCCGGCTGGAACCTGCACGTCGGCTTCGGCCTCGCTGATCCGCCCTGTTCCGGCTGATGGACACGGCGAAGCGGACGCCGTACGGGCAAGTCACCCTCGAGATCGGGACCGAAGTGCTGAGAGAGCGGGTACGGCGGGTCGCTCGGGCCGGCCGACTGCAGGTGTCCGAACGCCGTGCCGCCGATCTCATCATGCGGCCGGGATCGGGGTGGTGTTCACCCTCATCGAGCAACCCGAGGCAACCGCGACGAGGGCCTCGCCGCCGCGGTTTGGGAAGCCGTCCACCGGGCCATCGTGGCCGACGCCCGTACAACCGAGGCGGCCGGCCCGATAACGATCCAGGTGATTTGTGAGCCGGCTGCACTCGTGGGTCTTCACGTGCACAAGGCATTCATCACTCAGCGCAATGGTTTCCTACCTCGACCACCATGATTTCGTCTCATCGCTGTGGTCGCGAAGTGGCGGCCGCTGTGTACAGCGCCCGAAACCCGGTCCGCAGCGCATGGATCAGCAGCCGATAGTTCGCCGACTTCCGGCTCCGAACTCGGCACGGCCGCAAGGATGGGCCCGAGCGGCGTAGCTTCGGCGGCGTTGGCGCCGACACTGTCGGTACGTCCGCCACGTACTTCAAGATCACGTACTACGGGAGCGCCCCGCGTGTCGAAGGCGCCGCTGCCCCGTCAGGCCGTCTCCTCGGGTCGGGAGGTTCAATCGAGGGTGATCACGACGCGTCCGGCGGCGTGCCCAGCCGCGTTCACCCGTTGCGCCTCGGCCGCGGTTGTGAAGGCAAAGACCCGCTCGACCCGCAGGCTCAGTCCGCCGGCCTCGAACAGGCGGCGAGCCTCGGCGTAAGCCGCGCCTGCTTGGTTGCCGGTGCCCGAGAACTGGGCACCGTGTCGGGTGGCAGAGAAGTCGGCGATCGACAGCACTTTTCTGGGGTTGCCGGTGAGTTCGATGAGTTCGGGAATGATCCCGGAACCGGCGAGGTCGAAAGCTGCGTCGACGCCGTCCGGAGCCAGGGCACGGACCCTGTCTCTGAGTCCGTTGCCGTAGGGTGTTGCCGCCGCTCCCAGCGACCGGAGATAGCTTTGATTTGCCGGGCTGGCGGTGCCGATGACGGTGACCGCGCGAGCACGGGCGAATTGCAGGACTGCGGAGCCGACCCCGCCGGACGCGCCGCTGACCAATAGCGTCTGCCCCCTCCGGACGTCCATCTGATCAAGGATCCGTAGCGCCGTTTCGACCGGGATGGGGTAACCGGCAGCTTCCAGAAAGCTCAGCCCGGTGGGCTTCGTCGTCCAGTCCTTCAGGACCGCATACTGGGCAACGGTGGCCGAACCCGAGCCGAAAACGGCGTCGCCGACCCTGACGTCGGTGACCTCTGGGCCGACCTCGTCGACCACGCCGGCAGCGTCGAGACCCGTTCCGCTGGGGAAAGTGACCGGCATGAACTCCTTGACCAAGCCGGCTCTGATCTTCCAGTCCAGGCCGTTTACTCCCGCAGCGCGCACGGAGATCCGGATTTCGCCCGGGCCGGCGTGGGGCTCGTCGACGTAGACGGTCTCAAGAACTTCGGGGCCGCCGTATTCCGCGAACTGCACTGCCTTCATCGCTGTCTCCTCGTAAACGGTGTCAGTGAACTGGGTCCGACGCGAGTACTACCTGCCGCCAGATCGGTACTGTTCAGGGCGCGAGCAGATTGCTGAAAGTCCTCGGGCGTCCGGGATCGCGATCTGATTCGTGCTGATGTAATGGATGTCCTCAGCTGGTCAGGCGGGCTGGGATAGCAGTCGGCTGGTGCGGGCCATGAGGGCGGGGACGTCGCCACGTTCGTGCCGCAGCTGCCATTCGGCCATTTGCACGGAGCCCTCGACGACAGCGCGCACACGGGGTAGTCGCCGATCGGTGAATCGGCGGAACAGGCTGTCATCGATCGAGTTGCTGCTGGTCAGCATCTCGATGAATACCGAGGCATCTTCGAGGGCTTGCGCGGCGCCCTGAGCCATCGTCGGCGGGCAGGTGTGCGCCGCGTCACCGATCAGCAGGACCCGCCCCCGATGCCAGGGCGCTGGAAGTATGAACTCACTGTAGCGGGTGTAATTAATCGAGGTATTCGACGTGAGGGATTTGCGAATGTCATCCCACGGGCCGTGGTAGCCAACCATGAGGCTGCGCACGGCTTCAACCTGCTGCGTCGGTGTGAGGACCCGACGGTCTTGGTAGTCCTCGACCAACCAGGCATACATCGCCTCGTCACCCATCGGAGCGTAGCCCGCGAAGTAGGCAGAACCGCCGTCAATGATCTCGGTCCGCACGACCGAAGCCGGTCTCGGAACACGGACACGCCACACCCCGAGCGGCATCAGCCGCGGAACTGCTGTGATGCCCATCATCCTGCGGACGCTGCTGTTCACTCCATCCGCGGCGATGATCAGATCGAAGGATTCCGTGCCCGAGCCGGCACCAGTGAGCACGGAGACGTTGACCTCGGCCATACCGAGACCATCGTCATCGCCGTTGCCCAAAGTCGGGGACTGCCGAAGAGCGGTGACTCGAGTGCCCAGACGAACATCGACGTTTACCTCCTGCGCGCGGTCGTGCAGGATCCGGGCCAGGCGGGCTCGCGCGATGCCGACGGCCGCCGGCAAATCCGGCTCTATCCGGCCCTCGATCAGTTCTCCGACCAGCCGGGCGGTTGCATCCGGAAGCCGGACACCAGTGCTGTCGAAGCCAAATCCACTGGCTAACACAGCTGGGAGCACACCGGCTTCGCGCAGGACGCGCAGGGCGTTGGCCTGCAAGATGATCCCGGAGCCGGTGTCTTTGAGAGCGGACTGGACTTCCAGCAACGTTGTGCGGACGCCTGCCGCTCCGAGCAGGACAGCGGCGGTGTAACCGGCGGCACCGCCGCCAATCACGGCAACGTTCAGGGATGAGAGTGAAGGCATGACGCTCCAAAGATGGCAAAGTATCGGCGCAAGCGATGTTCGGCGGTCCGTTTGGACCCAGCTCGGGCCGACGCAGGTGCTACCCGACGCGTCGGACGACGTCATCAACAGAGGACGCCAGGACTGACAATAGCCCCGCCCTGTCACCGGGGATCAACGAGGGCCTTCCGTCGTGACCAAGTGCAGCCGGGTAAAGGCATGTACAGCCGGGTAAAGGTTGGATCGGGGTGCAGGCCCGGCGGCCACCGATGTAATGCAGGCACCGTCGGACTGGAAGGCTGCGGCTATCTCACCCCCGCCGCTCGTGGGCACGACGGCGGGATCGAAACTCGACACGAGTGACGGAAATCCCCTCCTGGTACGGCGTCGAGAAAGCTTGTAACGATGGCGCGGTGGTCAGGGGACTCCACGTGGACTCGTGGTGCTTGGTCGTGAAGGCCCGTCGTGCGCGGAAAGCGAGTTGACGGACGCCGCCGGGGGACCTGCGCTACTTCGGTAAAAGCGAGCCCGAAGAGGTCACATGATCCTCGCTGTCCGTTCGGCTGGGGACAGCGATTCAGGACCGCTCGCCGTGTGGTCCCGGCATCGATGACTGCGTCCACGCCACTCCACGCCCGGGCAACATCGCCGCCGCTGACCAGGTCGATGCCGTTGGCGCGGCTGATCACCGTCACCGTGCCCCGCCTCCCGGGCGGCCTCGACAACGAACCTGCCGACCCTCCCGGTTTCCCCCGCGACCGCGAGCTTCACCGGACTGCCTGCGTCCGGCGCGAAGACCTTGTCACCGGCAGCAGCAGAGCGGCCAGAACAGTAGTTCCGCCGAGAGTCACCACATTGCCGACGGCGTCGCTCGTGGAGAACATGTCCAGATGCATCGAGTGATAGATAAGGTGCGGAATGCTGAAAACAAGCCACGCGACACCGGCCATCGCAAATGTCTCAACCCTCCGACGGACGGCTGCCCACCCGCTGATCACCAGCAGCGACAAGTACAAGCCGCCTACGTCGCGTGTCAGATGCTCGTTGTAGGGGCCCAGCGGCGCAACCCAGTGGTGGCCTGGGAGCGGGAAGGACGTGTAGAACGAGTGCGGAGCGGCTGAGGCCCACACGCCGGCGAAGGCTGCGGTCAACCCGAGGATGCCGACAACGGCTCGCTTCCAGGATGAGTTCATGCCAAGGAGACGAGATAGGTATAGGCAATTGTGACAGCATATCCATGAGCTGCGTCGCGTGGCTCGCGAGCACGACGGCCGAGCGCGGGTGCACGGTGAGGCCACGCTTTCAGCCCATCATCGGGCTTCTACAGCGGCGTGAGGTTGACGTGAAGCGTCCGATCCTGAGCGGCGTCGGGCGCCGCCGGCTCACGACCTCCTGCCGCGTTCAACTCGTCGTCCATCTTCACGTACGGTGCGGCTGTGACGATCCCACACCGCGTGCACGTGGCCTCCATGGCCGTCGTTTTTCAGTGAAGTCGACCGGGGAGGCTCTCGTCCATCCTTCGCCGCCCGCGATGTGCGCAGGGCGACCGCGGTTGTCACACGTCGCGCTCACGATCGACTGACTTGCGGCGGGGCCGGGTCCGCCCAATTGGATACAGTCCGGGGATGAGTACCCCGCCGTCCGTGCCGCTTTCGTCGGAGCCGGGAAGTGGACATCCCCTCACGGCCGCCGAATTCGATGTTTGGCGCGTCTTCGTGGCCAGCAGTCGGCTGGTGATAGCTGAGCTCGACCGTCAGTTGAGACGAGACGTGGGCATACCGCACTCATGGTTCATGGTGCTCATCGTGCTCGACGAGCGGCCGCAGCGTACTGCTCGGCAGAGTGACCTGGCGTCGATCACCGACTTCTCGCTCAGTCGGTTGTCCCACGCGGTGAGCCGGCTGGAAAGCCGCGGCTGGGTCTACCGCCGGGAAGATCCCGACGACCGGCGGGCCGCCGATGTCGTGTTGACGGATGAAGGTACAGAAGCGCTCCAGCAGCTGAGGCTGCGGCATGACGCGGTTGTCCGTCATCTTTTCCTCAGCAAGCTGACTGATCGAGACGTGGCGATGCTGCGCCGAGTCTGTCGGGCGTTGCTGCCTGGACTTACCGGCGCGCCGACTTCGTTGATCGACGACGCCACAGCCAACCTTGAGTGATCCAAGTCACAGATTCCCGCCTCACGGTAACTTCAACGTTTGACTTTTTGACGTACGATCGGTCAAACGTTGAAGTTTTGACCTCTGGGGGTGCCGAGGTGGCGACGATCGTTGAGGCGCAGTTTGTGAGCGCTCTGTACCGCGACCATGCACGGGTTCTGAGGTCGTTCGTGGCCGGTTTGTTAGGTTCTGATCGCGGTTCTGCGGATGATGTTGTCCAAGAAACGTTCGTCCGAGCGTGGCGACACCGGCTGGACCTACAACAAGACCCCCGTTCACCGCGCAGCTGGCTGTTCACCGTCGCTCGGCGCGTCGTCATCAACCAGTGGCGTACAGATCAGCGTCGGCCGCAGCTCCACTCGGAGGCATTCGTGGAGGCCGCGGTGGAGGACGGCACGTCCGCTGTGGACAATCGCGAGTTCATACGCGAAGGATTGCGCCGCCTGACTCCCGAACACCGGCAGGTCTTGATCGAGTGCTATCTGCGCGACTCGAGGCAGGACGAGGTAGCCGCTCGGTTGGGGGTGCCGATCGGAACCGTCAAGTCGAGATTGCACTACGCGCTGTACGCCCTCAGGCAGGAGTTGAAGTCAGATGAATGGGAGTCGCCATCCTTACCAGCGTCGGTCACCTGACCAGCGCGATCCGCACCTTCATCGACGCCTACGACCAGCGCTGCGAACCATTCCGCTGGACCAAGACCGCTGACCAGATGATCAGCAAAGGCCAACCGTCAAAGACCTCAGACACGTGACACTGGCCGTGTGCGTCGTAACCCGGCTCGTGAACCCGCCGGCAGTCTCTCCTCGGTCCGGTATGCGACAACTACCCGGAGTGGGGCGCAGGATCACCAAGGTGTTCGGCGGCACTGGTCTCCCCGGGATGTGTATCGCGGGCGTATTGAAAATTGCATACGCCACCGCAACGGTCATGCGTCTTGAGTGGAGGAATGGAGCAGAACGTATCGCTGTCAGCGCTGGATTCGTCGACCGTGAGAGGAGCGTGATCATGGATTCGGATTCGGCACGTGGTATTGGCCGTCGGGGGCTGGTCAAATGGGGTGGTTCGGTGGCCGCCGGCGCGGTGGCCGCTGTGCCGCTGGTGAGCGCCGGGATCAGCCATGCCGGCGCCGCTCCCGCCGCGTCCGACCGGGTCCCGCCGGACACCCTGCCCGGTGGCGCCTACGACCGCTTCGTGGCGCAGTTGGCCGCGCAGGGCAGGTTCTCTGGTGTGGTGCTTTTGTCCCACCGCGGCCGCACGGTGCTGTCTCGCAGTTACGGCATGGCTGATAGGGAGAAGGGAATCCCTAACCGAGGGGGCACGGCGTTCAGCCTGAGTTCGGCGGGCAAGCCGTTCTATGCGGTGGCCATCCTGCAGCTGGCCCAGCAGGGCAAGCTGCAGCTGACCGACACGGTGGGCACCCATTTGACCGGCTTCGCTACGGACATCGCCGACCACGTGACCATCCACCACCTGCTCTCCGGCACCTCCGGGCTGAACACCTCGGACGAGGACGTGCGACACGTTTTCCAGAGCCGGGACGAGACTCACGCCTACTACGAGCAGCGAGCCCGGCAGGCGAGGCTGGTGGGTACCCCAGGCCTTCCGGACACCGCTCACGAGGAGCCGGAGGTCACGATTTCCGCGCTGATCGTGGAGGCCGTGTCCGGCACGACGTACTGGAATTATGTCCAGAAGAACATTTTCCAGCGCGCCGGCATGACCGGTTCGGCGTTCCACACTCGGCCGCAGTGGCTCACCGACGCGAACATCGCACACCCGTACATGACCCTCGTGGACGGTAGCGTGGTGGACGCCATCCGCAATCTGGACAAGAGCAGCCCGGACCCGGACGTGCGAGGCAAGAATCCCGGCCGCGCCTTCATCGACGCTCCCGGGGACGGCGGCTTCGCCACCGCGCCGGATCTGGTCCGGTTCGCCCGCGGCCTGGCTGACGGCACGGTGCTGGACCGGCCCTGGGCCGAGGTGTTCACAGCCGCCAAAATCCCGTTGGGGCCGGGGGTGTTCGCCTCGTACGGCCCGGCGGTCTCCGTGGTCAACGGCCAGTGGGAGTACCAGCGCGCCGGGGGTAATCCCGGGGTCGGCGCCAATTGGAGTATCTACCCGGACACGGGTTGGGTCGCCGTCACCCTCATCAACTGCGACGGCGTGCCGCTGCTCGATCTTCTCGGACAAGAAACACAGGCCATCACCGGGGCTCCGGCCGGTGGGGGCGCGGGTGGCTGAGGTGACCTGGGATGACCGTTCCCGCGTGCCTGTCCGGGCGGTGGCACGGTTGTTGGAACACATTCAACGGCCCGTTGCTCATGACGCTGCTCGGCCTGCCGTTGCCGGCGCTGGTGGTGTCGGTTCTGGCGAGTTTTCGGTGGGCCGCCGGTGTCACCTCGGCGTGGCGCATCTCGGTGGCCGAGGTGCGCATGGTCTATGGCACGGTGCCGATGGTGTGGCTGACCCTGCAACGGGGATCGCAGGCCGGTGTCGCTCCTGCCCGCGTCAGCCTGATACCGCTGCGGGATCTGGTCACAATGGGACCGATCGGAATCGGCTGCACTGGCTGGTTCAGGCCGGGACGCGGCGGGCCAGTTTCGCGGGCACGTCGATGACGTCGATGCCGTCGGTGGCCAGCCTGGCCGTCAGCGCGGCGCCCAGGCCGGTGGCGCCTTCTATTGCCCAGACGGCGTGGGACCAGCGGCGGGCGAAACGCCGCAACTGCCGGTAGCCGTCGCGGTTGACCTCGACGCGGATCACGGCGAGTGGTTGCCGGCGGTTGTCGACCGCGACGGCGGTCCAGGACGCTTTGTAGGGATCGATCGCGATGAGGAACCGGGGTAGTAGGGGCCGGGGACGGAGCGGCGGGCACGGGGTCCTCCTCGCGGGACCGGAAATGCGGGTCCGGCGAGGAGGGCAGACCAACCTCGGGCTTGGCAGACCTTTCTAATAGCGCTCGCCGGCGGTCGTGGCGGGGGCGCAGGCCGTTCGAGGGCCAGCCCGAAGGCGGCAGAAGTTTCCCGAGCGACCCCGGCCACAACCTCGAAGATCATGGCTGCAGACTCTGAGCTCCGCCACCGACTCAACAAGTTGGAGACCTCTCTGCTGCCGACGCCTTGACAAAGAGGGGTGGCGTTCGTGGCACAGTCCCGGCAGTGTCGTGCGTGGTCGGACTAGTACGGCAGCCGCCATTAGCAGTCTGACCTGCTGGGATGCGGTGGGGGTGGT
>CAXSDA010000077.1:0-15462 GCA_964236515.1 uncultured Actinoplanes sp.
CTGGACACCGGCGGCTTCAGACCTCGACTACACCCTCTTCTGCGATGAGCCCGTTAAGTGCGCTGCTCGGTCTGATTCAGCACTGAACGCGCGTATTACCGCGGTCGGTTGGTTGACCGTTTGCGGTCGCGTTCGGCGATGGCGGTCAGGAGCGTGACATTCCGCCGAGTGTTGGTGGAGATCAGTGTGACAGAACAGCGGTATGAGGCCGTGTTAGACGACATGATCAGCAAATGGAACTAGACCGTCGCCAGGCAGCCTTGCTTGTTTTGAACCTGGCCGTTCAAAACACGTGGACCGATGACGACCTCGCGGTCGCCCTCGGCAGCTACCCCGAAGCCGCGGCGGCAGGTGCCTACCTCGTCGGGTTCCTGGTTTAAGTTCTTGCCCTTCAACGCGGTGAAGACGTCGGCAACACCGCGAAATTCATTTGTCATCTCCTTAACCGCGGCGACGACGGTTCGGCTGGGACCCGTGAGCCCCGCCCGCCCGAACCGACGTCCGGCTCGGGCAGCAAACAACGAGACTCCGGGGCATGACGTCGCTGCCGGCCCTAGCGGTCCGGTGAACGTGACCGTCATGCGCGTGCCGAGGACTCGTCGGCCTTGAGTGCCCACACCGACATCCTTCCGAAGGTGCCTCTGATCAGCCGAAAGGTGGTAGACCAGGCCGGCTGCCCGGTAGACCATCGGGCATGGGATTTTCGTTGTGGGTACGGATCGCCGTGTTGCTCGTCGCCGGGAGCGCGGCTGCCTACGGCTGCTATGTACTCATGACTGGTCGCTTGTCGAACCGGTCCCGGGCGGCGTTCCGTTCTACCCGAGATGCCGGAATGTACTTTTTGTGTTTCGGTGCCGGCATCGTGCTGCTGACTCTCACGCAGTTCGTCAGCGGAGCCAATACAGCACTTTCCTTCGTCCTCGTCGTCGTCATAGGCCTTACGGCTCTAGCTCTTATGGGGCTTGCTGTCATTCGTTATCGAGCACGGAGTTCGAATTCGCGTCGCTGACCCTGCTCAAGCGTCCAAATGGGCGGCGATAGTTGGGGTGTTGGTAAGAACGGCGACACCCAGGGCCAAATAGTTGATCTTCACTGCTCGGTCGGCGGGGTCGGCGGTGGCTGAGCTGGGTGTCCCGTTAGGGGATCGCTCAGCGGGGCACCCGCGAGGGTCAGCGAACGGATCATTGCGCCCCTGGTCAGCAAGTCATCCGCGCCGGGCGATCGGGGACGCGATCTTCTACGTGGTCCGGTCGGGTTGTTCGTGGCGGCAGTTGCCGGGTCGACTTCCCGCCCTGGCAGACGGTGTACTGGCAGTTTCAGCAGCGGGAGAAACGCCAGGTCACCGAACGGATCCTGGAGGTGCTGCGGGAGCAGGTCCGGCTGCCGGAAGGCCGTGAACCACAGTCGTCGGCGGGGATCATCGACTCCCAGTCGGTCAGAGGCGCAGACACCGTGGGGCGGAACTCGCGCGGCTACGACGCCGGCAGGAAGATCAACGGGCGCAAGCGATTCATCGTCACCGACACCCTGGGTCTGCTGGTCGTGGTGTGTGTGATGGCGGCGTCCTGGCAGGACCGCGACGGCGGCAAGACGACCCTGCTCAGCACCTATTTGGCCAGCCCGATCCGGCACTTGTTTGCCGATCAGGGGTTTGCCGGGAGGCTGGTCGACTGGGCCGCCACCCGGCTGCAGACGCGGGTGGAGATCGTCCGGAAGCCGGCCGAGCAACGCGGCTTCGCCGTGCATCCGAAGCGGTGGGTGGTCGAACGGAGCTTGGCCTGGCTGACCGCTCACCGCAGGCTGGCCCGCGACTACGAACGCGATCCCGCCGTATCCGAGGGTTTGATCCGGTGGGCCGCGATCAACACCATGATCCGCAGTCTCGACCGCGGCTGATCCACCCAACGCCAGACCCGCCGCCTACTGAACCCGCCCGACTAACAGCCCTCTCAAACACCCACTCAGAGACCAATCCAGCTCCGATGGGTCACCGCGTGGTCCTCCAGCGGCCATGCCAGCGCCGGGTCATCAACGACACCAGCGTCGTTGCCGTCGCGAAACCGACCAGCAACATCATCATTCCAACACCATACAGGCCGGTGTCGTCGTGAGCGGCCGCGTGCACCGTCTAGCTTGTGGTAAATCCCGCCGTCAGCGCCGCGCCCGCCAGCAAAGGAACCACGCCGATCAATAACGCCCAATTAATACCATCAACAGGGACAGCACGCAGCCGATCACCTGCCATACCTCGTAGGGTCCGCTGTACACCCCGGTTTACGCATCTAACTAGTATTTATCGTCCCACCCTAACCACGCCAGCCATAATGACGCGGATAGGATTGCGATCGATCTGGGCTGGCGGCTGACTCTGCCGGCCAGCGCGACCGACCACGGCTCCCGCACGCACGCCGCCGGGCCTGCTCGAGCAGAGTCGTCCCCCGCAGGGCGGTGCAGATCAAAGCGGCCCGTCGGGTGAGCCCGGCGCCACCACGACGCCCCCGCACATGACGCCCCCGCACACGACGGCCCAGCCCACCGCGGCGCCCAGCCCATCGGCGCCGACCACCTCGGCGCCAATCACCTCGGCGCCCTCGACGACGGCGCCCAGTACCGCGCCGACCCGCACCACCGCCCCGAGCTCGGCAGCCGCGCCCCGCGCGACCGCCGCCAGCCCGGCCCCCACGCGCAGCACACCGGCCCGCGCCACGCCCACCCCGGCGGGCAGCGCCTCCCCGACCCGACCGCCCGCCCCGGAGAGCCACCAACCCGCTGAGGACGACAGCATGCTCGACCACGTGCTCCTGATCGGGACCCCGCTCGCCGGGGCTGGTCTGCTCGCCGCGCTCGCGCTGACCCTGCTGCGCCGCCGCAGACGGCGCCAGGAGCAGCACCGCCCGGTCGGGCACCGCCTACCCGAACCGGTACGACCGCAGACCGAGACGCAGCTGCGGACGGTGGCCGACCCCATCGCCGTCGACCGGCTCGACCATGCCCCTGCGCGTGCTGGCCGCCGGCTTGGTCGACCGGCCCGCCGAGCAGATGCCGGACATCGTCGGCGCCTGGATCGACGACACCACCATCAACCTGCTGCTGACCGCCCCGTGCACCGACCCGCCCTTACCGTGGAAAGGCGACGAGCACAACTGGAGCCTGCCGGGTGACGTCGACCTGCCCGACGCCGAGGGCCAGTTGGCGCCCCTGCCCACCCTTGTTGCCGTCGGATCGCAGCCCGGCATGCACCTGCTGCTCGACCTGGAACGCCTCGGCCTGCTCGCCGTCACCGGGGACCCCGGCGCGCCGCCGACCTGCTGCGCTACCTGGCCGTCGAGCTGTCCTGCAACACCTGGAGCGACCACGTCGAGGTCACCATCGCCGGGTTCGACGCCGAGGAGACCGGTGAACTGATCGCCCTCGGCGGTGACCGGCTCACCGCGGTGCCCGCCATCGCCACGGCCATCGAACGCATCCGCCGCCGCGCCTCGCAAGTCGTGCAGTCCCTGGAACACCTCGGCGCCGGCGACCCGCTCACCGGCCGCATCGCCGACATCGCCGCCGACGCGTGGATGCCGCACGTCCTGCTGATCAAAGACCCCGCCCCGGCCGACATCGCCGCCCTGGAAACCCTCGACAGCGACCTGGCCGCCACCGGCCGGTGCGCCGTCGCCGTCGTCACCACCGTCGCCGCCGACGTCGGCCGGTGGCCGCTGACCGTCGAAGCCGAACAGCACCTCGGCGTCGGTTTCCTCGGCATGGCCGGCCCGGACGCCACCCTCACCGCCGCTGGCATCCCCCGCGACGAACTGCACCACCTCGCCGACCTGCTCACTACCGCCCGCCGCGGCGTGCCCAGCCCGGCCGATCCGCAGAGCAGCGACCCCGCCCACGCCTTCCCACCAGTGCCGGTCGCCCCCGAGACCGAATCCTGGGCCCTCGGCACCGACGCCGGCGGCTCACTGCTGCCGCCCAGCGACGGCCAGGATCCCGACGACGACACGGACGAGGACGAGGACGAGGACGAGGACGAGCAACCGGACCCCACCGCCGACGAGGCGCCCCCGGAGACCGCCGAGGCCGCGACACCGGACGCGCCGGCCGCCGCCGACACGCCGCTCGTCGACGGCGGCGACGCGATCACTCGCATCCCGGCCGTGGTCGCGCTGCCCGGCCGACAGGCCCCGGTCCGTAAACGCCCCGCCGCCGGACCCCGGCGCCGTCACAACGACCCCACGCTCGACGCCGACCTGCGCGCCTGGCACGACTCCGACCCGACCCGACCCCGCATCGCCATCCTCGGCCCCGTCACCGTCGAAGCCCCCGGGCAACTGCCCACCGAACGGCTGCGCTTCTACGCCGAGATCATCGTCCTGCTCGCCGTCCGCGGGGCCCGCGGCGCCACCACCGACCAGTTCGACGAGGCCCTGTGGCCCGGCCAGCCGGTCAAGGCCACCAGCCGGCGGGTGGCCGTGGCCCGTGCCCGGCGCTGGCTCGGGGAAAACACCGACGGCGACGCCTGGCTGCCGGACGCCACCTCGGACCGCCGCTACCGGCTACGTGACGGTTATCTGCTGGACTGGCATTTGTTCCGGCGGCTGCGGGCTCGCGGGGAGGATCGCGGACCGGCCGGAGTCAGCGACCTGCGTCAGGCACTCACCCTGGTTCGCGGCGCTCCGCTCGCTGGCGCCGACATCGCCTACTCGGCTGCTGCCCGCAACCCCTACGTGTGGCTTCCCACCTCGGAGATCCCACCTCACCATCTGGCCGCGGCGGTCGTCGACACGGCACACCGCCTGGTGGAGCTGTGCCTGGCCGGCGCGGACATCACCGGCGCCCGATGGGCCGTGGAACAGGCGTGGTTGGCCGACCCCGACCGGGCCAGCGACATCGCGTGGCGCGATTTGATGCGGGTCGCCTCCGCGGAGGGCAACACCGCCGAACTGGAACACCTGCTGGGTGAACTCATGCGCGCCCGCGACGCCGAGATCCCCGAGGACCTCGACAGCGAAACCTACCGGTTGCTGCGTGAACTGCTGCCCGACCAGATGCGAGTCGGCGTGCGCTGAACATCGCAAACCGTCACGCCACGACCCAGGGACGTCACCGGGCCAGCACCCCACAGCGGGAGGCGCCGGCCTCGCTACTACGAACTCACCGCCGAGGTGGGGAAGGAACCGACAGGGGTAAGCGGCAGATCCCATAGGAACAACCGAATCCGACGGCGGTAATCCGAGGGTAGTCGCCGTCGGATTGCTGTTCGGCGGCCGTATCCCGGATGCACAATCGGGCGTGCCGATCGGCTGATTCATTGCGTTCAAAACTAATACTTCTTTGTCGGCTTTGCTGCACGCGATCGTCGGCGCCTTCAGGCGAGGCACAACCGGCGCGGAGTGGCCCGTTCGAGGGTTTCACTCCGCGCCGGAGTCGCCAGCTGTCAGCCGATCTTGGCGCACGCAGTACCGAGCGACTTGTATCCGGTGGAGGAGTCCACCCAAAACTTGGAACAGATCTGAGTGCCCTTGGGGTAGCTCCGGTTCACGTTCCAGGTCCCCGTAGTCAATTCCTTGCCGGGCCAACCGCTCACGCACCACCTCTTGTCCCAGCCGGGGCTGTCAGCGTAGTGCGCACCGTTGATCAGGACCTGGCTGTGGCCGTACACGCAGCTCCGGGCGTACACGTCGACCCGGCTTTTGATCCAGTTCACGTGCAGCTTGCTGCCGTTCACCCCGACACAGCTTTGGCTTGCCTGGCCCCCGTAACACTTGTCGGCGGACGCTAGCGCGGCTTGGGGGAACGCGATGATCGCCGCAGCTGCGATCAAAGCCCCCAGGAGAATCCGTCTGATCTTCATAACCGAAGATGATAAAGGGTTTCATCAATTCAAGAAGATTTGGCGGGCACTCGTTATCGACGCGTGACGCGACGGAATCGCGGTGCCCAGCTCCCCGGCGACGACCCCTCGAATTGTCTGTTGTGGGTGCAGCGACGTATGGGGGTCAGAGCCATTCCAGCAGGCGTACGCGAGAGCCCAGGCGATCGCCGGGCAACAATGGGACGTTGCGCACGCCGACCACCTCTGCCACCTGGTCACCGATAACTGCGCCCGCGGGCCAACGACCGGCAGGTAAGTGCCACTGCGGCGGCGGGAGCGCCCAACTCGAGTGCGGAGAGTCGGCGGTGACGCCAAGACGCCGGCTCACCAGAAGGAGGCGAGCGCCTCGAACCCAAATCCGACCATCACGTAAGTGGAGCGACCGGCGAGGGTGCCCGGTGTCAGCGTTGCCGGAGCGCCTCGCCGGTGCTCAGCGCAGGACCCGCCGGGAGAAGGGCAATCAGGGCGGACGGCACCGGCAGGGGAGTGCTGGCGCCGTAGCCCAGCCTGGTCAGCGCGGTCTGATCGGCAATCGGGTAGCGGATGCCGTTGTCGGTGATGACGAACACCGTGTCCGAGGTGGCAGGGGCCGTGGGCGAGCTGACGCTGCGGGCCAGCACTCCATGTCCGAAGGGAACGCTGATGTGGCTCGCGGTCGCCTGAGCGGAGTCGACCTTGGCCGCGGCCGGCGCGGGGATCGTCTTCGGGTCGACCTCGATGGACGACCCTCCGGTCGCGGAGTCGGACACGCGCGCGCAGACCGTGGTGGTGATAGCCATGAGGTTCGGGACGAACGCCGGGGCTCCGGGTAGGTCCGGATCGGCGATCGGCGCACCGATCCCCGGGAGCCGGGCGAATTCGCCGACCGTCATCCGGTCCGGCTCACCGACGCCGTATGCCGGGCTGGCCTGCAGCAGCTGCGCCTGCACTTCGGTGATCGGCTGAACCCGGTCGCGTAGCACGACGGCCCATTCGCTGGGGCGGGTGCCCACGACCTGGTAGAGACGGCCGACGGGATCGCGGACGACGCGAGATGGCGTTCCCAGCCCCGCGACGTCGGGTGCAACGAGATCGGGGCCGGCGGGCAGGGCGTTGAGGAAGCCGGCGGACACCAGCTGGATCGCCCGTCCGGACCAGCCGAACGCGGCCAGCGTGACGGTCGGATCCGGAACGGGCAGCTTCCGGCCGTTGAAGATCAGGAATACGTGGTGGTCAGAGTCCTGCACGAGTAGCGATTCACCCGGGATGGTCGCCGAAATGCCGGCCAGGGCGTGACCGTCGTAGACGGCTCCGTCGCCGACGAATAGGTCAGTGAGCGGTGCGCCGGCGGGGACGCCGCGGCTGCAGACCTGCCAGGCATCCCGGGTGAGATCAGCCGGCCGGGGCAGGGAGTTGGGCGCTTCCGGGATGCCCAGGGTGACACCGAGCTGCACGTCCGAGTCCGCTCGCAGCGCTGCGAGCCGGCGGCGGCCCACGACGACGGGGGTGGCGCCGTCGCCGTCGGCGATCAGCTGTCCGGAGGTGAAGTTCAGTACCGGGTGTAGCTGGTTGTCGGCGCGGGTGTAGACGAACTGGGTTCCGGATTCTTTCTCGATCAGGACGGTGGATGTCTGCCGCAGATCGACCGGGCCCGTCTGACCGGTCAGTTTCCCCCAGATCGGGATGGCGACGAGCACCATCGCCGTGATCACCAGGCCGATCAGGATCGGCATCCCGGTGCGAAGTGGTCGCCGGCCGGGATCAGGGTCAAGCTGGATCAGGGCATTGACGACCCGCTGGCTGGTGTATTGGTGCCCGTGCAGCTCGTCGAGTCGGGTTGCCATCTGATCCTCCATCGACACTGTGCAGAGTCGCCCGGACGGGCTGCGACCGTGGCAATGATGCCGGTGAGTAGGTGTGCCGTGTGCCCCGGGCTGTTCGTGCAGTTCGCACAGGCGCTTCTCGTCTGGCCAAGGGCCACGACATGAGGCTGATCGCAACCATGCCAGCAGGAGATTCGGTCGACTGGCGTCCGGACGGAGCCGCTCGCCTTCGCCGATGCCGCCCCGGCTTCCTCACGTCCATCGTCGAGCGCGGCTGCACGTCCATCGTCCAGCGCGGCCTGGCCACACCCGGTTCGGGGGAGGGCTACGCACCGCCGCCAGAGTCTGGAGTCCGGGCAGACATGGCGGTCGGTCGTTGGCGGCTGGGTTTCGGCTGGTTGGTTACGTGGCGCGGCCGGCGGTCGAGGATCCCGGGCCGCGGAACCCGGCGAACGGGTCGCATGCGCCGCGGTTGATGGCGGTGGCGACGTCGTCGGTGAATTCGTCGAAGGTGGCTTGCTGGTGTCCGGGGATGGTGAGCAGGTGGGAGATGCCGGTGGGGTGGTTGGACAGTGTCCACTTCGCGAGTACCGGTGGTGGGGGTGTGGGCAGGACGACGGTGAAGTACGCCTCAGGGTTGCGCCACGCGCGGACACCGATGGTGGTCAGGCGTCGGATGGTGTGGTCGGCGAGGCGCCGGCTGGTGTGGGCCCGAGCTTGATGGCCGGCGTCGCCGACGGTGCGGATGGATTCCAGCAGCAGGGCGGCGTGCAGCCCGGACCGGACACCGGTTTCGGTGGCGTCGAGGGTGTCGGTGTAGGGGATGAGTAGGTCGTCCTGTCCGCCGCGGCCGACGATGATCCCGCAGGCGTCGGGGACGGCGAGGAATTTGTATCCGCTGACGCTGATGCTGTCGGCGCGGCTGAAGTCGGCGGCCTGGTCGAGGGCGAGGGGGATACCGGTGAGGGCGGCGTCGAGGTGGATGTATCGCCGGGTGATGTGGTGCCGGTCCAGGACGGTGTGGATGCCGTTGAGGTCGTCGCTGGCTTCGGTCATGGTGGTGCCGTAGGTGGCGAGCATGATGACCGGGACGCTGCCTCGGGGTTTACCGCGGGTGATCACCTGCAGGGTGGTGTCGAGTTCGGCGAGGTCCAGGTGCCCGGTGTCGTCAGCGGGTACCTCGAAGGTGGGGATGCGTAGGTCCCGGCCGGCGCGGGGGACGGAGTAGTGCGCCGCCGCCGAGTGGATCAGGACGGCGTCGGGGTATTTGGCCCGGCCGGCCCTAATGCCGGTGCGGTTGCCGGCGGTGCCGCCGGTGGTCAGGTGGCCCCACCGTTCACTCCGGCCGATGCCGACGAGGTCGCCGAGCCAGTCCAGGACGCACTGCTCGGCTTCCATGGCGTGTTGGTGGCCGGGTGGCCAGTGGGTGGATACGGAGATGTTGTTGAAGAAGCCGCCGCTGAGGTGGTCCCGGGTGAGCGGGAAGTCCAGGTCGTAGGGGACGGGGAAGCCGAGGTAGGTGCGCCGGTGTTCGGCGTGCCGGCGGCTGAGTGCGGTATAGGCGTCGCGCAGGCCGGCGGCGTCGGTCGCCGAGTCGAAAACTGTCCGCAGGTCGGTGGGGGGCGTCGGGGGGCCGGGTGGGTCGCCCGGCGGGCCGGCGTCGGCGCTCACGGGGCCCGCGATACCCGTCGGGGTGGTGTCGGCCTGGGCGGTGACCGCCGGGGTTGTTCTGGCGGTGGTGAGGGTCATGGCTGCCCCTGCCCGGTCCCGGCGTGTTGGGTGGTGTCAGGGGTGGGCGACGCCGGATACAGCGCGTCGCGTAGCTGCCGGTGCAGGGCTTCGAGCGCGGCCCACAGCTCTCGGCTGGTAGCGGCGGCGGTGTCGGCGGCCGGTCGCCGTGGTGCGGCGGCGATCAGGTCGGGAGCGCGGGTGAATCGGGTGACCTGGTCGTGGGCGTCGCGGAGGAATTCGCCGCTGCCGGTGACGTCGTAGGTCAGCGGTGCCCGGGTGGAGGGTTGGGCGCGGCGGTTGACGAGTAGGGCGGTGTGGTCCTCGAGTAGTGCCCAGGCGACGGCGGGTACCGTGCTGCCGTCGGGGTGGCCGAGGCGCGGGTCGTGCTGGTCGCGGACCGTCTTCTTCCGCTGCGCCCAGGGGAGGTGATCGGCGGTGTCCAGGCTGGTCACGGCCACTCCGAGGTACACGGTGTGGTCGGTGATCGGGTCGTGGTCGTTGAGTCGGAAGCCGAGCCCGTGCACGGTGCGGGGATCCCACAGCAGTCCGGCGTCGACGGCTTGCTGGTACGGGAACGACGCCGGGTTCGCCGGCGGGTTCGGCTCGGGTGCCGTCTGCCGGTCGGCTCGGCGCCGGCGGCCGGCGCCGCGGGTGGGGGTGAGCTGCGCGGCGATCGCGTCCCTGGCCGGTTGCGGCAGGTGAGCGAACAGTTGCCGCGCCCGGGACGCCTGTTGAATCCGGCCCTGGGCCAGCTGGGTCAGCTCGGTGAGCAGGGTGAGCAGGTCCGGGCAGCCCAGCGCCGGGACGAGGCGGGTCATCGCCCGGATGTGGGTGTACGGCGCGAGTACCGCCTCGTCCCGGTCGGGTTCCTGCTGCCCTTCAGGCCACCACTGCGGCGGGGCCGGGGACGCGGGTGCCGGCCGGTACTCCGCCGACATGATCATCAAAGCGTATGGGCCTGGTTCGGTTTTCTTGTTGCCCAGGTGGGCCAGCGCGTGCCCGGCATGCCGCATCGACGCGGAGGCCAGCCGGGATGCGATCTGGCCGCGTAGTTGGGCGGTGATCAGGCGGGCCGCGAGCGGGTCTGGTGGCCACCCGGGGTCGGGGTCCTCGACGGGTTCAGACGCCGGAGCGGGTGCGGGTTCTCGGAACCAATCGCCGCCGGGGCCGGACTGCGGGTCGGGGGTGGTGTCCCAGCCGGGGCGATCGACGACGAGGGGCAGCGGCATGGTCGGCGCCGACTCCGGCGGATATCCCGGCGGCGCCCAGCTGGTCACGCCGGGGCTGTCGGACCACCAGGTCGGCCTGTCACTACCGTCGTGCCCGTCGTGCTGTGCCGCCTGCGGGGGCAGCGGCCGCGGCGGTTCGGTATAGGCCAACTCCGCCCACGCCGGTGGTGTCGCCGCTGTGCTCAGGCCGACCGGATACGGGTCGGGCACCAGGTAGCCGCGGCTGGGGGGCGGCGGGGCCGGGGTCTGGTTGATGTCGGGCCGGCGGCGCCAGTCCGACTGGTATGAAGGGTCCGTTGTCACGTCGCTACTCGCAGCTGGGGTGGTCAGAGTTTCATCGCGGTCAGTTGCCGGTCGGGCACTTCGAGCCAGTCGGGCATCCGGCCGCCGATCCGCTCGTACACCTCAGGCCGGCGGGCCGCCAGCACCCCGGCCCAGACCAGCCCGGCCAGCACGGCGGCGGCCACGATCGCCGGGATCACCACCGGCAGGATCGACCCGGGGGCGCTGCCCAGCAGGGTGGCGCTGTGCGTGACCATCAGGACCAGCAGGACGACGCCGAACGGTAAACCGAGCAGCGGTGCTCCCCACCGCGACCACCGCCCGTCTTCCGGGGTGAGGCAGCGCAACGCGGCCAGCGACGACGCGACCAGCAGCGTGACCAGCCCGATCGCGCCGATCGCGGCCAGCCACGGGAACATCTGCGTCATCGGGTCGGCCCGGAACACGGCGAAGCCCAGGATGATCAGCAGCGAGATGGCTGACTGCAGCAGCGACCCGCCGGCCGGGCTGCCGGCGGCGTTGTTCGAGCCGGTGTGCCCGACCGCTGGGGGTAGGACCCCTTCGCGGGCCATCGCGTACCCGTAGCGGGCGCAGATCGCGTGGACGCTGAGCACGGTGGCGAAAATCCCGAACACCAGCGTCATCTCGGTGATCGGTCCCATCAGGAACCCGTACTGCCCGACGAGCGTGTTCAACGGCACCCCGACCGACGGGTCGGCGGACAACGCCGCCACCTGATTGGGGCCGTTTCCGACCCCGATCGCCCACGCCAGGACGGCGAACCCCACACCCATGATCAGGATCGCGGTGCGCAGTGCCCGCCGCGGCCCTTCCGGGTGCACGGCCTCGGTCGAGAAACTCTGCGCAGCGTCGAACCCCAGCGGCGACGCCACGCACATCACCAACGCCGGCGCGAGACTCCCGATCAAGATCGCGTGGGGGCTGAACCCGGTCAGGCTCAGATGCCCGTCGGCGGGATGCCGCAGCGACGCCACGATCAGCAACCCGATCATGACCACGGCGATACCCAGGCTGACCCCCAGCAGCACCGAGGACACCACCACCGACCGGGTCCCCAGCACCGCGACGATCGCCCACAGAATCAGCGCGTGGATCCACCAGTAGCCACCGACCATCGAGCTCAGGAAGCCACCACCCAGGCCGTACATACAGCCGATGATCGAGCCGTACGCGACCAGCGCCAGCACCCCGGCCGCCAAACCCGCCGGCCGGCCCAGCCCCTTAGCCACCACCGCGTAGTACGCGGCGGCGTGCGGCACCCGCTTGGACACCGCCGAGTACCCCTCCGACAGCAGCCACAGCACCACCGCCACCAGCAGGAACCCCAGCGGGATACCCGGCGACCCGGACGCCGCGTACGCGGCCGGAATACCACCAATCATCACCACCAGCGGCCCCGACGCATGCGTCGCGAACAACGTCATCCGCCCCGTCGACATCGTCCGCCGATCGATGATCGACCCCGTACTCACCCACAACCTCCCCAACGTGTTCCAAAAGTCGGCAAACCGGCTTGACCGCTCCGACACGAGGCCGCCGAGGAGTGCCCGTCACATCAGCCGCACCCGCACATCGATGAAACCCGCTACAGCTTCGTCTAGATCACGCCCAGAGGGAAGGTCGCGCTAAGAATTCGCCGAAGTGCTCCCTGTCACTGTTGACCATGCTCGCCGCAACGCGACCGGAGGTGCGAGCTAACGGTGCCCAAGGTGCGGTGTCGCGAGGGCCGGTCGTGACCACGCAACGTCTATTGAGGCCGGTCGGCGGCGACCAGCCCAGAACGCCGAGGTCGGCACTCGAAGACGTTCCCACGCCGTCCGGAGCGCAGCGTGTCGGTGCGACCACTAAGGGTCCGATCAGTCATCATCAATGTCATGACGTTGTTCAAACGGGGCGCTGCTCGTCAGCCTCAACCCTGGCCGTACGACCTCAACCATGACGGACCGATGTTCGCGGTGGTTGCCGTCGCGCTGGCCAGTCTGATCGTGGTGATCTCCGTGACCGTCTATCAGGGATCGCTCTACAGCGGCGCCGGCGCCCATGACGTCGGGGGAGCGGCCGCGTTCGTCGGAGTGCTGCTGATAGCGCTGCTGCTGATCGGCGCGGCGAGTCTGTATCGGTGGGGATTTCACCGCCCCGCTATCGCGGTTCCCGCCGGGGTAGCGAGTGTCCTCAGCCTTGCCTTCGCCGTTCTGGCGGCAGTGGTGGGTACTGACGGCTGGCTGACGTGCGTCCTGTCGGCTGTCGTGGGCCTGCTTCCGTTGATCGTGCTGGCAGGGTGGGCTGCCGCGCTGGCACGTTATCTGCCGATGTGGTGGTCCGGATGGGGATCTCCTGAGCGCTAAAGCAGCGGTGCCACCAGCCGATGGAATCACTAGCAGGACTTCCGGATGCTCCACAATCCGTGGGACAACGAGTTCCGCGGACTACAACCGGAATCCGGCGCTGGGAAGCCTCCACCCGAGCCTCAGACGGGCGGGATGAGGGAGTAGACGGCGAGGTCGACGCGGCCGGCCGGGACGACACCGGCGTTGCGGGCGGTCTCCTCGTAGGTGAAGCCGGCTTTCTCGGCGACGCGGATGGATGCGGTGTTACCGGTGGCGATCCGCAGCACGACCCGTTCGAAGGCAGCCTCGGTGAGCGCCCACCGGGACAGGGCGACGGTGGCCTCGGTCAGCACACCCTGACCGCGGAACGCGGGGGCCGCCCAGTAGCCGATCTCGGTCTGCCGAAGACCCCAGTCGGTGTGCCTGAGTTCGATCACACCGGCCAGGGCGCCGTGCCACTCGATGGCCCGGGTCAGCCCGTTCCCAGCGGCGCGCTGGGCCGGTGCCTTCTCGTGCACGAAGGCCAACGCGTCGTCGCGGGTGTAGGGGTTCGGCAGGGGCAGCCAACGTTGGCTCACCGGGTCCGAGGAGGCTGCCGCGATGGCGTCGACATCCTCGTCCCACAACGCCCGCAGCACCAGTCTGCGGGTCTTCAGCACCACGTCGGGGAACATGTGCCCGCTCATCCACTCAGTCTGGACGATCTGCCAGCCGGTCGGAACCAAATCGCCGGGCAACCCGCGAGTGCGACACCGAGATCACTGAACAACACCCGGACGGGCGGGTCGCCTGGAGAGCACCATTCTGTCCTAGTCACGCCGCCGGCACGGATGAGGGGGTTCGGCAAGGTCAGCCAGCGTTGGCTCACCGGATCGCCGCCGCCACGATGGCTACCGCTGGCCGCCTCGACCGCGGACCGTACGCTCTGCGGCATGACTGCCATCGGCCAGCCGGTCACCGTCCTGGACAACTTTGACCAGGCGCACGACGCCATCCTGGTGCTGAGCACCCAGCCCCGCGGCCCGCACGACGAGTACACCTGGCACGGCCAGCTCATCGGCGTCGAAGGCGACCAGGTCCTCAAGCGCATCAAGCTGGCCAGCCTCGAGTCCGGCTGCACGATGCTGACCAAAGACCCGGATGGCCGGTTCGAGGTGACCCTGACCGACGCGCCAGCCGGCGGCTTCACCGCCCAGGGCATCGGCCCAGTGCCGTTCGCCGATTAGCCTTAAGCCGGCAGGGTCAGGCCGCCGGCAGCGGCACCAGAACCGGGCTGTCCTGGCCTGTCCAGGTGAGGGCCAGCTCGGTCAGGTTCGGGATCTCAGCCACGTCGATCACCATGACGCGGATGGCCGCTCCGGCCTCCACGATTCCGGATCGGTTGTCGGCGCGGACCAAGCCTTCGTGGCTGGCCGGTACGACGATTCGGACGCCGTACGCGGTTTCGGTGCCGACGTTGCGAACAAAGACGGTTCGTTTGCCGGCGCGCTCGGCATGCCACCGCACAGGGGGTGCGGGCGAGGGGATGGCGGCTTCCGCAGCGTCGGCCTGCCGCTCAGTGGCCACGGCGGCCCGTTCAGCGACGACGAGGCTCCGCCGGGCAGTCTTGTCGGCCCGGAACGCGAGAAGGACCGCAACGACGGCCACTAAGACGGACAGGCCGGCCAGGAGGTTACTCACGGCCGTAGACCGTACGGCCCCGCCGCAACGCGACAGCCGTCCGGGAGGCAGTCGACGTACGCGTGCGGCTCGGCCGGCCGGACCCGCCGCGCGCTGCCAAGCAGCACGCTCGCGAGACGTGCTCGACCGGCTGCCGCGCTTCCACCATAAGGCCCGCCGCCGTTCCGCCGCCGGAGAGCTGCACGACCACGCCCGGCCGCTGCGCGACCGCGCGATCGTGCATTCCGTGCTCAGCACCGGCCTGCGTCGCGAAGGGCTGGTCAACCTCGACCTGGATCAGGTCACGCCCAACACGCCGGAGGGGCTGGGCGCGGCGAAGAAGGCAAAGATCAGCGGCGTCCGCGGCAAGGGTGGAACCAGCAGCCGTGCGGCCGGTAACACGTTTTTCCCGGCACCCCACCTACCCCGGGGCCGAGGTCGAGTACTCCGGCGGATAGGGCCGGCGCGGCCGTCTGAACGATCGTTCAGAGCGCCTGAACAGATGATGATTCAACCGATCAATCCGGATAAGTTTCGCATCCTGA
>CAXSDA010000078.1:0-15386 GCA_964236515.1 uncultured Actinoplanes sp.
AGGGCGGCCGGTTTGAGGGGCGAGGGCGGCCGGTTTGAGGGGCGAGGCCGGCCGGGTTGAGGGGCGAGGCCGGGCGGTCCGAGGGGCGAGGGCGGCCGGTTTGAGGGGCGAGGGCGGAAGGCGGGAGGATCGAGCGGTGAACGGGGACCAGGGCGGGCACCTGCGCGTGACGCTGCTCGGCGCACTCGAGGTGTGCCGCGACGACGTGGTGGTCGCCGTGCCCGGTGCCCGGCTGCGCGGCCTGCTCGTCCGGCGGGCGCTGGCCGGCGGCCGCACGGTCGATCCCGGTGCCCTGGTCGACGCGCTGTGGCCGGACGAGCGCCCGGCCGACCCGGCCAACGCGCTGCAGTCGCTGGTGTCCCGACTGCGCCGGCTGCTCGGTGGGGCCCAGGCGGTGGCCCAGGTCGAGGGCGGCTACCGGCTGGACGTCACCGCCGACGACGTCGACGTGACCCGGTTCGAGCGGCTGGCCGCCGACGGCCGCGCTGCGCTGCGGGCCGGTGATCCCCGGGCCGCGGCGGCGCTCCTCGGCCCGGCGGTGGCGCTGTGCGGCGAGCCGGCGTCGGTCGCCGCGGTCGCCCCCGGGATCGCGGCCCGGCTGACCGGGGCGGCGGTCGAAGCCGCCGTCGACCTGGCCGAGGCCGAGCTCGGGCTGGGCCGGAGCGACGCGGCCGCCGGGCGGCTGACCGCGCTGCTGACCGAGCACCCGGCGGACGAGCGGGTGGCCGGGCTGCTGATGGACGCGCTGGCCGCGCGGGGCCGGCAGCCGGAGGCCCTGGAGCTGTACGAGCGCGTACGGGCAGATCTCGCCGACCGCCTCGGCGCCGACCCCGGCACCGCCCTGCGCGAGCGCCACCTGCGCCTGCTCCGCGAGGCGCCGGACGATCCGGCGACGGTCGCGGACGCCCCGGTCAGCAACCTGCCGGCCGCCCTGACCAGCTTCATCGGCCGCGACGACGACCTCGCCCGGATCGAACGGCTGCTCGCCTCCGGCCGCCTGGTCACCGTGCTCGGACCGGGCGGCGCGGGCAAGACCCGGCTCGCGTTGGAAGCCGGTCGCCGCCACCGCCACGAGTACCGGGACGGTACCTGGCTGGTCGACCTGGCCTCGGTGACCGAGCCCGCCAAGGTCGGGGCGGCGGTACTGGCCGCGATCGGGCTGCGCGGCGCTGCCCTGTTCGAGGGCGGCCGCCTGCGGTCCGAGGGCGGTGAACTCGACGTCCTCGCCGAGCGGCTCAACGGCCGCGAGAGCCTGCTGCTGGTGGACAACTGCGAGCACCTGATCGACGCGGTCGCGTACCTGATCGCGGCGCTGCTGCCGCGGTGCGCCGGCCTGCGGGTGCTGGCCACCAGCCGGGAGCCGCTCGCCGTCGACGGTGAGGCCCTGGTCCCGCTCGGCCCGCTGGCGCTGCCGTCACCGGACGCGACGCCGGCCGACGCCCGCCGGACCGCGTCGGTGCGTCTGTTCACCGAGCGGGCCGCCGCGGTACGCCCGGGATTCGACGTGGACGACGGCACGCTCGCCGACATCATCTCGATCGTGCGCGGGCTCGACGGGATGCCGCTGGCCCTGGAACTGGCCGCCGCCCGCCTCCGCACCCTGGCGCTGCCGGAGCTGGCCGCCGGGCTGTCCGACCGGTTCCGGCTGCTCACCAGCGGCAGCCGTACAGCCCTGCCCCGGCACCGCACGCTGGGCGCGGTGATCGCCTGGAGCTGGGATCTGCTCGGCGACCACGAACGCACGGTCGCCGAACGCGTCGCGGTGCTGCCCGGCGGCGTGACCGCGGAGTCGGCCGCCGCCGTCTGCGCCGGCACGTCCGTGCCCCCGGCCGCCATCCCGGATCTGCTGGCCGCTCTGGTCGACAAGTCGCTGCTGCAGCTCGCGCCGGACGCCGGCCGCTACCGGATGCTGGAGACCATCCGCGAGTACGGCATCAAGCGGCTCGGCGAGCAGGGCGCCCTCGACGCCGTCCGGGACCTCGCCGCCCGTCACCTGTCCGCGCTGATCGCCCGGTCCGAGCCGGAGCTGCGCGGCCGCGACCAGCTCGTCGCGTTGCGGGCGATCCAGGCGGAGTACGACAACGCGATCGCCGCCCTCGGCCACCTGTGCGACGCGGGCGACCCGGCTGCGGTCACGCTGGCCATGGACATGTCCTGGTACTGGCAGATGTTCGGGCGGCACACCGATGCGGCCTACTGGCTCGGCCGGGCGCTGGCCGCTCCGGGGGAGCCCAGCCTCGAGCGCGATCTGGCCGAGGCGGTGTTCCTGCTCAACCGGATCAGTGAGACTCCGGCGCTGGGCATGGAACGGGGGGAGGGCGAGACGGCGTTGCGGGCGCTCGCCGACCGGTTGCTGGCCTACCCGTCGCTGCCCGGCTTCGCGGGTGCGCTGGCCGCGGTGACGCTGTACTTCCTCAAGGAGAAGGAGGCGTCGCTGGCCCTCGCCCAGGACATCATCGACGGGCCGGATGTGTGGCTGGCCGGGCTGGCGCACATGTTCCGGGCCTCGTTCGCCGAGAACGAGGGCCACCTCGACGAGGTCCGGATCCACGTGGCCGCCGCGCTGGACTGCTACGGCCGGACCGGGGACCGCTGGGGGCTGGCCACCACGCTGCCGATGCGCGCTCTGCTGCGGCAGTACGACGGTGACCTCGACGGCGCGCTGGCCGATCTGCGCGAGGCCCGCGCCCGCGCCCGCGAGTTCGGCTCGCTGAGCCTGAGCGACGAGATCTTCATCGACCTGCGCTGGGTCGACCTGCACATGCGGCGCGGCGACGAGGACCGCGCGATCGCCATGGTCGAGGGGATCCAGGAGCGGGTGCAACGGGCCGGTTCCCGCGAGCTGACCCTGCTGGTCGACGCGCTGGCCGCCAGTGCGTACGTCCGGATCGGCGACCTGGACCGCGCGCAGGCGCTCGTCGATCAGGCCGAGGACGAGATGGACGGCATGCCCGCGGCGTTCGGGGGCGACCACGGTCCGGCGCTGCTCGGCGGGGTCCGGGCCTGGCTGTGCCTGGGGCGCGGCGATGGTCCGGGTGCTGAGAAGGCGCTGGCCCGGGCGTACGCGGCCGCGGTGGACAGCCGCGACATGCCGATCCTGGCGATGGTGGCGGTGTCCGCGGCCGGTCTGGCCGAGCTGTACGGGCGGCACCGCGACGCGGCCCAGCTGCTCGGCGCGGCGGCCCGGTTGCGCGGCGCCCACGACTGGACCGACCGGCAGGTCGGCGATCTGGCCCGGCGCGGCCGGGCGGCGCTGGGCGAGGGCGGCTTCACCGAGGCGTACGACACGGGATGGCAGTTGGACGGCGCCATGGCCCTGACGCGGGCCGATCCGGCGCGACTGCGCCGGATCGAACCGCGGCCGATCGAACTGGAACCCGGTCAGGCCCGCCGGGCGTAGGCCCGCAGCGCCAGCGGCACGAAGACCACCAGCAGGCCGGCCATCCAGATCAAGGTGATCACCAGGTCGTGGGCCACCGGGCCGCCGATCAGCAGCCCGCGGATCGCCCCGACCAGCGGCGTGATCGGGTTGACGTGCACGAACGCCTGCAGCCAGCCGGGCAGCGTGCTGGTCGCCACGAACACGTTGCTGCCGAACGACAGCGGGAGGACGAACAGGAACATGATGCCCTGCACCGCTCCGGACGTCCGGACCAGCATGCCGACCAGCACCGAGATCCAGCAGAAGCACAGCCCGAACCCGATGGACAGCGCGACTGCGGCCACCGTCGGGACGAACCCGGTCTGGATCCGGAAACCGATCGCGCTCCCGAACCCCAGCATCACCACGCACACGGTCAGGTAGCGCACGACGTCCGCGGCCACCGCGCCGACCAGCGGCGCCGAGCGGGCCACCGGCAACGACCGGAACCGGTCGAAGACGCCCTTCTCGATGTCGGCGTTGAGGTTCTGGCCGAGGGCGACGCCGCCCAGGGCCAGCGACTGGGCCAGCAGACCGGGCAGCAGGAACTGCAGGTATGCGTGCCGGTCGCCGCCGGCGATGGCCCCGCCGAACAGGAAGGTGAACAGCAGCAGGAAGATCACGGGCTGCAGCGTCACGTCGATCAGCGCCTCGGGCGTGCGGGCGGTCTTGATCAGACTCCGCCGCGCGAGCGCGAGCGCATGGCGGATCGTCGCCGCGACGACCCCGCCGCGGGGCTTGTCGATGTCGCCGACGATGGTGCGCACGGGGATGTTGAGCGTGGTCATACGAACTCACCCTCCTTCGCGGCCGCAGCCGGCTGGTCTTCGGTCAGGGAGTGGAACACCTCGTCGAGGCTGGGCAGGTGCAGGCCGAGGTCGGAGAACTCGATCCCGGCGCGGCGCAGGGCGGGCAGCGCCTCGTCGATCGCGGTGTCCGCGGCCACCGGCACCGAGACCGCGCCCGGGCGGGCGCCGGCGGCCGTGTCGCCGCTGGCCGATGTGCCCGGGGCGGCCACGGCGTCGAGAATCCGCATCGCGTCGGCCACCCGGGCCGGGTCGGACGGCCGGACCCGCAGGGTGAGCCCGCCGACGCGGCGCTTGAGCCCATCGGGGGTGTCGAAGGCGATCACCCGGCCGTGGTTGACGACCACGATCTCGTCGGCGAGAGCGTCCGCCTCCTCCAGGTACTGCGTGGTCAGCAGCACGCTGGCGCCCTGCGTGACCTGGGTCCGGACCACGCCCCACATGTCCTCGCGCTTGGCCGGGTCGAGCCCGGTGGTCGGCTCGTCGAGGAAGATCACCTCGGGGTGGCCGACCAGGCTGGCGGCCAGGTCGAGTCGGCGGCGCATACCGCCCGAGTACGTCTTGGCCTGCCGGGACGCGGCCTCGGAGAGGTCGAACCACTCGAGCAGCTCCACCGCCCGGCGCTTGGCGTCCTGAGTCGTCAGGTCGAGCAACTGCCCGATCAGCACCAGGTTCTGCGTGCCGGTCAGGTCCTCGTCGACCGAGGCGTACTGACCGGTCAGCCCGATCCGGCGGCGTACCCGCTGCGGCTGCTTGAGCACGTCGATGCCGGCCACCTCCGCAAAGCCGGCGTCGGGGCGCAGCAGGGTGGCCAGGACGCGTACGGCCGTGGTCTTGCCGGCGCCGTTGGGTCCCAGCACGCCCAGCACCGTGCCGTGGGTCATGGCCAGGTCCACCCCGTCGAGGGCCTGGGTCTTGCCGAATCGCTTGCGGAGTCCCTCCGCGCGCACCACGAGATCACTCATGATGTCCTCCGTCCGTCTACCGAAGGCCAGCTCGGCCCTCGGCGTACAGACTGACGGGTCCCGCTGACAGCACCCGCACACGGCGCTGACACGGGGCTGGCGTCAGCGGTCATGCTGCCCTTCCTGGTGGTCGTGGTGCGGTGCTCCTCGACGACCACGGCGTGGTCGACCCCAGCGCCGTGCCATCCTCCCGCGCCGGGGGCGAGCGACTGACCCTGCAGCGCCACTGGACGGCGGCCGAGGACGTCGCGATCCCCGCCGGTGGCGGAGCCCACGGCGGCGGCGACGCGCTGCTGCTGGCCGACGTGTTCCGCGGACCGGGGGAGGATCCGCGGCACCGGCCGGCGAGCTGGGTCGACGGCGTCCGGGCGATCGCCGTCGGAATAGCCGGCAACGAGTCCCTGCGCACCGGCCGGCCGGTCGACGTGGCCGACCTGGACCTCGGCGTGGACCTCGCCCGGTGACCACCGTCGAAGTCGAGCGGGCCGAGCTGGACCGGGAGCTGACCGCGATGGCTCGGGCCGGATTCGGGCTGACCGGTGGGCCGCCCGCGGGGCTCATCTGACGTCGTCGAGGTCGGTCCGGACCCCCAGCAGCCGTACGGGCCGGGTCAGCTCGAACTTCTCCAGCACGGCCAGTGCCGCCCGGCACATGGTCTCCACATCGGTGGTCGGGCCCTCGCGCAGCTTGGACTCGCGGGTCCGGGTCCAGAACGACGAGGAGCGCACCTTCACGCCCACCCGGACCACCCGCCGTCCCTCGGCGACGACCTCGGCGCCCAGAGCGCGGGTCAGCGCGACCAGTTCCGCCTCGATCTCCGCGCGGTCGGTCAGGTCGCGGGCGAACGTGACCTCTTTGCTGTGCGACTTCGCCACCCACGGCTCGGTCACGATCCCGGTGTCGCCGCCCCCCATGGCGATCTCGGACAGCCACCGGGCCGCCCGGGGCGGGAAGCGTTGCTCCAGGGTGGACTGACCGGCGGCGGCCAGGTCGGCCACCGTGGCCAGGCCGAGCTCCTCGAGCTTCGTAACCGTCCGCGGCCCGACGCCCCACAGGTCGCCGACCGGATGCGGTCCCATCACCGCCGGCCAGCTCTCGTCGGTCAGCGTGGCGACGGCGGCCGGGTCGCGCTTGGCGAACCGGGCTGCGATCTTCGCCTGGTTCTTGTTCCGGCCGATCCCGACCGCGCAGGTCAGGCCGGTCCGCTCGAGGATCGCCGCGCGGATCTCCGCGGCCACCCGGTGCGGGTCGTCGATGTCGCCGCCGGCGAACGCCTCGTCCAGGCCATGCACCTCCAGCCGTACGGGCAGGGCCCGCACCGCCGCCCACACCCGCGCCGACGTCTCCCGGTACGCGGGCATGTCGGACGGCAGGAAGGCGGCGTCCGGGCACTTGCGCGCGGCCAGGCGGATCGGCATGCCCGAGTGCACGCCGCACGCCCGGGCCTCGACCGACGCGGTTGCGACCACGGTCCGGGCCTGGGTGGGATCGCCCGTACCGCCGACGATCACCGGCCTCCCGCGCAGCTCGGGACGCCGCAGCACCTCGACCGAGGCGAAGAACTGGTCGAGGTCGATGTGCAGGATCCAGTCGCTCAGAGGGCGCGCATCCGGTTGTTGCGGGGATTGTGCTCGACCTCGGCCAGGCCGAGGACCTCGAGCACCGGCGGGACGTAGTTGCCGAACCGCCCGCGCAGCCCCTTCTTGAAGCCGTACCAGCCGCCGACCGGGTTCTTGTCCGACCGCCCCCAGGCCTCGACCGTGCCCTCGGCGGCCGGCTTCTGCTCGTCGGCGTTGCCGAGCGGCACCCAGTCGCCCTCCTCGCCCAGCATCTTGTGCAGGTCGTCGACGCAGGCCAGGTGGTAACGCAGCTGGGTCTTGCCGACCTGCACGACCAGCGCCGGCGGGTCGGCCTCGGGGTCGCGGTAGGCCTGGTAGGCGCTCGTGCCCGGCGGTGTGCTCAGCTGCCAGGGGTCGCCGGGGGTGCCGGTGCCTTCGACGTCGTCACGAATCATGCCGACACTGTCCCAGGTTCAACCAGACACCTTCTGTCAGGTTCGGGATTTACCATCCGGGGGTGCGCGCCGCCCGGGTCCTGGACATGCTGCTGCTCCTGCAGCGGCGCGGCCGGCTGACCGCCGGCCAGCTCGGCGCCGCGCTGGAGGTCAGCGAGCGGACCGTGCTGCGCGACGTCGAGGCGCTCAGCGAGGCCGGGGTGCCGATCTACGCCAGCCGGGGTTCGGGCGGCGGCATCGAGCTGCTGGGCGGCTTCCAGGCCCGGCTGACCGGCCTCACCCCGGACGAGGCCGAGGCGCTGTGGTTGATCGGCCGGCCCGGGATCGCCCGCCGGCTCGGCCTGGGCACCTCCGCCCGCAGCGCCGGCCACAAGATCACCGGCGCCCTGCCACCCGATCTGGCCGACCGGGCGGACCGCTTGGACAACTGGTTCCTGCACGACCTCGACGACGCCGTACGCCCGGACGAGCTGGCCCGGATCGCCAGCAGCATCCGCGGGCGCCGCCGCATCGAGCTGCACCTGGCCGGCCGCGAGCCGCGCGTCGTCGAGCCGCTCGGCCTGGTGCTCAGGGCCGGCACCTGGTTCCTGGTGGCCGCCGGTCCGGAGGTCGTCGACCTGACCGACCTCCGGGCGACCCGCCTGACCACCCAGCCGTTCGACCGGCCGGCCGGCTTCTCGCTACCCGATGTGTGGAGCGATGCGTGGAGCGGCGTCAGCCGGTGGCCACCGGGGCGAGCGGACCGGGCTCAGTCGGTGTCCGCCGACGGGATGTAGGCGCCGGGGATGGCGTCCGGGCCGTAGATCGCGGACTCGCCCGGGTACGGCTTGAACCAGTCGTGGCTCTGGTACCAGGTGAAGTGGTTCATCTGCACCGGGTTGGCGAAGTCGGCCCGGGCCGTCGGGCCGGTCAGCCGCTGCTGCGCCTTCCAGGTGTCCCACTTCGTCGCGACCGCCTGCTCGCTCGCCGGCACGGTCGCCTGGGGCGCGGGCGCCGCCTTGGCGTCCTGCGGGGCCGGGGTGTCCACCCCGCACGGCGGCGGGGTGGCCAGGCCCAGGGTGAGCGAGGTCCGGTTGGGCAGCGCGGTGAACGGCGTGAAGTTAGGCCGGGACGTGAACGCCGCCGTCATCGGGGTCGCCGCACTGTCCTTCTGGTTCATCGGGTGGATGCCGAGGATCTGCTCGATGGTCCGGATCATCGTGATCTGCGAGTAGTAGTGGTTGTCGACGACGCCGCGCCGGGCGTACGGGCTGATGATCTCGATCGGCGCCCGGTGGCCGTCGACGTGGTCGAGACCGGCCTGCGAGTCGTCCTCGACGACGAAGATCGCCGAGTCCTTCCAGTACTTGCTGTGCGAGATCTGGTCGACGACCTTGCCCACCGCGAGGTCGTTGTCGGCGACCTGCGCGGCGGCGTTCGGCGGGCCGCCGGTGTGGTCGCTGGAGAACCAGAACATGTTGAGGCCGGCCGGGCCGTTCCTGGAGAAGTCGCGCTTCCAGATCTCGTAGCGGTAGACGTCCGGGACGCTGGTGTCGAACTTCGGGAACGCGGGCACCGACACGCTGTTCAGTGACGGGATCGGCGACGACGAGACGAGGTTGTACGCGGTGTTCGCGCCGGTCGTGGCCATCGTTTTCGCGTCGCAGTAGAGGTTCTGCCAGGTGGCGCCGGCCGGCTTGGTCAGGAACTGGTGGAACTCGCCGAAGTCGCGGACCGAATCGCCCGCCGCCTGGGCGCCGGTCCAGATGAAGCCGCTCCGCTGGTGACCGAGCGCGTCGTCCTCGGTGTCGTAGCTGCGCAGGTACTCGCCGGCCGAGGACTCCGTGTACTCCGGGTCGTCGGCCTGCATCAGCCAGTTGTGGCCCTCGGCCGAGTTGGTGCCGATGTCGTACGTGTTGTCGAACAGGCCGAACTGCTGGACCAGCGCGTGCTGGTTCGGGGTCACGTTCTCGCCGAACTCGGCCAGGGCCGGGTCCCCGTCGCCGCTCGGGATGTCGCCGTACACCTGGTCGTACGTCCGGTTCTCCTTGACCAGCAGGAAGACGTGCTTGATGGTCGACGGATCGCCCAGCCGCGCCGGCACCGGCACCGGCCGCGCGTAGCCACGGCCGGTGGTGACCGAACCCGGGGTCCAGCCGTTCTCGGCGAACACCTTCGCCGTCCCGGCCCGCACCACGCGGTCGCTCGGCATCCGGAACCGCACCAGGCTCGACGTCGTGTCGTGGGTGCCGTGCCCGGTCGCGGTGGTCGGGCGGCGGGCGTCGATGCCGCGGGTGTTGGAGACCACGATGTCTCGGCCCACCGTGGCGATCTCGGCCGGGAAGTAGTCGGTCGGCAGGAGCCCGATGTAGCTGACCGGTTCCAGCGGGCTGGTGAACCGGTAGACGGCGATCGCGTTGGCCCGGCCCAGCGTGACCAGCAGGTGGCCGTCGCCGGTGAGCGTCACCGCGTCCGGCTCGTAGCCCACCGACGCCTCCGGCCACGGCTGGGTGGCGACCGTCTGCACCACCTTGCCGCGGCGGGTGTCGATGATGGACACGCTGTTGCTGGCCACGTTGGTCACGAACAACGCCGATCCCTTGGCGTACAGGGCGGTCGGGTGCAGGCCGACGTCGATACTGCCTACGGCCGCGGTCGGGGTGGACAGGTCGATGACGCTGACCGTGCCGGTGGTGGTGGCCGCGGTGACCGGGCTGGCCGGCACCGGGGTGTTGTACGAGTTGATCGTCGTGTCGCCCGGTCGGGCCGTGCGGCCGCCCTCGTTGCTGACGTAGAGCTTGGATCCGACCCGGGCCAGGTCCCGCGGGGCGTTGCCGACGGCCCAGCTCTGCTCGATGGTTCCGGTGGCGGCGTCGATGGCGACCACCCGGTTCTGGCCGTTGACCGCCGAGTACACGGTCGAGCCGTCGGGCGTGAACACCGCGGCGCCGACCAGCGCCTGCTTCGGGCCGTCGGCCGGGATCGGCACGAACGCCGGATCGGCGAGCGTGCCGTCGGCGTTCACCGTGAAGGTCCGGTAGCCGTCGGCCTGGCCCAGCCACAGGTGCCTGCCGTCGGGGGAGTAGGTCGGACCTTCCTGTCCCACGTCGTTGCCGCTGATCCGCAGGTCAGCGGCCGCGTTGTTGCCGACGAGCTGCTGCACCTTCCAGCTCTTCAGATCCACGATGGACAGCGCTTCGCCGCCGTCGGTGATCGAGGCGGCCAGGTGGGTGCCGTCCGGGCTGACCACCGACGACATGATCTTGCCGTTGTTGATGACCAGCCGCCGCCCGATGGGATCGGTGTACTGATCGGCCGACACCACCCGGCCTTTGGCGGTGATCTGGCCGACCTGGTCGCGGCCGAACTGATGCGTCGAGCCGTACGCGATCCCGGTGCCGGTGACGAGAACCAGCACGGTGGCGCCGGCGGTGACGACCGGCAGCCGGCGGCGGATCGGAAGGCGGCGGCGTGTGACCTGCATGAGCTATCCCTTCGGCAGCAGCTCGACGTTGCCGTCGAACTGCCAGAGTGGATTCGGCGCGTCCCCGTCCGCGGTGTGCAGCAGGAAGTAGCCGTTGACCTCCTTGGGCCCGTCGCCGTCGGCGACGTACCGGCCGTCCGGAGTGATGTCGAGCTGGTACACGGCCTGCCCGACGGCGTCGACGCCGGGCAGATGCCAGGACACGACGCAACGCCAGTCGTTGCCCGGCCCGTCGGCGTCGAGGGAACCGCCGCCCTTGGTACAGGCGGCGGTGGAGTCCAGTTGCGTCTCGGTGACGGCCGGCCGGTGCAGTTCGTCGGTCTGCCGCCGGTAGAGGTGGCCGAACGCGGTGGCCAGCGAGCGCTGCACCTTGTCCTGGGCGATCCCGGAGCCGGTCGCGCCGGTCGCCCCGGCCACCACCGCCCAGGTCACCACGAGCAGGCCGATCAACGGCAGGACGCCGTACGTGACCGCCCGCCGCGCCGAGCCGTCGTACGCCGGATTGGTGAAGTCGCGGCGCACGAACAGCGCGTACGCCAGCCCGGTTGCGGTCACCGCCCACACCAGGGCCACTACGACGCCGATCAGCAACGGGCGCAGCTGCACCGGGCGGTCGAACAACCCGTTCCAGGCGATGAAGGCGTATCCCGGCAGGGCCAGGCGGACGGCCACCGGCAACGGGAGCGTCTGGAGCAGCTGCAGCGCCAGCGCCACCAGCGCGGGCAGCAGCAGGCCCATCGGGGAGCGTCCCAGCGCCACCGATCCGAGTAGCCCGATCGCGGCCAGGGCCAGCGTCGGGGCGAGCGCGCAGACCCAGGCCAGCACGACCCGTCCGGCGGTGCCGCCCGGCGACAGGATCTGGCCGTCCAGACCGATCAGCGGGCGGTTGCCGACCGCGATCAGGCCGCCCACCGCGCTGGACACCAGCATCCCGGCCGCCAGCACCACGATGACGGCGAGACTGGCCAGCGCCTTCGACACGAAGATCCGGCGGGGCGACCGCACCGTGACCAGCAGGTGGCGCCAGGTGCCGAGCCGGTCCTCGGCTGCGAACACGTCCCCGGCCACCAGCGAGGTCAGCAGCGGAAGGGCGTACAGACCGGCGAAGCCCAGTATCACCAGTGGTCCGGCCCACGCGGTGGCGTGCATCCAGCGACCGAACAACGTGTCCACCGGCAGCGTGCTCTGCCGGCTGACCCCGGCCACGAAGAGCGCGGGCGCGACCCAGCAGACGATCACCAGAATGCGGATCCGCCACTGGGAGACCATTTTTACCAGCTCGAAGCGGTAGCTCCGGGACACCGGGACCGGCCGATCCAGAACCGCGGTCACTGGCCGGCCTCCGTGAGAGCGAGGTACGCCGCCTCGAGCGGCGACACGACCGGGGCCAGCTCGCGCAACGCGATACCGGCGCCCACGATGGCGACGACCAGCTCGTCCACGGCGGCCGGCAGCGCCCGCACGACCAGGACCCCGGCGTCGACGACGTGGACACCGGCGATTCCGGCGGGGAGCGCGGCGGCCGCCGGCGGGTCCGAGACCCGGACGCGGTAGTCGAGCTCCTGGTTCTCCGCGGCCAGTTTGCCCAGCGGGCCGGAGAAGACGACCCGCCCGGCGGCGAGGATGGTGACCTCGGAGCACAGCGCCTCGACGTCGTCCATCCGGTGGCTCGACAGGACGACACCGGTGCCGTCCGCCGCCAGCCGGGTGAGAACGCGGTGGACGTGCCGTTTGCCGGCCGGGTCGAGACCGTTGGACGGCTCGTCGAGGATGAGCAGGCGGGGCTGGAACAGCAGCGCGGCGGCCAGGCCGAGCCGCTGGCGCATACCCAGGGAGAACCCGCTCGTACGGTCGTCGGCGACGTCGGTGAGCCCCACCTCGGCCAGCGCCTCGTCGATCCCGGCGGTCCGCAGGTCGCGTCCGCGCAGCCGGGCCAGGGCGGCCAGGTTGGCGCGCGCGGTCAGTGACGGGTAGAGACCCGGCCCGTCGACGAATCCGGCCACCCCGTCCGGGGCGGTTAGCGCCCGGCCGATCGGTGTGCCGAGGATCTCGAGGGTGCCACGGTCGGCGAGGGACAGGCCCAGCAGCAGCCCGAGCAGCGTGGTCTTACCGGCGCCGTTGGGTCCGACCAGGCCATGAATGTGCCCGGGCGTCACGTCGAGGTCGACGCCGTCGAGTGCGACGACGTCCCGGAAGGTCTTGGTGATCTCCCGTGCCCGGACCGCCGGCGGAACTCCCACAACGACACAATGTAGGGACACGAGGCGAAACTGGTAGGTACAGGAGATTGACGTCCGTCAAACAATTGGTCACCCGCCGTTCACCTCGGTGACGCCCGGTGAGAGCGACGCGTATGCGGTGTGGACGCTCAGCGATTCTCGGGCCGGTGGCTCGCGGATTGACTGGTCCCATGAACGGACTGCGGGTGACCACCCTGATCGCGGCGACCATGACCACCGGACTGATGGCCGGAGTGTTCGGCCTCTACCAGCACACCATCATGCAGGGCCTGGCCCGGACCGACGACCGGACGTTCGTCGGGGCGTTCCAGGCGATCGACCGGGCGATCATCAATCCCTGGTTCATGCTCAGCTTCCTCGGCGCGCTGGTGCTCACGGCCGCGGCCGCGGTGCTCAACCGGAGCGGGCCGGTGCTGCCCTGGGTGCTCGTCGCGCTCGGGCTGTACGTCGTGGTCGTCGTCGTGACGATCGCCGTGCACGTGCCGGTGAACGACGCGATCAAGGCCGCCGGCGACCCGGCCCGGATCACCGACCTGGCCGCCGTCCGCCGGCAGTTCGACGAGGCCCGCTGGCTGGCCTGGAACCTGGTCCGCACGATCGCGGCGACGGCCGGCTTCGGCTGCCTCTGCTGGGCCCTGGTGGCCCGGGGGCAGGTCCGATAGCCGGCCGTTTCCGGTCGATATCGGTCAGCCGGCTGTCGCTGCGCCTGGCCGCCCGGCAGCGGATCGGCTGGCGCTGGCCTGGTCGGGCCGTTCGAGCGGGCTCTGGTGCGGCTGGACCACGGCGAGTGGCTGCGCCGCCGGCGCCGGATCAACGACGCCAAGCCGGTTCTGACCGGCCTGACCACCCAGCAGCGCGAGATCGTGACGCTGGCCGGCCGGGGTCTGACCAACGCCGAGATCGCCGACCGGCTCTTCCTGTCGCCGCGGACGGTGGCGTCGCACCTCTACCGTTCGTACCCGAAACTCGGGGGTGTCCGGCCGCCATCAGCTCCAAGACCTGAAATAGATGCGCAACCGAATATCAATGGGTTTTCAGATATTCCATATCAGTGTCTCCATATCACCGGAGTCGAATGGCGTTCACGCTGCTCAAACGTTCGATGATTAACCGGGGTAGCAGTTCGGAAACACAATTGTTGGTTGTACTTCCCATTGGTTGACGTCATTGTCATCGGCATCCCCCGGAAACGTTGAGGAGCCCTTGGATATGAAACGTCTGATCGGACCCGCGCTGGCGGCACTCGCCGTCGCCGCCGCCACTCTGACCGCGACGGCGCTGCCGGCCCAGGCCGCGGCGGTGACCGTCGCGCCGTCCTGCGCCGCCGCCCGGCCCGGCGTGATGCGCTGCTTCGCGCTGCGCCGTACCGACCTCAAGTCCGTCAACTCGCTGGGCCCGAACGCGACCCCGTCCGGTCTCGGCCCCAGCGACCTGACCGCCGCGTACAAGCTCGGCGCCGGTGGTTCCGGCGCCACCGTGGCCATCGTCGACGCCTTCGACGACCCCAAGGCCGAGTCCGACCTGGCCACCTACCGGACCCAGTACGGCCTGGCCGCCTGCACCACCGCCAACGGCTGCTTCAAGAAGGTCAACGGCAGCGGCCAGACGTCACCGCTGCCCACCGCGGACAGCGGCTGGGCCGGGGAGATCTCGCTCGACCTCGACATGGTCTCGGCCACGTGCCCGGCCTGCCACATCCTGCTCGTCGAGGCGAGCAGCGCGGACGACTCGCCGTTGTTCACCGCCATCAACACGGCGGTCTCGCTCGGCGCCAAGTACGTCTCCAACAGCTGGGGCGGCGACGAGAGCAGCACCGAGACCTCCGACGACACGTACCTGAACCACCCCGGCGTGGCCATCACGGTCAGCTCGGGTGACGACGGCACCGGCGCCGAGTACCCGGCCACCTCGCGGTACGTCACCGCGGTCGGCGGCACGTCGCTCAGCCGGTCGTCCAGCGCCGCCCGGGGCTGGACCGAGAAGGCCTGGTCCGACGCCGGTTCGGGCTGTTCCGCGTACGAGACCAAGCCGACCTGGCAGACGGTCACCACCAACTGCACCCGCCGCGCCGAGGCCGACGTCTCCGCGGTCGCCGACCCGGCCACCGGCGTCGCCGTCTACCAGACGTACGGCGCCTCGGGGTGGAGCGTCTACGGCGGCACCAGCGCCTCGTCGCCGATCATCGCCTCGGTGTACGCCCTGGCCGGCACCCCCGGCGCGGCCGACTTCCCGGCGTCCTACCCGTACGCCCACACCGCCAACCTGTTCGACGTGACCTCGGGCAGCAACGGCAGCTGCGGCGCGCCGATCTGCACCGCCGGCGCCGGCTGGGACGGTCCGACCGGTCTCGGCTCGCCCAACGGCACCGCGGCCTTCAGCGCCTCCGGCACCGGAGGCGGCGGCGGAGGCGGCGGAGGCGGTGGCGGCGGCGGTTCCTGCACCGCGGCCCAGCTGCCCGGCAACCCCGGGTTCGAGTC
>CAXSDA010000079.1:0-15373 GCA_964236515.1 uncultured Actinoplanes sp.
CGTCGGAAACCGAGGAGTGACGCGCGGCGGACTACACCGTCATCTACGAAGGGCCACTTAACGCCGATAAGCAGCCGCTCGCACCGAGCAGAATGAATACCCACCTCTGTCCGGGCAGCTTCTTGCGGTACCAACCCAAGCTCGCCACGCACACCAAGGCGACGGAGAAGACAAGAAGCATGACGCGAACCGGGTCACCTAACACGTCGTCATGATCCCACCGCCGTGCGCTCAGTCATCTTAGCTGATCGGTTACCTGGCGTAACCATGACGGTCAGCGACAAGCCCTCTCATGGCTGCTAGCGCTAGCACCTCGCCCTGCTAGCGCTAGCAGCCCCGCTAGCACCCGATCACAATCCTGAGCTGCCCGCTAGCGGATAGCAGCTCACGGTGCCACACACCCAAAACCGACCCTGGAGGCAGTTGTGAACCCCCACGCCACCGTCGCTATCTTCCTGATCATCGCCCTGCTCGCGCTCACGCATGGTTATGCGTTCGCGTGCTGGATTTGGCCGTTCAAGGCCTGCCCGCGCTGCTCCGGCAGCGGCAAGAAGCGCTCCCCGTCCGGCCGGGCGTTCCGGCTCTGCCGCCGCTGCGAAGGCACCGGCCGCCGCCTGCGCGCCGGCGAACGAGTTCCGGCCGAGGTTGAGTCTGGGGACGCTGGGCCGCCGGACTCGAACCGGCTCATCCCCACTACTCGGGTGCTGTGCCGAGGCTCCAGCGCACTTTCCCATCTGCTTTCGCCCAGCGTCTGCCGCTACGGTAGCCGAACGCGATCCGTGGACCTTTGATCGTCGTTGAGCCCGCGAAGCGGTACGGGATACTTAGTTATCGCCTAGTCAGGGGCTGCGGGGCCAAGGATCGATGCTGCGGGCAGCGGCGTCGAGGATGCGGCTGGCGTCGATCTGCGCTCGCGCATCGGTGATTTCGCAGGCGGGCCAGTGGCAAATGAACGTGATGAGACCGGGTGGCGGGAGCCGCCAGACCCAGTACGGGAGATCGGTACGCTGCCTGCCGATGAGTTCTTGCGGGCCATCGACCAGCTGAGGCCGGGCGGGCTCCAGCTCGTCGTCCAGGATCCGGTCCAGGTTGCTGATCACCGTGCCGTCGGCGAACTGCACGCTCAGCCGCGGAAAGTCCGGCGGTGCTAGCTCAGGTCGAGCGCGCCAGCGGCGCGGGTTGTAGTCGACGGGTTCAACCCGCCGACCGAAAGGCTTCGATCGACGCAACAGCAGGCGCAACGAGAACTCGAAGCCGGTCGCGGCCGGATCCGTGGTGAAGTCACGACCGATCAGGTCAGGGCGTTTGGCGGCGTCAGGGTCCGGGGTCGTGGTGACCCGCCACCGACGAGGGCTCTTGCCGGCCAGGCAGGCGGCGCGCATGAGCCGGGCGACGCGTTTACGGCCGTGCCGCCTACCGACCTCGGTGAGATCGGCATGGATCCGGGGCGCCCCGTAGGTTCCTTTCGACACCGCGTGCAGGCGCGTGATCGTGTCGGTGAGCTCGGCGTCGAGACGGTCCCGGCGCGACAGAACACCGGATTGCTGTTGGTAGTAGGCGGATCGGGAGACCTCGAGCAGTTCGCACGCACGTTTGACGTTGCGCCGGACGGCCTGCTCCGCGGCGATGAACGGGAACACGTTCACCGGGTCTCCTTCGCGAAGAAAGCCGTCGCTCGTTTGAGAATGTCAACGTCCTCACGCAGCCGCCGGTTCTCCGCACGCAGCCGCGACAGCTCGGCCTGCTCATCCGATGTCAACCCGTCAGAGCGGGTGCCGGCGTCGAGTTCGGCTTGTTTGACCCACTGCCTGACCGCGGTCTCGGTCAGCTCGAAATCTTTCGACACCTGTCCGACCGTGCGGTCCCCGCGCTGGCACAACTCGACGATCTCAGCCTTGAACTGCGGTGTGAACGACCGGCGAGGCCGTGACCGCTTCTTAACCATGCTCTCCATGATGATAGACATCCTCCCGGAGACCCCAGGTCTCCTGATCTCGGATGTCCGTCAAAACGGGGCAGGCCCACTCCGGGTTGGCTGGCCGGTGCTGTCGACCCGGCGCATGGCCTGTGAGCCGGCCTCGATCCACAGGGCCAGCCCGAGCTCGTCATCGCTTACCACGCGTCCGCATAGCACTGAGCCGAACCGGCCGTCTGGATACAGATGACGGCGCACGATGGTCCGTCCGGGGGCGAAGACCATTCGGGCAACGTTATCCGATCGGCTGCGGCGTTAAGGCCCGGCGTTGAGTTGGGCGCGTTTGCGGGTGATGTGGTGCAGGGTTTCGGCCAGGGCGCTGACCTCGCCAAGCCATTGTTGGTTTTGTGCCTCTGCCATTCGGTCTCGAGTGTTGGTCTCAATGTCGTTGAGTAGCGGTTCCTGGGCGGGGTCGAGGCGCAGGTGCGGGCAGCGGATGCCACGTTGACTGAACTAAATGCCGCGTAACCCCAGGTCAGTGACCTTTTGTCATTGTTGGCGTTAAGGACTCCGTGGACGATGCAGATACGACCAGCTCAAATCTTGCTGGGCTGGTGGTCGCCTCGGTTGGTCGCCTGGTCCCGACCAATAACGAGTACGAGCCGTACCGCCTGATCGACGGGGACGGGAACGGCGTCGTGCCGGTGGCGGCGTTCCTGCGGGAGCTGATGGCGGCCGGTCGCTCGCCGTCGACGCTGCGGTCGTATGGGATGGATCTGTTGCGGTGGTGGCGGTTCCTGGACGCCGTTGGCGTCTGCTGGGACCGCGCGACGCGGGTGGAAGCTCGTGACTTCAGCTGCTGGATCCAGGTGACGGTCAAACCGCGACGGAAGGCGATGCGGACTACAGCATCGGCGGGCGTGGCGCCGCGGCGGCCGGGAGCGCCGAACGTGGTGACCGGCAAGCCCATGCCTGGGATCGGGTACGCGCCGGCGACCGTGGCGCATAGCGAGACTGTTCTGCGCGGCTTCTACGACTTCCACCGCGATGCGGGCACCGGCCCGATTCTTAACCCCTTCCCGCTGGATGCGTCCCGCCGCGCGCAGCGGGCGCACGCGCATCACAACCCGATGCACCAGTGGAGCCGTGAGCGGGTAGGCCGCTACCGTTCCGTGGTGCCTCGGCGGATCCCCAGGGCGATCCCGGACGAGCGGTTCAACGAGCTGTTCGCCGCGCTGCCATCCAACCGGGACCGGGCGCTGGTCGCGTTCTGGATCTCCACCGGGGTGCGGGCCGCTGAGCTACTCGGGGTGCGTCAGTGCGACACAGATCCGGGTCAGTAACTGATCACCGTGGTGCGTAAGGGCTCTCGGGCTGTGCAGCAGGTGCCGGCGTCGGCGGATGCGTTCGTGTGGCTGCGGCTGTATCAGGAGGAACTACGTGGCAAGGTCCCGCGGGCACGGACTCAGCCTGTGTGGTGGACGCTGCGTCAGCCGATCCGCCCGTTGACCTACCACGCCGCACACCGCATGTTCGAACGGGCCAACGCGGTCCTCGGTGCGAACTGGACGCTTCACGACCTGAGGCACAGCGCGGCGACCAGGATGGCCTGCGATCCGCAGTTGACGTTCAGCGACGTGCAATGGGTCTTAGGTCATGCCCGCCTGACCACGACCGAGTTGTATATGACGCCGACCCAGGGCGAAGTGGTGGCAGGCGTACTGGCTCACCACGCTCGTCAGGCCGCCCGTCGAGACGAGCCGACACCACCACCGCCGCCGGCGCCGGGTTACGACCCGCAGTCGCTGAGCGTGCTATTCGGGAGGACCGTGTGACCCGGGCCGTCAAGCACATGCCCCGCACTCCGGCGACCGACATCAACGCGGAAGACACGCGGACCCGGGCGAGGAATAAACAGCTGCGGGACCGATTCCCGCCGTGGCCGGTGTCCGCGTCGTGGCCGGAGACTACGACGACGCTCGACGACACTTTCACACGGCTGACCAGCCCACCGTTTGTCGCTGGAGCGGCGGCGACGCAGGCTGGCCGACGTCGCGGCGTGGTCAAGTTGTTGCGCTGGCTGTCGCAGCTGCCCGGGGATACCTGGCGGCAGCGGTGGCTGATCAGCGGCGCCGAGCAGCATCCCGGCGCGAGCTGGGTGCAGTTGCCGGAAACGTGGCTACGCCAGCGAGGTGAGGCCGCGGCCTGCGATCCGGAAAATCTGGGCTCCGGACTGTTGATGCTGATCTGCGGCGACGTGCTCCGACCCGGCCCGGCCTGGATGCTCACCCGCACCCACCGCTACCTGGCCACGGTCATGGCCCAGACCAGGGTTCCGGACGGCTTCGCCCGGCTGGCCCAGCTCAGCCAGGCCGGTCAGGCGGGTTCGCGGCTGGACGCCCGGATCGCCGCGACCAGGGCCGCCACCGTGCTGGCCTGCAAGGGCGGCGCCCTCGCCGAGATCACGGTCGGGGACTGCGTCGAACTGGTCGACACCCAACGCCGCGTGCACGTGCGCGGCGGGCAGAAGAAGGTCGACTTCTACCTCCGGCTGCACGCCCTGGGTGTCTCCCCGGACGACGCCCCACACACCATCCGCGCGTTCAGTCTCGCCGCCGGCCGGCTGACCATCGAAGAACTGGTCGACCGGTACCCGTTACGGTGCACGCCGATCAGAAACCTGATCGTGGAGTACCTGCGGGAACGTCAGCCGTGCCTGGACTTCGCCAGCCTCGACGCCGTCTCCCGCACCCTGGCCGGGCTGTTCTGGGCCCAGGTCGAGACCATCGCCCCGGGCATCGACACGCTGCGCTTAACGCCCGACACCGCTCGGGCATGGAAAGAGCGGATCGCCACGAAGCGACGCATGACCACCAACTCCGGCGGCGAACGCATCGAAGTCTGCAGCCCGCGGCTGAACATCAAAGAAGAGCTGCTGCGAGTGCGTGCCTTCTACCTCGATATCGCGCAATGGGCGACCGAGGACCCCGCCCGGTGGGCGCCATGGGCCGTGCCGTGCCCGATCGGCGACGCCGAGGTCAACCGCGCCAAGGAACGCACGCACCGCAAATCACGGATGGACCAACGCACCCGCGAACGGCAACCCGTGCTTCCTGCCCTGCTCCACACCGCCGACCAACGCCGCGTCGAAGCCGCGCGACGCCTGCAGGCCGCCCGAGACACCGAACCCGGGGCGTTAATCCCGGGCACCGACGGCGTCCTACGCCGCCGGATCGCGCCGAAGGCGATCGGGCACATGATCTGGGCTGAACACCTACCCAGCGGCAAGCGGCGCAACCTGTCTTACGAAGAGGACGACGCGTTCTGGGCCTTCGCCACCGTCGAAGTCCTGCGCCTGACCGGCATCCGCTGCGAGGAACTACTGGAACTGTCGCACCACAGCATCACCGAGTACCGCCTGCCCTCCACCGGCGAACTGGTGCCGCTGCTGCAGATCGCCCCTTCCAAGACCGACACCGAACGGCTCCTGCTGGTCGGCCCGGAGCTGGCCGACGTCCTCAGCACCGTCGTCTGCCGTATCCGCAGACCTGACGGCGCCATACCCTCGGTGGCGGCCTACGACATACGCGAGCGGCTATGGAATCCGCCGCTGCCGCTGCTGTTCCAACGCAGCATCGGCAGCGAGAACCGCGCCTACACTCCAACCGCCATCCGCAAGCTGCTCATCCGAGTACTGGCCGCGACCGGATTGACCACCGCAGACGGAGATCCGCTCCGGTTCTCACCCCATGATTTTCGTCGGGTCTTCGTCACCGTCGCCATCATGAACGGCCTACCGCCACACATCGCCCAAATCATCTGCGGGCACAAGAGCATCGACACCACGATGGGCTACAAAGCCATCTACCCCGCCGAGGCGATCGAGGCGCACCGCGCGTTCATCGCCCGCCGCCGGGCCACCCGACCCAGCCAAGAATACCGAACCCCGACCGATGACGAATGGGGCGCGTTCCTCGCCCACTTCGAGAAGCGCACCGTATCGATCGGCACCTGCGCCCGGGCCTTCTCCACCCCCTGTATCCACGAACATGCATGCGTCAGATGTTCGTTACTCCGGCCAAGCCCCACCCAACGGGCACGGCTGGAAGAGATCCGCGACAACCTGCACGCCCGCATCGCCGAAGCCGTCCGTGAAGGATGGCTCGGCGAGGTTGAGGGGCTGCAAGTCAGCTTGGCCGGCGCACAGGACAAGCTTGTCCAGATCGACGCCACCCTCCGGAGGCAGGCGACCACGCACCTGGGCATGCCGTCATTCGGGCAGATCGCTGGACGAAACCCAGCCGCTATCACCGCCCCGGCACCATCAACCGGCCGGCGCTCTCGATGATCATCACGGACGCACATTCGGCGTAGTCGATCGCAGCGGCTGGACATACCGCTAATCGGAGAGAACCGTCCGGATGGCCACACCCAGCCGCGCGACCTCGTCGAGAGTCTGAGGAAGGATCCCGTTCTCCACCATGAGGGCGTGATACTGCTGCTGATGCTCCGGGACGCCAGGCGGAAGCGGGGCAATATGCCAGTGGACGTGCGCGTTGCCCTGCATGCTGCCCAGCGACAGGATGTATGTCCGCTCGGTCGGGACGACCTGATTGACAGCTCGCGCGACTTTATACACAACAGCCTGGAACGCGAGGTACTCCGCGGAACTCAGATCGCGGACGACGTCACTGACGTGGCGCCGGGGGACGACTAGCGCGTAACCCCGCAGCGTTGGATAGCGGTTCAGGAACGCGACGTGCGAACCGTCGTCGTAGAGCAACTCGTGCTCGGAGCCAGGATCGCCACGAAGGAACGCGCAGATGAAGCACCCACCGGAGCGGACGCGGCTCTGATAATCGACCAGGTCGAACTCGACGCGTTCACTCACCCAGGCAGTATGCCTGGGGTCTCACAAACCCCACCATGACGGCCCACGACACACCATCGTCGAACCGGTCACGCTGCATAAAGACGAAACCCAGTCCATGACAAACGTGCTGCGGAGATCCGTCGCCCGGAGCCAGCCGCCGTCCGGACGCGCGGGGCTGAACCGAAGGTCGGTGTCGCGATGGAGTCTCTTGCGCGGCCAGTCAGAAGTCACCGGTCCAGCGCGATCCAGTAGCGCCTCACCGGACCATGATCGGTGTCGCGGATGCCCTCCAGGACGCCGCCGTTGCGTTCGATCGTGCGCGCCGAGGCGACGTTGTCCGCGAGACAGGGCATGAGAACGCGATCCAGGCCCAGCGCGGCGCGGGCCTCGCCGAGCATCTCGTGCAGGGCCCAGCTGGCCAACCCGCGGCGGCGCGCGGACGGGCGTATGCCATAGCCGATGTGACCGAGCCTGTCGTCGAAATAGTGCCGCAGGGCGATGCCCCCGAGTAATTGACCGTCTTCGACGATCCAGCGCGGTGAGCCATGTTTCTGGTCCGGGCAGGGCTCGCCGACGGGGTGAGTCAGCCGGACCCGCTGGTGCACCCAGGCGGCGAAGCCGTCGGGTGAGTCCACGTCGTCGTCGTCGGCCAGGCCGAAGCCGTCTTCATGGAGACCAGGGCCCCAGTCATCGCGGCACTCCAGAAAGGCGACGTGCAGCCGGATGGTCGGCAGGATCAGTTCAGGCATGCGGCGACGTTAGTTGGGGATTGCCCGCGAAACGAGTCGCTTCTCGCCCACGTCAACGACGCCCAGAGCCTGGTTCTGCGTCAATATCTCTCAAACCGTTTGGGAGAGTACGAGCATGCCGCGTTAGGCGCTCGACGGCAGCTTGAGGGCTCGCCTGGGGCGCATCCAGCCGATGGGATTGCCTGCCATTAAGGGGTGCCTACTTCGAATCTTAGTAATCTGCGTCACATTTACCACGCTGCCCATTTGCCCGCGAGCCCCTAGGCCGACACGCTCGGCAAGGACGGGTTCCAAACCGCCTTCGTCGCCCTCCGTAAACAGCTGGGCGGGCATGCCCCCCGGAGACCGTTCAAGACCATTACGGTTAAGCATGCGTCAGATGTTCATTGCTCCGGCCAAGCCCGGCCCAGCGGGCGCGACTGGAGGAAATCCGCGACAATCTGCAGGCCCGCATCACCGAGGCCATCCGCGAGGGATGGCTCGGCGAGGTCGAGGGACTACAAGTCAGCCTCGCCGGCGCCAACGACAAGCTTCAGGAGATCGATTCCGCCCGACAACAGCAAGCCACGGTCAAGCGACTTGGTCTCCCCACGTTCACCCGCATCGCCGGACGCACCTCACCGGACCCCCGAATGATTTCGTCACTCATGCCCGGCTCAGCGAGCGCAGCACGTCGTCCGGAGTTCTCCCCGTCTCCTCGGCCAGCGTCTGAATCGCCGCCGCAGCGAGCGCGGTGAGGTGAAGAACCGCCGCCACACCGTCGTCACGGACGGCCGCCTCCATGATGTTGTAGACATCGGCATCCTGGTCAGCCAAGTACGCTGCGACTCCGTCGACCACAGCCTGGCGCTGCCCCGCGCGCCTGCGCCGCTCGCTGCTGTTCGCCACTGATCAAGTATGGCTGCAGAGGAACCCCGCTATGCGCTGAGCCGGTAGGACTCGGCCGTCGCCGACGGTTCAAATGCTCAACTGCGCGGCCGCCGATCCGCCGCGAAGCTGCAGTTGAGTAGTTAACAAGTGCCAGATTCATGTTCATCGTTAGTTCAGAGAAGCAGGCGTGTTCGTGGATGCAGGGTGTGCCGTAGGGGCGGAAGCAGTCGCCCAGCGCGACACGACGCAGCTGGAAATGTTCCTCGAAGTCGGTCCACTCGTCGGCGGTGACATCGCGGTATTCGGCGGAATCGCGCAGGGCACGGCGGCGGGTGACGAACTGCTGGTGCCGTGATATGACTTCGTCCTGGAATACTGCCTCTGGCGACGTCGGATATCGGAAGTCTCCGAATACCTCCATAGTGGGACGGGCGGTAGCTGAGTCCGGGTGTAGATCTCCATAGGCGTGCCGAGCCCGTCGCGAGGCCGGCTATCGGATGACTCAGAGGCTGCGAGATGGAGGGATCGCTACCGAGCTGTGCGGATCGGTTCCCAGGTGGCTTCTTTCCAGGCGCGCTGTAGCAGTGTGGTGAGTGGTTGGTCGTTGGGGAAGGTGGTTTGGTCTATCGCGGCGATCGGTTGTGCCGGACAGTGCGAGTTGGTCGCGGCGGCGGCCGTCATCTCGGTGAGTGATTCGCGGGTTATTTGCCGCGTCGTGTCCGGAACGCCGAGCCGTCGCAGGCCGAGCCGGAGCAGTTGCATGGAGATGCCTGCCAGAGCAGGTCCTTCGGGCCAGACGATCTGTGTTCCATCCCAGAAGCCGATGTTCCAAACCGAGCCCTCGAGCAGGCAACCGTCTCGTCCGGCGAACAGGACGTCGTCGAATCCTGCATGGCGTGATTGGAGGCGTTGGAAGGTTGGGCCGAGCGTGGCCAGGTGCTTGAGTTGCGGGAGCTCTCGTTCGTACTGGACGGTCTGAACTCGTATGGGTGGGCGGGGCGCGTCGTCGGCCGGTTCCTCGACGGAGACCATGATGTCGGTGTTGGGCCGCCGGGCGAGGTTGGGAAGGATCGTGACCTGGACGGACGCGTCGCTCGTGTCGGCCATTGCGTGATCGATGGACGTCCTGACCTGGTCGCTTGATGGTGGAGCGGCGTCGGGGAACAGCACAGCCGAGGCCTCGTTCAAGCGGCGGAGATGGAGAGACAGGCCGGCTACTGCTCTGTTGCGTACTTGCATGGAGGTGAAGTGGCCGTAGTTCCACATGGCTGCTCGATGCACGTCTTCGACGATCGCTGGCTTGCCGTTGATTTCCACGTGTGTCACCGCGTCATCGTGTCAGTCGACGCGGAACTGGTGATGGCTGCGGCGTGCCGGAGTGCCCGGACCTCAAGATCGGAGCTCACGGCCGGCCTGCGGGGGTCGGAGAGCAGAGCCTCGGCGGCTGACGTCGGCTGCGTAGGTGGTCCAGTCTCCCGCCGAAGCGCGTTGCCAGGCGGCGGCGACGCTGATATGGATGCCGAGCATCCGGGCGAGGATCGCGGCGGGCAGTTCGGTGGCGAGTTCGAAAAGCGCGGTGGAACGGGACTGCGCGGGGGTGAGGCCGAGATCGCGCAGCCGTTTGGTGAGTTGGAAGGCGCTGATGGGTCGGCCGGGTTGGCCGCCGGGGAACAGCCAGGGGTTGGTGCCTGGGGCGCCGATGACGGCGTGTCCGCGGCGGGTGCTGGCCAGGTCGCGGCCGAGGCCGGCGAGTGGCTCGGGCAGGACGACCGGTTCACGGCCCAGCCGCAGGAGGATGTTGTCTGGGGTGATCTGAAGGTGGTCGAGGGTGAGCCGGCTGATCGTGGCGGGTTGCTGGGCATAAAGCAGGACGAGTAGGCCGGCCACGCGGATTTCGGCGGCGATGGTGCCGTCGTGCAGCAATAGGCGGGCGTGTTCCCAGCGGGCTTCGGTATCGATCGGCGTGGCGGGTCCGGCCCAGCGGGTGGCGGGGAGCTCGAGCGTGGTGAGTTTGTTGCGGTGGGCCCAGCGGATGAAGTTGCCGACGGCTCGGCTGGTGTTGTCGTCGGCGAGCCACTGGTCGAGGTCGGCCTGCCGAGCGGTGGCGAGGGTGCGGCCGTGGTGGGCGAGCCGGTCGAGGAGGGCGACAGCGGCGTTGACGTTGCGTTTGGCCGTGATGAACTGGTGATGGTTCGTGTCGGTGCCGTGGAGCCGGCTGCGGAGGCGGCGCAGCACGTGCCAGATGGCGTAGCGGCGCAGCAGGTGCTGTTCGTCGGGGTTGGCCCGTGCGGCGATGGTGTCGGTGATCCAGCGGTGTAGCCGGACGAGTTGTTCGTCGCGGGCGGGCAGGGTGCCCAGGGCGACCAGGACGCTGCGTAGGTGCTCGACGGGCTTGCCTGGGGGCAGGGCGTCGAGCGTGTCGTGGGTCAGTGGCTGTCCGGCGATGGCTCGCAGGATGCTGGGGGCGGCGCTGCGGTTGAGCCAGGCGTCGACGGTGACCGTCCGGTTCGTCGCCGCGAGCGCGTCGTGCAGCGCTTGCAGTTCGGGTCGGATGGTGCCGGTGTCGTCGCCGAGGACGATCCGCAGTCGTCGGTGGATGGTGCAGCGTGCGCAGCGGGCGTTGCCGCCGACGTGGATGCGGCCGCGGTCGCCGCAGCCGGGGCATGCCTGCCAGAAGCCGGGGTCGGGTCGGGTGCAGGTAGCGCAGAGCGGCGTCTCGAGGGTGCCGCCGCGGATGGGCCGGTTCTCTCCGCAGCCGGTGCAGCGGGCCCATCGTTGCTTGCAGGCGCGGCACCACGGTTGCCCGGTGGTTTTGGAGATCAGACACGGGCCGGTCTGGCTGCAGATCGCGCAGGTTCCGATCGGCCAAGGGCGGCAGGTTTGGCAGAGCGGTCCGTCCGAAGTGCGGACGCTGACCGGGCGGCGCCGTCGGCAGTTCGTGCAGGTTTCCTGGTTGGCGGGTTGTCGCAGCAGGCAGGTCGGACACAGCGGTCGGCCCAGTTCGTCGCGGCTGCCAGGTTCGCGGATCGCTCCGCACTCGGCGCAGGGTCGGGCCCGGGTCTTGGCCACGCAGTTGCGGCAGAGCCATTGCCCGTCGATCCGTCGGTGCAGATGGATGCGGCGCTGGCAGTGTGGGCAGGCCGGTGGAGTGATCGTCTGGGCGCCCGCGGCGACGAGCAGGTCGATCAGCCGCAATATGCAGGGGGCGGTGGCGCCAGCGCCGGCCCCGGTGAGGAGATCGGGTCGTTCCTGCAGCTCCCAGGCCATCTGGTGGCGTTGGCCTCGTCGGGTCGCCGCCGTGTGCACCAGGTCGGCTATCGATTCTGCGGTCAGGCCCGGCTCGATACCGGTCACGATGGTGATGACGGTGTCGACCGGATCGCGCTCGTCGACCGAGCACTGAACGCACTGTGGACGGCCGCGGCGGTCGCGGAAGGCCACCGGCCGGGACTGGCCACACATGCAGCACGGTTCGGGGCGGCGGTCGCAGGGCGCGCAGTACCAGTCCTGGCCGCGGCGTTGCAGGGTGCGCAGCGGTTTGTCGCAGCCGGCGCAGGCCGGGGCCGAGATCGCGGCTGCGCCGGCGCGGCGCAGCGCGATCAGCAGGTCCGCCACTACCCGCGGTGCGGGCGAGCGGCCATCCCTCAGCGTGTCGGGCCGGTCCGTCAGCGCTTGGGCGGGGCGGCGTTGCTTGACCCGGCCACCGGCGACTCCGGCCACGATGTCCGCGATCATCGCCGTGGTCAGGTTCGGCTCGATCGCGGCGACCAAGGCAACGGTGACGCCGACCGGATCCGCCACGACCAGCGGTATGGCGGGCGCCTCTTCTGCCGTCAGCATCGTGGTCGGCACCGCGATTACCGGTCGACACCGGTGATGCGGGCCCGTTTTGGACGCAGCTCGCCGACTCCGCCGTCGCTGCCGCCGACCACCTTGCGCTGGCGGGCGGACTGGGCCGCGGCGACGGGCTCGATCAGGTCCTCCATCGAACAGTGCAGGATGTCCAACAGGGCCATGAGGATCTTCAGGCTCAGCCGTTCCGGTCGATCAACCACCAGCCGGTAAACCTGGCTGGACGACAGCCGGATCTCGCGCTGGGCCAGCGGTTCGAGCAGATCGGTCGTCTGGAACATCTCCCGGCTGGCCATCATCTGCCGCAGGTTCCATCGATAGTCGAGCTTGGCCGCCATCTACCGCTCCTTCTCTTGTCCGCTCGGCGTGTCGAACGCCGGTGTGAGGGCCTTGCGTAAGGCCGTGTTCATGAAGTCTCCGGACACGTGGGTGTAGATCGCCGTCGAAGTGTCGCAGCGGTGCCCGACAGCCTCCTGGATGAACCGGCGGTCCACCCCATCCTCGGTCAGATGGGTCACCCACGAGTGCCGCAGACTGTGCGGGCTAAGGATCTTCGGCAGGTCGAGTGCGTCGCGGTAGGCGACGAACCTCGCGTTGATCTCCGCCGAATTCACCCGCCCGCCGCGTTCAGTCACCCACAACGCTGGATGATCCGTGCAGCCGAACCGGGGTCGGATGTTGTCCACGTAGTCGGCGACCGCTTCTACTCCCCAGCCCATCACTGACGGCACGTTGCGCCGCCGTGGCGGCTGCCCGCGTACCGCTTTGCCGTAGCGGACGTGCAGCATGCCGTACCGGCCGAACTCCGGTGCCGCCGGATTGCGGCCCCAATCGGCTAGATCCAGCTTCGAGGTCTCGGTGCGGCGCAACCCCCACGCGTAAACGACCTTGAACAACGTGGCGTCGCGGTAGGCGGCCAGCGCACCCTTGCGTTTCGCCCGGACCGCCCGGTCGACTTGCTCGTCGGCATAGTCTAGGAACCGCTGCAGCTCCGGCCGCGTGAACGGGCGGGCCTCCGGACGACCTTCGTAGTCGTTGAGGTGCGCGATCGTGTTCCACTCGTGGCAGATCGGCACCGGGAAAGTGCCGAACGTCTTCTCGCACTCCACCGCCCAGCCATACCGGCCGTCGGTCAGATACTCGCTGAACAGCCGCAAGTCGGTCTGGTAACCGCGGACCGTCGACGGCGCCAGCTGCCGCTCGCTGGTCAGCGACTGGGTCCACTCGTCCACATCGCCCGGGCCCCAGTTCCACGGGTACTCGTTGGTGAACTCCAGGAACCGGCGTACCAGCCGCTCCCGCAGCGCCATCGTGTCCTCCTGCAACCCGCGAGCGGCCTGCTGGGCCCGCCAGCCCTTGAACATCGCCTCGACCATCGCATCCTCGGGACGCAACTGCACCACACCGGAGACGAGCTGCAGGCGCGCCGCACCCGCCAAATCACCGCACCCCTACCCGTCCTCCAAACCACAAACGGCGACCGTTCGACGGCAGGATCATGCATTAAACGGGATCGTCGCACAAGCAGTGCAGCCCACAGGCCGTGCCGCCACGCCGCCTCGGGACCCATTGCGGGGCAACGCTGATCAGGCGACCTGCAGAAACGCGCCCGCCTGATGCAATTCCCGGGAGTTGGTATAGCTGCGGGTGGTGTCGAGGTCGAGGTGGCCGAGCAGCGCGGCCACGATGTGCAACGGGAGACCGGCGCCGACGGCTTCGGTGCTGAACAGGCGGCGGAAGTCGTGCGGGGTGAACCGGATCGGGGCGTCGCCGTCGCGCAGCTCGGCAACGGTCGTCGCAGCGCCCAGAATGCAGCGAAAGGGGAGCTCGTCGATGAAGAAACAAACACTTTGTTGATAACACTCATACCGCATACGGATCAACCGACTCGCGGCTGACGCGGCCGGCGAGCACAATCGGCGCTTTCACATCGGCAGATCCGTGCACCCAATCATGCACGGAACGTGCACGGACAGTGACTGCCGCACCGGCGGACGCACGATCGCCTTCGGCAGTGACGCCAGAGGTGCGAGAGAAGGGCAGCGGCCAGTCACGGCCTCGGCAGTGCGCCGCCCGATGCGGCGTCGGCTCTCGGCAACAGCCACCGACCAGACCTACCGATCTCACTGCCATCAGGCTCGCCCTGCGCCTCGACCGTATACGACGGCATCGAGCCGACGACCGCCACACCGACGGTTACGGCGGTCCACCACCACGACGGCATCGGGGCCCCTGTCCGGGGCGGCGCCACGGGCCCTGATGCCACCGATCACGTGATCGATGCGTGATCCATGCGTGATCGACGGTCCTGGCGTGGGTCATCACCCGACAGCATTAACCAACACTCGGGGATTGCGTATGCCCAGATGAGCTGGCATATTTTGACATTGGGAAGCACATTTTAATATTGGCTGACATCAATAGCAGCGGACTCTTTGTCCGCTGGTCATGTCGGACCGTGCCCTTGAGTGCCTAACAGTGCCGATCCGTGTCAAGTTGTCCGCACATTGCTAGCTCGATCGGCTGCTGTCAACGGCGGACTAGAACCAGTCTCAGGCCGCCGTCGACAGCTGCCTACCTTCGACTGGTCCGCACAGGTGCCCAATGTCACCTTGCGCTTACCCAGCCAATACCTGCGCGGTTATTGGGACTAAAAGGCACGCTCTTTAACCGTTGCGGTGATGACCGCGATAGCACGAAAGGAGCCGATCGCCGACGAGGCGCTTGACGGCTTGATGGCGGTGCTAAGCCGTTGCGCGGCGATGGGTTTGAGGTGGCTGGCGGCGGTTTGCTCCCGGTCTGAGTTGGATTAGAAGTGTACGAGCGCGGTACTCCCTGCACCGAGTGTCAGCGAAGGAGCTGTTCGATCCGGATGCGATCTGGCAGGGCTTGTTCGGTGGCGTAGTCGAAGGCGGCCTGCCAATACGTTTCGGCAGCATGGAAATTGCCTTGAGCAGCCAACACTTGGCCGATCCGGACGCGTAGGCGCATGGCGGTCAACTGACGGCCATCGTGTTCGTGCTGGTCGAGGGCTTGAACGCCGAGGGCGAGAGCCTTGTCTAGTACGGCAGCCGCCATTAGCAGTCTGACCTGCTGGGATGCGGTGGGGGTGGT
>CAXSDA010000080.1:0-12361 GCA_964236515.1 uncultured Actinoplanes sp.
GCCGGCTGCGGTCCGGTGCGCTGGCCACCCTGGTCCTGCTGACCTTCGTCGCGGTGCTCACCGGCGCGCTGGCGATGCACAACGCCGAACGGGCCAACGCCGCCGCGCACGAGGCCCGCGTGCAACAGCGGTCGGCGGCCGAGCAGCACAGCAACGCCGAACGCTCGGCCCACGACGCGCGGGCCCAGCAGACGCTGGCCGCCGACCAGACGGCCCGGGCCCAGGCCGCGTACGCGGAGACGCAGCGACAGCAACGGCTGGCGACGGAACAGAAGGCACTGGCCGCGGTGGCCTCGTCCGAGGCCGACAAGCAGCAGCAGCTCGCCACCGAGCAGAAGGCGCTGGCGTCGCAGGCCAAGACGGACGCCGCCCGGGAGCAGAAGAATGCCAAGCAGCAGCGGCTGCTCGCCGACCGGGCGGCGGTCCGGGCGCAGAAGCAGCAGGCCCTGGCCGAGCAGCAGCGCGCGCTGGCCACCCGCTGGGCGGCCGAGGCGAAGCACGAGCAGGAACTCGCCCGTCAGGCGGCCGCGGAGGCGACGGCGCAGCAGGCCAAGGCCGACCAGCAGACCCGGATCACGGTCGGGCGCCGGCTGATCAACCAGGCCAAGGCGACCGTGGACGACGATCCGCAGCAGGCGCTGATGCTCGGTGCGGCCGCCGACAAGATCCAGGACGACGCCGAGTCCCGCCGCGAACTTGCCGGCCTGGTGACCTCGACCCGCTACGCCGGCGCCATCAAAGGGGCCGCCGCGGCCACGTTCGGTACCGGGGACATCGTGGCCGCCCGCACCGACGACGACGTCGTGTCACTGTGGAACGTGACCGACCGGGGACGCCCGGCCAAACTCGCCACCCTCGCCGGCACCGCCCGGTACCTCGCGTTCAGCCCGGACGGGAGGGTCCTCGTGGCGGCGTCGACGACCGGTGCGGCGTCGCTGTGGAACGTGGCCGACCCGTCCCACCCGGTCCGCGCGGGCGAACTCCCCGGGCTGGGCTACGCCGAACCGATGACCTTCACGCCCGACAGCCGTACGCTCGCCGCCTACGTCTCGGAGTTCCCCGACGCGCCGGCCCGACCGGGTTTCTCCCACGAACTGCGCCTGTTCGACGTGTCCGATCCGGGCACGCCCCGGCCGGTGTCCTCGAGGCCCCTGGACGGTCCGGTGGCGCAGATCGAGTTCAGTCCGGACAGCCACACCATGGTGGTCAGCGGCGACTCGGTGACCGTGTACGACGTCACCGATCCCGCCGAGCTCCGGCCGGTCGCCGGTCTCGGCGACGTGAGCGAGCCGGCGATCGCGTTCGACACCGACCGGGCCGCCCTGGCGGTCGCCTCCGACACAGAGGGCACGGTGAACTTCTGGAACCTGACCGATCCGTCGCAGCCCGAGCTGTCCGGCAGCCTGAAGGCGCCGGGCTGGGTGAAGGATCTGGCGTTCCAGCCCGGAGGGAACACCCTGATCACCAGTACGGCCGACGGCCGGCTGACCGCGTGGGATGTCGCCCGGCAGGCCGCGCCGAGCCAGCTCGGGGACGTGCCGGTCGGCGGTGAGCCGGTGGTGGCCGTGGAGTTCAGCGCCGACGGACACACCCTGATCACCACCGGCGGCGAGTCGGCGGACCTGTGGAACGCGGCGGACTTCGGCGCGCCCGACCTGCAGGCGACGTTCAGCAACCACGACGGCTACCAGCGGGCGGCCGCGTTCGGCCCGGACGGGCGGTCGCTGACGACGGTCGACGTGAACGGAAGGGCGTCGTTCTGGGACGTCACCAACCCGTCCCGCCCCCGGCACCTGGCCGCCACCGCAGTCGCCGCCGAACCCGTCTACACCGCAGCGTTCAGCGCGGACCGGCACACCGTGGCCACCGGAGGCACCGACAACCGGCTGACCCTCACCGACGTGACCGATCCGGACCACCCGAGGACCCTCGCCGAACTGCTCGTCGACATGGACGGGATCGCGCCCCCGGAACGGTTCCAGGCGATGACCTTCAGCCCGGACGGCCGGACGTTGGCCGTGGTCACGTCGTACGGCCGGGTGATGGTGTACGACCTGACCGACCGCGCCCATCCTCGCCGGGTGTACGCCGCGAACCTCGGCCAGTTCGACTCGCTCGCCTTCAGCCCGGACGGGCGCACCCTGGCGGCCGGTGACCAGTCCGGCCGGGTGGTGTTGTGGGACGTGACGAATCCGGCCGCGCCCGCCCCGGTCGCGACGCTGCCCCACTACGGGTCGAGCGCCGGCGCGCCGGCGGTGAGTTTCAGCCCGGACGGCCACACGCTGGTGGCCCGCGGCAGCAACGACCGTTCCGCGGCGCTATGGGACGTGACCGACCGGGCTCATCCGAGCCGGCTGTCCACAGTGACCGGCGACAGCGCCGGCCTGATCGTGGCCGCCTTCGCCCCGGGCGGCCGGACGCTGGCCACCGAGAGCAGCGACCACATGGTCGCGCTGTGGGACATCACCGACCCGTCCGCCCCGGTCCGGATCGCCACCCTGCGGGGCCGGACGCTGGCCGGCGGTCTGGTGCTGAGCCCGGACGGGCACACCCTGGCCACGGGAGCCACCGCCACCAGCGAGGACCTCACGCTCTGGGACTACTCCGGCCTGAACCGCATCCGGACGAGATCGGCCGAGCAGGCCTGCACGATGACCGGCCGCGGTCTCACCCGCGCCGAGTGGGACCGCTTCATCCCGAACGTCGGCTACCAACCGACCTGCCGGTAATGACGGAGATGTCGTAGGGGGCTTCGCGGACCGGCCCGACCCGTACAGAATCGACCGGCTTGGATTGCATCGAGCACGGGGGCCTGAGCAATGCCGTTCAACGGTTTCATTTCGTACAGTCACGCCGCGGACGACCAGCTGGCGCCGGCGATCCAGCGCGGCCTGCACCGGCTGGCCAAGCCGTGGCACCGCCGCCGCGCGCTGTGGATCTTCCGCGACCAAACCGGGCTGGCGGTCACCCCGGCGCTGTGGACGTCGATCCAGAACGCCCTCGACGGCTCCGACTACTTCGTCCTGCTCGCCTCCCCCGAAGCCGCCCGCTCGCCCTGGGTCAACCGGGAGATCGAGCACTGGATGACGACGAAGTCGCCGGGCAAGATCCTGCCGGTGGTCACCGACGGCGAGTGGCGCTGGGATCCGGGGCAGCGGGACTTCAGCGAAGACTCGACGGCGGTACCACCCGCGCTCCGGGGCGCGTTCACCGAGGAGCCGTTGTATCTGGACCTGCGGTGGGCCCGCGACGACCGGCACCTGAGCCTGCGGCACTCCCGGTTCCGCGACGCCATCGCCCAGCTGGCCGCCCCGATGCACGGCGTCAGCAAGGACGACCTGGAAGGCGAGGACGTCCGGCAGCACCGCCGCGCCCGCCGGCTGCGGTCCGGTGCGCTGGCCACCCTGGTCCTGCTGACCTTCGTCGCGGTACTCACCGGCGCGCTGGCGATGCACAACGCGCACCGGGCCAACGCCGCCGCCAAGGAGGCCCACCGGCAGCAGCTGGCCGCGGTCGAGCAGAAGTCGAACGCGGACCGGTTCGCCGGTCAGGCCCGGCAGTCGAAGGTCGAGGTCGCCGCGGAACAGGCGCGGACGGTCGCCGCCGCGGCCGAGACCCAGCGGCAGCAGCAGCTCGCCCGGGAACAGAAGGCGCTGGCCGTACTGGCCGCGGACGAGGCCGGCAAACAGGAACAGATGGCGAACGCCCAGCGGGCGCTGGCGTTACAGGCCAAGGCCGACGCCGGCCGGGAGCAGAAGAACGCCAAGCTGCAGCGCACGCTGGCCGACCGGGCCATGCTGCGGGCGCAGAAGGAACAGAACCTGGCGGAGCAGGCGAAGGCCCTGGCCGACCAGTTCGCCGCGGAGGCGAAGCGGGAGCAGGCGCTGGCCGACAAGGCGGCCGCGGAGGCTCAGGTGCAGCAGGGCCGGGCGGAGGAGCAGACCCGTATCGCGGTCGGCCGCCGGCTGGTCAACCAGGCCGAGGCGACGATCGGCGACGATCCGCAGACCGCGCTCATGCTGGGCGCCGCCGCCGACAAGATCCAGGGCGACGACGAGTCCCACCGCGAGTTGGCCGGCCTGGACACCTCGACCCGGTACGCCGGCACCATCGACGGTATGAGCTCGGCCGTCTTCGGCGCCGGGAACACCGTGGCCGCCCGCGACGACAACGAGGCCGTGTCACTGTGGAACGTCGCCGACCGGGCCCGTCCGGTCAAGCTGGCCGGCCTCAGCGGCACCGCGTACTACCTGGCGTTCAGCCCGGACGGCCAGACCCTCGCCACGGCCGGCCAGGGCCGCACGGTGACGCTGTGGAACGTGGCCGACCCGGCCCGTCCGGTCCGGCTGGGCGACGTGCCCGGCCTGAACTTCGTGTACGCGATGACGTTCAGCCCCGACGGCCGCACGTTCGCGGCCAGCGTCGAGGGCATGAACACCCCGCCGAAGAACCCGCCGTTCTTCCAGAACGTGCAGCTGTTCGACGTGTCCGACCCGGCGAACCCGACGCATCTGGCCACCATCGACTCCGACGACGACACCGACCAGGTCGGATTCAGCTCGGACTCGCACACCCTGGTCCTTTCCACCGACATGGACGTCCAGCTCTGGGACGTGACCGACCGGACCGACCCCGTGCAGGTCACCTCGCTGAACCACTCGGAGGAGGAACCGATCGCGCTCAGCCGGACGCAGCCGCTGCTGGCCACGGCGGAGAACAGCGACGGAACGGTGTTCCTGTGGGATCTCAGCCATCCCGCGAAGCCGGTCAGAAGCGCGACCCTCCAGGCCCCGGCCCGGATCATGTCCCTGGCGTTCCGCCCCGCCGGCGGCATCCTGACCACCGGTGACACGAGCGGGGCGACCACATTCTGGGACGTGGCGGCACCGACGAAACCGGCCCGGCTCGACTCCGAGACGGGCAGCGATGCGGTGACCGGGCTGGACTACAGCCGGGACGGCCGGACTCTGGTCGCGGCCGGCGTCGAGTCGGTGACCCTGTGGAACACGTCCGAGTACGGCACCCCGGACCGGGTCGCCGACTTCGGCGGTGCTCCGGCGCTGGCCACGGCGTTCACTCCCGGCGGCCACTCCCTGATCGCCGTCCACGCCGACGGCACGGCCGCTTTCTGGGACGTCAGTCGCCCGGACCACCCGGTCGAGTCCGCCACCGTGTCCGTGCATCGCAAGACGACCCTCTCCGCCGCGATCAGCAGCGATCGGCGCACCGTCGCCGCCGGTGGCGACGACCAGCAGCTGACGCTGACCGACGTGTCCGATCCGCAGCATCCGGCGCTGCTCGCAACCGTTCCGGTCGGCTTCAACCGCCCCCGTCCGCCGGAGACGTTCCGCGACCTGACGTTCAGTGCCGACTCGCACCGGCTCGCCGTCACCAGCAACTACGGGACGCTGTTCCTGTACGACCTGACCGATCGGAGCCACCCGCGCCTGCTGTCCACGCAGGTCGACACCGCCACCCGGTCCTACCTCTCGGCCGCGTTCCGCCCGGACGGACGGATTCTGGCCACCGGCGACATCGACGGACGGGTGCTGCTCTGGGACCTGACCCGGCCGAGTGCCCCGGCCCTGATCTCGACGCTGGTCGGCCGCCGGCCGACCGCGGTCGCCGGCTCGGTTCCGCTCAGCTTCAGCCCGGACGGGCACACCCTGGTGGCCGGCGGCAGCACCAACAAGGCGGCGTTGCTCTGGGACGTCAGCGATCCGGCCCGGCCGGCCCGGCTCGCCACCCTGACGCTCGGCGACACCGTACGGTCGGCGATGTTCAGCCCGGACGGCCACCTGATGGCGACCGAGAGCAACGACGGCACGGCGATCGTCTGGGACGTCACCGACGCGCACAACCCGGTCCGGCTGGCCACCGTCCACCGCGGTTCGCTGGGCCCGGTCCTGGCGTTCGGGCCGGACGGGCACACGCTGGTGACGGCGTTCTCGGGCGCGACCGGCACGCTCTGGGACTACTCGAAGCTGAACGCCATCCGGACGTCTCCGGGCCGTCAGGCCTGCACGATGGCGGGCCGCGGCCTGACCGCCGACGAGTGGGCCCGCTTCGTCCCGGAGATGCCGTACGAACGGACCTGTCAGTAGCGGGCGTCGGAAAGCTCATCCGATTCCGCCGGGCCCGGACGCGGAAACGTCTGCGTCACGGCGTCGGCGGGACCGCACCGGCGCTACCGTAAGCGCATGCGCGAGATAGCCGACGGCGTCTTCGAAATTCCGGTCCTGTTCGTCCGTGCCTTCCTGGTGGTGACCGACGACGGCGTGGTGCTGGTCGACACCGGCCTGCCCCGGCACTCGGGTTACTTCCAGCGGGCGCTGCGGGACGCCGGCAAGGCGATCGGCGACGTCACGACGATCCTGCTCACCCACTGGCACGGCGACCACTCCGGGAACGCCGCCGACCTGCAGCGCCGCAGTGGCGCCCGGGTGGTCGCGCACAGCCTCGACGCGCCGAGGATCAGCGGTGCCGGGCCGGCCGCGATGAACACGCTGCAGAAGGTGCTGGCCCGGGTCACCGGCGACCTCGAGCCGGTACCGGTGGACGAGGAGCTGACCGCGGACGGTGCGTTCTCGGTGCCGGGGTTCACCGCGATCCACACGCCCGGGCACACGCCGGGTCACGTGTCGTTCCTGCTCGACCGCGCGGGCGGCATCCTGTTCACCGGCGACGCGGCGGCCGGCGGCCGCGGCCGGGTGCAGAACACCCCGAAGATGATGACCTCCGACGAGACGGCGGCCCGGTCGTCGGTCGCCCGGCTGGCCGAGTTGGATTTCGACATCGCCGTGTTCGGCCACGGTCCGGCCGTCCGCGGCCACGCGGTCGAGAGGTTCAAGGCGCTGTCCGCCGCGGACGCAACTCCATAGCCGACAACGCCAGCCACAGCTGGACCCGGGTGGCGGTCCGGTCGACCGGCGCCCCGATCAGCCGCTCGATCTGCTCCAGCCGGTAACGGACGGTGTTGCGGTGCACGATCAGCCGGTCGGCAACCGTGGCCACCGAGCCGTTCGCGTCCAGGTACGCCCGGAGCGTCGCCACCAGAGCCCCGGAGTGCTGCTCGTCGAACTCGCGCAGCGGCCGGAGCAGATCCTCGGCCAGTTCCCGCATCGGTACGTCCTCGCTGGCCAGCAGCAGTCCGGACAGGCTGAGCGGGGTACGGGCGTTGATGCCGGGGCCGCGGCTCATCGCCTCGTGCGCCTCGTAGTAGCTCCATCGCAGACCGGTCATCCCGCCGTACCAGCCACCGATGCCGACCCGGGCACCGGCGCCGCGCCGGGTCAGCTGGGCGTGCATCTGCTCGGCCGCGTCGGCTGGTCGCTGACCGGGGCCGAGCACGGCGACCAGGCCGTCCTCGACCACGGCGGTGGTTGCGCCGGGCAGGATCGGGCTGACCGCGAGCTGGCGCCGCAGGTCGTCGCCGCTCAGGTCGACGGTCCCGACCACCAGTGCGTGGTCGTCCGCGGCCCGGATGCCGAACGAGGCCAGCCGGCGTTCCGCCTCGGCAGTGGTGATCGAGCCCCGGATCAGGTCCTCCAGCACCTGACCGACGAGTTGCCGCCGCCCGGCCAGCACCGCCTCGCGCCGGGACAGTTCCAGGCCGACCAGGGCCACGGCGTACGGCAGGACGTCGGCCGAGCGCCGCGGCGAGCCGCACCGCAGGGAGGCCACCACCCGGTCCTCGACCTCGACCGGCAGCACCGTCACCGCACCGTCGGGAACGGCGCCGGCCAGCACGGTCCCCTGCGGGTCGACCACCGATACCGGCGCGCCCAAAATTCGTTGCAGCGCCTCGACCAGCGCCCCCAGCCCGCGCCCGGACAGCAGCGACCGGGCCAGCGTGTCCTGTTCCACCACCAGGTCGTGGTATCGGCCGTACTGCTCCTCGAGAATGCGGTCGGCGACGAACCGGTCGACCGCGATGAACGGCGTGGAGTACGGCACCTCGAGCACCGGCAGCCCAGCGGCCCGCGCCGCCGACCGGGTGGCGGCCGGCACCGCCTGGTGCGTCAACCGGGTGCCGAAGCCCAGCCCGGCCACTCCCCGCTCGGCGATCCGGGCGACGAACTCGCGCTGCGCCGCCGCCGTCCGCTGACCCAACCCGGTGGTCAGCACCAGTTCGCCGCCGGACAGGAACGGCCGGGGGTCGGCCAGCTCGGTCACGGCGACCCAGCGCACCGGCCGGTCGAGGGCGGCGGCCGGACCGTCGACCAGCCGCAGCGACAGGTCCGGATCGGCCAGGACGTCCGATAGACGCAGTTCCATGGCCCACTGTAAGCCCCAGTCACTGGACAATCGCACAAAACTTGTGGCCCACCACTGGTCGATCGCCCATTCACCTGCCGGGAACCGGGACCTTATGGTCAGCGACATCCCCGGCGGCAGGAGGGACGACCGTGACGGACGCCATCGGGCTGCGCGGCCTTCGCAAGACGTTCGGCGACGTCGAGGCGGTGGCCGGGGTCGACCTGGACATCGCCTCGGGCGAGTTCTTCTCGCTGCTGGGCCCGTCCGGCTCGGGCAAGACCACCGTCCTGCGGATGATCGCCGGCTTCGAGCTGCCGACGTCCGGCACCGTGTGGCTGGGCGGCCGGGACGTGACCCGCCTGGCGCCGTTCGAACGGGACGTCAACACCGTCTTCCAGGACTACGCGCTGTTCCCGCATCTGACCGTGCAGCAGAACGTGGAGTACGGGCTGATGGTGCGCCGGGTCGGCCGCCGGGAACGTCGCGAGCGGGCCTCCGAGGCTCTGGACGCCGTACGGCTGGAGGGCTTCGGGGCGCGCAAGCCGACGGCGCTGTCGGGCGGGCAGCGACAGCGCGTCGCCTTGGCCCGGGCCCTGGTCAACCGGCCGCAGGTCCTGCTGCTCGACGAACCGCTGGGTGCGCTCGATCTCAAGCTGCGCCAGGAGATGCAGGTCGAGCTCAAGGGCATCCAGCGCGACGTCGGCATCACGTTCGTCTTCGTCACCCACGACCAGGAGGAGGCGCTCACCATGAGCGACCGGGTCGCGGTGTTCTCCGCCGGGCGGATCGAACAGGTCGGTACGCCCGGCCAGGTCTACGACGAACCAGCGACGGCGTTCGTGGCCGGTTTCGTCGGCACCTCCAACCTCTACTCGGGCCCGGTCGCCGAGGCTGTCTTCGGACAACCCGGACCGTGCCTGGTACGACCGGAGAAGCTGACCATCAGCGCGGCCGGCGATGCCCGCTCTCCCTCGGCGACCGGCACCGTGGCCGAGGCGGTCTACGCCGGGCCGATCACCCGCTACGTCGTCGACCTCGACGCGGGCGCGCGGATGGTGGCCGTACAGCTCAATCAGGGGAACGCGCCCGAATTCACCCGCGGGCAGCCGGTCCGGCTGTCGTGGCGCCCGGAGCATGTCGTCGCCGTCTGATCTACAAAGGAGTCACGATGCGATCGTTGCGCACGGCCGGCGCCATCGCCGCCGTCACCATCATCACGCTGACGGCCGCCTGTGGTGGTGGCGACAGCGGAGGCGGAAGCGGGGCCGCGCCCGGTGGTGGTCTGAAACCGCCGAAGGTCGCGGCGCTGCAGTCGCTCGGCGCCGGCGAGGGCCAGGTGAACGTGGTCGCCTGGGCCGGGTACGCCGAGGACGGCACCAACGACCCGACCGTCGACTGGGTGCACCCGTTCGAGAAGCAGACCGGGTGCAAGGTCAACGTGAAGGTGGCCGGCACCTCGGACGAGATGGTCAGCCTGATGAAGACCGGCGAGTACGACACGGTGTCGGCCTCCGGCGACGCGTCGCTGCGGCTCATCTACGGCGGGGACGTGGCCCCGGTGAACACGTCGCTGGTGCCCAACTACGCCAACGTGTTCGACGACCTGAAGAACAAGCCGTGGAACTCGGTCGGCGGGGTGGCGTACGGGATCCCGCACGGCCGCGGCGCGAACCTGCTGATGTACCGGACGGACGTGGTCAAGCCGGCGCCGACGTCGTGGGCGGCGGTGTTCGACCCCAACTCGCCGTACAAGGGCAAGGTCACCGCGTACGACTCGCCCATCTACATCGCCGACGCGGCGCTGTACCTGATGAGTTCGCAGCCGGCGCTGGGCATCAAGAACCCGTACGCCTTGGACGACAAACAGTTCCAGGCGGCCGTGGACGTGCTGAAGGCGCAGAACAAGCTCATCGGCGAGTACTGGTCGGACTACACCAAGGAGGTCTCGGCGTTCAAGTCGGGCAACAGCGTCGTCGGCACCACCTGGCAGGTCATCGTGAACCTGTCCACCGCCGACAAGGCGCCGGTGCAGGCGTTCCTGCCGGCCGAGGGCGCGACCGGCTGGTCCGACACGTGGATGGTGGCGGCCAAGGCGCCGCACCCGAACTGCGCGTATGAGTGGATGAACTACATCATCTCGCCGAAGGTGAACGCCGAGGTGGCCGAGTGGTTCGGGGAGGCGCCGTCGAACAAGCTGGCCTGCGCGCAGACCGCCGACAAGACCCACTGCACCACCTACCACGCGGCGGACGAGCCGTACTGGACCAAGGTCTTCTACTGGACCACCCCGCTCGCTCAGTGCCTGGACGGCCGGACCGACGTCAAGTGCAAGGACTACTCGGCCTGGACGCAGGCGTGGACGGAGATCAAGGGCTGATGCTGGCCCGCCGCCTCTCCTCCTGGTTGCACCGACACCACCGGGCCGGCCTCGCGGTGCTGTTGTCCGCGCCGCTGGCCTGGCTGTTGCTGGCGTACCTGGGTTCGCTGGCGGTGCTGTTCGTGTCCGCGTTCTGGACCGTCAACGGATTCACCGGCGACGTGGTCCACGTCTTCACCGCCGACAACTTCGCCACCATCCTGCACGGCGGGGTGTACCGGACGGTCGCGCTGCGCAGTCTCGGCGTGGCCGTCGCGGTCACGCTGGTGACGATGGTGGTGGCGTTGCCGATGGCGTTCTTCATGGCCAAGGTGGCGGCGCCCCGCACCCGGCACTGGCTGGTCATCGCCATCCTCACTCCACTGTGGGCGAGCTACCTGGTCAAGGCGTACGCCTGGCGGGTGATGCTGGCCAACGGCGGCCTCATCGACTCGCTGTTCGGCGGTCCCGGACGTGGTCCCGGGTACGGCCTGACGGCGGTGGTCATCGTGCTCAGCTACCTGTGGTTGCCGTACATGATCCTGCCCATCTACGCCGGGCTCGACCGCCTGCCCGACTCGCTGCTGGAGGCCTCGGCCGACCTCGGCGGGAAGGCGTGGCGCACGTTCCGTTCGGTGGTGCTGCCGATGCTGGTGCCGTCCGTCTTCGCCGGCTCGATCTTCACCTTCTCACTGTCGCTCGGCGACTACATCACCGTGCAGATCGTCGGCGGCAAGAACCAGCTCATCGGCAACCTGGTGTACGCCAACATCGGCGCCGCCGACAACCTGCCGTTCGCGGCGGCGCTGGCCGTCATCCCCGCGCTGATCATGGTGATCTACCTGTACGCGGTCAGCCGCTCCGGCGCCCTGGAGGAGCTGTGACGCTGTCCCCGGCCGCCCGCTGGCTGCTGCGCATCGGCATGGCCGTGGGCCTGGCCGTCATCTACGTCCCGCTGGTCATCGTGCTGATCAACTCCTTCAACCGCGACCGTACGTTCGCCTGGCCGCCGCCCGGCTGGACCACCGAGTGGTGGGTCCGGGCCGGGCACAGCGCCGGCGCCCGCTCGGCCCTGTGGACGTCGGTGAAAGCCGGCCTCGGCGCCACCGCGATTGCGCTGGTGTTGGGCACGATGGTGGCCTTCGCGGTGCAGCGCTACCGGTTCTTCGGGCGCAGCGCGGTGTCGCTGCTGGTGGTGCTCCCGATCGCGCTGCCCGGCATCATCACCGGCATCGCACTCGACGCCGCCTTCCGGTCGATCATCGAGCCGCTGGGGGTCGGCAAAGGACTGTTCTCGGTGATCATCGGACACGCCACGTTCTGCGTCGTGGTGGTGTTCAACAACGTTCTGGCCCGGCTACGGCGGCTCGGCGGCAACCTCGAGGACGCGTCCGCCGATCTGGGCGCGGACTCGTTCCAGACCTTCCGGTACGTGACGTTCCCGCTGCTGCGGTCGGCGCTGTTCGCGGGCGGGCTGCTGGCGTTCGCGCTGAGCTTCGACGAGATCGTGGTGACCACGTTCACCGCCGGGCCGGGCGTGCAGACGCTGCCCATCTGGATTTTCAGCAACCTGTTCCGCCCCAATCAGGCGCCGGTCATCAACGTGGTCGCGGCCGTCCTGATCGTCCTCTCGGTCGTCCCGATCTACCTGGCCCAGCGCGTTTCCACCGACACCGCCGGCGGCGGTCGCGTCTAGCCCCGGACTTCGCACATGGTTATGGACTGCCGTTATAGCCAGCGTGGTCG
>CAXSDA010000081.1:0-11529 GCA_964236515.1 uncultured Actinoplanes sp.
TCGGTCGGGATGACCGTGGGTGTCTGCGGCAACGGTGTCCCGTCGAAGTGCGCGATCAACAGCTGGGCCGAGGCCGCCCCCATCTGACGCATCGGTTGGTGAACCGTGGTCAGTGGAGGCTCGGTATGGGAGGCGAGCGGGACGTCGTCGAAACCGACGATGCTCACGTCGTGGGGGACGCTCCGGCCCTGCTCGCTCAGAGCCCGCATGAGTCCGAGGGCGAGGTGGTCGTTGGCGGTGAAGACGGCGGTGACCTCAGGCATCCGGGCGAGCAGCTGGCCGTGCTGGTAACCGGACGCGGCCGTCCAGTCGCCGGTCAACAGGGGTGGTATCTCAGCGCCGGCGTCTCGTAGAGCGTTCTGCCAGCCGAGTACGCGGCCGGCGCTGTCGAACCATTCGGACGGGCCGGAGATGTGCCAGACGGTCTCGTGCCCAGCGCTGAGGAGGTGCTCGGTCGCCGCCCGTGCCCCGGCGGCCTGGTCCACCGTGACGAGCGCACTGCACCGTTCCGGATCGCCGTCGATGGTGACCAGCGGGACGTCCGACGGCAGCTGATCGAGTGCGAGCTGAGCTCCGGCGACAGGGGCGACCAGCACGAGCCCGTCGACGCGGTGGCTCAGGTGGCGGTCGACCGCGGCGGAGATGGCTGACGGGTCGAGTTCGCGGACACTGGCGATGTTGACCGCGAATCCGGCGGCGTCGGCTGCCTGCTCGAATGCGGTGAGCGTGGCCGTCGGGCCGAACAACGCGGAGTTCAGTGCGACGACGCCGATGACTTCGGAGGTGCCGGTGACCAGAGTGCGGGCGGCCTGGTTCGGCCGGTAGCCGAGTTCGGCGATGGCCGCCTGAACCCGTAGCCGGGTCTTCGCCGTCACGTTGTTCTGCGCGTGCAGCACACGCGACACGGTCTGCCCGGACACACCGGCCAGGCGCGCCACGTCGATGATGCCTGGGCTACGTCCCCGTCTCACGTTCTGTTCCTTGCCTCTGCCCGTTTGCGGGCATCGTAGCTGCGGACCTCTTGTGGTCCCTCCACCGGCGGAAGGCGTCGGGTGGATCGCGGTGGCGTTGCCGCCGTGAACACCTTCCGTTCCCACGATGCTGCGGGTGGCGAATACGGGCGCATCGGCCTCGCCGCTCGACCGCCACAAACCCTGGCATCGCTAACATGATCATTCACCTTCATCGGTGAATCGCTTAACCTCTCTCCGCCCGCACGAGTGGGTGCGAACCGTCGCTTCGCTGCTCGCGGACGACGTATCTGCAGCTCAGCAAAGACTTCAGCAAGCTTTGGCAGCGATCTCCGATAGATCTGATGTAACGGTCGCATGTCGAACTCTTGACAGGTCTGCGCCGTCCGGGGATGTTAACGCTAACATCTCGGCGCTTGGACATGACGATCTCTGGATCTCTGTAGTCACCCCTGGTAGGCGCGAGTCGCGCTGTCCGCCTGCACGTTCACGTTCGAAGGACGGGACCCATGAACCCTCGCCGTAACACCACTGTCGCCGTCGCCGCCATCGCTGCGGTGACGCTGATCGCCGGCTGCAGTACCGGAACCACGACGGGCGCCTCGAGCGACAGCTCGGCGGCCCCGGTCGCCACCGCGCTCGGCGCCGCGACCGGCGGCGTGCCCGCTGCCATCACCGCGGCCGGCGGCACCGAACTGCTGACCACGCCGAAGCCGGAGGGCGTGGCGGCCCAGTACGGCCCGATGTGCAAAGGCTCGGACCTGGGCATCGGGAAGATCGACTTCGCCAAGGACACGATCGGGTGGGCGCAGTCCGAGAAGGAGGCCAACCCGTTCCGCATCGCGTCGACGAAGTCGCAGGTCGACACCGCGAAGTCCAAGGGCTGGAAGCTGCTGACCACCAACGCGCAGTCCAACGTACAGCAGGAGAACAGCGATATCAAGGGCATGATCGACAAGGGTGCCAAGGCGATCATCTTCTCGCCGATCAACTCGACCGGCCTGGGGGACGCGATCGCCTACGCCAAGTCGAAGAAGGTGGCGATGATTCCGGTGGACCGCAACATCACCGGGGTGCAGGGCTGCAAGGAGGTCGGCCCGCAGCTCGGCTCCGACTTCGTCGAGCAGGGCCGGCGCGCGGCCGACGCGATGATCAAGGCCACCGGCGGCACGGCGAATCTGGCCATCCTGCTCGGTGCGTCCGGCGTGAACGTGACGGACGACCGTACGGCCGGATTCCTCGACCAGCTCAAAGCCAAGAACGCCAGCGGTATCAAAGTCATCTTCCAGCAGACGGCCGACTTCACCCGGGAAAAGGGCAAGAGCGTCACCGAGACGCTGCTGCGCGCGCACCCCGATGTGAACGCCATCTACGCCGAGAACGACGAGATGGGCCTGGGTGCTCTGGCCGCACTCGACGACGCCAACAAGTCCGGCATCGCCAAGGTGCACATCGTCTCGATCGACGGCACGAAGGGCGCCGTGCAGGCCATCGTCGACAAGAACTTCGACGCCGTGATCGAGTCGAACCCGGCCTACGGCCCGTCCGCCGAGGCGGCCCTGGACGCCTACGTGAACGGTGACGGTGCGCCCGCCGTGACGATCACGATCGACAACCAGTACGACGCGTCGAACGCCGCGCAGGCGATCTCGTCGGGCACCGCGTACTGATCGGACGGATGGGACTCGAGCTGATGACGACGACAGGTGAGTCGCCGGTTCTCTCGGTGACGTCGGCCAGTAAGCGGTTCGCCGGTGTGCGGGCATTGGAGGACGTCTCGATCGACCTCTATGCCGGCTCGGTGCACGCTCTGGTGGGGGAGAACGGCGCCGGCAAGTCAACTTTGATCAAGCTGATTACCGGAGTGCATCAGCTCGACAGCGGTCAGGTGCGCCTCTGGGGTGAGGACGTCTCGTTCGCCTCACCCCGGGCGGCGCAACACGCGGGGATCGCCACCATCTATCAGGAGGTTCACCTGGCGCCGCAGTTGAGCGTCGCCCGGAACTTCTTTCTCGGCCGCGAGCCCACCCGGCTCGGCTCCCTGGACCTGCGCCGGATGAACCGGGAAGCCCAGGCGTCGCTGGAACGCTACGGAATCGCCGCCGACGTCCGCCGCCCGTTGGGCGAACTCGGGCTCGGCATCCAGCAGATGGTCGCGATCGCCCGAGCCGTGTCGACCGACGCCACCGTCGTGATCATGGACGAGCCGACGTCGTCGCTGGAGCCGCGGGAGGTCGATCGGCTCCTCGACGTGGTGGCACTGCTCAAGCAGCAACAGGTCGCCATCGTGTACGTCTCCCACAAGCTGGACGAGGTCTTCCGGGCCTGCGACACGATCACCGTGCTTCGTGACGGCCGCCTGGTGTCCACCGGCCCGACCGCCGAACTGTCCCGGCGGCAACTCGTCGGGCGCATGCTGGGCCGGGACGCCGCCGAGCTCGACGACGGCAATCTGACCCGGCTCGCCGGCCGGCCGCCGGTCAGCGACGCGCCGCCGATCCTGCGGGCGGAGCACCTTCAGCGCCGGCTCGTTCTCGACGACGTGTCGGTGGTGGTCCGGCCGGGCGAGGTCGTCGGCCTGGCCGGGCTGCTGGGATCGGGCCGCAGCGAGACCGTGAAGGCGATCTTCGGCGCGCTCCCGCTGGATTCCGGCAGCGTCGAGGTCGGCGGCCGTCCGCTGCGCCGGCAGACACCGGCCTCCCGGATCCGTCAGCGGGTCGCCATGCTGCCCGAGGACCGCAAGGCCGAAGGCATCGTCCCGGGAATGTCCATTCGCGACAACATCGGGCTGGCCGCCCTCCCGCAGCTGACCCGGGCCGGGCTGGTGTCGCGCCGCCGGGTCGACGACATCGTGCAGACCTTCATGAAACGCCTACGCATCCGAGCCTCCGGCCCGAACCAGAAGGTCGCCGAGCTGTCCGGCGGCAACCAGCAGAAGGTCCTGCTGGCCCGTCTGCTGTGCCTCAACCCCCGGGTCCTGCTGCTGGACGAGCCGACCCGGGGCATCGATGTCGGCGCCAAGGCCGAAGTTCAGGCCCTGATCGCCGAGCTTGCCGAGAAGGGCATGGGCGTGGTGCTCATCTCCTCGGAGCTCGAAGAGGTGGTGGAAGGCTCGGACACGGTCGTCGTGCTCCGCGACGGCGTACAACTCGGACAGCTCGTCGGCGACGACATCAGCGAGGACACGATCATGGATCTCATCGCCGACGCCGCGTCGGAGCAGGTCGTCACCGCGCCCGGCATCGACGGGGCGGTGCAGCCGTCATGACAACAACCGAGACCACCACCCCGGCCCCACAGGAACCGCAGACCCCGAAGTCCTGGCGGGACGGGTACGCCGGCCGGGTGCTGACGGCTACCTGGCTGCGGGAGCACGGCGCGTACGTCGCGTTGCTCATCCTGTTGCTGTACAACGTGATCGCGACGCCGAACTTCGTCACCCTGGACACCATCCAGCTGCTGTTCTCGCAGCTGCCGCCGGTCATCATCGTCTCGCTCGGCATGGCCCTGGTGATCGGCACCGGCGGCGTCGACCTGTCCGTCGGCGCCATCATGGCCATCTCCAGCGCCGTTCTCGCGAAGATGGTCATCGCTCCGGCGCAGGGCGGCTTCGGCGTCTCCATCGCGGTCGCCATCATCGCCGCCGTTCTGGCCGGCCTGGCGATCGGGATCTTCAACGGCATCGTGGTGGCGGTCGCCCGGGTCCAGCCCATCGTCGCCACCCTGGGTGTGCTGGTCGCCGGACGCGGCATCGCACTGGTCATCACCGGTGGCGCCCTGATCGAACTGTTCGTGCCGTTCTTCAAGCAGATCCGGCTCGGGCAGCTTGTCGGCATTCCGTACGTCATGGTCGTCGCCGTCATCCTCGCGGTGATCGTGTCGTTCCTGGTCCGCCGGACCGCCTTCGGATACCGACTGCTGGCGATCGGCGGCAACCGGCGCGCCAGTGTGCTGGCCGGTCTACCGGTGAAACGGACGCTGATCACGGTGTACGCCGTGTCCGGCACGCTCGCCGGCGTGGCCGGTGTCATCGCCACCGCCCGGCTGCGCGCCAGCGACCCCTCCTACATCGGGCTGCTGTTCGAGCTGAGCGCGATCACCGCGGTCGTGGTCGGCGGCACCTCGCTCACCGGCGGGCGCGTCCGGATCCTCGGCACGGTCGTCGGCGCGATCCTGATCCAGCTGCTCGAGACGACGCTGGTGTCGCACAATGCTCCCGACTCGGTCGCCCGCATCGTCGAAGCGCTGATCATCATCGCCGCCGTCTACATCCAGCGCTCGTCACGGAGGTCCTGATGACGCACACCCCCACGCACTCGTCAGCAGCTCCGGCCGAACCGATCGCCGTCGCCGCCGACCGCGGGGGTCAGGACGCCGCCCGCGCCCGGGGACGCGCCCTGACGTCACTGGTGTCCCGCAACGGTGCGGTCGCGGTGCTGCTCCTGGTCGTGATCCTCGGCACGGTGCTGGTGCCGTCGTTCGGCTCGGCCGACAACCTGCGCAACGTCGCACTCGCGGCGTCGTTCATCGGCATCATCGCCGCCGGCATGACGTTCGTGATCATCGGCGGCGGCATCGACCTGTCCGTCGGCTCGACGTACGCCCTCGCGGTCATCCTCAGCGCGTCGTTCGCCCGGTACGGCTCGCTCGCCGCCATCGCCGCCGCGCTCGGCGCCGCCGCTCTGGTCGGACTGGTGCAGGGTCTGATCATCTCGTGGCTGCGACTGCCGCCGTTCATCGTCACGCTCGCCGGTCTCACCGGCATCCGTGGCCTCGTCTTCTTCATCACCCACGAAGGCAACGACCATCCGTCGATCGCCGGGTTCCGCGTGTTCGAAACGCTGGGCACCGGAAAGCTGGCCACCATCGGCACCCCGGTGTGGATCATGCTCGTCGTCTTCGTCATCGGGTGGTGGGCGCTCAACCGGACTCCGTTCGGTCAATCCGTGCAAGCGGTCGGCGGCAACGAGTCCGCCGCTGAACTCATGGGCCTCCCCGTCCGCCGGACGACCGCGACGGTCTACGTGATCAGCGCTCTCTGCGCCGGCCTGTCCGGTGTCCTGACCACCGCGTTGTCCGGCGGCGGCCAGGAAGCCCGGATCGGTGACTCCTACGAGCTGTCCGCGATCGCCGCGGTCGTCATCGGCGGCACGCTGCTCGCCGGTGGTGTTGGCTCGATGGTCGGCACGCTGGCCGGCGTCCTGCTGCTGTTCGTCATCCAGAACCTCATCGTGCAGGGCGCCAACCTCAACTCGTACGTCCAGCAGGTCGTCTCCGGCGGTTTCCTGCTCGTCGTCGTCATCATCCAGGCTGTACTGAGCCGACGATCCGGAACGGCCGAGGCATGACGGCGAGCGAGGAGACGACATGACGACGGCGGACATTCGTGAGGCGATCGAGCGGGGCCGCACCGCCCTGGGGATCGAATTCGGGTCGACCCGGATCAAGGCGGTGCTGACCGGACCGGATCACGTGCCGATGGCCGTCGGCAGCCACGACTGGGAGAACCAGCTCGCCGATGGCACTTGGACGTACTCGCTCGACGCCATCTGGTCCGGACTGCGCGACTGTTACGCCGCGGTCGCCGCCGAGGTCCGGCGGCAGTACGACACCGACCTGACCACCGTCGGCGCGCTCGGTATCTCGGCGATGATGCACGGCTACCTCGCTTTCGACTCCGCCGGCGAACTGCTGACCCCGTTCCGTACGTGGCGCAACACCAACACCGGCGCGGCCGCGGAGCAGCTCAGCGACGCGTTCGCGTACAACATCCCGCACCGCTGGAGCATCGCCCACCTGTATCAAGCCGTCCTGAACGACGAGGACCACCTCGACCGGCTCGACCACCTGACCACCCTGGCGGGGTACGTCCACTGGCAGCTGACCGGGCAGAAGGTCCTCGGTGTCGGCGACGCCAGCGGCATGTTCCCGATCGACGTCCGCACCGGCACGTACGACGCCCGCATGCTCGGCACGTTCGACGCTCTGGCCGCCGACCACGGTAACCCCCTCACCGTGGCTGATCTGCTGCCGGCCGTACTCTCCGCGGGCGAGCCGGCGGGCACCCTCACCGAGGCCGGCGCGAGACTGCTCGACCCCGGCGGCACCCTCCGGCACGGCATCGTCCTGTGTCCGCCCGAGGGCGATGCCGGAACCGGAATGGTCGCCACCAACTCGGTGGCCCGCCGCACCGGCAACGTCAGCGCCGGCACCAGCATCTTCGCCATGGTCGTGCTTGAACGTGAACTCAGCCGCCGGCACCGCGAACTCGACGTGGTCACCACGCCCGCCGGAGACCTGGTCGCGATGGTGCACTGCAACAACGGCGCCAGCGAACTCAATTCCTGGGTCGGGCTGTTCACCGAGTTCGCCGCCGGACACGGAATCGACAAGGCCGGCTCGTCGATCTTCGAGACGCTGGTCCGGTCCGCCCTCGACGGTGCGCCGGACGGGGGCGGTCTGATGGCGTACAACTACCTTTCCGGAGAGCCGATCACCGGCCTGCACGAGGGCCGGCCGCTGTTCTTCCGCACCCCCGGCAGCGCCTTCACCCTGGCCGATTTCATGCGCGTCCAGATCTACGCCGTCTTCGCGACCCTGCGGATCGGCATGGACGTGCTGAAGGACGAGTCGGTGGGGCTGGACCGGATGTTCGCCCACGGCGGCCTGTTCAAGACCGAGGGCGTGGCGCAGAGGTTCCTGGCCGCCGCCATCAACACCCCGGTCTCCGTCGGCGACAACGCATCCGAGGGAGGCGCCTGGGGGATGGCGATCCTGGCCGCCTTCCTCCGCGACCGCCGGCCCGGCCAGACCCTGGCCGACTTCCTCGCCGCTGCCGTCTTCGCCGGCACTCGGACCGAACCCGTCGACCCGGATCCGGCCGACGTGGCCGGCTTCGACGCGTACATGCAGCGCTTCACCGCCGCTCTGCCGGTCGAGCGGGCGGCCATCGACCACAGTGGCATTCAGAAATGACCGTACGGACCGCGCCCCGCACGTTCAGACCCGAGCGTTCCCCATCGATCCATCGCGGCCCGGACCCGTCGGCCGCGCGGAGGAGATCGTCATGAAGTTCGTAGTCAAGAAGATCGGCAACGGGGAGTTCCGATTCAACGTCGTGGCCAACAACGGCCAGGTCGTCGCCAGCAGCGAGTCCTACAAGAAGAAGGCCTCGGCTCTCACCACGATCAAGTCGATCCAGCGGAGCGCTTTCGACGCCACCGTCGACGACCAGACCACGGCCTGAACCGCTCGGCGTTCGTCAGGGATTGCGGTTGTAGGTGCTTGATCGGTCCTGGCCGCTGACGGCCTGGTACGCCGGAAGTCCGCGCCGCTCGACGCCGTTCCAGAAGTAGCGCTCCTGCCCGGCCGGCGCTCGCCCGCGGTAGGTGTTGCCGTCCAGGACGAGGTGGGCGTTCTTGGCGACACCACCGGCGGGTGCGTCCCGGTACAGCAGCACGGTCTGGTCGGCGTTCGTCGAGACGACGGTGTTGTGCCGGATCGTGGTGTCGTGGACGTAGTACTGCAGGAGCACCTCGGGCGATCCGTCGTTCAGGGTGTTGTTGCCGCGGAGGAAGTTGTCCGTGACGGTGATGTTGTACGCTTCGCCCCGGTCCTGGTCGTAGCCGCCGAGGGCCAGCCCGGTGTAGCGGCTGCGGGTCACGGTGTTGCCCTTGATCGTGATGGCGTTCGTACGGCCCTGACGCCATTCCGACGCGACCTCGACGCCGATGTCCGAGGCGTCGACCCGGTTGTCGGCAATGGTGATGGCGGCGCCCCCGTCGACGTAGATGCCGTCGGCGCAGTTGCACCACGAGCCGTCTTCCCAGTACGCCGGGTTGCCCTCGCTGATGATGCGCGACACGTGGTTGTGCGCGATGAGACCGTTGCGGGCCCGGTTGACGTCGGTGAACCGGGCCGGTCCGGTGATGGTCGGCTCGAACCCGATCGCGTCGATGCCGATGTTGTTGTTGTCGTGGATGACGTTGTGGGTCACCGACCAGCCGTCGACGTTTCCGTTGAGCACCAGGGTTTCACTGGCGCCGAGCACGAGATGGTCCAACTCGTTGCCGGTGATGCGGACGCCGGAGATCGGCCGGGTCGCGTTCGTTCCGTAAACGGCGATGCCATGGGCGTTCATGTCGAAACTGCCCAGGGTGCCGTTGTCGTTGCCGAGATGGTGGACGTGATTGCCGTCGAGCCGGATCGCGTGGCCCGAGCCGGTCACCAGGATGCCGATCGGCACGGCCGACAGGGAGCGGGTGCGATAGCCGGTGATCGTGAGGCCCGACACGGTGACGTCCGAACTGTCACGGACCTCGACCATCCCGCTCTGACCGGCGGCCGGGGTCAGACCCGTTCCATCCAGTACGACCGGGGCTGCGCCGTCCGCCGCCCGCACCGTGATGTGAGCGCGGCGCTGGATGACGATTCGCTGGCGGACGTATCGACCCGCGGCGAGCCGGACGGTGCCGCCGAGGCGTCCGAGACGATCGACGGCAATCTGAGGAGTTCGCAGCGGATGCCTGGCCGTTCCGGCCGCGGAGTCGGATCCGTGGGGGGACACGTAAAGCGTCGTCCCACCATCCGCCTGGGCCCCGGCAGCCGACAATCCGAGGACGACGGCGATGGTGGTGACGACCGCCGCGTGGCGGCCAACCCGGGCGACGCGTCTGGTCATCGACATGCTGCGTACTATCGCGCACCGTCCTGACCTGCGCAAACGCACAATCCACAGTGCGCGTTTCCGCCCATGTGCCCGCCGGTCGTCGGCGCGGGAGGCGTCGGGCCCTGGTAAATCAGGCCCGCGACTGGGTGACGACGTCGAGGTCACCCTGATCGACATGGGCGAGGGGTGCGTGTTCGGCTTCTCGAAACTCGACGTCATGTTCGGCCGTACGACCGCCGACGCGGTGGTGCACCCGTATCGGGACCTGGTCAAGCTCGGCGTCCGCTTCGTGCGGACCACCATCCGCGGTGTCGACCCGGCCGGGTTGCGGGTGCAGACGGACGCGGGCAGCTTCGAGGCGGGCGTCCTGATGGTCGCGCTCGGTGCCGACCTCCACTCCGGGGCGACGCCCGGGGTGGAGGTCGAGGCAGGACGCGAGTTCTACCCCGTGCCCGGAGCCTTCGCGACCAGGGACGTGCTGGAGAAGTTCGGCGGCGGGCGGGGTCGTCGTGGGTGTACCTCGACCCCGTTCAAGTGCCTGCCCGCGCCCAGCGAGACCGCGCTCATGCTGCACGACTTCCTGGTGTCGAGAGGGCTGCGGGACGCCTCCGAGATCGCGCTGGTGATGCTGCTGGCGCGCCGATCCCGCCCTCGCCGGCGGCGTCACAGGCGTTGCTCGCCGCGTTCGCCGAGCGGGGCACCGCCTGGCACCCGAGCAAAATCGTGCACGAGCTCGACCCCGAGCGGCGGGTCGCCGTGCTCGCCGGCGGTGGCGAGATGCTTCACGGAGGGGCAGGCGGTGATCGTGGCCGACCAGATCATCGCGGGTCATCGCCGGGGCGAATCGGCGTCCGCGTACGACGGCCGGGGGATCTGCTTCATCGAGTTCGGGTACGAGCAGATCGGCCGGGTAGAGGTCACCTCCCGGATGCTTGGGTGAAGGAGCTAAGTCACGAAGTAACTACTCAGGTCAGCTGATTACGGGGATCCATGGCTGGCCGGATGTGAGTTGGGTGAGGGCGTAGTAGTGGTTGATGCCGTGTTTGCGGGCGGCAGCAAGGGGCCGACGCTCAGAGTTGAGGTATCGCACTCATTTGCCGCCGATACAGCGCGGCGCCCAGCCGGCGCGCTTCATGTCGACGCTCTGAGGTGACGATATCTGACGCTGCGCGCCGCGCATTCTTGCAGAGCACGACGCCCCCGTCTGGGACTCGCAGACACGCACGAATCTGCGCTCTCAAAGCGGACGCGGTGGTCCGCGGGGCCGGCGGTGACATCGCTCGCGGCGTTGCGGCAAAGTTCAGGCTCCGTCCGGTCGGTGAGCGACCCGGACCCGGCCCTACGACCCGAAATGGTCGAGGTAGCGCTGCCGGAGCACGTCGAGGCGGTCACCTGTGCGCTCGAGCTGCCAGAAGCCCCATGGATCGCGCGCCGACCCTACGGCGTTGGCCATCGCCCGGCTCAGCGAGGCGAGGGACCCCCCGCCGGTGCGGCTCATCCCGATCCGTGGGAGCACTGCACATGACGCTGATTCCTGCCCCGCCCAGTTCGCTCATCCCGTAAAGCCGCCGCGGGTCCCGCTTCGCCGACGATAACAACGAAGCCGCAGAAGCGCGCCTTGCATGACCGTTGAGGGCGAGTAGAGCTCCAGTCCTCCGCCTCCGGATTTACCTTGAAGACCGCAACGCACTCTTCCGCAGAAAACGCGCGGTGGCCGACGGAGATCCCTCACGTGCTGTGACGCCGCCCGGCGCAGGCCCGCCGCACGCTCTCGCCGAATAGCGTGCGTTCGCACCTCGATAATTATGACCGATTTGGCGACTCTGTAATCATGTGGCGGACCAGGAACCACTGTCGACAGCGGCCCCGCTGGTGGTGAACGGGCAGCAC
>CAXSDA010000082.1:0-10054 GCA_964236515.1 uncultured Actinoplanes sp.
CAGGTGGCCGTAGTGCGGCAGCCCGTTGGCGAACGGCGGGCCGTCGTAGAAGACGTACTCGTTGCTGCCGTCGGCGCCGGCCGGGCGCGCGTCGACGCTGGCCTCGAACGTCTTGTCCGCGGTCCAGTGCTCGAGCACGGCCCGCTCGACCGCGGGCAGGTCCGGACTCGCCGGAACGCCCGTGGCGTCGGTGTGCTGGGGATAGCCCATCTCGGTCTCCTCGCAGTTCGCCTTCAACTGCGAGGACGAGCCGGAGCCCGCGGTACCACCTCGCTTGACGCCTCTCGGCGTCCGCTCTTGGCCGGATCGTGGCGCGGTCCGATGTTCCGCCCGGATCTAGTGAGGCCGTAGGGCCCGTTCTTCCGGAGGCTCCCCGGTGATGGCCGGTTCAATGCCTGCGCAGACATAACGATACCGGGCCGCTCCGGATTCCTTCACCCGGATTACCCGGTCCCTCGACGACAATGCTGCGATGACCCCGGACGAGAAAGTAGCCGGACCCGATCGCCGCGCCTGGCTGGCACTCGCCGTGCTGATGCTGCCGTGCGTCGTCGTGGTCATGGACCTCACGGTGCTGTTCCTGGCCGTCCCGGCGATCACCAAGGACCTGGCGCCGAGCACCACCCAGCTGCTCTGGATCACCGACGTCTACGGTTTCGTCGTGTCGGCGGCGCTGATCACGGCGGGTTCGTTGGGCGACCGGTACGGCCGGCGCCGCGTCCTGCTGACCGGCGGCGCCCTGTTCGCGGTCGCCTCCGCGCTGGCCGGCGCGGCGCAGAACGCGGCCAGTCTGATCGGCGCCCGGGCGCTGCAGGGCTTCGCCGGGGCGACCCTCGTGCCGTCGGTCATGGCCCTGGTCTTCGAGCTGTTCCCGCGCGACCACGACCGGACCCGGGCGATGGCCTTCTTGATGAGCGGCTTCGCCGCGGGCGGCTCGCTCGGCCCGGTGATCGGCGGCTTCGTCATCGAGTGGGCCGGCTGGCGCGGGGTGTTCCTGCTCAACGTGCCGATCATGGCGGTGTTGCTGGTCGCCGGCCTGCGGGTGCTGCCCGAGGTCCGTCGCGAGGCGACCGGCGGCCGCTTCGACGTGCTCAGCGTCGGGCTGTGCCTGGCCGGGATCCTGTCGTTCATCTACGGCGTGAAGCACGCCGCCGTCGAGGGCGTGGACGTGTGGGCCGTCCTGGCGGTGGTCGCCGGTCTGGCGCTGCTGGTGGCGTTCGTCCGGCGCCAGCGCGGGCTGGCCCACCCGGTGCTCGACCTCCGCATGTTCCGCAACCGCGCGTTCAGCACGGGCGTCGGGGCCAACGTGGTCTGCGCCTTCGTGATGTTCGGATCGTTCCTGTTCACGACGCAGTACCTGCAGCTGGCCCTCGGGCTGACGCCGGTCGCCGCCGCGTTGTGGAGCCTCCCCGGCAGCATCGGCATGATCATCGTCTCGAACCTGACCCCGAAGCTGGTTCAGGTCATCCGCCCTGGACTGCTCATCGCGTACGGGATGGGGGTCACCGCCGTCGGTGTCCTGCTGCTGGCCGGCCTGCGCGGCTCGGGCGACCTGTGGCTGGTCGTGCTGACCTCGATCGTGACTCAGGCCGGCATCGCGCCGGGCACGGGCCTGCTGAGCCAGTACGTGATCGGCGCGGCCCCGGCGGAGAGCGCGGGCTCGGCCGCCGGTGCCTCCGAGGCGTCGAACGAGCTCGGCGGCGCGCTCGGCCTCGCCCTGCTCGGGGCGCTGGCGGCGGCGATCTACCGGCACGGCGTCGCGGCACTGCCCGGCCCCGATCCGGTGCACGAGTCGTTCGCGGGCGCGGTGGCGGCGGGCGACCGGGCCACGATCGCGCTGGCCCGGGCACCGTTCGTCGCGGGGGTGCACGCCGGCGCGATCACCGCGGCGGTGCTCATCGCGGCGATGGCCGTGGTGGTCGGAACGATGCTGCGGAACCGGCCCCTGAGCTGACCCGCCGTCCGGACGGCGGCTCTAACCGAGGTCGGGGAACCAGAGGGCGAGCTCCCGCTTGGCGCTCTCCGGGGAGTCCGACGCGTGCACCAGGTTCTCCCGGTTCGACAGCGCGTAGTCGCCGCGGATCGTGCCGGCCGCCGCCTTGCGCCCGTCGGTGGACCCGATCATCGTGCGGATGACCTCGATCGCCTCGTCGCCGGAGAGCACCAGCGCGGCCAGCGGCCCGCTGGTCATGAACTCCTTCAACGGCGGGTAGAAGGCCTTGTCCACGTGCTCGGCGTAGTGCTGGTCGGCCAGCGCGGCGTCCATCGTGCGCAGCACCAGCGCGTCGACCATCAGGCCCTTGTGCTCGAACCGGGCCAGGATGTCCCCGAGCAGACCGCGACGGATCGCGTCGGGCTTGATGAGCACGAGCGAACGCTCGCTGGGGCTGGACACGGAGATCCTCCAGATGACCGGGTACGACACGCGGAAGGTCAGCCTATCGGTACCCGCGCGCGGGCCGGGCGCCAACGGTCGCATACCGCCCTTCCGCTCCGTGGTCGGCGCAGCCTAGCCTGTCGGTAACGAAGTGGGAGGTCCACATTGGCGAACCAGCCCATCGCACCGGCCCGCCGGCTGGTGGCCGCGATCATCGGCACGGTCGCGGTCTTCGTGGTGGTTTTCGGTCTGGGCATGAGCAGCTGGGCCGTCGTGGTCCTGGGGCTGGCCGTGCTGGCCCTGGCCATTGCGCTCGGCGTGGTCAACGTGGTCCGGCGCAGCTCCCGTGCCTGGGTCGCCGGCACGGCGCAGGTCAAGGCCGTCTCCGACCCCCCGGCCTCGACCGCGTACGGGCGGGCCGAGCTCCAGATCGTGGTGGTGGCCCCCGGGTTGCCGATCACCGAGGTACTGGTGCGTGACCCGCGGGTGCCGGTGAGCAAGTGGCCCCGGCTGGGCGAGACGCTGCCGGTGATGGTCGACGTCGAGGACATGCGCCGGGTCCGGATCGACTGGCCCAACGCCCCCGACATCGCCGACCCGCCGCCGCCCGGGCAGTCGTACTCGGACCTTCCGGCGACCGAGGACCCGCTCGACGAGTACGACGACGACCTGCTCGGCCCGTTGCCCCCGCCGCCGTGGGCGGGCGGAGCGCAGTGGACCCCCGAGGACGCGTCACCGACCTCACCGCCACCACCACCTGCGGGCGACGCGGCGGACGGTCCCCGCACGATCGACGGCGAGGTGGTCGGGCCGGGCGAGCCGGCGGCGCCGCTGCCCCGGCGCGGCTCGCGCCCCAGCCCCCGGCCCCGCTCCGGAGCCGCCACGGCAACGGTCGAGCCCGAGACCATCCCCGACGACGACACAGCGGCGACTTACGCCCCCTCCGCTTCGTCGTCCTTCGCGCCTTCCGCGTCCGGGGCCTCCGACTCCTCGGTGCCCTCCACCTCCGCGTCCTCACCGCACTCGCCGGCCCAGTCCTCGCCGCCACCCCCTCCGGCGACCGCATCCGGTGCAGAGGCTGAGCCGGAGGCCGCTGACGCCGGAGATGCCGCTGACGCTGCCGAGCTTTCGGCGACCGGCGCCACCGCGGCCTCCGCTCCTGGCCAGGCCACCGCGGCCTCCGCTCCTGGCCAGGCCACCGCGGCCTCCGCTCCTGGCCAGGCCACCGCGGCCTCCGTTCGCAGTGGAGCCACCGCGGCTTCCGCCTGGGCCGAGCCCCCGGCCGACTCCCCCGCCGCGGCCTCCGCCTCGACGCCCGTGGACGATGACATCGACGTCCCGCTGGATCCCCATCCGCCGGCCCCGAACACCGTCACCCCGCCGCCGGCCGACGTGCCGCGCTTCGTGCCTCCGCCGCGGGAGAAGCCGGCCGCCGAAACCGACGCCGCCCCCACCGTGACCATGTCGCACTCGTCCAACCCCACCCCGGCCAACCCGAACTCGTCCGGCTCAAGTTCGTCCCGCCCGGCCCCGACCATCCCGGCGCAATCGACGGACCACGCCGACGACGCCCCGGTGATCAGCGGCCCGGACGTTCCCATGGCGGCGGCCGCCGGCAGCGGCGGTGCCGGCCCGTGGGCCGACCTCGAGGGCGGCGGTTACGAGCCGGACGACCGGGCCGACGAGGTGATCACCGGCTACCCCAGCGCCCGCCCGGGACCGGCCGGCGCCATCCACGGGGTCGGCCTGACCGTGCTGGTCACCGACCTGCCTCGGGCCGTCGCGTTCTACCGGGACACGCTCGGCTTCTATGAGATCGACAAGGGCGAGGGCAACGCGGTCCTGGCGTCCGGCGACACGCGGCTGGTCCTGCGTACGGTCGGAAGCCTGTCCTCGGCCGGCCGCCTGGTGTACCTCAACCTGGAGGTCGGCGACATCGAGGCGACGTACCGGGAACTGGTCGCCAAGGGCGTGACGTTCGAGCACCCGCCGCAGGTGGTCAACCACGGCGAGCGGCTGGAACTGTGGTCGGCCACGTTCCACGACCCGGACGGCCACAACATCGCCATCACCCAGTGGCGGTCGACGAGCCGGGCCGGCTGACGACCGGGGCCGGCTGACGACCGGTCCGGGGGCCGGCTACCGACCGAGGATGGTGTGGCGCACGTACGTCGCGTACAGCCAGGCCGCACCGAAGATCAGCCCGAGCGCGGCCAGCGACCAGTGCAGCAGGCCGCAGAAGATGAGCAGCACCTGGAGCACGCTGCCGGCGTGCCAGATCCGGGGTTGCCGTAACCCGCCGGCGACCACCAGGCAGAGCACGGCCAGCGCGATCACGGCGCCGACGCCCCACCCGCTGAGGTGGCCGCCGAAGATCCGGATCGGCTGGATCGCCAGCAGCAGCACGATCGCCTCGAGTGTGAGCGTGCCCGCGCCGAGCCCGCGGACCGCCGCCTCCGGATTGCGCAGCCCGGACCGGCGCGGCTGACCTTCCTCGGGCGGCGGGGGCGTCACTTCCGGAGCAGCTTCCGGGCGTCGGCCACCGTGACGATCGACCCGGTGATCAGCACGCCGACGCCGCTGAGTTCGCCGCTCGCGTCCTCCTCGGCCAGCACCACCGCTTCCTCGATGGCGTCCGGCATGTTCGGCGCGACCGTCACCCGGTCCTCGCCGAAGATGTCCGTCGCCAGCTGGGCCAGCTCGTCCAGCGGCATCGACCGCGGCGAGCTGTTCTGCGTGACCACGATCCGGGCGGCCACCGGCTCGAGCAGGTCGAGTAGGCCGGAGACGTCCTTGTCGCCGAAAACGGCCACCACCGCCACCAGGTGCCGGAAGGAGAAGTCCTCCTCCAGCGCGTTCACGGTCGCGGCCATCCCGTGCGGGTTGTGCGCGCCGTCGAGCAGGATGGCCGGCGCGCTACGGACCCGTTCCAGCCGGCCGGGCGAGTCGGCGCCGGCGAACCCCTCCCGGACGAGCTCCTTCTGCAGCTGCCGGTCCTTGCCCGCGCCCAGGAACGCCTCGACCGCGGCCAGCGCGACGGCGGCGTTCTCGGCCTGGTGGGCGCCGAACAGCGGCAGGAAGATGTCGTCGTAGATGCCGCCGAGGCCCTGCAGGGTCAGCTGCTGCCCGCCGATCGCCTGCAGCCGCTCGACCACGCCGAACTCCGTTCCCTCCCGGGCCACGGTCGCGTCCATCTCGGCGCTGCGCTCGAGCAGCGGCCGCAGCGCCTCCTCGGCCTGCAGCGCGGTGATCACGGTGGCGCCCTTGTGGATGATGCCGGCCTTGGCCCAGGCGATGTCCTCGATCGTGTCGCCGAGGAACTCGGTGTGGTCCAGCCCGATCGGCAGGATCACCGCCACGGTGGCGTCGATGACGTTGGTGGCGTCCTCCTCGCCGCCCATGCCGACCTCGACCACGGCCACGTCGACCGGTGCGTCGGCGAACGCGGCGTACGCCATCGCGGTGGTCATGTCGAAGTAGGTCAGCGGCTCGAACACCCGCGCGTCGACCAGCTCGGCCAGCGGCGCGACGTCCCGGTAGACCTCGACCAGCTTCTCCTCGGAGATCGGCTCCCCGTCGAGGCTGATCCGTTCCCGGACGGTCTCCAGGTGCGGGCTCGTGTATCGGCCGGTGTGCAGCCCGTGCGCCCGCAGAAGACTGTCGATCATCCGGGCCGTACTCGTCTTGCCGTTCGTACCGGTGATGTGAATGGCCGGATAGGCGCGCTGCGGACTGCCCAGCACGTCCATCAGGTCGCGGATCTTCTGCAGGTCGAAGGCGATCCGGGTGAAGCCGCGCGCCAGCAGCGCCGTGTTCACGTCGTCGTACTCACTCATCTGAAGTCCCCCTCACACCGAGGGCAACGCGCTGAGCGCCGCATTGATTCTCGTCAGGTCCGCTTCGGCCGTGGCCAGCCGATCTTTGATCTTGGTGACCACCGCCTCCGGCGCTTTGGCGAGGAACGCGTCGTTGCCGAGCTTGGCGCGCGTCTGCACGGCTTCCTTCTCCGCGGCCGTACGGTCCTTCTCCAGCCGGGCCCGCTCGGCACCCACGTCGATGGTGCCCCGGGTGTCCAGGTCGACAGTGATGCCACCGGTGACGGTCAGGGTGGCCGTTGTGGCGAAGTCGGCGCCCGGCGCGTCCAGCCGGGCCAGCGACCGGATCAGTGGCTCGTGCGTGTCGATGCCGACGTTGCCCAGCCCGGTGAGTGCGGCGTTGACCCGCTGGCTCGGCCGCAACCCCTGGTCGGCGCGGAACCGGCGGACCTCGGTGACCACCTTCTGCAGCGCGGTCAGTTCCTCCTCGGCCGCGTCGTCGACCCGCCCCTGCTCCGGGACCGGCCACGCCGCCAGCGTCACCGTCTCGGCCCCGGTCAGCACGGTCCACAGCTCCTCGGTGACGAACGGGATCACCGGGTGCACCAGACGCAGCAGCTGGTCGAGCACATGTCCGAGCACCCGCCGGCTCTTGTCCGCCTCCGCGCCGCCGGCGGCCAGCACCGGCTTGCTCAGCTCGAGATACCAGTCGCAGACGTCGTCCCAGGCGAAGTGGTAGAGGGCGTCGCAGACCTTGGCGAACTCGTACGAGGTGAAGCTCTCGTCGACCTCGGCGATCACGTGCTGCAGCCGGGACAGGATCCACCGGTCGACCGCGTTGAGCTCGGACTCCGCCGGCAGCTCGCCGGTCACGGTCGCGCCGTTCATCAGCGCGAACCGGGTCGCGTTCCAGATCTTGTTGCAGAAGTTGCGCGAGCCCTGGCACCACTCCTCGCTGATCGGCACGTCCGAACCCGGGTTCGCGCCTCGGGCCAGGGTGAACCGGGTGGCATCGGCGCCGTACCGCTCGACCCAGTCCAGCGGGTCGACGACGTTGCCGTACGACTTCGACATCTTTTTGCCGTGCCCGTCACGGACCATGCCGTGTAGGGCGACCACGTCGAAGGGCTGGACGCCGTCCATCGCGTACAGCCCGAACATCATCATCCGGGCGACCCAGAAGAACAGGATGTCGTAGCCCGTGACCAGCACCGACGTCGGGTAGAACTTCTCCAGCTCGGCGGTCCGCTCGGGCCATCCCATGGTCGAGAACGGCCACAGCGCCGACGAGAACCAGGTGTCGAGGACGTCCTCGTCCTGGTGCCAGCCGTCGCCGGTGGGCGCCTCGTCGTCCGGTCCGACGCACACGACCTCACCCGCCGGGCCGTACCAGACCGGGATCCGGTGGCCCCACCACAGCTGCCGCGAGATGCACCAGTCGTGCATGTTGTCGACCCAGGCGAAGTACCGCTTGGCCAGCTCGCCCGGCTCGATCGCGACCCGGCCGTCGCGCACCGCGTCCCCGGCCGCCTTGGCCAGCGGCCCGGTGCTGACGAACCACTGCAGCGACAGCCGGGGTTCGACGGTGGTCCCGCAGCGCGAGCAGTGGCCGACCGAGTGCATGTACGGGCGCTTCTCGGCGACGATCCGGCCCTGCTCGCGCAAGGCGTCGACGACCGCCGGGCGGGCCTCGTACCGGTCCAGCCCCTCGAACGGGCCGGGCACGGTGACCACGCCGCGTTCGTCCATCATGGTCAGGCTGGGCAGGTCGTGCCGCCGGCCGATCTCGAAGTCGTTCGGGTCGTGCGCCGGGGTCACCTTGACCGCGCCCGTACCGAAGGCGGGGTCGACGTGCTCGTCGGCCACGATCGGGATGCGGCGGCCGGTCAGTGGCAGCGCGATCTCGGTGCCGACCAGGTGCCGGTATCGCTCGTCGTCCGGGTGCACGGCGACCGCGGTGTCGCCCAGCATCGTCTCGGCCCGGGTGGTCGCCACCACGATGGCGGCGTCCCCGTCGCCGTAGCGGATGCTGATCAGCTCGCCCTCGTCGTCGGTATGCTCGACCTCGATGTCGCTGAGCGCGGTGAGGCAGCGCGGGCACCAGTTGATGATCCGGTTCGCGCGGTAGATCAGCTCGTCGTCGTACAACCGCTTGAAGATCGTCTGCACCGCGCGGGACAGCCCGTCGTCCATGGTGAACCGCTCACGGGACCAGTCCACGGAGTCGCCGAGCCGGCGCATCTGACCCAGGATCGCGCCGCCCGACTCGGCCTTCCACTGCCAGACCCGGTCGACGAACGCCTCCCGGCCGAGATCGTGCCGCGACTTGCCCTCGCCCGCGAGCTGGCGCTCGACCACGTTCTGGGTGGCGATGCCGGCGTGGTCCATGCCGGGTAGCCAGAGGACCTCGTACCCCTGCATGCGCTTGAGGCGGGACAGGGTGTCCTGGATGGTGTGGTCCAGCGCGTGACCGACGTGCAGTGACCCGGTCACGTTGGGCGGCGGGATCACGATCGAGAACGGCGGCTTGTCACTTTTCGGGTCCGCCGTGAAGTAGCCGGCCGATACCCACCGCTCGTACCGCCGCTGCTCTACCTCGCCCGGCTGGTACTGGGCGGAAAGGGCACCGGCGGGCCGGCTGTCGGGGGTACGGGCGTCAGTTGCATCGGTCACCCACCAAGTCTACGGACGCGTACTGACCAGCCGTCGCCCGCACCGCCTGTCCGGTGCCGTACTCAGCCCCTTGTCGTCCGGCCGCGCTGCCAGGGCGCCGGCCCGTCCGAGCCGGCGCCGCGGTGGCAGAAAACCACCGGGCTCGATGCCGTTGGCCTGCGCCGGCGCCCGTGCCAGGACCTGGTTCGCCTGTGACGGAGCGGTCCAGGGCCGGTTGCTAGGCTCGCCCGATGCCGGACCGCGGACCATCGTCACCGCCCGATTTCGCCGACGGGCCCCGGGGCCTCGCCGACGGGCCGCAGGGTTTCGCCGGCAGGCTCGAGGGTGATGTCGCCGCCGGTCTCATCGACGCCGGACAGCCGATCGAGCTGTCGTCCGAGCCCTTCTCACTGACCGAATCATCGACTGCCGCGGATGAACCGCCCGCGCGGCGATCACCGATCCGCCGTGTCGTACTCACGGGCCTGCTGGTGGTCGCGCTCGCAGGCGCGGCCGTGCTCGGCTACGGGTCCTGGCAGGTCCTGACCCAGAAGAACGCGACTCTCACCGCTCCCGCCCAATTGGGTGGTCTCCGCCTGGACGACACTCAGGACGGCAGGGACACCGCGGACTACCTGCGGACCGCTCTCGCCGCGGAGATCGACCTGAACAAGCCGGTGGGCGCGGTCTACACCGACGGCACCGACCACGACGTGCTGTTCTTCGGCGGTACGGGCGTCATCTGGTCCCCCGGTAAGGATCTCGACGCCGCGTTCGGGTTGATCTCCGACGACCAGGGCGCGGTGACGAACCGGCACGACGTCCCGGCCGGCAGGCTCGGCGGCACCATGCAGTGCGGAACGACCAAGACGGACGGCGGCAACATCCCGGTCTGCGGCTGGGCCGACCACGGAGCCCTGGCGGTGGCAATGTTCCCGAACCGCGCCGAGCCGGAGTCCGCCAAGCTTCTCCTGCGGCTCCGCGACGCCGCCCAGTCCCGCCACTGACTGACGCAGTAATCAGAACGCCCAGCTGAAGGCGCGCCACAAGTCTCTTCGAATGGCTTCGCCCCGCCTTCGGGGCGAGCTGTAGGTCACGGCGGTCCCGGGAAATGCAGAATGGCCTCATCCCTGGTTTGGGGTGAGGCCGTGTGGTGGGGTGGTTTGGGTATGCAGAACGGCCCACCCCAACCCGGGGTGGGCCGTTCTGT
>CAXSDA010000083.1:0-9750 GCA_964236515.1 uncultured Actinoplanes sp.
ACCGCCAAACCCGCCGCACCTTCACCTGGCCCTAACCCCATCTCAAACACTCACTTAGAAGCAGAATCGGCCGATGGTACGCCGGAACCGACCAGGCGGAGTCGCCGGCGCAGCGACGTCACCTTGCTCGAACTGGTACGGGCTGGCCTGCTACTGCCCAACTCGGCCCTGCTCGGCCGGCGCCGCGGCAAACAGTATCGCGCCACGCTTCTCGCTAACGGCAAGATCCGGATCGCCACTGGAGATCAGTACATCGCGCCTTCCAAGGCGGCGATGGAAGCAGCGGAGTCGAGCTCGGAGAACGGCTGGACGTTTTGGCGGATGGAGGCTACCGGAGAAACGCTGGGCGCAGTGCGGGACCGCTTCCGCCCCCTTGGGTAGGCAGGCGCTCGAAGGCGTTGGTCGTCGATCCCCCACACCCGGAGTTGTACGGAGCGCAGAAACTATTCCCGTGCTGGACGGTCCGGGCTCCATCCGTTCAAGTAGGGGCGTAGATCTTCTGGGCTGGGTTCGATGGTGAAGTCCGCATCGGTGAATGCCGGTGTACCGACTGTGGGGTCGATTTTGTCGGCGCGGGCGCGTGCCCAGGCCAACCAGGTGGTGAGCTCGCCTTCCCCCGCCGCCCCACCAGCGGAGGCCTGCTCGAGGGCGTCGCAAAACGCCCGCATGTTTGCGGCTTTCTGCCACTGGTCCATCGCGGTGTTGAATGGCGTCCTGCGGTGCTCCTCGACGGCACGGCGGCGGGCTTTCGCGATGGCGTGCTTCCACCTTGCCTCGCGTTCGACGTCACGGCGGCGGCGCTCCTCGGCAGCCTGCTGTTCGGCGAGTCTCGCTGCGGCCTGCCGTTCCTTCTCTCGCTGCCGGAAGGCAGCCGTGATCCGTTCCTGCTCTTCGATGGCTTTGATGATGTCGGCGATGATGCGACTGGCCTGCTGTTCCAGGCTCCTGGTCGGGGTGTCACGCCAGGTGAGGCGCTGGCCGGATGGGGACGTGCTGACTTCGAGCCGGAGCCGGCCGGTGGAAACGCTGTCGAACTCGGGGACGTGTGCCCAGGGGCGGAGCCGTTTGTTCGCCGTTCGTCGGCGGTGAGTACATGGGGTACCTGCTCATATTCCTCGAAGAACTCGAGCGACCGCCGCGCGCTGCCGAACTTCACGTACGGTTTCGGCTTCTTCGTGGTGACGTTGATGCCGACGCGGCATTTTCGGGTGACCCCGGCGTCGTTAATCGCCCGGAGCGCAGCAAGCACCCTGGGGATCGATTCCGGTGCCACGCGCAGGTCGGTGGGGTCCTGTTCAAGGGCGCCGTAGTCGGCGGCCGCAGTAGCGCGATTGTCACCCTGGTCGAGGCGTAGCCGATTCCAATCGGTGTCATAGGGCTGCGCCGCCGAATACAGGCGAACGACGAGGTCACCGGTGTTACGGCCGGTGTGGCGGAGGTCGTAGCCGTCCGGCACGAGTCTGTGCTGCTTGGCAGCGTGGATGGCCCGCCGATAGGTCGCCCGGGTGTCGGCGTCCGGATCCGACACGACCACGGTGCCGCCGCTGGTTTGGAGCCGCTCGATCAGCGCGGTCGCTTCCTGGATCACCGCGGGTTGCGCCGTCGGCTGCTGGCCCTTTCCGCCCGAGGCCACCGGCGTGGACGAACTCTCCGCAAGGTCCCGGCTCGTCGTGCCGGTCAACTCTGGGTACCGGCCGTTGTCGAGGTAGTAGCGGCCGCGCTCGGTCAACGCAGCGGACCACCGACCGTTCCGACGTGACACGGTGACCAGGCGGCGGCCCTGCAACGCCCTCGCGGTTTGTTTCGCGCCGTCGCCCGGCATACCCGCGTCATGGCATCCAGCCTCTACCCACCGCAGCACCTCGACTTGGTAAGGCTTCAGCGGCGCGGCGATGTCGACCATCGGCCAGTTATACCGATCACCTCCCTCCCCGGCATAGACCCTCATCATCCGGTAGGCGTAGTCCCTCGGTCGATGTCAGAGTGGTCCTGCATACCGGGGTCACACGGCCTCCCGGCAGCGTCGGCATCCGAAGGGCGGTTCAGGTGGCGTTCGATGCAGCGCAGTACGTCGTCGGCGACGAATGGGCGTACCGGCTTCGAGATACGGCACCTTCGGAACGCGTCCGCATCAAAGCCGTCACACCGAAGAAGACCACAGCGAGCGTCGAGGTGGAGTTCCCCGACGACGGCCACCGTGTGCAAACCGTGCCGTCAACTCGGCTGAAACCCGGTGGGCGGACGTCGAAACTTATGACGCCGAGCAAGCTGCCTGGCAGCGCATCGCCGACTTCGAACTCGACTCCGTCGAACAGAGCGCAGTGAGCACCGTCTACTCCGCTCTCATACCGGAGGAGGTGGCAGAGCTGGGCGAATCCGTCGAGGGTGCGTAAGCACCCGGATACTTTCTGCCGGATTTTCACCATGCGGATTTGCTGCTCGGCGCGGTTGTTGTCGAACGGGGACCGCAGATCGACGGTAAAGCGCAGGTAGTCATCGATGCGGTCACGCATCCGGCGGGCCAGCGCGGCGAGTTTCCGGCCGGACTTCGACTTCTCGTGCTGCAGGTCCTTGATCGCGACGAGCGCGGCCTGGCGGAACAGGCCGGTCTGCTTGGCCAGCACATCGGGATCGATGACGGACGCCGAATCGGCGCGAGCATAGTCGGCGGCGGTTTTGAGAGCCAGCAACGCATCGGCTGCCTGACCGGGCCAGACCGCCTCAAGTGCCAGTTCGGCGGCGGCGGTCAACTCTCGCAACAGATGCGCGCAGCACAACTGATGCGCGCCCGGTGAGTAGGTGTCATACGGGGCCCACGCGTCGTGGACGGCGATACCGGTCATCGAGGCCACCACTTGACCCGCGTCGATCCCGGCCCTGCCCCGTTTCGGGTGCACCCAGATCAGCGTGTACATCCCGGTCGTGGCCACATGAACCCAGTGCAGCCTCCCGGCGACCCGCAGCCCGGACTCATCGACATGCACCACATCCGCGCCGGTCAGCACGTCACGGACCTGGTCGACGAACTCGGAATCGGCGAGCACGTCACCGGCGCGGGTATGAGCGGCGGCGACCGCACGGCGGACATCGCCACCCCGAACATATCCGTCATCGCCCGCGCGGTCCGGGCCTGAGCCCCGAACAGCGCCTGCTGCAAATACACCGCGGCGGCGCTCGCGCGTGGCCCGTACTGCACCGGGGCATCCACGCCGTCCAGGGCCTGGCCGGTATTCACCTGACCGCACCGGCAGCGCCGCGACACGATCCGATGCTCCGTCACCCGCACCCGCGATATCGGGCAGGTCGAACACCTGCCGCACCGCCACACCCGACTGCACCGCACCATCAAGGTCGTCACCACAGCCGCCGCAACCAGCCGGTTCGTGCACGATCCGCTCGTGCGGATCGGCCACCTGCCGCAGGGTCCGGCCCTCATGACCTGGCTGCCCACCCGGGCGCCGGCCCGAACGCCCCCGCAACGACTTCGGCGCGGGTTTACCCAGACCGTCAGTCGACGGCGGTTTCGAGGAGTTCGACGAGTCCTGCCCGAGCCGAGCACGCAGATCCGCGTTCTCCGCCCGCAACACCGCGTTCTCCTGCCGCAACCCGGCATTCTCACGCTCAAGACCATCGATCCGGGCTTCTAAGCGAGCAAGCCGCTCCAGCAGCTCCACGATGGACGGCGTTCCGGGCACCCGACCATGATCCAACTCTCGGCCTGCAGGTCAAGCCAACCCGCCGACGACCACCTGATCAGTCACCTTTGAAGAACCGGTCGGAAAACCACCACACCGACATCAGGAACACCAAACCCCGCCGGCTACGCCGGCGGGGTTTCTTCACACCCAAACCACATCGTCACGCTCGACGACGCCGTCATCGTCATCTACAGCGTCGCTCAACAGCACGGGTGCTCAGCGGATGATGTCGTAGTCCTTGACATGCTTGGTGATGAGGGCGCCGTTGTTGAGAGTGATTTGCACCTCGGGATTGGTTGAACCGTTATAACCGAGATGTTCCAGCGCCCGTCCAAAGATTGTGGACGGTTTGCGTTGCGGCCACCACGCCGTGAAAACCCCGTCCTTGACCGTGGCCTGCACCAGCGCGCCCTGCGCTTCGAAGACAACGCCGGTGACCTGCGAGCCCACCTTGCCCGCGACCATGTACTGAGTGGCTGTGTCGGGTGCGGTTCTGTACACCACTCCGGTGGTGGCCAGGGCGTCGGCAGCCGGAGTTGCGGTGAGCGGGCCGGATTGCGCGAAGTTACCGACCTGAAAATTGGACTTGGCAGGTGTCAATTCACTGGTTAGTAGACACTGTGCCTCACTATCAGCGGATGCCAGGTAAGCCATCGTCCACGTTCCGCGCGCCTCGACGATTTTCGTTTTATAGCCACCGGGAGTTCTCTCAAGAGAGACTTTAGTGAATGCTGCACAAGATTGCGCGTCCCGTGCCGCTTCCTGTCCCGTCACCGGGCGCGGTGTGGCATCCCAATTCGCGATAGCCGCATCACCGGTAGCCAGGACCGGTGCGAACACGACACCTGCTGAAGCCACGACAGCGGCCAGAGAGTACCGAGCGACGCGCTTGCGACGCACTGAACGCAAGGACACCGCAGAGCCCTCGACTGCGGGTCCGTCTGTGGTGATTCGGTCCAGCAGGGCGATCGCGCGCGGTGTTTGGCCAAGGCCCTCGGGAATGTAACGAGCCGGGTCGTAGTGCCTGAGCTGGTCATCAATGTTCATTAGACATATCCTTCTCGTCGCTGGTAGGCGTTCGGAGGTCATCGGCTGTCACAACGGCGGAAGGCGTTTTGAGGTGGTGTTTCAGCAGCCGCCGGGCGCGACTCAGCCGGATCCGGAAGGCCACCGGGGAGATTCCCAGAACTTGGGCGGCCTGAGCGCCAGTCAGCCCTTCCCAGACCGACAGACTTAGAGCCTCCTGATGCACCGCGGTGAGCCTCTTCCAGGCATGGGTCAGATCTACCGCGGTAGCGATGAGATCGTCGTGGGTGAGCGTGCGCTCATCGACGGTGAGCTGTCCGGCGATGCGGATCGACAATTGCCGACCGCGGGAGTCGGCTCGCTGCTCGGCTAGCATCAGCCGCCGGGTGATGCCAAACAGCCAGGCACGGCACTCACCGAGATCGTGGGGTAAATCCTTCAGGCGCTTCCACGCCACCATGAAAGCTTCAGACACCACGTCTTCGGCCCGGTCCGATGGATAGCCGCGCCTAACTACAAACCGCACCAAGTCGGTATACGTACCTTCGTACACCTCCTCGTACCGCTTCCCGTCAAAAGTGTCTCGGTTATCTCTCACACTTGAACATGTCACAAGCCTCGACGATGTTTCCGCTCTGACTCGAACATTCTCACGAACCCGGCAGATGTCAACGCCGCGTCCTTAAGACCTCCTATCAAGATCTGCTGAATCGACGTGGATCAGCGTGACGTGGTGAAGATCAGTCTCGTTCGTACCGGTATGAGCAAGGGTTGGATCGTCGACGACGAGTTGTGGGAGCTGATCGAGCCGGTCCTGCCGCCGTGGCCGGCCAAAGCTCCCGGGCCGCGCCCGGTCCCGGATCGGCAGTGTCTGCAAGGCATTCTGTTCGTGTTGCATACCGGGATCGGGTGGGAAGACCTGCCGCAGGAACCCGGGTTCGGCTCCGGGATGACCTGCTGGCGGCGGTTGCGGCGCTGGTCGGATGCCGGGGTGTTCGACCGGGTGCATCAGATACTGCTCGCCAGATTGAATGCGGCGAACCGGCTCGACTGGTCCCGGGCGGCGATGGACGGTAGTCACATCGACGCTAAAAAGGGGGTCCCGGGACAGGTCCGTCGCCGGTTAACCGCGGCAAGCCCGGCAGCAAACACCATCAGATCTGCGACGGTAACGGCACCCCGATCTACGTGCTGACCAGCGGTGCGAATGTGCCAGACATCAACCGTGCCCTCATCCTGCTCGATGGTTTCCCGCCGATCGCCGGCCGGCCCGGGCAGCCACGACGCCGGTTCGCCGCTTTGCTGGCCGACAAGGCCTACAGCAGCAAAGCCTTCCGCCAGGCCTGCCACGAACGCGGCACCGAACCGATCATCCCGAAGCCGAAGACACCGGGGATCAAAGGCTTGGGCAAGCTGCGCTACGTCGTCGAGCAGACCTTCGCCCTGCTGCATCAGTTCCGGCGCCTCGCGATCCGCTGGGAACGCCGCCTCGACATCCACGACGCCCTAGTCAGCCTCGGCTGCATCTTGATCTGCTGGCGACGCTTGATCAACTAGCCCGACCAGAGATCGTGATAGGAGCTTTAAGTCAGCTCCTACCTAGACCAAGCGCCCAGTTAGAGTTTTGACCCTCCGACATGGTCTGTCCGCAGTTTGCAGACCAAAACAACTGTAGGCATCATGATCGTTGTTGACAGCCTCCCGGCGGTCTGATACGAAAGCAACGGGCCGCGGTGCCTTGTTAACAATACGCCGGCTGGTGGGAGGGCATCGACGATCATGCCTTCAGTTGTTTTTGCTGGTAGCTATGTTCGGCCCTTAAGGAAGAGGGCCTGCAGCGCCGCCGAGATAAGCTCGCTGCGCGACTGCGCCCCTCACGCCACTGCGCCAGCCGGCAGAACAACTCGTCAAAACGGGCTGTGTAATCCTCCACCGGACCGTTGACCGCACCGGGCCTCGACCCGGCCGCAGAACTGCTGCGGGTTGACGGCCACGATAGCCTGGCGTTCGCCAGGACCACCGCGGCCGGGCTCCGGTTGATCGATCGCTTGGCTCGAAGTTGCTGGAAGCCAGAGAGGCTGGTCAGGACCAGGCGCTGCCGGACCAACTGACGCCGGTCCACGAGGTGGCCCCCGTGAAATTAGCGCCGGACCAGGTGCTACCGGACCAGGCCCGGCCGGACCAGGCGATGTCCGACCAGGCTCGACCGGACCAGGCCCGACCGGACCATGGGGTGCCGCCCCAGTTCGCCTGCCCGTTGGCCGTGGTGGTCCATTTGGTACCGGTGTACACATGTCCCATCCAGGCACCGCCGTTCCAGGAGGTACCTGCCGCGCTGGCCTTGGCCCAGTCGGTTGCCGAGACGGGCCCGAAGATGTCTCGCTCTCCGGTCAGCGCCGTGTTGTCGCCGAAGTAGACCAGGCTGCTGCCGCGGACGGACTGGAAGGTCGGCATGCCGCTGCTGGTTTGGCTGACGGTCGTCGACGAGGTACTGCCGAGCATGGCGCCGACGTTAATCTCCGGCGCGGCGGTCTGCCCAGTTACGCCGGACGATCCCGCCCGCACCGCCGCCCGCACTTGGTTCGGTGGCGCGGTTGGATACTTCTGGAGGTACAGCGCGATCGCGCCGGAAACCACGGCGGCTGCCTGCGATGTGCCGCTGCCTTTGAAGTAACGAATGTCCACCCGGGCCGAGGGGTTGAGGGTGTCAGCGTACGAGCCGGGGTCACGGAGGGATTCGACGGAACGGCCCGGTGCCAGCACATCAACGGGGATAAGCGCCCGCCCGCCAGTCGACGAGAACGACGACACGGTGTCGTCGGTCGGGTTGGTCGTGCCGTTCGGGTCGACAGACCCGACGACGATAGGGCTGACAGCCGTGGCCGGTACGGTGATGTCCTTGCCGGTGTTTCCGGCCGCGACGACGACCACGATGCCGGCCTTTGCGGCGTTGTCTAGCGCAATGGCTAGCGGGTTGACGGTTGGATTGGCGACGGCGTCGGTGCCGTAGCTCAAGTTGATGACCCGGATGGGGTTGGTCGGATCGTCCTTGCGGTGCTGGACGACCCAATCGATCCCGGCGACAACCTGCGTGACATCGACCGCGCCATTGGACATTGCCACCTTGATGGAGGTGAGCTTCACGTCGGGGGCGATGCCGCGGAACCCGGTTCCTACAGCGTTGTCCCGACCGGCGATGATACCCGCCATGTGCGTACCGTGTCCGTAGCCATCGATATGCACCAGCGACGGTACTTGCGACTCGAGAGAAAGGTCCGGGCCGTTGGCAACGTTGCCACTGATCAGACCCAGGACGGGCGCCACTCCAGTGTCAATGAGCGCCACTCCTACTCCCTTGCCGGTGATGCCGGCGGCGTACGCCGAGTCGGCCCGGATGCTTCGAGCAACCGCGGCGAGCGGGGTGGCTGTCGAGGCAAACATGTAGTCGGCTGTGGCGGCGGCCGCCGGGACAACCTGCCCTACCGTAACGAGTCCCACGGCGGCGGACACCGCCACGGCCCGGGTCATCAGTTTGCGCATCAATTTTCTCCTTCCAGATGCTTCTGGGCCTGTTATCGGACCGGCGCGGCGAAGTTGAAGCGGCTATGACACGTATCACAAACAGTGGCCGGTTCGCGGACCGAGGGCGGCGGGGCCCTGAGAGGGCTATAGGTCGCTCTTGCTCGTGGAGCACGGCAATGTCGGGGGTGGTGCTGGCCCAGGGCCCGGCAAAGGCGTTCAGGTGATGCCGAGTGGGGCCAGCGGGCGGGTGCTGTCGCGGGCGTGGTGGCGGTTGGCGGCGGCGATGTTGGTAGCGCCGGTGCTGCGGATCGCGCCGATGGCGGCGTTGCGTAAGGCGGCCATGACCTGTGGTCCGGTGCCGGTGCGGATCTGGGAGCGGTCTTCGTTGTAGGTGACGTCGCGGACCCAGTGGACTCGGTTCTCGATGTGCCAGTGGCGACGGATCCAGGCGGCGAGTTGCGCTGGTCGGGCTTGGTGCACGCGCAGGTTGGTGATCGCGTAGACGGTCTCGGTGGTGAAGCGTTTCGGGTGTCCAAGCGGTGTCGTCGGCGACGGATCTGGATGGCTTGGGCGGCGTGGGGGGAGTCGATGCCGGTGGAGACGGTCAGGAGTTTCAGGGTGCGGATCTCGCGGCGTCCGTGTCCGCGACCGGTGTCGCGGGTGGCCTCCGGGACGGCGCGCCAGGGCAGCCCGGCGAGTTGCCGGTGCAGGGTGGGCTGGTTGCCTTCGACGGTCAGGATCCAGGCGGCGCCGCGTTCAGCGAGATAGGTGACGTGATCACGCTGACAGTGCAACGCGTCGACGGTGATCACGGTGTTGCGTAGGTCGCCGAGCTGGTCGAGCAAAGGCTTAAAGCGGGTGATCTCGTTGGTTTTGCCGTCAACGTCGGTACTCGCGAGCACGACGCTGGTGTCCTGGTCGCAGGCGGCCAGGACGTGGCGGGCGGTCGTGTCGGTGGTGCGTGAGCCACGCAAGGTCTTGCCGTCGACCGCGATCGCTGTTCTCGAAACGGGTTGCCCGGTCGTGGCCCGGCCGGTGAGCCAGGTGCCGATCGCCGCGGTGAGCAGGTCAGGGTCCAGAGCCTGCAGCAGCCGGCGGATCATCGCCTCGGGCGGCCGCCGGTCAGGGTCGATACCCAGGGCGATCACGGTCGCGGCCGGGACGTCATCGATCCACTCGGCGATCGCGGTGTAGGAGCGGTAGCCGGCCACGACAGCGCACACCGCTGCACTCACCACGATCGGCAGGCGATGCCGCACACCACGACGAGCGCGTGGATCCGGTAGATGTGCCAGCGCCGTAGGTAATCCGCCGGTGTCGGGCACGGTGACACCCGCCGGTGGACACGACAGGGCAGAGGTCAGCGATGATGGTGACGCGGGCATGGCTCACTTCGGACAGATCAACAAGGCCTCGAGAACCTCGATGATCTTCTGAACCGGCCATGCCCGTCCTGCTGCCGTCAGCAAGGGCGCGTCTACACCAACCCCATCAAGCCGGACAC
>CAXSDA010000084.1:0-9613 GCA_964236515.1 uncultured Actinoplanes sp.
TCAGGATGCGAAACTTATCCGGATTGATCGGTTGAATCATCATCTGTTCAGGCGCCCTGAACGATCGTTCAGACAGCGGGCCGACCCTAACCGCCAGAGTTCCCGACTTCGGCCCGGGGTAGGTGAGGTGTCGGGAAAAACGTTTTACCAGCCGCACGGTGCCAGGGGCGCCGGCTCAGCTGTGACGCCGGTCGCGGCCACGGTGGCCAGGCGCTCATCCGGCAGCACATCCGGGACCAGGTCGGTTAGCTCGCGGCGCTGGTCAGCTAACCGGGGCACCCCAAGGCAGCAGTACTGGAGCTAGAAACTTCCTGGCGGCCTCGGGTTCGCCCTCTGAGACGAAGGCCGAATCATTGGCGTCGTCACGCTGGACGTCGCTGCCGCCGTTACCGGCGCTGAAAGCGTCATATTCTCCGGCAGACCCGAGTAATGGATGAGCCGCTCGTGCACCGCTGGGCTGGCTCGAACGGCGACGGCGTCGCCGTCGAGGTGCAGATGGGGGGTGACTACGGATCTTCAGCGTCTTGACGAGCAGGAAGCCGAGCAGGTCGACGCGGTCCGACCGCCGGGTTTGAACCAGAACGCGAACCGGTCGGCGACCCGGCTGGAGCTGTTCTTCGACCTGGCGTTCGTGCTGTTCATCTCCCGGTGCGCCAATGTCCTGGCCGGGCATGAGTCATGGGCGACGACGTTGGCGTTCGCGGCGCTGTTGTCGGCGGGTTGGTGGGCGTGGGCGACGACGACGCTGTACGCGAACCGGTTCGACACCGACGACGCGGTGTTCCGCCTGATCATGTTGACCGCGATGGCTGGCGTGGTGGTGATGGTGGCCGCCGTCGACAAGGCGGCGAACACCACCGGGTCGTGGTTCGTATATGGGTACGTCCTCATACGGCTAGCGCTCGTGGCGGGCTATCTGCGGGCGTGGCGGCACGTGCCGAAGGCCCGGACCACCACCGGGCTGTACCTGGCCGGGCACACGCTGGGAGCCGCGATCTGGCTGGGTTCGCTGGCGGTGACTCCGCCGGCGCGTTTCTGGTGCTGGGGCGCCGGTGTACTCATCGATCTGGCGTGGCCCGCCGCAGCTGCCTGGCTCGGTGATGTTGTGCCGCTGCACCTGGAACACCTACCGGACCGATTCGGCCTGTTCATCATCTTGGTACTCGGCGAATCGGTAACCGCGATCGTTGTCGCCCTGCACGATGCCGCGTTCCGGGGTGGCGCGGTGGTTGCCACCGCGGCCGCGTTCGTCACCGTGGCGGCGTTGTGGTGGACGTACTTCAACCTCTCCGGAGGCTCCGCGAAACGGCGCCTGGTGATCGAAGACGACCAGCCGACCAAACACGGTGTGCACGACTTCTACGTCTACATCCATCTGCGCTGGCGTTGTCGTTAGCGGCGGTCGCGGTCGGCCTAGGGCAGACCGTGGCGTCCGAGGCAAACGGTCACCTACCGGCGGCCACCCGGTAGGTTCGGGGCACGGCCGTCGCCGCCTACCTGTTCAGCGCCACCGCGATGCAAGCTCACCTCCCCGGCAGGCTCCGCGGCGCCCTGCTCTGGCCAGGCAGCGGGGCGCCACTGGTCCTGCTGATCTGCCTGCTCAACTTCTCGCCGATGCTGACCGTCTGGCTGGTCGCCGGCCTCACCACCGCCGGCGTAATCACCGGCTTCCTGCTACACCGAGCCGGCAAGGTACGCACCGCGAAGGTATGAAACTAGGGGTGGCCGGCTCCTTCCCGGTACTCCCTCTCCCCCGCCAGTGTCGTTCGCCGTCTACGTCGCCGTGATTCGCTGGTCCTTCATGGGATCAACACTCCACGGCCCCTACCTGATGCGGGTAGGAGCCGTAATTCTTGGTCGTTGAACCGAGTACCGGAGACCTCGTCGTATATCGATCACCGCCACGCCGTGACCGCACCCGACTGACAGCTACTTATGAAACGCCCTATGCCTTGAACTGTGATCAGACACAGCAATCAAGACATCCAGTCCCAAACTGTGTCGAAGCTAACCACCTCAACATGGGGACCAGCCCCACGTCGTTTTGGCAGGCAATGAAACCTGGACCTTCAGGCATAGGCCGTGGTTCGAGGCAATCTGAATCGTCGCGTTCCCAATTGCTGCCACAGCGATCCCAACCGGGCCACCCAGCAGCGCCACTGGAACCGAGCCGCCGTTGCCCAAATCCTGAGTCTCCGCTTTGTTGAAGTACCAAGTGCAACTGATGTAACCACACCGTCGAACCGCAGCTGATGCTGGCGCTGCCGGCGTTAACACCACCAGGCCAGCCGCCGCCGCACTGGTTACCGCAAGCGTCGCCCATCTCTTCGCACTCATACCCGCGCCCCTCAATTTCACTAGGTGAAGGGGTCAGCTTGACGGCTGGCGGGACGGCAACACTCCTCGGCGCGCAGGAAGTCCCCCGAGCGGGGAACGCTCTTTGGTGTCTCAAGCAGACGCACCCGAAATCTACGGCCCGAGTTCCAAACCGGTCGCGTATTTCGCCGAACTCCGATCGTCACCGGGCCGCCGGGCCTCCTTCGGCCGTGTGACTGACTGGATGTGCGAGACCGTCGTCATCGACGGCGGCGGTAGGAGATCACAGCCTTCCATCGAACTCACCCGACGGCTGAAGCTGCCGCACATTCGTCGGGCGATGGCCGACCTGATTCCGACCCCGAGAGCGCAACGCTGGGACCTCGCCGGAGTCATCCGCGTCCTGCTCGCCGCGGAAGCCGCCGGCCGCGACCATGCCGACCTGCCGACCCGCCAGCCACGAACGACGTTCCCCGCCGGCAAGACGTTCGGCGACTGGGACGGCGGGCACCTCCTCGGTCCCGGGCTCTCACATCGCCGGCGCCTCGTAGGTCGTGGAACGCGAGGTGTCGATCGCGGTTGTATCCGACCGGATCGCCCTGCCCACCGCCGCGGCGGTGACCGGGTGATCCAGGTTCGGGTCGTCGCCGATGCCGTCGACGAGCTGCACGCCGTCGCCGACGCCGACGGCCGGTGCTCGACGTCCACGAGGCCAGCGCGTCGTGCCCGCGGCGCTCCGGTGGCGTCTCGCTGACCTCAAGGCGGAGCCCGACCCGGGCGCCGGCGGCGAGCGACCGCAGCAGACCCTGCGGCGTCCGGTAGCGCCGCCGTGAGTGCCCCAGCGTTGCAGTTTCAAGTTACCCTCTCGTCCGGCGGAACTGCCACCGTTCCCACTGACAATGTGGCGCGTTCCTACTGCTGGTCGGGCGTTTCGACGAGCGCAACTCTGTACTTCTGGTATCACTCCACGGGTAACACCAGTGGTGACATCGCAAAGGGTTCCGGCAGCGGCCAGGTCCGGTATCCCTGACCCGCAGACCTCTTGAGGATGCGCGGAGGCGAGTCGCCTCCGCGCATCCTTGCGTCAGCGGCCGCTGTCCGTGAATGGCGCCATGATCCACAATGTAGTCAGGTGGACGAGGTCGGCTGTTGGGGTAAGCTCCACCGTGGTCGCGCCCGCCGCCTTGTCTGCGGCCGCTCGCCCAATCGTGACAGCGCCAATCTGGTTGCTGTGCTGCGACGGATCCGGCATCAAGACACGGTTGGTTCCGTACACATCACCACCCGCGGGAATGTTTTCCATGACCAGTTTTCCGCCAGTGCCACGTACTGAACCCGGAACATTACTGATATTCGTGTACGCCTGGCCCGCGAATCCGGTGCTGGTAACCAGGTCGACAGTGGCTTGACCGCGGACGGCGTCGACTGCCGCAACGCGTCCGACCAGACCTCCGGCCACGACAGCTAGTTGCCCCGGCCGGACTCCCTGATCCTTCTGGAACGCCACTACTATCTGCTGGCCGGTCCTGCTGATCACCCCAGCGGGTACGGCCCGCTCGTCGCCGCTAACACTGTCCTCACCAGGCACGTCGAACACCTTCGTCGCTTTGGCGAACGGTCGCATCGGCTTGATGAACCCCGCAATCGTCGTAGTCTGCGCGGTCGCAGTGATCGGGAGTTCGATTACAACTAGGCGGCCGGTAGGACCGTCCGGGTTTTGTGTCATCTCCTCATCGACCGCGGTACTCGACACCCGCACCGCTGTCACGCCCGGCATGGCGACGGCGATGGCGTAGGTACCCCACCCATCACTACTTACCGCGCCGGTAGCTCCAGCCAGCCGAGGGCTGACCAGACTGATCACCTGAGTCGTCACCGGGTTGGGCGCCGGCCGATCAGCCCGCATGCGCAAGGCGTCCGCCGCACTGGAATCACCGGTGAAGAACGCCAACCGCGCGACGGCCCGCTTGTCGTATCCCTGTAGCACGACCACCGCCGCGCCCAGGCGTCGATTGTTCGTCGCGACAAGGGCCCGAACGGCAGTGTGCGGACCTGCCGGATCAATCCGGTCCCAGACGCCGATGGCCTCACGTACCAGCCCGGCGTCCACGTCTCCTACCGGGGACCAGCCCAGGAACGGGCCGTCCGGGGGCGATGCGGCGAGTTGCGGTGTGGACCCGAATCCGACAACCCGAAACATCGTCAGCAGCACCGCCAAGCACACTGCGGCCGCGGCTCCGGCGGCGATACGCCGCCGCCCGCGAAGCCGGCCTGCCCGCCGCATGATCTGGCCTTCATAGCCGTCGGCCGGTGTCACCGGCTCGGCCAGATCCACCAGGCCGTCACGCAACTCGGTCGTGTTATGCATAGCGCACCTCTTGATCAGCAACAGCGTCGGCCTTAACCCATCGCTTACGCAGAGTCTGCAGGCCCCTTGATGAAAGACTCTTGACCGTGCCCACCGAACATCCCAGGGCGTGCGCCGTGTCCTACTCAGACAGGTCCTCGTAGAAGCGCAGTACGACGGCGGCACGCTGTCGTGCTGGCAGCCCGTCCAACGCCCGGCGGAGCAGGTCCCGCTGTTCCACCCCCACGTACTCGTCGCGCGCCTGACTCTCCACCAGTCGACCCAAGGGCTGTTCCCACCAGGATCGGCGCCGCCTCGAGGTTACGAAGGTATTGACGAGAACGCGCTGAACGTAGTGATCGATGCCTTCTGAGCGTTGCAGGCGAGGCCACGCCACAACCGTCTTGGCCAAGGTCGTCTGGACCAGGTCCTCGGCTTCCCCCGGTCTCCGCATAGCAGGAAGGCGGTCCGGAGCAGCGGTCCGTAACTCGCCCGCACGAAGGCTGTCACCTCCTTATCCTCGCGATCGTGCATGAGGCCCCCGCGCTCTCAGTCTCAATCTCACGAGTACTACTTACGCTCTCGACCCCAACAAACGTTGCCGTGACTCCGGAACTTTTTGCGATCGATTCTCTCGATCTGCCCGCAGCGACGGCGATGCGCAAAAGAAGCTCGCCCGGTGGTGTGCAGGCCGAGCGGGCAGCTCATGGGATCGGCCGATCTCGGGGCGGCTGGACACGTCCAAGGCCAACCGGGCCCACTTGCGTCGCGGCGGTATCCGAGCGTACATCCCGAGCAAGGCCACCAGGACGCACACCGCAAGGCCAAAGGGTCGAAGGGCGGGCGTACGCCCGCCTTCGACCCGAGACCTACCGCCTGCGTCATGCTATGGAATGTGGCATCACCAGCTCACCTATATTATGCCTCGGTGCCGCGGGGTCCAGAGGATGTTCCCCGCCGGATCTGGTCGCTGTAAATCTTCTTCGGCCGCTCGCGGCGCGGATCTTCTCGGTCAGGGGCAGGGTCGCGGGAGGCGGGCGCGAGCGGCCTGTAGAGCTTGGATATCGGGTTCGACGAGGATGTTCAGCAGGGCGGTGCCGGCGGTGGTGGGGTGTTGCGGCTGTCCGTCGGCGGTGGCGTGATGGTAGAGCTGCTGGTCGAGGTCGGTTTCGAGCCGGTGTAGCTGCCCGATGAGCGTGGCTCGGTTGATGCCCATGGTGCCCGCGGCGGCGTCGACGGTGGCGTGGGCCATCGTGACGGCAAATCGTTCAAGCCGGGTCCAGCCGCTGGTTTGTCCGTGGACGGCACGCAGCAGCGGTTCGGGCAGGCCGGCCGTTGTGGTGTGGACGCGGGGCCGGGTTGCGGGAGGCCGGAGTATGTGTAGGCGGCGAGGAGTTCGGTGCCGCGTTGGGTGGGGTGTTGCGGTTGGCTGGCGGGGGTAGCGCGGTGGAAGAGCGGGGTTCCGACGTCGCGTTCGAGGCGTTGGAGTTGCTCGATGATCGTGGCGTTGCTGACGCCGAGGGCGCGGGCTGTTTCTGTGATCGTGGGGTAGGTCATGGCGACGGCGAAGCGGCGGAGCCGTTCGGGTCCTGCCCGTCCGGTGAGCGCGCGGTGCAGGTCGTCGGCCGACACCGTGTCGGCGGGCGACTGCCGGCGGCCGTGCGAGGGATCGGCAGGCTTGCGTGGACGCGGCGCCGTCGGACGCTGAGGTGGCTGGCCGTAGCGCTCGACGAGGGCGTGGATGTGTGGCTGGGTGAGGGTTTCCAGGAGTTGGGCGCCGCGGGTGGTGGCGGTCATCGGCGTGGCGGCGGTAGCGCGGTTGACCAGGGTGCTGTGCCGATGTCGTGTTCGAGCCGCCCGATTTGGGTGACGAGGGTGCTGATGTTGGCTCCGATGTGGCTGGTGGCGGTGGTGAGGCTTCGGTGTTGCATGGCGTCACGGAATCGGCGTAGGCGTTGCCAGCCATGCAGTTGGCCGTTGACGGCAGCGCGTAGGTCGCTCGGGTAGTCGTCGCCGAGCTGGGGTGAGCAGGTCGGGGTGGCTGGTGACGCCGGGTGTGCGGGCGGTGATGCCGGCGGCGTGGGCGGCTTTGGCGACGGTCATGTCGGAGACGCCGAGTTCGGCGGCGATGGCCGAGAACGAGCGTCGCTTGGCGAGGTATTGCTCGGCGAGCCAGCCGGGGTCGATCAGGTAGGGCTGCCGGGCGGCGGCCAGCTGGATCCCGGCGGATTCGGGACTGTCTCGCTAAAGGTGTTTCCGGCGGTCTTGGTTAGTAGGTTTCGGCCGCGGGGAAGCGGTCGCTGAAAGTGATGGCGAAGGCGTTCAACGCGGGTTTCCAGCGCCACGTATGGCGTACGACTCAATGAGTCCAACGACGATCAAGGTCAACGTATCTAATACAGGGCCGTTCTGAGGGCTTTCACGATCACGTGCGCGCTCATCGGCAGAGTCGCTCGCTCCGGTTCTCTGCTCGCCGTCATGTGCCGGAAGCCATGAAGGCGGCGAGGATGTAGTTGGGGTGTCGGTCGAGGTTCTTGCGGGCGCAGTCATACCGCATGGTGGTCGGCGTGGCGGGCGGCGATCTGGACGTCGCGGAGGCTCACGCCGGCGTCGAGCATGGTAGTCACGAACGTATGGCGCAGCATATGCGGGTGCATCCTGATGCCGGCGGTGGCGGCGAGGTGCTTGAGTCGACGGGTCGCGGCGTGCCGGTCCATCCGGGCGCTGGTGGTGTTGCGCAGGATCGGCCCATTGAGACGTTCGCCGACGGCCCGGTCGATGGCTCGGGCCACTGCGGGTGGCAGCGGGACGAGGACGACCCTGTTGCCCTTGCCATGGACGCGCAGCACACGGTGGCCGTGCTCCTCGCTCAAGTCGGTGACGCTGGCGCCGCAGGCTTCGAAGATCCGGAGGCCGAGAAGGCCCAACACCGCGATCAAGGCGAAGTTGTTCGGGTTCACCGACTGCCGGGCGGTGGTGATCAGGGCCTCGATTTGCAGGTGTCCCAGTCCGAGAGTCGGTGATTCGGACGGGACGGTGGGACGGCGGACGTAGTCGGCTGGAGAGTGTTCGAGGATCGCGTCGATGACGCAGACCCGGTAGAAGCCGACCATGATCGACAGCCGCCGGGAGACCGTCGAAGGCTGGTATCCGCGGACCTCTTGCAGCCAACGCACATACCGCTCGACGTCGACCCGGCGCGCGGTCAGCGGATTGAGGTCCTGGTCGGTGCACCAGCGCAGAAAGACGCGTAGGTCGGAGTCGGCGTGCACGCGGGTCTGGCCGCGATAGCGCCCCCGGAAAGCGGACGCAGCGGCCCCACGACGAGTTGATCGGAGGAGACGACATCGGTCACGGACGTGCGAGAGTTAGCCATCTACCACCGTGCGTCACCAGCGACGATGAACGCCAGCACACCCGGAGCGGCAAATCCGAACGATTGATCGCGCTGGATCTAGCATGGTCTCCATGAGCGACGTCAACGCCGGTGAGCTACCCGAGCTGTCGTTCGCACTCCCGGCTATCCCGGCCTCGGCCGGCGCTCTGGTACGTGGCTGCAAGGGGCGACTGCTCATCCTGAAGCCGACGTACAAAGGCGGTTGGACAATCCCGGGTGGGGTTGTCGAAATCGGCGAGTCCCCCTGGGAGGCGTGTCGCCGCGAGACCAGGGAAGAAAGCGGCCTCGACGTCATCACGGGGCGGCTCAAGTGCATTGACTTTCTCCGGCCACGGCCTGACCGTCCAGGCGGTATGCGCTTCCTGTTCGACTGCGGCGTCTTCGACGACGCTGTCTTGGCTACCATGGTCATCCAACCGGTCGAGATTGCCGAAAGCCGAATCCTGCCGATCGACGAGGCGCTGCCTTTGCTGAGCGGCCCCGTCCGACGCCGGGTACGCGCCGCCTGGAAGACAAAGCGGGTGCTCTACCTGGAGGACGGCCGCTAGGTGCAGGGGATCAGCCCTTAAGAGGGCATCTGATCCTGTCTTGTCCGTTCAGATACGGAATGCGTGCTTAGTTAATGCCAGGTTTAAGTAGATTCTCCGGTCAGTCTGAGCATGATCGTGTTAGACATTGCCCAATGGACCATCGTCGCGGAACGCTGCGGAAGCGCCTCGTAGTCGCGGACCAGGCGCCGGTGCTGCATCAGCCACCCGAAGGTCCGCTCGACTACCCATCGACGCGCAAGGACATGGAAACCCTTCTCTGCACGGCGTGGCACCACCTCGACGTTGATGCCGAGTCCTGCACCGTGACGCAGCACCGAATTCTGGTAGCCGCCGTCAACCCAGACCTTGCTCACCGTCGGATGCTCGGTGGCCAGCGTGCTCAGCAGGCCCTTGCCGGCAGCCGAGTCAGACACCGACGCCGCCGTGACTACTACCGCCAGCAGGTAGTCCGAGGGTGTCGGTGGCGATGTGCCGCTTCCGTCCTTTGATCTTCTTCGCCGCATCGATGCCCTGCTCGGATTCCCTTACGTTGCAGGACGTTTCGACACTCTGGGCATCCAACAACGCAGCGCTTGGCTCGGCATCTCGGCCCAGCGCCTCACGCACCCGCGACCGCAGAAGATCGTGAATGCGAGCCGTGGTGCCGTCGGTCTCCCAATTGGCGTAGTAGTCATAGACCGTCTTCGCCGGCGGGAAGTCGTGCGGCAGGTACTCCCAGGCCATGCCCGTCCGCGCCACGTACAAGATCGCATTGACGATCTCCCGTAGATCATGGACCGGTGGCCGGATCCCCAGACCCCGCCTAGCCTCGCGCCACTGCACCAGAACGGGCTCGATCAACGCTCACCGGGCATCCGAGAGATCCGTACGATATGGAAGCCGTTCCATCCCGATGCTCGACCAACGAACGATCACGGCCGATGACGTGCGCAAACGTGAACTATCCCCTTAGCCTCGATCCGTGGATCGGCTTCGGGCTGATTGTGTGGTTGGTTGAGGTTG
>CAXSDA010000085.1:0-9324 GCA_964236515.1 uncultured Actinoplanes sp.
CCACTCGACGGCACACCGTCTCTGCGACAGCCCTCACATCTAGATCATCTTTTGGTTCCGGGTGTCGCGGTTCTTACCAACACCCCATCACCGGCCAGTACGAGCGGGCTCGACCGCCCTGCCGCCTACCGGCTGACGACTACCGTCAGTTCCGATTCCTTGAGGGCCACCCCTGGAGGCGTCCGCTTGTCCGAAAGGTGCAGGGTGCGGCACCGGTTGGCGGTGGATGGTGGCGTTTCGGTGGCAGTCACAGCGGCGCCTTTGGTTACAGGATGTAGTCGTAACGGTGGACGATCATGAGGCGGGTTTGTCGGCGCGGGAACGGGCCGACTTGATGGTGCGGGCGCGCTTCGCGATCCACGTGCCGCGCTGCCGCCGCTACGTCGCCACCACATCCCTGGGATTTGGAGGCAGCGACGATGTCGCGCACCCCGACCGGTCCTGACGACGTCACCGCCCCGGCCGCGGACAGTCAACTGTTTCGGTCGTCACCGACGTGGTACCTCCTCATCTACGTCCCGGCGATGCTGCTCGGCGTGACAGCTGTAAGCCTGCTGATCGACCTGTTGGACGGTGTCGACCTGAGCTGGCGACACCTCGGCGTGAAGGCAGCCGCATTACTGCCCGCAACCGCAGCCGGCGCCGGATTTTTCGCCTGGCAGATCTGGCGCCGGCGTAGCTGGGTGCGGATCTCCTCCGGCGGTGTCGAACTCGCGGCGGACGGAGGTGATCCGATCCTGCTCGACTGGTCCGAGATCATCTCCGCCCGGATACGGCGCCGCGGGTTGTGGGCCGTCCTCGACGTCGTCCCCGCCGACCCCGACACCGTCCACAGCACCGACTCGCACCGGGACCTGCCGCGGATGCGCGACACCGCCGACGGGACAGCCTTCACCGTCCAGGTCGGCGTGCTACAACCCGGCCCAACAGCCCTGCGGACCGCGCTCGCCCGCCACACCACGACAAGCAGGTAAGGGCCCGCATAAGGCAGTCGAGATCGTCGGTGTTTGCGTGCAGCGTGCCCCGGTGCGGCAAAGCGTGGTGCGTGAGCGCCTCCTCGATCGGGTAGCACCAACGCCATGACCAGCGACGATGTGCGACCGGGGCGGGGATCATGGCGGGTTGTGTGGCGGGCCCTACGCGTCGGACACCTCGACGACCCCCGCTACGAGGCATTGACGCGGCAGACCGCCGACCGCAACATCCGCAACGGCTGGCTACCCGTCTTGTTCGCCGTGGCTTTCGCGATCCAGCTCGCCCTGGTCGTGGTCCGCCTGGCCCGCGGCGCCGAACTGTCCGGCACTATCGCTACCGCTGCGTCCGCGGTGTTCCTGGCGGTCGGCGTCTGCGTCCTGTGGGTGGCGCGCCGGCGCAGCCGCCGGTACCTGGCAAACATCGGCGGGTAGCACCGACCGGAGAGCCTGCGATGACTGCTCGGAAGCGTTCGTGGTGGAAAACAACGCGGACACCCGCCTATCGAGCTGATCGGCGTCGATCCGTCCTGTCGTCCAAAGGACCATCGACGACAACGACGGACCTGCAGGGGCCACCCGGCGCGCCTCTGGTTGCGGCGCGCCGTAGAACTACCCGCAGGGAGATGCCTCAGCCGTCGTTGTGGTGGTGGTGATTACATACGCAGGACGAAGCCGCACAAGATTACGGCGCGGTCCAGCAACCGAGCATGGAGGACAAGTAATGGCGGGCAAGTTCGAGGTGTACCCCGACAAAGCAGGCAAGTTCCGGTTCCGGCTCGAGGCCTCCAACGGGCAGGTCGTCGCGACCGGCGAAGCATACGAAACTAAGGCCGCCGCCAAGGACGGCTGCGAGGCAGTTCAGCGCGCCGCCAACGGCGCAAAGATCGTGGAGACCGACGCCTGACTCGGTAACGCCTACGCCTCGCCGATCAGACGGTTCGCCCGGTTTCGGCCGGTCGGTCGGTCGGTCAGGGGCAGCTCACCCGGACGGCCAGGGCGGTGGCTTCCTCAAGTCGCCGCCAGGGCGTCCGTGGGGGCGAGGCGGGACGCGCGGATCGCCGGGTACAGGCCCGCGACGGCGCCGATGAGCACGGTGGCGCCGACGCCGCCGGCGAGGACCCACAGCGGCACGACCGTCGGCCAGCTCTGCGTCGTGGCGTACCCGCCGGTCACGAGGTAGCCGACCAGCCCGCCGAACGCTCCGCCGATCAGCGACAGGAGCAGCGACTCGGCCACGAACTGCGTCCGGATCTGGCCCTTGGTGGCGCCCAGGGATCTTCGTAGGCCGATTTCCGAGCGCCGTTCCAGGACCGAGATCACCATGGTGTTGGCGACGCCGATCCCGCCCACGAGCAGCGCCACCGCGCCCAGCCCGAGCAGCAGAGCGGTGAAGGTGGCGTTGGCCGCGCGGCGGGCGCCCAGCGCGTCGGACGGCCTCGACACCTGGACATCGCCCGGCGCCTCGGGGTCGGCCGTAGGCCCGAGCACCGCGCGCACCGCCTCCACCTGCGCCTCCACCGACCGGGTGTAAACCGTCGTCGGATGCCCGTCGAAGCCCAGGTACGTGGTGGCCGCCGGCCATCCCATGAGCACCGCGGAGTCGAGCTCCGGGGCGAGCGGGACCTTCCGCAGCACCCCGGCCACGACCCACCACCGGCCGCCGATGTAGACGGCGGGCACGTCGCCGAGCTGCTCGGACGCCGTCGCACCGAGCACCACCGCGGGATACCGGGCGGTCGCGGCGTTGAGCCAGGCGCCGTGGTCGAGCGTGGCGCCGACCGTCTCCAGGAGGTCGATCCGGGCCGCCAGCACGGACAGGCCGCCGGACTGCGTCACCGGGATCCGGTCGTTGCGGTAGACGTGGCTCGCACCGAGCACGCCGGTCGCGGTGGCCGACCGGATCGGGCCGATCCGCTTGATCATCGAGACCGATTCGTCGGGCAGCGTGGCCCGTTCGCCCGACATCGTGGTGCCGGGCGACACGGTCAGCATGTTGGTGCCGAGCTTCGCCAGTTCCTGGTCGAGGTCGGCGCGGCTGGAGGCGGAGATGCCGACCACCGCGGTCATCGCGGCGATGCCGATCGCGATGCCCAGTGCCGACAGCACGGCGCGCAGCGGGTGCGAGCGCAGTCCGTGGACGCCGAGCCGGGCCACGTCGGACGGGCGCAGCCGAACGGGTCGCCGGGACACCTCAGATCACCTGCCCGTCGCGCATCGGCACCTGCCGCGGCAGGCGGTCCGCGATCTCCCGGTCGTGGGTGATGACCAGGATCGTCGTGCCCGCCCGGTTCAGTTCGCGCAGCAGTTCCATCACCCCGGCGCCGGAGACCGAGTCGAGGTTTCCGGTCGGCTCATCCGCGAGCAGCAGCGCCGGGTCGCCCGCGACCGCCCGGGCGATGGCCACCCGCTGGCGCTCGCCGCCGGAGAGCTGGTGCGGACGGTGGGTGAGCCGGTCGCCCAGACCGACGCGGACCAGGGCGGCCTCCGCGCGTCGCACACGCTCCTTCTTCGGTACGCCGCCGTAGAGCAGTCCGTCGGCGACGGTGTTCAGCGCGTCCTGCCCCGATGCGAGGTGGAACTGCTGGAAGACGAAGCCGATGCGGCGGGCCCGCAGCGCGGAGAGCCGGCGGTCGGACAGCGACGCCACGTCGTGCCCGTCGATGCGCACGGTTCCCCGCGACGGCCGATCGAGCGTGCCGATCAGGTTCAGCAGGGTGGACTTGCCCGAGCCCGACGGCCCGACGATCGCCAGCAGCTCGCCGTCGTCGACGACGAGGTCGACCGAGCGCAGCGCGGTGACCCCACCGGGGTAGGTCCGGGTGACCCCGGCCAGTTCGACCATCGGCCGGTCGGCGACGGTGTCTGGGCCGGTCACGATCGTTTCCAGGGGAGTCATGACGGCACCGCCACCTTCATGCCGGCGGCCAGCCCGGTCCCGGTGACCTCCACCCGGCCGTTGGCGAACAGCCCGGTCTGCACCGCCACGATCCGCGTGGTAGTGCCGTCGACGACCTGCACGCCGTACCCGCCCTCGGCCAGCGCGAGCAGCGCGGTCACCGGAACGGCCAGCACGTCCGGCCGCCGGCCGGCGGTGAACGCGACGGTGATGGCCGCCGTGCCCGTGCTCCCGACCGCCGGGCCGAACCGGATCGTCACCCGGATCCGGGTGGTGGCCGCTTCGCCGTTCTCGCCCGGGATCACGACCATGGTGACCTTGATGATCCGGCCGGCGACGACCTTCCCGTCCGGCATGGTGACCTGCACCGTGGCGCCCGGCGTGGCCAGCCGGGCCGAGCTCATGTCCAGCGCCACCGTGGCCAGCGGTGAGGTGCCGGTGACCTGCTCCACCGCGGCGCCTGGTCCGATCACCGACCCCACCGGGGCGCTGAGCGCGTCCACGCGGACCGTGCCGGCGGTGTACACGATCTGGCTGGGATTGACCCGGCCGGACGCGACGAGGCCGAGTTTCCGCTGCCAAGTCCGGACCGCGGAAGCGGTCGCGGCGTTGTAGGTGGCGTCCACCGTGAATCCCCGGTAGCCGAGCGCCCGGAGATTCCGCTCGAACTGCGTGACGTCGCCGCCCCGCACGCCCGCCCCGAGCGGACGATAGGCCGGCAGGGAACCATAGAGCAGGGTCACGGGCTTGTCGTCCAGGCGGAAGAGCGCCTGGCCGCGGCTGACCGTCGCGCCCTCGACCGGCAGCCCCGTGACGGTGCCGGTGCCGCGCGACGAGATCGTCGTGGGGTCGCCGTGGGCGAGCGTGCCGTCGTGGTTCTCCCGGTCGATCAGCGTCTGCCGGGTGATGTCGGCGGTGGACACTGGCGGGTGGCCGGCGGAGGCGGGGCCGGTCTGCGCCTTCGGCAGGGTGAAGACCACGATCGCGGTGGTCACCGCCCCGGCCGTGAGCACGCCGGCGACCACCCCCGCGGTGCGTCGCGCACCCATCACGACGTTCCCTGGCTGCTCTTCGGAGCCGGCAGATACTTGCCACATTCCTGCAGAGCGTTCTTGAAGGCGGGGTCGGTGGGCTCGACCCCGAGCACCTTGGCGTCGATCGAGGTGGAGCCGTTCGCGTCGGGATCGGGGTACTTCGCGAATCCGTGGTCCCGCACGCACTGGGCCACCCGCCGTATCTTGGCCAGATCCGCAGCCGGGATCGGGGCGCCCCCGCTCCCGGAGGGGTAGTACTTCTGGCACCGTTGCTGCGCCTTGTCCAACGTGCTCTGGTCGACGCCGTCGGGGCTGTGCACCACCAACCCGCCGTCCGGCTGCGGGTCGGGGTACCACTTGAGGCCCTGATCACGCATGCATTGCGAGAACCTCACCAGCGACTTGTCGCCGTCGGCCGGCGCCGCGGCGCCGGCCTTCGGCGCGCCGCCGGAACCGGCCGTCGCCACCGACGGGTCGTCATGACGGCCGCACCCCGCGGCTCCCAGCGTGAGCACCAGGGCGAGGGCGGAACCGATCCAGAGTGGACGATGCTTCTTGGTGTTGGTCGACACGTGTTTTGTTCTACGCTCCGACCGGTCACACACCGGGCACAACGACGCCGGACGGCTCCGGCTCAGTTGCTCTCCGGCCGGTCCCCGTCCGCCGGGAAACGCACGCTGACGCTCAGGCCGCCCGCCGGCCGGGCGTGCACGGTCAGGTCCGCCGAGTGGGCCGCGGCGATCGACTGGACGATGGACAGCCCGAGTCCGTGATGACCGTCGTCCTCGGCCGTCCGGTCGAGCCGCTCGAACGGGTTCAGCAACTGCCCCACCATCTCCGGCGGGACGAGTGGCCCGGTGTTGGTCACCGACAGGAACGACCGCGCGCCCGCCGTGCCCGTCACCACCTCCACCCGGCCGTCCGGAACGTTGTAGCTCATCGCGTTGTCCACCAGGTTGGCCACCAGACGCTCGATGAGAGCGGGGTCGCCGGCGACCGTCGCGGGCCGGACGTCCGCCACGACGGCCGGGTCCGCCGGTTGTGCCCTCGACCCGGCGGCCCGTAGCACGTCACCGGCCAGCCCGGACAGGTCGATGGTCTCCCGGCGGTCCAGGCCGCGCTCGCTGGTGGCCAGGACGAGCAGCGACTCGAGGAGCCGGGCCTGCTGCTCACTGACCACCATCAGTTCGGAGAACCGGCCCCGGAATTCCTCCGCCGTGGCCGCCGGATCGAGGACGGTCTCCTCCAGCAGGGCATGCTGAAGGGTCAGCGGCGTCCGCAACTCGTGCGCGGCGTTGGCGACGAACCGCTTGTGCGAGCCCAGCGCCGCCTCCAACCGGCCGAGCAGCCCGTCGACGGTGTCGGCGAGATTCCTGAGCTCGTCCTGGGGCCCGGTGACGGCCAGCCGCTCGTCCACGTTCCGCGCCGAGATGAGCTGGATGGTGTCCGTCATGGCGCGCAGCGGCCGCAGCACCCGCCCGGCCACCAGCCAGCCCAGCCCGGTCGAGATGACCGACATGATGGCCAGCGCCACGCCCGACTGCACGAGCAGCTGATCGAGGAGCTCCGCCTGCTGCCGGTGGGCCTGCTGCTGGAACGCCTCGGCGACGCGCCGATCCGCGTCCGACAGCTGAGCGTCCGCCGGCAAGGTCCCGCCCAGGAAGATGCTGGTGCTCTGGCCGCCGGACGGCGACGTGCTGTGCGCGGACATCCCGACGTTGGGCGCGCTGTGTGCGACCAGCAGGTAGGTGATGGTCAGCAGCACGACCCCGGAGAGCAGGAACAGCTTACCGTACAGGAGGGTGAGCCGCAGCCGGACCCGCATGCCGGAGAGCTTGGACGTCAGGCCCACGAGCCGCGTCTCCTTTCAGATACCGGCCATCCCAGTCAGATGCGATAGCCGGCCCGGGTGACGGTCTCGATGACGGGCGGCTCGCCCAGTTTCGACCGGAGGCGGTTCATGGTGGTCTTCACCGTCGTCGTGAACGGATCGGCGGCCTCGTCCCACACCCGTTCCAGGAGCTCCTCGGCGGAGACGACCCGGCCCTGCGCGGCCAGCAGGTGTTCCAGGACGGCCAGCTCCTTAGGGTTGAGCGCCAGCTGCGTCCCGGCCCGGGTGGCGACCCGCCGGGCCGGATCCAGCCGCAGGTCACCATGCACCAGCACGGGCGGCACGGCGGGCTGGGAACGCCGCCCGAGCGCCCGGATGCGCGCCACCAGCTCAGGATAGGCGAACGGCTTCGGCAGATAGTCATCCGCGCCGATGGTGAGGCCCTGCACCCGCTCGGCCAAGGTGCCGGCCGCGGTCAGCATGAGCACCCGGGTGGGCATCGGCTCCCGCATTAGCCGGCGGCACACCTCGTCGCCGGGAACGCCCGGCAGGTCCCGGTCGAGGACCACCACGTCGTACCGGACCTCGGCGGTGCGGTCGAGCGCTGCCGTCCCGTCGTACGCCACGTCGACCGCCATGCCCTCGCGCCGGAGAACCCGCGCCACGGAATCGGCGAGCCGCACCTGATCCTCCACCACCAGGATCCTCATCCGACCCCCTCCCGGCCGCCTGAGTCGACTCCGATCCGAAAACGCCACCGTACGGGTGGAACGGTCACACAGTTGTCACAACGCCGGCGGCCGGGCTACTAACCGGGACGGCCAGGTACCGCTGGATGAGGATCTGCGTCTGCCGATGACCCAGTCCCAGTACCGCCTGCGCTTGGCCGATCGGCACAGCCCGCAGAAGCTCGACGACGTCGGTGTACCCCGCGGATTTGGCCGCGTCGTCGTGCCGGCGGCGGGTGCGGGCGATCCGAGCTTGTCCGACGTCATGGGACCCAGGAAGGTAACGGCCGCGGACTTTGATGGCCTGGCTCATCGAGATGCCCAACAAATCGCTCACTTGCCGGTTGTCGGCGACGGCGAGCAAGTCGGCCACATCGTGGTAGCCGGCCTGCTGGGCGAGCTGGTCGTATCGGCTACGGGCGCGACGCTGGTGCGCCACCCCGGCGGTACGGCCCACACGAGCCGTGGCGGAGCGAAGCTGCCCATCGAGGACGCGCTCGCGCAGCAACGCGCCGTCCGCAAGCCGATGCCGGCGCCGGTAGCTGACAACGTCGAGGCGGTGCCGCCCCTGCAGGTGGGGAATGAGGTCACGCCACGCCTGCCCGCATTCCAGGCAGATCGGCCATCCGCTGTCGGCGACCGGCTGCGTCCCCGACGCCCCGGCCGCCTGATCGGCTACGGCAACACGATGGTTGGCGGCCCGGGCCGCGGCGGCCGCCTGGGCGGACGTGCTGCGAACACCGTTCTTCCGGCGCCAGGCCGCCGCACTGCTCGGTGTACACCCCAGCAGCCGCGCCAGCTCAGAAGCAGTCAGGCCGGTCGTGGCCTGCAGTAACGCCGGCAGGTCGGGGAACCCGTGGCCTCGCGCCCGGTCGTTGAGCTCGGCGCGGACGTCGGCGGCCCGCTGCCGGCTGTGCTGGCCGAGGCTGGTACCCACGCTGCGTTTACTGCGCTGAACCCCGGCCCGGCTCTCGGTCTGCGCCTTGCGCTGCAAACCGCGGCGCCGCCGCCGGTCGCGTTCTTGGCTGTCCCGCTCGTCGACGGCGAAAGCCGCCCGCACCTCCGCGTTGGTTTCGAGCAGCTCCCGGCCCGCGGCGGCATGCTTCTCCCGTAGGTCAGCCGCCATCAACGGCATCGACGCCGGCAACTCGAAACGTTCCCGGTAGTCCTCGAGCGCGGCCCGGTGACGCGGGCCGACCAGATGGTGCCCGAGACTCCTGAACAGCCGCCCGCACAGCCGGCACACCAGCCGATCCCCGACGACGGGTTGCACCCCGGCTTCGACCACCGCCAGCCTCGCCTCACTCCACTGCGGCAGCACATCCGGACTCTAGTGGCTGCGACAGCGACCGGGTATGGGGGTGTTGGTAAGAACAGCGACGCCGGGGCCGAGCTCGAATCGCAGCTCGGCGCGAATGAGCGTTAGGCGCTCGTGAGCCTTTGAGCTCGTTGGGAGGTCACCCATGGCTGCAGCATCGCGCAAGTCAGCCGAGACAGCCACCGCCACCGCTGATCGGCCGATTGGGATCTCGACGCCTCGTTGAGCCCAGCCGAGCCGCAGATCCCAGCCGCACTATGGGCAGCTGGAGACTGCTGGACGACACCGGGAGTGCGGGCGGGGTGAGACGGTGCCCGCGTGCACGCGATGACAGGTCCGTCGAACGTCCTGCCCGCCAGCGGGTGCAGTGCCGAACGTTGTCCTGTAGTGACTCACCTCACATCGTCAGCACACCGATGACATTTCTTCATCGGCTCGGTCTAACCACATGCCAAGTACGAATTCAAGTTAGGGCAGGAACCATGAGCTTTCAGGCGTACCTCGACCACGTCGAGGCGAAGACCGGACTTACCCCTCGTCAGT
>CAXSDA010000086.1:0-8822 GCA_964236515.1 uncultured Actinoplanes sp.
AGGGCAAGCAGGGCCGGTTCCGCCAGAACCTGCTGGGCAAGCGCGTCGACTACTCCGGCCGTTCGGTCATCGTCGTCGGCCCGCGGCTCAAGCTGCACCAGTGCGGTCTGCCCAAGCAGATGGCGCTGGAGCTGTTCAAGCCGTTCGTGATGAAGCGCCTGGTCGACTTGAACCACGCGCAGAACATCAAGTCGGCCAAGCGGATGGTCGAGCGTCAGCGGCCGGTCGTGTGGGACGTCCTCGAGGAGGTCATCAGCGAGCACCCGGTGCTGCTGAACCGCGCGCCGACCCTGCACCGCCTGGGCATCCAGGCCTTCGAGCCGCAGCTGGTCGAGGGCAAGGCGATCCAGATCCACCCGCTCGTCTGCACGGCGTTCAACGCCGACTTCGACGGCGACCAGATGGCGGTGCACGTGCCGCTGTCGGCCGAGGCGCAGGCCGAGGCCCGGATCCTGATGCTGTCCTCGAACAACATCCTGAAGCCGGCCGACGGCAAGCCGGTCACGATGCCGACCCAGGACATGGTCATCGGCCTCTACTACCTGACGCACCTCACCAAGGGGGCGAAGGGTGAGGGCCGGGTATTCAGCTCGGACGCCGAGGCCACGATGGCCTTCGACAACGGCGAGCTGCACCTGCAGGCGCAGGTGAAGATCCGGCTGCCCGAGGTGCTCGAGGTCGACAACGGCGCCGGTCAGCCCAAGTGGGAGAAGCCCGAGGGCTGGGAGTCGGGCGACAAGCTGCTCGTCGAGACCACTCTGGGCCGGGTGCTGTTCAACGAGACGCTGCCCCCGGGCTACCGCTTCGTGAACTACGAGATCCGCAAGGGTCAGCTCTCCGCGATCGTCAACGACCTCGCCTAGCGCTTCCCCAAGGTCGCCCTGGCGGCGACTCTGGACGCGCTCAAGGAGGCCGGCTTCCACTGGGCCACCTGGTCCGGCGTGACGATCGGCATGGGTGACGTCATCGCCCCGCCGCGCAAGCCGGAGATCCTGGCGAAATACCAGGCCGAGGCGGACCGGATCGACAAGCAGTACCAGCGGGGCCTGATGACCGGCGAGGAGCGGCGCGGCGAGCTGATCGAGATCTGGACCAAGGCCACGAACGAGGTCTCCAAGGAGATGGAGAGCGCGCTGCCGCAGGAGAACCCGCTATGGGTCATGATCAACTCCGGCGCTCGTGGCAACCTGCTCCAGCTCCGGCAGATCGCGGCCATCCGTGGCCTGGTGGCCAACCCCAAGGGCGAGATCATCCCGCGGCCGATCACGTCGTCGTACCGCGAGGGTCTGACCGTGCTGGAGTACTTCATCTCCACGCACGGCGCCCGTAAGGGTCTGGCCGACACCGCGCTGCGGACCGCCGACTCGGGTTACCTGACCCGGCGTCTGGTGGACGTGTCGCAGGACGTCATCATCCGCGAGGAGGACTGCGGCACCGACCGCGCGATCCCGATGATCGTGGGGGAGACGGTCGACGGCAAGCTGGCCGTGCACGTGCACTCGGAGACCGGTGTGCACGCACGGACGCTGGCCGACGACGCGGTCGGCCCCGACGGCGAGCTGATCGTGTCCAAGGGTTCGGACCTCAACTCGATCCTGGTCGACAAGCTGGTCGCTGCGGGCATCGCACATGTCCGGGTGCGCAGCGTGCTGACCTGCGAGTCGAAGCTCGGCGTGTGCGCGGCCTGCTACGGCCGCTCGCTGCCGACCGGCAAGTCGGTCGACATCGGGGAGGCGGTCGGCATCATCGCTGCCCAGTCCATCGGTGAGCCCGGTACGCAGCTGACGATGCGTACCTTCCACACCGGTGGTGTCGCGGGTGAGGACATCACCCAGGGTCTGCCGCGTGTGCAGGAGATCTTCGAGGCCCGCGTCCCGAAGGGCAAGGCGCCCATCGCCGACACCCCCGGACGCATCCGCATCGAGGACGGCGAGCGCTCGCGGAAGATCATCGTGGTCCCGGACGACGGCAGCGAGGAGATCGTCTACGACAAGATCTCCAAGCGGGTCAAGCTGCGGGCGCACGACGGCGACCACGTCGAGGTCGGCGAGAAGCTCACCGAGGGCACCATCGACCCGCACGAACTGCTGCGGATCATGGGTCCGCGGGCGGTCCAGGTCCACCTGACCCAGGAGGTCCAGGAGGTCTACCGCTCGCAGGGTGTGCTGATCCACGACAAGCACATCGAGATCATCATCCGCCAGATGCTCAAGCGGGTGACGGTCATCGACTCGGGTGCCGCGGAGTTCCTGCCGGGCATCCTGGTCGACCGGGCACTGTTCGAGTCCGAGAACCGTCGCATCGTCGGCGAGGGTGGCGAGCCCGCCGCCGGTCGTCCGGTGCTGATGGGTATCACCAAGGCTTCGCTGGCGACCGACTCCTGGCTCTCGGCGGCCTCCTTCCAGGAGACCACCCGGGTGCTGACCGACGCTGCGATCAACTCGCGCAGCGACTCGCTGGTCGGCCTCAAGGAGAACGTCATCATCGGCAAGCTCATCCCGGCCGGTACGGGCATCAGCAAGTACCGCAACATCCGGGTCGAGCCGACCGAGGAGGCGAAGGCCAAGGTGTACTCGATGACCGGGTACCCCGAGACCGACTACGGCTTCGGGCCGGCCAGCGGGCAGGCTGTGCCGCTGGACGACTTCGACTTCGGGTCGTACCGCTAGGTAGTTCGTCCCGACGGGCGGTCGCGCTTCTGCGCGGCCGCCCGTCGGCGTTTCTAAGATGGTGATTGTGACGCTTCCCGCCCCGGTCCCGACCCGTCATCCGCTGGACCCGGATCCTGCGCCGTCCACCAAGGCGCGGGCTGTGTTCGCGCTCGGGCTGGCCGGATTCCTGCTCGGGGCGTTCGTGGGCGGGGCGATCCCGGCGACCATCGCGCTGCTGATGTCCCGGGAGACCGTACGGCAGGCGTACGCGTCGGGGGGATACCTGACCGGCGGCGCCTGGATCCGGCGGGGGCGGCGGCTGGCCTGGGCCGGTCTGATCCTGGCCCTGACGGGGCTGGTGGTGGCGGTGATCGCCGGACTGCTGCACCTGGCGGCGGGCGGCACGGACTTCAACTCCAACACCGACTGAGTGCCGGGCCGGGCGGGCTGCGGGTGCGCCCGTTCGAGTGACATGCTTTTCGGGTGACGCAGCAACCGGAACCCTGGCCGGGCGAGCCGCTCGACCCGCCGCCCCTGACCGGCGCCGAGCCGGTGGCGCCGCTGTCGTATCCGCCGTCCTCTCCGGCGCCCGCTTCGCCGGATCCGGGCGATCCGTGGGACTCGTCCGACGCGGAACATCCGGTCGGCAACGCCGGACCGTCGGCGCCTGCCCCGGGTTCCTATCCGCAGGTCCCGAACCCGGGTTTTCCTCAGCCGAGCTACGGGCCGCCGCCCGGTTACAGCGCCGCACCGGGCTACGGCTACGGCAGTCCGCCTGGTTCCGGTATCCCTTATGGCTACAGCTCGGCTCACGGGTACGGTCCTCCGCCCGGGTACGGTCTTCTGCCTCGGTACGGTCCTCTGCCTGGGTACGGTCATCCGCCTGGGTACGGGGCTCCGCCCGGGTACGGGGCTCCGCTGCCCTACGGCCAGGTGCCGGCGGGTTATGCCGGCCCTGGTACCGCCGGGGGCTCACCGTCCTACGGCGCCGGCGGCCAGTCGTCCTACGGCGCCCCGGCGGGCTACGCCAGGCCCGGAGGGGCCGGCGACCAGTCGTCCTACGGCGCCCCGGCGGGCTTCGGCGGCCCAGGGACCGGTGCTCCGCCCTACAGCGCCTCAGCGGGCTACGGCGGCGCTGGGACGGGCGCTCCACCGCCCTATGGCGCTCCGGCCGGCTACAGCGGCCAGGGATATGGCGTCGCACCCCCGGGATATGGCGCGCCCCCCGCCCCGGCGCACAGCGGTGCACCGGCCGCAGCCGGTTGGTCCCAGGCCGGCGCGCCCGGTTGGGCCCCGGCCGGCCCACCCGGCTACCCCCAGTCCGGCGGTTACGGCGGCCCGCCGGCCGGCACGCCCTATCCCCCGGCGTGGCCGGCGCCCGCACCCACGCCCCCGTCCGGAGGACAGTGGGAGGCAGCCACCGTCCGGCGGGTCGAGGGCACCGACTTCGGCCTGGTCGAGCTCAAGGTCTCCCCGCTCTCGTCCGGGCAGGCGACCGGGTCGCTGATCGCGGGAATCGGATCGATCCTCGTGGCGTTGCTGGTGTTGTTCTTCGGATTGATCGGCTCGACCGGCAACGAGCACTGGGGCGGCTGGGTCGCCGGGGCGTTCTGCCTGCTCGGCGTGCTGGTCGGGGGCGGGGCATTGGCACTCGGACTTCTCGCCCGGCGGCAGATCCGGGGGTCCGCGACGTCCGGTTCGGTCAGGTTCAGCGGCCGGGGACTGGCCATCGCGGGAATTTCCTGTGGAGGCGCGGGCGCGGGAATCTCCCTGCTGTCGCTGGCGTTGTCCCTGGTGTTGCTGTGGTCGTGATGCCGGATCGGGCACCGCGACTTCGCCCTGCCGGGGGACCCGGTACACTTGCCGATTGGAGATGTCCATTGCGCGCGTCGGTCGTGAGGCTCGCCTCGTTTTGACCAGCGTGGCAGCGATGGGTACTCTTTCCCCTCGTGCCCGGGCTTGCCCGGGCAACTCGTGCGTGCGCCCGAGTCGGAAGTAAGACGGGGCAGTACCACGGCGGGAGCCGGGCCGTCAGGCGCGGACCTGGATGAAGAACAGACAAGACCCGGTGCGTACGAGAGTGCGTGGCGGGACCGTGAGCCAGGCGACACGCCCGACCGCGGGTGCCGGACGACCCTCCAGGGACGCCCGGGACACAGGCAGAACGAAGACGTGCGGCCGCCCTAGGAAGCGGCCGAAGGGAGCGGAGAAACCCGGTGCCCACGATCCAGCAGCTGGTCCGAAAGGGCCGTCAGGCGAAGACGAGCAAGACCAAGACGCCGGCGCTGAAGGGAAGCCCTCAGCGGCGCGGCGTGTGCACGCGCGTGTACACCACTACCCCCAAGAAGCCGAACTCCGCGCTGCGCAAGGTCGCTCGTGTGAAGCTCAGCAGCCAGATCGAGGTGACCGCGTACATTCCCGGCGTCGGCCACAACCTGCAGGAGCACTCGATCGTGCTCGTGCGCGGCGGTCGGGTGAAGGACCTCCCCGGCGTCCGTTACAAGATCGTCCGCGGCTCGCTCGACACCCAGGGTGTCCGCAACCGCAAGCAGGCCCGCAGCCGTTACGGCGCGAAGAAGGAGAAGAGCTGACATGCCGCGTAAGGGCCCCGCTCCGCGCCACCCGTTGGTCGCGGACCCGGTGTACAACTCGCCGCTGGTCACCCAGCTGGTGAACAAGATCCTGGTCGCCGGCAAGCGTCAGCTCGCCGAGCGCATCGTCTACGGCGCCCTCGAGGGCTGCCGCGAGAAGAGCGGCACCGACCCGGTCGTCACCCTGAAGCGGGCGATGGACAACGTCAAGCCGACCCTCGAGGTCCGCAGCCGCCGTGTCGGTGGCGCGACCTACCAGGTGCCGGTCGAGGTCCGTACTCCCCGGCAGACCACTCTTGGCCTGCGGTGGCTGGTCCAGTACTCCAAGGCCCGCCGCGAGAAGACCATGATCGAGCGTCTCCAGAACGAGCTGCTCGATGCCAGCAACGGCCTCGGTGCCGCCGTCAAGCGGCGCGAGGACACCCACAAGATGGCGGAGTCCAACAAGGCCTTCGCGCACTACCGCTGGTAAGACCCCGCTGCCGGCCCGGTGACCACCGGGCCTCCGCAGCAAGTCGTGCCGGTTCACGAGACGACGACGAAGAAGAGTAGGGATTGCAGTGGCCGCCGCAGACGCGCTCGCCAAGACCCGCAACATCGGCATCATGGCGCACATCGACGCTGGTAAGACCACGACGACCGAGCGAATTCTGTTCTACACCGGTATCACGTACAAGATCGGTGAAGTCCACGAGGGCGCGGCCGTCATGGACTGGATGGAACAGGAACAGGAACGCGGTATCACCATCACCTCCGCCGCCACGAAATGCGAGTGGAAGGGCTACACGATTCAGATCATCGACACGCCCGGCCACGTCGACTTCACGGTCGAGGTCGAGCGGTCGCTGCGGGTCCTCGACGGCGCGGTCGCGGTCTACGACGGTGTCGCCGGCGTGGAGCCCCAGACGGAGAACGTCTGGCGGCAGGCGGACAAGTACCACGTGCCCCGGATGTGCTTCGTCAACAAGCTCGACCGGACCGGTGCGGATTACTTCCGCTGCGTCCAGATGATGATCGACCGGCTGAACGCCACTCCGCTCGTCCTGCAGATCCCGATCGGGCTCGAGGGCGACCACATCGGTGTCGTCGACCTGATCAACATGCGGGCCCTCACCTGGCGGGGCGAGACCCAGAAGGGTGACGACTACCAGATCGAGGAGGTCCCGGCCGGCCTGCTGGACTCCGCGACCGAGTGGCGCGAGAAGCTGATCGAGACGCTGGCCGACGTGGACGACGAGGTCATGGTCAAGTACCTCGACGGCGAAGAGATGTCCGTCGAGGAGATCAAGGCGGCCATCCGGCGCGCCACGATCGCCAGCAAGGCAAACCCCGTCCTGTGCGGCTCGGCGTTCAAGAACAAGGGCGTGCAGCCCATGCTCGACGCCGTCGTCGACTACCTGCCGTCGCCGCTGGACATTCCGGCGATCGAGGGCACCGCGACCGACGGCGAGACGCCGGTGCAGCGGAAGCCGTCGAACTCGGAGCCGTTCTCCGGCCTGGCTTTCAAGATCCAGACCGACAAGCACCTCGGCAAGCTGACGTACGTCCGGGTCTACTCCGGCACGCTCGAGTCCGGTTCCCAGGTGGTCAATTCCACCAAGGACCGCAAGGAGCGGATCGGCAAGATCTACCAGATGCACGCCAACAAGCGTGAAGAGCGACCCACGGCGTGGGCCGGCGACATCATCGCCGTGCAGGGTCTCAAGCAGACCACCACCGGTGACACGCTGAGCGACCCGGCCAACCCGGTCATCCTGGAGTCGATGACGTTCCCGGAGCCGGTCATCCAGGTCGCGATCGAGCCGAAGACCAAGTCGGACCAGGAGAAGCTGGGCACCGCGATCCAGCGTCTGGCCGAGGAGGATCCGACCTTCCGCGTCTGGAACGACGAGGAGACCGGGCAGACGGTCATCGCCGGCATGGGCGAGCTGCACCTCGACATCCTCGTCGACCGCATGCGACGCGAGTTCAACGTCGAGGCGAACATCGGTAAGCCGCAGGTGGCGTACCGGGAGACGATCCGCGGAACCGTGGAGAAGCTCACGTTCGTGCACAAGAAGCAGACGGGTGGCTCCGGCCAGTACGCGAAGGTCGTCGTCACGGTCGAGCCTCTACCGCTCGACGCTGACGGCCCCACGTACGAGTTCGTCAACGCCGTCTCCGGTGGCCGCATCCCCCGGGAGTTCATCCCGTCGGTGGACGCGGGCGCTCAGGACGCCCTGCAGTACGGCGTACTGGCCGGCTACCCGCTGGTCGGTGTGCGGCTGACGCTGATCGACGGTCAGTACCACGAGGTCGACTCGTCCGAGATGGCATTCAAGATCGCCGGCTCCATGGTGATGAAGGAAGCCGCTCGTAAGGCCGACCCCGCGCTGCTCGAGCCGATGATGGCCGTCGAGGTCACCACGCCCGAGGACAACATGGGCGACGTCATCGGCGACATCAACTCCCGCCGCGGCCTGATCCAGTCGATGGAGGAGCGTTCCGGCGCCCGCGTCGTCAAGGCTCTGGTGCCGCTGTCGGAGATGTTCGGCTATGTCGGCGACCTGCGGTCGAAGACCCAGGGCCGGGCGAGTTACAGCATGCAGTTCGACTCCTACGCCGAAGTTCCCGCGAGCGTGGCGAAGGAGATCATCGCGAAGGCCACCGGAGCCTGATCGGTGAGGCACGTGCGGTCCGTCGTGGACCGCACGTGCACGAGCAGTCAACAAAGTCCTAGGCGCCGTCAGCGGCGCACCGAGCCAGAAGAAACATTCAGTCCACAGGAGGACACCAGTGGCGAAGGCGAAGTTCCAGCGGACTAAGCCGCACGTCAACATCGGCACCATTGGTCACATCGACCACGGTAAGACGACGCTGACTGCGGCCATCACCAAGGTTCTGCACGACCAGTACCCGGACCTGAACCCCTACACGCCGTTCGACGAGATCGACAAGGCGCCGGAGGAGAAGGCCCGCGGCATCACGATCTCGATCGCACACGTCGAGTACCAGACCGCGACGCGGCACTACGCGCACGTGGACTGCCCCGGCCACGCGGACTACATCAAGAACATGATCACCGGTGCCGCCCAGATGGACGGCGCGATCCTCGTGGTCGCCGCGACCGACGGCCCGATGCCGCAGACCAAGGAGCACGTGCTTCTGGCCCGCCAGGTCGGCGTGCCGTACATCGTCGTCGCCCTGAACAAGAGCGACATGGTGGACGACGAGGAGCTCTTGGAGCTCGTCGAGCTCGAGGTCCGTGAGCTGCTCAGCACCTACGAGTTCCCGGGCGACGACCTTCCGGTCGTACGGGTCTCGGCGCTCAAGGCGCTCGAGGGCGATGCGGAGTGGACCGAGAAGCTGCTCGAGCTGATGAACGCGGTCGACACCGCGATCCCGCAGCCCGAGCGCGACACCGAGAAGCCGTTCCTGATGCCGATCGAGGACGTCTTCACGATCACCGGTCGTGGCACGGTCGTCACCGGTCGCGCGGAGCGCGGCATCCTCAAGCCGAACGAGGAGGTGGAGATCGTCGGCATCCGCGAGAAGTCGCAGAAGACGGTCTGCACCGGTATCGAGATGTTCCGCAAGCTGC
>CAXSDA010000086.1:8832-9104 GCA_964236515.1 uncultured Actinoplanes sp.
TGAGAACGTCGGTCTGCTGCTGCGTGGCATCAAGCGCGAGGACGTCGAGCGCGGCATGGTCGTCGTGAAGCCCGGCACGAGCACTCCGCACACGGAGTTCGAGGGCCAGGTCTACATCCTCTCAAAGGAGGAGGGTGGCCGGCACACGCCGTTCTTCCAGAACTACCGGCCGCAGTTCTACTTCCGCACCACGGACGTCACCGGCGTCGTCACGCTGCCCGAGGGCACCGAGATGGTCATGCCGGGCGACAACACCGACATGTCGGTCGAGC
>CAXSDA010000087.1:0-9080 GCA_964236515.1 uncultured Actinoplanes sp.
CGTGGTGCTGCCACCCGACCAGCAGCAACGACTGGGATCGATCCGCCGCCAGATCCGGGCGACCGGGCACCGGTGGACCCCGGCCAAAGACACCATCGTCGAGACGCTGCTGGCCGACGGCGGTCACCTGTCCGTCCTGCAGCTACACCACGCGGTGCTGGCCCTGCATCCCGGCGTCGACCGGTCGACAATCCACCGCGTGTTGCTGGTCCTGGCCGACGAACACGTCGTCCACGCCCTGGACCAAGTCGGCGAAGCCCGCTACGGACTCGCCGATCATCCGCACCACCACGCCATCTGCTCCCGATGCCGCCGCAGCACCGAAATACCCGCGCCGACCATCCAGCCGCTGCTGTCCGCCGCCGGCACCGAGACCGGGTTCCGGTTCGACACCGGCAGCGTCACCCTCGCCGGCCAATGCGCCGACTGCTCCGAGACTCCTGACCACTGACCCGGCTCAGCTGCAAAGCAAGCGCCCCACCAAGGCCATCCCGTCGATGCAGATCCTGCGACATGCTCGGTCCGCCATCGCGATGGAGATCTACACCGTCGTGTCTTCGGAGGCCGCGCGCCTGGCCCTGAAGAAGCTCGGGAAGTCGCTCGATACCTGACCGGAGGGCATCGCTGCTGCTGTTCTTGCGTTCTGATCGACCTTCAAGCGGCACGGGCAAGGTCTTGAGTTCGGGTCTGTACGCCGCCGGGGAGTCGAACCCCGAACCTGCAGATTAAGAGTCTGTAGCTCTGCCATTGAGCTAGCGGCGCTCGTACCCCTTCACGATACGTGCGCCAGCCGTCCCCGCAACAGCACATATCGCGGAGACATGATCACCGGGCGTACGCCGCCGGCGTCGGCCAGGAAGCGGGTGGTGTCCGCGTGGAAGATGCGCTCGAGCAGGTTGAGGCGGGCCTACTCTTTCCAGTCGGCTTCCTCGAACACGTAGGTTGTCATCGTCCGACGGTCCGCTCCGAAGGCCGCGGCCGCAGCCGGGTTGGCGACAGATGCGGCCGGGTGCACGATGACCTCATGGGCGAGTACCAGCAGGCGTACGACCGCAGCATGCGCGACCCGGCCGGCTTCTGGCGGGACGCCGCCCGAGCCATCGACTGGGTCCGCCCGCCCGACGAGATCCTCGACGAGTCGCGGCCCCCGTTCTACCGCTGGTTCCCCGACGCCGAGCTGAACACCTGCCACAACGCGCTCGACCGGCACGTCGCCGCGGGGCGGGGGGAGCAGCCGGCACTGATCCACGACAGTCCGGTGACGGGTTCGGTCCGTACGTACTCGTACTCGGAATTGACGGACGAGGTGGCGCGCTTCGCCGGGGGTCTGAAGAACCTGGGTGTCTCCAAGGGCGACCGGGTCGTCATCTACATGGCGATGATTCCGCAGGCGGTGATCGCCATGCTGGCCTGCGCGCGGCTGGGCGCCGTGCACTCGGTGGTGTTCGGCGGCTTCGGTGCGCGGGAGCTGGCCGCCCGGATCGACGACGCGCAGCCAAAGGTGATCGTGGCCAGTTCGTGCGGGGTCGAGGCGGCGCGGGTGGTGCCGTACCAGCCGATGCTCGACGCCGCGATGCAGGCGGCGGCGCACCAGCCGGAGCATCGGGTGATCTTCCAGCGGCCGCAGCAGCCCTTCGAATTGAAAGACGGCGACCTGACGTGGGAGGACGCGGTCGCCGGGGCCGAACCGGCCGAATGCGTGCCGGTGGCCGCGACCGATCCGCTCTACATCCTCTACACCTCGGGCACGACCGGCCGGCCCAAGGGCGTGGTCCGGGACAACGGCGGGCACGCGGTCGCCCTGCGCTGGTCGATGGGGTCCATCTTCGACACCGGGCCGGGCGAGGTGTTCTGGGCCGCGTCCGACGTGGGCTGGGTGGTCGGGCACTCCTACATCGTGTACGCGCCTCTGCTGGCCGGCGCGACCACCATCCTGTACGAGGGCAAGCCGGTCGGCACCCCGGACGCGGGCGCGTTCTGGCGGGTGGCGGCGCAGCACGGGGTCACCACGATGTTCACCGCGCCGACGGCGATCCGGGCGGTGAAGAAGGAGGACCCGGACGGCAAGCTGATCGGCGGGTACGATCTGTCGAAGCTGCGGCAGCTGTTCCTGGCCGGCGAACGGCTGGACCCCGAGACGTACGGCTGGGCCGGTGAGCACCTGGGCGTGCCGATCATCGACAACTGGTGGCAGACCGAGACCGGCTGGCCGATCGCCGCCAGTCCGCGGGGGATCGAGGCGCTGCCGACCAAGGCCGGGTCCCCGTCCGTACCGACGCCGGGTTTCCGGGTCCGGGTGGTGGACGGCTCCGGCGCCGATGTGCCGAGCGGGACCGACGGCTCGATCGTGCTCCGACTGCCGCTGCCGCCGGGTTGCCTGCCGACGTTGTGGGGCGACGACGAGCGGTTCGTGACGTCCTACCTGTCGGCGTTCCCGGGCAACTACCTGTCCGGCGACGGCGGCCGGTTCGACTCCGACGGCTATCTGTACGTGATGGGCCGCACCGACGACGTGATCAACGTGGCCGGGCACCGGCTGTCCACCGGGGCCATGGAGGAGGTGCTGGCCGCGCACCCGGCGGTGGCCGAGTGTGCGGTGATCGGCGTGGCCGACCCGCTGAAGGGGCAGCGGCCGCGCGGTTTCGTGGTACTGAAGTCGGGCGTCGACATCCCGCCCGAGCGGCTGACCGCCGAGCTGGTGGCGATGGTCCGCGAGCAGATCGGGCCGGTGGCGTCGCTGCGCGAGGTGGACGTGGTGGCCGGACTGCCCAAGACCCGCTCGGGCAAGATCCTGCGCCGGACCATGCGCGGCATCGCCGACGGCCGGGACGAGCCGGTGCCGTCTACGATCGACGATCCGGCGGTGCTGGATTCTCTGCGGCCGATCCTCGAGAAGTAGGCCTACTCTCGTTCCATGGAGCTGTACTGGTGGTCGATCGAGGTCCTGGACGGGCCGGCCGGTCCCGCACGCAGCTGGCAGGACGCGCACGGTGGCGCCTTGACCGAGGCTGCGATCACCAACGGGGCGTACGACTGGAACTGGCAGACGCACACCTGGGGCGTGCTGCTCGAGATCGCGTTCGCGAGTGACGAGCGCTGGCAGGCCTACCGGGATCTGCCCGCGGTCCGGGCCGCGCTGGACGCGGTGCCCGACCCGGTCAACGGGTTGCTGATCTACCCCGGCCGCGGCGGTAGTGGTGGGCGCGTACAGCCGCGGCGCCCCCGGCCGATCGCCGGGGCCGGCGCCGCGCCGCTCCCGCAGGAGGCCGAGCCGCCGATCGCGGCGGTCGCCATGTTCGTGGCCTGACGACCCGATCGCGCGGCCGAGAGTCCGCAAATGGATCGACAGTGTCGGTAAGGCGTCGCCAGACTGGTGAGCGGCTGTCGCGGTGGCGATTCTGATCGTCTGCGGGCTGTAGATCCAGGAGGCCGACATGACGGTGACGTTCGAGCGCAGCCGGGTGCTGGACAGCGCTGAGGTGCTGCGAGAGGAACGCGTCGCCATCGCGTCACCGGGCGTGGTCGAGCTGCCGCGCGGCTGGGCGCCGGCCGGGGACGCGATGGCCCGGATCGTGGCCGTGCAGCCGACCGACATCGTCGGCGTGCTGTCCCGGTTGATCTCGGTGCAGGGCGTGCTGGACGATCTGCCGCCGAGCCCGAAACAGCACCGGGTGGCCGCGTTCAACTCGCTCTACTTCACGATCACCGACCGGGTGGCGTCCGCCCTGCGCGGTCCCGACGTAACGGAACCGCAGTTTCTGGAGATGCTCGACGTCGAGTTCGCCAAGCGGTACTTCACCGCGTTGAAGCTCTGGGGCGCCGACGAGGACACGATGACCCCGGACGCGTGGGAGGTGCTCTTCCGCCGGGCCGCCGACCAGCGGGTCTCGCTGCTGGCCGCGGCCATGCTCGGGGTCAACGCACACATCAACTTCGATCTGGCCATGGCGCTGATTGCGACCTGGCGGCAGCTGGACACCGGGCCGGGTGACGAGGTCCACCCCGATTACCTGGTGATCAACAAGATCTTCTACGACGAGATCCCGGGGCTGCGCCGGCGCTACGCCACACCGTGGCAGCTCGACCTGGACACGCTCAGCGGGAAGCTCGACGACTGGAGCCAGGACCTGCTGGTGTTCGGCACCCGGGCGATGGCCTGGGAGCAGGCCGAGCGCGTGTGGGCGCTGCGCGACGATCCCGAGGACTTCGCCCACGCGCAGCTGGTGATGGATCGTGTGACGGCTCTGCTGGGCGAGACGATCATCGCCGGCGACGGTGCGGTCAACCGGGTCGGACGGCTCACCCGGGACGTCTGGGGGCGGCTGACACGGAAGTGATGTGACGCCCGGCACAATACGATACGAGACGGTTCCGTATTCATGATGACCGGCCTAAGGTCGTCTACGGATACGGAACTGTTCCGTATCGTAAGCTTTCGGGGAGTACCACACATGGACGCATCCGTCGCCACGAGCACCGGGCATCCCCGGCGCTGGGCCATCCTCGGTGTCCTGGTCATCAGCCTGCTCGTCGTCGTCCTCGACAACACCGTCCTGAACGTCGCCCTGCGCACGATCGCCGACCCGCAGAAGGGCCTGGGCGCCAGCCAGAGCAACCTCGAGTGGGCGATCAACTCGTACACCCTGGTCTTCGCCGGCCTGCTGTTCACCGCCGGTATCCTGGCCGACCGGCTCGGCCGCCGGATCACGCTGACCGTCGGCCTGGTGCTGTTCGGGCTGGCCTCGCTGCTCTCCGCGTACTCCGGATCGGCCGACCAGCTGATCTGGGCCCGCGCCCTCATGGGCCTGGGCGCTGCCGCCGTCATGCCGGCCACGCTGTCGATCATCGCCAACGTCTTCGAGCCGCACGAACGCGGCCGGGCCATCGGCATCTGGGCCGGTGCGGTCGGCCTCGGCGTGGCCATCGGCCCGGTCGTCGGCGGTCTGCTGCTCGAGCACTTCTGGTGGGGCTCGGTCTTCCTGATCAACGTCCCGATCGTGATCGCCGGCGTGGTCCTGGTGCTGACGCTGGTGCCGGAGTCCCGTGACCCCCGTCCCGGCAAGATCGACATCGTCGGTGTCCTGCTCTCCATCGTCGGCCTGACCCTGCTGACGTACGGCGTCATCAAGGGCGGCGAGGACGGTTTCGGCACGGTCGAGGCCTGGGGCTCGCTGGTCGCCTCGGTCGCGGTGATGACCGGGTTCGTGCTGTACGAGCGGCGCCTGCAGTTCCCGTCGCTGGACGTCAAGCTGTTCGCCAACCGGCAGTTCTCGGCCTCGGTCGGCATGATCGGCCTGGTCTTCTTCGCCTCGATGGGCGCGTTGTTCTTCAGCGCCTTCTACCTGCAGCTGGTCCGCGGCTTCGGCCCGCTGGCCTCCGGCGCGCTGTTCGTCCCGTTCGCGGTGGCGCAGCTGATCTTCGCCCCGCGCAGCGCCGCGATGGTCAAGCGGTTCGGCCCCAAGGCGGTCAGCACCGTCGGCCTGCTGCTGGTCGCGGTCGGCCTGGCCGGGTGGATGCTGATCACCGCAACCACCCCCATCTGGATCGTCGGCGCGCTGTTCGCGGTGATGGGCATCGGCATGGCCAACGTGATGCCGTCGGCCACCGAGTCGATCATGTCGGTGCTGCCGCGGGAGAAGGCCGGCGTCGGCTCCGCCGTCAGCAACACCATCCGGCAGGTCGGCGGCGCCCTGGGCGTGGCCGCGCTGGGCGCGATCCTGTCCTCGGTCTACCGCAGCAACCTGGGCGACAACGTCCCGGCCGCGGCCAAGGAGTCGATCTCCGGGGCGTACGGCGTGGCCGAGCGGGCCGGGGCGGCCGCTCCGGCGCTGATCGCGCAGGCCAACGACGCCTTCATGACCGCGGTGCACTGGGCCTCGGTCGGGTCGACGGTCTTCGCGGTGCTGGGTGCGCTGGTCGCGCTGATCTTCCTGCCGGGCAAGCGGCCGGCTGCTCCCGCTCCCACGGCGGCCGAAGGGCTCGCCGAGGAGCAGGGCATCGAGCTGGTCGAAGCGTGACGGTTCAGTAACAATGGACGTCATGACGACGCTGAGCGTTAACACCGAGGCCGGCCCGGAACGCAAGGGTGCGGGCCGGCCCCGGAACGCCAAGGCCGACGAGGCCATCCTCCAAGCGGTCCTCGACCTGCTCAGCGAAGGCATGAGCGTGGACGCCCTGTCGATGGACGCGGTCGCGGCCAAGGCGGGCGTGGGCAAGGCGACGATCTACCGCCGCTGGCCCAACAAGGTGGCACTGCTGTCCGACGCGATCGCCGCCATGAAGGGCCCGATCCCCGAGTTGGCCGGCGAGTCGGTCCGGGACGACCTGCTCACGCTGATCACGTCCAACCGGCTGCGGACCATGAAGGCGTACGGCCGGGCCACCGCCTGCATCTTCCCGGAACTGGTTCGCAGCCCGGAGATGCAGGCGGTGCACAACAGCGTCACCAAGCCCCGCCGGGACGTCTTCCGGGCCATCCTGCAGCGCGGGATCGCCGCCGGCGAGCTGCGCGCCGACCTGGACGTCGACATGACGATCCTGCTGCTCACGGCCCCGTCGATGGCGCAGAACATGGTGCGGTTCAACCCGGACGTGCCCGAGGAGGGCTTCCCCGAGGCCCTGGTCGACGCCGTCCTCAGGGGCGCGTCAGCACGGTGAGCACACCGGTGTCGACCGGCTCGGCCGACACGTAGCGAAGATGGGTGAGCGACTCGAACAGTCGCTCACCCATCTGCACGGCGGACGGAACGGTGAGCAGCCGGTACTCGTCGACCAGGTCCTCGTCCATCAGCCGCCGCAACACGCTGAGACTGCCGGTGATCACGAACTCGCCGGGCTCGCGGGTGACGACCTCGGCCGGGTCGTCGCCGGTCGACACCGAATTCGCCCACCGCGAGGTGTCGACGCCGGACTTGGTGACCACCAGCTTGCGCATCGCGTTCATCCGGCCGGCGAATTCCGACGTCCGGCTCGGCCAGCGGGCCGCGAACATCTCCCAGGTCGTACGGCCGAGGAGCAGTGTGGCGGTCTGCATGCGGTCGCCGAGGCGGAACTTGTCCTCGGTGATGGCGCCGCCGCCGTTGCGGAACGCCCAGCCGCCGTTGGGGGTGCCGCCCGTACCGTCGGGGTCGGACACGATGCCGTCGAGCGTGATGAATGCCATGACAATGAGTTTTCCCATGCCGTACGTACTCCCGGGTGCCCCCGGACTCATCGCGGCGGCGCGAAGCGGCCCGGATCGAACAGTCCGATGGGGTACGCCGTGGTTCCGGTGGTGGCCAGGTCGGCCAGGATCTCGCCGACCACGGTGACGAACTTGAACCCGTGCCCGGAGAAGCCGGCGGCCACGGTCACCGCCTCGTGCGCCGGGTGCCGGGCGATGACGAAGTGCTCGTCCGGGGTGCTGCTGTAGAGGCAGGGCTCGCCGCGCAGGAACGCCCCGGGCAGGTCGGGCAGCCGCAGCCCGGCGTCGAACGCCATCGCCCGGACCTCGTCGTCGTGCACCGTGGTGTCCAGCGTCTGCGGGGTGGTCGGGAGGCCGCCCCGGAAGAAGGCCACCTTGGCCCCGCCGTCCGGGCCGTCGATCGCCGGGAAGCCGTAGATCTGGCTGCCCTGCGCGTCCTCCCAGATGTAGATCGGATGGCGGTCGGGCAGGAACGGCGTCACCCCGCCGGTCGGCTGGAACCAGTACTGCACCTGCCGTTCGATCGCGAACGGCACGCCCAGGCCGGCCAGCAGCGATGGCGCCCACGGGCCGGGGGCGATCACCAGCGCGCCGGCCTCGTACGTACCGCCGCCGGTCGTGACCGTGACGCCGCCGGCCCGGGTCGACCAGCCGGTCACCGGCTCGTCGAAGTGCAGATCGGCGCCGGCGGCCGCGGCCAGCGTGAGGTGCGCGGTGACCGTCGACTCGGGCCGGACGAACCCGGCGGCGGCCTCGAACAGCGCCACCTCGTCCGCGCGCGGGTTGAGCGTGGGGAAGCGCCGTTTCAGGTCGGCCGCGTCCAGCATCTCGTGGGCCAGGCCGTGGTCCTCGGCGCTGCGCCGGCTGCCGGCCACGGTCCGGCTGTCCGGCCGCCCGACCATCACCCGGCCCGTCCGGACGATCACGTCCCGCCCGGAGTCGGCCGCCAGCCGGTCGAACAGGTCGTACGCCCGGATCAGCAACGGCACGTACTCCGGCCCTTCGAAGTACGACTGCCGGGTGATCCGCGACCCGCCGTGGCTGGCGCCCCGGGAGTGGGCCGGCCCGTACTTCTCCAGCCCCAGCACCCGGTGCCCCCGGCTCGCCAGGTGGTAGGCGGCCGCGCTGCCCATGCCGCCGAGCCCGGCCACGATCACGTCCCAGGTGGAGGTCATCGATACTCGAAGGTGTCCAGCGCCGTCTCCGCCCGTCGATCCCGGCCTGGCTACCAGGGTATGCCCGGCCGAAATTTTTCGAGCGCCGCACGAACCCCGGACATCAGCCGAACGGCTGATGTCGCCGGGTTGAATCCGGCCGCATATCTTTTCTTTAATTTGCTCCTAAGAATGGCTCAAGTTTCCGCCGCCAATTGTCTTTCCGGCGTAGCGGACTTACCTTCTTGGGGCCAGCACGAGTGCCACTGCAGCGCTGGTGACGACGGGTATCGAAAAGACTGCGGAACGCCGACTTCGCTCCTGACCGCAGATTGAATCTCGAACCCTCGAAATCCCCCTCCGAACGTCCGTGCAGCCGTTCCTTTGCGCGCGGTGATCCCGCCACCCCCGGCAAGAAGAACAGAAGAGGTAACCACCATGCGTAGGCCGACCAACCGCCGCGCCGCCTCCCGGCGGCGCCTCGACCGCCGGATCCTGGCCGCCGCCGGCGCCGTCGTGGTGTTCGGCGCCATCGCCGGCGTCACCACCTTCGCCCGCGCCGACGAGACCCCGTCGGGCCCGGTGAAGGGCGCCAAGACGGTGAACGGGCTGACCATCCTGACCAACACGTGCCAGGACAGCACGCTGCCGGCGCACGACGGTTTCCAGAAGGGCGATCGGTGCGTGTCGACCGAGTTCGGTGAGGTCGGTTCGGCTGCGAACAATCCGTCGTTGTTGATCAC
>CAXSDA010000088.1:0-359 GCA_964236515.1 uncultured Actinoplanes sp.
ATGGAGCCGGCCAGCGCCACGGTCTGCGCGCGCGCACCCTCCCGGCGGACCAGCAGCTCCGGCGAGGCGGCCACGAACGCGGCGTCGCCACGCCCGACGCAGAAGACGAAGCACTCGGCGAAGGCCTGGCGCAGCACGTCGAAGACCGCCGCCGCGTCGTGGTCGGCGGCGGCGTGGACGGCGACCTCGCGGACGAGGACGATCTTCTCGAAGTCGCCACGGGCGATGCGCTCGGTGGCACGCTCGACGGCGTGCTCGTAGTGCTCGGGCGGCATCACCGAGCGCACCGACGGGCGTCCGGACGGCGCCGGGTCCAGCAGCGGCAGCGGCCGGTCCACCAGCTCGGCGAGCCGCGCCTG
>CAXSDA010000088.1:369-8381 GCA_964236515.1 uncultured Actinoplanes sp.
GGTCTGACCCGCCGGTGCGGGGTCGAGCATCGGCATCGCCCGGTCGCCGACCAAGGCCTCGACGCGCGCCAGGGCCGCGTCCACGTCGCCGCCGGGCGCGACGGCGACGGTCAGCCGGACGTCGTCGCCCGCGCGGGCGATGGCGATCTCCGGCACCACCAGGGAGCCGGGGGCGAAGCCCGCCCACTGCCGGGCGCGCCCGCCGTCGTCGGCGAAGGCGAAGCCGCCCACCGCGATCAGGCCGGCGCCGGGCGGGCCGTCGGGCGGGTCGCAGGCTGCGTGGGCGGCCAGCGCGCGCCAGCGTTCGGCGGCGCGCTGGAAACGCCCGCCACCGCGCTCCTCGATCACCGCGGCAGCTCCGAGCGCGGCCAGCGAGACGCCGTTGCGGTCGAACAGGAACCACGGCTCGTCGCCGCGGCGAGAGGCGGCGATCACCGCGGCCGTACGCTCGGCCAGCTCCGGCCCGGCCTCCAGCGACCGGCCGGAACCGGACGCGGTGAGCTGGGCCAGCGCCTGCTCCGCCCGCTCGGCGGTGGCGCCGATGCGCTGTTCCCGGATCAGGTTCTCGCCCGCCACCGCGGCCGTGCCGATGCTGTGCAGCAACCGGCCGGCGGTCACGCCGGCCTCGGTGAAGAGCACGTTCACCCGGGACCGCTGCTCGGTCAGCGCGCGCACCGCCGGGCTGCCCGCGGGCAGGTCCCGGTGGTCGACGCCGGTGAGCTCGGTGCGCAGCCGGCGCAGTTCCTGCCGCCGGCTCAGCACCGCGGCCAGGTCGTCGAGGGCCCGGGTCAGGGCCCGGTCGGCGTCGGCCGGATCGATCATGTCGGCCAGCGCCGGCGCCGCCGCCCGGATCCGCTGGGCGACGGCCAGCGCCTTGCCGTACGCGGTGCGCTCCTCGGGCGTGGACAGCACGTGGTGGCCATCGCCCGACGGGACCACGATCAGGCCGGTACGGGCGGCCCGGGTCTGCCCGGCCACGACGGCGGCCAGGGTGAGGACCGACCCGGCGAGGACCAGCCACCAGGCCAGACCGGCGGCGTTCAGGATGCCGGACAGGAAGAGCAGCACGAGGGTGAGCTGGAAGGTAGTGCGGGCGCGGTCGGCGCCGCTGCGGCCGCTGGCCGGAACCGGCACGATCTCGACGACCGAGCCGCGACGGCGACGGCGGGCACGGCCCGGGCGCACGGTCAGCGGGACCGGGCTGACCACGATCTTCTGCGGGTCCACGCCGATGTACAGCGTCACGCGTGGCTCCTTTCCATCTTCCATCTGGACGGGCCCGGTCGCCGAGGGGGTGCAACCGGACCCGTCCACCTGCGGACGCCCCGCAGGTGCCAGAAGGAATCGGTCGGCTCCCCGGCCACATGAGCCCGCTCAGGTGCAGTTCCGGTGGCGAAAATGACCGGCTCGGGTGCAGCCGTCCCGCTACCGTCTCCCGGTGACCGACGACCGGCTCGTCCTGCGCCAGACTTTCGACTCCGTCGCCGACCTCTACGGCCGGTCCCGCCCCGGCTATCCCCCAGTTCTGCTGGACGATCTCGACGCCCGGATCGGGCTCGGGCCGGGCACGCGCGTCCTGGAGATCGGCCCCGGCACGGGACAGTTGACCGTGCCGCTGGCCGCCCGCGGGGCGCACGTCACCGCGGTCGAGCTGGGCGCCGGCCTGGCCGCGATCGCCCGCCACCGGACGTCGGCGTACCCCGCGGTCGAGGTGGTCCAGGCGGACTTCGAGCGGTGGTCGCCGCCGGCCCGGCCGTACGACCTGGTCGTCGCCGCGACCGCGTTCCACTGGCTGGACCCGGCGACCCGGATGGCCCGGGTGGCTCGGGTGCTACGGCCGGGTGGTGTGCTGGCGGTGATCGAGACCCACCACGTCGCCGGCGGCACGCCCGGGTTCTTCGCCCAGGTGCAGGGCTGCTACCTGCGGTACGACCCGCGGGCGAACGCCGAGGAGCGGCCGCCGCGGCCGGACGAGGTGGTGAGCGAGGACGTGTCCGGGCCCGGGTTCGCGGCGCCGGACATCCGGTCGTACGAGTGGGACCTGACCTCGGCGACCGGTGACTACCTGGACATCATCCGTACGTACTCGTCGACTCTGTCCCTGCCCACCGACCGGGCGGAAGGCTTACTGAGCTGCATCGGCGACATGATCGACGAGTACGGCGGCACGGTCACCAAGCGCTACCTGACCCGGATGCAGCTGATCTCCCGAACCACCTGACGAAGCAGTCCGTCAGACCAGGCCGCCGTTCACCCGCAGCACCTGGCCGTTGATCCAGTGGCCGGCCGGACCGGCCAGGAAGGCGACGACCTCGGCGGTGTCGGCCAGGCGCTGCAGCGGCACGGCGTCGGCCTGCGCCCACTGCGACTCCTCGCTGTTGGCGTCGAGGAACAGGTCGGTCGCCGTCGGGCCGGGCGCGACCGCGTTCGCCGTCACGTCGTGGCCGCGCAGCTCGCGGGCCAGGATCAAGGGTCAGCGCCTCCACCGCACCCTTGCCGGCCGAGTACGCGCCGTGAGACTCAGAGCGCCGCGATCTCCATCACGTCGAGGTCTTCGAGTGTGGTGATCGCGCCCGCCGGCACCCCGTCCAGCAGGCTGGGTGGCACGGCGTCATCGCCGAGCAGGGTGCGCAGCAGGTCGACGGTGACGCCACCGTGGGTCACGGCGACGATCGGGTACGGCGTGCCGGCGTGATCGGACAGGAACGCCAGGAGTCGGTCACCGGCCTGGCGGGACGACGACCCACCGGCCGGCGCGTAGTCCCGGTCGGCCACGGTCCGGTCCCATTCGTGGAAGAAACGCTGGCCGCCGGTCCAGTTCAGACGCTCGGTCAGCCGGTCGTCGACCTGCACGGTGAGCCGGGCCGCGGCCGCGATCGGGGCGGCCGTCTCCCGGGCCCGCCGCAACGGGCCGCTGTAGACCGCACCCAGCCCGCGGAAGCCCCGGGCCAGCTCGGCCGCCTGCGCCCGGCCGGCCACGGTCAGACCCGGATCGCCGGCCACGAGTTCGGCCGGGGCGTGCTGCACCAGGAAGAACCGGGTCATCGGGCCAGGCGGTCGCGTAGAACCGCCACGCCCGGACCGTCCAGTTCGCCGATGACCACCGTCCGGCCGGTCATCGCCAACATCAGCGCCTCGGCCGGGCCGGCCAGCACCGGCCCGGTCCCGTACGTCCAGTCCAGGTCGGTCGCCTCGAACCGCAGCCCGGCCAGCCGCCGCTTCGGCGCGAACCCGACCGCCCGGCCGCCGACCAGGAAGGTCAGCGACTCGCGCAACCGGTCCAGCCGCAGGCCGTGCGGCAGGCCGAGCGGGCGGCGCATGTCCTGCCCGTGCACCTGCAGGTCCGTCAGCTGACCGGGAGCGCCGACGATCGGCGGCGTGGACGGGTTCGCCGCGTTCGCCCGCAGCCCGGCGGCCAGGTCGGCGGCCGGGCGCGCGGCGACCCGGGCGGCCAGCCGCGCGTTCGCCACGTGCAGACGGAACCCGGTGCGTACGACCGTCGTCAGGAACTCGGCCGGCGGCGTCACGACCGCGGCCAGAAGGTGCCCGGCGACCTCCTGGACCGTCCAGTCACCGCACAGGCTCGGTACCGCGAGTTGCTGCGGCGTCAGGGAGTCGACGAGGTCGGCGATCCGGCACCGCTCGTCCGCGATCGCGGCGGGCACATCCACGGCCGCCGACCATACCGTCACCGGTAGATGGAATCGGCGTACGCCGGGCCGTAGTAGCGCTCGAGTTCGGCCACGTCGTCGTCCGGCCGCTCCAGCGCCTTGGCGATCACCGGCCGGGACGGCGCCGCCTCCGGGGCCCACGTCTCCGGCTTCCACAGCGACGACCGCAGGAACGCCTTCGAGCAGTGGTAGAAGACCTCCTCGATGTCGACCACCAGGGCCAGGATCGGGCGGTGCCCCTTGACGATCATGCGGTCGAAGAAGTCCGCGTCCCGGACCAGCGTGGCCCGCCCGTTGATCCGTAACGTGTCGGTGCGGCCCGGCAGCAGATAGATCAGTCCGACATGCGGATTGTCGATGATGTTGTGGAATCCGTCGGCCCGGCGATTGCCCGGACGCTCCGGAATGGCAATCCTGCGGTCATCCAGCACAAGTGTGAAACCGGGCGGATCGCCCTTGGGCGAGACGTCGCAGCCGCCGTCCGAACCGGCCGTGGCGACCAGGCAGAATGGCGACGCGGCCAGCCAGTCCTTGTCGTGATCGTGCAGCTCAGGGCGGTTCTTGTCGGCCACCCGGGGCAGCGGTAACCCCAGCAACTCGCGAATCTCGTCGTGCGTCGTCACAGCTTCCATGACCCACACGGTAATGGGCCGGGGGTGATCTGCTGAATCGATATCCGGCGCTTGACCGGGCGTACGGACACCGTCGAGAGTCGAGGCATGACCGACGCGCCGGCAAATCTCTGGCGCAACCGGGAATTCAACCTCCTGTGGGTCAGCCAGGCGCTGTCCGACCTCGGCAACGCGATCTCCACGCTGGCCGTTCCGCTGCTGATCCTGCACATCACCGGTTCGGCGGTGCAGGCCGGCCTGGTCGGCACGATCGGCCTGGTCGTCATGGTCGTCGCTCGCCTCCCGGCCGGGGTGCTGGTCGACCGGCTCGACCGGCGCAAGATCATGCTGGTCTGCGACGCGGTTCGGCTGGTCGCCTACCTCACGCTGGGGCTGGTCATCCTGAATCACCAGCCGTCGGTCGCGGCGGTCCTGGCCGCCGTGGTGATCGGCGCGGCCGGCAGCGCATTGTTCAGTACGGCCGAGCACTCGTCGCTGCGCAACCTGGTCGCGTCCGGTCAGCTGCCGGCGGCGGTCGCCCGCAACGAAGCCCGGACGTACGCCACGTCACTCGCCGGTCCCCCGCTCGGCGGCCTGCTGTTCGGGCTGGGCCGGGCGTACCCGTTCCTCGGCGACGCGTTGACCTTCCTGGCCTCGTACCTCGGGGTGTACCGGGTCCACCGCCCGTTGCAGCAACCGCGCGCCGGACCACCCGGCCGGGGCGCCGACGACCTCCTCGAGGGACTGCGCTTCGTCCTCGGCAATCCCGCGCTGCGGGCCATCCTGCTCATCGCGGCCCCGCTGAACCTGTCCATCAACGGGATCATCTTCACCATCATCGTGACGTTGCAGCGGCAGAACACCCGGCCCGGGGTCATCGGCCTGGTCGAGACAGTGGTCGCCATCGGCGGCCTGCTCGGCGCGCTGGCCGCACCGGCGCTGCAACGGCGGCTGCCGCTCCCGGCGCTGATCCGCGGCATCTGCTGGGCGGCGGCCGGGTTCATGGCGATCAGCGCGCTGCTCACCTCGAGCGTGCTGGCGGCCGTACCGGTGGCCATCGCCGTCTTTCTCGGCCCGGCGTCGAACGCGGCGCTGTTCGGCCACCAGGCCGCGATCACCCCCGACCGGCTGCAGGGCCGCGTGGTCAGCGTCATCATCGTCGTCGCGACCTCGGTCTCGGCCGTCGCACCGCTGCTGGCCGGCGCGCTCATCACCCTGATCCGCAGCCCGGCCACCATCCTGGTGTTCTCGGCCGTCGTTGCCGGCTCGGCCGTCGCCGCCACCCTGAGCCGGGGCATCCGCGCGATGGACCCGGCCCCCGCATAATCGTCGGGTGTACGCACCCCCACCGGCCGCCCTCTCGGCGTTCGGCATCACCGAGACCCCGAAGCGGCTGGAGGGTGGCCAGGGCGGCACGTTCCGCGCCGGCGACGTCGTGCTCAAGCCGGCCGAGGGGCCGCTGTCCCGCTGGCGGTCGGACGTCCTGTCGGCGCTGCCCGGCTCCGCGCGCTTCCGGCTGGCCCGCCCCCTGCGGACGCGCGCCGGCGGCTGGGTCGCGGCCGGCTGGGAGGCGATGTGGGCGGTCGCCGGCGAACACCGCCCGCAGAGCCCGGACCAGGTCATTCAGGCGGGCATGGCATTCCACCAGGCGCTGGCCGCGCTGCCCTGCCCGTCGGTCCTCGATGAACGGAACGACCCCTGGGCGTACGCCGACCACCTGGCCTGGGACGACCCGGTCCCGACCGGTACCACCGCCCCGTCACCGCTGCTCGCCCCCTTGACCGCCGCCCGCCGTCCGGTGTCGTCACCCTCTCAGCTGGTGCACGGCGACCTGCTCGGCAACGTGCTGTTCGCACCCGGCCTGCCACCCGCGATCATCGACTGGTCCCCGTACTGGCGGCCGCCGGCCTGGGCGTACGCGGTCGCGGTGGTCGACGCCCTGTGCTGGCACGGCGCGCGGCCGGAATTGCTGTCGCGCTACGGCGACTTGCCGGAGTGGGGCCAGATGCTGCTGCGGGCCTTGATCTTCCGCATCGCCACGTGGGACGCGGCTGGTTGGCAGGCTCCACCGTCCTCGGTCTATGCGCCGGTGGCCGAGCTGACCATCGCGTACGCCCAGGAGCACGATTAGCCTTCGGTCCATGGCGGACGTACGGCTGGAACCGATGACCGACGCGGAGTACGCCGCCTCCACCGGTCACCGGCCTCGCTCCGGTCGAGGTCTTGGCGTTGCCGGTACCGCTCCAGCGCGGCGATACAGGCGGCCGGAGCAGGATCTTGCAGTGGGATGACTCGGTTTTGGGTGGTTGGAAGGTCATCCCGCCCTTGACCCGGGCAAGGGTTCGCCGCACAGACAGGTGCCCGCTGTACAGGTCGAGATCCGCCCATTGCAGGCCGAGCAGTTCTCCTCGGCGTAGGCCGGTGCGTAGGGCAAGTTCGAATAGTGGGCCGTGGCGGTGGAACGCGGCGGCGTACAGGTACTTGCGGGCTTCGCCCGCGGTGAACGGCTGGTAGCCGGTGCGGCGTGGGGTAGGTAGCCGGACTGCGGAGGCCACGTTGCGGTGCAGCACCTCTTCGGGACGGCGTGGGCGAGGGCGGCGGACAGCACCGCGCGGATGTAGCGGATGGTCGCCAGTTGCACCTGATGCTGGCAGCATCTGCCGACTGCACAGCTGCGGGGCCGGCGGTCTTTGCGCCGATGGTGAGGATCGCGGCGGGCGTCCCAGCCGGAGGCGCAGCACTGGCAGACAGTGGCCCCGGGCGCACGCCCACCAACACCGAGCCGTGTTCCTGGAGCATCGCCAACCGCACCAGCCGAGACCGCGACCACCACTACTCGGCACGCCACGGAGAGGGTGTCGATGCCGACGAGCGCGAGACACCTTACATCTAAGATATTCGATGTCACGACATCGGTGACAGCAGCCGTGACGGCAACCCGCAAAGACAGCCGCAGGCATCGGCGATCATCTGCTACGCAGCGTAATCGCCGATGGCCGAGGCTGCGGCGGGCGATTATTCCGCCAGGTTCGGCACCAACTCCCGGAATTGCCCCTTCGCCAGAGCCTCTACCGCTATTGCTATCTCATCCTTAGTTACAGATGTAACGACGAGTAGATTAGGTACTGCAAAATAGGCACGCTCCGAGTTCAGTTCGTCATCGAGTTCCTGAACCAGGCGGGCTCGGTCATAGACCGTTAGGTCGAACGTCTGACCGTCCGCAATAATCGCCACTCCCACCAAGTATCCTTTCGCTTCAGTCTCGGCCTCATAGCCATCGAGGTACTCGGGAAATCTGATGTCATACGACATTGCCACGTCACCCGCCTCCAACGCACATGCATTGGATCTTCGATAGCTCCTCGGTATACCTCCCAGGGGTTAGGTTCGCCCCCGGCGCGGGCACGATTTCGTAATGGTTCAGATCCCTTCCCCGCTGGATGACGCGTAGCGTGCTGGGCACCGAATTCATGTCGAGGCCATGCGGCTCAAAACCCTTACTTGAAATGCTTTCAGCGTTATCGAACAGCGATACACCGTGTGTTTCCTTCACGAATCCAGTCGCAGGGTCGACCTTGTAGTCGTTCGGCCTCGGCACAAAGCTCGGCGCTCCGTCCGTGGCGCCACGGTAGTACGACGACGGCCCGCACCCAGCGTTATGGACTAACACCGGCACGTTGCCGGCGAGTACATAGTAGGTGTGGATTCCGGCTACGGTGAGGTTGAACAT
>CAXSDA010000089.1:0-8138 GCA_964236515.1 uncultured Actinoplanes sp.
GACTCGACCAAATGCCGGGCCAACCGGGCACCCAACCCACCCGTCGCGCCGGTGATCAGCACCGTACCCTCGGGATTCCAGTCGGCAGCGCGATCGGGAGTGTCCCCCAGCGCAGCGAGCCGGAGGACACGGACGACGCCATCGCGCACGACGGCCTGGTCCTCGTCCGGTACCACCACCGGCGAGGCGTCGGGTGTGTCGGTGTCGAGCAGCAGGAATCGCCCCGGGTGCTCGGTCTGCGCGGTGCGGACCAGGCCCCACAGCGCCGAAGCGGCCAGATCGCCGACCGGCTCACCCGGCTCGACCGCGAAGGCGCCGTGAGTCACGAACATCAGCCGCGAGGAGGTGAACCGGTCGTCGGCCAGCCAGGCCTGGATCAGGGCCAGAACCCCGGCGGTGAGTGCGCGCATCGCGCTGTCCACATCGGAGCCGGCGCCGGCGGCGACCGGGACGACCGCGAGCTCAGGGACGTCGGCCAGGGCAGCCAGGTCCGCGTCGAGGGACAGCACGGTGGCGTCGGTGACCGGTTCGGCGTGCGGCTGCGGGGCCCAGTCGAGGCGGTACATGCCCGCGTCCGGCTCGGCGCTCGGGGCGGCGAAGGTTTCCAGGGCGATCGGGCGGCTGACGACGCTGCCGGCCGACAGCACCGGTGCGCCCTGGGAGTCGGCCGCGGTGAGTGTGATGGTGCCGCCGTCGGTGCGGCTGAGCCGCACGTGCAGCCGGCCGGCGCCGGAGGCGTGCAAGGTGACGTCGCCGAGAGAGAACAGCAAACCACCCCGGTCGTCGTCGTGTTCCAGGAAGGTGACGGCGTGCAGGGCCGCATCGAGCAGGGCGGGGTGGATCCCGTACGCCCCGGCGTCGTCCACCTCGTCGGGCAGCGACACCTCCGCGTACACGTCCGAACCGTGGCGCCACGCCGCCCGCAGGCCTTGAAAGACCGGCCCGTAGTCGACGCCGCCCGTGGCGAACCCGTCGTACAGGCCACCGACGTCGATCGGGTCGGCGCCCGGCGGCGGCCAGCTGACGCTGCCGGCCCGGCCGGAGGGGATACCCGGTGTGAGGGTGCCGCTCGCGTGCTGGGTCCAGGCCGCACCAAGGCCTTCGGCGGGCCGCGAATGGACGGTCAGGTCCCGGCGACCGGCCTCGCCGGCGGACGCCACCGCAACCTGGACGACGACCGAGCCGTACGCGGGCAGGATTAGCGGCAGCCCGAAGGTCAGCTCCTCAACCAGCCCGCAGCCGGCGGCGTCGCCGGCCCGGACGGCGAGCTCGAGCAGACCCGTGCCGGGGAAGAGGATCCGGCCGCCGACGACGTGCTGGGCCAGCCAAGGCTGGTCGGTGACGCTGAGCCGGGCGGTGAAGAGCATGCCGCCGGATCCGGCCAGCTCGGCGACGGCTCCCAGCAGTGGGTGTTCGACGGCGGTGAGCCCGTGGGCACCGGGATCACCGAGGGCCGCGGGGACGCCGGTATCCCAGTAGCGCTCGGTCTGGAAGGCGTAGGTCGGCAGCGGGACCGGCCGGCCGCCGTCGACCGGCCAGTCGACCGGGACGCCCCGGGTGTAGAGCTCAGCGGCGCTGGCGAGCACCCGAGCGAGGCCGTCCTGGTCCCGGCGCAGCGTGCCGGTGACCACCGCCGTGACGCCGGCATCGTCGATCGCCTCCTGCACCGCGGTGGTCACCACGGGATGGGCGCTGACCTCGACGAACACCCGGAACTGGGCGTCCAGCAGGGCCTGTACCGCCGGGGCGAACCGGACCGTCCGGCGCAGATTGCGGAACCAGTACTCGCCGTCGCAGGCCGTGCCGTCCAGCCATAGCGAGTCGACGGTCGAGTAGAACGGGACCTGGGCCGGGCGGGGCTCGATGTCGGCCAGGACGGTCAGGAGCTCGTCATGCAGGTGTTGCACCTGGGCGGAGTGGGAGGCGTAGTCGACCGGGATCAGTCGTACGCGAATGCTCTCGCTCTCGAGTCGGTCGTGCAGTTGCCGCACCGCGTCCGGTTCGCCGGACACCACCACTGAACGGGGACCGTTCACCGCGGCGATCGACAGCCCTTCGCCGAGGCGCTGCTCGATGTCGGCCGCCGGCCGGGCGACGGACATCATGGCGCCCCGGCCGGCCAGCTCGGCGGCGATCACCTGGCTGCGCCGGGCCACGACCCGAGCGGCGTCCGGCACTGACAGCACCCCGGCCACCACCGCGGCCGCGATCTCACCCTGCGAGTGGCCGACCACCGCGTCCGGTTGCACGCCCAGCGACCGCCACATCTCGGCCAGCCCGACCATCACCGCCCACGACACCGGCTGGACCACGTCGACCCGATCCAGCGACGGCGCTCCCGGCAGCTGCCGCAGGACATCGAGGACCGAGAAGTCCACGTACGCGCTCAGCGCGGCAGCGCATTCCCGCACCCGGCCGGCGAACACCGGTGACTCGTCGAGCAACCGCGCGCCCATGCCCGCCCATTGCGCGCCCTGCCCCGGGAAGACGAAGACGGTCTTGCCCTCCACGTCGGCCGGCCCGTGCACCACGTTCGGGGCGGGCTCGCCCGCGGCGACCGCGGTGACGCCGGCCAGCAGTTCCTCGGGGCCGGCGCCGACGACGACCGCGCGCTGCTCGAACGACGCCCGTGACCAGGCCAGCGACCGGGCCACGTCGAGCGGGCGGTGGTCCGGCTTCAGCCACGCGCCGAGCCGGGCGGCCTGATCCCGTAAGGCGGCCTCGGTCCGGCCCGACACCACCCACGCCACGGCGGCCGGCTCGACGTCATCGACGTCTTCCGAGGTGTCCGTCGTGGAGGCCGGCGCCTGCTCCAGGATCACGTGCACGTTGGTGCCGCTGGCGCCGAACGACGAGACCGCCGCCCGGCGGGGCCGGTCCAGGTTCGGCCAGGGCATCGCCTCGGTGAGTAGTTCCACCGCCCCCGCCGACCAGTCGATCTTGGACGACGGCGCGTCGACGTGCAGGGTCTGCGGCAGGATGCCGTGGCGCATCGCCATCACCATCTTGATGACGCCGCCCACGCCGGCGGCGGCCTGCGCGTGCCCGATGTTGGACTTCAGCGATCCGAGCCGCAGCGGCTGGTCGCCCGGACGGTTGCGCCCGTAGGTCTCGATGAGCGCGTGGGCCTCGATGGGATCGCCCAGGGTGGTGCCGGTGCCGTGGGCCTCCACCACGTCGATGTCCGAGGTGGCGAGGTCGGCGGCACCGAGCGCGCTGCGGATGACCATCTGCTGGGCAGTGCCGCTGGGGGCGGTGAAGCCGTTCGAGGCACCGTCGGAGTTGGTGGCTGAGCCGCGCAGCAGGGCGAGGATCGGGTGGCCGTTGCTGCGGGCGTCGGAGAGCCGCTCCAGCAGCACCAGACCGACTCCTTCGGAGAAGCCGGTTCCGTCGGTGGCCTCCGCGAACGCCTTGCACCGGCCGTCGGCGGCCAGACCGCGCTGGCGGCTCATCTGCACGAACAGCCAGGGGGTGGCCATGACCGCGACCCCGCCGGCCAGCGCGAGGGTGCAGTCGCCGGCCCGCAGCGCCTGGGCGGCGAGATGCATGGCGACCAGCGAGGAGGAGCAGGCCGTGTCGACGGTGATCGCGGTGCCGTGCAGGCCGAGCGCGTAGGCGATACGCCCCGAAAGCACGTTGCCCACGCTGTTGTTGCCGAAGTATCCGGGCCCACCGCTGTCGCTGGAGCTGAGCCTGATCCCGTAGTCGTGGTACATGGACCCGGCGTAGACGGCGGTGCGGCTTCCGTGCAGGCCGGCCGGGTCGATGCCGGCGTGCTCGAAGGCCTCCCACGAAACCTCGAGCAAAAGCCGCTCCTGGGGGTCCATGACCAGCGCCTCGTTGGGGCTGATGCCGAAGAAACCGGCGTCGAAACCGGCGACGTCGTCGAGGAAGCCGCCCTGATCGGTATAGGTGGTGCCAGGGTGGGCCGGGTCCGGGTTGTACAGGCCGTCCACGTCCCAGCCTCGGTCGGCCGGGAACGGGCCGATCGCATCGCCGCCCCGGCTGACCAACTGCCAGAGGGCCTCCGGCGAGCGGACCCCGCCCGGATAGCGGCAGCTCATGCCGACGATGGCGATCGGCTCGGAAGCTTGTTCCTGGGCGACGTGCAGCCGCTGCTTGGTGTCGTAGAGCTCGGCCGTGACACGCCGCAGATAGTCCCGGAGCTTTTCGTCGTTCGACATCGCACCGTCCCTCCAGCCACCGCGTGCCGTACCGCGTCACCACTCGGATCTCTGTCTACCGGGGAATGGCCTGGGTCAAATGCCAAGTTCTTGGTCGATGAACGCGAAGACTTCGTCGTCCGAGGCGGACTGGAGGCGGTCACCGGTGGATGCGGGCCCACCGGTCCGCGCGGCGAGCGCCTGCAGCCGCACGCTCACCCGGTCGCGGTCGGCGGTGTCGAGCTGAGCGAGCAGGCCCTCCATCCGGGTCAGCTCGGCGAGCAGGTCGTCGCCGCTGACCCGGGCGTCGCCGCCGAAGCGGTCGGCCAGGTTGTCGGCGAGGGCGGCCGGGGTCGGGTGGTCGAAGACCAGCGTGGCACGAAGCCGCAGACCGGTCGCGGCCGCGAGCCGGTTGCGGAATTCCACGGCGACGAGCGAATCGAAGCCGATCTCCTGGAACGGGCGGCCGGGCTGCACGGCGGCGCCCGACTCGTAGCCGAGCACGCTGGCCGTGTGGGAGCGGACGATCCGCAGGAGGCGCTCGCGGCGTTCGTCCGGGCCCAGGGCGGCCAGCGCGGCCGACTCGTTGACGGCCGCGGACCGGGTGGCCGACGTCGGCGCCAGGGCGCTGAACAACGGCGGAAGTGTGCCGGCGGCGGCGAGATTGCGCAGCAGGGCGGTGTTCATCTGGGCCGCGATGAGCACCGGCCGGCTGGCGGCCAGCCCGGCGTCGAAGAGGGCCAGCGCGTCGTCGGCCTTCATCGGCTGGGTGCCGCTGCGGGCCATCCGGGCCAAGTCGCCTTCGTCCAGGCCGGCGGTCAGGCCGCTGCGTTCGGCCCACAGTCCCCAGGCCAGCGACACGGCGGGGAGCCCGTCGGCGCGCCGGCGCACAGCGAGGGCGTCGAGGGCGGCGTTGGCGGCGGCGTAGTTGCCCTGTCCGGCGGCGCCGAAGGTCGTCGCCGCCGACGAGAACAGTACGAACGCCGCGAGGTTCTGGCCGGCCGTGAGTTCGTGCAGGTGGCGGGCGCCGTCGAGTTTGGGCCGGAGCACCGCGTCCACCTGGTCGGAGGTGAGCGAGGTGATGAGGCCGTCCTCGACCTGGCCGGCGGCGTGGATGACACCGGTGAGCGGGTGCGCGGCCGGGATGGCGGCGAGCGCGGCGGCCAACGCGTCACGGTCGGCCACATCGCAGGCGACCGCCGTCACGGTCACGTCCGGTTCGTCGTTCAGGTCGGCGGCGGCCGCGGCGGCGCGACCGCTGCGGCTCAGGAGCACGATGTTGCGTACGCCGTGTTCGCCGACCAGATGCCGGGCGACCAGCCCGGCCAGGGTGCCGGAGCCGCCCGTGATCAGGACGGTGCCGGCCGGATCGAGGGCCGGGGCGGCGTCGGTGGTACTGCTGACCCGGCTGAGGCGTCGGCCGAGTACGCGGCCGGCGCGGACGGCGAGTTCCGGCTCGGCGCTGCCCGGGATGCGGGCGTCGGCGGAGTCGAGGTCGGCCAGGACGATCCGGCCCGGATTCTCCGACTGGGCGCTGCGCACGAGTCCCCACACCGCTGCATGGGCCAGGTTCGGCGGTTCGTCATCGGTTCCGGTGACGACCGCGCCCCGGGTCACCACGACGAGCCGGCCTTCGGCTTCGTCGTCGTCAAGCCAGAGGCGGAGCCGGTCGAGGACAGCGTTGACGGCTTCGCGGACCGAGTCGGTGGCGGGGACGCGGAAGGTGACATCGGTGCCGGTGCCGTTGTCGGTCACCGTGATCGGGGTCCAGACGGTTTCGAACAGCGAGTTGCGCCGAGCGCCGAGCTGCGCCGTGTCGGCCGGGCGCATTTCGAGGGTCTCGATCGAGACGACCGGCCGTCCGGCGTCGTCGGTCGCGGAGAGGCTCAGCGCGTCCGGTCCGGCGGAGCGGATCCGCGCCCGCAAAGTGGTCGCGCCGGCGGCGTGCAGGGTGACGCCGCGCCAGGAGAACGGGAGTCGCATCCGGTCGTCGGGGCTCGCGAGGACGGGGCCGGCGGCGTGCATGGTGGCATCGAGCAGCGCCGGGTGCAGGCCGAAGCCGGTGACGACGGCGCCGTCGGGCAGCCGGAGCTCGGCGAACACCTCGTCGCCGGCGAGCCAGGCCGCCTGGACACCCCGGAACAGGGGGCCGTAGCTGTAGCCGGCGTCCTCAAGCCGTTCGTAGACGTCGCCGGACAGGGCGGTGGCGCCGGCGGGCGGCCACTCGGCCAGGTCCTCGACCGGTACGGCGGAGTCAGCGACCAACCGGCCGGCGGCGTGCCGCGTCCACGATTCGCCGTCCTGCCGGGAGTGGATGATGACCGGGCGGCCGCCGTCCGCGTCGGGCGCACCGAGCAGCACCTGAAGCTGGCAGGCACCGTCGGCGGTCAGCACCAGCGGGGCTTCGATCGTCAGCTCGTCGATGGTGCGAAGACCGGATTCGGCCCCGGCCCGCAGGGCGACGTCGAGGAAAGCAGTGCCGGGCAGGATGACGGTTCCGGATACGGCGTGCTCGGCCAGCCACGGGTGGGTCCGTAGGGAGAGCTGCCCGGTGAACAGCTGCTCGTCGGATCCGGACAGCGCTACGGCCGCCCCGATCAGCGGATGCCCGGTGGTGTGCAGACCGGCGGAGGTGAGGTCGCCGAGGGTAGCCGGGGCGGGGTCGGGCCAGTAGCGCTGGCCTTGGAAAGCGTAGGTGGGCAGCGGAACCGGGCGGCCACCACCGAACGGCCAATCAATGGCGACACCCCGCGTGTACAACTGCGCCGCGCTGGACAGCACCCGGGCCAGGCCATCCTGATCACGGCGCAGCGTGCCGGTGGCCACCGCCGCCACCACGGCGTCATCGATCGCCTCCTGCACCGCCGTAGTCACCACCGGATGAGCACTGACCTCAACGAACACCCGGAACTGCTGATCCAGCAACACCTGAACCGCCGCACCGAACAACACCGGCTGCCGCAAATTACGGAACCAATACCGCTCGTCGCACTCAACACCGGTCAGCCAACCGGCATCAACAGTCGAATAGAACGGCACCCGCGCCGGCCCCGGCTCAATACCCGCCAACGCCGCGACCAACTCCGACTCCACCAACTGGACCTGCTCCGAATGCGAAGCGTAATCGACCGGGACCAACCGCACCCGAACACCTTCAGCCTCCAAAACCTGCCCCAGCTGCTCCACCACGGCCGGCTCACCCGACACCACCACCGCCCGCGGGCCGTTCACCGCCGCGATCGACAAGCCACCATCCAACCGCGCCTCGACCACCTCCACCGGCAACGCCACCGACATCATCGCGCCCCGCCCAGCCAGCACCCGCGCAATGACCTGACTGCGCAACGCCACCACCCGGGCACCGTCCTGCACCGACAACACCCCAGCCACCACCGCCGCCGCGATCTCCCCCTGCGAATGCCCCACCACCGCGTCCGGACACACCCCCAACGACTGCCACACCGCGGCCAAACCCACCATCACCGCCCACGACAACGGCTGGATCACCTCCACCCGATCCCACCCCGCGGACCGCCCCAACATGTCCTCCACCGACCAACCCACCCACGGCCGCAACGCCGCCGAACACTCCCCCACCCGACGGGCGAACACCGGCGACTCCCGCAGCAACCGCGCCCCCATACCCGCCCACTGCGCACCCTGACCAGGAAACACAAAGACAGTCTTACCGTCCACATCGGCCAAACCCTGAACCACCCGCGGGACCGGCTCGCCGGCCAGCAGTGACGCCAGCCCGGCCCGCAGCTCTTCGCGGCTGGTACCGACCACGACCGCACGCCGCTCGAACTGGTGGCGCGAGCTGGCCAGCGCCGCCGCGACCTCGGCTACCGGCTCGGACTGCGCCCAGTCCGCCAGTCGGGCGGCCTGAGCGCGCAACGCGGCGGCGGTCCGGCCCGACACCACCCAGGCCACCGGGCCCGACTGCGCCGGCACCTCACGCTCAGCCGACACCGG
>CAXSDA010000090.1:0-8088 GCA_964236515.1 uncultured Actinoplanes sp.
GCCAAACCCGCCGCACCTTCACCTGGCCCTAACCCCATCTCAAACACTCACTCAGCAAATCCACTACGACGAAACCACCGCTTTTCCTCCGCCTCGAAACCCGCTCTCCAACTCGCTGCTTGAGAGCGTTTGCGCATCGGATGTCTTCTTGCCGGCGTCGATGTCCTGGGTTTCGGTAGGCGCGTTGGTGGATGTCTTGACACTCTGCGTATCCATGATCGCTGCGGTCGGTTCGACGGCGCGGCCATAGTGGTCGCGGACGAGTCCGGTGAGGTGGTAGTTGAGTTCGGCGAAGATCCCTTCTCTGCTCCATAACGCGAAATAGCCGTAGACCGTCGCGTGTGGAGGGAAGTCATGGGGCAGGTAACGCCAGGCGATTCCGGTGCGGTTGACGTAGAGGATCGCGTTGAATATCTCGCGTAGGTCGTGCGTGGGAATGCGTCCCTTGACTCCGATGGTTGCGCGGGCGTCAGTGCGAGCTTGGCGCCAGGCCGTCAGCCGGGGTGCGATTAGGGCCCAGCGGGCGTCGGACAGGTCGGACGGGTAGGCGCGACGGTCGGTCATTCTCCCGGCATATGGTGAGCTCGCACGGTCACCGGGACGTTGAGTCCGTCGATTCCGTGCTGAACGTCAATTAAACACGATCGAGTTACTAAAGCCGCAGACCGTCGCAGAAGAGAAGCGGCTGATAATGCACGATTCGGACGGACGCCGAGGCAGGGCCCACTACGCGCCAACTCTGGCTCGGTCGTACCGCCACTAACACTAATAAAACGTCCAGTGAGTGGGTGTTTTAGAGAAGTGTAAGTCGGGCTTGTCGTCGTTGCTGGCGGCGGGTTGGTTCATCACGGGTGAGTCGGCGCAGCATCTGATTGATCCTCGGCATCGAACGGGCTTCCCCAATACTGCGCGCATTGAGGAGGTGAGCCGCCCCGCTTCTGTGGAGCGGGACCCCAGCACCGGGCCGTTCTTCTACGGCACCATCTCCGGCGGACTCGGCGTCATGATCCTCATGGCCACAGCCGCGGTCGCCGTGATCCGGTTCTTCCGCCGCGACCGGCACAGCGAAGACCGGTGGCGTACCCGCATCGCTCCCACCAACGCCGCGGTCGCCCTCATCCTGATCCTCCTGCTGACTCTCGCGTTTATGGCAGGCGCTCTCGCGTGCACTGATGGCGGCCGGATGCCGGTCACCGAGGTGTTTCGTTCAGCGAGCGAGAACCGCCATCGTATGGGCACAAGGACTGTGTCGACGCCAGTTCGGCAGTCCTGGCTGCGCTGCGTATGGACGTCGAGCGGCGGGCCGTGCCGCGCCGTGACGGCAATCGGGGAGCCTTGCGGGTCCTGCTGAGCGCTCGTGACGAGTTCGCCACGATGCGGACCCGGCCGGTCAACCGGCTACGAGCGCTGCTGAGCAGCGACGACACTGACCGGGCAGCCGCCAAGGCCCTCATTGCCGCGCCGTTTCAACGGCCATTTTGAGTTCTGCCGCCCCCGACACGCCGAGGCCCCGGACCGGCATCTAGGGACACGTCGCGACGAGGGCCGAACAAACCGGTGTCGTCGATGTACTCGTTGATGAAGTTAAGATTCTTGGCATAGGCATCGGAGATGGCGTAGCGGCAGCGGTCCCCGAAGATCAACTGCATGATTTGTGTACGCATGGGGATGCCCTCGATCCACAAGGGAACCCGGCGCCGCGATGAGGGATCGTGGCGACGGTTTCGATCTGCCTCCTGTGGTTTCCGCGTGATGACAACGTTGACATTGATGCACCTGAGGGCGTTGACTTTCTTAAGACGTTCATCTTTGATGTTCGATGTCAAGGTTTGTTGAACTAGAGATCCACACCCGTGGATCGCGGCGATACCGGACTTCGACCGCAACCCCCAACCTCCAACCCACCTACGCCAACTAGCTTGGGATGAGGTATCAGCGTCAATGGCGAGGCCCAGCTTCACGACCCTGAAGACGGACTGCGCGTTGCCGGCGTCAGCCTTTCCCCAAGCTCGCCTCCATCAACGAACGCGAAGCCGAACCAAACGCCCCCTCGTCGCGATCGCCACAATCGAACAATAGTGATCATCGCACCGGCGTCCCCGTGACCGGTGCGACAAAGTCCCCCCAAGTCGACTAGCGCCGGGGTTGCCTCAACCACTTGCAGGGTCGATACGACCGCGCCTTAGAGCCTCCATGAAGGTTCAAAAGTGTTACCCATACGGCTGGTGTCGTGCCGTCTCCGGCTGGGTGAACTCGCCCGCCCGGCCAGCCGGCGTCACGCCTGGGTCGCGACATCCCCGACCGATCCCTTGCCTCCTTAACGACTGACGTCCCCACTCGCCGCCGGACGACATGCATCTGGTGACCGAAATCGCTGCCAGAGAAGCATGCAGCGCGACCCTTGGCCTGGCGAGGCCGGCTTGTCGCAGACGAAGGATCACGGCGGAAAGCGCTCCTGCAAAGTCCCATGAGTTTTCCATGCTGCCGATTGACAACGTTGTCATCGATTCGGGCGCAGCCCCGGCTGTTCTTCTGTGTGGAGGAAGCTATGCGGTATGCGAGTTGGAGAATCGGGTCGGTGGCCGCCGCCTTGGTGCTCGGCGCCCTGCCGGGCACCGCGGCGCACGCGGCGGCACACGCGCTGGTGGCCGATCCGGCGTCGACCGTCAACACGACGGTGATGACCACCGGCGGGGGCAATGACTTCCCCGGGGTGGACGTGCCGTTCGGCATGGTTCAGTGGAGCCCCGACACCAGCCCCAACCGGTCCGACGGAGGCGGCTACAACTACAACGACACGCAGCTGCGCGGGTACAGCCTCACCCACATCGCCGGCCCGGGCTGCGGCGCCATGGGCGACATCCCGATCCTGCCGATGACCGGCGGGCTGCCCTCCGGCGACCCGGGCGTCCACAATGAACCGTTCAGCCACAGCGGCGAGATCGCGCAGCCCGGCTTTTATGCGGCCAACAGCGGGTCGGGCTCGGCCATCAAGACCGAGCTGACCGCCACCACCCGCAGCGGCATGGGCCGGTTCACATTCCCCAGCACCACCCAGGCCGACCTGCTGTTCAAGCTGCGCGACAGCCAGAACAACACGTCGGCCGCGTCGGTCAACGTCGTCAGCAACAACGAGGTCTCCGGCTTCGCAACCAGCGGCGGGTTCTGCGGGAACTCCGACACGTACACCATTTATTTCGACGTTGTCTTCGACCAGGACTTCGCGGCCAACCCGCCGGTGCAGGCCGGCCCGAACACGATTTTCCTGACCTTCAACACGACGGGTAACCGCGTCGTCCAGGCCAAGATCGGCACCTCGTTCGTCAGCATCGCCAACGCCAAGGCCAACTGGCAGGCGGAGAACGGCAGCGGGTTCGACTTCGACAGCGTGCGCGCCCGGGCGCACGACAACTGGAACACGTCGCTCAACAAAATTCAGATCGCCGGCGGCAGCAGCACCCAGCAACAGCTGTTCTACACCTCGCTCTACCACGCGCTGCAGCACCCCAACGTGGTCAGCGACACCAACGGGCAATACGTGGGCTTCGACCGCAACGTGCACACCATCGCGTCCGGGCACGCGCAGTACGACAACTTCTCGGGCTGGGACGTCATACACGGCCAGACACAGCTGAGCGCGCTGGTGGCGCCAACGCAGACCAGCGACATCTCCCAGTCACTGCTGAACGACGCGAACGAGGGCTCGACCCACCTGATGCCGCAGTGGGGTTACATGAACTCCTACAACTTCGTCATGGCGGGTGACCCGGCGCAGACCGCGATCGCCAACTACTACGCGTTCGGCGCGCGCAGCTTCGACACGGCGACCGCGAAGACGGTGATGGTCCGCCAGGCGACGACCACCAACCAGGTCCGTCCGGAGACTGCGCTCGAGGACCAGTACGGCTACATCCCCAGCGACGCGAGTTACGGATGCTGCAACGCGCACGGCTACCTTTCCAGCCAATTGGAGTACGACCAGGCCGACTTCGCACTCTCCCGCTTCCTGCTGGCCGCGCCCGGTCAGACCGCGAGCGATGCCGCCACGGCCACCACGCTGCAGAACCGCGCGAACAACTGGAAGAACGTCTACAACCCGGCCAACCAGCTGCTCACCCCGAAGCAGCTCAACGGCGCGTTCGTCGGCGGGATCACCAATACCAGCACCAACCAGTACATCGAGGGCACGGCCGCGCAGTACCGGTTCGTCGTGCCGTTCAATCAGCCGCAGCTCGCCTCGCGGCTCGGCGGTAACGCGGCCACGAACTCCATCCTGGACGAGTTCTTCACGGTCCTCGACGGGTCGAACGGGAACGACGCGTACCTGTCGAACGAGTTCGACCTGGGCACGCCGTGGTTCTACAACTGGACCGGAGCGCCGGCGCGCACCCAGTCGGTCGTCAACCGGATGCTCAACCAGTTTTATCACGACACCCCGAACGGCTTCCCCGACAACGACGACCTCGGCACCATGAGCTCCAACTACGTGTGGGGCGCGCTCGGCTTCTACCCCGTCACGCCGGGCTCCGCCGACCTAATCTTCAACAGCCCCCAGTTCACCCAGGAGATCATCCACCTGCCCAGCGGCGCGACGATGACCGTCAACGCACCGCAGGCATCGACCAGCAACTACTACGTGCAGTCGCTGAACGTCAACGGCGCTGCAAGCACCAGGAACTGGATCCCCGCCGCCACCTGGCAGAACGGCGTCACGCTCGACTTCACGCTGGGCTCCTCGGCCACCTCGTGGGGCAGCGCGAACGCGGACGCGCCGCCGGCTTACGACGGCAACGTGAGCGGAACCGGCGGCGGGGGCGGTACCCCGACCATTCTGCGCGGTCAGGAGTCCAGCCGGTGCCTGGACGTGCCCGGCTTCACGCAGACCAATGCCACCGCCGTAGATCTTTGGGACTGCAACGGCGGCACCAACCAGTCCTGGACCGCCACCGCAGCCGGACAACTGACCGTCTACGGCACCAAGTGCCTGGACGCCAACGGCGGCGGCACCGCCGACGGCACCTCGGTGATCATCTACGACTGCACCGGCGGCACCAACCAGCAATGGACAGTCAACGGCGACGGCACGATCGTCGGCGTCGGATCCGGCAAATGCCTCGATGCCACCGGCCACGGCACCGCCAGCGGCACCCTGCTGGAAATCTGGACCTGCAACGGCGGCACCAACCAGAAATGGTCCCGTAGCTGATCCGATCGTGATCTGACCGCGGGTGAGACCGCCGAGTGGTCCGGAGCGGAGAGCCCCGGACCACTCGGCACCCAACTCTTCCGCTACGCGGTTCCCGGCTCGCTCGGCCGCGGCCCACAGGTCAGCGCGGCCCGCGCTGACGACGTAGCCGGGGTCGCGGTCCAGGTTGTAGCGGTCGCGGTCGTAGGGGCAGTGCCCTGTCGTAGACGCGATCATCTTTCGCGCCGGGGCGGCAAGACAGTGGTTGCCAGGCCTGCGCGGGCAGGGTCGCTGGGATCTCATCTGCACGCCCGGTGCCCAGGTCGGTGGTGACGCGCCGGTCGCAGCCAATGGCCAGGACGTAGCCGATCTGGCGTTGTTCCAGCTCGGCGCAGTAGACCTCGTCCGCGGCGACCCATGATGCTATACACCAGCGTCCAGAGCGCGGCCGATCATCGTGCTGGCCAGCTGCGGCTTCGTGGCGAACCCGGTGTCGGCGGGCACTCCGGCCGCGGCGCAGCGTTCGGTGTCGGTGGTTCGGCACTTCGGCAGGTAAAGCTGCCGGTCGAGCATCGCGTGCCGGTGCCGGCAGGCATCGGTCGACGGTATGGGTGCCTTCCCCTATCCGGTCATGGGCGGAGCAGTTGCTCGGCGAGGATCGCGGTGGAGGGGCTCTCGTCTAGCGCGGAGGCCGGCGTAGGCGGTGACGGTCAGCGGGCCGTGAGGACGCCGACAACGGCGGTGATCACGCTGCGGACGGCCAGGACAAGCGGGCTGGTGGTGGCGCTCGGGTCGACCTGGGTAGAGGTGACGGCGGCTGTGATGGGCAGTTCCAGCAGTGAGCCGAGGGTGACGACGGCGACGGTGATAACCAGGATGGTGCCGTTGCGGCTGAACGCGGTGCGGCGCCCGGTGTGGAACAGGTCGCCAGCGACCGATGCCTTGGCGTCGCTCGATGGCGATGACTGGGGCGAGTAAGAGGAGTACGACGATGAAGTAGATGCCGGGTATTAGACACAGCAGCAGCCCGACGCCGATCATGACAGCGGCAAGGACACTCCAACCGATTAGGGGCAGGAGCCGGCGGGCGGCGCCGTGCAGGCACGTGCCGAGGGTCGGCTGTCGTCCGACGGCGGTCAGCACCACCAGATGCACGACTTCAAGCGTCACCAGGGTAAATACCGTAACGTCGATGACGGTCGCAGCAATCTGGGTGGCGATGCGGATACCGGCGTCGCGGACTTGCACCTGATCCGATTCGACCGGGAACGGTCCGCCCAGCCGGCTGATGGCCACACCACACAGCAGCGAGATGACGGCCCCAATCGCCTGCAGCACCAGCAACTGTGGCCGAATTCTTGAAGTGACGGCTATGGTGCGCCGCAACCAACCGGCGTAGTCAGCGCTGATCAGCGGGTCAGTAGGATCGAGGTCAGGTCTATCACCGCTTCCGAGGAACGAGCCGGGACCGGGAGGCTCAGCCACCGCCGAGCCGGTGGGACATGTGCCGGCACATGCGGGCCTCTTTCAGCGCTGATTCCCTTCCTCCTGCTCAATGGCCCGGACCGGCGGAGATACCGGCTTCGGCGCTGAACCATCCGAAAACGCGCACGCCACCGCGCTCGAAACAGTCGCGCTGGCTACTGACGATCTTGATATGTCGGCGCGGAGCCCTGACGGTGGTCAGCCATGGCCGCAACGGCGCCGGCTCGACCCATAGGCGCCCTTCCGGTCGTGTTGCCCGACCGCGCCTTCTCGGCGGCATGAGCGGATGCTGATAGCCGGCAGCGGCGGGTCCGCTCCTCTGGCCACCTACTCGGTTGTTGTCGCCAGGCCCGTTCCTCAGCTCAGTTCCTCGGCCAGCGCGAGGATTATGCCGCTCGGTCCGCGGAGGTAACAGAGCAGGTAGCTGTCCTCGAAGCGCGTTACCTCGCCGACGAGTTCGGCGCCCTGCGTGCGGAGTCGGGCCAGCGTGTCCTCGATGTCGTCGACGGCGAACATGACACGGTGCAGGCCCAGTGTGTTCGCTGGGGTGACCTTTGGTTCGGGGGTGATCGCCGTCGGGTTGTGGTACTTGGTCAGCTCCAGCCGACCCGGACCGTCCGGGATCCGCATCATCGCGATCTCGCTCCGCATGTCGTCGAGGCCGACGACGTTACCCGCCCAGGCTCCCTCGATGGGCGTCCTGCCTTCCAGCTCCATGCCGAGCTCGGTGAAGAACGCGACGGCGGTGTCGAGGTCGTCGACGACGATACCGACGTTGTCCATGCGCTGAATCGTCATGTCTGGAGAATATGGCAGGTCTGCCGCCGCCGACTCAGCTGCTGGTCCCGGCATCAGGCAGTTCTGATGTCCCACATGGTCAATGCGCCGAACAGTGCAGTAAGCGTGGCGACTATGGTGGGCGGTGACGACGTATTGAGCGCGCGTGCTTCGAAGTCGGGGAGTGAAGCAACTATGGCTAAGCAAATCATCACGGTGCTCACCGACGACCTGGACGGCGGAGACGCCGACCGAACCATCGAGTTCGGGCTCGACGGCCTGAATTACACCATCGACCTGTCCGAGAAGAACGCCGGCAAACTCCGCAAGGCACTCGACCCCTATCTGACGGTCGCCGCTCGCGCCCGCCGGGCCGGCGGAAACGGGCGAATCGCATCGCGCGGCGCGGCGGCGCCGAGCCGGACGAACCGAGACCAGAATCAGGCCATTCGGGAGTGGGCCACCAAGAACGGGTACGAGGTGTCGGAGCGAGGACGAATCCCAGCCTCGATCGTCGAGGCGTTCCACGCCAAGCGCTGACCAGTCGACCCTCGATAGGACTCCCTTTCCGGCTAGTCGATACGTCCCGGATCATCGCAGCGAGTCACCGGCTACCGAGATCGAGCGCACGCTATGCGGCA
>CAXSDA010000091.1:0-8055 GCA_964236515.1 uncultured Actinoplanes sp.
AGGTCAAGGTCGTCGACCGGACCGCGCTGATCCTCGACATCTTCGCCCAGCACGCGAAGAGCAAGGAAGGCCGCGCCCAGGTCGAGCTGGCCCAGCTGCAGTACCTGCTGCCGCGTCTGCGCGGCTGGGGCGAGTCGCTGTCGCGTCAGTCCGGCGGCTCCGGCCGCGGTGGCGGCGCCGGCGGCGGCGTGGGCACGCGAGGCCCGGGCGAGACCAAGCTCGAGACGGACCGGCGGCGGATCAACATCCGGATCGCCCGGCTGCGGCGCGAGATCAAGGCGATGCGGACCGTACGCATGACCAAACGCTCCCGCCGCAACCGCAACGGCGTCCCCGCCGTGGCCATCGCCGGATACACCAACGCGGGCAAGTCGAGCCTACTCAACCGGCTCACATCGGCGGGCGTGCTGGTCGAGGACGCGCTGTTCGCCACGCTCGACCCGACCACCCGCCGGGCCGCGGCCGAGGACGGCCGGGTCTACACGCTGTCCGACACCGTCGGCTTCGTCCGGCACCTGCCGCACCAGATCGTCGAGGCGTTCCGCTCGACGCTGGAGGAGGTGGCGCTGGCCGACCTGATCGTGCACGTCGTCGACGGCGCCCACCCCGACCCGGAGGGCCAGGTCAGTGCTGTCCGTGAGGTGATGGGCGAGGTCGGCGCCGACGCGGTGGCCGAGCTGCTGGTGATCAACAAGATCGATGCCGCGAGCGAGGAGACGCTGCTGCGCCTCAAGCGGGCGTGGCCGGACGCGCTCTTCGTGTCCGCCCGGTCCGGCTCCGGCATCGAGGAGCTGCAAGCCGCGATCGCGGACCGGCTGCCGCGACCCGCCGTCGATCTGTGGGTCCTCCTGCCGTACGACCGGGCCGACCTGGTCGCCTGGATCCACCGCCGGGGGCAGGTACTGGACACGCGCCACACCGAGGACGGAAGCGAACTGCACGTCCGCGTGGACGAGCAGATCGCCGCCGAACTGGCGCCGTTCCGCAGGTAGCGCAATTGCGACATTGCGGACCCGTGGGGCGTACTGACCTGCGTTGATCCACTGGTAACACCAGCACGGGACGCCGCATGCGACACTGACCGGATGCGGCGTTTCGTGTTCTTGATCATCGTGGCCTTCGGCCTGGTGGTGATCGGAGCCGGAGCCGCCTCCGCCGACCCGACCCCCGCGGCCGGTGCGGTGAAGGCGGTGCCCGGCCAGAGGGTGTGCAAGATCGAGGACCCGAGGCTCGACGAGCTGTCCGGCCTGATCGCCACGAAGACCGGGTTCATCACGGTCGACGACAGCACGACCACCCTCTCGCACCGGCGGATCTTCTTCCTGGACCGGTCCTGCCGGATCGTCGACCAGGTGCAGTACAGCGGCGCCGGCCCGCGGGACACCGAGGCGATGGCGCTCTCACCGGACGGCCAGACGCTCTACATCGGCGACGTCGGCGACAACGACCACGTCCGGTCGAACATCGCGTTGTGGAAGATGCCGGTGACCGGGGGCAAGCCGCCGACGCTGTACCACCTGACCTACCCGCAGGGCGACGGTCCGTACGACGCCGAGGGCCTGATGATCAACGGAGACGGCCTGCCGATCGTGGTCACCAAAGAAGTCGGCAGGATCAGTTTCTTCACCCCGACCGCGGCCCTCAGCACCACCACCAGCGTGCGGATGAAGCGGCTGGGCGACATCAAGCCGCCCGCCAGCACCACCGACAATCCGCTGGGAGTGATCGGCCGCGGGGTCGCCACCGACGCGGCGGTGTCACCCGACCGCTCCAAGATGGTGATCCGGACGTACGCCGACGCCTTCGAGTTCCCGGTGACGGGCGGCGACCTGATCGCCGCGTTCAAGGGCACGCCGACGCAGACGCCGCTGCCGGACGAGCCGGGCGGCGAGTCGATCACCTACAGCGCCGACGGCAAGAGCTTCTACACCGTCTCCGACATGCAGGGCCGTACGGACGGCGAGAACTACATCCTGCAGTACACGCCGACGGTGGCGACGACCCCGACCAAGGCGGCGGCCGCGGGTGGCACGACGACCGCGAAGAAGGGCTCGTCGTTCTTCTCCAGCCTGAGCTTGGACGACATCACCTACCTGGTCGGCGCGGTCGGCCTGATCGGCCTGATCCTGGTGATCGCGGGCGTGATCGGCATCGTCCGCTCCCGCAAGCGGCCGCCGGGTCCGCACGATTCCGACGGCAACCCTGACGGACCGCGGTCGCCCGACGCGCAGACCGATTTGCTGGCGGTCGGCGGCGCGCCGTCCGGCCCGGTCTACGGGCGACAGCAACAGGCCGCCGGGATGTACGGGCGGCCCAACGGGCCTCAGCCCGGTTCCCAAGGTGGTCCTCCGCCCGGTTCGCCGGCCGGTGCGCCGGCCGGGCCGGGTCCGCGCGGCGGCGGAGCTGGTGTCTACGGGCGGCAAGGCGGTGCGCCGGGCGGTCCTGGTGGCGGACCTGGTGGTGGCGGTCCTGGTGGCGGTGGGGGTCCGGTTCGAGGTCCCGGGACCGGCTCGAACGGGCGGCCCGGTGCGGGTGGCCGACCGGCTTCCGGCGGGCGACCGGCTCCCGATGGCGGGGATCCGCGTCAGGCGCCGCCCGGTGGCGGTGGTGGTCAGCGGCCGGGTTCCGGCGGTCAGCGTTCTTCCGGTGGTGGTCCCCGCCCGGCTTCCGGTGGTCCCCGCCCGGCTTCCGGTGGTCCCCGCCCGGCTTCCGGTGGCGGCGGCGATCCGCGTTCGGCTCCTGGTCGTGGCCCGGCCGGTGGCGGCGGTGCTCCCCGTCCGGGTTCGGACGGACGCCCGGGTCCCGGCGTTCAGCCGCAGGGCCGTCCGGGCGCCGGCGGTCAGCCCAACCGCGGCGGTGGCGGTGGCGTGTACGGCGCGCCGCCCTCGCCTCCGCCGTCCTCGGGGCGTGGTGGTCAGGGCGGTCCGTCCCAGCGCCCGTCCGGCACGTACGGCCAAGGCGGCGACAACGGCCGCCAGTCCCGCGCCGACGGTTACGCCGACTCGTACCGACGTGGTCGCGACACCGGCAACGACCCGGACTACGGCCGCACCCCGTACGGCCGCTGACCCTGGCGGCCGGCTCGGGATCGGGCGGTTCGGAACGACGTAAAGGCGGGTCTGCTCCGGCAGGCCCGCCTTCAGGCTGTCAGGACGCCGGTTCGGACGACCATCGGTGACTGCTAGGCCGGGGCGGCGACGCGAGGTAGGGGCGGCGACGCGAGGTAGGGCCATGCGCGAGGCCGGGACGACGACGCGAGCTGGGACGGCAACTTGAGGCCGGGACGATGCGAGGCCGGTCTGCTGGGGAGCAGGCCGGCCTCGATGCATCTCGGACGCGGGGCTGCGCCCGGGGGGATGCGGCGTCGCGTCAGGACAGGGGCAACGTCCTAGATACGGCGCAACACGGCGACGACCCGGCCCATGATGGTCGCGTCGTCGCCGGGGATCGGGTCGAACGCCGGGTTCGCCGGCATCAGCCACACGTGCCCGTCGCGCTGGCGGTAGCTCTTCACGGTCGCCTCGTTGTCGATCATCGCGGCCACGATGTCGCCGACGTTGGCGGTCGGCTGTTGCCGGACCACCACCCAGTCGCCGTTGCAGATGGCCGCGTCGATCATCGATTCGCCCTTGACCTCCAGCATGAAGACGTCGCCCTCGCCGACCAGTTCACGCGGGAGCGGGAAGAAGTCCTCCACCGCCTGTTCGGCCAGGATCGGGCCACCGGCGGCGATCCGGCCGACCAGCGGCACGTACGCCGGGGCGGGCCGCGCCGAGCGGAGAGCGTCGTCGTCGACCAGCTCGCTGGGGGAGCGCACGTCCACGGCCCGGGGCCGGTTCGGGTCGCGGCGCAGGAAACCCTTCTGCTCCAGCGCCTTCAGCTGATAGGCCACGCTGGACGGTGAGACCAGTCCGACCGCCTCGCCGATCTCCCGGACGCTCGGCGGGTAGCCGTACTGCTCGCCCCAGTTCCGGATGAACTCCAGGATCCGCCGCTGCCGGGTGGTCAGGTCGGCGGTCACGACGTCCGGGAAGTGACTCACCGGCGTGACCGACCGCAGCTGCGGCGCGTCGGCGCTCCGGGCCCGGCTCGGTGTGCGCCGCCTCAGCGCGGCCGCGCTGTTGGCCGCCTCCGGCTTCGAGTTCTGCTGATGTTGCCGGCTCGTCCGGTCGTCGGTCGACACGTCCGCCCTCCCTGTCGGCCAAATGCCCTGGCCGGGCACGTGGGTGCTTGTCCGCGGAGCCGGAACTGCCCACCGTGGGGATGGATGAGTGATTCCGGCTGACCCCTCTTGCCCGAAACGGTATCGGCGCCGTACGACAAATTCAAACATCTGTACGACTTGAGCGCGGCGTGTCGCACGAAAATGCTCGACTTCCGTACGTGTGTTCTGATAGACCCTCGTACGGGCGTTCGAACGTACGCCCGTTCGAGTGAAGGGCCGAGGCCATGGAGTCGACCACCGCGCACCACCCGCAGTTGCGACTCACCCGCCGCGGCCGGGCCGTCGTACTGGCGTTCTTCATGCTGATGGCGTCCCTGGCGAGTGCCGTGCTGTTCGCCACGGCGTCCCGCGCGAACGACCCGGAGGCCGGGCCGGCCCCGACCGTGGTGGTCCAGCCCCACGACACTTTGTGGGCGATCGCCACGCGCACCGCCCCGCGCCGCGACCCGTATGCGGCGGTGGCCGACCTGCAGAAGCTGAACAACCTCACCGGCTACGTCGTCCACCCCGGCGAGACCCTGACCCTCCCGCGCCACTAGAACCTCTGCGGGTGAGCGCGGTGTGACCGGCCGGCACGCGCCGAGGCTCTTGACCGCCAGCCGTCTCCGGCTCCGGAGCCGGTGGTGAACACCTCCCATCCTGGTGCCTTCCGCGGCGGCCGGCGGCGCGGAACGGCGGCGCGGAAAATGTCGTACCCCGCGAGGACTCTGTAACCCGTCGGAGGGACGGGGAGGTGATCGTGATGAGTACGGCGTGCTGTGTCGCGGTAGCGGGAATATTCGGGGTTGAATCGTATGGATCATCCGGTTCTGCGCCATCCGGAAGCAGGCGTTCGCGCGGATCTCCGCGGCCCGGAAGCAGCCTCGTCGGCCGGGTGCCCCAAGGCGTAAAACGGACGGCTGGGCAGCAACGGGTGACCGCCGGTACACCCCTCGTGTGTGGCATGAAAAAGCGGCGCGCCGACACCCCGTTGAGCTTGCGCCCGCGTCTGCAGCGGCCTAACGTCGAACCCAACATCTAGTAGTTACAAGGGTGTAAGTCATCCACAGGTTGGGGTTCGGGCCCCCAGGTTCTCCTCACGTCATTCGCTGGCTGCCGCTTCTCGTGGTTCCGGTCGGCGTGCCTGGAGATCGCTGGAGGGATCGATTCCGAGCCCGCATTCACGGTCCGGATCACGGTCCGGATCACGGAGTCGGAGCCACCGGGACAAGGTGGCCGGAACGAACTGGGAGGAACTGCGGTGCGGTGTCCGTACTGCCGACACGCCGACTCGCGCGTGGTCGACTCGCGTGAGGCCGACGACGGCCAGCTGATCCGTCGTCGCCGGGCGTGTCCGGAGTGCGGTAAGCGGTTCACCACGGTCGAGGAGGCGGTCCTGGCGGTGGTCAAGCGCAGCGGTGTCACCGAGCCGTTCAGCCGGACGAAGATCTCCAGCGGCGTCCGCAAGGCGTGCCAAGGTCGGCCGGTGGACGAGGACGCGATCGCGCTGCTCGCCCAACGGGTCGAGGAGAGCGTGCGGGCCAAGGGGGCGGCGGAGGTGCCGAGCCACGAGGTCGGGCTGGCGATCCTCACCCCGCTGAAGGAACTGGACCAGGTGGCGTACCTGCGGTTCGCCAGCGTCTACAAGTCGTTCGACTCGCTGGCCGAGTTCGAGCGGGAGATCGCCGAGCTGCGGGCGGCGGGGGAGGACGCGCCGCCGGCCGGTGGCGGCGAGCCGGAACCGTCCCGGGACGGCTCCGGGCGGCACACCGTGGCACACCGGGCGACCGGCCGGCCACCCCGGATCGGCGAGCCCACCGGGCGTACCTGAGCAACGGGTGGGGCCGCACGGCCGGATCAACGGCTTTGAAACAACACGGGCGGTAGCGCCGCGGCCCTGGGCCGCGGTTTCGATGAGGGGGAAGCACCATGGCTGGGGACGGCATTACAGCAGGTCGGCAGCGCAACCGCGCGAGCAGCGGGACCGGCGCGCCAGCTGGGGGGCTGCGCGTCGAACGAGTGTGGACGACCGAGGGCGTCCACCCGTATGACGAGGTGGAGTGGGAGCGCCGCGACGTCGTCATGACGAACTGGCGCGACGGCTCGATCAACTTCGAGCAGAAGGGCGTCGAGTTCCCGACGTCCTGGAGCGTCAACGCGGCGAACATCGTCACCACCAAGTACTTCCGCGGCGCGGTCGGCACGCCGCAGCGGGAGTGGTCGCTGAAGCAGCTCATCAACCGTGTCGTCCACACCTACCGCAAGGCGGGCGAGGACTACGGCTACTTCCCGACGCCGGACGACGCCGAGGTCTTCGAGCACGAGCTGACCTGGATGCTGCTGCACCAGGTGTTCAGCTTCAACTCGCCGGTCTGGTTCAACGTCGGCACGCAGTCGCCGCAGCAGGTCAGCGCCTGCTTCATCCTGTCGGTCGACGACTCGATGAACTCCATCCTGGATTGGTACAAGGAGGAGGGGCTGATCTTCAAGGGCGGCTCCGGCTCCGGCGTCAACCTCTCCCGGATCCGGTCGTCCAAGGAGCTGCTGTCCTCCGGCGGCACCGCGTCCGGCCCGGTCAGCTTCATGCGCGGCGCCGACGCCAGCGCCGGGACGATCAAGTCCGGCGGCGCCACCCGGCGCGCGGCCAAGATGGTCATCCTGGACGTCGACCACCCGGACATCGAGGAGTTCGTCACGACCAAGGCGCGCGAGGAGAACAAGATCCGCGCGCTCCGGGACGCCGGCTTCGACATGGACCTGGGCGGGTCCGACATCGTCAGCGTGCAGTATCAGAACGCCAACAACTCGGTTCGCGTCAGCGACGAGTTCATGAGCGCGGTAGAGAACGGCGGCTCGTTCGAGCTGCGCGGCCGGATGCACGGCGAGGTCATCGAGACCGTCGACGCGAAGAAGCTGTTCCGCGACATCGCCCAGGCCGCTTGGGAGTGCGCCGACCCCGGCCTGCAGTACGACGACACCATCAACGACTGGCACACCAACCCGGAGACCGGCCGGATCACGGCCTCGAACCCCTGCTCCGAGTACATGTCGCTGGATGACTCGTCGTGCAACCTGGCCTCGCTGAACCTGATGAAGTTCCTCAAGGCCGACGGCGGCTTCGAGGTCGAGAAGTTCGTCAAGAGCGTCGAATTCATCATCACCGCGATGGACATCTCGATCTGCTTCGCCGACTTCCCGACGGTGAAGATCGGCGAGACCACCCGTGCGTACCGGCAGCTGGGCATCGGCTACGCCAACCTGGGTGCGCTGCTGATGGCGACCGGACTGCCGTACGACTCGGAGGGCGGCCGCAGTGTCGCCGCCGCGATCACCTCGGTGATGACCGGTACGGCGTACCGGCGCAGCGCCGAGCTGGCCGGCGTGGTCGGCGCGTACGACGGGTACGCCCGCAACGCCGAGGGCCACAAGCGGGTCATGCGCAAGCACGCCGCCGCCAACGACGTGCTCCGGCCGCAGAACGCCGTCGCGACCGCGCTGGTCAAGGAAGCCACCCGGCAGTGGCAGAACGGCAACAAGATCGGCGAGAAGAACGGCTGGCGCAACGCGCAGGCGTCGGTGCTCGCGCCGACCGGCACCATCGGCCTGATGATGGACTGCGACACCACCGGCGTGGAACCCGACCTGGCTCTGGTCAAGTTCAAGAAGCTGGTCGGCGGCGGCTCGATGCAGATCGTCAACCAGACCGTGCCCCGCGCCCTGCGCAGCCTCGGTTACCAGGAGGAGCAGGTCGAGGCGATCGTCGAGTACATCGCCGAGCACGGCCACGTCATCGACGCTCCCGGTCTCAAGGCCGAGCACTACGAGGTCTTCGACTGCGCGATGGGCGCTCG
>CAXSDA010000092.1:0-7226 GCA_964236515.1 uncultured Actinoplanes sp.
CGTCGGAAACCGAGGAGTGACGCGCGGCGGACTACACCGTCATCTACGAAGGGCCGGTAAACGCCTGAGTGTCCTGCCCTATCCTGTCGAACAGCAGCTTGGCCAGCGGCTTTTCAGCCCAGGCGACCCCCGCCTCGGCAGCTTTCAGATAGAGGCTGAGGGCCCGCTGGCGGAGATCCCGCTTGCTGGCGTTCTCCGCCAGCCGGGTCGTGTCGTCGTGATGGTGATGGACGATGAGCGCGTCCCACACCGCCTCCGTTAGGGGCACGGCCCGGCGTTCGGCGCGAGCTTGCTGGTGAAGGTAGTCGGCGGTGGTGTAGCCCGCGATCTCGCCCATGCCGGGGCCGGCCTGGGCGGTGAGACAGGACGCGGCGCCGTGCCGAGGTGTGGTCGCGTACTCGATCGCCTGCTCGAACCAGTCCGGCCCGGCGGTGGCCCGCTGCGCATCGGTGAGATAAGCCGGAGCTGCCGCGATGAGGAATTCGCGGGTGAGAGGCTGATGCGCGCCGAACCGGCGGGCGTCAAGTGCCGCAGTGATGACCGCCCTGCCGTAGCGCTGGCGAGGAACTGTCGCGTCGGCGTGCCGCCACCACCGGACCAGCTCCGGGCCGGCGGCCAGCACCTCGGTCAGCCCGGTGTCACCGCCGACGTCCAGCGCCACCCGGATCCGCGGGTCTCCAGCGAGCGCCTCGGCGCGGCGGCGCTCGGCCGCGTTGACGGTATCCACGTCGATCACCTGGGCCAGCCTCAGCAGCTCCCGTTCAACCGCGTACGGATCACCGGCTTTGACGCCGGCCTCGTCAGCGGGCAGCGCGGTGCGCAATCCGTACTCGTGGGGCCAGAGCGTCGCAACCACCACGAGCCCAGCGACTAGGAGGGCACGCATCATACCGGCCGGGAGGCTGCCGCGCGGTTCCAGGTAATTCTGCAGTTCGTCCAGCCACACCACCGTACGAGCAGTGGGGGCGTCCGCGAACCGGCGGACCGCACCGGCGTCAGCGGGATGCAGCAGCCACCAGTCGGGCAGCTCCGTGGTGACGGCCTCAGCCAGCATCCGCGTCTTACCCACCGACGATCCGCCGCACAGCAGCACGAAACCGCCGCCCCGGCCCGCCTCGGCGATGGCCGCCCGCAGCTCGGCGTCCCTGTCCCTCAGCACATAGGCCGGGGGCACGGCGGCCAGCAGCTGCTCGCCGCCGGGCCCAGCGTTGATCCAGGCGTGCACGCCCAGCCGGCGCAGGTCGGCATCGTGGACCCGACCGGCGCCGGCCGGGCGCCGCTGGTGGCTTGTGCGCACCCGTTCCCACGCGGCCCGCCACGGCCCTTGCCCGACCTCGCCGACCTCGCAGGCGATCAGGAACGTCAGCACGGTCTCCCACGATGGCACGCACCGCCCGTTGACCAGATCGCTGAGCGTGCTGCGCGACAACACCGACCGCCGTCCGTCGCGCGCCGGCTGGCGAACGGCGGCGGCGGTGAGGGCACTGTAGGACCGGGAGCCGCGCAGCGCGTTGAGCGCCCGGCCGAACTCGGCCGTCGTGTGCACCACCTCCGGGTCGGGTGCGGCATCACCGTCCGGCGGCTGTTCGGCGAACACCATGAACTCACCGTAATGCTCCGAGTACATCCGCAGCTCACGGCCCGCCGAGGTCCGAGCTAGTCCGGACCTGATGCCGGACCCCACACCTGTCTGTTTTGCTCGACGTCATCAGGGGCCCGGCCGGCCACCCCGCCCTTCGAACGAGCGGGAGCACACCATGAACGACTGGATCACCATCGCGCACACCGTCGGCGACCTCGCCTCCCTGGCCGCCGCCGTCGTCACCCTCGTCACCGTCCTGATCGACCGGGACAAGAGGAAGTGACCGCACCCATCGGTTCAGTGCAGCGGCAGGTCGATGGAGGCGAAGTAACGAAGAGAGCGCCGGGGCTGGGTGCCGCCGAGGTGCCCCAGCCCGTAGTTTCCAGCGAAAGGGACAGCCGGGGCGGCTTTAAGGCCCCGGTGCTCCGGTCTGCTCAGCCAGCATTGACGGGCAGTTAGGCGGGGTGGGCGGTAGATGGTGGGCCGGATGACGCCGAACTCGGCGGCGATCTCCTCGGCCACTACACCGCACACCGCGCCGAACACCGCGACGTCGAACAACAGCTCAAGGACCGCGGCCTGGTCCGAAACTTCAACGGCCCACACCACGCCGAGCTGCACCCGGACGTCGCGTCCAGCCTCTGCCAATAGCGCCCACCATCGACGTCAAGCGCCTCAAGCGTCCGGCCAGTGACAACAACCTGTCGTCGACCAGTAACAACGACCTGTCGCTCAACAACTATCGTCCGCAGACTCGCCACCTAACGCCCGGAGTCACAGTTCCTTCCGGCCCCGGAGCTGCTGCTATCCTTCTTATTTAGTACAAGTGTGCGACTACTTAGGTTTCCATGGGTAGATTTAGCGCGACTCCGCCTAGGCAGAGGTAGATGGCGGCGGTGAGGGCGTCGAGGTTGCGAAAGCCGAAGCCGCGCCGTTGGATGAGCCGGATCTTGGCGTTGATGCCCTCGAGGCGTGAGTTGGAAAGGCCCAGCTCGACGGCGGCGACGATGGCGTCGGCATGTTTTTCAATTCGGCGTACGAGGTTGGCGAACGCGGGGATGCGGCTCCGTTTCGCGGCGGTGCACCAGCGTTTGAGGTAGGCGCGGGCATCCGCGGGATCGGTGGTGCGGTAGAGGTCGCGGAGTTGTTCTTTGAGTTCCCAAGTGCGCCAGAGGCGGTAACGGTGGCGCCGGAGCACGCCGAGGATCTGGTGGTGTTGGTCGTCGAGGTTCTCCCGGCCGGCGCGTACTGCGAAACGGGCACGGCGCCAATTTTGGCGCCCGGGCATGCCCGGGCCGGAGGGCATAGCAGGTGCTTCGGCCCTGTAGACCGATTCGACTACCTCGTTGGTCCACTTGATCACATGGAACGGGTCGAGGCAGATCCGTGCCTTCGGGATCTGCTCGCGGGCGACGGGTAGGTAGACGCTGCTGCCGTCGAGGCTGATCGCTTCGACCGCGGCGGCGCGTTCGGGGCCGAGGGCGGTGAAGAACTCCTCGAAGGCCGCCTTGGAACGCTCTTTGCCGATCCAGACGACGTTCCCAGTGTCGTGATCGGCCACGATGGTCAGGAATTTGTGACCCCGTTTGTAGGAGATTTCGTCCACGCCGATGCGGTAGAGCCGGTCGAGTCGGGCGTCGTCGATGTGGTCGGCCACGACCCGGGTGACGATCGCGTCGACCGCTTCCCACGAGCAGCGCAGCAGCCGGGCGATGCTGGCTTTGTCCATGCGCTGCGCGAGCCAGGCGGCGACGTTCTCGAAATCGGTGGTGTGCCGTGCGTTCGCCCGCGCCCACGGTACTTGCTCGGTACGGACCCGGGAGCAGGATCGGCAGTCGATGCGGTGGATGTCGGCCTCGAGCCAGACCCGGCAGGCACCGAAGTCCAGATGCCGCCATCGGCGGCGCGACGAGTCGTAGCGGGCCGTCGTCGAAACCCCGCAGGGGCACACCAGACGCCGACGGCGCCGGCGCAGCGCGATCACGAGCCCCTGGTCGGTGAACGCGACCGATTGCACTGTCGCCCCGCTGAGGCGAAGAATCCGATTGAACGCTGTGGTAAGCCGCACGATCTGATCAACGAGCAACCGGCCACGCAACCCAGTGGTTGTGCCTTGACGGGGTGCCACATTAGCGTGCCGTTGTGCAGATCAATCTCCGCCCGCTCGCGACCGAGGACACCGCCGCCGTCCACGAATGGGCATGTCTGCCGGAGTCGTGCCGCTACCAGGCATGGGGACCGAACACCTACGAGCAGACACAGCAATACGTGCGAGCCGCCGTGGCGGGACCTCCCGACCGGCAGGTTTTCGCGGTGCTCGTCGGTAACCAGGTGCTGGGAAGCGCCGAGTTGAAACTCCACGGGACAAGTACCGGTGAGATCGCGTACGCGGTTCATCCACGTGTCTGGGGGCAAGGCGTAGCCACCGCTGCGGCGCGGGAGTTGTTGCAGCTGGGCTTCCACGGACATAGCCGCCACCGGATCTTCGGCACGTGTGACCCCCGAAACGCCGCATCGGCAGCGGTGCTCCGTAAGGTCGGGATGCGATACGAGGGCACAATGCGCGGCACCGCATGCATCCGCGATGGCTGGCGTGACTCTGACTTGTACGCCATCCTCGAAGACGATTGAACCCCCGTCCGACCAACCAGCATTGGCTCGGCAACGGCAACGGCAACGGCAACGACCGCCGCCCAACAGGCTTGCCCGCTAGAACCCTCTGATCTGCTCTGGCACCCACACAAACCCGGGTTGTCGCACAAGTGTTCGGTAGCGTCTTCCCCCGCGTCCGAGCACAACCATGGGCGCGGGCGGGGTCCAAGGGGAGGGAAATGATGCCAGGACGCGGGCCGGCGGGCACGGACCGGCCGGTCGGTGCCCGCCGGGGTGGGATCGTGGGCCGGCGCGACGTGCGCCAGTTGGTGGCTGACCTGAACCGGGCTGGTCTGGCCCGCAATACGACGGCATTGGCGCCCCGGTTGGTTGAGCCGGCCGGTGACACGGACCTGACCGCGGGGATCTCTGCGGTGGTACCGGTGGTGCCCGAACTCGACCGAGGTCTGCTGCCCTGGCCGGGCGGCCTGCGGCGCGGCGCGACGGTAGCCGCGCTCGGGTCGATTTCGCTGGTGATGACCCTTATGGCCGGGGCGATGCAGCACGGGGCGTGGGTGGCGGTCGTCGGGCTCCCGACGTTCGGAGTGCTGGCCGCCGCGCAGGACTTCCACATCGATCTGGCCCGCTTGGCGCTGGTGCCCGCACCCGGGCAGGACTGGCCGACAGTGGTGTCCGCACTCATCGACGGGATCGACCTGGTAGTCGTCGCCGCGCCGGCGCCGGCCGCCGACAGGACGGTCCGGGCGTTGGCCGCCCGGGCCCGGCAACGGGGGTGCGTGATCGTACCGACCAGTGGGTGGCCGGGCAGCGACCTGGTCATCGAGGCCACCGACCGCCGGTGGACGGGGCTGGGCCTGGGGCACGGCCGGCTACGGCGACAAGAACTGAGCCTTCGGGCGACAGGCCGCGGCCGCGCCAAACAACCTCGGACCGCCACCATCAGCCTCCCGTTGCGGTCGATCACCGGGCCGGAACCCGACCGGCGTATCCCCCCGGCCCCGACCGGCCGCGACACCGCCGACCGTCGTGGGCTGCGCGAGCCCTTCCGACTGTCCTCGGTATCGCCGCCGGCGGTGACTTGGCCGCAGCCGCAGCCGCGGGCCGCCGCCCGGCCGCAACCCGGTGGTCTAGGGATCGCCGGCGAGCACACCGCCGGTGGGCTGTGACGGCCGCGGTGTGCGGTTGCGGCCGGCGACGAGGTGCGGGTGACTGGTGAGATGTTGCCTATCCTGCAGGCCCGGGACTGGCAGGTCGAGACCGTGGAGATCGACCTGGGTGATGGCCTGCGCGAGTGGATCGAGATCCGGCACGGTACGGATCCGCCGCGGTATGTCGTCACGGTGGTCGACCGTGACCGGGTGCTGCGCGAGCACGGCGTCGACCCGGCCGCTCTGGTGGACATCGACGTGATCGACGACGGGTGCGAATGACCGGGGCCGCACCGGCGGTGGTCCGCGGCCCGCCGGCCGGTGTGATCGGCTTGCCCTCGTGTCGTCGGTGTCGTGGTGTCCGGACATGGTCAGCGGGTAGGACCGGTGGCCTGGGTGATGGCGTCGGACCACCACCAGGCGTCGTCACCTATGTAGAGGCAGGGCGCTTGGGCGCTGATGTCGTCGCGGATCTGCGTCAGGTCGACGCCGGGCATCAGCACGTGGACTACCGTGCCGTCGATGGTAGGCAGCCGGAAACCGTATCGGCCCCGGGCGTCGGCCGCCGGCTCGCGGACCGGGTCGCCGACGAGCTGGCCGCCGTGCTCGCGGACCGTGGCGGCGAACTCGGCCATGTTGGTCAGCGCGGCCTGCTCGGTGGTGTCCTGCAGAGTGCGGGTACCAGGGTTAACCGTTCCGGGCTCGATCACCACACCACGCTAAACCGGCCTTGTGACAACAACGGGCGGCTCCTGAGGAAAGACCCCGATCCAGGCGTACAGCCAGGGCGGTCCGGCACCGGCGACCGGCTCGAGCTCGTAGCGGCCAGCAAGGTCCTGATCGAGCAGTTCACCAGCGAACCCGAACCACAACCACGTTTCCGGCAGCCAGCCCGGTGGGACACCGTCGTCGTCGAGTTCCACATCGATGTTCCGGCCGTCCAGCGGACCGCCGAACAGCGGTACATCCACGCGCGCCATACGCCTGAGGGTGAACGCCGGCGAGCCCGTCCGGGCACGGTTCGGCGAAAGATCGTCCCGACCGTACGCGCAGCACTGGCCTCGGCGGCCGGTCGGTGGTACGCCCCTGCGGTCGTCGGCGTGTCCCCGCGCGGGCGGCCGGCGGCCGGTTCCGTAGTCCAGTCGTAGGAGGAGAGTGTCATGTCGAGTTGGCCGGCCACGCTCGTCGACTGGGGTGTCCTGACGCCGCAGTTACGCGCCGGTGATGCGGTCTGTGTCGTGCACGGCCAGGTCGACGTCGAGCCGGCACCGGTCGGTGTCCCGGTCTGTGCGCACTGCCACCAGATGGTCTTGCATGCCTACCGGGATGACACCGGCGTGTTACGCAGCTTCATCGAGCCCAGCCCGTCGCACTGCACCGCCGTCGAGCGGCACCCGTTGGGCGGCGGCCGGGTCCGGGTCGGCTGGACCTCGTGCCTCTGCGCTCGCGCCCTGCCCGGCCCCGGCGGACACCGGATCTGGGTATGCGTCAGCTGTACTGAACTCGGTAGAAGCCGCGACGTCGCGGCGCTGTGCTGGCCACCTCACTGTCCAGAGCTGCCCTAACAACTCCCACTCAACGGCTTTTCTTGCATTGGGCGTCCGGGTATGAAGCGTTCAGTGAAGGCCCCTTGAAGCCCCCCGGGAGTGCGGTAGCTTCATCGACCTCAGCGCACCGAAGTTGTTCGGGAGCTAGGTCCACCCTGGTCAGGTCCGCGCCACGCAGGTCCGCGCCGGCCAGACTCGCGCTGGACAGATCCGCACTGGTGAGATTCGCGCCGCGCAGGTCCACGCCGTCAAGGTCTAACCCGCCCAGGTTCGCGGCTTCCAGGTACGCGCCACGCAAGTCGGCGTCACCTAGGCCCGCGCCGCGCAGATCCGTGC
>CAXSDA010000093.1:0-7006 GCA_964236515.1 uncultured Actinoplanes sp.
CCACACCGCGCAGGGCGAGCCACACCGCGCAGGGCGAGCCACACCGCGCAGGGCGAGCCACACCGCGCAGGGCGAGCCACACCGCGCAGGGCGGGCCAGCCGCGGAGGGCGAGCCACACCACGGAGGGCGGGCGGCGCGTGGCACGCAGGGCGCGGCATGGGGAGGTGGGGCGAGCGGAGCGATGCCCCGAGCGGCCATGCACGGACGTGGAGGGGGTGGCGGGCCGTTCAGGAGCCGCCAGGCGACTGGCTCGCCGGCCCCGACCCTCGGCGGGAGCAGCGGTCTGTACACCCGCCGAGCTACGACATGAACCTGATCTTGATCGGTCAGCCGCCCAAGAGGGCCCGGGTGTTCTCCCAGCCCTCCAGGGCCGGGTCGAGCGAGGCCAGCTCGGCCGGCCCGCGCAGGCGGCGCCACTCCGGGGTCGAGGAGACGTCGCCGGGCTGCGGGGCGTTCCGGCGCAACAGCATCGCCGACGCGGTGTCCAGGTCGTGATCGGCCAGCCAGGACGGCGCCGGGAGGCTCGTGGCGACGCCCAGCAGGCCGGACGGGCCGCCGGCGGCGACCGCGACGGCCTTCGACTCCAGGGGGCCCAGCAGCTTGCCCAGAATCATCCCGGGTAGGTCGGGGGCGTCGGCGGCGATCACCGCGGCCTGGTCGAAGCCGTCCTCGGCCGCTGCGTCGAGAACCGGCCGTACGGTCGGGGACGGCACCTCGTAGATCCGCATTCCGGGCCAGGCGATCGCCTCGGCCAGTGCCTGGTCGGCGGGCGTGGCGGCGATCGCCGGCTCGGCCTGGGCCAACCGGGCCAGCAGGTCGACCACGTCCTCGGCCATCGCGGCCCGCCAGGCGGCACGGTCCACCCCCGGCGGACTCCAGACCACCGGCACCAGCAACGCCACCACGGTCCGCCGCATCACACCGGCCACGGTACTCAGCCGATAGAGTCCCCGCCGTGACGGCAGCCCAAGCACGGGCCCTGGGTGAGTCGGCGATGCGGCTTCTGCGGCTGCGGGCCAGCTGCGCGATCGAGCCGGGCCTCAGCGACGACGAGTTCGCGCGGGTCGAGGCGACTTACGGGTTCCGGTTCGCCGACGACCACCGCGCGTTCCTGGCCGCCGGGTTGCCGGTGGACACGTGGGGCGAGGAGAGCGTACCGGGGGAGTCCCGCGCCCATCAGCGGCCCTGGCCGGACTGGCGCAGCGCAGAACCGGACGAGTTGCGGGCGATGCTGGACCGCCCGGTCGAGGGGGTGCTCTTCGACATCGAGCACGACGTGTTCTGGGACCGGTCGTGGGGCGCCCGGCCGGACGATCCCGCAGACGCGCTCCGCCTCGCGGCCGACCGGCTGGCCGAGGTGCCGCGGCTGGTTCCGGTCTACGGGCACCGGTTCGTGCCGGCGGGGGCGGGCACGTACGGGCATCCGGTCCTGTCGGTGTGGCAGACCGACGTCATCTTCTACGGCCTGGATCTCGCCGATTACGTCGAGCACGAGTTCGGCCGGCGGCGGGAGTACGCCCGGGAGCCGGTGGCCACCGTCGGGTTCTGGCGCGATCTTGTCTAGTTCTCGGCCATGACCAGGCCGGTGGCGGCCGAGATGCCCTCGAGGTAGCCGCGGGCGCGCTCGGACTTGGGGTAACGGGCGACCAGGTCCCAGAAGCGGGTGCTGTGGCTGGGGACCACCAGGTGGGCGAGCTCGTGCAGCAGCACGTAGTCGGTCACCCACTCGGGCATCTCCTGGATGCGGTGCGAGATCCGGATCGTGCCGTCGTCGGGCGTGCAGGAACCCCAGCGGCCGTTCTGGTTGGTCACCCACCGCACACTGACCGGGTTCACCCGGTCGGCGTACTCCGGCAGGTAGCGGACGGTCAGCCGACGTGCGCGAAGCTCGAGCTCGTCGTCCGTGTGCCGGATGCGTTCCTCGCGGGCGGCCAGCCGGGCCAGCATCCGCTCGACCCACTCGGTCTCCTCGGCCCGGGAGAACCGGTCCGGGATCAGGACGACGACGCGTTCGCCGTCCCGGTACGCCGACACCGTCCGACGCCGGCGCTGGCTACGCCGTACCTCCACGACAGGCTTGCGCGTCCGGGCCATCACCGGCTCCGGCGGCCCAGATTCGGGTTCACGTTGAGACGGTAATTCGTGAGACCCATGTCACCGCAAGGGTACGGACAATGACAGCTGCCGGATATGAGAGCTATGACCGGTAACTACCGAAAATATTTTCCAGTTTGAATGAGGCGACCACGTTAGCTCATTGGTGAACCGTGTCAACAACAGCGTCAGCGTCCGTTTTGCCCAACTGTGGGACCTTTCCGCGGCGTGTCGTCGTTAATATGCACAAAACCCGCCATTTCGCCCGGCACACTCACGGCATCGACGACCCCGTCGATGCTGCGCTGACATGGAACAGCCCGGACCTGGGTAGTGACCGCCCCTAGCGGGTGGCCACATCCGACGTGGTCGCGGAGCAGTCCAGCGCCGATAACAGGACGCGGCCTGACACCGCGGGGAGGGCATCGGGCCGTCCCGGCCGCCAACTTGACGAGGAGGAGACGTGGCCGACAACACGTACAACGGCTACTGCGTGAAGTGCAAGGAGAAGCGTGACTTCCAGGGCACCGTGGAGGTCTCGAAGACCGGCATGAACATGGCCAAGGGCAAGTGCCCGGTCTGTGGCACGACGGTCAACCGGATCCTGGGCAAGGCCAAGGCCTGACCAGCACGGCACCGATGAAGGGCGGCCGGCTTCCCCGGCCGCCCTTCGCCGTTCCGGCCTCGCACGGGTGACAACGCGCAACTTGCGAGGTTGTCGACACGTTAGGTGATTGAGGGCGGACCTGTGGACAACCGCCTGAAACCTGTGGACAACCCAGGACCGCCGCCTGTACCCCTGTGGATAACTTGGACGGCCTGCACTCACGCGGTGACATCCTGTCACTCGTGCCCGTTCCGCGACCGACCTTGATTCCCGGGCTCCCGCGCGCGTGGCGGGCCCCGAACACTCTCCAGCTCGGCCACGACCCGGCCCGCGCAGTGCTGATCGACCTCCCTGACCCCCGCGCTGCCGCGCTGCTCGATCTGCTCGACGGCACCCGCTCCGAGCGAGCCGCGCTGACCCAGGCGGCCGCGGCGGGTGTCCGGCTCGGCGACGCCCGTGAGTTGCTCGACGCCCTGCACGCCGCCGGCCTCGTCCTTCCCGCGGCGGCTCTGCTGGTTGCCCCCGCCGGCGAGCCGGTGGACAGCCACCTGATCAACGAGGCCGCCGCGCTCGCCCTGCGCCGCGTCGCCGGCCCGCTGACGCCGGCCCAGATTCTGCGCCGGCGCGCGACCGCCCGGGTGGTCGTCACCGGGCGCGGGCGGCTCGGCGCCGGGATCGCGGTCGCGCTGGCCGAGGCCGGGGTCGGGCACGTGCACCCCGACCTGAGCGGCGCGGTCACCGCGGTCGAACTGGCCGGCGGGCCGCTGCGGGCCGCCGACACCGGCCGGCCGCGAGCCGACGCCGTGGCGGCCGCGGTGACGCACGCCGTGCCGGGGACGCGGACCCGGGCCGTACGGAAGCCGGAGCCCGACCTGACCGTCCAGCTGGACCATGACCAGCCGGTGGCGCTGCTGGCCGCCGCATACGCCCGGCGCCGGCAGCCGCACCTGGCGGTGACCGTCCGGGAGGGTGCCGCGCAGATCGGCCCGCTCGTCCCGGCCACCGGAGCGCCGTGCCTGAACTGCGTCGAGCTCTACCGGCGGGAACGCGACGCCGGCCGGCCCGCGGGTGCCGAGCTGTGCGCGGTCGCCACCGTGCTGGCCGCCACCGCGTACGCCGCCGCCGAGGTGCTGTCCTTCCTCGACGGCCGGACGCCGCAGACGCGCGGCGCGTCGGTCGAGATCACGGCACCCGGACAGCTCCGCCGGAGGACCTGGCCGCCCCATCCGGGGTGCGGATGCGTGTCACGGTAATCGGACTTTAGCGCTGCTACCCGGGCGATTGCCACGAGGCGGGCGGTTCAACGCCGGAGTGTCGGTCACAATGATCTGGTGAGCGATATACCTCGTCGAGCGGCGGCGCGGACCGCCAGACTGGCCGCCCTGCCCCTCGGCTTCGCCGGTCGGACCGCCCTCGGGCTGGGAAAGCGCGCGGTCGGCATCGCCTCCGAGGTGATCTCGAACGACATTCAGCAGCGCACCGCCGAGCAGCTGTTCAGCGTCCTGGGCCAGCTCAAGGGCGGGGCGATGAAGTTCGGGCAGGCGTTGAGCGTGTTCGAGGCGGCCATGCCCGAGGAGATGGCCGGCCCGTACCGGCAGGCCCTCACCAAGCTTCAGGAGGCCGCGCCGCCGATGCCGGTGGCCAGCGTGCACAAGGTGATGGCCGAGCAGCTCGGCCCCGCCTGGCGGGACAAGTTCGTCGAGTTCGACGACGTCCCGGCGGCGGCGGCCAGCATCGGGCAGGTTCACCAGGCCGTGTGGAAGGTGCCGCCGGCCCGCAAGAACGGCAAGCCCAAGTCGCTGTCGGTCGCCGTCAAGATCCAGTATCCCGGCGCCGGGGAGGCGCTGCTGGCCGACCTGAAGCAGCTGGGCCGGCTGGCCGCCATGTTCAAGATCATCCAACCGGGCATGGACATCAAGCCGCTCCTGGCCGAGCTGCGGGAGCGGATCACCGAGGAACTCGACTACGAGATGGAGGCGGAGACGCAGGCCGCCTTCGCCACCGCCTTCGCCGGCGACCCGGAGATCTTCGTCCCCCGGGTCGTGGCGTCGGCACCCCGGGTGCTGGTCACCGAGTGGGTCGACGGCACGCCGCTGGCCAAGGTGATCACCGACGGCACCCAGGAGGAACGGGACGAGGCCGGCCGGTTGATGGCCACGCTGCACTTCTCCGCCCCGGCCCGGGCCGGACTGCTGCACGCCGACCCGCACCCGGGCAACTTCCGGATGCTGCCCGACGGCCGGCTCGGCGTGATCGACTTCGGCGCGGTGGCCCGGCTGCCCGGGGGGCATCCCGAGCCGATCGGCCGGCTGGTCCGGCTGGCCCTGGACGGCGACGCCGCAGGCGTCGTGGACGGGCTGCGGGACGAGGGGTTCATCAAGCCGGACGACGAGATCGACGCGGTGGCGGTGCTGAACTTCCTGCGGCCGATGATCGAACCGGTGGCGGTGGACGAGTTCAAGTTCACCCGGGCGTGGATCCGCGGCGAGGCGACCCGGCTGTCCAGCCCGCGGTCGCCGGCGTACCAGCTCAGCCGCAAGCTCAACCTGCCGCCGTCGTACCTGCTGATCCACCGGGTCACACTCGGCTCGATCGGCGTCCTGTGTCAGCTCGAAGCCCAGGCGCCGTACCGGGCGATTCTGCAGAAGTGGCTGCCGGGCTTCGCGCCCGTGGCATAGATCTCTGGCATAGACCTGTGGCATCGAGGAGCCCGCCCCAGCCAGAAGCAGGGGCGGGCTCTCACTGTGTGATGGAAGGACTCAGTAGTAGCGCCCACCGCCGAGTTCACGCGAGGCCCGGTGCAGGGCCTGCTGAGCAACCAGACGAGCGGGACGGTATGCCTCAGGGTTGCGGTCAGCCTGAGGCCGCCGCGTTCGGGCACGGGACAACGCTTCTTGGAGGAATCTCACCTTGGTGGCTCCGTTCGGGTTCATCGCGACGTTCTCCGTTTCCAGGTAGGGGGTGAAAGTGGTCATCTCAGGCCGCCAGCCGGACTGAGTTGCGGGTCTCGAGACCGTTCGCGGCGAGGCGCTCCTCGACCTCGACGGCCAGCTCGACGTCGCGCGCGACGTCGACCTTGCGGGGACGGCCACGGGGCCGCTTGCGCGGAACGACCGCGCCACGCTCGAAGATCTCGCCTCCCCAGACACCCCAGGGCTCGTTCCGCTCGACCGCGCCGGCCAGGCACTCGACGCGCAGCGGGCAGTCCCCGCAGAGCGACTTCGCCAGTTCCAGCTGGGCCGGGGAGTCCGAGAACCAAAGGTCCGGGTCGAACTTCCGACAGGGCAGGTTTGCCTCGAGCTCGACGGAAACGTCGAGTGGGGCCAGCGCCAGACTCATAAAGCCCGGTCACCTCTCTCTTTCGCTCGATCTTCTGGATCGCCTTACCGGTGGTGCACCCCGAATGTGATCGGGGCAATAAAGAAGGCCGCGGATCCCGGTAGTCGGGTTCCGCGGCCTCGAGGTGAGCCGGTCGTCTGATTTCTCAGACAGGCCTTCCTCGAGGCGGGGTTCCGCTGCCACCATCCGTCATCCGCTTGGCGGAAAGGACATTGATCCCCTTGAACGCAGAACTGACCTTGAACCCGAACGCAACGCCGCCATCAACCAGAACCTGGGCCAGCTCGGCCTGATCCTGGACCTGGTGAACCTGCGGGGCCTGAGCCGGCGCTGCTGCCGTGATGGGCAGCCAGGTAGCCGACGGAGCGCAGACAGCAGCAAGCAGCAGCGACGGTCGCTGAATCGTGTTGATCTCCATCGTGGCCACCTCCTCCATTTGTCTTGCACTCGATGCTGGGCCTTGTCGAGCAGGGTCGCTCGCCAAGTTGTGTCCTGAGGCTAAGCCCGGCCCAGCAGGCGAGGCAAACGAATTAACGGACTAGTTTCCGAAGTTTTCCGGAGCAAGATCAACAGGGCCGCCACCGGCCACGAGAGCGAACACCGCGGCGCCGTACTGACCGAGCTTGCGCGGCCCGATGCCGGCGATCGCCAGCAGTTCCGGCGGCGTGCTCGGCCGGCGCTCGGCCAGAGCCACCACGGTCGCGTCGGTGAACACCACGTACGCAGGGACTTTCTGCTGCGCCGCGACCCGCGCGCGCCAGGTCCGCAGACGCTCGTAGAGGTCCTCGTCGAGATCGGACGGGCAGGTCGGGCAGCGGCCCAGTTTGCGGTCGGCGCCGGCCAGCAGAGTCGCCCCGCAGATCCGGCAGGAGGCCACCTGACTGCGGCGACTGACGGGTTTCCGACTCTCGCCGGCGCGTTCCGGTCCGCCCGCGCCGCGGGACCGGTCGAGCTGGAACGCGTGC
>CAXSDA010000094.1:0-6498 GCA_964236515.1 uncultured Actinoplanes sp.
CGCTTTGGCTTGCCGACGTGCGCGTTCCAGCCCGACTGGTACTGGCCCGTGCCGTCGTCGCGCCGGGACGGCACGAGGGTCGGGCATCCGCTGCTCGGTGCGGCCGTGGAGCTGGCCCAGTCGGGCGAGCGGCTGTTCACCAGTCGCTTCTCGTTCTCGGCGCCGCCGGGGACCGCGTTCCTGGATCTGGCGATGAGCGCCGGCGACGAGGTCAACTGCAGCCGGGTCGAGCATCTCGACGTGCACGGGCCGCTACCCCTCGACGACGGTCGTCCGGTCACCTTGCAGGTCTGCGTCGGCACCGCCGACGAGACCGGCCGGCGACCGGTGACCTTCTCCGGCCGAGCGAGCCAGGACGACCCGTGGATCCGGTACGCCGACGGCCTCCTTGCCGCCTCCAGCCCGGCTCCCGCCGACGCACCGGATACCTGGCCGCCGAACGACGCCACCGAGGTCGACGACCTCCCCGACGGACTGATCGCACTGTGGCAGCGACCCGGCGAGGCGTACGCGGAAGTGTCCCTGCCCTTGCCCCTGCCCGACGCCGGCGGCTACGGGCTGCACCCGGCCCTGCTCGACGTCGGCTTGCGCGCCGCGACCTACGCCGGACTCGACCAGACAATGCCCGCACGCTGGGAAGGCATCGAGCTGTACGCGACCGGAGCCACTGCCCTGCGCCTGCACCTGACCATGCTCGACGCCGAGTCGGTGGCGCTGGACGCCTACGACACCACCGGAGCGCCGGTGCTCTCGGTGCAGTCCGTGACGCTGCGTGCGGGTACCACCGGCCCGAAACTCGATTCCCTCTACCGCTTGCAGTGGGTGTCGCGGCCCGCCCCGGCCGCCGCCGGCATCGACGCGGTGGACCTCCCCGCCGACCTGAGCAGCCTGCAACCGGTCCCGCCGGTAATCACCCTGCGGCTGGGACAGACCGGTGCGGACGTCCTCGGCTGTACTCGCGACCACACGAATCGCGTTCTGGCCGTCCTGCAGACCTGGCTCGCGGACGACCGTTACGCGAACTCCCGCCTGGTCTTCGTCACCCGCAACGCCGTCGACGCGGAGTTGCCCGACCTCGCCGGCGCCGCCGTGTGGGGACTGGTCCGTTCCGCGCAGGCCGAGAACCCGGGCCGTTTCGCCCTGATCGACCTCGACGATCCGGCGCTGCTACCCGCCGCTCTGGCCTTCGACGAGCCCCAGGTCTCTGTCCGCGGCGGCGTGTTCCGGGTCGGCCGACTGGCCCGCCTGACCACCGACGACATGCCGCCCGAAGCCCCGGAGTGGGACCCCGGCGCGGCTGTCCTGATCACCGGCGGCACCGGCGGCCTGGGTGCCATCCTGGCCCGTCACCTCGTCACCGAACGCGGCCAGCGCACCCTTGTCCTGACCAGCCGCCGCGGACCGGACGCACCCGGCGCGTCCGAACTCCGAGCCGAACTGACCGCCCTTGGCGCGGACGTGACGATCGCCGCCTGTGACGTCGCTGACCGCTCCCAGGTCGCCGCGCTCCTGGACGGAATTCCCGCCCTCACCGCGGTTGTCCACACCGCCGGCGTCCTGGACGACGGAGTCATCGGCTCGCTCACCCCGGACCGGATGGCGACCGTCCTGCGGCCCAAGGTTGACGCCGCGTGGCATCTGCACGAGCTGACCGCAGGCCGCGACCTCGCCGCCTTCGTGCAGTACTCCTCGGTGGCCGGCTCGATCGGCGCGCCCGGCCAGGGCAACTACTGCGCAGCCAACGCGTTTCTGGATGCGCTGGCCCAGCAGCGGGTCGCGCACGGGCTGCCGGCGGTCTCGCTGGTGTGGGGACCGTGGACGACCGACGCCGGGATGACGGGCGATCTGGGCGACTCCCGGGTGCAGCGGGTCGGATCCTCCGGCCTGCATCTGATCAGCCGCGACCAGGGCGTCGCGATGTTCGACACGGCGGTCCGGTTCCGCGGCGCCGTCGTCGCCGCGCCCCTGGACCTGCGGGCCTTGCGCGAGCAGCCGGACGTTCCGCCGCTGTTGCAGGATCTGCTCGGCGCCGGACGCCGGCGGGCCTCGCGAGGCCCGGTCGACGCCGGTAAGCAGCTGCGTCGGCGTCTGCAGCAGATGCCGCCGCAGGACCGGAGCGGCGAACTGCTGCGCCTGGTCCGGGAGCAGGCCGCGACCGTGCTCGGTCACGCGTCGCCGGCGTCGGTCGACGCCGGCCGCCGCTTCGGCGACCTCGGCTTCGACTCGCTGACCTCCGTCGAGCTGCGCAACGGGCTCAACGCGCGGACCGGGCTGCGCCTGGCCTCCTCGGTCATTTTCGACTACCCGACCCCGAAGGCGCTCGCCCAGGAACTGCTCAGCGCCCTCGGGCCGGAACTGGACGACGACAGCGGCCTGCTCGACGAGCTCACCCGGCTGGAGTCGGCCCTGGCCGGCGGCGTCCACCACGACACCACCCGCAGCGCGCTGGCCCAGCGCCTGCGCACGCTGTTGTCGCAGGTGAGCGGGGCCGAGAACGCTCCCCCCGTGGCGGTGGGTGAGCGGCTCGAAGCGGCCAGCGCCAGCGAGATCTTCGACTTCATCGACAACGAACTCGGGCGGCTCAACGGACGCTGACCACCCCGGCCTCCGCGGAAGAACTAGGCGTCCTGCGGAGCTGCCTCGCGTTTCATGGACCGCAGGCTGGTGCCGCACGCGGTTCTTGACCAACACGGAGGCTGATACCGATGCAGGACGAGCAGAAGCTGGTCGACTACCTGAAGTGGGTCACCGCGGACCTGCATCAAACCCGCCAGCGTCTGCAGGACGTCGAAGCAGGCCGGCACGATCCGGTGGCCATCGTCGGGATGGCGTGCCGCTTCCCGGGCGGCGTCCGCTCCCCGGAGCAGCTGTGGGAGCTCGTCGCCGCCGGCGCCGACGTCATTTCCGGCTTTCCGGCCGACCGCGGCTGGGACGCGGTCGAGGAAGGTTCCTCCCGCGTACGCGACGGTGGTTTCGTCCTGGACGCCGGCGAGTTCGACGCCGCCTTCTTCGGCATCTCGCCCCGCGAGGCGACCGCGATGGACCCGCAACAGCGGCTCCTGCTGGAAACCAGCTGGGAGGCCGTCGAACGGGCCGGAATCAGCCCGTTGTCGCTGGCCGGCACGACGACCGGAGTGTTCATCGGCGCCTCCCCGGCCACCTACTTCCGGCTGGCCGAACGCGCCGACGATGATCTGCAGGGCCATTTGCTCACCGGCTCGTCGGCCAGCGTCATCTCCGGCCGGCTGTCCTACGCCCTCGGCCTGGTCGGTGCCGCGGTCACCGTCGACACGGCCTGCTCCTCGTCGCTGGTCGCCCTGCACCTGGCCGCCCAGGCGCTGCGCGGCGGCGAATGCTCGCTCGCGCTGACCGGCGGCGTGACCGTGATGGCCACCCCGGAGGTGTTCGGCGAGTTCGACCGGCAGGGCGGCCTCGCCCCGGACGGCCGATGCAAGTCCTTCGCCGAGGCCGCGGACGGCACGGGCTGGTCCGAAGGCGTCGGCGTACTCGTGATCGAACGGCTCTCCGACGCCCAGCGCAACGGCCACGAGGTCCTGGCCGTCCTGCGCGGTTCGGCAGTCAACTCCGACGGCGCCACCAACGGCCTGACCGCCCCGAACGGCCCCTCCCAGCAGCGGGTGATCCGGCAGGCCCTGCACAGCGCGGCGCTGACGACCAACGACATCGACGCGGTCGAGGCGCACGGCACCGGCACCCGGTTGGGCGACCCGATCGAGGCCCAGGCCCTGCTCGCCACCTACGGCCAGGACCGGGACCGCCCGCTGTGGCTTGGTTCGATCAAGTCGAACATCGGGCACACCCAGGCCGCCGCCGGTGTCGCCGCCGTCATCAAGATGACGATGGCCATGCGGCACGGCCGGCTGCCCCAGACCCTGCACGTCGACGCACCGACGTCGCATGTGGACTGGACCGCCGGCGCGATCGAACTGCTCACCGAGCCCGCCGACTGGCCGGTCAACGGCCATGCCCGGCGCGCCGGCGTCTCGTCCTTCGGTATCAGCGGAACCAACGCGCACGTCATCATCGAGGAGCCGCCGGCCGTTTCACCGGCCGACGCCGCCGACCCGGGCGAGTCGATCCTGCCGTGGCTGGTCTCCGGAAAGTCCGCCGCCGCGGTGGCGGCCCAAGCCGAAAACCTGCTTCCGGTACTGCGGGAACCGCACCGCCCCGTCGACATTGCGGCCGCGCTGGTCACCACCCGCTCCTCCTTCGAGTACCGGGCCGCCGTGGTGGCGCCCGATCTCGACAGCGCCCGGGAGGCCCTCACCGCCCTGGCCGAGGGGCGCCCGGCGGCCGGCCTCCTGCGCGGTCACGCCACGGGCGAGCCCTCGGTGGCGTTCATGTTCGCGGGACAGGGTTCGCAGCGGCTGGGCATGGGCGCGTCGCTCTACCGGCGGTTCCCGGTCTTCGCCCGTGCCTGGGATGCCGTGGAGGCCGCTCTCGGCGAGCCGCTGCGCGATGTCGTGTGGGGCGCGGACCCGGTGGCCCTCGCCCAGACGAGCGTCGCCCAGCCGGCGTTGTTCGCGCTCGAGGTCGCCCTGTTCCGGCTGCTCGAGTCGTGGGGCATCCGGCCGGAACGGGTGTCCGGGCACTCGATCGGCGAAATTGCCGCCGCTCACTGCGTCGGCGTTCTGTCCCTGGACGACGCCGCCCGGTTGGTGTCGGCCCGGGGCCGGCTGATGCAGGCCCTGCCGGCCGGCGGCGTCATGGTCGCGGTGCCGGCTGCCGAGGCCGACGTGCTGCCCCGGCTCGTCGACGGCGTGTCGATCGCGGCCGTGAACGGCCCGCGATCGGTAGTCCTGGCCGGAGCTGAAGCTGCCGTGGCAAGCGTTGCCGTCCAGTTCGAGAAGTCACGCCGCCTGACCGTGTCCCACGCCTTTCATTCGTCGCTGATGAACCCGATGCTCGACGAGTTCCGCTCGGTACTCGGCTCGATCGAGTTCGGGCCGGCCCGCTGCGCCGTGGTGTCCAGCGTGACCGGCACGGCAGTCGACGCGGAGGCGTGGGGGAACGTCGACTACTGGGTGGAACACGTCCGCGCGACCGTACGCTTCGCCGACGCGATCGGCGTGATGACCGGAGCCGGGACCACGCTGCTGGTCGAGCTCGGCCCCGATGGAGTGCTGTCGGCGCTCGCGCAGGACTGCCTGGGTGATGGCACCGAGGTGTCCACTGTGGCGCTGTTGCGCAAGGACCGGGACGAGGAGACCGCCGCCGTCTCGGCTCTGGCCGACCTGCACGTACACGGCGCCGAGATCGACTGGGCGACCTTCTTCGGCTCCGAGCCCAGACGCCGGGTCGAGCTCGCGACCTACCCCTTCCAGCACCAGCTCTTCTGGCCGCGCCCGGCGATGAGGTTCGGTGACGCCGACAGCCTCGGATTGAGTTCCGCGGCGCATCCGCTGCTCGGCGCCTCGACCGAACTGGCCGGTTCGGGCGAAGTACTTTTCACCACTCGGCTCTCCGTGCGTACCCATCCCTGGCTGGCCGATCACCGCATCAACGGCGCCGTGCTGGTTCCCGGCGCCGCGATCCTGGAGATGGTCGTCCGGGCTGGCGACGAGGTCGGCTGCGACCTGGTCGAGGAGTTGTCGCTCGGCACGCCGCTGGTCCTGCCGGACGAGAACGCCGTCGTGGTTCAACTGGCCGTGGGCACCCCGGACGATGACGGCCGGCGCTCCCTGTCGCTGCATTCACGCGTCGTCGACGCGCCGGGACACGTCTGGGTCTGGCACGCCAGCGGCGTTCTGGCTCCCGACGCGCCGGGCAGCGATTTCGACGCGACGACGTGGCCCCCACCCGGCGCGGCACCGGTGAGCCTGGACGGGTTCTACGAGCGGTTCGCCGACGGTGGATTCGTGTTCGGGCCGGTCTTCCGCGGGCTGCAAGCGGTGTGGCAGCACGACGATCACGTGTACGCCGAGGTGGCCCTGCCGGTCGGGGTCACCGACGCGGCCGCGTTCGGCCTGCATCCCGCGCTGCTGGACGGAGCCTTGCAGGCGGTGACGTTCGTGGGCCTCGACGCCACCGAGACCGGGCGCGTGCCGTTCTCGTTCAGCGGGGTCAGCTTGTATGCCGGCGGCGCCTCGGTCCTGCGGGTGCGGTTGACCCGCATCGACGGCGAGTCCCTGACGCTGGCCCTGGCCGACGGACAGGGCGCCCCGGTCGCGCACGTGCAGCGACTGGTCGAGCGCGCGCTGAGCGCCGGCCCCGGCGACCGCGGCACCAGCGCCGAAGAGACCTCCCTCTTCCAGGTCCAGTGGCCCGAGCTGTCGCCGCAGCCCGTGCCGGGTCTCAATGAAGCGACTCCGTTCGACGGGGACCTGGCCGCCCTCGACCCGGTTCCGGCGACGGCGGTGTACCGGGTCGGGGCCGGCTCGGTGCACGAGATCACCGCGCGGGTCTTGGGCGTGCTGCAGGCCTGGCTGGCCGACGAACGGTTCGCCGCGTCCCGGCTTGCGGTCGTGACTTCCTCGG
>CAXSDA010000095.1:0-6490 GCA_964236515.1 uncultured Actinoplanes sp.
ATCCGCCGGCGGCTGGCCCAGGCCAACCCAGCCGCCTACCTACCCAACCTCGCCACGTCGTTGAACAACCTCGGCATCCGCCTGTCCGAGCTGGGCCGGCGCGACGAGGCCCTGGCCCCGGCGGAGGAAGCCGTCACGATCCGCCGGCGGCTGGCCCAGGCCAACCCAGCCGCCTACCTACCCAACCTCGCCACGTCGTTGAACAACCTCGGCATCCGCCTGTCCGAGCTGGGCCGGCGCGACGAGGCCCTGGCCCCGGCGGAGGAAGCCGTCACGATCCGCCGGCGGCTGGCCCAGGCCAACCCAGCCGCCTACCTACCCAACCTCGCCATGTCGTTGGACAACCTCGGCATGTCCCTGTCCGAGCTGGGCCGGCGCGACGAGGCCCTGGCCCCGACCGAGGAAGCCGCCGACCTGTACCGGCGGCTGGCCCAGGCCAACCCAGCCGCCTACCTACCCGACCTCGCCATGTCGTTGAACAACCTCGGCATCCGCCTGTCGCAGCTGGGCCGGCGCGACGAGGCCCTGGCCCCGACCGAGGAAGCCGTCAGGATCCGCCGGCGGCTGGCCGAGGCCAACCCAGCCGCCTACCTACCCGACCTCGCCACCTCATTGTGGGCGTACGCGTGGGTGTGCGTGAACGTGCAGGCCAACCTCCCCCAGGCGCTGGAATCGGTTGGAGAAGCCATCGGCCTCTTCGAGCCTCTTGCGCAGCGATTGCCGCAGAGCTTCGCCGTACCGTTGTTCTCGGCGTATCAGACCCTTGCCGATGTCCTCGACGGGCTCGGCCGCACGCAAGAAGCCGCCGACCTGCGCAAGCAGATCGACCAGGCGACCGGCGGCGGGCCCGGCGCGGGTGACAATTGAGGCTGGCGAGGTGGTTCAGGCTGCGGGTAGACAACGGAATCGCGGCAGGGTAAGACAGCACAGCGACGCTCCCGATTGGGGCATCGGAGCTTGGTCGACTGCTGTCCTACCGGCAGCCTCATCTCATGTGGACATCAGGGTCTACACCTACCGTGACCTGCGCCGTCACGATGAATGGCTCACTGATCAGTTGCGCGGGTCGCGGTGAGCAACTGGTCGTACTGGTCGACGGTTGGAAGGCCGGGGCGGAAGTCTGGCGGGAATTGCACCAGACGTGTCACCAGGAGGGCCGGCCCACGCTGGGCGGGGACGAGTTCGGGCAGCGCCTTGTAGAGGGTGCTGCGGGAGATCCCGAGCAGCCTGGCGATCGCCGACATGGACCGGTCGGGCTCGGCCAGCAGCTGCAGCGCATAGGCCACCTTCTCCGGGCTCATCGCCGGCGGGCGGCCGAGGCGCTGTCCGCGGGCGCGGGCGGCGGCCAGGCCCTCGTTGGTGTTGGCCACGATGATCGTGCGGATGAACTCGGCCAGCGCGGCAAAGACGTGGAAGACGAACATCCCACCGGCGGTGGTGGTGTCGAGCTTCTCGTGCAGCGACTGGAACCCGACGCCATGGCCCTTGAGCCGGCCGACGATGCCGATCAGGTCCTCCATGGACCGGCCGAGCCGATCGAGCGAGACCACGGTCAGCACGTCGCCCGCCCGGACGTAGTCGAACATGCGGATCAGTTCGGGCCGGTCGGTGTTCTTGCCGGCGGGGGCAGGTCGGAGACTTCGCCGGTGCCGAGGCCCTGTGGCGGCAGGCCGCCGAACTCGGCGACACCATGGCGCTGAAGGTGCTGGCCAAGTGGCGGGAGGAGGTCGGGGACCCCGCTGGCGCCGAGGCTCTGGCGGTGCAGGCCGCCGAACGCGGCGACACCAACGCGCTGCAGGCGCTGGCCTGGCGCCGGGAGGAGGTCGGGGACTCCGCTGGCGCCGAGGCTCTCTGTCGGCGGGCCGCCGACCGGGGCTACACCGGTGCTCTGTGGATGCTGGCCGAGTGTCGGGAGCGGGCTGGAGACCTTATCGGCGCTGAGGCCCTGTTGCGGCAGGCAGTCGATCGCGGTGAACCTCATGCTCTGAACACACTGGCCGGTTGGCGGGAGGAGCGGGTCGGGGATCACGTAGGCGCTGGTCGTATGCGGAGGTTCGGGCTGACCGGGACGGGTGAGATCGTCACGGGTTTGGATTTCGAGTCGCCATTCCCCGGCCTGTCTGATTGAGGTACACCCCCACACCACAGTCACCACCAGCACCGAAGAGCGTCAGAATAGGGTCGCGGGTGGCGTTTCTCGACGCTTGTCCGGTGACTCCTTGGAGTCCAACCTGACAGAAGACCGGATCAGGGGATCAGAGATGCGCGTCGGCTACGTCAGGATCAGCACCGTCGACCAGAACACCGTCCGGCAACTCGACGGGATCGAGGTCGAGCGGACCTTCACCGATCGGTGTGAGACTGCGCGCCAATTCGTAGATGGCGCGCTGGACGGCCCCGTCGAAGGTGTGCCGGACGTATCGGCTGATCATGCTGCCGGCGTGGCCGAGCACCCGGCCGGTGATCTCCTCGTGGACGCCTGCGGCTTCGGCGGTGGTGGCGAACCCGGCGCGCAGCGAGTGCCCGGCAAGCGCATCGACGATCTCGGCGGGCTGGCCGGCGCCAACGGCACAGGACTTGACGACGTCGGCTACGACGGCGGCGCTGAGCGCGGTGGTGCGGACGGCGGCGCCGCGGGTGAGGCCGGACAGCAGCGGCACGGTGCCGGTCCGGGGCTGACCGGTGCGGTGCAGATGAGGGCGGCGGCCGGTGGCGTCGAGCCAGACCAGGACGGCCCGGACCGGGCACAGCCACGCCAGCTCGGGTGGCGCGTACGGGATGTCGATGAGCCGGCCGGTGCCTTCCGGGTCGCGTTTGGACTTGCCGATCAGTACCCGTAGCCCCGGCTCGACCAGTTGTAGGTGGTCAACCGGCAGGCCGGCCAGCTCACTGCGGCGCAGCGCGGCGAAGAACCCCAGACCGAGCAGGCACCGATCGCGTACCCCGCCGAGCCAGGCCAGCCGGACGGCGACCGAGGCAGTATCGACCGGGCGGGGCCCTGGATCGCGGGTGGCGAGCATGTCGGCCAGCAGCGTCAGGCTGATCGCGTCCTTGCCCTCTGCGCGGACGCCGTGGGTGCGGCGGACCCCGTCGCGCACGCGCCGGAACCGGTCATCGCTGGTAGGCGAGCGGTAGCCAGCGTCCAGGTGCCGGTCGCGGATGGCGGCCAGCCGCCCGTCCTGGGTGCTGACCGCCAGCCCCTGCAGGGCCATCTGCGCGAGGTACAGCGCCACCACCTCAACGTCGGCCGGCGGGTCGGCAGCGAATCCGAACTCGGCGCAGAACTTCTCGAATTCGGCCCAGCCGGCGGCGTACTTGCTCACCGTGGCGGCGGACTGCGACGACTCGGCATACCGGCCGACTGCGGCGGCCAGGGCGGCGAGCCGGGCGGCGTCGTGGGCGTCGCCGGGCCGGTGCAGGGCGAGGTAGGTGTCGAGGTCAAGTCGGCGCACAGAGCCGCGCGGCGCGGTGACGATCTCCCCGGACACCGCGGCCGGTACCAGGACCTGCTGCGGCACGCACGCAGCGCCGGGTTGCTCTTGCTCCGGCGGCGACACCTTATATATAGGCGCGCTCACGAGGGCGTCCCGGTGCCTGCCGGTTCCCCGGCGGCCGCCGCCGGCTCGCCGACCGGCGCCACGGTGGCCACGGCCAGGGTGCGGTAATCGTACGGGCTGACCGCGACGGTGTCGGCGGGCGGCACCGTCCGGCCGAGCAGGGCGGGTAGGTCACGGGTGGCGGCGACGGCGAGGGTGACCCGTTCCGCCAGGGTGGGCACGCCGGCCTTGGTCAGCTCGTACTCGCGGACCCGCACCGACGCCCGCGCCTCGTCCCCGCCGGTCTCGGTCAGGCCCAGTGCGGTCAGGGTGGCCATGATGCTGGCGAAGCTGGCCGGATCGTCGTCTCGCGAGGGCAGCCCGGCCTCGAGGACGGTGTGCAGCAGTTCGCCGACGACCGCCTCAACCACCTGCAGCCGGGGCAGCAGCGGCACCAGGGGCTCGGCGACCGGATCGGCGTCGAGTAGCGCGGTGAGCACCGTGGTGTCGGCCAGGATGGGCCCGTCGTCGGGCAGCGCGGCCGGGCCGGGCCGGGCCGGCGCGGCGGGGGCCCGTCCGGGCTGGGCGGCCAGGACGGCGCTGAGCGAGCGGGCCTGGCCGGTCAGCGTCAGAGCGCTGGCCACGGCGCGGCGCAGCCGGGTCAGCGCGGCCGCGGGGGTCGCCACGATCACTTCGCCGGCGGCGCCGGGGAGCAGTACCACGTGGCCCGGCGCCAGGCCGGCCGCCGCGGTGAGGTCCTTCGGCAGGTGCAGCCGACGGCGGTGGTCCATGGTGGCGGCGCTGGCGGTCACGCGCAGACCTGCGGGTCCGGGTGGGCGCTTGCCGTGACCCAGGTGTTCCCGTTCGACGACGGCAGCACCTGCAGCGAACCACTGCTGCCCGGCGCGCGGTTCGCTGCTGATCCCGCGCCCTGCGGCCCTGCGGGGCGGATGTCTCGTGCGGGGTTTGAACTCGCTGACGCGGTCATGTCGACACTATAACCCGCGTGGCGTCTGTAATGGGGATGATGCATACCCCACCCCACAAATCGCGACGCCGTCCCGCAAGTTGCGGCGGTGCGGGGTACGTCCTACTTCTCAGTAACCTTCGAGAATATTCCATTCTCGAAACCTACCGCAGCCTTCTTTCGGCCTGGCTGCCCGGCCGCACAACCGGACGTCGGGCGGCCGCGGTTCCCCTAGCCGCGCTTCGCTGGCCGAGCGAAAGTGTGCCGTGTGTATTTCCAATGAAGCTGTCTCGCTTCATGGCTGGTACGGTGATGTACAGCCGGAAAGGAGAATCGCTTCCCATGTCATTCCCTGACCTTGACCTTGCGGCGATCGACGCCACCCTCGACGAGGTTCGCGCCCACGTCGACCACGGCGAGGCCCCGCACAACTCGCAGGCGCTGCAGGCGTTGCGGGCCGCCGAGCAATTGCGCGCCGCGCTCGGGCCGGCCTTCGCCGTGATCCGGCCGAACGCCCTCCCCGAAGCAACCCGCCGGCAGCGCGTGGACCAGGACGACCTCGGGCCGAGCCCGGCGCAGCTGGGCGACACCCTGACGGTCACGCCCGGCGAGTGGACACCGCTCGACGACGAAGGCACCCAGATCTACCTCTACGGCGACCAGCCCGCCGACCTCGCTGTGCAGACCGCGCCGGCAGCCGACGAGGTTCGCCAGCTGCGCGACGAGGTCGATCGGTTGCGCCAGCGGATCGACGTCGCCCACGAGAGGCTCGCCATCGACGAGTTCGATCCCGACTCCTGCCCCGACCTGGAATCGACGATCGAGTACGCGATCAGCCGGTACCGGGAGTTGCGCAAGGCGGAGGCCGAGGCATCCGACCGGGTGCAGGACCTGCGCATCCAGCTCGACCGAATCCGCAAGGAGCACCTCGGATGACCCCGCCGCAGCCGCCTATCGCGCAGCAGTACGGCCTGGCCGACTTCGGCCGCCGGGTTCCCGGCCTCGGCGAGGGCAACGCCCGCCGCGCCTACTACGCCAAACCGAGCAAGCTGCCCGCCCCCGACGGGTTCTGGCCCGGAGACCGGCCCTGGTGGTGGGAATCCACAGTGGACGGCTACGCCCGGTCCACCGGCAAGCCGGTGCCGGCTAACGCCCGGTGGCCACAGAACTGGCCCACCGCAACTACCCCAGCACCGCTACTACCGCCCGTCCAGGTCACCCTGCCCGGCAGCACCACCACGGTGTCCGTGCTGGTCTACGACACCCCGCACGCCCCGGTCGCCTACGTGCTGCGCCACGACCAGGACACCAGCGCGCAAGCCGCGGCCGCCGCGGCCGCACACGCCGTACCCGCCACCGACTGGCCCCGCACCATCGTGCTGGTCGCCGACTTCCGGCTGCTCGGCGACGACAGCCCGCACGACGACCTCGACATCTACCACCTGGCCGGCGCCGGCGAAGTCCCGGCCCGGACCGCCCGGCCCGGCTTGTTCGCCCGCCTGCGCCTCGACCACAGCACGCCAGACGCCGAGCAGGCCATCGACGCTGACCCGCACACCGTGCGCGCCGTCTACGCCGGCGGCACCTACGCCGATCAGGTCGCCCGGGTACTCGGCCGCAGCGTGCCCATGTGGCTCGACTTCACCTGCACCCCGGACACCGTGCGCCAGTCGCTGGCCTACGGCGACAACGCCCCGGTCATCGCCCCGGAAACCACCACCGACTGGCCCACGGTGCGGGCCGCCCTGACCGCCGCCGTCGAGCTCGCCATGCCCGAGCGCTTCCCGCAGGCCTTCGCCCTGCTGGCCGCCGACGCGTTGGCCGCCAGCACCGCGCTGCAGCAGCAGCTGACCAGCACCGCGCGCGCCGGCGACGGCTGGTACCTGGCGGCGATACCCGCCGCACCAACTTGGCCGGTCGACCTCGAGCACCGGATCACCACCGCAGCCGCCACCGGCAGGATCCAGGTCAGATCGCTGCTGTCGAA
>CAXSDA010000096.1:0-6350 GCA_964236515.1 uncultured Actinoplanes sp.
TGAAGAATCTTGATACTTTTTTTTTTTTTTTTTCTCCCCCCCCCCCCCCCCAAAAAAGGGGGGAAAAGGGGGGTTATACCCCCCCCTTCCCCCCGGGGGGGGGGGGGGGGGGGGGGGGGTGGGTCAGGTGTTCGGTGAGGGCCCCGGCGGCGGGGTCGAGGTCGAAGTCACGCTCGGGCAGATGCTGGCTGATCGTGGTGGCCAGGTCGGCATCGGTGTGCGGGGTGATGGCGAGCAGGGCGGCGCCGCCGGCGTCGACGGGCAGTGCTGGATCTGCGGCCAGCAGGGTGCGGAGCTGGTCGCGGGCGGCGTCGAAGCGTGCCGCAGCGGCGGCGAGGAAAATCAGTGCCCGGCTGGTGCAGGCGGCGGGATTCTGGTCGGTGCCGCGGGCCAGCAGCGGTCCCAGCACGGTTAAATGGGCGCCGTCACTGGTGGGGTGTGTAGTGGTGAGCAGGTGGGCGGCCCAGGCGTCGGCGTGACTGCCGGGTGACGGGCCGGGCAGGGTCAGGGCGATGAAGTCTTCGGCGAGCCGGTCGGGATACAGCGGTTCGAGTAGGGTGCCCGGGTCGCTGGGTGGGTAGCAGCGGGCATGCGCGTCCAGCAGTTGCTGGGCGCTGAGTCCGGTCGCGTCGGGCAGGGCGCAGCGGTCCAGCAGTGCGGTGGCGGCCGGCGGTGTCTGCGCGCCGGCCAGGGCGGCCAGGAACGTGGTCCGGGCGGCGGCGGTGACCTGCTGCTCGCCGTGTAGCCGGGCCCAGTAGCGGCGTTCCCGGCCGAGCAGGTACCGCGACAGATCGGCCGACCCTGACGGAGGTTGCTGCTGATGGGCGTGCGCGTCCACGACGGCGAGCGCGGCCATGTGCACGCCCAGCGTCAACGCGTAGACCGCGTCGTCGAGCCGGCCCGGCGGCGTGAAGGCCGGGACCGGGTCCAGTTCGTAGATCTCCGCAAATCGGGCGCAAGCCTGATCGAACAACCGCCGGCGGCCGGTCACGGTGCTGGCTGGCGGCGGCAGCAGCCGCGGCGTCTCGGTGGCGATGTCCAAGTCGTCGCAGACCGCCTCCGTAGCCGCCCACCCGGGCTGCGACCGGGCCAGCAGCAACACCCGCACGCGGCCGCTGTGCCCCGCGGCGCGGACCAGCAGCGCCTGCAGGTCCGCCGTGGGCCACCGCTCGGCGTAGTCGAGGACGAGCATCAGCGGCTCAGCGCCGTCAACGGACAACGCCTGCCCACCGTTAGGGGTGTCGTCACGGTGCCGGGCCCATCCGACCGTCCACCCCGCGGCCGCGGCCTGCCCGGCCGCGTGCGCGGCCAGCCGGGTCTTGCCCTGCCCACCCGCGGCGTGGATCAGCAGCGCGCCGCGTAGCGCGGACAGCTCCCGCCAGCTGGCCAGGGCCTCGAGTTCCTCCTCCCGGCCGGTAAACGCGATCGCGGCCCGGCGCGCGTTGAGCAGTGTGCTGGGCTGCTCGCGCAGGGCTGCCAGCTGCGCCACCGACACCTGCCCGGTGACCGGCACAGCTTCCAGGATGAACGCCGGACCGTTGACGCCGTAGAAATGCTGGTCCCGGCCGGCGAAGAACAGGTCCCGCTCGGCGTGCGGACCGGACCGCGGCCCCGACATGCTCAACTCGGCCGGCTCGAGCCGCTCCCGAAGTTTTGGTCACGGCCGGCCACGAACGCGTCCCGCCCGGCCGACACCCACTGCTGCGATGCCGCCGACTGCCGCTGCTGCATGCCCGCGATGAGTTCCTGCAGCCCGTGCGCCATTTCGGGATCCTCCTGCAGCAGATCAGCCAGACGGGTTTGCCACATCTGTGCCTGCTGCCGGCGCACCGCGTCGCGCTGCGCTTCCGGCGCCTGCTGCACTGCCTCAGCGAGGGCGTCCAGCCGCTGCCCGGCCAACTCCTCACGCCGCGAATCTCCGCGTCCCAGCATTCGCAGGAAACCCTGCCGGGTGTCCTTCCACAACTCGGTCGCCGCGGCAGTCACCAACGTCGTCGCGCCCGAAGTAGCCAGCTGCACCAGCCAGTCAGCATCCATACTCCACACCCCTATCCGATCCGACACCTTCTACCGACAACCACCGATGCTGGCAACACCAGCGACAACAAGCCGACAACCTCACCTGACGGACCCGCGCAGGGTGACCCGACTCGCATGTCGAGCTTCACCTTCACCGCCGGCTACGTCCGAACAGATGTGATCACCGCCGTTTGCGGCTGATGACACGGTTCTTAAGTGAGACTCGCTCGTACATCAGTGCAGAGGAGTAGGACATCGGCAGCTCAACTGGGACCCGTCAGCCGCGCCAGTTGAGACCATGGCCCTATGGGTGAACGGATCGTGGTTATCGATGCTGACCTTGCGCTGTCTGCCGGACTGGATGTCGCTGGCTGGCGACTTGAACGACCACCGGTCGCCGAGTTCGAACGCTTGACCCCACAGCAGGCCGCCCAGCCGTGGGATTCCGCCACGCGCAGCGGTCGATGCTGCGTACTGCGCCGCACGGACGCGACCATCGTGACTCCCAAGGGCCTTCGGCTCCCCCGGGGGATAGCGGAAGATCTCACCTCAACGAAGCTACGAATCGACGCCTGGGCGCCGCTGCTGCTGCTCAATCTCTGGCAGTCCAACGATCCGGTCCGGGTCGCCGTGGAATATGACGTCGATCCCGGGCGGTACGTCGAACGGGCCCGAGGCCGCGGGCTAGACACGGTCCCCGTATCCCCAGACGGCGAGTACGAGGAGCCCGTTCTGGGTCCGCTGCACGTCGCCAGCACCGAGATCGGCATCTTCCGGTGTTTCTTAGAGGAGCTGTCCGCCCGTCTATCGACCGTCGAGGACTTGGCGGCCACGGAGAGGCTCCGGCGGAGCGCGCACACCTATCTCATGCTGGGTTTCATGCTCGGCACCGAAGGAGACGTCACCTACCCCCGCAACCGTCCTGAGGTCATCTACCGGTACGTGGCATGCATGGAGCATCTGCTGGTGCGCCGCAACGAAGATGCCAACGGGAAAGCCCAGGTTCTCGCCGAACGGGTGGCGGTCGTCCTGGCCCGCGACGCCGACGAGCACAACAGTATTGACAGCGACCTGGCCAAGGCCTACCAGATTCGCAACAGCAAGGTCCACGGTGGCACGCCCCCTGTCGTGGACTCCGCATTCCCGAAGATTCTGCGCGGTCACGCTCGGCGGCTGTTCGTTCGGCTCATCGTTCTGGGGCCTGAGTTCGACCCGCCCCGAGACTGCCAGCAGGCCTTGCGCTCAGCGGACTTCCGGACGCAGCAGATCACCGAGCGAATCCCTGCGTCACTCGACCCGATCGCATAGCGCCGTTCCCCGACGTACCCGGGCCTCACCCAGTTCCGGTACCCGCCCGGAGACGACGAATTGCCGTCGGGCGGCTGCGTCAACCACTGAAGAGCTGTGACGCATCCACTGAAGTTGCGCTGCGGTGCCGTCCGACGCCAGTCGACGGTGACCTCCTGCTGCACGGCTAGGCATCAACCGCTCGGTGAAAGGCGGACCTGCATCCCCGCGATCGTCTTAAGGACCCGTTCGATCACGGCGGGGTCAGCCACTCGCTCCAAGATCTCGTCGTCGGGGCTGGTCTCCCCAGGTATCCGATCCATCTCGTCAGCGCCGGTTCCAGCGCCGAAGAGATGGCTAAATGTCTCGATCACAACCGTCTGGGGGTCCCCGCCGTCCGCTAGACGCTGCCTGATCGTGTCCATCGCCAGGGCCGCCAGGTGGCGCAGACGGTCGTCCTCGGCGTCTTTATGGGACCGAAGCGAGTTGATTCCCTGAATCTCGTCCAGCGGTGCGGTCGGCGGCTGCTTGCGCGACAAGGGCTGTTCGACGTGGTACTCGTACCAGGCAGGCCGGCGGCGAAGAACTTCCAGTACCTGATCGATTTCGCGGAGAACGACAGCTGGTCCCGCTCGGTGGTCGCCGGTCATGTCCGAACGCTGCGTGATCCAGGCGTCGAGCGGCCAGAGTTGAACTCCGGCGGTGCCCGGGGTTCCTACCCACCAGAGGATTTGAAGGGCGAGATGGCGCAGCCATGGGTCGCCATCGAGGGCAGCGTTCAGCACCCGGGTCAGCCGGGGGCGTTGCAGTGCACCGGCTACGCCCCGGCGGCGCCGATAGCCGTCGACGGCTGCGCTGGGGGCGCACCTAGCGAGCCAGGCCTCCACCGCGACGATCTGAGTGTCCGTGCGGAGAAGGGTGTCGACGGCGGCTTCGACGTCGTCGTGGTAGCGGTCCAGGCAGTCGGGCTGCAGGTCGCGTACCCCGCGCGCACAGAGGCTGTGCCCTCGCTTCCTTTCGACCGGCCGGGTGACCACGGCGAACACCACTGGTGCGGCGATCTCGTAGGCCTGTTTGCGCAGCTGCCGCTGTTGCGCAAGGCTGGCTCGGCGGACCTGCTCGGCGAGCAGTCCGCGAGAGGCTAGGTCTCGAATGTTCAGCGCCGCACTGGGATCACGGTCTGCCACGGCTACTGAGCCTGGACTGCCGTGCTGCCGGTCCGCCCAGTCGGGCATCGCGATGCGGCCGTCGCGGCTGACCAGCAGGTCGGGGTAGGGCTGCTGAGACTGAACGTCCTGGCGGAGGTCGTTGAGGTCGATCGTCGGTCCTCCGCGGGTTCGGCTCAGCGCCGCAAGCCACGCATCGACGTCGACGGGGACGTGCTGTTGGCAGACCGTCAGGAAGGTCCGCACGGTGGCCTCGGTAGGCTGAATCCGGCCGTTCAGCAGGCCACTGATCGTGCTCTTGGCGAGTTTGCCACTGGAGTCGTCGACCAGTCGCTGGTAGGACAGCCCCGCTTGCTCGAGCAAACTGCGCATGCCAGACGCGAACTGCGTCGAGGTTCGTACCGTTTCTATCGTCGGTCCGGTCGAATCCGGGCCCGCAGCAACGATGCGGTGTGCTGCGCCGGTGGCACTCTCATAGTCCCGCCTCCATCGGGCTATCTCGTCGGAGTCGGACACGCCGCAAGCCGTGATGAAGGCTCGCACCTTCTCCCAATCCGGGATCATGGCGGTTCCGGTAGCGGTGGTCATGGACAGCGCCGCCCCGCTGTAAGACGCCCGCTGGCCCAACTCCGTGTAGGTCAAGCTCACGACCGCGCGCAGCTCACGCAGCTTCTGTGCCATCGGCGCCCACGGGTCGCTGACGTCGATGGGACGCTCCGGCCTAGGCATCTGTATCGCCGAGGCCGGCATCACGAAGCTGGTCCCGTGCCTGCCGCCACCGCTGCTCCCAGCCGTCGACAGCTTCCCCGCACGCTGACACATACGCGAGGGTGACCTCAAGCGTCGGCAGCCGCTTCCCGGCTGCTGCTTCGGACAGTACCGAAACGCAGAAGTTGGCCTTGCGGGCCATCTGCCTGTAGGTCAACTTGCTGTCGGCCTTGACCCCCAGCAAGCCGCCCGCGAAGTCGGCGAGCGGCTGCTGAGGGTCGACCGGCAAGTGTCGCCTGCCCATCTCGCCCTACCCGGGTCAGGCCGGACTCGGCGACCAGGACGGCAGCCGGTACGGCTCGCCGGTCAACCGGCGGCCGATCTCGGTTGCACATCCCGCGGTGAGCAGCACGATCACGACGCACTCCGCCGCCGGATAACCGGCCGTGATGGCGCTGACCACCGCCGTCACCACGGCCACCATCACCGTGACACGGATGGCCAGTGCCGGATGCGGGGCAACGAGCCGACCGCCGACCTCCACCCCGCCCGCAGCGGTCAGGAGCGCAACTACCACCGCTTGTACCGTCGGCAGTCCTGCTTGGATCAATGAGGAAACCGCACCGCTGATCCCCAGCAGCACGGCGAGACGCGCGTGGACCGGCATGACCTCTCCTGTCGGTAGCCCGGACACTTCGCGAGCGCTTTTCGGGCTCCACCCCGGAGTTGGCGCCCCGGGTCCCGAAAAACTCACGTGCATGCATCATGAGCGCGCAGAACGCCAGGATCGAGCTCTGACGGCCCATTCCGAACAACTTCAGGCTCCTGGCGCACCGTTCGTCGTTTCCCCCTGTCCGTCAGATAGAGGCGAGACCGACTGCCTTGTTCGTTAGCCCGGACACGCATCGGCTACGGAAGGCCCGTCGTTGGCGCGGCGGGCCTCCCACTCCACCTACGACCCCTGTGAACAGCCTTTGCCTGGGCGTACGTGGACCAGAAGAGGTGGTGCCACCTTCAAGCGCATCGGTGCCGGGCTGAACGGAAGGACCGGTTGCTCGATCAAAACTGGCAGCCTCGCGTATTCAATCGGTGCGAGTTCTCCTGACGAAGGCAGTTTTGGAGGTGTGGTCGGCTTGGGTAAAACCCCGGTTTGGATGCTCTGGCTATTCC
>CAXSDA010000097.1:0-6106 GCA_964236515.1 uncultured Actinoplanes sp.
CACGCCGGGATCTGAGGGAGCCGGAGGGTGAAATCCCTCCGGCTACCCGACCCTGAGAGAGGAGTGCCGCCGGCCGTCCTGGCTATTGGCGGGCTAGCTGCCGAGGGCTACGTGGGTCAGATCCGTGGAAGACCTGGTCTCAACGGAGCTGCGTCTCTTTCTGACACGCCACATTGGCGACCACTACCGTCACCCTTGATCTTGAAGCAGCCGTGCCGCGAAAGGTCAGTAGTTAATGCGAATTGCAAGGACTGCTAGGCTTAAGGCTCATGGAGTCTCCCTGGCTGGACGACGAGCAACAGCGCGTGTGGCGTGCGTACTTCCAGGTTTCTATGCTGCTGGAGGATACCCTTGACCAGCAGCTGCAGAAGACTATGGGACTACCCCATCTCTACTACGCAGTTCTGGTGGCTTTGTCCGAGGCGCCCGAGCAGCGGATGCGGATGACGGACCTGGCGGAGACCTTGAAGGTCACTCGTAGCCGGATCACGTACGTCGTAACCAAGTTGGACAGGGACGGCTGGGTGCGCCGGGAACAGGCTGACACCGACAAGCGCACCCAGTTCACTGTGCTGACCAAGGCGGGGATGCTCGCGTTCGAGCAGGCCGTTCCTGGCCATGTGGCGACCGTTCGGTCGATGGTCTTCGACAGGCTCAGCCGCGAGCAAACTGAGCAATTCGGCGAGATCTGCGAGATCATCCTCGACACCCTCACCACTGCCAGCCGCGCCGGGCTCCAGGCAGACCTGCCCTGGCGCCGCTGAGTCACCGCCAGGCCGACAAGCTGATCCTTCCCCACCGGCGGGCGTTCGGCCCCCTGACCTAATTCCTGGCAGCGATGCGGGGGCTCACTGTCGCAGTGATTGGCGCCGTTTCTACTTACCCCCCGGTACTTCGCCGCGTCTCGGCCATGGTGCGCCAGTTGGACCAAATACCGAGGTGATGGGGCACAGGAACTCCAAGGGCGCTGCCATCAGCGGACCGGTGCTTGAAAACACAAGCTAATGATGGTGCCCCATCGATGTTCCACCGATGTTCCCTCAAACTCTTCGCGCGGAGGGACTACTTCAGCGGCAGCACCAGCGGTGCATAACGTATAAGCCGCCTGATGCCGGTCATCAGATTCACCTCAAAACGGTGAGATACCTAATAACGGGTGAAGGCTTCTAGGACGTACTAACCGGACCTTTTATACCAAGACTTGGAACGCGCGAGGCATTGCCTTTCAAATGCTTAAGAACTAAAGTTTGCGATCTCCGGCGGCGCCCGCCCGGGTACTGCCGATTGTTACCTCGTCCGGACATAGGGGTGTCTCCTCATGTATCCGATCAATCTGCGACGCGCTGCGCGCTTCGCCGTGGCTGCGGTTTCTGCCGCGTCTCTCGTGACGGCCATCGCCGTCACCGCCCGGGCCGCTCCCGTCTCAGCCGTTGGCGAGCGGGGCTTCACCCGCCACACGATCACGCAGAAAGTCTCGCTTCCCGGCGACGGAGCCGCTGATCAGACTCTGAGCGCGGTGGAGTACGACCCCGCTACCACCACTCACATCCAGGGCATTCAAGTGATGGTTCCGGGGGTCACGTACGATCACCGATACTTCGATCTCAAGACAAGTCGAGGCTGGGTCTCGCAGGCACGTGAAGCTGCCGAGGACGGCTGGATCGCCGTCGCCGTCGACCGGCTCGGAACCGGAAATAGCAGCAGCCCGGCCGTGGACCAGCTGAACGGCGCAACTCACTCGGCCACCATCCACCAACTGATCATCGCGCTGAAGGATGCGCACCGTGGGGTACCTATCGCCTTGATCGGTCACTCCATGGGAAGCGCGGTCGTCATCCGGGAGGCCGCAACCTACAAGGACGTCGACGCCGTCGTCATCACCGGCTTCATCCACCATGTGGGGGCCGGCCAAGGGCTGTTCAACGCCGCGATACACCCCGCCGCCGAAGACGCCGCATTCAAGGGCCACGCGATACCGGACGGCTCCCTGACCACCCGCGACGGCATGCGCCAGCTGTTCTACTGGCCTTTCAACGCCGATCTGAGCACTGTCAGCGCCGACGACGCCGCCAAGCAGATCACCACCCCAGGGGAGTTCGCCGCCTTCGGCGACGAACAGCACAACGACACCTACGGCGAGAACGTCGACGTCCCCATCTTGTCACTCGTGGGCGAGCACGACGGTCTGTACTTCGACCCCGCAGACCTTGCCAAGACCATCTCAGCAGAGCCGGCAGCCTACCCGGCCAGTCCAGACGTCACCGTGAAACCTATCCCCGATGCAGGTCATGACCTGGCGTTGCAGCTCAACGCCCACAGCACGACAAGAACCATCGACACATGGCTGTCACGCGAGCTCTGAACGCCTCACCTACGACCCTGGTGAAGGCCCGAAGCTTCCAAGATAGGTAAAACCTTCAGACGGCTTGACGCTCGTCGAAGTTACATACCGTTCGGGCAGGCCTTCGCGTCTCACAATGACGTATCGGTCTACCGGCATCCGCCACAAGGACCCCGCCTTGGCGGGCAACTACAACGACGAGATCGCGAGCGGGCAGAACACCCTTCCCCGGCGTCGCGTCATCGTTCTAGGCGGGTTCGACCCTCTCCCGGCACATCCGATGCCTGTCCGACGAAGGACCACCTCATGAGCGACCGTCGTACGTCTTCGTACCGGCAGCGCCACCTCGCGGAGACCGACGCGCCACGGGAAGGCCGGTCGGGTTCTCTCTACCATCTCATCTCGGGCAGCAGCCTGGACCGTCTGTCGGCTATCAGCGACGGGATCTTCGCGGTGACAATGACTCTGCTGGTGCTCGAGTTGCATCCGCCGCGCACGGACAAGGCCCTGCAGCGGCCGCTGTGGGCCGCCGGGGCGGTGAAACCGGAGCATGTCCTGTGGAACGCACTGCACGCCGTCTGGCCGCATGCACTGGCCTTCGTGATGAGTTTCCTGACGCTGGGAATCTTCTGGGTGAGTCACCAGACCCAGCTCAACAACGTCGCCCGTAGCGACCGGAATCTGACGTGGCTGCATCTGGCATTCCTGCTCGGGGTGTCCTTCATGCCGTTCTCCACGGCAATGCTCGGCGAATTCATGACAGTACGGCTGGCGCTGATCATTTACTGGCTAAACACGGTCGTGCTCGGACTACTGCTATTAGTCAGTCTGCGGTACGCCGACCGGGAGGGGCTGCTTCGTCAAGATCGGAATCCGGGAATGGTGCGGGCGACTTCACGGCGAATCGCGGCAGCCCAGGTCCTCTATTTCCTAGGAATTCTAATGAGCATCGCGAATACGTATGTGGGTGTCGCGTTCATCGTCCTGTGGCAACTCATCTCCGCCGTCGCGCCGAAGGTCAGACCATTCGACCGGTTCTGACAACGTCCGACCCCGTAGTGCACGTTATGGTTCATGAGTCCCGTCAGATTGACAGATCAACACAGCTTATGGTGGCGTGACTGATGAGAGTAATGTTTACCGCGGGATGGATCAAGTTCTCGATTACACGATGTGGACCTTAGTGTCGAACATGCAGGCAGGCTATGTACTCGGGCCCCCCACGGTGAATACATTGGCATGAACGCTTGCGCACAATGCCGTTATCAGTAAAAGATTGTCGTGACAGCTAAAGAGGCTTGATGCCTCTGAGTGGAGGACTATCATGACCGATGAGATAGTAGAGCGGAACCTCGCCGCGATGGACCGGCTCGACTTCGAGGGCTGGAACAAGGCGGACTGGAACGGTGTGTTCGCACACTTGCACACCGACGACGTATCCGTCGATGTCAAGGGGGCAGAAAAGACGCACGGTCTACCAGAACATATCGACGCGATGAAGTCCTGGATTGATTCCACCGGCGGTCAACCGACCCAGGTCGCGTCGCACCCGATCCGCTTCGGATCGGGTGAGTGGACCTGCGTCGTCGGCGAAACCGAGGACGGGAGCCGCATGGTCACGGTGGCGCGATGGCTAGACGGCGCAATCGCCGAAGAATACATCTGGATGTAATAACGGGCAGGCCGCGCGGCCGGTCGACTCCGCACGCTTAGCGCGACGGCTCGTCAACGGCCCGGCTCGTATCGCCGGCGTTGCGGCGCCCGTCGATCTCGTTGTCGGCGGGCGTCGCGGAGGTGAACGCACAATCGGTTCAGTGTCCTGCATCAGGAAGAATCTCGGGTTAGGTCACGCCAAGGTCGGCGGCCATAACGTCTAGCTGCGCGGCTTCAACCCTGCGGATGCCGAAAATGCCGTCCGTGCTGGTCAGGCGGCATGATGGTATTCGTGGAGGAGTCCGCCGAGTCGGTCGTGTCGGTGGATGCGTAGACGGGTGAGGGCCGCGGGTTCGATGATTGGGTCGGGCAGCGGGCGCAGTGGTCGGGCGTTGGCGATGCCTCGGTGAGGCCGATGTTCGTTGTGGTGTCGTGCGTACTCGTGTTGGGCGTGGAGCAGATGAGCCTGGTTGAGGATCAGGGTGCGGTCGGGTAGTTCGTGGCGGCAGGCTTGGATCCAGCGTTCCATGATCGAGTTCATGCGGGGCATTCGTACCCCGCTGAGTACGACATCGATTCCGGTGTCGGCGAGGACGCTGGCATGGGCCTGGGAACGCAAGAACGCCGCACATGTGCTGCTGGTGCGCTCAGATGCCGGATCGGTACCGGCGGTTTTCAGGATCTCCCAGACGGTTGACGCTGCGACTTTCACGCCCAGGACGAGGAGTTCGCTGTGGGTGCGGCGGTATCCCCAACTCGTGTTCTCTGAGGCCGAGCGCAGGACAAGCCGGCGGATCGACCTGATCGTGGGTGGCCGTCCGACTTTGTGGGGCCGGGAACGTCGGGCGTGCCGGCGGGCGATCAGGTCTCGGTGCCAGCGCATTTCGGTGTCCGGGCGTACCAGTAGCCGCAGGTGGTTCAGCACGGTGCGCGGCAACGGGTGCAGTAGGGCGGCTAGCCACGCCCGGTCGGCCGCGGTGAATTGGACCCGGTCGCCGTGCAGGTGTCGTTCGAGGACCATGACCTGATGCCGCAGGGCGAGGATCTCGGCGTCCTTGTCGCGGTCGCTCATCGGTAGTAGTCGGAGCAAGGCGAGGGTGTTGGTCACGCCGAGGTACGCCAATCGGAACAGCACACACGTCATCGTCGCGTAGTGCTCGCCGCAGACCACCGTCGCGAGTCAGTCGAGAGGTTCCACCTTGATGGTCAAGGTGGCTGCGACCAGGGTAGATGAGGTTTTCGGCACCCGCAGCGTTCAATGACACGGCGGAATCCAGGACGCGCGATTCGGGGAACCTTGTCCTCGTTGCCACCGGGGCGTGGGCCACTGTGACTCGGAACGGGCAGGCGCGGCTGCCGAGTCCACCGTAGGTGCCGCCTGATGGTCGCGCCACTACCTGAGCGCTACCGCGCGCGGTAACCCGGATTCCGGACAGCGTGAAAGAGCCGCAGCCCCTAGTCCGCACCCTCTTCGTAGCCGGCGGGCGGGCTCGAAATGGGCTGTGAGCAGGACTGTTATGGCACGTGATCCGGATCACGGAACGACGGCCGCTGGCGGCCTGTACCGGGGTGTGTCAGCGTCTCCAGATCACGCATGGACCACGCGTACGTCCATAAGGGACCAAAAATGGTCCTGACCAGAATATAAAACGCCTGGTCAGGACCATGATCATACGTGCGCCGCGTAGGACTTGAACCTACAACCCGCGGATTAAGAGTCCGCTTCTATTCATGTCGGCCAATGTTAAAAACTGCCGCCCGGTATCAAAATATGCCGCCTCATCTGGGCGTACGCAAAGACCGAGTGTCAGTTAATGCTGTCGGGTGATGGTCCACGCCAGGGCTGTCGATCACGCATGGATCACGCATCGATCGCACGATCGGTGGCATCAGGGGCCCCGTAGGCCCACCTCTGACGCGGGTTCTGGCCAGCATTCTGGGCGTGAACCACCGCCGACATCGGCGCTGTGCCGGTCGGCGGCCCGGTGCCGTCGTCTTGCGGCCGGGGTGCTGCACGAGGCGGCTTGGATCGTGCCGGCATGGGGCCTCTGGTTGGCTCTAGCCCCGGACTTCGCACATGGTTATGGACTGCCGTTATAGCCAGCGTGGTCG
>CAXSDA010000098.1:0-5803 GCA_964236515.1 uncultured Actinoplanes sp.
CACCTTCACCGTCACGGCCTCCGGCCGGAAGGTGGTCGTCGCCGGGTGACACCGCCCGCATTGTCGTCGATACTCGGAGTCATCGACGACAGGATGTATGTCGCTTCTAAAAGGGGCCTTGGGCAGACAGGAGAACCCTCCTTCTGGAGGGTGTCTGGGCGGCGCGTTCACCTACCCGGATCTCTCAGCTGCCGGTGACGGCGATGGGCCGGCCGTCCGGCAGCCGGCTGCCGGCGACCGCGTACACGCCGCTGGTGTGGCCGGTGAGGGGTCGCCGATTGGGGTGCCGTCAGTCAGGTCCCAGACCCGCACCGTGTCATCCCAGCTGCCGGTGACGGCGATGGGCCGGCCGTCGGGTAGCTGGCTGCAGGCGACCGCGGTCACCCGGTTGGTGTGGCCGGTGAGCGGGTCGCCGATCGGAGCGCCGGCGGTCAGGTCCCAGATTCGTACCGTGCCGTCGTAGCTGCCGGTGACGGCGATGGGCCGGTCGTACGGCGTCGACGGATCGGGCAGTGCGGTAGTCGCCACAGCGGTGACGGGCTCGGCGGCATGAACGAGGACTTCGTGGCGGCTGTTGATGCTGGCCGCGGCCCAGCGGATGTGGGCGGGGCCACCGATGTATGGGTAGGGCCGGCCGTTGAGGGCGGCTTGCATGCTGAGCGCGGCCGCGTTATGGGGGACGGTCTTATGTCCACAGGTGGGTGACCTGTCGCAGGGTTTGCAGGGCCGGCCAATTCTGGTGATTTGCGGCGGTGGCGGCGGTGCACAGCCGGGTACGGTCGAGGTAGGGCATGAGCGCCAGAACTCCTTGCGACCGCATCTACGCCGCGGCCACTGACGGCAGCAACGCATCGGAGCAGGACGCCGGGAACACGCTGGACCTGGTCCGCGCCACCACCGTCAGCGGCCTACTCACCACCGCCGACCAGATCTACGTCGCTCATCGCTAGCTCCAGAGTCACCACTGCTGCTGCCCCACCCGACGGTCCACCAAGACCATCCGGCCCACCACCGGTCGGCCGGCGCCGGGCGCCCGGCGCCCGCGACGCGGCATCGGCTACGTCAGCGGTAACGGTCAGGGTCGGTGGGCGACGGCACCCCAGTTGTTGATCTGCTGGGCGGCTCGTGGGGTCGCGTCCGGCCGGGGCCGCCACTGATGAACCTGCACCACACCCGGTTCGGCTAGTTCGAGGCCGGTGAACAGGTCACGGAATTCGGCTTCGGTGCGCGGCCAGATGTCGGACGTGCCGGCGTGGAACATCTGCCAGTACGCGGCCGCCACCGGCGGGTCGAGCAGGTCGAAGGTGGCGTGCGAGAGCACCAGGTAGCTGCCCGCGGGCACCGCGTCCAGCAGGGTCCGCACGATCGGCCCGGCCACGCCGTCGCCGGGGACGAACGGCAGGACCGATACCAGAACCAGACCGACTGGCTGGGTCAGATCCAGGGTGTCCTGCAAGACCGGATCGGTGAGGATGGTGTCCGGCTCGCGTAGGTCGGCGTCGAGGTAGGCGGTGCGGCCCTCAGGGGTGCTGGTCAGCAACGCCCGGGCGTGCACCAGCACGAGCGGGTCGTTGTCGACGTAGACGATGCGCGACTCGGGGGCGATACGCTGCGCGACCTCGTGGGTGTTGTCCGCGGTCGGTAATCCGGTGCCGATGTCGATGAACTGCCGGATGCCCTGCCCAGCGAGGAAACCCACGGCGCGTTGCAGGAAGGCCCGGTTCTCCAGTGCGGCGATCTTGATGGCCGGGTTGAGCCGGGCCAGCTCGTCGCCGGACTCCCGGTCGGCGCGGAAGTTGTCCTTACCGCCGAGCAGATAGTTGTAGCGGCGGGCCGGATGTGCCGTGCTGGTATCGATCACCGGTCTGCTCTGCCCGTCCACGACCTGCCACCCCCTGTGACCGCCGGTGTGTCATCGCCGCACGCCGATGGAAACTCCACTGTAGGAGATCCCCGCGCCGGCGGCCCAGGGGCTGGGCGCGCAGTCGGCGCACCTACAAGCCATGCTCGCCGTCAGCTCCGTGACGGCTGACCGGGCGGTATCAGGCTGCCTCCTGCAGGTCGGCCCACCGGTAGCCGGCTTCTTCGATCGTGCGTCGCACCGTGCCCAAAGCCAGGCCGTCGACGACCCGGGCGCCGTGGATCAACCGGAACCAGGGCGTGGGGCTACGCTGCGGCAGGTACGCCTCCACGATCTACTCACCGTCGGGGGTCTGCATTCTGCTCACCCGCTCGACGTTAGCCACCGATATTCGTGCTGCTCAGAGGGCAAGCTGAACTACACCGCAGTAGTTCTCTCGGCGCCGGGTAGAGGCAATACGGGCGCACCTGCTCGTTTTCCTGGAGCGCCGAACATCGTCTTGGACGGCGGAAACCCGCCAATTGACGGCTGTAGTCACAGCAGTTGCGGAGTTGTGACTGCGGACGTTGGTTGGCGAGTCTGCGGCCACTCAACCCTGGCGGCGCAACGCGTCACCCCGGCCAGCCGGCGGGGTCCTTGTAGTGGTTCGCGACGCCTTTGCGGGACCGTGCGTAGCTGGAGTAGGTGTTCGGTGTCGGCAAGCAGGTGCCGGCTGTTCAGGCGGGTTAAGGCCTCGGCCGGGTCAAGACTGCCTGCGGCCCTCGACAGCGTCCGGATTTGGCCGATGAGCGGGCATGCGATCATGCCGAGTCAAGTAGGTCCGATCATGACAAGGGAAGGCGCCCTTGGACCCGCTGTCGCGGGTCGACGCGGATGCTCGGCCGAGCTGTCGATTGTGAACTTGATCGTCGCCGATTCCCGAGGCGGCGGACGGCGCGGCAACTTAGTGGAGCCTGACCCATTCTTGGTCGGGCAGGAAAGCCGCCGATCGTCTGACCGCCGGCGGGTTAGGTCGGCGGCGGGGGTGTGGCCAGGCTTTGGAAGCATGGGCGTAGCAGGTTGATGATCTGCTCGGGTGATGCGTCGGCGAGGTGCGTGAGGCGCAGCAGGTACCGCTCGGCGAGTACGCCGTGGACGATGGCGCTGAGCAGGCTAGCGCGCAGGTGGGCGTCGGGCGTCGGTATGGCTTCGGTGAGATGATTGAGCTGAGGCTCCGCAGCGGCCCTGTAGAGATCGGCGGCCTCGGCGTTGGTGAGCATTGAGCGCAGCACCGCCAGGGAAGCTGTCGGCTCTTCGGTCAGGCGCCTGCCCAGCGACGTGAGCAGCGACTCGGCCACTTCGTCTGCGGTACCGCCGGGCAACTCGTCGGCGGGAACCTCGGCGGCGCGGGCGAAGAGTAGGTCCTTGGTGCCGAAGTAGTGCATGACCAGACCGGCGTCGACACCGGCGGCCGACGCCACGGCCCGGATCGTGGTCCGGTCGTAGCCGAGCTCGGCGAAGATATGACGGGCTGCGCCGAGAATGCGCTCCTCGCTCTGGCGACGCTGTTGCGCCCTGGTAGGGCGCGCGCTGGGCTCAGTCACGAGTTCATTCTACGGCTGTTGACCGGCATCCTACTTCGTTCTACGGTCGTTCAATTAACGAGTGTTCAACGAAGGGAAGGCCGCCATGACCGCCACGTCACGCCAGGTCGTCGAGCAGGTTCTGCGCGCGGGCCGTGAGATGGACACCGAAACGTTTGTCAGTTTGATCGCCCCGGACGGCTACATCGAGTGGCCGTACCGACCGGCGGGCGTCCCGGAACGCCTGCGGGGCCGCGAACAGATCCGCGAGTTCCTCAACGCGCAAGCCAAGGGCTTCGTCAGGTTCGACGATTACCGCAACACAGTGATCCACGAGACCACCGACCCGGAGGTAGTGATCGTCGAGTACGACGCTCACGGCACCGTCATCCCTACAGGCGCGCCATTCCAGCAGACCATCATCGCCGTACTCCAGATCCGGGACGGCCTGGTCGTTTCCTACCGCGACTACCTCAACCCACTGGTACTGGCCGAAGCCTTGGCGAGCGTCGGCAACGCCTAGCTAGTGCCTCGTGGAATCCGATCGCGCCCGCTCCGAGCAACGGAGTTTCAGCTGTGGGTGTACGCGCGCCGACGGTACCCGCCGAGCGACGGTTACCCGTGAGTAGCTCACCATGTTCGGGTATCCGCATCTCCCGCCGATCGTGCGCGTCGGCCGAAGCCTCGCAATCACTTGCCGTGTCCCCGGCCTGGCCGTCTCGATCCGCCGTAGAGGTGAACGCGGTGGTCGACATGATGGTCGGGCTCGCGTGAGACGAACCTGTCCGTCTTAATCTCGCCGTTCGCGATGAAGATCAGCCAGTCCTCGTAGAACCAGCTGGGATTGCAGGCGCAGGTGGTGACGGTGAACCGGAAATTCGCCCGGTACCGACCGATCTCCCCAGGGCTTGAGCGCGAAGAGACGGGCCGGGCCACTCTGCCGCGGATAGGCGGCTCAACCCGGTGACCGGTCCACGACCAGCGGCCCGCTCTCCACGGAGAACCAGAGGTCGAGTTCACGGGCTTGATCCAGGCCGCCACTGACTACGCCGTCATGAGGCACGTACCGGGCTGCCTCATCGGCAAGCACGCCGTGAATGACCACATCACCGGCTGGCATCGACGGCGGAAGCACCACTGGGGCTACACAGACCCCGCCGGGCGTTCGCCGCCGGCGCTCCACGTGCTGCCGCGCTCCAGCGCACACACACCCGTTGAATAGTGATCACGGTTCACCTGACGCGCCAAGCCACCGGACCGCCAGCCGTTATCCGGATCTGCCGCAGTCAACGCGCTCGCACTTCAGGGCCAGTCACTCTCGGTAACAGCGTCCGGGGGCGTAGGGGGTCGACGTCGGCGCGCGTCAGCGGCAGCTCTGCCCCGCCCCAAAACCACTTGTTGAGAGACAGGTTGTTGTCACTGAAAACGACGGGTTGACGTCACCTGGGCCCCTCCCCGGCATGTCCGCGCTAGTCGTTCCAGTCCCGCGCCAATTTCGGAGGGAACGGTTCCAACAGTCGCAACAATGCGTCGTGTGTGCCTGCGGCGACCTCGTCCTCGAGCTCGGCGATCCGTCTCTGATGCCGCAAGCCGGTGACGAGGATGTTGGCCGCGCGCCAGTCCCCGGCGTCAGCCATCTGTTTCAGCTCGTCGAGGCGGCCCTGCTCCCTGTACTGCCGGAGCTCCTCGCCTGGGGAGAAGACCCCGGCAGGACCGTCCAACAGGGTATTCTTGCCGATGAGGGCGGGATCCGATTCGTACTCGGGTAGGAGTTCGCTGGCAAACCGGTTGCCGCGGTCGGCCAGGCGCCGTAGCCAGTCGAGGCGGCCCCGACCGGACAGCACCTTTACCAGATGCCAGACCGCGCCTTCGTCGCCGGCGTCGGCCCTCTGCAGCAGCTCATCGACCTGCTTCTGATTGGCGAGCACCTCCGCCAGATGCCAAGCCGCGCTCTCGTCGCCCGCGTCGGCCCTCTGCCGCAGCTCATCGACCTGTTCCTGATTCGCGAGCACCTCCGCCAGGCGCGACGCCGCGTGCCAGTCACCCGCATCGGCCCGTTTACGCAGCTCGCTGGTCTGCTCGCGCTTCGCTAGCAGATAGGCTAGCTTCGCCGCGGCGGGACCCGGGCCGGCGTCAGCAAATCGCCGCAGCCCGTCCAGATCGCCCCGCTCGGCGAAGTGGTCGGCCAGCTGGTCTTCAGCTGCCACGTCACCGTCGGTAGCCCGCTGCCGCAGCTCGTCGTATCGGCCCTCACCGGCGAGCAAGCCGGCTAAAAGGCGGCCAGCGTGCTGGGAACCGGCGTCGGCCCGCTCTCGTAGCAGGGTAAACGGGCTCATCGCAGAAGAGGGTGTAGTCGAGGTCTGAAGCCGCCGGTGTCCAG
>CAXSDA010000099.1:0-5707 GCA_964236515.1 uncultured Actinoplanes sp.
TGATCAGAGTGACGGACATTCACCCGAAAGCATGTGCGAAGTCCAGGTCTAGCGGTACTCGGCGACGACGTCGATCGTGCCGACGATGTTGGCGTTGAGCTCGTTCAGGCCTCAGCGGGGATCCAGTACTCCAGGATGGTGCGGCCACCCACCTGATGAACCTCGTACTTATCCAGGAACGAGCAACGGACCTCGAACCTGTTTACATACCCTGCGCCGAACGCCGGGACGTTCCAGTCCCGAGCGATCATGGTGGCGTATTCCTCGTTCAGCACCGGGTAGAAGATCGGCTGATCCGCCAGCCGCGGCGGCCAGGCACGCCACCCCGAGCGCTCGACCAGGGCCAGCTACTGCGGACCGGTCGGCCGCCATAACGTCACCGTCTTGACATCTCCCACGAGGACATGATCGTCCAACGAATGTCTGCCGGGCCACCGATTACCGGGCCGGTACACCGGACCCAGCGCTCATCGTCAAGACACCCCGGATGGCCCCAGTCATCGCGCACCAGCCGGACGCCACAGTCACTCTCCGTGCCCGCCGCGCCGATGCCGCGTGCACGGATTTGCCGATGAGCGGGCACGCTTCGACCGCCGATCGAACGAACGGTCCATGCGAGATCGGACGCCGAACCTTTCACGAAATCGCGGTCGACCGTCGCGCGTTCAGCCGGTCACCGGGGTAGTACCGGCAGGTTTCTGGAAACGTCGGACCTCCTGCGGCCAACCGCAAGCTGTCGCGATCTTTCCCGCCCACACCCTCGCTGCATCCTCGTCGGCCACGTCCACGACGGTGAATCCGCCGAGGTGCTCCTTGGTCTCGACGTACGGCCCATCAGTGAACAACGGCGTACCGCTCGACGCATCGACGCTAAAGACAGGGGCTTCGTCATCCAGGCCGCCCAGGAAGACGAACACTCCGGCCGCCGTCATTTCTGCCCGCAGCGCACGGACAGCTTGGGACGCCTCACGGAAATCTTCCTCGTTGAGGTCGGGCACCCACTCCCCGTTGAAGGCAATGAGGTATTCAGTCATGTCTCCTCCTTCGACCGGCTCCGCCTCCGCGGTCGCCCTTCACCATCTCTACGAACAGAGGCAGTGTGATCCGACACCGCGTCGGAAGATTTTCGCACCCACATCGGCGCTAGGAGCCGCCAAGCTGCCACGGCAAGACACGATCATGCCGCTGACGGTGTACGCCCCAAGCCCGGATGTGACGCTCGGTGTGGCGAAGAACCGCCCGGCCGCGATCCACACCGCCAGCAGAACGAGGAAGACCACTACCTAGGCCATCCCGCCTGCGCCGGCGGTCGCGAAGACGGGCACATAGACGCTGATGTTGTCGCCGCCGTTGGCGAACGTTACCGCCGCCGCTTCCCAGACCCGAGGTATTGCGTCGCGGTTCTCGACGTCGGCGTCGTCGCTTCTACCGCGATGCCGCCACGCCTGTGGACGTGACGGCCTTGGTGCGCCCGGAGGTGATCGAGGTGTCGCTGGACGCCGGCGGTGCTGCCGGGGTGCTGGCGGTGAGCTTCTAGGCCCGACGAGCCGGGTCACCGTCGCGGTCGGTGACCACCTCGTGGTGGCCCAGGTGACCGACGGCCGGCTGGCCGGACTGCGGGTGGGCTATCCGGTCCAGGTCGAGCTGCGGCCGGTGCCGGTGGTGCTCGACGCCGTACCGTGAGGTCAGTCGCCGCCGAGTCGCCGGCGTAACCGGGCGGCTTCGTCCGCACGGCCGAGGCGCTCGAGCAGGTCCGCCCTGGTGGCGGACGCCGTGACCACCAGTCCACCGAACTCCCGCGGCTGCCGGCGCGCGAGCGTCTCGTAGAGGCCGACCGCCTCGGTGACGGCCTCCAGGGCCGTGGCGTAATCGGCTCGCACGTTCACGCAGACCCAGCCGTACGCCCACAACGACATGGCGAAGTTGGGCAGATACTCGTCCGGGTTCGCCGCGGCCAGCCGGCGCCGGATCGTGACGGCCTCCCCGGCCGCGACGAGGGCCTGCTCCCGGAGCCCCAGCCGGGACAGGAACGTGCCGAGATTGGTCAGCGATGTGGAGAGGTCGAACTCATGGGCGCCGGGATCCGCCGCGTCCAGCCGGCGATAGATGCCCGTGGCTTCCTCGGCCGCGACCCGGGCCTGCTCCTGCCGACCGAGCGCGGTCAGGGTCATGCCGAGATTGGTCAACGACGAGGCGACCTGCGGCAGATAGGTGTCCGGGTCCGCCGCGGCCAGCCGGCGCCGGATCGCGAGACCCTCCTCGCCCGTAGCCAAGGCTTCGTCCGGAAACCCGGAGTCGGCCTGACGGTTTCCGAGCGTGGTCAGCGACGCGGCAAGCTCGGGCAGATGGCCGCCAGGGTTCGCCGCGTCCAGCCGTCGGTCGATGTCGACGAGTTCACGGGCCGCGGCCATTGCCTGTTCCCGACGCCCAAGGTCCCACAGGACGTTTCCGACGTTGTTCAGCGAGGTGGCGAAATCGCGCAGGTGGGCACTGGGGTTCACGGTGACCAGCCGGCGGTAGATGCCGACGGCCTCCGCGGCCGGCGTCAATGCCTGCTTTTGGCGCCCCAGTTCGGCCAGGCGGCTACCCAGGTTGTTCAACGACGCGGCGAGGTCGGGCAAATGGACGCCGGGGTCGGTCGCGACCAGCAGGCGGTTGATGCCGACGGCTTCCGCCGCCGGGGCCAGGGCCTGTTCCCGGCGGCCCAGCTCGGACAGTCGGCTGCCCAGGTTGGACAGCGACCTGGCGAAGTTGTGCAGGTGGGCATCAGGGTCGAGGGCGGCCAGCCGCCGGTAGCTATCGGTGGCCTCCTCGGTGGCGGCTAGTGCCCTCTCCAGATTGTCCAGCTCGGCCAGGCGGATGCCCACGTTCAACAAGGACGCGGCTAGGTCAGGTAGGTAGGCGCCCGGGTTCGCCGCCGCCAGCCCTCGCCGGATGGCGACGGCTTCCTCGGACGGGGCCAGGGCCTGCCGGCGGCGGCCCAGCTCGGCCAGACGGTTGCCGAGATTGTTCAACGATCCGGCCAGGTTGGGCAGGTACGTGTCCGGGTCCTCGGCGGCCAGCCGCCGGTAGATGGTGGTGGCCTCCTCGACCGAGGTGAACGCCTCCTCCCACAGGCCCGCGGTGGCCAGCCGGTGGCCGGCCCGGGTATGCCGCATGGCGTAGGCGACCGGGTCGGCCGGAGATGTCAATCGCGACAGCTTGGCGGTGATCGCGGCGAGCCCGATGTCGAGGTCGATGTGACGCTCGGGCGCGGCGGCATCGACCGCGTGCAGGACCGCCGGCTCGACGTCCGGCAGGTCGGCCAGGCGGATCAGCGCGGCGCTGCCGGCCGCCAGCGCCAGCCGGGGATGCCGGGCAGCACGGGGTACAGGGTCTTGAGGCGCAGGTCGGGCCAGCGGTGGGCGGACTCGATCAGGACGGTGACCGCGGAGCCCGCCCAGGACGCGACGCCTGCGGAGGTGTCGCCGGTCAGCAGCCGGGCGAGCAGGTTGCCGGACGCCCATCCGTCCGCGGGATAGCGGTCCCGCTGACCGTGGGTCTGCAAGGCCAGGTAGTCCTCGGCGAGCCGATCGGGATACAACGGCTCCAGCACGGTCTCCGCGCCGTCGTCCGCCGGTGGATAGCAGCGCGCGTGATCGTCGAGGATTTCGCCGACGGTGAGGGGCTGATGGTCGGCCGACGGCACCGCGGCGCCGGCCGTATCACCGGCGAGATCGGCGCGGGTCACGAGGCCGAGGCCGAGGCTACGGTCGACGGGCCGGGTCAGGATGCTCAGATACACGGCCCGGGCCATCACCCGGGGCGGGGTGGCCAGGTGGGCTTCGTCCCGCTCGTTGTCGCGCCGGGCGGGCAGGTCATGCAGCCTCCGCCAGTGTTTCCGCTCGCGGTCTAGCAGGTAGATGGCCAGGCCGGTCGGGTCCGCGGGCGGCGTGACTCCGCGGGCGAACGCGTCGACCGCCACCAGCGCTGCCATGTGCACAGTGAGGATCAGGCCGAACTCGGGACCGTCCAGGCCCCGGGGCGCCTCGAGCCGCCCGGCGCCGGGGACGGCGAGCACCTCGGCGAACCGGTCCCGGGCCGCCTCGAACACCGCCTCCCGTTCGGCCGGGTCGTCGGCAAGCGGCTCCACCCGCATCGCCTCGACGGCCAGCAGGTCCAGGTCGTCGGCAAGCTGCCGGGACAACTCGCGCCACCACGGGCCTGCGGGCCGGGCCGCCAGCAGCACACGAACCTGGCCGCTCGCCTGCTGGGCGCCGATGAAGTCCACGAGTTCCGCCATCGGCCACCGCTCGGCGTAGTCCACCACCAGCAGCACACCGTCGGACGGACCCGGCTCGGCGACAGCGGGGGTGGCCCGCCCCCTGTGGCCGCGGATCACTGCCTGTACCGCCCAGCCTCTGTTGATGAGGGTGCGGTCGGCGAACTCGTCGATTAGGCGGGTCTTGCCCTGACCACCGGGGCCGTGCACCAGCATGACCGACAGCCGGGGGTGCTCGTCGTCGTCCCGCCAGCGGGCCAGCTCGACCAGCTCCGCGGCCCGGCCGGTGAACGGCACCACCCGGTTGCGAGCCGTCAGCAGGTAACTGGGTCTCGCCCGCCGGTCGCGCATCGGCAGCCGCAGCGGCGCCGGACCCGGGGTGTGGTCCACGATCCGGTACTCGTCCCGGGACCAGCGCTCCCGATCGGCGCGGGCCTGATCCCGTGCCGCCTGTCCCGCAGCCTCGGCGCCGGCCCTCATGCCCTTCCTCCGGCTCGCCAGGTCGCGCACCAACTGGTCGTACCCTTCCCGCCAGGGCGTCAGGTCGGGGTCGTCCGGTAGCGCGCACGCCTGCACGATGGCCTTCACGGTCTCCCACCGGGCCGGCCGGGCCCGGCCCTGCAACACGTCCTGGATCGTGGAGCGCGGCAACGGTTCCCCGACCACCCTGGTCAGCTCGACCAGCTTCCGGACAGAGGGCGCGCCGGAGGCGGCTTGGAGCCGGCGGAGCTGGGCGGAGAACGTCTCCATCGGATCGGGATCGGCACCACCATCGCCCGCGCTGGTCATTCGCAGCACCCTAATCGACAGCCGCGCCGGCAGCGGGGCGCTGTCCGGGAACATCGCCGGACACCCCGGCGACGACGATCGTCGGACCTACCAGCCCACGCCCTGGAGGATCCCGTGAACCACTGGCTGATCGGTCTGACCACCGCGCTCGCCCCGCTCGTCGCCCGCGGCGCCATCGGCCGCCTCATTTGGCTCGCCGGCCTCCACCGAGTCTGCGCGACACCAACCCGGCCCAGCGGCCGGCCCTCCTGCGCGCCTACGCCACGCTGGGGCATCGACACGGCTATGGATCCCCCCATGATCGACAGTGCACCCTGGATCGTCCGCGGTCTCCGTCACATGGCTGCGACGACTGACAGAGATGATGTTGGTGAGCACCTCCCGCTGGGGCCTGACCCAACGACTGACTGACCTCGGGTCTTCAAAAAGAGCGGACTTGTCGGCCTTGGTCGGGAGGTGCTCGTCGCACTCCTCGGACGTGGCGTTGTGACTTCATAGGAGCCTGGCTAATTAAATCCATGTATTCAGGTCGGGATGAGTCGACACCGGGTGGGCGGATTCAGCCGGTGGAAGCATGTGACTCTACGAGTTCGGTGAATACTTCGGAGGGCTTCTTCCAATCGAAGATCTTACGAGGCCGGTCATTGATCTCCGCGG
>CAXSDA010000100.1:0-5050 GCA_964236515.1 uncultured Actinoplanes sp.
CGGCGACGTCGTTGGCGTGGGGGCCGTGGGCCGCCGAGACCGGCATGACCGCCAACCTCACCGAGACCGAGCAGCAGCGGATGGCCGCCATCGGACTCCCCGCGATCACCGTTGAGCAGGGGCTCGCGATGTTCGGCGAGGCCCTGCGCACCGACCTGCCCGCGATCGCCGCGGTCCGGCTCCACCGGGCCGCCCTGCGCGGCCGGCGCGAAGTCCCCGCAGTCCTGCGCGAACTCGCCCGCGGCGGCCGCCGGCTGGCCGCCACCAAATCGCTCACCGCCGCCAACCTGGCCCAACGCCTCACCGCCCTGCCCGAAGCCGACCGGATCACCGCCACCATCGACCTCGTCCGGGAACAAGCCGCCACCGTGCTCGGCCACGCCTCCGCCGAGTCGGTCGTGGCGGCCCGCGAGTTCCGGGAGCTCGGCTTCGACTCGCTCACCTCCCTCGAACTGCGCAACCTGCTCAACACCGCGACCGGGCTCCGGCTGCCGGCGACGCTGCTGTTCGACTACCCGACCCCGCTGGTTCTGGCCGACTTTCTGCTCGCCGAGCTGCTGGGCACCGCCGCCGACGTGGACACCCACCTCCCGGTCGCCCGGCACCAGGCCGACGACCCCATCGTCATCGTCGCCATGAGCTGCCGCTTCCCGGGCGGCGTCAGCTCGCCCGAGGACCTGTGGCGGCTCGTCCTCGACGGTACGGACGCCATCGGCCCGTTCCCCACAGACCGGGGCTGGGACCTCGCCGGCGGCTACGACCCTTCCGGTACGCGGCTGGGCAGCTCCTCGACCGCCGCCGGCGGCTTCCTCGACCGGGCCACCGAGTTCGACGCCGGGTTCTTCGGGATCGCGCCCCGTGAGGCCCTGGCGATGGACCCGCAACAGCGCGTCCTGCTCGAGACGACCTGGGAGTTGCTCGAACGCGCCGGCATCGAACCGGCCACGCTCAAGGGCTCCGACACCGGCGTCTTCATCGGTGCGGCCAACGTCGACTACGCGCCGACCAGCGAACTGCAGGGGCACATCCTGACCGGCGTCGCCGGCAGCGTGTTGTCCGGCCGGCTGTCGTACACCTTCGGGTTGGAAGGTCCGGCGGTCACCGTCGACACGGCCTGCTCGTCATCGCTGGTGGCGTTGCACTGGGCCGTGCAAGCCCTGCGCTCCGGCGAATGCTCACTCGCCGTCGCCGGCGGGGTGTGCATCATGGCCCAGCCCGGCCTGTTCGCCGAGTTCACCCAGCAGGGTGGCCTGTCCGCCGACGGCCGCTGCCGCGCCTTCGCCGACTCGGCGTCCGGGACCGGCTGGTCCGAAGGCGTGGGTCTGGTCTTGGTGGAACGGCTGTCGGACGCCCGCCGGCGCGGGCACCAGGTCCTCGCGGTCGTACGCGGATCGGCCGTGAACCAGGACGGGGCCTCCAACGGGCTGACCGCGCCGAACGGCCCGTCGCAGCAGCGGGTGATCCGCCAGGCCCTGGCCGGTGCCGGGTTGTCTCCGTCCGAGGTGGACGCGGTCGAGGCGCACGGCACCGGCACCACGCTGGGCGACCCGATCGAAGCCCAGGCCCTGATGGCCGCGTACGGGCAGGACCGCGACGCCGACCGGCCGCTGCGGCTGGGCTCGGTCAAGTCCAACATCGGGCACGCCCAGGCGGCGGCCGGGGCGGCCGGCCTGATCAAGACGGTGCTCGCCCTCCAGCACGGCGTCCTGCCGAAGACGCTGCACATCGACACCCCGTCCACGCACGTGGACTGGACGGCCGGTGCGGTGGAACTGCTGACCGAGACCACGCCGTGGCCGCTGACCGGCCGCCCCCGCCGCGCGGCGGTGTCCTCGTTCGGGGTCAGCGGCACCAACGTGCACACGATCCTCGAACAAGCCCCGCTCACGGCGGCGCCGGCGATCGTTACCCACGACGACCGGGTCGTCCCGTGGGTGATCTCCGCCCGTACGCCGGCCGCACTACAGGATCAGGCCGCCCACCTGCTCACCGCCGTCGAGGCTGGAGAGCTGCCGGCGGGCGACGTCGGTTACTCCCTGGTGACCTCGCGAGCGTCGTTCGAGCAGCGTGCCGTGGTCATCGGCCACGACGACCTGGTGACCGGCCTGACGGCGTTGGCCGCCGGTGAGCCCAGCGCTGCCCTGGTCGAAGGCGTCGCCGACGTGACGGGCAAAACCGTGTTCGTCTTCCCCGGCCAGGGCGCGCAGTGGGCGGGCATGGGCGCCCGGCTGCTGGACGAGTCGCCGGTCTTCGCCGGCCGCATCGCCGAGTGCGCCGCCGCGCTCGCCGCCTATGTCGACTGGTCGCTGTCCGACGTGCTGCGCCAGGTGCCGGGAGCGCCGCCGCTCGACCGGGTCGACGTCGTCCAACCGGCCTCGTTCGCCGTCATGGTCGCCCTGGCCGACGTCTGGCGATCGTTCGGGATCCAGCCGGACGCCGTGACCGGGCACTCCCAGGGCGAGATCGCCGCCGCGGTGGTGGCCGGGGCGCTTTCCCTGCCGGACGGCGCCCGGGTCGTGGCGTTGCGCAGCCAGGCCATCGCCCGCGATCTGGCCGGCCGGGGCGCCATGCTGTCGCTCGCGCTTCCGGTCGCGGACGTGGAGCGGCGGCTCGCCGCCGGTCACGGCCGCGCCTCGGTCGCCGCGGTCAACGGGCCCCACTCGGTGGTGGTCGCCGGCGACGCCGACGCCGTGGACGCGTTGCTCGCCGAGGTGACCGCCGAGGGCAGCCGCGCCCGGCGGATCGCCGTGGACTACGCCTCGCACTCGGCCCAGGTCGAACGGATCGAGGAGGACCTGCTCGCCGCTCTGGCCGAGGTCACCCCGCGTACCGCAGAGATCCCGTTCCTTTCCACCGTCACCGGTGCCTGGGCCGACGGCGCCGGCCTGGACGGCGGCTACTGGTATCGCAACCTGCGCCAGACCGTGCAGTTCGAGACGGTCGTACGGGCCCTGATCGGTGAGCGGTTCGGGTTCTTCGTCGAGGTGAGCCCGCACCCGGTACTCACCGTCGCCGTTCAGGAGGTCATCGACGACTCCGGGACGCCCGCGCTGGCCGTGGGAACGCTGCGCCGCGACGACGACAGCCGCCGCCGGCTGCTGACCTCCCTCGCCGAAGCCCACGTCCGCGGAGCGCGGGTCGACTGGACGGTCGTCTTCGACGGGACCGGCGCCCGCCGCATCGACCTGCCGACATACGCCTTCCAGCGCGAACGCTACTGGTCGAACATCAGCACCCAGTTCCGCAGCGGCGCCAACCCGTCCGGGCTGGGCCTGCTCCCGGCGCACCACCCCCTGGTCGGGGCCGCCGTCGAGCTGGCCGAGAACGGGACGATGCTGTTCACCAGCCGGCTGTCCACCGCGACGCTGCCCTGGCTGGCCGACCACCGCATCCACGGCCACGTCCTCATGCCCGGCACCGGCCTGCTCGAGCTGGCCCTGCAGGCGGGCGACCGGGTCGGCTGTCCGCTGGTCCGGGAGCTCACCTTCGAGGCGCCGCTGATCCTCGGCGAGCAGGACGCCATGCTCCAGGTCTCCATCGGCGCTCCTGACGACACCGGCCGCCGTGACCTCGCCGTCTACTCACACCCCGCCGACCGGAGCGATCAGGCCTGGACCCGCAACGCCACCGGCGTGCTCGCCGAGGGCGGCGCGACCGCGGCTTCGGCACCGTTCGACGCCACCACCTGGCCACCCCCGCAGAGCGAACCACTCGATCTCGGCGCCCTCTACGCCGACTTCGCCGACGGCGGAGCCCAGTACGGCCCGGCTTTCCAAGGACTGCACGGCGTCTGGCGGCGCGGCACGGAAGTGTTCGCCGAGGTATCACTACCCGATCAGGTCGGTGCCGCCGGCGAGTACGACATCCACCCGGCGCTGCTCGACGCGGCCCTGCAGGCGGTGGCCTTCCTGGATCTCGACGGAACGGGCGGCGGCCGGCTGCTGTTCTCGCTCGGCGACGTCACGTTGCACGCCGCCGGCGCCTCGTCGCTGCGGGTACGGCTGAGCGCCGACGGCCCGGACGCAGCCTCGCTGACCGTCGTCGACAGCACGTCGGCCTTGGTCCTCACCGCGGCGTCGGTCGTCACCCGCCCGGTGAGCGCCGAAACGCTGGCCAGCGCCGAACCGGAGTCGATGTTCTCGCTGGGCTGGGTGAGCGCCGCCGCCGAGGACACCGAACCGATCGTGGCACCCGAGTGGGATCTCGACGCTGATCTCCCGACGTTGGAGCCCGCCCCCATTGTCATCTTGACCGTTGGGCCGGTGGACGGTCCCGTACCCGCTGCCGTGCAGCACCAGGCGGCCCGCGTTCTGCGGTTCCTGCAGTCCTGGCTGGCCGACCCGCGGCTGGCCGACTCCCGCCTGATCGTCGCCACTCGCGGTGCGGTCGCGGCTCTGCCCGGCGAGACCGTCCGCGACCTGGCGGGCGCCGCGGCGTGCGGGCTCGTCCGCTCGGCGCAGGCCGAACATCCGGGCCGGTTCGTCCTGGTCGACCTCGACGACTCCTCGGCCGCCCTCCCGGCCGGCCTCCTGACCGGCGACGACAATCAGTACGCCGTACGCAACGGGGTTCTGATGGTTCCGCGGCTGGCTCGGCTCGACGCCCCGGTCCCGTCGATCCCGCACGACGACCCGCTCGACACGACCCAGGTCCGGATCGCGGTACGCGCAGCGCTCGTCGCCGACGGTGCCGCCATGACCGCGGCGATCGCCGGCGTCGTGCTGGCGACCGGCTCGGACGTGACCTCGGTCGCCCCCGGCGACCGCGTCCGCTCGACCGTGCTGCCCGACGTCGTCGCTCCCGTCGCCGTTGTCGCCGCCGCGGACCTGGCGCTGGTGCCCACCGGGACCTCGTTCGTGCAGGTCCTGAGCCCGGCCACCGGCCGCGTCGCCGTCTGGGACGCCCGCCAGGCCCGCCGGGCCCTTGCCGAGGCCGGCGACGCCACGATCGTCTTGACCTTCCAACCCGACTGGAATCCCGAGGGTACGGTGCTGGTCACCGGCGCGACGGGTGGGTTGGGTGCCCGGTTGGCCCGGCATTTGGTCGAGTC
>CAXSDA010000101.1:0-4830 GCA_964236515.1 uncultured Actinoplanes sp.
CATCCGCACCCTCCTCGAGCACGGTCGCCGCGACGGGGTGGAGGTCCTCGTGCTGCCGGACGCCGTGCTGGGCGGCTACCTGCTCGACACGCGCACTCCGCGCCACGACGACCTGCCGCCTGCGATGCCGGTCGACGACGAGAGGGTTCGGCGGATCGCCGGCTGGGCGGGCGAGATGGTGGTGTGCTTCGGCTTCTGCGAGGAGGACGACGGCCGCCGCTACAACACGGCGGTGTGCGTCACCGGCGACGGCTTGCTCGGTCGGCACCGCAAGGTGCACCAACCGCCGGGGGAGCGGACCGTCTACGACTGCGGCGACATGTTCGCCGCCTTCGACACCCCGGCCGGGCGGCTCGGCATGCTCATCGACTACGACAAGACGTTCCCCGAGTCGGCCCGCACGCTCGCCAAGGACGGCGCCGAGATCGTCGCCTGCCTGTCGGCGTGGCCGGCCAGCATCACCAACCAGGCGCCGAAACTGTCCCAGGACCGCCAGTCCCGCCTGTTCGACCTGTACGACTGCGCCCGCGCGGCCGAGAACCAGATCGTCGTGGTGTCCTCGAACCAGACCGGCGCGGTCGGCGGCATGCGCTTCCTGGGTCAGGCCAAAGTGGTCGGACCGGCCGGCAACATCCTCGCCCGGACCTGGGCCAAGGCCGGTCTGGCGGTGGCCGAGCTCGACGTCGCGGCCGAGATCGCGGCCGCCCGCCGGGTGCTGTCCCACCTGACCGAACTGCGCCCGGACGTCTACCGGTGAGGGTCGCGCTTCTGACCTACTCGACCCGGCCGCGCGGCGGGGTCGTGCACACGTTGTCGCTGGCCGAGGCGCTCGCCGGGCTCGGGCACGACGTGACGGTGTTCTCGCTGGCCCGCGGCGGTGGCTTCTACCGGCCGGTCGACCCGTCGGTGCGGGTGCGGCTGGCCGACTTCCCGGACCGGCCGGACGAGGGCGTCGGGCCGCGCATCCTGCGCTCGATCGAGCTGCTGCGCGACGCCTTCGACCCGGCCGGGTACGACGTCGTGCACGCCCAGGACTGCATCAGCGCCAACGCGGCCGGTCCCTGCATCCGGACTGTGCACCACCTCGACCACTTCACCACGCCGGAACTCGCCGCCTGCCACGAGCGGGCCATCGTCGATCCGTACGCCCACCTCTGCGTCTCGGCGGCGGTGGCCGCCGAGCTCCGGGCCGGGTGGGGCATCGGCGCGACGGTGATCCCGAACGGCGTGGACGCGGCCCGGTTCGCCGCCGCCCGGCCTCTGGTTCGCCGCCGGCCGTACCTGCTGACCGTCGGCGGGATCGAGCCGCGGAAGGGGTCGCTCGACCTGCTGGAGGCGTACGCGCTCCTCGGCGGTGACCTGGAGCTGGTGATCGCCGGCGGCGAGACGCTGTTCGACTACCGCGACTACCGGGCGCGATGGGAAGCGCGGGCGGCGTCGCTCGGCGTCACCCCGGCGGTGCTCGGGCCGGTCGCCCACGGCGACCTGCCGTCGCTGGTGGCCGGCGCGGCCGCGTTCGCCTTCCCGTCGACCAAGGAGGGCTTCGGGCTGGCCGCGATGGAGGCCCTGGCCGCGGGCGTACCCGTGATCGTCCGCGACCTGCCGGTGCTGCGCGAGGTCTTCGGCGAGGCCGTCGGGTACGGCCGCGATCCGGTCACCCTGGCCGCGGCGTTGCGCTCCGCGATCGACGAGCCCGATCCCGTACGGACGTCAATCGGCCGTGCGCTGGCGGCCGGGCTCACCTGGACCACCGCCGCGCGGCGTCACGTCGCGTTCTACGAGGAGCAGGCCGTCAGGCCGTTGAGGACGCCGTTGCGGTAAGCGGCGATCCGGTCGAAGGCCGACGGCCCGGACTCGTTCCCGGCCCGGCCGATCGCCAGCAGCGCGCCCACCGCCTCGTCCAGGTCACCCGGTGACAGTGTCAGGGCGTCCTGACCCGGCTGGCGCTGCAGTTGGCTGTTGGTCCACGACCCGGCCAGGCAGTCCACCGTCAACTGGCCGGCCCGGTCCTGGGTGGAGGCGCCCCGGCGGTCCTGCGCCGTCCGGGCGAACAGGTCGCCGATCAGCATGCCGACCGCGTTGTCGCCCAGATTCCGGTACAGCCGGGGGCCGAGCTGCGCGCTGTCGAACGCCACAAAGTTCGCCGCCGGGCAGGCGAAGGCGGCCTCGCCCGCCGACTGGTCCGGCTTGGCGCAGGCCGGCGGCGACTGCGGATCGAACGCCTGCACCCGGAGATCCGGCCAGCTCTGCCCGGGGGCGAGTTGCGGATAGGTCAGCCTCCAGTACGCCTGGGCGTCGGCGCTGAGGTCGGCGATGGCGTCGCTGTACGACAGGTTGCCGCCGGTCGCCGCGTCGGTCTGCGTCTGGAACGGCACCTCGGTCACCGGAATGCTGTCCGTCCGGTACCGGGCGCACGTGGTGACGCCCGTCTCGACGCCGTCCTGCAGCGCCCGGATCCGGTCGAAGGCGTTGCCGTGGGCGCCCTGCTCGGTGGCACTGGTGCCGGGCTGGTCGCGCAGCACCAGGAGGCCGGCCACGGTGTTGTCCAGTTCCTTGGCGGTGGGCTTGCCGAACGCGGTCGACCGGCCGGCCTGCACGTCGGCCAGCCAGGCGCCGGCGAAGCAGTCGGCCTGCTGCTCGAGGACCACGGTGGGCTGGTCGGCGATGCCCGGCCGGGTCTGGATGGCGTGCCCGTATTCGTGGGCCAGGACCACCCCGATCAGCAGCGGCCCGAAATTCTGCTGCAGCTGCGGGATGAGAGTCTGCGCGTCCCAGGCGATGAAGTCGCCGTCCGGGCAGTAGAACGCGTTGGGCTGGTACTGCGGCTGCTCCGGGCCGCACGCCGGCGGCGGTTTGGTCTTGGTGTAAGGGTGGTAACCGCCCTGCACCGGCGTGAACGTCCTGCCGTTGCTGATCTGGCTGAACGTCGCCGTCCAGAAGCGCTCGACGTCCTTGAGTGACCTGGTCACGGTGGTGTTCGGGTCGGTGGACGGCGACGCCGATACCGACGGCGATGTGGCGGCGTCGGGGCTCGTGCCGTCGCCGACCACGATGGTGCAGCCACCCACGGCCAGCAGGACGGCGGCAGCGGCCACCCGGGCGAACCAGACCACGACAGCTCCTCGTATTCGCACGTCTTCCCGAGCCGGTGGGTTCCCCGAACCGGCGGCGTTACGCATCGGTCGCGGCGGATGTCGTACCCGCGTGTCACTCTGGAAGCCGGGGGACAACCGTTCGAGAGGTGGTACAGACCATGTCGGATGCCGGTTCGGGCGCGCGGTCGCGCGGCGAGACCTTCGAGTACGCGGGCGCGACGGTCGAGCTGGTGGACGCGCCGACGGTCCTGGCCGCGGCCCGGGTGAACCCGGTCGAGTTGCTGCAGCGGACCGCCTGGCCGGCCCCGATCACCCGGGTCGGCCTGACCGTGACCAGCGCCGACAAGACGGCCGGGCCGATGCACGTGTTCACCGCCGAGATCAGCAGCGCCGACGAGCCGATGTCGACCGAGCGGATGCGCAAGCTGGTCCTCGGCAACGATCCCGTCGGGCTGTTGCTGAGCAGGCGGATCGAGGAGGGCGACCCGATGACCACCCGGATCGTCGACACGGTCGGCGGGGCGGCCGCGGCCGCGTACCGCCGGCTCGGACTGGACAAGCCGTCCGGCCCGGTGGGCGGGCGGCCACCGTCGACGCTGGCCGACGCCGCGCTCGGCCTGCAGGCGGCGGTCACCTACGACGAGGCGGGCAGCGTGGTGCGGCTGCGGGCCGAGGTGCCCCGCGACGACGTGCAGCCGGAACACCTGAAGGCGTTCGTCGGGCTCACCCTGCAGGCGGTGCTCGAGGTCGCCGGCCCCGACAGCCTCCGCGGCCGTACGTACGTGGTGTCCCGCGAGCACGTCGCCCGGACCGCCCCGACCACCCAGACGGTCACCCTCGACCAGGTCGGCGGCCTGGCCGACGTGGTCGCCGAGATGCGGCAGATCGCCCTGTCGTTCCGGCACCCGGAGGCGATGGCCCGCTGGGGCGCCCGCCGGCCGCAGGGCGTGCTGATGTACGGGCCGCCCGGCACCGGCAAGACCATGCTCTCGCGGGCGCTGGCCAACGAGATCGGCGCCGACTTCCGCGAGATTCGCACGCCCGAGATCCTGGACAAGTGGCTCGGCGGCTCGGAGCGCAACATCAAGCAGATCTTCCGCGACGCCCGCCGCTATCGGGTGCCCACGCTGATGCTGTTCGACGAGTTCGACTCGATCATCAGCTACACCCACTCCGGCGGGGACGCGGCCAGCCAGGCCATCAACGCCGTGGCCGGCATCTTCAAGCAGGAGATGAACGACCTGATCGAGGCCAACCCGAACGTGATCGTGGTGGCCACGACCAACTTCCCGCATCGGGTCGACGACTCGCTGATCCGGTCCGGCCGCTTCGACATCAAGATCTCGGTGCCCAAGCCCGACGAGACCAGCCGGGCCGAGATCTTCCGCAAGATGGTCCGCGGCCTGATCGCGGTGCACGAGCGCCCGAGTTTCACCATGTTCGCCGACGACCTCGACCTGGCCGAGTTGGGCCGCCTCAGCCACGGCATGACCGGCGCCGACATCAAGGAGGTGCTGCGCCGGGTCCAGCTGTCCAAGGCCATGCAGGACGCCCGTACGGGCGGCACGGTCGGCCCCATTACGCAGGCCGAACTGACGGCCAGCATCGCCGAACTCGCCGGCGGCCAGCGCGCCTGACCCCGCCCCCGCCCCGCCCGCCCCGGCCCCGCCCCGCCCGCCTCGGCCCCGCCCCGCCCGCCTCGGCCCCGCCCCGCCCGCCTCGGCCCCGCCCCGCC
>CAXSDA010000102.1:0-4682 GCA_964236515.1 uncultured Actinoplanes sp.
GTCGTAGCCCGCCGGGACGCGGTCGTCGTAGCCCGCCGGGACGCGGTCGTCGTAGCCCGCCGGGACGCGGTCGTCGTAGCCCGCCGGGACGCGGTCGTCGTAGCCCGCCGGGACGCGGTCGTCGTAGGCGGCGTAGCGGTCGGCCTCGTCGTACCGCTGCTCGGAGTAGGACTGCTGGCGCGCCATGTGCCTCACCCGCTCGGCGTCGTCTCGGCGCCTGCCACCCCCAGCGGCCGACGTGACGACCGGGTCTCGGCTGGCCGTCGGGGGTTGATACGGGTTTCGCGGGCTCAGGGATCGATTCCGGGCCGGATTTTTATCCCCGGTCGTAGGCAATGATCTTGTTGATCAGGCCGCCACCCGGGAAGTCCATCATGATCACGCCGGTCCGGCGCAAATCGTGACCTTCATTCATGTACGCCAACAGGAACGGGTCCACGCCCTGCTGCTTGTAGAAGAGGATCTGCACGCCCCCGGCCACCGCGTCCGGCGACGCCCCGAGGCTCGCCCCGCTGGCGAAGTTGACGTAGAGCCGGCCCGGGTCGCCCGCGTTGGTCGCGTCCAGGAACCGCCGCACCTGGTCCCGCTTGGTGGCGATGGCGCCGACGGTGGGCACGTTGTACTCGTCCTGGACGTATGTCGACGAGCCGTCGTTCCAGTCGCCGAACTGCGCCAGCCCGTAGTTCGCCCACCGGCCGCCGCGCGCGCCGTTCATGACGGCCAGCACGACCTTGCCGCGGACGTCGCCGAGCGCCGGGACGGCCGCGGCGCCGGTGCGGTCGACCGACGGCACCCAGAAGAGGCCGGGGTGGTTCGCGACGTACGCGTCGAAGATGTCCGGGAAGCTCATCTGCCCCGAGACATCGGTGCAGGAGCCGAGTTCGCCGGTGCACTCCTGCTTGAGCCGCATCAGGACGGTCTCGCCGGGATGATCGGTGAGAAAGGCCGTCAGCTGCCGGAGCACGTCGTCGAAGTTCGCGTTCTGGTAGACGGCGCCGTGATGGATCGCGAACGCGTTGCCGTCGGTCACCTGGGCCCGGATGTCGATCATGCGGATTCCAGCCCGGAGTTGGACCGCCAGCGCCTGTCCACCGGCGCCGTCGCCCGGGGCGTCGGAGACATTCTCCTGGGTCTGGGTCAGGCCGCCGCCGAAGATCGACATGGTCTCGTGCGTGCCGGGGATGGACAGCGCCGCCAGACTGCGCGAATCGGGCAGTCCGTGCATCCAGTCGGGATTGGTCGCGGATTTCAGCGAGCGGTAGGAGCCGTCGTCCGCCAGGGCGATCCCGGGCACCGCGATCAGGACGGCCGCCAGGACGAGAACGGTGAGAGCGCGTTTCATGCAGCGAAAGATATCGATGACTTACCCATCCGGGAAAGATCAGTTTCGTGTCCGGGTAGCGTCACCGGGGTGACTTCGCCCGTGGTTGTCGTCGGCATCGGCGCGGATGGCTGGTCCGGGCTCGCCGAACCGGCCCGGGCAGCGCTGGACGCCGCCGACGTCGTACTCGGCGGCGCACGGCAGCTCGACCTGCTGCCACCGTCGGTCACCGCGGACCGGATCGCCTGGCCGTCTCCGCTCAAGCCCGCCCTGCTGGGGCTGCTGGCGACTCACCCGGATCGGGCGATCTGTGTCCTGGCCAGCGGCGATCCGATGTTCCACGGAATCGGCGCGACGCTCGCCGGGCTGATCGGGCCGGACCGCCTGCGGGTTCTCCCGCACCCGTCGTCGGCGTCGCTGGCCGCGGCCCGGCTCGGCTGGCCGCTCGCCACGACCGAGGTGGTCAGCCTGGTCACCGCTCCGCTGGAGACGCTGCTGGGTGCGGTCAACCCCGGCCGGCGGGTGCTGATCCTTTCGGCCGGCGCGGCCACTCCCGGCCGCGTCGCCTCGCTCCTGACCGGGCACGGGTACGGGCGGAGCACGCTCACCGTGTGGTCGCAGCTCGGCGGACCGGACGAGACGGCCGTACGGGGCGTCGCGGAAACCTGGTCGGCCACGGTGGACCCGCTCAACGTGATCGCCGTGGAGTGCTCCGGGCCGGCGCGACCGGTCACGCCCGGCCTGCCCGACGACGCGTACGAGACCGACGGGCAGCTCACCAAGCGGGAGGTCCGGGCGGTGACGCTCGCCCTGCTCGGTCCGGTGCCGGGTGAGCTGCTCTGGGACGTCGGCGCGGGCTCGGGCTCGATCGGCATCGAGTGGATGCGGGCCCACCGGGACTGTCGGGCCGTCGCGATCGAACCGTCGCCCGAGCGGGCCGGCCGGATCGTGCGGAACGCGGCCGCCCTGGGCGTACCCGGACTGGAGGTCGTCATCGGGCGTGCACCGGATGCCCTCGCCGGGCTGGAGCCCCCCGACGTGATCTTCATCGGCGGCGGCCTGACCGGTGACGGCGTGGTCGAGACGTGCCTGGCCGCGCTGCGGCCGGGCGGTCGGCTGGTCGCCACTGCGGTCACGCTCGAGTCGTCCGCGGTGCTGACGTCCTGGCAGGCCAAGCTCGGGGGCGAGCTGGTCCGGGTGGCGATCGACCGGTCGGCGGCGGTCGGCGGGTTCACCGTCCTGCGACCGGCCTTGCCGGTGGTGCTGTGGTCGGTGACGCCGTGACCGTGCACTTCGTCGGCGCCGGTCCGGGCGCGGCCGACCTGATCACCGTGCGCGGGCTGCGGCTGCTGTCCGCGGCGCCGGTCTGCCTGTACGCCGGCAGCCTCGTCCCGGCGGAGCTGCTGTCGTCGTGCCCGCCGGACGCGCGTCTGGTCGACACCGCGCGGCTCTCCCTCGACGAGATCATCGCGTTCGTCGAGTCCGCGCACGCCGAAGGTCACGACATCGCCCGGCTGCACTCCGGCGACCCGTCGGTGTTCAGCGCGGTCGCCGAGCAGATGCGGCGGCTCGACCTGCTGAACATTCCGTACGACGTGACACCCGGCGTTCCGGCGTTCGCCGCGGCGGCCGCGTCGCTGAGCCGGGAGTTCACCGTGCCCGGGGTCGCGCAGACGGTGATTTTGACCCGGACCGCGGAACGCGCCACCGCCATGCCGCCGGGGGAGGACCTGGCCGTGCTCGGTGCGTCCCGGTCGACGATGGTGCTGCACCTGGCCGTGCAGCGGATCGGGGCGGTGGTCGCCGAGCTGGTGCCGAACTACGGCGCGGACTGCCCGGTGGCGGTGGTGGCCCGGGCCAGCCGGCCGGACGAACTCATCGTCCGGGGCACGCTCGCCGACATCGCCGGGAAAGTCGCCGAGGCGGGGATCCGGCGGACGGCGGTGATCGTCGTCGGGGCGGCGCTGACCGCGTCGGCGTTCCCGGACAGTCACCTCTACTCGGCCGGACGGAGCCGCCCGTGAAGGTCCTGATCCTGGGCGGCACCACCGAGGCCCGCCGGCTGGCCGCCGAGTGCGACGCGCGTGGCCTGGACGTGGTGTCGTCGCTGGCCGGGCGGACGAAGAACCCCATCGCCCTGGCCGGGACCGTACGCATCGGGGGCTTCGGCGGCATCGCCGGCCTGGCCGGTCACCTCCGGGCGGAACACGTCGACGTCGTCGTCGACGCCACACACCCGTTCGCCGCCGGGATCAGCCTCAACGCCGCCCACGCGTCGGCCCTGACCGGTGTGCCGCTGCTCGCCCTGCGCCGGCCCGGGTTCGTGGCCTCGCCGGGGGACCGGTGGCATCGGGTGCGGTCGCTCCCGGACGCCGCCTCGCTGGTCGCCGACCTCGGTTCGCGGGTCTTCCTGACCACGGGCCGGCAGGACATCGGGGCGTTCGCCGGCGTGGACCGCTGCTGGTTCCTGGCGCGGTCGGTCGAGCCGCCGGAGCCGCCGATGCCGGCGCAGATGGAGGTACTGCTCGACCGGGGGCCGTTCACCGTCGAGGGCGAGCGGGCGCTGATCGACCGGCACCACCTCGACGTGCTGGTCACCAAGGACAGCGGGGGTGACGCGCCGAAACTCGCCGCCGCCCGCGAGGCGTCCATCCCGGTCATCGTGGTCGACCGGCCGCCGGCGTCCGCGGCGGAAGTCGTCAGTACGGTCGACGAGGCGCTGGACTGGCTGATCACGCATCGGGATAGTGCCGCGGGGTGAAGACGACCGCCGTCCCGTCGTCGCGCCACGACGCCTTGGTCTGCGACGAACCCACGATCAGCAGGCAGCGCATGTCGATCGTGCCCGGATCCAGCTCTCCCAGCGTCGTCACCCGGACCGACTCGTCCGGCGCGCCGACGTCCCGGCCGATCACCACCGGCGTCTCCGGCGCCCGCACCGTCAGCAGCAGCTCCCGCGCCCGGACGAGCTGCTCGGTGCGGCTGCGCGACGCCGGGTTGTAGATCGCGATCACCAGGTCGGCGCCGGCCGCCGCCCGCAGCCGGGACTCGATCACCGGCCACGGCTTGAGCCGGTCGGACAGCGACAGGACGCAGAAGTCGTGCACCAGCGGCGCGCCCACCCGGGATGCCACCGCCTGGGCCGCGGTCAGCCCCGGCACCACCCGGACCGGCACGTCCTTCCACTGCGGATCCTCGGCCGTCTCCAGCACCGCGGCGGCCATCGCGAACACACCCGGATCGCCGGACGAGATCACCGCCACCCGCCGGCCGCGCTTGGCCAGGTCCAGCGCGAACGCGGCCCGCTCGGCCTCGACCCGGTTGTCCGACGGGTGCCGGCGCTGCCGGGGGTTGGGCGCGA
>CAXSDA010000103.1:0-4568 GCA_964236515.1 uncultured Actinoplanes sp.
GCAGCACGAGCACTCGTTCGACCCGCTGGCCAACGACCAGGACTGGGCGCTGGTGGCGATTGGCGGGGCCCGCATCGTCGGGTCGACGCGCGGGTAGGTGCCGGTTCTCACCCTCGGTTGAGTACCGGTGCTCAGGCGCGCGAGACCGGCGATCGCCACGCTGATGTCCGTGAATGATTTGTGCGTGTGCGAGCCCCGCCGGGATGCCGCCTGGGTGCAAGGGGTGCCGTCATGACGGACCTGCCGGAGTTCGTGGGCTCAGGTGCGGACGACGTCGGGGCGGGCGGGGAGCCCGCCGGGCAGCCGCTGCGGCCGTCCCGTCGCCGCCGGCTGGCCCCGGTGGCGGTGGCGGCGCTGGCGCTGGCTGGCCTGGTCGCGGTGTGGGTGCCGCTGCACCGGTCGGCTCCCGCCCGGGCGGCCCACCCGGTGGGACCGCTGGCCGACTTGCCGGGACCGTCCACCGCGGCGTTTTCCACGGTGGACTCGCCAGTGGCCGATCCGGCGCCGCTGCCGGACCGGCCGCTGCCCCGCGCGGCACTGATCTACACGCGGTGCGGTGGCCCGGACGCAGTCGACGAGTCTCCCGACTGCCGCTACCGGCTCGTGCTCACCGATGGGTCCCAATACACCCTGCCCATCAACGCATCCAAATTTGGGGCCGGCTCGCTCTCCCCGGACGGGGAGTTCCTGCCCACCTATGTGACCGGCTCGATCTCCCCGGACGGGGACTACCTGCTGGTGCGCGACGCCCTCGAGTCGCTGGTCCTGCGTCACCTGCCGAGCGGAACGTCGCGCAGGGTGACCATTCCAGGCCTCGAGAAGGAGGCTGGGTGGGGTCCGGTGGTCTGGTCGCCCGGCGCGCGCCACGCCGCCGTGGTCATCGAGTACCCCCACGTCGCCGTGCTCGACACCGCCACTGCGAGCGTGCAGCGGACGGTGGACCGGGACGCGGTCGCCGCCGCCGGCCACTACGAACCCGGTCAGGTACCTGACCCCTTCGCGGTCGCCACCGACAACGGTGAACTGAGCTGGGGCCGCCTCGCCGAAACTAGCATGACCCTGGTTCATTGGGACGCGGACCAACAGCGTCCCCGCGTCGTCGACGTCGACCTGCGGCCCCACCTGCGGCCCGGCGAGCTCCTCGTGGATCTGGGGCGCGGGGTGCTGCTCGGCGACGGGGTGACCGCCGCTGTCCCCGTCGGCAGGGCTCACGACAAGACCGAAGACCCCTTCCTGCGCAAGGTCCACGCGATCCTGCTGGTCGATGTCACCACCGGCACCGTCCGGCACCGCCAGAAGCTACCCGCCGCGATCTTGGCCAGAGACCTGCACGGCAGCGGCTGCGGGCTCGGTTCCGACACCCTTGTTCTCTCCAGATACGACGCGTCCGACCCCGCCCTGCCGCTGAACCAAAGAAAATTGACTGGATTGATCAGCCTCAACCCCCGGACCGGCGCCCGCGGCAGCGGCTACCAGCTCTCCCCGCCAGAGACGTTCTACGAGCTCACCTGCTGACCAGCGCCGGACGACTCGCCCCCGGACCGGGTCACGGCCACACACGACGAATCCCCGTTCGACCGCGACCTGGAACCGCCCTGCGCCGTGTCCAGGTCGTCGCACGTGGCTACGACAGATCCGGTCATGCCGCTGTCATTGCGTGCTGGCGACTGACCAGCTCACTCGTTCAGCGGGACCGTAATGAAACCATCAGTCCACCGATCTTCGTCCAGGGTGTATGTGTCGACGAGAAAGCAGTCTGGTTCGTCGCGGAAGCCGGGCAGCTCCCCGGCTCGGACGAGGCGCTCCTGGGCCTTCTGCTCAGAGGAGTAGGCACCAAGGATCTTCAGATCGTCGCCATCCTCCTCATCCCAGATCAGTGCACCGTCCTCGCCGCGATGTTCAGTCAGCCGACCGTCGAGAAACGGCGCATGACGAACATGCCAGAGCAGGTAGACGTCCACCGGTTGACCGTATAGCCAGGGGCTTTCAGTCCAGTTCGCGCCCTCGGCGCGGGCTCACTCTCATGTAGCCGCAATCCGGGTGCCGTCTACGACCTGCAGTACACCCTGAAGGCCACTTTCTGCCGGTGCTGGCGCTGTTCAGGCATCCTCGACGTCGCGCAGCATGCGACGAGCGAGCGCGTCGCCCTGAGCTCGGCGTAGTAGTTCGATCGGCGCAACGCCGGGACCACATAGAGTTTCCAGTGCTTGCTGCCAGCGTTGTCTTTCTGACGGCGGCAGGCGATAACTCTGGCCGACGGTGAACTGGTACATCCACCGCAGGTGCCGGGCGTCCGGGTTGGACACGCTGGATTCCAGGTACGGCAGGGTGATCCGGGCCGTAATGGGGTGGGTGGTCAGAGCCGGTGCCACCGGCCGATGCCAGCCTTCCGCGGTCCGCGCCATGCCGCCGCCCCACTGTCCGGCCCAGAATTCGCTCTCGTCGAACAGGAGAGCACACAACCATCTCGCGAAACCGGTGCGGGTGTTGGGGTCCGAGTCGACGAGTCGATCGACGAAGCGGTGTGCGGCCACCTGAGAGTGGCTCCGGAGTCCCTTTTGCCACAACGCCAGGTAGGAGTTCCACATCTCCAAAAGGCCGGGCGGCAGTGGTGCACCAGTGACATCGTCCTCGGTGAGTCGGCGCATCATTCATTATCAGACCGCCGGACGGCAGATCGCACCTTTTCCGGCATCGCGCTCCGAGATCCGATGCGCTCTCATGGCCGCAGTCAGCGCGCGTCGGCCGGCGCAGCCGGTCCGTACCTGCGCCGGTGAGATGCTGCTCGTGGGCGTACTTCCGATGATTGTGTGTGTACTAGGTCTTATCGGGGACGTCTTACCGGGCCGCGGACTGAGTGAGGAAGTCCCGCGCAGTCTGCGGCTCGCGATCGAGTAGCTTGCTCAGCAGTGGGTCGACGTCCGCGAAGTCGCCGCGCTGCGCGGCCTGGTAGAAGCCGAGCAGGAAGCGGGCCATGAACTCCTGCGCGCCGCTGGCGATCTGGGCCGCCAGCCACTCGTCTTCGTCGAGGACCTCGCAGGCGATAGTCCGGCCGGTGACCTCGGAGGCAATCTCGGCGATCTTCGCAAAGGTCGGCGCGGAACCCGCGGTAATCGTGGTCGGGCCCTCATAGGCGCCGTCGGAAGCCAGGATCAGGGCGGCCGCCTCGGCGGCATCCGACCTGGACGTCCACGACACCGGGCCGTCGCCGGGCACCGCGATGACGCCGATCTCCCGCCAGGGCCCCATCAGCCACGCGAGGCTGTGCAGGTAGAAGCCGTTGCGCAGCGACGTCCAGGCGACGCCCGACTCGGCCAGCAGCCGCTCGGTCGCGGCATGGTCACGCCCGGGGCGGAAAGGCGTGTCGAGCTTCGCATTTTGGTGGCTGGTGTACAGGATGCGGCCAACCCCGGCGGTGACGGCGGCGTCGATCGCGGCGCGGTGCAGGCTCACGGCGTCAGCGGCCGGGTCGCTGGAGGAGACGAGCAGCACCTGGTCGGCGCCCGCGAAGGCCTCGGGCAGCGATGCCGGGTCGGCGTAATCGCCGTGACGCACGGCCACGCCGAGCTCAGCGAACCGGCCGGCCTTGGCGACGTCGCGGGCGACGACAGCGAGGTCGCCGGCCGGAACCCGGTCGAGGAGATGGTCGACGGTAGCGCCGTTGAGTGCGCCGGTTGCGCCAGTGATGACGATCAAGTGGAACTCCCGCGATATCAGTGATTGCTTCTCGACGTTAACACGGATAAATCGTCGTTAGCAAGAAGGCGCTAACATTGGAACCTATGGAGCCATCCCGCGACTCGGTCCGTTCCCGGCTGGTCCACGTCGCCGCCCAACTGCTCGCGACCGAGGGACCCGACGCGGTGACCACCCGGTCGGTCGCGGTCGCCGCGGGGGTCCAGGCGCCCGCCATCTACCGCCTCTTCGGCGATAAGGACGGCCTGCTCGACGCGGTCGCCGAGTACGGTTTCGCAAGCTACGTAGCTCAGAAGCCGTCCGCCGACGCGGAGCATGACTCGGTCGACGGCCTGCGCGCGGGCTGGGAGCTGCACGTCGGCTTCGGCGTGGCCAACCCCGCCCTCTTCCGGCTCATGAATACGGCGAAGAGAACCCCCACCGGGCAAGCCACGTTCGACGCCGGCGCGACGGTGCTTCGCGATCGCGTACGCCGGGTGGCGCGGGCCGGACGGCTGCGGGTGCCCGAGCCCCGGGCGGTATCGCTCATCGCCGCGGCCGGCGTCGGCGTGGTCTTCACCCTGATCGACCAGCCGGCCGACAGTCGCGACGAGGGCCTCGCCGACCTGGCCTGGCAGGCGATCTGCCGAACGATCCTTGTCGACGCCGCCGACGCCGCGGCCGCCGAGCCGGCCACCGCGGCCGTCACCCTCCGGGCCGCCCTGCCCGGCCTGCCGCACTTCACGGCGCACGAAAGCGCGCTACTCGGCGACTGGCTTGACCGCATCGCCGGCACCGCCTGACGGACTCCTCGACTGCATTTGAGGCACTTGGGCATGCTGACACGAGCGCACGGATCTGCCGCGGATAGGTCGTTGCGGCGCCGGGTCGTT
>CAXSDA010000104.1:0-4475 GCA_964236515.1 uncultured Actinoplanes sp.
CCACTCGACGGCACACCGTCTCTGCGACAGCCCTCACATCTAGATCATCTTTTGGCCCCGGGTGTCGCGGTTCTTACCAACACCCCAGTACGAGCGGGCGCTGGTCGCGGTGGCCGAGGCTACTGCCGCCGCCGGTGACCCCAACCGCGGGGCCACGTGGTCCGGACCGGGGGTGACTCACGTCCATGATCGGTTGATGCCTCAATAAGGGGTGCCGGTAAGAAACGTGTCACCAGATCCAAACGAGCGTGATCGCCCCGGCCAGCGTGGCGATCGTGTGCTGGGTAAGCCCGGCGGCTGAGTTCCAGGCGGGGTACGCCATGATCTCCGGCCATGGCACGATCTCCAGCACCTCGAGCAGCTCGATCAGGCCGCGCCGGTAGTGGTTGGAGTAGGACGCCTTCAGCGTGGTCTGCACGGTCCGCCGGTACAGCGGACCCTTGGTCTTGAACTCGTGGACCAGCTCGCGCAGGGTCTGCTCGCCGCCGGACACCGCCGGGAAGACCACCTCGCGGACGGCGTCGTCGGGCCGGCCGAGCGATGCCTCGGCGATCGCGAAGAGGAGGCTCTCCTTGCCGGTCACCCGCTTGAACGCGTTGACCAGTTCCTCGGTGACCTTGCGGTCCGCCCGGGCGCCGATCCGGTGCACCGTGGAGATCAGCAGCTCGACCAGGGTGTCGGTGATCTCCCGGAGCCGGCTGTGCAGCAGCGCCGAGAGCACGGTCAGCCGCAGCGGCTCAGGATGGTCGCGCAGGTGCGAAGGGGACTCCATCATCGCCCTGGCCCGCCAGCCGGCCAGCACCCGCGGAGCGACGTCGGCGAACAAATCACCGGGCAGGCCGATCGCCCGGACCGCCCTGAGCTTGCGGATCTCGGTGAGCATCGACTCCAGGCTTACGTTGCCGGGCACCGACTCCTCGCTGGTCTCGTCATCCGGCACCTCGACGGCGACCAGGGCCCGTAGCCGAGTGGCGACGTCGGCGGGCAGCCGAGCCGCGAGCCGGTCAGTCAGCGCCTGCTCGCCCTGATGGAGCGCCAAGCGCACGATCCGGTCGATCCGGCCGACCGCTGGCGGCTCGATTCGCTCCGCCCGGCACCGCCCGAGCAATTGGTCGCGGACCAGCTCCGGGCGCCGCTCGGCCTCACACACCTCGCCCGCCAGCCACCGCGCCAACTGCTCCGCATCGCTCACGGAACACTCGCGGAAGCCGAGATGGCTTCAGATCTGCGCCCGGTGGTACTCGATCGTGCGGCCGGACCATTCGTAGAGCCCGAGCTGCGCCGGTTCCACGCTGGCCTGCCTGGCCACGAATTCCACCGCCTCGTCCGGCAGTTCCCCACGGCCACGCGGGAATCGCCCCGCCTGTGTGTAGAACTTCAACAGCAGCGCGAACCCCAGCCGCGTCGGCCCACGCTTGCCGGCGATCAGCTCTCGCTCGTCGTCCAACAGCGTCCAATGCTCGACCAGCTCATCCAGATCCAGGGCTCGGGCCATAGCCGAACATCATTGCGCTGGGGAACCGCCAGCGCTGCCCACGATCACCCGTTCGAGCGTCAGCCCAACGGACATCTCTCATTTGCGGCTCGTGACACGTTTCTTACCGGCACCCCTAGTAGCGGCGGGCATGACGTCGTGCTGCGGTCAGCGGCCTGCTGGTCGGCGGCCGTGGCCTGCTGCTCGAGCACTGGCACTGGAATGTCTTCGCCTACGACCGCGTGGATCAGCTCGATGCAGTCCCCGACATGGGCCGGCTCGGCCGGCGCTTCTTGTCGAGCGAAGGTCTGCAAAACCGCACCACGCCACGACCCAGCCGGGGCAGACGACACGCTAGAGCGTGGACACTTCCCCGGGCCTTAAACCGTTCAGTTTTGGGTTGAGGAGGACAGTCACAGCCAGAAAATGATGCTTCCAATGAGGACCGGTTAGTCCAAGGACTGCTATTCGCCGTGACAGGTTCCGAGATCGTTTGGGATGCGTTGCCCGGCGACGGCCAGGGCGCCGCGGGCGCTGATCCGCCGTTCCACTTGCACGGGGTCCGCTGGGGGTTGAGGTGGTGGGCCTGCGGGTCGGGCGTCACGGAGGCGGCTTACGTTTGCCGGGGCGAGCGGATTAGGCAGACTGCGCAACCGGATGCTGCCGTCCGGCCAGGCGAGAGCGCCGACGGCGTTGATCGTCCGTTCGACCTCGATCGGGCCGCCGGGCCGGACCGGGCCCGTGCTGATCGGCGGTGGGCCGGCCGGTTGAGCACAGCGTGACCCGTCAATTGTCGAGCCTCACTTGCGTTACGGATCCAGGTCAGATGGTCAGTGACAGCTCCGGCTAGACGATCTTGGTTCTCGCGCCCCTGTTGCCGAGCACCCTGGGGCAAACAATCACCGGTCCAGGGCGATCCAGTAGCGCCTTACCTTGCGACCATGCTCGTTGTCGCGAATGCCTTCAAGGACGCCACCGTTGCGTTCGATCGTGCGGGCCGAGGCGATGTTGTCCGCCAGGCAGGGGATCAAAACACGGTCCAGGCCCAAGGCGCGGGCCTCGCCGAGCATCTCACCCAGCGCCCAGCTCGCCAGCCCGCGGCGACGCGCGGACGGGCGTATGCCGTAGCCGATGTGTGCCCGGCTGCTCACCGATGCGGCGGTTGGCGCGATCGACTCCGGCGAGGAAGCCATCAACCAGCGCACCCTGCTCATGGCCACCTACCTCGGGCCCACTGAGCGGCGTCGGCTGTTCGAGCGGGAGCTGGTGTGATGCTGCGGGGTCATTGCCCGGATCCGGGCGAGGTCGACACCGGTCCGGCCGGCCAGCGCGGCGAGCATGGCTGCGGGCGGATCGAGGGTACCTCAACACCACGGAAGCGCCGCCTCGGGCTTCACCGTGCCGGGTTCGGCTCGATGTTGGGCGTTGCCGACGACATCAGGGCGGCAGCTCGGTTCCTCGATGTCGGAGGTCCAGCGCTATACCGCCGTTTACAAAGTTAGGCGTCAAGGGCCTTATCCAGGGCACCGTTGAGGAATAGGTCAACGATCTGCTCGGCTGGCAGTGGCGGCTGGCCGGGGTGCGCGGGGCGGATACCACCAAAGCTCATGCCGACGAATGCTGCCGCGAGGACCTGAGGGGGGAGGCGCAAGTGATGCTGATTCGGTTCCAGCAGCTTCGCGACGGCATCCTGGATTTCAGGCGATTCGCTGCTGAGCGAACGAATCTCGTCCTGAGGGATGAGTGTCCGGTCGCCGGGTGTATCAGCGACTGGGGTGCTGACGGGTACGAGATCCTCGAGCTCAGCACGGACGCGGCGGTTGTAGGCGTCTAAGATTTCAATCACTTTGACAAGGCGCGACGTTAGTGGCTGATCCGTATGGATCGCGCGAATCTTCTGGACTTCCCCGGCAGGGTCGAGCACCCCTGTCACGGAACCCGCAATCGCGGACACACTCGCCTGCATGACCGCCTCTTTGTTTGCAAAGACCGCCTGGAGTTCGGCTTCACCGATTCCTGCTGCCCGGGCGATCTGTGCCATGGTCAGCGTCTCGTACTCACCTAATAGAGGAATAATCGCCTGCGCGATGCGCTGGCGAAGCTGTTCGGGATTCGCGTCGGTCACGATCCTCCTCATTGCCCGGCCTCTTCGGTGTGGTCGATGTCGGCTTGCGCGGGCTGGCCGTGGTGCGTGGCCAAGTCGTCCTGAATCTGCTGGCGGACGTCGCGCCAGAGTAGGCGCAGCGGGCCACGGTGGGTGGTGATGGCGGCGTACAGCGCGCTGGTCTGCGGCGCGTCGGCGATCCGGCCCATCCAGTCGCCGCCGGTCAGCGGGTGATCCCATTGCCCGGTGACACACCGGACGAGGGCGGCGTACAGGGTGCGCGGTCCGCTGCCGTTGTATCCCCAGGTGTACCCGGGCTCGTGGCCGGGGTTGGGCAGCAGGTCGGTGCGCAGGCCGCCGGCGTCGGTGTCGGGGGTGAGGGCGACCACCAGGGCGGGTTCACCGCCGGGTCCGTCGGCGGCGATGCGGGTGTCGTCGTTCCAGCCCACGGGTTGCCCAGCGGGCCACTCGATGGCCAGGCGGCGGGCATTGTCGCCGCGGTAGGAGGGCAACTCCGCAGTCAGGCGGCCGTCGGGCGCCCGGTAGAGAGCGACGACCTCGTCGGCGCGCTCGGTCAGGACGTCGCTCGCCAGCCGGCCGGTCAGTCGTTCACCGGTGAGCAGGCGGGCCAGCCGGCGGGTGGGGGGTGCCGAGATCTCGCGGCGCTGGTCGGTGGTCAGGGCGGTCAGTCCTGACAGGTACTGGTCGGTTACCGGCCCGGCGGACTCGACCACCTCCCGCTGGGCTGCGGCGTGCACCCGGTCCGGATGGGTGCCGCGTAGCCGGTAGCCGAGCTGGCCGAGCGCCTCGGTCAGGGCGTCGCCTGCGGGGTGGTTCCAGGCCAATGCGGCTTCCTCGGCGCGCAGTTTCGTGAGTTCGGCGGCGGCGGCGTCGACG
>CAXSDA010000105.1:0-4394 GCA_964236515.1 uncultured Actinoplanes sp.
GCATACACCGGCGGCTACGACGAACCCGGGCACGACAACAGCGGCTACGACGACTACACCCCCGCCGGATACGACGACTCCGACCCCGGATACCTCGATGAGGCTCAACCCCGGCCCAACTGGTGGCAGCAGCAGGCGGACCAGGCGTACCACCGCTCGGACATCGTCCTGGAATCCCACACCGACCCGACCGGCTGGAAGGCCGTCACGAAGCCCCCGGCCGACGACCGGCCGCCGGCCGAGTCGACCTCCGGCAACCGCCTGCTGATCCTCCTGCTGTTCTTCGCCGGGCTGGCCACCAGCATCGCGCTGTGGCTGTTCGACACCCATGCGGGCGCGGTCAAGGACGTCCCGACGCTGATGCTCGCCGCCGGCCGGATCACCGGGCTGTCCGGCGGATACGTGCTGTTCATCCAGTTGCTGATGATGAGCCGCGTCTCCTGGCTGGAGGAGTGGGTCGGGTCCCGCGACCTGCTGCGCTGGCACCGCGGGCTGGGCACCTCGCTGGTCGTGCTGATCCTCGGCCACATCGTCCTCATCGTGTACGGGTATGCGCTGACCGCCGACAAGGGCGTCGTCGACCAGGGCCTGAACATGATCAAGACCTTCCCGAGCATGCTCAGCGCGCTGGTCGCGACGGGCATCCTGGTGACGATCGCGTTGATCTCGATCCGGGCGGCGCGTAGCAAGCTGCCGTACGAGGTCTGGCACCTGCTCCACCTCGGCGGTTACCTGGTGCTGCTGCTCGGGTACAGCCACCAGGTCGCCAACGGCGCCGACCTGTCCGGCAAGTTCGCCTCCGTGTTCTGGCCCGGCCTGTACGCGCTGGTCATCGCAGCCCTGGTCTGGGGCCGCCTGATCGAGCCGGTGTGGCTGAACACGCGCCACCGGTTCGAGGTGGCCGAGGTCGTGCCCGAGGGCGCCAACACGTTCAGCATCTACATCGACGGCCGGAACCTGGACAAGCTGCCCGCGCAGGCCGGGCAGTTCATGCGGTGGCGGTTCCTCACCCGCAACGGCTGGTGGCAGTCGCACCCGTTCTCGCTGTCGGCGGCGCCACACTCCGAGTGGCTGCGGCTGACGGTGACCGCGGTCGGTGGCCACACGTCGCGGCTGGCCGAGCTCGAACCGGGCACGCCGATCTGGGCCGAGGGGCCGTTCGGGACATTCACGGCCCAGCGCCGTACGCGTCGTCGTGCCCTTCTCATCGCCGGCGGGAGCGGCATCGCGCCGATCCGGGCGCTGCTGGAGGACATGCCGCCGGACACGATCGTCATCTACCGGGCCAGCCGGCCCGACGAGCTGGTGTTCCGGGCCGAGCTCGAGGACCTGGCCGAGCAGCGCGACGCCTGGGTCCGCTACATCGTCGGGTCGCGCAACGACCCGGGCCCGCGCCGCCTGTTCACCGCCAACGGGATGCTCGGCCTGGTCCCCGACGTGAATCGCCGCGACGTCTACCTGTGCGGGCCGCCCGGACTGGTCGAGTCCGCGGTCAGCACGCTGCGCGAACTGGACGTCCCCGACAGCCAGCTGCACCTCGACCCGTTCGAGTTCTGACCCCATCCCCTGGAGATCGCGATGCGACGTAGTACCGCAGCCGCCTTCGGCACCCTCACCGGCGCCGCCCTCATCGTGGGGGTCCGGCTGAGCGTGGCCGCGCCGGCCGTGGTCGCCGCCCCACCGGTGGTCGACCTCGGCCACACCGCCCCCGCGCCGGCCGCTTCCGGAAAGGCGAGGCCGCCGGTGAAGTCCTCGCCGTCCAAGGCGCCGTCGAAGACCGGTGGCGAGGCCGGCGCCGACGAGAGCGGCCTCAAGGACGGCATCTACAAGGGCAAGGCGTCCGACTACGCGTACGGGACGATCCAGGTCTCCATCAAGGTCGACGGCGGCAAGGTGACCGCGGCCGACGCCACCTACCCGGTCACGGGCAACAGCGCGACCATCAACCCGGGCGCGATCAAGCAGCTCAAGCAGGAGACGCTGGGCGCCAAGGCGGCCAAGGACGTCAACGCGGTCTCCGGGGCCACGCTGACCAGCGCGTCGTACCGGGATTCGCTGCAGGCGGCACTGGACGCGGCGGCCGCGTAGGGTCACTGTCCGTGCGCCACGCCGAGCACGTCATGGGTACGGTCGTCAGCGTCGAGATCGCCGACGACCTCCCCGACGCCGAACTGACCTCCCTGATCTCCGGGACGTGCGCCTGGCTGCACGAGGTCGACGAGCGCTTCAGCACCTATCGCGACGACAGCGAGGTGTGCCGGTTCCGGCGCGGTTCGCTCACGCTGGACGATCTGTCCCCGGACATGCGGCACGTCCTGGACGCCTGCGCCGACCTGTGGCGCGACACCGAGGGTTACTTCGACGCGTACGCGACGGGCCCGCTCGACCCGTCCGGCTACGTCAAGGGCTGGAGCGTCGAGGTGGCGTCGGCCCGCCTCGCCGCCGCCGGTTCCACCCGTCATTACATCAACGCCGGCGGTGACATCCGTACGCGCGGCACCAACCCGGACGGCGACCCGTGGCGCATCGGCGTCCGCCACCCGTGGGAGGCCGACAAGGTCAGCTGGGTACTCACGGTCACCGACGGCGCGGTGGCCACCTCGGGCACGTACGAACGCGGCGACCACGTCTGGAACCCTCGTACGGGTAGACCCGCGCGCGGCCTGCGCTCGGTCACCGTGGTCGGCCCCGACCTGGCCCGGGCCGACGCATATGCCACGGCCGCCCTGGCCATGGGCGAACCGGGCGCGACATGGCTGGCTGGTCTGGCGGCCCGCGGCTACGAGTCCGCGGTCGTCACCGACGACGGCCGCGCGTTCCGCTCCACCGGCCTCCCCGCCTCGGTCTGAACTCTTGGTCTGATCCCTCGGTGGTCTGACCCCGCCCGCACGCTCAAGCCCGGCGGGCGCGCTGCGGCCGGGACCACTGCCTGGACCGCGGTGCGAGCTCGTGACTCGGGCGCGGCCCGTACTTCACAAGTCTCAGAAGTCGGCGAACAGGTACGGCATTTCGCGCGGGAACAGGGTGCGGAGGGGGCCGATCGCGTCGCCGGAGACCGTCCCCAGGCCGCGGGCGACCACATCGACCGGGTCGAGCACGCCGTAGACCAGCGCCGACAGTCCGCCCACGGTGAGCTGGGCCCGAGCCGTGCCGCCGGGCGTGATCGACAGCTTGCCGCCCGCCCCGTCGAGCGTGTGCACCCCGGCGACGAACTGGTCGCCGACCACCTCGACGGCGACCGCGGCCTCGCCCACGCCCAGGCCGTCCAGCGCCGCGAGATCGAGAATGCGCACCATCGGGCCGCCTTCGCGCGGGAACGCGGTCGTCCCGGCGGTGTCCACGGCCATGTCCGTGCCCCAGAGCTCGGGCACCTCGTCCGCGCCCACATCCACGGTCACCCGCCCCACCTGATCGACGTGGCGGGCGAAGTACTGCAGCAGCAGCGCCCGCCCCAGGGGCCCGGTGGTCAGCAGATCCTCCCCCTTCAGGTCGCCGCCGAACGCCTCCATCCGGTACCGGATAGCGCCCACCACCTCGCCGTGCGCCCGCGCGACGGCCAGCCACACCGGGTCGTCGCGGAACCCGGCCGCGCGGACCTCGTCGTACACCGCGAACCCGTGCCGCTCCGACACCAGCCGGCGGGTGAGCGCGTCGAAGTCGTCGAACCCGTCCCGCATCGTCATCCGCTGCACCGTGCCCGGCAGCTCGGCCCGCACCAGATGAGCCAGCCCCGGCGGCGCGAACGTCGCCTTCCGGACCCGGGGAATGCCCACGAACCCGAACCGCGCGTAGAAGCTCGGGCGGAACGGGTAGAGCGCGCTCAGCACCTGCCCCCGCTCCCGGGCGCGCCGCAGCAGATCGTTCATCAGATCGCGTACGAACCCGCGCCGCCGAGCCTCCGGATGCGCCGCCACCGCGGCGACGCCGGCCATGTCGTACACGTTCCCCCGCACGTTCTGCCGCATCGGCAACCCCGTCACGCAGGCCAGCGCCTGGCCGTCCTCCTCCGCCACCAGTGTGCTGGCGCTGGCGAACGACGAAGCCCGGCGCCGGAACTCCTCGACCTGGTCATCGGGCCAGGGCGACCGCATGAAGGCATACGTCGTGAGCGGGAAGACGACCTCGGCCCGCTCGTCGGCGCTGATCTGTCGGATCTGCATGGACCTATCCAACCGGGTAGGGGCGGAGTTCGCCTCCTGCTTTCCGGCCCTGTGGACAACCTCAGCGGCAACCCGCCCGAGGGACCCCGGTTTGGCATGGCGATGGACGACCGGCTAGAGTTCCTATCCGTCGCCGGGAACGTTTCCGGGAGACAAGCGGACGTAGCGCAGCTGGTAGCGCATCACCTTGCCAAGGTGAGGGTCGCGGGTTCGAATCCCGTCGTCCGCTCGGAG
>CAXSDA010000106.1:0-3843 GCA_964236515.1 uncultured Actinoplanes sp.
AGGGCTTGCGGGATGGCGGGCAGCCACGGCAACGGCCCAGCACCCGCGTTCCCGTAGTGGCCACGGAGCCCGGAGGTGCCCAGGCGCCAGTCGAGCACCGCGGCCCGGTCCCCGGCGCTGTCCAGCTCGCGGGCGCCGACAGCCACCCGGAGCGCGCCGGCCGGGTCCTCACCGTGCGCGCCCAGCAGGAGCAGGTGAGCGCGCAGCGCCGGCCAGGCCGCTTCGTCGCGGAGCCCCGGAACCAGCTGGTCGGCCGCCGCGTCGAGGGCCTCGACCACGTTGACTTGGCCGCCGCCGCCGCCGCCGTCGGGGCGGACCTGACGTCGGCAGAAGTGTTCGGCGGCGACGTGGAGGCTGTCGAGGTAGCGGGCGGTGGCGTGTCCGAGCCGGGTGGTGGGGCTGGTCTGGTCGCGGAGCAGGCTGGTCGCCGATCGTGGGGCGTCGTCGTAGGCGAGGATCGTGGCAAGGATGTCGGTGGCGGTGCGGGGGTGGACCATGTCGGGGGCGATGACGCTGTGGGGGTCGCCGTCGCCGACGACTTGGAGGTAGACGTGGTTCGCGGAGCGGCCGCGGGTGAGCATCGTGTAGAGCTGCTGGCGTGACTCGGCGCCGGTGGCGAGGCCGTGCACGGTGTCCGCGGTGACTCCTTGCGCGGTGTGCACAGTGCAGGCGTATCCGAGGTCGACCGAGGCCTGCACGTACGCGGCCGGCAACCGCACGATGCGGCTACGCCCGGCGCCGTTGGACGGCTGGGCGTGTTGGACGGTGAGGTCGCCGCCGGGGTGGACCTCCCGGAGATGCCACCGGTCACCGTTCTTGACCCAGTCGGTCGGCGTCGTGCGCAGGGTGCGGTCGTTGGTGCGGGTGATGATCAGGTCCCCGACGCTGGCTCGGTTGCCGTCACCGAGTTGCACCTCGAGCTGCACGACCGGATCGACGCCTGAGCCTTGAACGGGCTTGACGCCAGGTGGGATGCCCGGGTCGGCATCGTCTCCTCGAGCCCCGGACGCCTGTGAGGTGGCGAGGCGGTGGGCTCGGGCCTGCTGGTTGAGCTGGGCGACCAGTTCCTTTGTGGGGGCCAGCATGAGGGAGTCCAGGCCGGCCGTGCGGTCGGCTTGCCAGGCGGAGAAGACGTCGTCGGTGAGGGTGGGGAGGTCGCCGACGTGGACGCGTTGGTGGTCGAGGTAGAACCCGAGGGCCTCAGGGCGGCCGTCGCGGAGGACCAGGGAGGCGGCGCCTTCGGCGGGGTCGGTGAACCGGACCAGCTCGGACAGCGCCAAGGCGCCATGTTCGGCGCGGATGTCGCGGAGGACCCCGCCGGCGCCGATCGCGGCGAGCTGCTGGTCATCGCCGACGAGTCGGACGCTGCCACCCTGATTCAGGATGCAGGTGACTGCGGTGTCCAGCGACAGGGTGTCGGCCATTCCGGCCTCGTCGATGACCACGAGCGTGGACGGGCCGATGGCCGCCACCCAGTCCGGTCTCTTGCCGCCGCTGCCTCCGTTGGCGAGTGAGTGCGTCAGCTTCGCCAACGTGTCGGTATGGGTGCCGGAAGAGGTGGGGGCGGGTCGGTCGGCTTGGCCGGTGGGGGAGCTCATGGGCTGGTTGATGGCGTGGCCGAGGGCGTCGGCGGCGGCCGCGGAGGGTGCGAGCCCGAGGACTGTGCCGCCGCCCTCAGTCCAGGCGGCCGCGAGGGTGCGCATCGCGGTGGTCTTACCGGAGCCGGCCGGTGCGATCGCCAGCTGGACGCGGGCGCCGGAGGTGGCCATTTCACGGACCAATGAGGCCTGTCCGGGGTTGAGGGGGACGCCGTTGGCGGTTGATTCCAGCAGCGCCAGGTCGACACACGAGCCCGCTACCGTGTGCCCGTCGTAGCGGCCGGCGGCCGCGACCAGCCGCTGTTCGGCGGCGATCACCTTCGTCGAGGTGAACAGCTCGCCACCTGCCACCGTGTAAACCGAGGCCCCGTCCAGCCGCCTCAACTCGGCTGGCTCAGTCGGTTCCGTCAGTTCCCTGGTCGGCTCCCTCGTCGAGTCGACCGCCCCAGAGCTGGGGACGTTGAGGGACGTGCCGGGGTGCTGAGTGGAGGCACTGGCGAGGCTTAAGCTTCGGGTGTCGAGGACCTCGGCGACGAGCATGTCGACCACCGCGGAGCCTTGGTCTACGGGCACCTGTCCGGACCCGATGCCGGTGCGGACCTGGCGTTGCGCCTCGGCGTAGACGTGCCAGTACTGCCAGGTCGCCCGGCTGCCCTCAATCGCCGACACCACCCGGTCAGCGGCTCCAGTAGACCAGTGCGGGTCGACCACCGAACCAGACCGTGACCATATGGCCGCCCGCTGGTCGATGGGATGGGTATCAACGGGGTGGAGGGCGCTGTGCACCATCTGCTGGAGTTGGTGTGCGCCGACCTGGCCGCCGCCCAGCGCAACTATTGCCTCGGTGTGCCAGGCAGTTCGTTGCTCGGCCAGTGATCGGGGTTCGTGTTTCGCGTCTCGGGTTTCCAGGGTGGCTTGCTGCGCCAGGTGCAGGGTCTCGACCGGGGTCGGGGGACGCCCATGGGTGGTCTGGAACTGAGTGGCGAGCACGCTGCGGCGGGCCTCCACGCTGACCCGGCGCTTGGAGAACCGCTGATTCAAACGCGGGTCGACGCCGACAATCTCCCGGACCGGCCGCTTACGCCCGTCCCGGTCCGCCCCCACAGGGGCGCGTTCCGCGAACCGGACCCCCAGGGCGTCGATGAGGTGCTGTTCGACGGCGGTGTTGTAGGTCTCCGAGGCGGCGATCGTGGCCTTGAACAGCACCCGCCCGTCAATCGCCCGCCACTTCCCATCAATGGTCTGGACCTTGTTCGCGACCGCGACATGGGTGTGTAAATCGGGGTCGCCGGCGCGGGAGTCGCGGTGGGTGAACGCCGTGGCCACCAACCCGCGGACGTCAACCTGCCGCACACCGTTGGTGCCGAGTCGCGTGAACAAAGCACGCTGCTCAAGAAACGTGAGGGCATCCTTGATGGCGGCCTGATGGGCCCGATCAATGACCGCGGCGGTCGCCGGGTCGGCGACCGCCCACAGCGTGGAGACACTCTTGACCGGGGAGAACGTCAGGTCATACCCGGCGACCGCGGTGGTCTTCGCCCGCGAATGCTTGGCGATCACGGCGGCGAGCTCACGGGCATCAGTCGGTTCTCGACCGTGCTCGGTGACGAACAGTTCGCGCGCCACCTCGGTGCGTACCTGGGCTCGTTGCGCCGCGGGAACTGGCCAGTCCCGGGGGAGTCCGGCGGCCGCGTTGATCGCCTCCAGCCGCTTAGCGACCTCGACCCGGAAGCCGCTGACGTCGTGGTCGTAGACCTTGAACGGCGCCCCCAGCCGGGTCGCCGCCGCATACTCCGCGGCCATTGGGCTCGTCATGTGCGGTTGCCCGATCCGCTGGTCCAAGACCGCGGCACGCTCGGCTGCCAGGGGGTGCAGTCCGGCCCCGGACAGTGCCTGCATCTGTTCGGCGGTGACGACGTCTCCGGCGTTCAGGCCGTCGATGCCGGCCATCCCTGACCCCGTCCAGACGCCGGGGGTTTCACCCTTCTCGGTGTAATAGCTGGCCAGGCCGACATGACCCTTGTCGGTGGCATCCATCGCCGCAACCTGCCGGGTCAGGTAGTCATACCCCGACCCCGCGGTCAGCTTGTGGATGCTCATCGTCACACCCGAACCAATGGGGGGAGGTCACCTCTCGCCGCTCACGATCGAGCGAAGACTGCGACGGTTCTGTGTGCTCACTTAGCCGGGATGCAAGAGGTGTATAGGTCATGAGCCTTCGGCTCATCGTGGCGGGGGATGAGAA
>CAXSDA010000107.1:0-3224 GCA_964236515.1 uncultured Actinoplanes sp.
TGGCTCTGCTCACCGGCCTCAACCTGCTGCTCCTCGGGCAACAACTCCGTTGACCGACCCTCCGGTTAGGACGTACGTCATGTTCTCGAACTTCGGATTCGGCGAGATCGCCGTCCTCGCACTGTTCGGTCTGCTGATCTTCGGCCCGGACAAACTGCCCAAGGCCGCCGCGGACGCCGCCCGGGTGATCCGGCAACTCCGCGCGATGGCCACCAGCACCGTCGGCGAGTTCAAGAAGGATCTGGGACCCGACCTGGCCGACCTGGACCTCCGGGCGATGCACCCGCGCCGCCTGATCCAGGACCACCTGTTCAACGAGCAGCCGCCCGCCGCCGAGCCCGGCCCCGCACCGGCCGCGGAGCCGGCCGATGTCACTCCGCCCGCGAGCGGTCCCCGCCGCCGTCCGTTGCGGCCTCAGGCCTCGGGCCAGCGTCGCTTCAGCAGCACGTCGATCGGGCCGGTGAGGAAGAACAGCCGGAAGCCCGGTAGCTGACGCTCCCGGCCAACAGGCCGCCGACCACCGTGACGTGGTACGTCGACGACATCGACCGGGTCGTGGCCGAGCTGACCGAAGTCGGCGTCGAGTTTGCCCGGTACGATCAGCTCGAGCACGATCTTCAGGGGATCACCCCTCGGGCCGGCGGCGGGCGCGTCGCCTGGTTCCGCGACCCCGACGGCCCCCGACCTGTGGTCGCTGGGGCGACCCTCTACATCGCGCAGTGGAAGGCAGGCGACCGCTGTCCCGCGAGTCCGTGGCCGGAGCCTCGGCGGCCGTGGTGAGCGACTCCATCGATTCGTCGCGGCACCCCGGCCCGCAGCACCCGGTCATCGCCCGCCTACTGGTGTGGGATCCCGGGCGTTCTTCTTCCATGGCCTGTCGAGATCATGCTGAGAGTGCTGACCACGCGCGGTTCGTCACCGGCCTCCACCGACCGGCCCTCGCCCCCGGACCCAGCGCCGGAGCCAAACCGCAACGGCCGGCGGATGCCACGACCAGCGCGGCCCTCCCGGCCGGCGGACGCGGGCCGACCCGGCGGGTTCTGGATGCCGGTGCCGCCGGGCTGGACCACGGGCGTTCCGCTTCAGGGTGGTGTGCTTCAGCGATCCGCCCGGCGGCTGCACCTTCGCCGTCGGCTCCGTGGTGCCGGCGGACGGGCCGCGCCTGCACACCCGGTGGACTCTGCGCGCGATGGCAACGGCGATGTCGACGAGTTTTCCTGGACCACTCGCAATTCGGACAGGGCCTCGAACACGGCACCGAAAGATTAGTCGTTGACGAGTTCCGGGCGTCGAATTCCGGCCTGATCAATATCTGGGCCGGTCACCAATCCGCTTTGCTCCGTCAGTCGAAATGAAAGACGACATCACCGCGCGACGATCGGAGGTTGTCACATGGTCGCGCTCGGACCATGGCACAACCTGATCATCGCAGCATTCTTCGTTCCGTTGTCCGGAGCGAAGAAATTGCCGAGGCCGCCCGTTCGCTCGGCCGGTCCGCCCGCATCGTGAAGACCGAACCGACCGGCATGCACCACGAACCGACGACGCCGGTCACGCCGGTCGAGAACGCTCCCAGGGCCGGCCTGCAGCTGTATGTCTCCGGTCTGGCCGGATCAACTGTGGTGTTTCACCACACGCGTTCAATTGCGTCACGAGCACTGGTATACGTCCGGGTTGGTCATAGTTTCGCTGTTATGTTCGGCGTGGGCGGAACTTCCGCCTGAGAAACGCTTTCGTGGCCTGCAATTCCTCCTGGGATTCACGACCGGTGGAGTGTCGCTGTTGTTAAATTTTACCGGCCATGGTCCTGGTCTTCGGTGTCTCGTTCGAATTTCGTTGCTGGTGGTGATGCTTAATCTGGCCGGGGTTCTGCCGGCCCGCCAATTGCGGAGATGGAGCCGGTTCATCCTCTCGGCATCGTCTTGGCCGCCACCACTCCCAGCCAGAACCCGTTCGCGCCGCTCGCGCTGCTCCACGGCGCAACCCTGATCGTCGCCGTCGTGCACGACCGGCGGAAGGCGCTCAACGCCCGCGCCGAGTTCTCGACGACGAACTCTCCGCCCTCCAGTCCCACCACCACGCTCACGTCCTGCGCAGCGCAGGCGTCGGTATCAACCCTGAGGAGTACCACGTGTTCGGAAAGAAGCTCATCAAGGACATGATCGACCGCAGCGCCGAGAACCCCGAGGACCGGCGCCGCTTCCTGCAGAGTGCCGGCGCCCTCGGGCTCGGCATCGTCGGCGCCAGCATGCTGCCGACCGGGGCGGCCCTCGCCGTCCCGGCGACCGGCCCCAGCGACGGCTCGGTATTGAACTTCGCCCTCAACCTGGAATACCTCGAGGCCGAGTTCTACCTGCACGCCGTGACCGGTCAAGGCCTCGCCAGCGACCTCATCCACGGCACCGGCCACCTCGGTGGCGTCACCGGCGGCAGAGCGGTCGCGTTCAAGACCAAGCGGATCAAGCAGTACGCCTCGGAGATCGCCGGTGACGAACTGGCCCACGTGAAGTTCCTGCGCAGCGCGCTCGGCGGTACTGCCGTGGCCCGGCCCGCGATCGACATCCGGAACAGCTTCACCGCCGCCGCCCGGGCGGCCGGCCTAATCGGCTCGAAGCAGACCTTCGACCCGTACGCCAACGAGAACAACTTCCTGCTTGCCGCCTTCCTGTTCGAGGACGTCGGCGTGACCGCGTACAAGGGCGCGGCGCCGCTGATCACCAACAGCACCTACCTGGAGGCGGCCGCCGGCATCCTCTCGGTCGAGGCGTACCACGCGGCCACGATCCGCACGTCGCTACTCGAGATGGGCCTGGCGCCGCAGGTCGCCAAGCTGTCCGCGGCCCGCGACTCGCTCGACGGCGGGACGGTCGACGACCAGGGAATCATCAACTCCCGTGGGCAGGCCAACATCACCCCGACCGACCGCAACGGCATCACCTTCAGCCGGTCGTACGACAAGGTCCTGAACATCGTCTACCTCAACCCGGCGAGTACGGACCGGGGCGGCTTCTACCCGCTCGGCGTCAACGGCGACCTCAACACCAGTTCCTGAGTGATCAGCCGGGCCCACCGCCACGGCGGGCCCGGCTCCGGCCGGGAAGGAGAACGCCTCGCATGACGCAGACACCGATGCCCGTCGTCTACCGGCCGGCCGGTGCTTTCCCGCACCGCCGGCCGGTCCGCCTGCGGATGGCGACCGCGCTCGGACCGGCGTTCGTGGCCGC
>CAXSDA010000108.1:0-1531 GCA_964236515.1 uncultured Actinoplanes sp.
ATCCTGTCCCACCGAACCACGAAGATCAAATGCTACGACCGACTGAATTCGCCCGCTACACCGGCTGCGAGATCCTGTCAGGTAGAGCTCGGGAAGCGAGTGACGTCCACTTGGCGATTGCAGCGATCTCGACGATCGCGGTCGCCGCGCGGACGTACTTGTTGCTCACGAGGTCACTGATCGTCTTGATGTTGGAGGCCCTTTTTAACGATTCGGCGTCGGCCTCGCTGACCCCCGGCGAGCGCGGGCACCGGTGCGTCGACGAGTTCGGCCAGCGTGCTGGATTCGGAGGCTTTGTCGAGGACTCTGTCGAGGTTCGCGGAGATAGCCATAAGAAAGACTGTTCCTTCCGTCGTCGGGTCTGACCATCGTGGTCAGGCGACGAGCCGAAGATCGCACATTGGTTGCCGTCGCCGGTCACATGGTCCGACGGCGGCGAAGAGGGCTGCACCGCCATCCCGTAGTTGGATGGCGTTTCGAGCGGGGCTGACTGTGCTATGACGTGGCGCGTAGCCGGCCGACCCATCCTTGGGCGGTGTAGCGGGGTACCTCGTAGTGCGCGGCGACACCTGCCACTGTGCCGACCTGTTCGAAGATCGCCGCAAGGTCGTCGGGGGTGCGCCGATAGACGCGTCCGCCGCCGCTGGCAGGCCCCGCAGTGGTTTTGGCCGTACGGGTGCGTTTCGCGGGTGTCTGGCGCTTCGCCGGAGCTTTGGCGCGTTTGCTGGTCTCCGGCGCGGATAAGGTTTTCGCCGTTACGGTCTTGCCCGTGGTTTTAGCCGGGGTCTGCTTGGCGGTTCGCGTCGCTCGCTGCGGCGCTGTGGTCGTTTCGCGGGGTGCCCCCTTGGGGGTGCGCGCGCGTGCGTGGCGTGGCGTCGGTGTCGTCGCAGCCCGTCGCGCGGATTTCCGTGCGCGGCCCGCGGGCGTTGACGGCGTAATCGGTTGTTTGACGGGTTCGGCGGTGGTGCCTGCTTCGAGGGCGGGCGTGTCGTGAGGTGCGTTGAGTGCGGTCGTGGCGGCAGCACTCTGGCCGGTCGACGCAGTGCCCGTGCCGGTCACCGCTTGCAGGAGTAGGTCAAAGTCGACACTCGGGATGTGGCCACTGGAAAGTCCTTGCGGGGCGTGTAGGTGTACATCGGTGATCCGAACCTGATCGCTGGAGGTCTCGACCACCAGTCGGGTCGCGGCGCCGCTGTCGTCGTTCGGGGCGATCGTGATGGTGTACGAATCCATGAGTTCCTCCGCGGGGTTTGACGCAGCCGTCCGGAGTCGTTGTGCCGCTCGCGCGGCGCAAATGATACTCAGCGGGACAGCGTCATGTGAAGATCACCAATGTAGCGCCACGGCGTGACCTCAGCGAAGCGTCCTGGATGGGGGATTGCACACGCGAATCGATTGCCGCGAAACGGTTGGTCGGCTGACACCCAGCGCCACCAGCGTGCTGTCTATGCTCTGCCTCAGTTGGCCGTAGGGGAGCTATGCTCTGCCTCAGTTGGCCGTAGGGGAGCTATGCTCTGCCTCAGTTGGCCGT
>CAXSDA010000108.1:1631-3214 GCA_964236515.1 uncultured Actinoplanes sp.
AGGCGAGCGTTCAGTGGGCTGAGCGTCGTTGCGCCGGATGTAGACCTCGATGATGTTCAGGTCGCCGTCGTAGGCCGCATCCCAGACCTCGTCCAGAATCTCGGCCTTGCTCACCACGGTGTGCTCCCGGCGCGCCAGGCAGTCCAGGACCGAGAACTGCTTAGCCGTTCCGGCGAGCGATCGCATGGTTCCGGCGATGAGCGTACGGCGGTCATTGTCGGGATGATTGAGAGGCCGAATCCGATAACGCGGACGATCATGACGATGCAGAGCAGCCAGTACGTCGTCGGGGTGAGGAACAGGAACGGAACGGTCACGACGGCGAGGACGGTCGCTCCCGTAACGAGGTGATTCCTGCGTCGAACCGATCGGTGAAGGGTGCCGGAGAGCAGGGCGCCGATCGCGGTAGGTGCGACCAGTAGCCCGGCGATGATCACGGCCCCAGTTCGCCGGGCCGAGAGTAAATGTGGCGATCGAAGCAGCGGTGAACGTTCGGCTGGCGGAGAGCCGTACGTCGAGTAATGGCGGCTCTGAGTGGAGCGCGTGGGCGACGAAGCCGGCCAGAGCGAGCAGCCCGAACACGAGTCCGACGGCTGCGGCTGCGGCTGCGGCTGCGGCTGCGGCTGCGGCTGCGGCTGCGTTGAGCCTTCCTGCTAAGCCGAGCTCCGCCAGTCCGTACGTGACTCCGACGATGCCGGCAGACGCCAGGACAAGACCCAACTCGTTGAAGCGTCCTGTGTCTTCGCCTTTTCGCAGGCGCTCCGGCGGGCTGAACCGGTCGGGTTCGCTGCCGTGCAGGGCGGCGTAGAGCTGGCCGTCGGGGAACAGATCCCGCACGGCGTGGGCGGCGGTGACCGCTAGGGCAGTCTTGCCGCTGCCGGCCCGTCTCTCCACACCCACCACCGGCGGACCGGCGTGCTCTTGAGAGGACAACGCTGTGCATATAGCGGAAAGTTGCTCGGCCCGGCCGGTGAGCTCGGCGCGGTTCAACAGCATTCACCATACGATTAAGCCGATTCCTGCGCTGGCGGTCACGCTGGCCAACAAGATGTCGATCCCCTCGCCACCTCGGTCCGCCATACGCCGTATCGAATTGGCGCGGGCAAATAGGAACAACCATACCATCAATACTAGGAAGACGATCGCGATTGCGAGGACACCAAGTTTGGTAAGGTGTCCTTCGCCTCCAACAACTGAGATCGAATCGGCGGGGATCGGGTACTGAACCACCCCACCGCCGACGACCAGTGGCGGAAGTGGTTCGGCTGAGCAGCCGGGCGGAAGTATGGGGACGTCCGAGGCGTCACCGTTGCCACCGCCGCTGCAGTCGACGCTGGTCAGGTCGCTTCGACGACCGCGGCTCGATCCACCCATCGGGCCAGAACCGAGAACGCAGCCAACTGCTCGAGCGCCTCGTCGGGCGGCAGTTCATCTAGTACATCGTGGTTGGCGGGATTTCGGATCGCCGCATACAAGCCTTCGGCGTAGCAGACCGCGCCTAAGAGACGTCAAGCGTGAATTTCTGCGCGCGGTGTCACCCGGCGACGACCACCTTCCGGCCGGAGGCCGTGACGGTGAAGGTG
>CAXSDA010000109.1:0-2644 GCA_964236515.1 uncultured Actinoplanes sp.
GCGTCCGGCCCGCAGCCGTACCCCGGCCACCACCGGCGCCGCGCTCGGGGTGGAGGTCCCTGACCAGGTCCCACTGGGCGTCAGTCAGATCAGACGGGTAGCCACGGCGCGAAGACACCGCGCCACCTTGCCCGACCCGACCACCACCGTCACGACGCCACACCGTCCACATGAGGACTTCTCAAACACTCACTTAGAGGATCAGATGCCCTCTTAGCAGGATTGGAGCACTTCACTTCAGTTAGCGCAGACGATGCTCTATGTGTATGACGTGTAGGTACCCGGTCGCCTCACCCACCTACTGGACCCGAAGATCAACCACGCTTCAAGGGACAGAACCCGAAAGTCGCGGACGAGCCACCGACCAGCACGACGAGTAGGTCGACGCCGGCTTGGACAAGGCTGGCGAGTAGATCGACGAGCGCACCGGACACAAGGACATCGAGCAGATCGACAACGGTGTCGAGCAGGCGCAGCAGCGCACCGCCTGCCGGTCACGCAGGTGCTGAGACACGACAGTCCTCGTCCTCGTCTGACACCTCAGGACTGTCGAGTCTCAGGGCGTCCGTGACAGATCTGTCTCGGGACGTGGGTCACACGTCCGGCTAGAAGTTTCTGCTCTCCTAACGTTAGCTGCGCCCAGGAGATCAGAGAGACTTGCGTCGCCGGACCGGCGATCAGCCCCAGGCTTCACGGTCGAGTGAACCCGTGACATCGAGGCCGTAGGGCATCGTTGGCCGCGCAGCGGTTCGGGTCGCTCGAGCTGTTGAATTCGCTGGAACCCACACATCGCGGTGTGCGTAATTGCGGTGCACCGGGGAGGCGGTCCGTTGGACGATGTTGCTCATGGCCGAGCGGGTGATGTTCGTACAGTTGAAGACTGGTCACAACACCGACAGAGGCCCGGCTTGGATCAGCCGTGTGCGCTTCAACAAGAGCTGGAAGACGGCCTACTGGCATGGCAAGACCCTTCGCCGCTGGCCAGGGATGTTCGACGCCAACTTCTATGACGCAGAAACTCGCGAGGAATACTGGCTCTCAGGGCCGCATCGTGATCAGGCCGACACCCGCTATAGCAATATTCGACCGGAGATCGATGATGACGTCCGTGAGGCATACGAGGCGTTCCTTCGCGGGGCACCCTTGCCGGGTCGGGAGCATGGTTAGCGCCCAGCGGCCCTTCTCTACGCCCGGCCTGTTAGCTGTTTAGATCGGTCTGGCGTCACCCGGAGCCTCGCTGGACGATGGAAGTCGGTGTGGCGGTTCGGGCTTACGTGCTTTGAACCGGGCGATCTGTTTCGTGGTGGTGCGCAGGACCTCGACCAGCAGTTGGTCACCGTCATGGACCCGGAAGGTGGTGTCGGCGGGTTCGACGGTGACCGTTTGTCCGGCGTGGCCGATCCCGACCGGATCTTCTGCCCGGCGATGCTGATGCTGCCGCGGCAGCTGACTCGCCGATCGACCCGTAGGACGTCGGCGGCGGGGACCGGGGCCGGGCCGCCCGGGCGGCCGTCACGAATCCGGGAAACCTCAGCCGCGGTGAGCGGGTTCGGCAAGGATCTCAGCACGGTCCGGTCGGGGCCGAGCAGGTGCATTACCCGATGGTCGAGGCGGACGGTGACGCGTTGCCCAGCGAGGTGGAACCCGGCCGGGTGTTGCCGTCCGGCCAGGGCGAGCAGGCCGGTGGCGTTGATGGTCCGCTCGACCTCGATCGGGGCGCCGGGCTGAACCCGGCCGGCGCTGATCGGCGGTGGCCCCGGCAACATCGACCAGCGGCTCGTGCTGCGCCAGGGCGGCGGCGGAGGCAGCGACACTATGGTAGATCACACATTCTGGGTGTCCCCGCTACCTCCAGACGGGCCGGTAACGTTCGTGATCGCCTGGTCCGCCTTCGGCGTGACCGAGTCCCGCACCGTCGTCGACAGCGCCCCCATCCGAGCGGTTGCTGAACATGCGCTGACGCTGTGGCAACCCCAGCCGACCGCGGCGCTCAGCTGGCGGCCTCCGCGAAGGGCGATAAAAGTCCGAGCCCTGGAAGCGCACGACGATCCCACCGTCCTCCTCCGTCGCCGCAGTCCGGCGCACGCGACTGGGATCGAGGTGGCACATCGGTGCTGACGGGGCGCCATTGTGCCTCTCAAGCGCCTCGATGATCCGAGCGACGACCTGCTCCGGCTTCGCCCGCGTGGTGTCGCAGACCAGGTTGTCGTGGTGCAGGCGGGTCTTGTCGACGCCGTACCGGGAGAGAAACCGCTGCCGTTCGCTCTCGCTGCGGCCGGCGAGTTCGTGAAGGGCCGGCTCGATGCTGCGGCGATTCTCGACCGAGTTGCCGGGCCGGCCGAGCACCCGCCGGGCCGCCACCAACGGATCGGTGATGAGGTGCACCTTGAGCGCGTCACTGAAGATGTGCCAGGCCAGCGGGCTGTCGACGACCAGCCGCTCGCCGGAGGCCGCGATATCGTGCTGCAGCTGGTCGATGAATGGTCAACCTTGTCGTCAAGCTCCGAATGCAAGTTGAACTGCAACGCCGTCATGTCATGCTCAGCGGCCATCCGGCGGTAGAGATCACCGATGCTTACCCGGGGCACCCAGGGTCGGGTAGCCGGAGGGATTTCACCCTCCGGCTCCCTCAGATCCCGGCGTG
>CAXSDA010000110.1:0-2522 GCA_964236515.1 uncultured Actinoplanes sp.
GCAACCGCGATAGCCAGTCTGCTGTCAGTCTTTACGGTCGGGGCTGGCCTGATAGTGACGAACAACTACAACCGCGACCAGCAACAGTTAGCCTGCAGGGGCAGATCGCCGACCGTTTCACCAAGGCCGTTGAACAACTTGGCGAGTCCGGTTCGCAGGCGATCGACGTCCGGCTCGGAGCGATCTACGCCTTGCAGCGCATCATGCGCGACTCCAGCAAGGACCAAGCGGCTGTAGTCGAGATCCTCAGCGCTTTCATCCGCGTCCACGCCCCAGCGCCCCGTACTCAGAACGGCACCTCCAGTGGGGAACCGGCCGACAGGCCTGTCGACATCCAGACGGCCTTAACCGTGCTTGCACGCCGCGAGTGTCGTGTAACGGCTCAGGACATCGATGACATTTTGTTCTCGGGACTTGGTTGACACGGCGCCGGGCTGTTGTTGATCATTTCTGGCTGTGTCGGGTGTGGATCAGAGTCAGCGGGACTGGTTGGTCGAGCAGCGGTACCGGGCGGTCCTTGAGGTGCTTGGCGGCTCGCGGGTCAGCGAAGTGGCGTTGCGGTACGGGGTGTCCCGGCAGGCGGTCTATTCGTGGAAGGCCAAGTACGACGCGGCCGGCGTCGATGGGTTGCGTGAGGTCTCCCGGCGGCCGAAGACCAGCCCGGGCCGCATCCCGGCCGAGGTCGAGGCTCTGGTGTGTGAGATGCGCCGGACGCATCCGCGGTGGGGTGCCCGGCGGATCGCGTTCGAACTCGACCGGGCCGGCGCGGCGGCACCGTCGCGGGCCACGGTGCACCGCATCCTGGAACGCAACGGCCTGGTCGTCGCGCAGGAGCAGCAGCATCGCCGCAAGTACAAGCGGTGGCAACGCGAGGCGCCGATGCACCTGTGGCAGCTGGACCTGGTCGGCGGGATCTACCTGGCCGATGGCCGCGAGTGCAAGATGCTGACCGGCATCGACGACCACTCCCGGTTCGTGGTGATCGCCACCGTGCTGGCGGTGCCGTCCGGCCGGGCCGTCGCCGACGCGTTCCTCGCGGCGATGCGCGTGCACGGGGTACCGGCCGAGGTCCTCACCGACAACGGCAAGCAGTTCACCGGCCGGTTCACTAAGGGACGCCCGGCGGAGGTGCTGTTCGAGCGGGTGTGCCGGGAGAACGGCATTACCGGCAAGCTCACCCGCCCCTACTCACCGACCACGACCGGGAAGATCGAACGCTGGCACCGCACTCTGCGCCGGGAACTGCTGGACGTGGCCGGCCCGTTTGCCGACTTACCCACCGCGCAGACGGCGATCAGCGGCTGGGTGCACGCCTACAACCACGAACGCCCGCACCAGGCACTGGACATGGCCACCCCGGCTAGCCTGTTCAGGCCCAACACCGGCGCTGAACCGAACCCGGCCGTCGTCGTGTCCCCGCCGCCGGGCGGATCGGCTGCGGCGGAGCTCGGCATCTCAACACAGGCCACGAGCACGCCGTCGATTCTGCTGCCGGCCTCTGCGCCGGCCGTCGAGTTCGACACCGTCATCGCAGCCGGCGGCCTGCTCAGCGTCCTGCCACGCGCGCAGCGCATCAAGATGGGCGCCGCCCGCGGTGGTCAGCCAGCGCATGTCTGGGCCGACGAGAACACCGTCCACATCCTCATCGACGGCGAACTCATCAAGACCCTGCCGTCGAACCTGACCGCCGACGACCTGCACGAACTGCGGATGCGTGGCGCACAATCCGCCGGACTCGCGCCTGCGGCCGCCCCGGCCCTGACCTCCACAGTCGCGCTGCCCGCCGGGGCGGTGGTCGAGGTCGACCGCATCGTCGACAACGACGGCTACACCAGCCTCGCCGGCACCCGGCTACGACTCGGCGCGGACCTGCACCGCCGCAAGATCACCCTGCGTCTCGACGGCCACCTGATGCACGTCGTCCACGACGGCCGCCTGGTCAAAACCCTTCCCGCGCCGATCCCCGCCGACCAGCGCACCGGCCTCCGCGGCGCACGGCTGACCACTACCGCACTCCCGGCAGCAGCCTCCGGCCCGGTCAGCGTCCAACGCAAGGTCCCCGCAGACGGGAAGGTCATGGTCGCCCGGCAAACCCTGCGGATCGGACGCACCTATGCCGGCAGCATCGTCACGATCCATGTCGAGGACACCCACTTCCGGGTCACCCTCGAAGGCGCTGAACTCTGCATCCATCCCCGCACCAGCCAGCACCCAGTCACTCGCTGGAAAGCGAAAATCCACGCACCACGGATCTGATCCCGACCCGTCAACGATGTCCTGAGACTGTCAACGATCTCCAGCGACCAAACCGTCAAGCATCTCGTGAGACCTCACACGACACGCGAGGAGTCCCGTGACGGTGAAGGCCGAGTCGACCTGTCCCGAGCTAATCTCAGCCACGCCGTTCTGGGCGGTGGCGAACTAGGCTCTGACGCCGCCTTGAGCGGCGCAAACTTAGGCGACACGGACCTGCGCGGCGCAAACCTGTCCTTCGCGGACCTAACCACGGCGTACTTGGTCGG
>CAXSDA010000111.1:0-2112 GCA_964236515.1 uncultured Actinoplanes sp.
GCTCCGTCGCCCGGGTGGGGGTGTTGTTCGCGGGTCAGGGTTCGCAGCGGTTGGGGATGGGGGCGGATCTTTATCGGCGGTTTCCGGTGTTCGCTGCTGTGTGGGATGCGGTGGAGGAGGCGTTGGGTCTGTCGTTGCGGGCGGTGGTGTGGGGTGATGATTCGGAGGTGTTGCGGCGTACGGGGGTGGCTCAGCCGGCGTTGTTCGCGTTGGAGGTGGCGTTGTTCCGGTTGTTCGAGTCGTGGGGTGTGCGGCCGGATGTGGTGGTTGGGCATTCCATTGGTGAGGTCGCGGCGGCGCATGTGGCTGGGGTGTTGTCGTTGGCGGACGCGGCCACGTTGATCGGGGCGCGGGGGCGGCTGATGGAGGCGCTGCCGGGGGGTGGGGTGATGGTGTCGTTGCCGGTGTCTGAGGCGCGGGTGTCGGCGGCGTTGGTGGATGGGGTGTCGATCGCGGCGGTCAATGGTCCGGAGTTGGTGGTGATCGCGGGTCCGGAGGAGTTGGCGATGGGGGTGGCGGCGGGTTTCCCGGGGGCGAAGCGGTTGCGGGTGTCGCACGCGTTCCATTCGGCGTTGATGGATCCGGTGCTGGACGATTTCCGTGGGGTGTTGCAGACGTTGACTTTCGGGGAGCCGCGGTTGCGTCTGGTGTCGACGGTGGACACGGGTGTGCCGGTGAATTCGGTGGAGTATTGGGTGCGGCATGCGCGGCAGACGGTTCGTTTCGCGGATGCGGTGGATAGGTGTGGTGTCGGGGTGTTGTTGGAGCTTGGACCGGATGGGGTGTTGAGCGCGATGACCGGGGGCGGGGCGGTACCGGCTCTGCGTGAAGACCGCAGTGAACAGGTCGCCGTGCTGGCGGCTGTGACCGAGCTTCATCTGCGGGGTGTCACGATCGATTGGCCTGCCTACTTCGCCGGGTCGGGCGGACGCCGCGTTGGCTTGCCGACGTACGCGTTCCAGCCCGACTGGTACTGGCCCGTGCCGTCGTCGCGCCGCGGTGACCCGGCCGCCCTCGGCCTGCTGGCGGCAGGCCATCCGCTGCTCGGTGCGGCGGTCGAACTCGCCCAGTCCGGCGAACTGATCTTCACGGGCCGGCTCTCCACGCGTACCCAGCCGTGGCTGCGCGACCATGTCGTCGGCGGCCGGATCTTGCTGCCCGGCACCGCTCTGCTCGAGCTGGCTCTGCACGCCGGCGCCCGGGCCGGCTGCGACCTGGTGGACGAACTGACCCTCAGCGTGCCACTGGTACTGACCGAGGAGGAGGCCTGCAGCGTTCAGATCCGGCTCGGCCTGCCCCACGACGACGGCCTGCGCAGCGTCGACATCTACTCCCGCCGCCCGGATGGCACCGACCGCCCGTGGACCCACCACGCGGCCGGAATGCTCACCACCGGCGACGTCCCGGGCATGTTCCACGCCACCACCTGGCCGCCCGCCGGGACAGCGGCCGTCACCATCGACGGCCTCTATGACGGCGCGAGCGTCTTCGCCTACGGTCCGGCCTTCCAGGGCCTGCGGGCCGTCTGGCGCGGCGCCGATGACGACGTGTACGCGGAGGTCGTCCTGCCGGAGCAGGTCACCGGGGCCGACGCCTACGGGATCCATCCGGCGCTACTCGACGCCGCCCTGCACGCCGTGGCCGTGGCCTACGCCGACGAGACCGAGCCGGGCAGCGCCCCCATGCCCTACTCATGGGGCAACGTGGCTCTGCACGCCGGTGGAGCCTCGGTGCTGCGCGTCCGCATCACCAAGCGGGACGGCGAGACGATCAGCATCGGTGCCGCCGACGCTGCCGGAGTCCCCGTGCTGACGGCCGGTGCCCTGGTGATGCGCTCGCTGCCGATCACCGAGCCCCGGCCGGAAGCCGACCCGCTCTACCACCTGGACTGGGTGACAGTGCCCGCCCCGGCCGCGGCCGAGCCGCCGGTCCTCGTGACCGACCTGGACTCGCTCGAGACGGTTCCGCCGCTGGTCGCCGTCACCCTCGATTCCTCTCAGGACACTCCCGAGGCCATCCACGAGGTGGTCCAGCACGCACTTGTCCTGCTCCAGAAGTGGCTGGCCGACGAACGGTTCGCCGCGTCCCGGCTTGCGGTCGTGACTTCCTCGG